>NZ_BAPV01000021.1 GCF_025995175.1 Asaia krungthepensis NRIC 0535
GACTCGTCCTGACCAAAGGCCAGGTCTCAGCTTACAAAGCCACAGACTCCCTGCTGATGTTGTTTGTTCCAAACCCGAGGGCGATGCTGGCTGATCGGGGCTATGACAGCGACTTTTTCCGTCAGGCGCTTCTGATCCATGGGATCCCGCAGGTTGTTCCATCACGCAAAGGCCGCAAGACATTGGATCAGATCTTTTGTCAACGTGACCTAGAGGTTTCTATGCGGCAAAGCGCTCAAACTCCGAAGAGTTGACAGCCAGAAGCGTATCATCACCTGACACGATCGAAGTGGCCGCTCATGTCTCCGAGCCAGTTAGGTTGCTTCAACCTTCCCTCGGATCAGTCCGTCCGCTCAATGGTAAACGTCTGACAGGAAGTGCCATCATTGCGGACAGTACCGTGCGATACCGGATCAAGCGCAGTACGGTGTTCTCTCCAGCAATGCGATAACGCTTCTGTTAGAGCTGCAGCTACTACTAAATGGGGAGCCGGTAGCAGATGTGCTCCCGGAGCATTATTTGTCGCGAACTCGACCACGCCGTATCGTGTACGCTCTCGAACCGAATAGCACCATTGCACTTAAGTGCAATGGAGGCGGTATCCCTACTTTGCAAAGGATTCTTGATTCATGCTTTCAACGCACGAGAACGAAGTTTTCGTCCGCACGCGCGACTGCTCAAGGCCTCCCAATCGCCTATGAATACTGATATTTAGTGAATCAGCGAGGCTATGCCGTCGATTTTGTCGGCGAGGCTAGCAATCATGTGTTTAAAATCATCCGGAATTGAGGACTTTGTGGCAGCAACATTCAGTCTTTCGGCATCGCTCTGCAACTCCTGAATAAGTTCACGTATCTCGCTTTGGACACCGTTTTCGTCAGCATCGAAACGCATATGTCACCTCCTCCGATTGAGTATTCTGCGCCTCATAGGGCGCGTTGTCCATTGTACTGCGGGTAATAGTATCGTGTGCTCAAATCAGTCCCGATCAAGGACAGGCATTGGGACCAGCAGCTCCTTTCGTTACGCTATAAAACGACAGAGTCCGGATTAATCCGGACGTTCAGGCGACTACTGGCCCCTGTGCGTCACCCAAAGACGGATTGAAAGATAAGAAGGTGAGGCAGCCTTGGCTAGACGACGCCTCCATCGGTGAGAGAGGGCGAAACTCAAAGCATGTCGTGTGTCGCGGCTTTTGAGACGCTATCACCGGACGTCACAAGAAAGATCGCTTATCCGGTCGACGTCCCAATGATCGTCATTGGCAGATTGATGACATAATCGTTGAATTTATGTCAGGATGATGAGAAACGTACGAGGCAATCGTCGCCAGATAACTGCGCTTATGCTATGGTAGTATTCCATGGGTCGCGTTGACAATAGGGGTATGCGGAGGGCTGCATTCTGATTCAAGGCTGCTTTTTATGGGGCCGCCATGGATCGCAGAAACCTATCGGACGCAGAGTGGGACGTGATTGGGTCGCTATTGCCGCCTGAGCGAGGCCGGTGGACACGGCCTGCGGGCGACAACCGCCGTTTCCTGAACGGCATGCTCGATGTATTGCGCACAGGTTGTCCCTGGCGAGACATGTACGAGCGCGACGGCAAATGGAACTCGGCCTATGTCGGCTTTCGCCGCTGGGCTGAACAGGGCGTATGGGACGCGATGCTGCAGACGCTGG
>NZ_BAPV01000022.1 GCF_025995175.1 Asaia krungthepensis NRIC 0535
GCGTGACTATGAGCGTCGTATCGACGTCTCACAGGCCATGATCCTTGTCGCCATGGGCGCCAGTCTCACAGGCAGAAATGCCCATCCGTGAGTTTCCAAACAGGCTCTCAGGATAAAAGTCATCCGACCCGCTGTCTCATGGCTTAAGGGCATCTAGGTCACGTTGAAAGAAGATCTGATCCAATGTCTTGCGGCCTTTGCGTGATGGAACAACCGGCAGGATCGTGTGGCTCACAAGCGCCTGACGGAAACAGTCGCTGTCATAGCCCCGATCAGCCAGCATCGCCCTCGGGTTTGGAACAGGCAACATCAGCAGGGAGTCTGTGGCTTTGTAAGCTGAGACCTGGCCTTTGGTCAGGACGAGTC
>NZ_BAPV01000023.1 GCF_025995175.1 Asaia krungthepensis NRIC 0535
TCGACGACGAAGTCCAGATAGGCCGCCTTGTCCATCAGCTGGAGCCGGTCGTGAGCCCCGTCGGCGAACAGGTGCTTCACCCAGGGCCAGCGCTTGCGGATCGCGTCCAGGATCATCTGCGCGCCCGCGCTGTCGGAGATGTCGGCCGGGGTCAGATTGACCATCAGCAGACGTCCGTCTGTATCCACGGCAATATGCCGCTTGCGCCCGACGACCTTCTTGCCGGCGTCATAACCTCTTGT
>NZ_BAPV01000024.1 GCF_025995175.1 Asaia krungthepensis NRIC 0535
GCTCGTCTCGCGACCTGACCTCTCCCGATCGAGCATCAGTTCGACGTCATGAATAGTCTGAAGCAGAAACCGCCGGGCCAACTCTCGAAACCAGCCATAGACCGTGCGTCAGTGGCCGAAATGGATCGGCAACATCCGCCAGCCACAGCCCGAGCGGACCAGGTAGCGCACCGCGTTGATCACCTCGCGAAATTCGATCTCGCGTGGACGGCCCATGCGCCCCGGTTC
>NZ_BAPV01000025.1 GCF_025995175.1 Asaia krungthepensis NRIC 0535
TTCCGCATCCGTCGCCCCGATCGTCTCGTCCAATCCCAACTCCAAATGACAGTATTGAGTCAATCCCGATACGCTACGTCAAGCTTCATCCACAAGCGCTAGCTCTTATCTGACTACTTGCTCTGGACTGTCCCCAAAAAGGCCCATCTGCGTAATTGTCCGCCTCCTCATAACGAGTGGACCAGCATTTCTTGACGCGACTGCCCGCGGAGGGGGCAGGTCGCTTTCTAGATTACTTTGACAAAAGGCCTATCAGCTTTGGGCGAGACCTGCTTCAATTCCTGCCTGTAGGTTACGGGCAGCAGGAACAGGGATGGGCACGAGGCGATCTGACGGATCATGAATGGTTGTTGATTGGTCTGCTTCTGCCACCTGAGCGCGGACGTTGGCCCCGTCCAGCTGGAGACAAGCGCCTGTTTCTCAATGGCATGCTGTATGTTTTGCGCACAGGCTGTCCCTGGCGCGACATGCATGAGCGCGACGGCAAATGGAACTCGGTTTATGTCCGGTTTTGGCGTTGGGCTGAATAGGGTGTGTGGGATGCCTTGCTGCAAACCCTGGTAGATCTGGGGCTGACCTATAACAGGCAGCATATGCTGGACAGCACTGTGGTTCGTGCCCATTCACAAGCTACAGGCGGAAAGGGGGGGCTCATTCGGAGGGTTTTGGTCGATCACGCGGCGGTTTTACGAGCAAGATCCACGC
>NZ_BAPV01000026.1 GCF_025995175.1 Asaia krungthepensis NRIC 0535
CCGATCATGGCGTCGCCGCCGAAAGTGAACATGCCTGTATTGCGGTTATCGTTGAAGGGTGAGGTTCCGTTGAGGGAGCGGTCGAAGCGGATTTCGGGGCGCAGGGCGAAGACGCGTACGCCATGGCCGAGATCGGGGCGGTATGTGACACCGAGGGTGAGTGCGCCATAGGTTGTGGGTGCGGCGGTTTCTGCCGGGGCGTAGCCCCCCTTGAAGGCGTTCATATAGGCCTGGTTGTTGAGGAAGCTCACCACGAACAGGCCGGAATTGTCGCGATAGAGCTCACCGCGGTAATTGAAGGTCAGGCTGGGGGTGATCTTGTAGGCGGCGAAGGTGACGACGCTCCATGTCTCGGCGCGCAGCCCATCATCATGCAGGAAGTTGAATTCGCCTGTGAGGCTGAGCTTGTCGTTCACGGTGTAATAGGCGGCGATATCGTTCCACCAGCGCTGGGCGGTATTGGCGACGGGGCCGAGCGCGTTCACGGCGTTTTCCGGCCCGACGCGCGACAGCTCGACGATATTGAGCTTGCCGCCTGCAAGGCCATTCAGGTTGAAGCCGAAATACCCGGCGGCGGCATTGTTGTTGTCATTGCCGCCGAATGTGGTCTGATTGCCTGTATCGACGCCGAAATTGAAATCGATGGTCTTGTTGATATGCCAGTGGAACATGGCGCCGAGATGCTCGAAGGGCACGGAATATTGTGAGGTATAGGCCAGGGTGTAGAAGGGGCGGACCGTGGGGTCGAGCACTTCCACGCCCATGGGGGCCTGAAGAATACCGGCCTGCATGTCGATCCCGCCTTGGGTCAGGACCGGGGCGTGCACGTCCACATGGGCCTGGATGGGCAGGATCTGGTAGCGATCGCCGATGGCACGGTTGGAGACGCCGAGCAGGTGATAATAGCGCGCATCCGAGCCATAGAGGCCCTGGAGGGTGAAACCGACCTGATAGGTTGATTTGGCCGGGTCGATGGGCTTGGTCAGGGTCAGGCTGAGCTGGTTGAGCTGGGCCTGATTGGCATGGTCGCCGAGGAAGTTGCCGAAATTGATGCCGTTATCGGGGCGTGCCGGGTTGGCTGTGATCCCGCCCTCGATCAGCCCTGTGAGGACGATATCCTGCAGCCACGGGCTCTGGGC
>NZ_BAPV01000027.1 GCF_025995175.1 Asaia krungthepensis NRIC 0535
GCTGCCCCGCCCCCGGAAAGGGGCGTGCCCCTTTCATCCCGATTTGATCGAAGAGGTTTCCAAAGGACGACCGTCCTTTGGCGGGGGGTGGGGCAGAGCCCCATTAAGGGAGGTTCTTGCACCGGGAAGCCTCTGCGGGGCGCTGCCCCGCTCCCCGGAAAGGGGCGTGCCCCTTTCATCCCGGATTAGTCAAACAGGTTTCCAAAGGACGACAGTCCTTTGGCAGGGTATGGGGCGGAGCCCCATGAAGGAAGGTTCTTGCAGCGGGGCACCTTCGCGGGGCGCTGCCCCGCCCCCGGAAAGGGGCGTGCCCCTTTCATCCCGATTTGATCGAAGAGGTTTCCA
>NZ_BAPV01000028.1 GCF_025995175.1 Asaia krungthepensis NRIC 0535
CCAGCGTCTGCAGCATCGCGTCCCATACGCCCTGTTCAGCCCAGCGGCGAAAGCCGACATAGACCGAGTTCCATTTGCCGTCGCGCTCGTGCATGTCTCGCCAGAGACAACCTGTGCGCAATACATCGAGCATGCCGTTCAGGAAACGGCATTTGTCGCCCGCAGGCCGTGTCCACCGGCCCCGCTCAGGCGGCAATAGCGACCCAATCACGTCCCACTCTGCGTCCGATAGGTCTCCGCGATCCATGGCTGCCCCATAAAAAGCAGCCTTGAACCAGAATGCAGCCCCTCTGCATACCCCTATTGTCAACGCAACCTAGGCTTCAAGGAATAAGCGCAACCATAAGTCAGTGTTAAGCGTATCATCGCTGAAGAGCTAGGTCGCGTTGACAAGAGGCCTATCGGTCTAGGGCGAGACCTGTTTCAATTCCTGCCTGTAGGTTACGGGCAGCGGGAGCAGGGATGGGCACGAGGCGATCTGACGGATCATGAATGGTTGTTGATTGGTCTGCTTCTGCGACCTGAGCGCGGACGTTGGCCCCGTCCAGCTGGAGACAAGCGCCTGTTTCTCAATGGCATGCTGTATGTTTTGCGCACAGGCTGTCCCTGGCGCGACATGCATGAGCGCGACGGCAAATGGAACTCGGTTTATGTCCGGTTTTGGCGTTGGGCTGAATAGGGTGTGTGGGATGCCTTGCTGCAAACCCTGGTAGATCTGGGGCTGACCTATAACAGGCAGCATATGCTGGACAGCACTGTGGTTCGTGCCCATTCACAAGCTACAGGCGGAAAGGGGGGGGCTCATTCGGAGGGTTTTGGTCGATCACGCGGCGGTTTTACGAGCAAGATCCACGC
>NZ_BAPV01000029.1 GCF_025995175.1 Asaia krungthepensis NRIC 0535
AAGTTGGAGCAGATGTGATTCAAGCTCTGGATGTGGACACCAGAGCAGAGGGCCCGAATGGCCGGGATTGCCCGCAAGACAAAGCGCTATCCGTCGGACATGACGGACGAGGAATGGGAGCGGATCGCGCCGCTGATGCCCGAACCGGGGCGCATGGGCCGTCCACGCGAGATCGAATTTCGCGAGGTGATCAACGCGGTGCG
>NZ_BAPV01000030.1 GCF_025995175.1 Asaia krungthepensis NRIC 0535
CAGCCTGGCGCCCCCAAAATCAGGAGGAAAGGTCTTCAAGTCACGGTTCTTCGAACCCTCCAGATTATGGCCAGCTGAGAAGACGGACATGAAGCGCTGGCACCCGCCTCGTGAGCGGAACTTCTGCATGATGCGCTCACGTTTTCGCAGGGGAAGATGGCTGTTCTCCGCCCGGTTATTCAGACCCTTATGCGAGAGATGCCAGATTGAGAGAACAAGTTTGCGTCTCGCTGTCCCATAGGATTTGAGCTTGTCAGTGATCATACGACTGGGGCGCAGACCCTGCCGTTTGAGGAGCTGGGTCAACAGACGTCTTGCCGCTTTGGTGTTCCGGCGGGTTTGCAGGATTTCGTCGAGAACATACCCGTCCTGATCCACGGCCCGCCGCAGCCAGTGAGGCTGGTCACGGATCACGATCCGCACTTCGTCCAGGTGCCGGGTATCATCCGGTCTTGCCGCCTTGCGACGCAGGGAGCGGGCAAAGGCCGCTCCAAACTTCAGGCTCCATCGGCGGATCGTCTCATATGAGACGACAATGCCCCGCTCGAGAAGCATCTCCTCCACAAGGCGAAAGCTCAAAGGAAAGCGGAAATACAGCCATACCGCATGAGCAATCAGATCACGAGGCAATCGGTGCCGTTTGTAGCTCACTGATGACGCTTTCATCACTCGCGTCTAACACCCCACAGTTAACGCGACAGCACCCGTCAAAGAAACCAGCCTGCTTCATGAGCCATCCCCCTCAATCATCACGGAAGGGATGGAATCACACCGGTAGCCCCAGACCCAAAAAGTTTTTCGAACCCTCCAGCTTGGAAGATTATCGGACCTTTCACGGCGTAGGCCACTTACGTCCCGATTATGTAATATTGCGTGTGCGTGACTGTGACAAATTTGCATATATCTTGTCAGAATTTGTCATAAATCTTACGCATCCCTTGCGGGATTACGCCATGGAGCGTTACGCCTTGGGAACGTTGCGATGCGTAATATCGCGAATTAACCCATTTTGACGGAACGTTCCATGACGCTGTCCCCAAGAGAGACGCACGAATCGGGCATTTCTGCCCCAATCGTCGCCCCGTCAACCCGACGCAAGCGACCACTTGCCGCCGGTCTCATGAGTGCCACCGCCTGTATCGCCCTGTTGCATTTTGTCAGCGACGCAAGAGCACAGAGTGTTGCAGCCCCTGAAACATCCACAATCCCAGTCAACGCCGCGAAGGCTCCTGCCAAGAGCAAGGTGAAGGTCAATGCCCAGAGCCGCTCGACGCGCGCTCGGGCTGTTTCCGCTCCGGTTGGGGACGCTCCCGCGACCTCGCGCCCCGAGACGATCATGGTGACAGGCTCGCTGTTCCGCGATCCGAACACCACCAGCGCCTCACCGATCACCCACATCACCATGAAGGATATGCAGCAGCGCGGCATCAAGACCGTCACCGATGCGCTGCAGCTTCTGTCCTCTAACGGTGCAGGCAATCTGACCAATGCCTGGTCGGCGGGCGGTGGCTTCGCCGCCGGTGCCTCGGCCCCGTCGCTCCGCGGTCTCAGCACGGATTCGACCCTCGTCCTCATGGACGGTCAGCGCCTGTCCTATTATCCGCTGGCAGATGACGGCGAGCGCAACTTCGTCGACACAAACTGGATGCCGCAATCCATCATGCAGGGCGTGGACGTGCTGCAGGATGGCGGTTCGGCCACCTACGGTGCCGACGCCGTTGCCGGTGTGGTCAACATGATCACCCGCAAGGAGATCAAGGGTTTCGAAGGCAATGCCGAAGGCGGTCTGACCCAGCGCGGCGATGCCGGGCATCAGCGTCTCTACGCAACATGGGGCCATGGCGACCTGCATCGCGACGGCTATAACTTCTATATCAACTCGGAATATCAGCAAGACGATCCGCTTTATTACCGTCAGCTCGGTGCGCCCTATAATAACGGCGATCTGACCGGAATCGGTGGTGGCAATGGTAACGACAACATCGTCTCTGGCGGGTCGATCACCAATTTCGCGCCTTCGACGGTGGCTCTCGTGCGCCCCGTGACGGGGACGGGCACCAATACGGCACCATGGTCATTGCTGAACCAGCAGGCAGGTTGCGGTAGTCTGGGCGGTGTCGTGACCGGTTCGGTCGGTGGTAGTACCGGGACCAGCCAGGCCTGCTCGTGGAACACGCAGAAATACGCGCAGGTAGCGCCCGATCTGCGTCGTGTCAGCGCCACGGCGCATTTCACGGCCAATGTGACCGAGCGTTCACAGCTGACAGCCATGTTCACATGGTCGCAGGCGCGCTCGATCATCACCGGCACGCCCTACTCGACCTATGGTGGCACGTCCTATAGCCAGGCGAAGCTGGCGACGGCGCAAAACACCTATCTGCCCGTCTATCTGGCCGATGGCTCGCTGAACCCCAACAACCCTTATGCTGCATTGGGTGAGCAGGCTCAGGTCAATTATCGCTTTGGCGATCTGATCCCGACGACCATGGATACGAGCCAGAACTTCCGTGGCTCGGTGCGCTATAATGGCTGGCACCCGTCGCGCTGGGGTTCAGACTGGAATTACGACGTCAACTTCGTTGGCATGAACACGCTGCTGAACCAGACCATCACGGG
>NZ_BAPV01000031.1 GCF_025995175.1 Asaia krungthepensis NRIC 0535
CACCAGCGGCAGCTACAACTTCGTGGATCCGTCGCAGAATTCGCAATCGGTGCTGAACTCGATCGCACCGCGCAATGTCATCAATGCGCGTACGCAGGAATATTCGGGTGAGGCAACGCTGAGCAAGGGTCTGTTCCGCCTGCCGGGCGGTATGGCCAAGCTCGCGATCGGCGGCAACATCCGTTACGAAGCCCTGAACGACCCGAATGCCAATCCGCTTGACACAGCCAATCCGGCCAATCAGTACACGAGCTATATCAATCCGGTGAATGCCCAGGGCAGCCGCTGGGTCGAATCGGCCTTCTTCCAGGCCGATGCGCCGATCGTGAAGATGCTGGATGCTGAGGCTTCGGGCCGTTACGATCATTATTCTGAAGGTTTCAGCCATTTCTCGCCAAAATTCGGTGTGCAGTTCAAGCCGACCGAAAAGCTGACCCTGCGTGGCACGTTCCAGAAGGGCTTCCGCGTTCCGAGCTTTGCTGAAACCGGTGGGTCGAATGTGGGTTACACCACCTACACGCCCAATAATGCCAACTTCGTCAGCCAGCATCTGAACGCCAACGGTACGCCCAACAACTACGCGCAGAATTATTATATCGGCTCGAACACGGCCGGTAACC
>NZ_BAPV01000032.1 GCF_025995175.1 Asaia krungthepensis NRIC 0535
AACCTCGACCAATTTCTCGGGTGGCCCGATCTTCCGTCCGACCCGCTGGCTGACCCTGATGGCGGATTACTATTATATCCGCAAAAACCACTACATTGCGCCCAACCCCGTTGGTACCACCAACGTGGCGAACGCCTATCTCGCGGGCGAAGCCCTGCCGACAGGCGTGACGGTTACGCCGGATATTGCCGACCCGCAGAACCCCACCGGTCAGCTGCGCCCCGGCATCATCAACCTGGGCTATGTCAACACGAACAAGCTCGTGACTGACGGTTTTGACCTGTCCTTCGAAGCCAACACACAGCTTCCCGGCGTGTTTCATGAAGTCCACTGGTACAGCAAGGGTACAGCGACCTTCGTGCGTCGTATGAACCTGACCAACCCCGATGGGTCGGTCTATCGCTATGCCGGAACGCTTGGGCCCTATGGTGCAGTTTCTGCCTCGGGAACGCCCCGCTGGCGCGCCAACTGGTCCAATACGCTGTCATGGCGCAAGCTGGCTGTCACACCGACAGTCTACTACACCAGCGGCTATCGCACGACGGCCGAAGACCAGACGGGTTCGGGCACGGCAGGCAACTGCGCCGATGCGTTGACCTCCAGCAGCTTCGTTCCGCTGGGCCAGTGCAAGGTCAAGGGCTTCTGGGATGTCGACCTGACGGTGAACTATCAGTTCAACCGCCGCTGGAGCGCTTATGCCAACGTCTATAACCTCCTCGGTTTCAAGTCGCCTTACGACTTCGGCACCTATGGTGGCTATCTCTACAACCCGTCATGGACGCAGAACGGTGTCGTTCTCCGTTCCTTCCAGTTCGGTGTGAAGGTCGTTCTCTGATCGTCCAGCATGTCTGACACGAAAAACCCTCCGGGCTTTACCGCCCGGAGGGTTTTTTTGCGAAGTCATAAGCAAAGCACGCTGGACGTTTGATCCCAGGGTTTGATGGTGCAAGTTTTGCGTGAACCCGGAGGATTCGAAAAACCCCTTGGGTCTGCGGCTTTTTGTATAATACCAACGGCTATTGCCTCTGACGCATCTGTGAAGTGACGCGAACGGCCAGCTCTGATGCAGTCCTGGGAGGGAGGATCGGGTATAGCTGGAGGGTTCGAAGAACCCCCTGTCTCTGAACAGTTGGCTGTGATTCTATCCTTGGTGT
>NZ_BAPV01000033.1 GCF_025995175.1 Asaia krungthepensis NRIC 0535
AAATGCAGGGTCTGATCCCTTTTTCCTCCAACCCGTTCCTGAACCAGTCGGCATCATAACCGCGATCAGCTAGGAGCCACTCTGCAGCGGGCAGATCATCCAGCAGGGCAGCCGCCCCGGTGTAATCGCTGATCTGGCCTACCGTCATGAAGAACCTGATCGGGCGGCCATTCCTGTCTGTCACCGCGTGCAGCTTCGTGTTCATGCCGCCTTTGGTCCACCCGATCAGGCGGCTTGGGCCCCCATTTTTATCTGCAGCTGGAGGGTTCGAAGAACCCCCTGTCTCTGAACAGTTGGCTGTGATTCTATCCTTGGTGTGATGATGGGAGGATGGGATGAAGCCGCCTGGTTTCTTTGATATTGAAGAGCGGCTTGCCCGGTTGAGTGGGCTTGGTGATCAGCTCGAAGCGTTTTCCCGGACTGTGGATTTTGTAGTGTTCCGCCCGGAACTGGGGCAGGCTCTGGCGTATTCCGACGGAAGCAAAGGCGGACGACCGCCATTTGATCCGGTCTTGATGTTCAAGATCCTGGTGATCCAGACGCTCAACAATTTGTCTGATGAGCGGACAGAATATCTGATCAACGACCGCCTGTCGTTCATGCGTTTCCTTGGTCTGGGACTGTCGGACCGCGTGCCGGATGCCAAAACGGTCTGGCTGTTCCGGGAGCGTCTGACGCAGGCGGGTGCGATTGAAAGGCTATTTGATCGCTTTGATGCTACTCTGCGAAATGCGGGTTATCTGCCGATGTCAGGTCAGATTCTGGACGCAACGCTGGTGGCGGCTCCAAAACAGCTCAATAGCAATGCTGAGAAAGCGGATCTTCGGGCAGGACATATCCCACAGGACTGGCAGGACAAGCCCTCAAAGCTGTCGCACAAGGACCGTCATGCGCGCTAGACGTTGAAGTTTACCAAGGCGAAGCGGCAGGACGACGGGACGATCCCATCAACAGATCTGGCCATCCCGTTCTTCGGCTATAAATCCCACATTTCCATCGACCGGAAGTTCCGGTTCATCCGGAAATGGAAAGCGACAGATGCCGCCCCCAGTGATGGCGCCCGATTGCGGGATGGGCTGCTGGATGAAACCAATACAGCCTCAAGCGTCTGGGCAGACACGGCGTATCGCTCCAAAGCCAATGAGGACTTTATGGAAAAGCATGGCTTTGTCTCGAAGGTCCACAGGAAAAAGCCTCATCTCAAGCCCATGCCACGACATATTCAGAAGTCGAATGCTGGAAAGTCAGTCATCTGATCGCGCGTTGAACATGTTTTTGCTGATCAGAAATCGCAGACAGGACTGTTCGTCCGAACCGTAGGCATAACGCGAGCCACCATGAGGATCGGACTGGCAAATATCGTCTACAATATGCGTCGCTTTCTCCTCCTGCAGCGGATTAACGCCGCGGCGTAGCAATCCAGAGCATGAAATCCTCTCTCTGCTCAAAACGTAGAGCGAAAATCATCATCCAGAACCTTCAATACCAGCCTGGCGCCCCCAAAATCAGGAGGAAAGGTCTTCAAGTCACGGTTCTTCGAACCCTCCATCTGCTCTTCCGAAAATCGACTACGCTTCATTCGTCCGTATCTTTCTTGATCAGACACTACTTCAAAATGGTCACATTCCCCGGGAGCACGTCACCAAATATCTCTTGCGCGCAACCTCGCCAATAAATCCATTCTTCCTCGGGCCGGTCTATAGCTTGAGTCCCCGTCCAAAATTGGGGCCATTTAGCTGCCTTGATTAAAGGGATCTCTGATATTACTGATATAATCGCACACTTGATATCCCTTTGACAAAGAGGCATGAGAGACGTTTTCTGATATGCAGCTGTTGTTTGTACGATGAGCGTCGGTAAAAACTGAATCTTCTAACGTTCCTGGACGCGGTCTTTAAAATAGAAAGATACTTTCCACTCAAACGAGAGAAATAATGGCAAAAATTATAAATACCTATGAAGTAAGCCGGCGTCTTGTTAATTCATTGTGTATGGAGGCAAATGGGACACCAATATCCATCATACAAAATAGCTTTATGCCGATTTTCGGAGAGTATTATTCTAATGAAACGAAATTTATATCAATAATAAATGTCGACACCTGCAAAAATAATGATATGATACTAGATTTTCTAAGTAGGGACAAATGGCCAAAAATAGTGATCTCTCGTCACACTTCAATGAGTATATCTTTAAAGTATATTCTTGCAGGAGCCCTGGATTGCGTGAGCAGTAGCATTCGTTCAGACCTCTTACTAGCTAAGTGTATGAACATATTCAGCATTATGGATAAGTCACGCGTCTACGATCTTGCTAATGATACGAGAGCGGTTTTGTCTATCGATTATAAAAAAAGAATCATCCGCACGGATGACGGGTCTCATGTTAGATTAACAGCTTCCGAGACCACTTTACTAGGTCTACTAGCCGAACGCAGCAGCGAATGCTTAAGTCGAGACGAGTTGTTGTCCCAGAACATCACGGGAAATGATGCGACTTATCGCGCATTAAATGTTCTGATAAGTAGGCTACGCATAAAGCTAGAGAGTGTCACGAAAAGAACAGTCATCGATTCGGTGCGCGGGTATGGTTACTCTCTGGGAGATGGTGTAAAACTAATCGGTCTATAGGCCTAAAAATAGCGAGTATACATAGAATTCTCTATTAAGAGTAAAATAATATTCTATTAAAATGTATTTCTTGTGGGTTTTTATTGATGAGCCGCCGCGCGCCGTTTCATACTCGCTCTTTTATAGGAGGATCGAGGATGACGGCATCGGTAGCATCACGGGATAACCACTCGGCATCAGCCCGTCAGTTTTTGTTGCCAACAGCGGTGGAGGATCTATCCTTCCCAAAGAGGGCTTTCTCAGCGTTCGTATTGCGCTGCTTGGGAGCAGCCCCCGGCGTTGCATCCAGGATCTGGCCGGACATTGCCAAATACCCGACGTTGCGCAGGATTGCGTCAAAGCGCTCAAACAGTCTTTCAATAGCCTCCGCTTGGATCAGGCGTTCACGAAACAGCCAGACCGTTTTAGCATCAGGCACCCGGTCCAATAGTCCCAAACCAAGGAAACTCATGAAGGAGAGACGCTCATTGATCAAATACTCCGTCCGTTCATCGGAGATGATTGTTCAATGTCTTGATAACCAGGATCTTGAACATTAGTACCGGATCGAACGGCGGACGTCCGCCTTTGCATCTGTCTGGATAGGCCAGAGCCTTCTCCAGGTCAGGACTGAACGCCTCGAAATCTACAATCTGGGAATGAACCGCTCCGGGATTGGCGGAGACCTTTTCTCATGAGAAGAAGGTCTGATGAGCAATCCTGTGAAGAAGTTTTCGCCTGAGGTTCGTGCCCGCGCGGTACGGCTGGTTCTGGAGCATGAGGGCGAGCACCCGTCGCGCTGGACGGCGATGGTGTCGATTGCCGGCAAGATCGGCTGCTCGGCGCATACGCTGAACGAGTAGGTCAAGAAGGCCGAAGTCGAAACCGGCAAGCGGGCTGGGGTTCCGGCCGAGACTGCCGGTCGGCTCAAGGCGCTGGAGCGTGAAGTGCGCGAGTTGCGCCAGGCGAATGAGATCCTGCGGAAAGCGTCCGCCTATTTCGCCCAGGCGCAGCTCGACCGCCCCTTTCGGAAATGACCGCGTTCGTCCACGAGCACCGCGCGGCATACGGGGTCGAGCCGATCTGCAGAATGCTGCAGATTGCCCCGTCAGCCTATTATGAACGGATACGCAAACAGCGCGAGCCCGATCGGCGATCCGCTCAAAGCAAGCGCGATGAGGTGGAGGGTTCGAAGAACCTTTAATGGTGATGAAGCGGTGATGTCATGTTAACTGACGTGAGGTAGGCGGAGCCCGAGCTGACCAAGTAGCGCACCGCGTTGATCACCTCGCGAAATTCGATCTCGCACGGACGGCCCATGCGCCCCGGTTCGGGCATCAGCGGCGCGATCCGCTCCCATTCCTCGTCCGTCATGTCCAACGGATAGCGCTTTGTCTTGCATGCAATCCCGGCCATTCTGCCCCTCTCCTCTGGTGTCCACATCCAGAGCTTGAATCACATCTGCTCCAACTTTCCAAACAGGCTCTTACCCATTCAACCTGACATCACCGCGAGAAGGCCTGCATGCGCCCAATTGCGGCATCCGCCAGAGCTAGAGCCTCTTCGAGGGGGCCATAATCGATCGGAAGGGGGCCGATTAGTTTGGCTGTCTGCTGAGCATACTCAGCCTTATCTTCTCCCTCCGTGAAATCCTCAGGGAAACACCTGTCATCACGCCGCGGCCGTCCTTGTTTCCGGCCAGCTACTGGACGTTTGGGCGGACGAACCGCTACACGCAAGGGTTCAAACCCCTTGAGGGCGAAAAGTCTTCGCGCCATGCGGTGAGTGACTTCGGTAATGAGACCTTCTGCAAGGAAACGTTCAAGCAGGAGATAAGCGGATTTGACGGAAACACCGAGTAGGCCAGCGAGCCGTGTCGCAGACAGCAGGGGAAAGGCTGCAATCAGATCGATCGCTGTGTCTGCCCGCGAATTGCTACGGCGGGCTCCGCTATGAGCTCTCGCATGATGCCACTGACACTCGAGCCCGATGACACGAGCATGAATGCCTTCCGCCTCATCGGCCAGTGCATTTAGAAAACAGGGGATCCATAGCGGGCGCTCCCAGGATGTACCGGATGCGAAGGCTCGGGCCCCTGTAAGGGGGAGCCTAACGCGCAAGAGCAGTGTTTCCTGCCAGAAAAAGACAAGAGCGCCGCGCATGGGCGAGCGGCTGTTTCCGTTATCGATCCAGCGTCGAAAAGCCCGAGTAGCCCCGAGAATCGGTCCCACGGTTGCTGCCTCGAAGCGCAGAAGCTCAATGGCCTGCTGGATACACTCTGTCTGAGTTGACGTCGGCCGTGCAAGCCATTGATACTGCTCGAATGCGACTTTCGCATTGTCAACGTTTGTCCCGCGATCAGCAGCGCCTTCGCCCTGTAGCTTTGGGCGCAAGCCTTCTAGTTCGGCGGCGAGATGCCACGGATCTATGACATAACCATCCACACCAGCGCAGATACGCGCCGCCTCAAGCCGCTCACGGAACAGGATGGCTGGGAGCAAAGGATGATTATGGAGACGCTGGTCCAGTCGCCCCATGGAGACAGCGACCCGGGTGAGTGCGGCGTAAAGCCTGTCGTTGGGAGAGAGGGACGGGCTCTGCCGATCGCTCAAGAGCGCCTCGCAGCGTCCCGATAGATCGCCTCTCCGTCGCGTCGACCTATAGCGATGACCAGGATCAGAATTTTGCCGTCATCGACCCTGTAGACGAGCCGATATCCGGCATCGCGTAGCTTGATCTTGTAGCAGTCTCGAAGGTCCGCTGTGAGACGGGCTGAGAGGACATGCGGCTCTTCAAGACGTCGCGCCAGAACCTTCTTGAACTGGGCCTTGATACTGCCATCCAGAGCGTCCCACTCGCGTTTGGCGCGTGGATCGAAATGGAGCGCGTAGCGTGTCACAGGTCATCCAGACTGACTGCAATCGAACCCTGGGGCGAGGCAAGGCGCGCACGTACGAGAGCGAGGAGATCGCGATCGTCATTCGACAGGATGACGCGCTGGACCGGGAGTTTTCCGGTTTCGACGACGTATTCGAAGGTCTGGCGGATCAGATCCGAGGGCGTGATCCCCAGCTCTGAGAGGCGCTGATAAGCAGCGTTCTTCAGGGTGTCGTCGATGCGCAGATTGATGGACGCCATGGCCTCTTATCCTCTGAGAATGAAGTGCATAATACGTCTTCACCTTCGTAAAGGCAAGGAATATATCTTACTCTTATATGGTATTAGGTTCAAACAACGCCTTTTCCTGAATTTTACCCCCTACCCCTACCCTACTTCCGATAATTCTTATTATCGGAAGTAGGTCCAGTGGAAGCGAAACGGCAGTAGATTAGCCACAAAGCCTGTTTCTGAGGCACGGTTTCGATGCGGCGCAGACCGTCTGTCTGCCGGTACGGCCACCTTCAATCTCGGATGTCAGCTTTCGCCTCAATATCGGACGTGAGGCATATCATTTTCCGTTTCGCAAAGCGGACGTGTCCACAGCTCGCCTTGCATTTCTTCTACGCGAACTGGAAAACTTCAAACGGTGAACGTTACGCGATATCCATCCTAACCTTGGCCGCCAGTCCAGGCGCACGGGCCGCCCCGTCACCGTGCTCGAGGACGAGACTGCCGTTGTCGATGTGCGCGGGACGCCGGTTCGGGTGC
>NZ_BAPV01000034.1 GCF_025995175.1 Asaia krungthepensis NRIC 0535
GGTTCGACGCTCTGGACGGATTGCAGGCTGTACGGACGTCCGGAATTCCATGGACGCCTCGTCGAGCGCGCACTTAACGACAGCAGGTTTATCCGGGGTGCCGACGGGGTCACCGACGGGCCTGGCGGGTTTACTGCGTCCGAGGCCGCGCGCCGCCATGAGGACAGCCGTGCGTTTCTCGCCCGCGAACTCGGTGCGCCGCATGCCGATCCGACGATTGTCGTGAGACACCACCTGGCATCCCTGCGCGGCATTGCCGCCCGATACAGCGACGGCCCAGTCAATGCCGGCTTCGCCTCGAACCGCGACGACCTCCTGGCCATGGGTGCCGCGCTCCTGCGGACATATGCATGTCGGGCATCAGTATCGCGATGCCTCCGGCACGCTCGTAACTTGTAACCCTGTGGGATACCTGAGGCGTGGTGGTCCGGAAAATCCGGCCTTAAATCCGTGGCTTGTCGTCGACATCGCGCTGTCGAAAGACGGGACGTGGTGGTCCTCGGTGTCCGAGGGAGACATCTCCATTTGAAGGGGAAACGAGAGAGGCACTTGCTGGTCATTACGAAGTCGACGTGATAGGGACGTGACATTGTAACAAACAGTTCTCGGAATAATGGGATGGCTTGCAGGGTGGTGGGTTTTTTGATTGCTCGACGGCTTTATTTACGTCACTTATTCCTGACTGCCGTGGTTCTGGTCGGCGCCTTGTTTTCAGCACCGGCGCAGGCCCAGGACTCAACGCCGTCATCCGACCAGTCACCCGCGCCGGACAGCTCGGCGGCAAAAATAGCGGCCAAGCACTGGCTTACGGGGCCGAGCCAGCTGCGGCTGGCCGACATGGCCAGCCTCCCCATTCCCGCCGGATACGCCGCACTTACATCGCCGGACGCCAATGATTTCATTGCGCTGGAGGGCAATCCCCGACCTGATGGCCAGATTTATATCCTGAAGCCCCTCGCGGACAGCAAGAGCTGGTTCACGGTCCTAGAATATAACGACGTCGGTCACGTCAAGGATGACGAATCTATCGACGCAGACGCCCTTCTGGCAAACGAGCGGACAAATAGCGAGGCGGAAGACAAGGTTCGGGCGGAGAAGGGGCTACCGCTCCTTCCGTTGCAAGGCTGGGAACTCCGACCCGAGTTCAACACATACACGAAGCGTCTGGAGTGGGCATACCGGTTCGGTTCGGGTAACGATATCACGGACAACCTCAACACCCGCTTCCTGACCAGGACCGGCTATTTCCGGGCTATCGTCGTGACGTCCCCACAGAGCTTCGCATCCGACATTCAGGATTTCAACACCGTCATGGGGGGGCTGTCTCTTGATACTGGCAGTCGTTACAGCGCATATCAGTCCGGCGACAAGCTGGCCAAATATGGGCTTATGGGGCTCATTGGCGGCGGCGCGGCGGCGGTCGCGGTGAAGACGGGTCTCTTCGCTGCCTTGCTGGCAGGCATTGCGAAAGTTGCAGGCGTGCTTGGCATCAAGGCTGCCTTCGTGGCGATTGTTGGTGCGGTCGCCGCGGTGCTTACGCGTGTTAAGAAAGCCATTTTCGGGAGTAGCAAGAAGACCGGGGACGGTCAGTGACGCGAGGCTGCACCAAGTTTATGGGTATGTCATCATGATTGGGACTGACATTCTGTCCATTGCTGGCTTGGCCGTCTGCGCCGTCATCGGATATGTGGTTGTCTCGCGTATTCTTGGTTTCGTGACGAGGCTGCTCAGGCCTTCCGTGGCGACCCAGAGGAAGGCCAGGACGGGCCAGGCGGGCCCGAACCAGCAGGCCCACGATGAGGCCGCCCGCGCCGAGAATGCGCGCCGCCAGGAAGAAGCGCGACGGCATGAATGGGACGCAGCCGAGGAAAGCCGCCGTCAGAGAAAGGCGAATGCCGACGAAGCCGCTCGCAAGAAGCGTGACGAGCAGGTCCGCAGGGAGCAGAAAAGCAGGGAACGGCAAGAGCGCGAAGACGCCGTGCGCAGCAAGGCCAGGCGAGAACGTCGGCCATGGTATGTTGTCCTAGATGTTCGCGAGGACGCATCTGCTGCTGACATCAGGGCCGCCTATCGCCGCAAGATTTCGGATTATCACCCCGACAGAATGGCGAGCCTTGGTGATGATTTCAGGGTGCTGGCCGAAGAGCGCTCGAAGGAAATCAATGAGGCCTACCAGTTCATTCGTCAAAGTCGCGACGCCTGAGACGGCGGACCGATGACATTTATTTCTCAAATCCCGGTTCCTAGGGACAGCAAAACGGAAAGCAAAGGCGTCCCATGTCAGACACGCTGGAAATGACGGCAGAACCATCCCCGGCAAGGGCCGGCATGACGGCCCTACTGGCTTTCGGCGTCCTGCTTGGGGCGATGCGTTACGTCTATGTCAACCCCGACCGCTATCTTCTCGTTGTCGCGGGCGTTTTCGTGTCCTCGCTAATCTATTTTGTCGTATCGGCAATAAGGGGAGGAATCCTTTACGACATCATGAAAGGATTTCTGTTTGGTGCGGTAATATCCGCCATCGTAGAGGTGATACCGGTTCTCGATGTCATACTGACCATTGCTTTCCTAGCTCTCGGATTTTTGGCCCTTTTTAATACCGTGAAAAACATGCTTGTCGAAATCATCCTGAGTTTCGGCATGTTCTTTACGCTGTCTCACATCCACATGATTGGAACGGGCGAGATTATAGCCGGGCCCCACGACCTAGAGTGCTTGGTGTCGGCCTTTTCGGTCCTGGCGCTCATCACCTGCGTCCGGGTCGGCCTCCGCGCTTCCGGCGTGCAGGAAGCGCTCCTTTTGTTGAGCCTGACGTTTCTATCGATACCACTCGTCACGATTCTTCTCGTCTCGCTGGTGGCGTCTGCCCGCTCCTCGTCCAGAACAACGGTCGGCACGAAACGTGTCAGCGTGAAGCAAAATGTGTCCAGCCACATGCGCGCGCCAGCTTTCTCTTCGACGGGGTTCAAAAGCATCTATGTCAGGGACTACACTAGGACGCTGACCAAAACTGTAGCGGTGGCGGTCAACGGAGCCGGTCCCGGCATCATAGGCATGGGGGTGACCGGGGCGGTTTCAAGGAAGCTCAGCGGAAAGAAGAGGTGAGGAGGGTGTCCGTCGTTAGGACCTTTGGCATATTTCTTGGCATGAGATAGCGAAGAGCGAGCCTCGTCTGGAGGCTACGTTTAAGCGGCGATTGCGCAGTTTTGTAAGCCTCGATGAGCGATGTGTTCCGTTCGATCGTTTCGCGCTGTTTGATGATGGCTGAAGCCCGACCGAACCAAGGCGTCAGCGGGCTTCACGTTGTTGAGGCTCTCGTGGTAGCGCTGGTGGTTATAATGCTGGATGGATGCCTCGATCTGGCGTTCCAGATCCCCGGGTAGGAAGTAATTTTCCAGCAGGATGCGGTTTTTCAAGGTCTGGTGCCAGCGCTCGATCTTGCCCTGGGTCTGGCATTGGTCGGAAGCCGTCATGAACTTGAACGCTGCGAATGGCAGTTTCCGGTCAGGCCTTCCCGATAACCGACATTCCGTTTACCCCCCCAACTAGTCGATCAGGAGGCGTACCCGCTCACGGACCGCTTCAAGCTCGATCCTCGTAACTTTTCCCTCCATCTTGGCGCGGCGGGCTTTCCAGTCGAGGCTTCTAACCTGATCAGACAATACAACGCTCGCAGGCTGCCCCGGAAGTTGAACCTAGAACGGGTAGCCTTTGATGCGCGTAGTTGTGGGACAGCAGACGATCATGCCTGACTTTGAGTTGTAGGAAGCAGGCGACAGTACGACGGCAGGCTGGTGCCCGACCTGCTCACGACCCGCCTGAGGGTCGAATTCAAGCCATACGATGTCACCGCAGTCCGGCACCCATTCCGGTATCACTAGATTTCGCCGCCAGCTGAAGACCCGAAGTCCATCTCATCGTGGCGGTTCTCATTCGTAATCCCCGCCGTTAGGCTCTCCAGAGAAAGGCTCTCCCGACGGAGAGGTTGAATGATAATCAGCCCGTCTTCCTCCCGGACATCGACAGGTTGGTCGATCTTCAGTCGGACGGCTTCGAGAATGCTCGACGGCAAACGTATGGCGGCGCTATTGCCCCACTTGCGTACGGTTCCGTGCATGAATCGCCCTTCCTGGTGTCTACAAAGTAGATCCCAGGGGTCTGCTAGATTTCGCGAGCGAAAGTGCTTTCGACGTCTGAATAGCCATGATTTTCCCGAAAGCCGACATTCCGCTCCCTAGCCCTATGCGGCAACCTACTTCCATTTTCATATTGATCTTATCGGAAGTATAAAGGATGGGCGTGAAATGGCGTTGATTGGTCCGAAATACGACCTTGTTCGCGGGCGCCCCAGAAGAAGTTCGGCCCGCATCGATCCAGTGCCTGCACCGCCTTTTCGCCGAAATTCTCATTCGATTCCCGAGCGGAGAAAGCATTTCGAGCTGATCGATCTTCTTCTCAAATCAGACTACAAAACCGATGCTAATTCTCGCGCGGCAGTCAGACTATCTTTGCATTCAAAATCCTTCTGAAACCGTACCGAGGATCTATGATCCACGACATATTTTGATTATAAACAATGCTGAATGATAAAATGTGGGTAAGTCTGACTTGATAATATAATTTTGATGATACATTATAGTGGTTTATATCACTACATAGGTAATATTCTTGTGTGCCATATATCTATACATGTAATATTCCTAATTCTCGCAGCGGTTGTCAGTTACTATGAGGTCGTCGAGATATCACAGAGAGGATTTCGCGGAATAACCGCAAAGTATCATTGGACGGGATATTGTGTAATATTGGTTGTATCATTTGGTATGGGTTGTCTATCTATCAAAGCGATAGATATTCTAATTGAGGGTAGTAAGGTGCATTATATACACCGGATATCTTTGGCTATGGTCTCGATAACTTTCTTTGTTATGTGTGTTGTCCAATCGATACGTCACAAAAATGGCAATATATATACAGAAACACCAAGCAAAATATATGTTTTCCTAGAGGAGCAGAAAACAATTGTTGGAATACTTATATTTATATTGGCTCTAAATGAGTTTTTCACCACTTTAGGAGAGTTTGGGCGTGTCGTGATCAACCAACTTTAAAACTTGCAACACTTCTCATTCTCCTGAGGTCTGTTTGGAAAAGTCAGCAGAGTGCGCATCAAGCACGGGGTTCTGATCCCAGAGCAGAGTTCTTGAACGACTAGGATTGCTCGGAAGAGAAAGCGCTATCTGTCTAACACCACGAACGAGGAATAGGCGCGGAACGCGTCTTTGATGCCTGAACCGGGGTGTATGGGCCGGCCACGCGAGGTGAGCAACGCGGTACGTTATTTGGTTCGTCGGGGCAGACGGATGCTCCCAGTCCATTTCATACACAAGCGCACGGACTCTGCGTAATTTTGGGATTGGCGCGCCGGTTCCTGTTTCGCATCAGCCTCGACGTCGAGTTGACACTTGATCGGCAGAAAGTGGGGAATGAAGGCTTTGCATGCGATAATCAGGGATACGTCGGGGCAAAATTTGGGCGGCGAGCAGCATATTTCCGTCGAGATAGCTGGGTGGTCAGTTTTGTGGCTGCCGAGTTCTACCTGCCGACAGGTCGTCGAGCGAGCCTCGGGAGAGACCATGAGTGCTGCGCCGAACCCTCATGTGTTCTGACCTCCGTCGCCATAGACGCCAAACTCGCCCATAGACACACTTCTCCTAAGAACTCTAAACAGACTTTGGAGCAATAGTAGCCGCCTGTGTATCTTTCTCACTTCACAGAGCGGGGTACGATATAATATAAAAATCTATTATATATATTTATAAGTATAAATATAATTTGGTATACAACTCAGTATAAGAATTAGCTCTCTAACGCAAATAGCATAATTTATATCACTACACCATTGTATTCTCGCTTATTTCTGCGGATTTAGAGCCTGATATTAACGTAATTGGGTCAAGGTTTACTTAGTTTTCCGTAGGGGTTGTTGGATATACGCCTGTCGTTATTTTGACACGATACTCAACAAAAGGGCGTGTGTAAGATTCGTTGCAGTAACAGGTAGCTCGTCTGAAATATCCACGCTGCCCAAAAGACCTGCGCTAAAAACTCTAGAAAATCAGATTCACAACCGAAACCCTCAATTGGATTTATCGCTGTCGAGAAAAGACATGAAAATGTTGCGCACGCCGCAAGAGACAAATTTTTCTTCATTCAAAGGTGTTAGCTGCTTCATTTTAAATCGTAAAGAGAATCGTCCTACCTTTGGAAGAATCCGCATACACATATATTAAAGCAGGAAGGGCGAACTGGGCAAACTTACCAAGCGTGGCGTGGAGTTCGTCATACCCTCAGTCGTACGCTGTGACGTCCATTTTCCAACTATAGCATTGTTGTGGCGGGTTTGGCTGCTACCAATAAGCCAATCTTATGTGAATTCATACGCAGTTCTGTATGCAGCATTGTGTCTGCGCTGGGGCTTGGTCATTTGAGAGGGGGCAGATTGTATAGCTAAAGGGCCCAATCCAGCCCTTCATTTTATGCCAGCATAATCATGGGAGCAGAAGACGATCAGTGTTGTTGTGTCCCTGCTGATCGCAATGCTACGCTTTTACCTGATTAAGTTAAACATCCGCTCATCGAGATTCTGGTTTCTTAGAGGTCGCCGCTTCCGCGCCTACCAACCGTCTCCCACCTGATCAACGTCGGGACGACGAAAGCAGTCGTTTTTGATCGGCGGCGATCAAGCGTCAGATCGAACCCGCGTCCCAACCGTCTTCTCTGTCTTTTGCCTCGCCGCCTTCGTCGCATACCGGCTCTTGCATCGACATCCTGGTACGAATTACGGATGGCGCTCCTTGCGTCGTGCCCGTGGTGAGGTTCGATACCATGTTCGAACCCCTGCCGAGATCGATCGATCCAAACGACCAGGCGCTCGCGGCATCGGAGATCTGCTGCGCGTAAGCGGATGCCAGACTTTCCATCCGGGCACCGTCGATAGTGACCTGGACGGTCAGAATCGATGAACCAACTACAGTGACAATGCCCATGTGGCCG
Source organism: Asaia krungthepensis NRIC 0535 (assembly GCF_025995175.1). Lineage (GTDB taxonomy): Bacteria > Pseudomonadota > Alphaproteobacteria > Acetobacterales > Acetobacteraceae > Asaia > Asaia krungthepensis. Next base: position 7,057 of record NZ_BAPV01000034.1, read on the forward strand.
CCTCCTGCACAAAGCGTTCAGGGCAGTATGCATGTCGTGATTCCTACCCAATGATATTGGCAGTAAGTATGTGACATCATATCATCATATTAATTTGTTATTATAGGCATACCGGATGGGTATAGATCTAAGGCGACTCCGATCGTTCGTGACTGTGGCGCAGCTCGGGAGCCTGACCCGTGCTGCGCGGCATCTGCACATCGAGCAACCGCCCTTAAGCAGACAGATTGCCTCTCTAGAAAGGGAAGTCGGGTTCGACCTTTTTACTCGATCACGCACCGGGATGAGTCTTACTGAATTTGGCTCGGTATTAAGTCGGCAGGCGAGCCGGATTATAGCCGAATTCGACGTAATGGAAAATATTATTGAAAAATCAAGACGAGAACATAAATATAGAATAAATATAGGGATTTCAGACGGCCTACACAGCTTGGACCGTTTCATCAAATCGGTGATGGCGATAAGGTCTTTCGACCCTAGAGTGATTGTCGACCTCAAGCATGACTGCAATGAGAATGTCATCATGATGCTCAAAGAGGGGACTATCGACATCGCTGTGATCTGGGGTGAGACTGACGATGACAATCTTATAAACAAGATCATATTCAGAGAACGACTATATGCAGTAACCCTCGATTCCTATTCGACCAGAAAGAAACATTACCGAAATATTCATGATATAGATGGAGAGTATGTTTTAATACCATCAAAGTCGCGCAATAAATATTTCAATGACATGATGGTTAATCTGTTTCCGCCCGAGAGCACACGAAACATCAACCCCAATTACGATATCGACCTGCTGTCTCTGGCCCCGATGGTCGCTGCCGGGGCAGGATGCGGCCTCATTCCAAATCTGCTCACCTCAACCAACATACGCGGTGTTTCCTATGTCGAAGTCCATGGTGATGAAGCGGTATGCGTGGCTTCTCTGGTGACACGTCGTGAAATTCCGTCACCTCTTGTGCGCAGCTTCATGGCAAGTTTCCGCTGATAGAATGGCGAGGTATGGGGGCTGCGGTAGCGTAACAGCCCGCACAAGAAATAGCATCATACAACACGAGGGGTCCGCTCGGGGGATCCGAGGATAATGCGCACTTTACATGCCATTCTCTCCTCCCGTCTGCCGAAGGAGTGGCAGGGTGGGAGGTAATTGAGCTATGACGCTCGTGCGACCAGAGAGGGGGACTGACCTTATCTGACTTTCGGAATGGGGGTATGATTTATCTCATCAATATATGACTGCGGAAATCATATGCCACGCCCACACGTCATCCATCGTAGAAAGCGTCAACATTGTTCAATCCTAGAATCGGATATTGCTGATGCACCCTGCGTGCGTTTTTCTTACCCTCGAGATAGGCGCTGCATTTCCCGAATAACCTGTCAGACACGGTTAATTTGAGCAGCTCAGCTGTTCACCGCATAACGTATTGCTTCTGCTGACCTAGTCCCCCAATGCCAAGTTCAACAATATCTCCAGGCCCTAGATAAATTGGCTCGGGTTTCATCCCCATACCCACTCCGGCTGGGGTACCGGAGGCGATAATATCGCCCGGCATTAGAGTCATATAGCGACTGACATAGGCGACTATCTGCGCCACAGAGAAAATCATCGCGCGAGTATTACCTGTCTGCATGCGACACCCGTTTACGTCCAGCCAGATATCCAGCTCCTGAGGTCTAGGTACATCCTCTTTCGTGACAAGCCACGGGCCGAGCGGCCCAAATGTATCGCAGCCCTTTCCTTTGTCCCATTGGCTGGATTGCATTTGGAAAGCACGCTCGGAAATGTCATTGGCGATGCAGTAGCCCGCGACATAGCCAAGTGCCTCTTCCTCTGTCACATTCCGTGCGCGCGTACCGACTATGATGGCGAGTTCGGCTTCCCAATCGAGTTTTGTAGCGCCTTGGGGCATTATGATTGGGTCATTGGGTCCCGACAAAGCAGTAATCGCTTTGAGAAATATGATAGGTTCTGCAGGAAAAGGAAGACCCGCCTCTGCCGCGTGATCGCGGTAGTTAAGTCCAATGCAGATATATTTTCCGACTCCTGAAACTGGAATACCCAGGCGGGGATTAGACTTAACCAAGGGTAGACTTGATGGATTGATAGCAGCCAATTCGGCTAGCCGCCCAGGGGCTAATACGGACGGCGAGACGTCCTCGATTACACCGGTCAAGCTTCGCAATAGGCCAGCTTGATCCACCAGGCCCGGTAATTCCTTTCCCGGCTCTCCGTAACGGCATAATTTCATATCTGAATCCTCGCCCGTCTGTCGTGATCACAAATGATAACGGCGGATGCTTCGAATGCGTAAGTGACCCATGTTGTGTATCCTGTGATTGCTTTACTGCTCCCCAGGTCCGCTTCGTGCCCAAGTATCTGCGCCCGATCTGTTATACCGAACGCGCAGGTGTACCGATACGTATAGGTCGGGATAGTGCTTGTCAGTTCGCGGGCAGCGAGGGGCAAGACAGGGGGCCTTATCGTTAGGGCCAGTGAGTCACCTCGTTGTCCCGCCTTTGTTTCCTCTGGATCATCAACCAAAAAGCGACTGGCGCGCAGAGCAATGTGTTGCCAAGAGCGACTTTTGACGTGGCGCAAGCCGACATCAGACATGCAGCCTTCCTCTTCGGACATCAGCTTGAGCGAAAACAACACAGCCGGGTCACCTTTGGCTGCCCACGTCCCCAACATTATGTCTGCACCAGCGCTAAGGACCAGGCAGTCGCCGGACCTCAGACAGGCGCTGTCCGCCCCATTTGTCGTCGTTATAACCGTATCATCAAGTACAAAAGTTCCAATGTCGACAGCAGTTTCGCGTCCCAGCCTAAGGGCCACGTCGGTCCTCAGTTTGATCGGTTCAGTCACGCCTATTCGCCCCCAGTGCCTGAATGCATGGTCGCTACAGTTCCCAAACGAAAAATGATCGCCAACTGTGATATCTTGTTTGACCATATGAGCCAGCTCGTCAGGGTGTCGTACCGTGATCATCCCTCCCGCCTTTTATCGCTGGCTGATTTTAGAACCGCCTGCTGCGTCGTAGCGACAGGATATTGTGGTTCCCAGCCTCCACCGAGTGCGCGGTAGAGACGTGCCACAGAAACCGAAACCGTCGTTGTCGATTGCACAAGCTGACTCTGGCTTGTCAGAAGCGCGTTCTGTAGTGTCAGCACATTCAGAAAGTCTGACGCCCCATGCACATATTGCAACTGGGCGAGGCGCACGGCCATCTCGTTCTGGGCCACGGTCTCCCTCAGGCGGTCACGCTGCTGCTGGGCGGCCGAGAAGTCAGCCATGGCATCGTCGATTTCCTGCCATGCCTTGAGGATGGTGCGCTGAAGGGTTATCGCCGCTTCCCTCTGCTGCGCACGGCGCAGGCGCAACTGCCCCGTCAGGCGGCCGCCTTCGAACAGCGGCAGCGTCATGGTCGGGCCGAAACCATATTGCCGCGAGGCCCAGGAGCCGAGCCCGCTGAACTGCAGCGCCTGCACGTCCAGACTGCCGGAGAGGGTGATGCGCGGAAAGAAATCCGCTACAGCCACGCCAATGCTGGCGGTGGCAACATGCAACTGTTCTTCTGCCATGCGAATGTCGGGCCGACGCTCCGCCAGTCGTGACGGCAGACCGACGGGCACCGTATCGGGTACCGGCGGTATCGGTGCCGGCGTGCCGAGCTGTGTTCGGAGCGCTCCCGGCTCACGTGCTACCAGAAAACTCAGCGCGTTGATCAGATGCACTTCCTGTGCGCGCAAGATCGGCAGGCGCGACTGGAATCCGCTGAGCTGACCACGGGAATCCGCCACGTCGAGTTGCGTGGAGGCGCCTTGCGTGAAGCGCATCGTCGTCAAATCGACACTATGGCGCGCGGTGTCGATATTGCGCTCGACGATTGCGATCTGCGCCTGCACGCCGCGCAGATCGAGATAGTCCTGCGCGGTCTCGGCCATAAGCGAGACCAACACGTCGCGCTGCATGTCCTGCGTCGCCTGGACAGCCGCAGTTGCGGCCTCGACCTGGCGCCGGACATGACCCCAGAGATCGACTTCCCAGGACGCACTCATGCCGTATTGGGGTAAGTTGAAGGAAGGATTGCCGACTGTGCCCGGCATGGCCACGGGAC
>NZ_BAPV01000035.1 GCF_025995175.1 Asaia krungthepensis NRIC 0535
AAGCCCTGCGCGCCGCTGGCGACATCACCCGCGCCCGCGCGTTCCAGCGTGCCGAGCAAGCCGAGGATACCGTTGGTACTAGCCCGCTCGCGGGCGTAGGAGGCATTCCCCTCCATATGCGGGAACTGTGCCGCACTTGCGATCCGCCGCTCTGCGATACTTTCTGCAAGGCGATAGGCGCTTGCCCGCAGATCCAGGTTGGCGGACGCGACCTGTTGTTCCAGTGCGGTCAGCACCGGATCGCGATAGATCGTCCACCATTGCGGATCGGCGGGACTTTCCTCCGGTCGGCTTTCAGCATCGGTCATGCTGCGATGCCAGTGCGGCCCGCTTGCGATATCGGGCTTGTTATAGTCGGGCCCAACCGTGCAGGCGCCGATTAGGAGCATGCTCGCCAGGGAGAGCGTGCGTTGGCTGAAGCCTATGGTCATGATCCGTTCCTCACCGCCACAAATAGCGGGGATCGTTCGCCCTTACGCCCTCGGGATGCGATGCCGTGTCGATCCGGACTTCGACCGACATCCC
>NZ_BAPV01000036.1 GCF_025995175.1 Asaia krungthepensis NRIC 0535
CCGCGCCGCCAGAGCCTGGCCGGGATCGAGGACGATGCGCACCGGGAGGCGCTGGACCACCTTTGTGAAGTTGCCGGTGGCGTTGTCTGGCTGGATAGGCGCGAAGGCCACGCCGGTCGCCGGCGGGATGCTGTCGACATGGGCATGGAGAGGCTGACCTGGGAATGTATCGACCCAGACCGTCGCTTTCTGCCCCGGCACGACATGCGTGAGTTGCGTCTCCTGGAAATGAGCGACCACAAAGGCGTCCTGGACCGGGGTGACAGCCATCAGCGCGCTGCCAGGATTGACGTAATTGCCCACGCGCACGCCGCGCGCGCCGACCACGCCATCCACCGGGGCCGGGATGGTACAATAAGACAGGTCCAGCGCCGCCCGCTGCTGCTCGCCCTCGGCGCGGGTCAAATTCCCTTTGGCGCGCTCGATCT
>NZ_BAPV01000037.1 GCF_025995175.1 Asaia krungthepensis NRIC 0535
GGCGGGTCTGTGCGGCCGTGTGCTGGCGCTGCTCGGTCGAGCCGGCGCCCCCTGCGGCCAGCGTGCGGTAGCGCGCCTCGTCCTGCTGGGCGAAAGTAAGTGCGGCGTCGTCGGACTGCACCGCCGCGCGCGCGGCGAAGATCAGCGCATCCTGCCGCGAAAATTCGGCCTGCAGGTTCACAACGTCCGCCCGCGCGGCGGCAACGTTGCCCTGCGCCACCTTAAGGCCTGCGCGATAGTCGTCATCCTCTATATGGGCCAGCACCTCCCCCTTGCGGACGCGCTCGTTGTCCTGCGCCATCACGGCATCGACGCGTCCGCCAACCTTGGGAGCGACGACGGAGGAATAGGCCGACACGTAGGCGTCATTCGTCTCGACGTTGACGCCGTCTCCGAGCACGAGCCGATCGCCGCCCCAGGCCGCCGCTCCTAGCACCACGACGCCGGCTACCAGCAGCAAGACCTTCGTTGTTGCGTTCATGAATACTCCCTCTGGCGGCCCCGCTGGCCGCATCGTCTGTCGCGGATTGCGTGGGACCGTCAGGTCAGCTTCAGGTAGATCGTCACGACGAGGGCCACGAAGTAGCCCTCGATCCGGTCACGCAGCGTCCACCTCGGAGCTATCGAGCAGCCCGTATAATCCGATGATAGGATGTTTCGATGCTGCAGTCGGCGCGCATTCCGATACGAACTGGTCTTCATATTAGTCTCACATGACATACTGCCCGCCGCCGTCAGCGAGCAGGAGTGGTGGTGGAGAGCGCGCGGGGTGGATAGACCCGTTGCGGCAGAACCAGATTGAGGGCAAACAGGGCCGCGCAGACGCTGATCATGATCGTGTAGATGTCCGCACAGGCGAGAATGAGCGCCTGCTCCGATACCTCGCCGTGCAGCAGGACGATCATGTTCCAGTCAAGTCGGGCTGGATCGGCGATGTGCGGCGCCAGAAGCGCATGCGCCGGGTCGCCCCAAGGCTGCAAACCGTTATGGTTGGTGCCGTAAGTGTCGAGCAGCATGGTGGAATGGAATTGCTCACGCCGGCGCAGCAACGCGGAAATGACGGCCGCCGCAATCGCGTTGGCCAGTCCTTTGGTCATGTTGAACATACCGGAGATGAACGGCCCGTCGGCCGGGCCCAACCCCATCGTTGCCAGCATCAGGATTGCGATGACCATCATGGGCTCACTGGCCACCTGCAGGAACTGCATGGCGTAGAAGTTCTCGCGGACCCAGTCGGCATCGATCCAGGTGCCCAGGAAATAAGACAGCCCTTGGATCGCAAGGCCCGCCATCAGCACATGACGGCAATCTACCCGGCGGATATTGCACAAGGCCGAGACCAGCGGCAGCGCCAGCACCTGCGGTACCGCCAGGATCAGCATGACCGGCGCGATCTGGATCGGGCGATAGCCGCGCACCTCTTCCAGATAGACTGTAGGAATTTCCGCTGTGACCGCGCCCAACACTAGAACCGCCGCTAATGTCAGCAACGCATCTGTCACGTTGCGCTGCTTGAGCAATTGGATTCGGAAAAATGGTACCGGATGGAACCATTCATTGACGATGAAGAGAGCGAAAAGAAATCCGCCGCCAAAGAACAGATGAATAATCAACGGCGAGCGAAACCAATCCAGCCGGTCCCCCTGTTCCAGCGCAATCACCAGCATGCAGATTGAAGGCAAGCCGGTGAGAAGGCCACGCCAGTCGAACTGACGGAAACGCTCAAGCCGGATCGGGTCCTGCGGGAGGCCCCATGCCACGCATATTATGGAAACGAGACATAGCGGCACGATCTGCCAGAACAGGAACGGCCAGCCGACATACTCGAACCAGAATCCCGCCAGCGGCGCGCCGCCCAGGTTCGGCCCGAAGGTCGCGGTTAGGGCATAGGCACCCAGGCCGTAGATCTTGATGTTGGGCGGCAGGAAGCGCAGCGCAACTGTCATCAGCATTGGCGGCAGACAGCCGCATGCCATCCCCTGCACGCAGCGCAGCAGCAAAAGCGATGTCAGGTTGGGCATGAAAGGGGCGATCATGCCGAGCGTGCCGACTAGCCCCGTCATCGCAATTGTTAGGCGGCGGATGGAGAACGTGACCGAGCACCATGGCGCGAACGCCATAGCGGCAATGTTGAACGCCTCGAACAGGGCCGTGAACCAGGTTCCCTCGTCGTGCCCCAGATGAAACGCGCCTCTTATATCAGCGAGCCCCGCCTCTGTTGTGTGCTCGTTCAAGCCCGCCAGCAGGACCGCCAGCAGCACGCCCGCCAGCCCTGTGGCCAGGCGCGGACCGAACACCGCAGCCTTAGGGGGCGTTTCGGCACGGATAGGCATGCGGATCAATTCCGTCGCGCCGCCGGCTAACGGCCATGCCATACTATCTGCGTGGTCCATGGGACACCTCGCCGCGGGATCATTGAAGAGTGCTTGTGACTTTGGAGAAACATCCCATCTTTGTGAACACTCAATTATGAAATCGTCGCTAAGCAAATATGGAATAAGGCGGTATCAGATATCGATTGCGACAGGGCGAAGTGTCTGCCAGCTTGTCCGGAAACAACGCAACAAAGATACAACTTAATTCATCCTATGATCGGATCTTTAAGCAGGGGAATACTCGATGGGGAACATAACAAGCGGCTACGACCTCAATCTCCTGAAGGCGATGAACGCTTTAGTCGAAGAAGCGAGCGTCACTGGGGCAGCCGCGAGATTACAGGTGAGTGCCGCAACCATGAGCCGCACGTTGTCGCGTCTGCGCGAGACATTTCGAGATGCCATTCTGGTGCAGTCAGGTCGTCATATGGTGCCGACACCACGCGCCCTGCAGATGCAGCCGCGAGTCAATCAGATCCTCGCTGCTATCGGTGACCTCTATCACCCGCGCCGTGAACTAGATTTCACGGGCTTGGCGCCGATTTTCCGTATCCGGGCCGCTGACGTGGTGATCGGTCCATATGCCGAGGCGCTGCTTCGTGCGTTGCGCGTCGATTGTCCCGCCACCACATTGATTTTCACAGCAGAGTCCAGCAGCGACGATAGCGATTTTTTGCGTCAGGAAGGGATAGATCTCTATATTGGAGCCACAGCGTTCCTGCGGCCTGAGATCATGCGGCGGAATTTGTTCGAGACCCGATTTCGCGGCGTAGTACGGGCTGGCCATCCCCTTCTGTTGGGCGACATCACACCTCAGACCCTGGTGACTTACGATCACATTGCCGTCTCACGCCGGGGGCGACGACGGGGACCGATCGACGAGATACTCGCGGATCAATATGGCTTGACACGCAACGTCGCTCTTTTACTCACTTCTTTCTATGCTGCGCTTCAAGGTCTATCGCAGACCGATCTCGTTCTCTCAGTGCCCGATATCGTCATCGACGCCTCACGACTCGATCGTTTGGGACTTTTCGCTTTTCCATTGCCGATCGAGCTTGATCCCGTAACTATTTTTCAAGCTTGGCATCCTCGGCACGAGAACGACCTGATTCATCAGTGGCTGCGACGCACTGTGATGCAGGTCATGTGTCGAAGTCACGTTGCGAGAGAGTCAACAGTCTAGGTAATAAACACGCGAGTGGCGCTGGTTTAACGCCCCTGCTTAGATATCCCAGAAATGTTGCGCTCGGATATAGGTATGTCTGGAACTCTATGGTCAAGACTGAAGGCATCTATCAGCGGATGAAGGATTGCAAGTGCGGCGTGTGCTGCCTGGATGGGATCACCAGCTTTGATCGCGTGGTAAAGGTCGTCGTGAAGCGATAAACTTGGCTCTGTAACGCCGTGTTCGACCATCGCCGCGCGCGCAGCATCACGGGCGGTGCCAAGGAAATACCGATAGAGCTCAATCAGGGCTCGATTTCGGCTGGTCTCTGCAATTGCACAGTGAAAGGCCGAATCTCGCTCAAGAAACATGTCAACACTCTGGCCTTCAACCCAGTGCCCTCGGGCAACGAGCCGTGACTTGATCCGTTTCAGGTCAGTTGTTGTGCGTCGTAGGGCCGCGAGTCTGGCCGCCTCCACTTCTAACATAGCCCGCAATTCAAAATGCTCACGCAGACTCGACCTACGTAACGTCCGCATCATCACAGCAGGGTCATCCAGGGAACGCACATAAGTACCGTCCCCCTGCCTGACTTCAAGAATACCTGCGTGGGACAGTACTCGAATAGCTTCGCGCACTGTATTGCGCCCAACCTGTAGTAGCTCGCTGAGCTCTCCTTCGGTGGGAATTCTCTCACCGAGCTGCCATATTCCTGAGGTTATACGTTGATTCAAGGCGTCAAGGGCGGAGTCCACGAGAGACTGACGTCGGGTCGAGGTGAGGATAGGCATATGCGGTGCGAGAAAAACCTCAGACATTATCTTTCCAATCTTTCGTCGGACATTGTCCGACGAAGGTACTAGTCCACAGAATTGACAATTATCCGCCCTCTCTGCCAGACGCAGACGATCTCCGACAGAGGCGTGCAAGCGCTCGCTGCGTCTGAAGCTCCCAGTTCAAAAAGGTTTCGTTCCGAGATTGAATTTTGGCAGTGGTGACGCCTGCAAAATTATAGGATCTGAGGAGACAGATCGAGGGTGATATCAGTCACATCGATGAGACCCGTGCATGCAATCGTTGCCATCCCAATCGCTTGGCAAGATGATCAAACATGGGTGTGGTGTCGTTCTCCGCTCCACGCAAGCGCAATCCCAATCCGATCAGGGCATTCCCGAGCATCAGGATCCGACTGCCTTCAGCGTGACCCTCCGATGAGAACTGGTCGACAAGCCAGGAGAACGCAGAGACACCGCCATATGTTGGTCGTGGCTCGAACAGCTTTTCCGCCTCGCCCACCTCGCCCAAGGCGTTAAGATCATAGGCAAACGGATAGGCCCGGCTAATACGGTCGATCGGAGTGGCATCCATATACGCGAAGCAATCGGCAATGCGGTTGATCGCCCGATCGGAGATCGCATCGAGTTGGCCCGTGACCATCGCGGTCTCAACGATATAGGCATGTGACAAGCCGTTAAGGAAAAAGTTGGCACCGGGATCTACAACATCGAGAAAACGAACCAGATCGTCGACGATCACTCTCTCTGCGCCGATCTCTTCTGAAATCTTGCCAAGGTTATGCAAGGCGATGAGGTAATACAATCCTTGATGCATCTTCTCCGCTGGTTCCAGCTCAGCCCATAGCGGCCTTAGCTCGGCCAGCCGATCATGCCCCATCGTCGCATAGGATGTACGCCCCGAAACCGCGATCGCGTTCAGCATCGTTACACGCGGATAGATCTTGACATAGGCAGGCGAGATCGGCTGTGGGAAGCGCAGCGGAAAGTTGATCTCGTCATCTCGATCGACGTACTCCAGCACGTCCTTCATGAAATCGTGACCGTCGTCGAAAATCATCCCGTCCAGTCCGATCGCAGACAACACCGAAAACAGCATTGAGCAGCCACGCCCCCTGAAAAAGGGGGATGGAACCGTCTGGATCAGGCCTAGTGCCTCGCGGATATGATTGCAGCGGCCCGCAGTCAGTTTCTCTTGCAGCCCCACCTGCCCCATTCCGAGAAAGAGCGACGTATAGGCGAACAACTTCTCGTATTCACCGTGGTTGCCGGCATTCTCGTCCTTGATCTGGTCTGGTTGGATGCGATCGACCAATGCCAGCATCTCCTCGGCAAAATCGTACTCGGCGTTGATCAGCAACGCGATATCGAGATGCAGTTTGGCAAATGCGTCAAAAAGTATACCACCGCCGACGACAGCGTAATAAGGATTTTTCTCAGACCGGAGCGCATCCGTGAGTTTGCGGGTCGTCTTTACAAGCCGGTCGCTACTTACTCCGACGCCCGGATTAGACACATCAACTGCGAAATCCGCCAGGAGTAGCGCGAAACGTAGATAGCCCTCAGGCGCGGGAATTTTGCGAAGCAGGATATCGCGCGCTTGATGAACGAGGGATCCGAGACGCTCATTATAGTCGACGGGATACTGGCCGAGGGAGAGCCCGCGTACCATCCTGCTCCAGGGCGTGCAGATAACTCGAGATTCGGGAGCCAGAGCCGCCATGCCGAAGCGCGACAATGCGGAATTGGGCGTTGTGACCATCATATATTTCCTCCGAGGAGCCTCAGCGGCCGGCGAGTATGTCCGCCCGAGAACTTGGTCTTAGGTGAGCCGTCAATTCGTTAGTTACGCTTCCACCATGTCTGCTAACGCCGGTTCGGATAGAGACGATCCTCCGTAATCGGGTACGGGGACGCCTAGGAACCTCCGGCGCTTGCCCTCGAGCATTTCGAGTGCCCAGTTCAACCAGCGGACTCCCTCGCAGAAGATAGCGACCGGGCGCCGCTGCACGAGATACGAGTCGACCAAGCTGCCGTCGAGTTCCATCTGGAAATGGAATGGCGGCATGGCGGTGAAATGAGCTCCCATCATGAAAACAAACCGGACCAGCCAGTGCGGATCCTCGGCAACAGCGGCGGATTGGGGATTGTCGAGGTCATAGAGTTTGCGCATCACCGGCGCGAAGTAACGCTCCATCCCCGTAACATCAGGACGTTCGTCGACATCAATGTTGCGCTCGGTCAGATCCTCGACCCTATAGGAGCGCTCATACGGATTACCCGGTTCATACCGAATTTCGACCTCTGGTGAGCGTCCCTCCCCGACCGAGACTGAAAGATCGAAGCGCTCGTGATGCACTTCGTCGTAGTGACCGAGCGAATTGTGCCAAGGCTTGTTGTCGTACATCGGGTCGTCGCGCGTCTCAGCGCCTTCGCTGTTGAAACCGATCGCCCGCGGATCGAGGAACCGCAAATCGATCGAGGCTGCCGTAATCGCGTCTAGCGCGGCCTCGATATCTGCCGCCGGTGCGCTTGCCTCAATCAGCGCCTGAGCACGGACCAAGGGTGCTACGTCATTGATCTTGATATTTTCGGTATTGGTGTCACCCATGACGAGGGCATGGAAGTGTGGCTCGAGCATGTCGCAATAGGCCTTGTTTCCTCGCAGGATGCTCAGGATTGTCCGGAAGTTTCGGTAGCGTACCCCGTTGATAATAATGTGGCTCGTATCCAACAGCTTGTCGTTGAAAGTGTCTGGCGCTGTGCTGCGGCATAGATCAAGGCGGTCCTCGATCTTACGGAAATAGGAGGTCTCCAGGGTATTGCCAGGAGACCTTACACGCCGAAGGCTGTGCACGTCATTGCGCAGCACAAGAGCGATTTGCTCGTAGATGCGGGCTATAATCGCAGGCGGCGGGCTGCAACGCTCGACATAGCGGCTGACCTCCTCTCCCGGTACGAAACTCATCTCATAAATTAGCTCCTTGAAGGTGAGCCGGTCCGTTTCCTTGAGATAATGGGTCGGCACCTGAATCTCGCGCTCAAGGATATCAAACACGTGCGGAAAGTAGCGCCGTGCCGGGTCCGGCAGGGCCTGTAGGTACTCAGCCTGCCGCTTGGCCTTGGTGAAGGGCGGCAGCATGACGCCGGTCCCCTCTGGATTCCAGCCGACTGCTATCAGGGCTTCGCTTAGGATCTTTCGAACGATGACATTTTCATGCTGCATGGTGGTCCTCCGCGGTGACGAACATGGTCATGGATTCACTACCGCCCTTTCCAAAACCCAAGACGCGCTCACCAAGTTTGACGTAGGAAAAAACCGTACTGCTAAGAATCTTCCGGCCGCGCGCGAAATGCAGAACACGCTGGTTGTCGCTGGTAAGGGACGAGACACATCCGTGTTCCAAAGATTCAAGGGATGCATTATGGCTGCGTTGAGCAATCTGCTCCGCCGAAGACACGACGGTTACCGCGCTGCCATAAGGCGCCGTGTCGAATATTCCCTCGCCGGGATCCGCGCCCAGGCAAACAATCTGGACATCGCCGTTGAGACGAAGCGAACAGCGCCGTTGTTCAGCAAGGGGCAGTTCGAACAGGCCCCGCGTAGCGGACGCGATATCCTTGGCCGCCGTCATCGGTACGCCAGCCGCCGAGACAAGCGGGGCCGAAGCTTCCCGAAGCCGCCCTAGAACGTTATTATGTCCGGTATTGAGCGCTGCGTCCACCAGGGTGGCGCCACCCAAGTAATTAGAATACAGCGTCACGGCGTCTTTGGGATCCAGCGCATCCGCGGCACAGAGCGCTACGCACCATCCCAATACGTCGCAGCTCGCGAAATAATAGTCGTGTGAAAGGAAAATCGCCGGACGTTCCGCTCGCAAAAGGATCAACAGTGCGAGCTGATGAAGGATCTGAAACGTCGCAACCACCTGCGGGGATATCACCGCGGCCCGACCCGGCCCCGCCCCATCTTCAATGACGTCAAACGACAGCGCGGAGGTGAACCTTTCATAGAGCGCTGCGACCTCTTTGTGATGTTCAGCCATACGTCGGGCACTGCGGATCAAGTCAAGCACTGGAGCGTTGTCTAGACGGCTAAAATGGAAGACCAGCGCTTCCGGCGTCCAGCGACTGGCGGAACACCGGGCCGTCACCGACCCATCCGGCTTGAGGACCTTAATCTCCGTGGTCACCCGCCCCAGCGTATGGCTGTCACCCACGACACTTTTCTTCGCTTGCACCTGAAGCGCAAGTTCGCCACCCGCAAGGTCGAGATCGTCGCGCGCGGCGGAGGTGTGTTGGTAGATTTCTAAAAACCGTCGCAGAGAGGGCGATAAAGAACTCGGGGCAGTCACTTGAAAGTCAGCAATCATACGTGTGAATTCCCGGAGCATGAATTCTCGGACCACGGGATAGCGTGTTGGCACGCCGAACATTCGCCTCAACACGGCCAAATCACCGTCCTGGAGATGTGTCCTCCCATCAGTATCCCGCGCTGTCACGCAGCCAACCTGCTGCAGCAGCGTTGCGGCCGCCACGAGGGCGTCCGTATCCTCCTGTCCGCCGGCATAGGCGATCGCCGGCAGAGTGAGGCCGTTATCGACCAGAAGCTGGACCGATTTGCGGCCCTGCCCTAGTTCCAGCACGATATTGCCGCCGACATGCTCGCAATTGTCGGCGGTCCAGCGCGATTCCATGACGCAATCGATGATAGATAAAATAGCATCGCGCACGTCTGCAGCCTGATGGACGATGCGATTGGTATGATTGCAGATCAGCGGCGTGTGCGCATTCCGGAACCGTATGTCTTCGCTGTCCATCATTCGAGCGAATGCTTCCCGGACCGGCGCCATGCGCGCGGCATGGGCCATGAAGCGCGTCGGCTCTTTTAACTCTGTCACCGCGACGTCCGCGAAGTTGCGCATGAAGAGCCCGAAGCTTTCCCTTGCACCCGTCCGAACATAGACATTCGCTTGATTCGCGGCGTAGGTTTTGTGCAGTTCCACGTCGGACACGTCATAGATATCGCCGATCCCCACCAGGACGCGACTCACCGCGTCCGGATGACCCGTCAGCGCCATAACATGGGCGGGTTGAAGCACAAGAGGTTCCGTGACGCCAACAGCGGCCAGCATTTCGGCGACACGCACCTGCAAGGCCGACCGCGATGACACGCCCTCAGCGCCGACGAGGATGAACGGGGCCAGCGCATGGGCAAGTTTGGTGCCGTCGGCCAGTGACAAGGCGCCCGCGGCGACTGCTGCAGTGATAATGCCAAAGCTTTCGCCAGTGAACGACACAAAATGGATGTCCGTCCCGTTTCGCCGCACGACATCGACGAGATAGCGGTGCAAGGCGATCCCGTGAACCAACAGCGCGGCACCCAGGAATGCCTGTCGCTCTATCCGATCATCTGGAATATTCGAATCCCGCAAGACGAGGCACTCAGGATCACAGCCCAAAGCTGCCCCTGCTTCCGAGAAGACTTGCCGAACAACAGGCACGCCACACTCGAACAAATCACGTTCGAGTTCGCGATACGCCGCGCGACTGCCTAGTCCGGGGAAGAAACCGACTGGCCTCACCGCGGTGAGGCCAAGCGCAGGCGTCTGCTCAACTGAGTGGCCTTCAATAGTGGTTTCACGGTCTTCATTTTTCGGACTGCTGCTCATTGGCACTAACCTCTTCGGAAAACAGTCTTTTGATATCGGTGCGTCCGACGGTGTTCTTCGCGTTCACTGCAATGGGCGGGTGATGAACTGAGCCCTCATTCCCAAGGCTCTGACTAGAGTGACGCAAATCAGATCTGAACGGATGGAGCCGTCGGCGACGCCCATTCTTGCAATTCATCCCATGTTTGAGTCAACGACTTATTTGGTCGTTCGCTTCATAAGCTGATTTTGATTATGGAAGTATTGGCCTGGTAGGAAGGATACTCGAACCTTCTTGCAAGGCGAGCGGGCTACAGACATGCTGCACGGCTAGGGAACGCTTGCGTCCGATCAAAACAACTGTCTCGCAGGAAATCTATCCCGCTCCTTCGTGACGAACGAGGGTTTGACGCGGCGTCATGGTCGACGGCGCAGGCTACCCTCAATCAGGCAACCTTGGACGTCGTCAAAAACAAGGCCAAAGTTACGATCTAAAATCTCTCCAATGCAACGATTATCATCAGCGAGAGCTTGATATCCGTCTGATCCGCTTGGTAGGAAATTAATGCAGAGGCGGATCAGATTATGTTCGCCCGATCGGTATGTTCATAGCTCTGAACGGAAGCAGGCATTTTGGCCGGAGATGTGCTAGTCAGCCATTTATTAAGCCGTCTCCCGACAACCAGTACGTTGCAAGGCGAAGCCCCCGGCACGCCAAAAAAACGCTATGGGCCGACAAACCACCATGGGTGTTCAAACGAGTATTGAACGGCGCAGCAATGGTTGTTGTCTTCGCTTCGAATGATTGGTTGGTCCTACTCACGCGTGACATCCGCATCCCTTCACGGTCACGTACGTCCGCCACATACAGCACTCGACTATTGCAGTATGAGGTCAACCCATCTGTTCGGACAGTGTTGTGGTCCTGCTATGCGATCTATGGATACGGTCGTTTGGCCCGTTTCGTTGCTGCTGACGTATCATGACCCTTCTCATCGGGCATTCCTCCAGCCTGCGGTTGCTCTCGTTTTCGCTGATGCACGTTTCTGAACCGAGGTGTCGTAAATTGTGAGCCCGTGTCCGTATCGAAGATCTTCGGTGCGTCGTAGCGGATCAGAGACTTCCAGTGCGTCTCAATGCGAAATTCGTCAGCCATTGTGTGCGAAAGTCGCCAGTACACCACCATGCGGGTTGCCTGGGTATGATCGCCATTAGGCAAAGAGATCCCTTTTGCGTCGAGATACAGGCAATATCCCAGCGCCACACCTAGTCCATCTGGTTGATCTCCATATTCCGCGATGGATATGGAGACGTCCGATGCGCAGAATGGGGTACAGGCGCACTCGACTACTGGTAGATCTTTTTTCCGCCTGTCCGCGCCAGGAGACGACGTGCTTACTTGCGTTGAGCTCAAATGTAGCTGGCTACTTCGGCAGTATCCGTTTGGGACGCACCGAGATCCTCATTGGGATCTCCAGGCTGCACCAGATGGATCCGCACACCTGTCTCATCACCACCAAGACCGGGCTTGAGCACTTGCTGGCCGTCGTAGTGGCCGCCATTTTGAGTGCGATACGGGATCGGCGTGTCGGTGAAGAGATTTTCCATCCGGACCTTGAAGGCGGCGGCGACTTCGAGCCAACGCTCTTTCGACATGCGGTCACTTTGATAAACCGGGAAGGGCTCCATGACCGCCATACCCGGATAAAAGAGCTGCCCATGCTGAATGGGCCACAGGATCTCATCCAGACGGCCATTCACGCCGCGTTCACTATAGTGCGGCTCGCGACCCCCGATGTTGACGACAACCATCGCCCGCCGCCCGGCTAGCGTCCCTTCGCCGAAGCGGTCACCCCAGCGCTCTCCACCGTGCTGACCGACACCGTAGGCGAAGCCAAGCGCATAGACGCGCTCGACCCAGCCTTTCAGGATCGCTGGCGCGCTGTACCACCACAGCGGGAAGGTGAGGATAACCGCATCCGCCCACAGTAGCTTCTGTTGCTCGGCCACGACGTCAGCGGGCTGCGTGCCCGTTGCAAAGGCGTTACCCGATTCAGATGCATAATGCAGCCTGTCGGCGTTCTTACGCGTTGGGAAATCAGCTGCGTCGGCGACAGCCTTCCAGTGCATGGCATACAGGTCAGAAACCTCGACCTGATGGCCCTGCGCGGTCAAGGTCTCAACAGCCAGATTCTTCAAGGAACTCGTGAGCGACTGGGCTTCGGAATGGGCATGGACAATCAGAACGTTGCTCATACGGCGATCCTGAACAAGAAGTGGAAGAGGCGGCTTTCGACCGTTCGCCTCGAATCTATGAGCCTGCTCGGCATTCTTGAAATCAAATATTCTATGTGCTGGTATCCACGGCATGGATACGAGCCGGCTCGACTTTAATCTGCTTGTTACTCTCGACACGCTGCTGGCCGAGAGAAATGTCACCCGTGCTGCTCGGCGATTGAATATGAGCCAGCCCGCACTGTCGACGCGCTTGGCACGCTTACGCGACATCTTCGACGATCCGCTGCTAATTCCGACGCAACGCGGGATGGTGCCGACACAGAATGCGCTGGAATTACAGCCGCGTTTACACGTGGCACTCGAAGCCGTCCGCCAAGTCGTGGCAACAGACTCTGCATTTGATCCATCCCGCGCAAAGGGCACCATCCGTATTGCAGCCAGCGATTACACGCAAAGCGCTTTGCTCCTGCCACTGGTCCATATCTTACGGCGCGAAGCGCCTGGTCTTCGTATTGCGTGGCTTAACCTCGACCTCACGGCCCTGCACAGCCAGATGGAGCGCGGAGTGGTTGATCTCGCCATAGACCGCCCGCAAGTGGTGCCAGGGCAGTTGCGGATGCGTGCGTTTTGTCGTGAAGAATATGTTCTAATCGCGCGAAACGGGCACCCTCATATCAAAGGCACTATCGATCTCGACCTGTTTTGCTGTCTTGATCACATCATCGTATCACCCGACGGGGGGGGCTTCGCCGGACCCACCGATACTGTTCTCGAAGCTATGGGCCGCTCACGACGTGTTGTGCTCTCCACCCCGGGCTTCCTTATCGTTCCCCGGATCGTCGTGAACTCTGATATGATCGCAGTCGTGCCAGCGCGAATTGTCCGTGAGGAAAGAGGGCGGCTGCAGGTTCTCAATCCGCCGATCGGTGTGCCAGGTTTCGAACTAGCGTTGCTTTGGCATGACCGAACTACGACGCATCCGGTGCAGCGATGGGTGAGAGAGCGATTAGGCCTGCTCGTTGAAAACATCTAGGCAAGAGTGTTCTAACTCTTGAGCGACACCGGTAGCAGCTCGATTTGAAACGGTCGCTATGCCATCTTCTCCCCGGGCTATCTAGGGCCTGTTTGACTCAGGACCCATTGAATTTTGTAAGTAATTTTGATTCAGGCTGTGCAAGGAGACTGAAGAGGTGCTGTCACATTAACTGCGGCGTGATAGAACTCCGTGATGAGCGCGACTTCTGTGAACTACAAACGGCACCGCTTTCCACGTGAATGTGACCGTTTTGAAGTAGAGTCCGATCGAGAAGGATACGGACGAATGAAGCGCAGTCGATTTTTGGAAGAGCAGATCATAGGCATTCTGAAGGAGCGGAAAGCGGGTCAGAAGGTTGCGGATCTGTGCCGTAAGCATGGCATCAGCGATGCGACGTTTTACAAATGGAAGACCCGTTACGGCGGGCTTGAGGTTTCCGAGGCAAAACGGCGCAGGACGCTGGAGGATGAGAATGGTCGCCTCAAGCGGTTGCTGGCGGATGCCATGCTGGACAACACGACGCTGAAGGAAATCGTAGAAGAAAAGTGGCGACACCTGCCGACAAACGGCAGGCGCTCCGACACATCCGGGAAGGTTTCGCCCTGAGCGAGCGACGTGCGTGCGGACTGGTGGGCGTGGCTCGCCGCGTTTTTCGCTATGCCTCTACGCGGCCTGAAGATGCGGACCTGCGCCGACTTCTGCGCGAACTGGCGGCCGAGCGTGGCCGGTTTGGCTATCGCCGGCTGGGTTATCTTCTGGCGCGGGATGGCCTTGCTCGCAACCTCAAGAAACTGTTGTGGATCTATCGGGAAGAAGGCCTGAAAGTCAGTGCAAGAGGCGGTCGGAAACGGGCACCGGGGACGCGGGTGTCGATGACGCTTCCACAGGCCACCGGTCAGCGCTGGAACCTGGATTTTGTTACAGATGCTCTGATCTGCGGTCGTCGGTTCCGCATTCCGGCTTTCATCGATGATTTCAGCCGGGAATGCCTCTGTCTGGGGCCGATACGTCCTTGTCCGGTGGACGGGTCGCGCGGGAATTGGCTGTGCTGATCAAGCGTCATGGCAAACCCCTCATGATTGTCAGCGACAACGGGACGGAGTTCACGTCACATGCCATTCTGAAATTGACCGAGACGACAGGGATCGAATGGCACTACATAGCGCTTGGAAAGCCTCAAGAGAACGGCTTCGTCGAAAGCGTCAACGGCAGGTTACGGGACGAATGCCTCAACGAAACCCTGTTCACATTGCTGGCACACGCCCGGGAGGTTCTTGCTGCCTGGCAGCACGACTACAACACCGTGCGCCCACACTCGCAGCTCGGTGGCAAGACGCCCGATCAGATCGCCGGGCAACGCTCCTGGGGGCATGCCCCAGAAGCGTTGCCATCACATCACAATCAGCCCATAAAAGCAGGGAACTCTCCTTTTGAGCAGATACAAAAGAGGAGTACGTCAAGTTCTATCACGTCGCAGTTAACGTGACAGCACCGACTAGACGGCTGGGCTGGGGGTGGCTCCGTGACGGGTTCGGCCGACAGAAAACAGACTTCCGACGGGGCTGGCACGGCTCGCCGACGTCGACGGAACCAGGTGCGCCACTGAAAAAGATGCTGCCGCGCGACGTCATGCCGCTGGGCTACGTCGGCCACACTCGCCCCGTCAATCCCGACCTCTGCCAGGATCTGTAGCTTCTGTTCGTCCGTCCAGCGGCGTCGTCGCCCGAAACCAACCAGGATCTCCGCCCGCATCGTCATCACCCGCAAGAGCAACTTCAGTATTGACGTCAATAACGACCAACTCATACCAACTCCGCCAGCATCTAGGTGACTTTGTCGCAGCCTACAATTTCGCCTGCCGGCTGAAAACGCTTCGGGGTCTCACGCCCTACGAATTCATTTGCCAGTAATGGCAACACGAGCCATTAAGGTCCACGCAAAATCCGCACCATCAAACCCCTGGACCAAGCATCTAGGCAGGCTTCGAGAAACTCGCCATCTCTCGAGCATTCTATTGACTAGGCGAGAACCATCATCACTGGTTTGCAAATATTTTTTTTTCAGCTTTCTGGTCCCACCGTATCTGCAACGGCGTAACGCCACGGTATGCGCCAACGTGAATATGGGGTGCTCTCGCAAAGCCGTTATTACCGTCAAGAGCTACGATCTGGCCTGCGGTGACTTGATCGCCGACTTTGACACGAATATCTGTGACATGCGCATACACAACGACGACATCATCAGGCCGCTTAAAGGCAATAAAACTAGGCAAGGCAGGCTGCATATTCCCCGGTGTATTTGTTAGTGGATTGCTATATATCCCAACCACCTTACCGGTTATTGGGGAGAGTACGGGAGCATGCCACCCGTACCAATCTGGATTCTGCTTTCCATCAGATTTAAAAAGCCTAAAATATCCTGAATCTTCATCAGCAAACCCGCCTAAAACCAAACAGTCCGTGCCCAGAGCATCTCCCAGCTCTGTTACCTCGCCCTCAGGATGATCTGCGCAAATGAAGCGGCGATTGAACAACGGAGAGATCATGACTGATTCGATAGCTGCTCCTGGAGCAAGAATTGCTTTTCCAAGTAAGTTGGGGGCACCAGGGAACTTAGGAACGGGCATTGCGGCCGCGGTCACTGCCATCACGAGACTCGTGATATAAATCAGCGATGACAGCCTCAAGTAACAGTACAATCTCATATCCTCATCACCTTATAAAGAGTTATGATCCTGCCCCGAGCTTAGCAACGTATTCAAGTTAGGGTAAGCGCGTTACAGCGGGAAGCGGCCGCATTCGACATTGGCGGGACGATCGCCCGACGAGGCATATCAGGACGCACTGACGCCACTGGGTTCGGGATTAGCCCCGAACCCAGTGGCCAACAGCAACGCCGTCAAACAGGCGGCATAAAAACTACCAGCTACAGCTTCTCGGGTCCGCGAAACTGTCCGAACGGATGGGTCCTCCTCTCACGAATCAGATCAAGGTGGATCGCCTTTAGGGGATTAGGCGCTGGGGTTCGAAGACACATTTATATACGACTATCAAACCGTCTCGAAGGGCGATAGAGATGGTGCTCTCGTTCTCGCCGATAATCACGCCGTGGGCAACACTATGATCAAACCGACTGAATAGGAGAAAATCCAAGAAGATTTTTCTCTCACCTATATGCAGATAAGTAGTACCCCTTCCAAATGCACGAGCGTATCTTTCTATTTCTATTCCTGACCATGAAATATCGATGAAGCGGGGTGTTTCGGTGATAGGAGTACTTATTTCGGATTGCGGTGTAGAGAAATTCCAATAATACTCTGGATCTGCGAGAACCTTCTCGAGAAGGTCTGACACCGTTATTAAGCATTTTGCAAGATAGGTGTCTTGCGTTTCATATGCGTCTTTTATGATTTTTTTTTGGATCAGAATGTCGCCTGAGTCGAATAAACTGGTCGCTTTGTGGATTGTGACGCCACCCATAGCGCACGGGTTGTAGAGTAGGTTCGGTATCGGCCATCTCCCCCGCCCTTCGGGAAGAAGGGTAGGATGGATGTTGAGGACTATGATCACTCCCGCATATTCAGGAATCTTATACTTATACCAGAAAGAAATAATGATAATACCTGACGCTAACAAGTTCTCCTGGGATAATATGGTATCAGGCGGAGGAGATGTGGGCGGCACATGCAAGCGCACTCTGCAATCCGATCTGCACAGCACTTCCTCGATGGAGTTGGGAAGCCAGCCGAAATATACGATATCACGCATTCACTGTAGAGCATTCAAGATGTGGGGAATGAACCTCTTGTAGACGCCACAATGTACGGAAGGATTATTATACCTATTTTCCTTATTATACCTTTCCTCCGCCACCCCACCACCACACAGTGAGAATATATCGCAATGAGCACATCTCTCTACGTCTTTAGTAGCCGTGATTCTAGAATGATCCACTAGATAATCATGGATTTCCCAAATGCTTTTTTTTCCATCGACCCTTGTACTAATCCATTCATTAGGTGCAACAGATTTTAAAACATCGGAAAGCCCTATGCCGCCGCTGCTATCCATGGAAATAGCAAAATGCTCGACAGGGTCCGCAATGCTGCCTTCGATCTCCCGAAGAGCGCGCCCCATGATGCGTTGAAAATTTGATACCTTCGCGCGAGTGGCTCTGTTGAAAGTCGACCAAGCGCCGAAAGCGCCGATGAGATAATTAGTGAGACCACGATCACGCTCACTGGTCGACGATCCAGAGAGACCATCTGGCAAAATAAAGGTGACCGTTTTGAATCCCACGCTCACGAGATGATTGTACACGATTGCGCCGTCGAACTCAGCGTTGACAACAGCAATGGCTGAAGGGGGCAGACACCTTCCCTGGCGTGCCGCAAGGATCATTTTCTGCGTTCCGGCCAAGACCTCTTCATAGGTCCCATTCTGCTTCTTATCTACACGGTACATATCATGATAAGCAGCGGGGCCGTCCATCGAGATAGCTACGGCAATATTGTATCTGCCAAATATAGATATCCAAAGATCATTGATCAGAACGGCATTGGTTGTAAGACTGATTTGATACTTCTTTTTTGTGAGCGTGCGGCTCACTAACTCGCATAACTCAGACAGTGGAGCCTCTTTATAAAGGAGAGGTTCCCCGCCGTGAAGAATGACGGTGACCCAATCTAAGTCTTCAGCGGAATTACACAACTCGAGCAAAGACTCCAAATCGTTTAGCGCTTCACCCTTAAGTGTTGCGGGTCTATCTTTCCATGTAGTGTTTTCCATCTTATAGTAATAACAATAGGTACAGTCTATATTGCACCTTTCTGAAATCTTTATACCTATTTCTAAGACCTTCTGTTTCGGAAGAAGAACCATTTTTCGTATCCCCAAAAACAAGAGTGCAGGCTACAAGATTTCGTACCTGCACTCTCTAGGTCAAATCAGAATGGGCAAGACCATCTTCCCCAGACATTCCTCGTTCCTGCTGGCTTGTCGTCGATCAGTTCTTCGATCAAGCGCGCTTTAAGCTTGGATTGCTTAGTTTCTGGTAGGCAGCTCGTGTGAGCCGAGAGCGTTTCTTGTCTAACTGACTGGATGGTAGGTTCGAGGATATTCATTTCGCTACCCCTATGATCAAAATGACGTTACGGCAAAAACTGCCTCATAAACGTTACTTTTTCATAAAAGTTATTGCAATGAGAATCTTGAGAAGTAATTTTAGAGATAAGTGAGATTTTGCGAAGCTCACTGCAAGGGAGGTGAATTGTGCTCGATAATCTGGTAATTGCTGTGAGCAATATGTCGCTATCGGAGGATTTCACAAACGCTCTTCGTGAAATCAGCGAGAGGGGATTCGCCCCATCCGGTCCAGTGCGCACGGCGTTGGCCCAAGAGATTGTAATTAATCCTGCGCTGCGATCTCATAAATTCCGTCGACATGCAGTCGCCGAAAAGGCAAATGCTTGGACGCTGGGCCAGATTGGGTCGTTGCTCAAGCCAGGGGAACTGCGGACTAAAATGCACGATCATGCAGCGGATGAGTATAAGCATTTCCAAATCTTCGAGGCCCTAAGCGAGATAAACGAGTATCCATCGACGCATGACTTCGATTTTCTACTGGAAAAAGAAAAGTCCTTTGTAGCTTCTTTTGATGGCGATATAGTTGGGTTTATTTGCGACACCTTAGCAGCCGAGGTTCGGACTTACTTCTCACTTAGCGCCTATGTAGAGCCGCTGCGCTTTCTAGAAACGCAAGTGCAAAGAAAATATAACAAAGCGTTAACCAAGGTCTTAGACGATGAGGCTCGACATATAAGATATACCGCGCATTATATCGACAAGTGGTTCCGGGACGGACTTGAATTATTGCCCCAATTACAACAATCATTCGAGGTATATAACTCTTCCGATTGGTCTGATGTGAGGGATACAGCCGAATTCATTATCAGTCATAAAGATAGAAATATTGCTTCGGAGTAATATCGATATGGGCACATATTCATATCCAGACTATAATCTTTTGGTGTCAGACGACTTACTGTCGGAATCGGAGAGCGAAACTCTGTTTTACTCCGTTGCAAACTCGGAGGCGAACTTCCATCCTGGGCAATTCACAGATGGCACAGAGCAATTTGTCGATACCGCGCAGCAGTTATCAAGTGTGTACAGAAACGCACCGATCGTGTCTGAGATTTTAGTCCCACAAATAGCGAAGAATACTAAAGCCTATTTTTCGGGATTAAAAATGGAACCTGAAGATTTTTCCAAAATTTGGTACGAGCATAAAATAAATAGCTATGGGGATAAAAGTTTTCTCAAGCCCCATTCTGACTGTAGTGATCACCATATGAACGCGAGACTTATATCAGTTGTGCACCTCGTTGGGCATAGAGTTAGAAAATTCAGTGGAGGAGATTTCATTATCTACTCTCCCATTGCGAAAAAAAAGATAAGTATACCATTCGAATCTGGAATAACCCTTATATTCCCAAGTAAGATACTGCATTCAGTAACGGAAGTTAACATGAAATCTCAAATTTTCGCAGATAGACGAATCTCCGTTACAACTTGGATTAGAAATGACTCTTACTTGGTTAATCCAGCAATGTAAGAGTTGTCGTCAAACAAAGGTGTTAACTGGATCAGATACCAAAAGCCACCCTCACATTTGTGGAGCGGTAATGCGATATAGTAATAATATTATTCCACTTTTCGTTCTGATCACTGTATCTTCATCATTTGCTGATCCAGTACATAATACCCGAAACCACGACAAAAAAAAGTGGATTGATCTAGGTACGGACAAAATTGAAAGCTACCGCGTTACTGGCAAGCGAAACCAGCCACCACTAGGCTACCTAGATACCCCTTCTGTTGAGATTACTCATGGCCCTGACCCAGATGATACATCGGCAGAGCGTAAAGATCCGATCACCGGAACTGACCTCACTAAATTTGGGTCCGCTTATATGGATAGCAATCCAGTGAAGACCGGAAAGCCAGGGGACGCTACTGGAAACGTTGCGTCACGGGACAACTTCTCCCATTGACACTATCGCCTCCAAATACCGGCTTTATAAGGCACAGTTGAAATCTAATTGTTTCTTGTCTGACGGACCGTGTGGCTTAGGCCAGAACCATTAACGTCTGCACGGAACTAGTAAACAGTCAAACGACACGATATTAAATATTTGTTATACTGATGGGCTTTGGTTGTAATACCAACTCCTGTTTGTCAGAATCCATGAGCCCATTGTCGCAGTCCGAGGGACATGATGCGCCTTGGCTGGTTGATGAGTTGGTTCCTTGCATGGCAGCAGATATCGACGATGTCGTCGTATGTGCGAAAGATCCTGTTTGACAGCCAGGTGTTGCGCATGAACTGCCAGACGTTCTCCACTGGATTGAGCTCGGGCGATCGTGGCGGAAGCGGCAGGATGGTGATATTGGGGGGAGCGGAAAGTTTCGGGCTGGTGTGCCACGCGGCCTGATCGACGATGAGGTCGGCATGGGCGCCCGGTGCCACTGCCTGGGAGATTTCGTCGAGATGTCGGTTCATGGCGTGGACGTTGCACCAGGGAAGAACAAGAGCTGCTCCTTTGCCCAGGGCCGAGCAGATCGCGCTGAAAATCCAGACCGAACGGGTGCGCTGATCGGTAGGCATGCGTGGGCGGGTGCCGCGCCTTGCCCAGCGTCGCGTCAGCCTGATCTTCTGGCCGACCCGTGCCTCGTCACCTCACCAGAGCTCAATGACCTTGCCAGGGTGCCGTGCCCGGATTGCGGCCATGACGGCAGGAAAGTCTTTTTAAAAATGTCCTGCGTTTCGGGGGCCTGGGCGTGATGCCGGGGACGTCCAGTCAGAAGGCGGAAATCGAGGCCCCGGATGATCTCACTCAGCCGGCTGCGCGAAAGAGAAACCCCAAATTCCTCGTAAAGCCATTGCCCCAGATCCGCCTGTCGCCAGCGTACCACCCCATGAACGGCGGCGATCGGGCCATCCTCGATCCGGCGCATCAAGGCCTCAAGAATGGGCGGCGTCAGCCGCGGCGCGACACCCCCGCCATGATGATCCCGTACACCCTCTGGACCCTCAGCATTATACCGTACCACCCAATCCCGCACGATCTGCCGGTCCGTCCCAGCCAACCGGGCCGCGTCCCCTCGTGAAGCGCCGTCATAGATCGCCGCTAACGCTAGAAGACGTCTTGCCTGTCCCGCGTGCCTGGTCGCACGAGACAGCGCACGTAGGCCCGCCGCATCATAATCCTCACGCAGCGCCAATGCCCTACCCATTCAAATGCCTCCCAACCAGTGCAGCATCCTGTGAATCACAGCGCGTTCCAAAACGATAGCGTCAGGAAATCACATATGAGGCAGGGCCAGTCAGAATTGGTATTAGTCTCTCAACCCAGTGCGCGTGACGGTCTTTGAGGGCGGTGTTTCGAATATAGTCGAGGAAGCGCAGCAGCGCTGCGATCGTCTGGATGCCATGCTGGTGGAGGCGATGCCCCACTGGTCACTCGCGCCCCTGGTGCAGGCGCTGCAGGCCCTGCGCGGTGTTGGGCTCGTGGTGGCGGCGACCCTGGCCGCAGAAATCGGCGACCTCGGGCGCTTCGATACCCCAAAGGAGCTAATGGGCTGGCTCGGTTTGGTCCCATCCGAGGCGTCCAGCGGCACCCGCACCCGTCGCGGCGCGATCACGAAGACCGGTAACCGTGAGGCGCGGGCGATGCTGGTGGAAGCGGCCTGGTCATATCGTCTGCCAGCTCGCGAAGAGCGGCGCTACCGGGCCCGTATCGAAGGCCTGCCGGAGGATATCAGGGCCATCGCCTGGAAGGCGCAGGTCCGTCTGTGTCAGCGCTATCGGTCGCTGGCCTCGACCGGAAAAGCCCTGCCGAAAGTAATCACGGCGATCGCCCGAGAGCTGGTCGGGTTCATCTGGGACATCGGGCGCCGCATGCAGCCTGCCTGACGCAGAGTCCCGCGTTCGGTCATTGGACCTGACGGGCGTGCCGCGAAGACCAGGCAAGGTGGGTAACCCTCGGCGTACGGTGGGGCAGGCTTCGGCCGACGCCCGTGCTTAGAGAGAGGAAGGCCCACGATGGAAATGGGAAATGCGGTGACCAATCCGCGGATGAGAGCATGATCAATCGTCGTCGAACGGCTCGCGGCACACCCGTCAGGTCTATCATCAGTTTTTGGTCACATCAGACGCCAGGCTGGTGTAGGCTTCCTGCAGCTACATTCCCCAAATGACGGTCATGAGAGCGTATATCTGTGCCCGTTTTATGTATCACCCCCTTTAAGCGTGTTCGGGAGGGCACACTATAGGTGAGCGATCAACGCAGCGTTCGTCCTGGCCCAGCCGCCCGTTCCCCGAAACCGTGCCGCTTGCGTTCGATCCCGCGATCGTTCGGTAATTGCCTTTGTTACAGTTCTCACGAAGGCTCTGTTGCAAAATCTTGGATCAGTAGCCCAAAGGTGACCGGCCGCTCGGTGCCGCCTTCTGAGGTATGTCGCTTGCGGATAGGTTGACGTTGTTATTGGCGTCAATACTGAAGTTGCTCTTGCGGGTGATGACGATGCGGGCGGAGATCCTGGCGGGTGTCGGGCGACGCCGCCGCTGGACGGACGAACAGAAGCTGCAGATTCTGGCGGAGGTCGGGATTGACGGGGCAAGTATGGCCGACGGGGCCCGGCGGCATGACGTCGCGCGGCAGCATCTTTTCCAGTGGTGCATCTGATTCCGTCGACGTCGGCGAGCCGTGCCAGCCCCGTCGGAAGTCTGTTTTTTGCCGGCCGAACCCGTCACGGAGCCACCCCTAGCCGAGCCGTCTCGCCTCGAGACCGCCATGGCAGCGCCGGACCTTTCCGATGATCCCGTGGCCTTACTGGACATCGATGCGATGCCGGAGACGAAACCCCAACGCGGCAAGCTGTGTGTGTCCGACAGCGTATCCCGCGAGCGCATCGTGCTCGACCCCGGAGAAACCGGTGCCGAATGTGGTGGCCAACTCCGCCTGGTGGGCGAGGATGTCGCCGAGATCCTCGAACTGGTCACGGCCCGACTCAAGGTGATCGAAACGGCGCGGCAGATCGGCAAGAAGCGTGGCGTAAAGGAAGGGCGGATCTGGACCTATGTGCGCGATCCGCGACCCTGGGGCGGATCCGATCGACCGGTCATTGCCTACTGGTTCTCGCGCGATCGGCGCGGGATCAACCCGCAGACCCATCTGGCGAAATTCCCCGGCATTTTGCAGGCTGACGTCTATGGCGAGTTCCGGGCGTTTTACTAGCCCGATGCCAGCGGCGTCGCCCGCGTGCGCGAAGCCGCGCTCTGGGCCTATTTGCGGCGGGACTTCCACGATGTCTGGCAGGGCAGCGGCTCGGCCCTGGCCAAAGAAGCACTTGACCGGATCGGGGCGCTCTACGACGTCGAGCGCGCTATCAACGGCAAGTCACCCGAACAACGCCTTGCGATCCGGAACGCCGAGAGCCGATCGCGTGTTGTGGCGTTCCAGGCTTGGTGCGAGAGGCAGCTCGCGCGGATCCCCGCCAAGGGCGTGCTGGCCAGGGCCATTCGCTACGCCCTCAATCGCTGGGCCGTCTTTACGCTGTTCCTCGAGGATGGACGGGTCGCGATCGACAACAACGCCGCCGAACGCGCCGTGCGCCCGGTCTGCATCGGCCTGAAGAACTACCTGTTCACCAGCTCGGACGCCGGCGCCATGACCCTGATCGAAAGCGCCAAGCTCGCTGGTCTGAATCCCCAAGACTATCGCGCCGACATGATCGCTTGCATCAATGAGAACAGGATCAACCGCCTCGACGAACTCCTGCCCTGGAACTGGCAACCGCTCGCTGCCGCTTAGAAGCACGCCGCCTGAACACCGCGGCCCCGAGCGGTCGGTTACGCTTCTTCTTCGATCGACAGCATCGATGAAGATACAGAGCGCGGTCCCGTTGGGCGATCCAAAACGTCCGACCGCTTCCTCCACTTTGCGACCGTCTTCTGATTGATGCCGTAACGCTGGGCCAGAGCCCTCAGGCTCTCTTGACTATGTTGTATCGCTCGACGGATTGCCGCTGTCGTCGTGGCGCTCCCGTGGTGTATCTAGCCCATAATGCCTCCTTCCATTCGAATGAAAAGATTTCACCTTCAAACCCCGGGACCAAACATCTAGAGCGTTTTCTGTCCTGATTGAATCGCTGGGGATTCCTACAATGGTGGTGATCTGATCCAAGATCACGGCCGGGATGGAGGCCGGTTGTGGAGGTCATCACGCACATTGACTCTGGATCTCCGCGAACGTGTTGTCGCGGTCGTTTCGAATGGTTTGTCGCGTCGTCAGGCAGCTGAACGGTTTGGCGTCAGCCCGGCAAGTGCGGTTTTCTGGTGCGCTCTTGCCGCCACGACCGGCAGTCCTGCTGCCAGCCACCGCGGCGGGGATCGTCTGTCTCACCGGATTGAGGCGCAGGCGGAACGTATTCATGCGCTGATCGCACAGAGGGACGATCTGACCCTGTCTGAAATCCGCGCCCGACTGGCCGAGGACGGCCATCACTTCGCAATTGGCACGCTGTGGCGTTTCTCCGCGCTTCATAAGATCACATGGAAAAAAAGACCGTTCACGCGGCGGAGCAGGATCGCGCCGATATCCTGACACGACGACAGGATTGGTTCGATGTCCAGCCCGATCTCGATCCGGAACGGCTGGTCTTCATTGATGAGACCTGGGCTTCCACCAATATGGCGCGCCGTTATGGGCGGTGTCTGCGCGGCCAGAGGCTGCGTTCTGCCGTGCCACATGGTCACTGGAAAACGACGACATTCGTTGCGGGGTTACGGCTGACCGGCATCGTAGCGCTCATAGTGCTGGATGGTCCGATCAATGGCCGCAGCTTCCAGACCTATGTCGATCGCGTGCTGGCACCCGATCTGCGATTAGGCAACATTGTCATCATGGACAATCTCGGCTCTCATAAAGGCCCTGGCGTTCAGGCCGCGATCGAAGCAGCAGGTGCCACCGTGCGCTATCTCCCGCCCTACAGCCCGGACTTCAATCGAATTGAGAAGGCCTTCTCCGAACTCAAAGCCCATCTCCGTAAAGCCGCAGAACGCACTTGCGACGCCCTGTGGGACAGGATCGGCACGCTGATCGATCTGTTCACTCCAGCAGAATGCGCAAACTTCTTCACCACCGCTGGGTATGAGCCAGATTGAAAGGAAAACGCTCTAGGCCGACTTGTGATGATAGATGGTCGCTGCAGCGGTCTGCGCATGAGCAGCTACACTCGTCACGATGGGGCAGAGTATGATCGCTGCGCTCAACAGCAATCAACCTCGTCTCTGAAAATCAATGGCGTCCATTAAAATATCATTGAGGGAACTTGATCGGGCATGACTGCGGTTTCTATCATTTCATTGCAATAGCATTACCGTATTTTGCACAGTGTTCGACCTGACAATGCGCTTATATGTTACACAACAGCAACACGGTCCGCAGCTGACGGCCTCTGTGATATTATCCTGTTACTTCAGCCCATTTTCGAAAACAGTCATCCGCTCTAAACTTTTGGTGCCGATCTGGCGCCTTCGGGGCAGCAAAACGGCACCCCGCTTCAATCGCCGATTCAATCAATCAAACAAACACCTGCCGATTTTCTCGGCGCAAGTAGTCGTATAGTTTCTCGTAAATAACGGACTCTCCGAGATTATTCTTACAATTGCGTGGAATAATGTGTTTATGTAAATAAAGTATATTGTCTTCTTCAGAATCCGTTGATGCATAAGAGCCTGTTCGGAAAGTCCCCTGATGATGGCCCCTGGTAGCTGCACCGAGCAATTGACGGTCACGAAACAGCGGAAATCAGGGCATTTGCGCAAAAGCTAAATGGGCCACCCGACCATTTGTCGGGCTCAGAGGCAGTTTCCAAACAGGCTCTAAGAGATAGTCTAATATCAATCCGTAATCGCAACTAACCTCGCCCCTTTTCTGATAATATACCCAGATCCCCTGACGGACTCTATGATCTGCTCTCTCATTGTACTCCTAAGTTTTGTACGTAGTCGGCCGATCAACACGTTGAGTGAATGGTAATTTGTGTTATTTCCGGTAATATTTTGAGATAGTAGCTCATCTCGGGTTATGCACCGATCGCGATGCCTCACTAGTAAGCTGAGAAGAGTAATCTCAGCAACTGTTAGACCTATACTGTCTCCGCCAGGGCCGTGTATAATCCTCCTCCTATAATCAATAGATAATACTTCATTTGTATCATCTGTAATATCACCAATGTAGGTCCGATCCATGAGACGAAATATGTTCATGCATTTGGCGACAAGATGATTCCGACAGGTCACACTGTCGATGTAATCCAATGCCCCCGCCCTAATGTACTTTGTCGACAATCTCACAGTACAGTTCTTAGAAAGAATTATTACCGGCCACTCGGTTGAGCAAATAAAATCCAATATATTTCTTGTCGAGCCGGGAGTATCGCCATCAATTATCGAGACAACTTTCGTTCCCCCCGAGGCCTGCATTGTCAGATCAGGTAAAAAATGGTTAGCTATGAGAGATATCGAGGACGAACGCATGTTTCTCCGCAACAGATCAATTATTTCGTCACAAACGTTGTATGTGTTTATAACCTTGGGCATTAAAATATTCTTCAGTAACTTGCTTTATTTCGCAATATTCAACGATTATTAAACAAATAATTTATAACTCATACGATTCAAAAATCCTGTCGCAAATACCCGAATATACCCAGATACCGAAAATGGGTAACGATACATCACTTCCGTCCTCCCAGCGCAGGCAGACAAGAACAATGTTCGGAGAGGTCTACATCGAAAGAACCTCTTAGGTAAAAAGTGTGCGACGGACGATGTCTATCGCGTCCATAGAAAGCACGATTGTGCCCAAAAACACCCGGTCCGCTACCTTTGGAAGCGGCGCTGAGGCTTGTGCTCCTTGGTGCAGGACACATTGGTCTAGTTGTGGAAATCCCATACTGGCGCTGTAAGAAGCCTAAAGATAAATCATCATTTTTCGCTGACGGACGAACAGATGGAGAGTCTACGGCCGTTCTCTCCTGAGAGCCATGACAAACTTAAGCTCGGGACCCATTGATTTGAGTGGGCAAATTTGATTCAGGCTCCTTGAGGGGACTGAAGATGAGCGACCTGTATTGGCTGACGGACGAGCAGAGGGCGCGTCTGGAGCCGTCTTTCCCGAGGAGCCATGGCAGACCGCGTGTTGATGACCGGCGTGTACTGAGAAGGATCATCTTCGTGAACCGCAACGGCCTGCGCTGGCGGGATGCTCCGCGAGAGTATGGCTCGCACAAAACGCTCTATAATCGTTGGAAACGTTGGGGCGCCATGGGGATCTTTGCCCGGATGATGGATGGTCTGGCGGCCGGCAGATTGGATCACCAGACGATCATGATGGACGCGGCCTACCTGAAGGCGCACCGCACGGCTTCCAGCCTACAGATAAAAAAAGGGGGCCCAGGCCGCCTGATCGGGCGGACCAAAGGCGGCATGAACACGAAACTGCATGCGGTGACAGACAGGAATGGCCGCCCGATCAGGTTCTTAATGACGGTAGGCCAAATCAGCGATTACACCGGGGCCGCTGCCCTGCTGGACGATTTGCCCGCTGCAAAGTGGCTTCTGGCTGATCGTGGTTATGATGCCGACTGGTTCAGGAACGGGCTGGAGGAAAAAGGGATCAGACCCTGCATTCCAGGCCGGAGATCCCGCACGACGCCCGTGAGCTACGACAAACGCAAATACCGGCGCCGCAATCGTATCGAGATCATGTTCGGCCGGCTCAAAGACTGGAGGCGCGTCGCCACATGCGACAACAGATGCCTGGCCGTCTTTTTCTCAGCCATCTGCCTCGCCGCTACCGTCATGTTCTGGCTTTGAGTCCTGAGCCTGGGTTCGAGGGGGATGTTTATAGAGTTGTCGCGAAAATATACTGGATAACCCATATCCCTCGCCGCAGGGTCGGACTGATGATGGTATCGAGGACTTTTATACGGTGAGCATGTGGCGAAGTGAGTACTACCCTACCTTCCGATACAACCCGTATAGTCGCTACAACGGTGTTCCCGCTGCCAAATGTACATGGTAAGTCGACTGGGAAAGAAGGTTTGACTGGGCGATGCATCGATGATTGATGAGGTAAGGCTGTTTGGGAGCCGATCGGCGGGCCGCCAAGCCGTTTTCGATCGCCTAAATGGCGCAGCGGTTGGTCTCATCGGGGACGCAGAGCTGCGCAACGCGACCGCGATCTTATGCGAGGCAGTGTTCACCCCTCCCCTTCCAGTGATCCTGGCCGGCGGCCAATTGCCGAATGGCGATTTTGCTGCCGAC
Source organism: Asaia krungthepensis NRIC 0535 (assembly GCF_025995175.1). Classification (GTDB taxonomy): domain Bacteria; phylum Pseudomonadota; class Alphaproteobacteria; order Acetobacterales; family Acetobacteraceae; genus Asaia; species Asaia krungthepensis. Next base: position 28,659 of record NZ_BAPV01000037.1, read on the forward strand.
ACACCGATTGCGGAGCCGGCTGAAACGAGCGCTCAGGCTCTTGCAGCGCTACAAAGGCTGGTCGGCGCTCTCCCCAAACAGCACAAGCTAACCCTGTGTCTTGAGGTGGAGAGCGGTGTACCTCGCTTCGTTGGGGCGCTGGGGGACGCAGGCGGCGCGAGGCCAGGTAAGGTGCTCGCCGAGTTACCCCCCTGCCCTATTGGCCAACCGCCCGCCGCTGTCTCGGCGTGGTTCTCGCACGTCTCTTCCATCGTCTTGCCTGAGCATGATGGTACCCTGCAGACGGCCCGGGATGCGGCCGAGGTGTTCAACCAGTTAGCTAAGTCAGGCAACACGCTGCGCACTTATCGTTCGGCGGTGCGTGGGTGGTGCCGTTGGGCGAGCGACCACAACCTCCCTGCCCTACCCGCACGCAGTGATGACGTTGCTGCCTATCTCTCTGATATGGCCCTGCGTGCGCGCAAGGTGTCCACGATTGATATCCACCGTGCGGCCCTGCGCTATCTGCATCACTTGGCGCAGATCGCCATTCCTACCAGCCATCCCCTGGTCTCAGGGGCTCTTGCAGGTATTCGGCGCAATGCAATCAATCCGCAGCCAGAGCAGAAAACGGCTCTTACCTGGGAGTCATTGACGGAGGCAGTTGACGCGATACCCGGTCTGGATCCGACCTCTCGCAGAGACCGGGCCATCCTACTTTTGGGTTTTGCCGGAGCGTTTCGCCGTTCCGAGCTGTCAGGGTTGCTTGTGTCCGACCTGACATTTTCCGAGGATGGCTTGATCGTTCGTCTACGGCATTCGAAGGGCGACAAGGCGCGGAAAGGCGAGCTGATCGGCATCCCCTCCGGTATAACCCGTCACTGCCCTATCCTCGCGCTTACCGCCTGGTTCCGTGTTGCGGGTATCAAAGAGGGGCCAGTGTTTCGCAGGGTCTGGCTACCTGCCCAGGTCAATGCCGGCATGCCCTCCCCTGCCCTGCCTAAGATCGGCGAGGACGCGCTTTCCGACCGAGCGATTGCGGACATCATTCGCAAGCGATGCTTCGCAGCCGGTCTGGAAGGTGATTTTTCAGGTCACAGCCTGCGGCGCGGTGCGATCAACACCGGTGCCCAGGATGGATACGACCTGCTCGAGCTCAAGCGTTTCTCGCGGCACAAGAGCCTCCAGGTTGTCGAGACCTATATTGACGAGGCGAATGTGAAAGCACGTAATCCGGGCCGGAGCAGGTTCTGAGCGGCCTGATGCAACGTTGCATCATCCTCGGGATCTCAGAATGGCTTGCAGATCAGAAATCACCTGCTTTAACGTTCCGCAATCAGCTTCACTGAGATTGGCAGTCTCTTTGCGGATCTGGTCTACCAGCTTTGGGAACCTTTCAACCGGGCTGCCCTTTGAGCTAACGGGCTTTTTAGCCTTCTGGTCATCTGCATGCGTCGAATGTGGTGTGTTGAGCGCGGCTACAGTTAAGTCTCCGCTCAATGCCCGATCCATCAAATTTTTTCGACGATCGGGGGCCTTTTCACGAGCGATGCCGACTAGAACGTTCATCGGAACTCCGGCTCGACCTGCATCGTCGAGGAATTCGGCAGGGAGTGATAGTATCTGCAGACAACGACTGATGCGGGCCTGATCCATCCCCATCTCTGTTGCCGCTTGTCGCTGAGTCCACCCATTGTGTTCAATGAGGTTGGCGAGCGCTTGCGCTTCCTCCGCCGGTTGGAGGTCGACACGCAAGAGGTTCTCCACCAGCGCGGCGGAGCGCGCATCGCCCGTGTGCGGGATAGCAAGTATGCTGGTCCAGCCGGCTTCTTGCGCGGCGCGCCAACGTCTTTCCCCTGCGACGATGATCCAGTGCGTTCGATCGCTGGGATCCTCGCGTACGAGTATTGGTTGTAATTGCCCGTATGCCTTCAAGGAAGACGCAAGTTCAGATATTTGACTTGGGTCGATGTGACGTCTTGGTTGATCGGGGTCAGGCGCGACCTCGCCTATTTGTACCTCAAAGCTGTGTTTGAATTTTCCTTCGCCAAGGAATGGTGCGTCTATTTTCGCCATAGTCTCTGCATGATTCCGCGAGAAGATCGATTGCGGTCGTTCCTTGAATGGACGTTTCATTAAACTTCCTCCTCATTGTTAGCAGCCGCAGAAGCGTCTGTTGCGGAAACGAAGTCGCGGCGCCCTGCTATCGCTTCGGCGAGGCGCAGATAGACCCGAACTGCATTTGAGCGAGGACTAACCTCTACTGGTATCCTAGATGCCCATGCCGCATTGCTAAATGACGTGCTAGCTGGCACGGGCTCTAACACCGGCGCCCTCGTTCCCATGACGTTGATCAAGTGCTCTACGATACCGACATCGACGTACTGGCTTTGCGAATACTGTGTTGGAATGATGCCGCCCAATTTTAGGCGAGGATTGCTCCTGCGATGAACTTTCGCGATCGTATCGAGGATAAGGTTCACGCCCATCACATCATAGGGCTCCGTGCGGACGGGAACGAACACGGTATTGGATGCGGCAAGTGCCATCCATGTGAGGAAGCCGAGATGCGGCGGTGAGTCGACAATTATAAACTCATAAGAGTCGGCGACTGTCGCCAAGGCATCTTTTAGCAGCCCTTCTGTTCCAGGTTCGCGACGAATATCCACTTCGGCTAGATCGATATGGCTCGGGCAAAAATCGATAGGGAGATTAATATCTGTCCCTTCAATCGTTCCTTTTTTCACGATGCAGTCGATGAGAGAAGCATCCTTGAGCAAAGCGTGCGCCAAAGTCGCCCCTCGGCGGTAGAGGTCGACAATATGCATGCCTAATAGAGCAGAAGTCGCACTCGCTTGTGGGTCAACATCGACGAGTAGAACGCGATAACCCATTTTACCTAGCGCCACAGCAATATTCAGCGCACTGGTGGTTTTGCCGACCCCACCTTTTTGATTGGCGAAAGTTATAACTGTGGTTTGTCGCTTCTCGTTGTTAGCAAGCTGCCGCATCTCGTCCATGATTTCGGGAGGAATAGGCTGTTTGCCGTTCTCCCAGCGCGAGATGGTATGCCGATCGTAGCTTCGTCCTAGACGGAGGTTCAACGTCTCTTTGAGTTGGCTCTGCGAAAAGCCAAGCTTTTCCCTCATCTCTTTGAACGACATCGACTATGGTCCCCGTTTGGTGACTGTTGACGATCAACACTCAACCATCAACATATACGAAGCACATAGAGATGGCGACGTCAAACCCTTTCCGAAGAGGCGGTTTCATAGAAACTGCGTGATGCAACGTTGCATCACGACTTCATTGAGCATGTGCGGGTCTGTTTATTGGGCCGCGTACAGTGGTGTCGGAGTGAGGTGAAGCTGACAGAGGGGAGATGAGAGGAGAGAGGCGGACCAGAACCCGCCGTCATGGCTAAGCCGTGGCGCCTCGCCATGCTCACGACCTGCGGTCGCTCCGCGTGGCTGCGGTGCCGGCGCGCGAGCGCACCGGGCTTAACCCTGCCGCCGGGTCCTGGTGCCGGAGATGGAGAAGGGAGAGAGAAAAGAAAATCTCGATCCCGGATCCTCTCCAATCACCGCATCCTCCCGCGTCAAAGAGCGCAGGTGAGGTCCGGTCCTGCACGGATGCCAGCCGATGTCGAACGCCGATTTCCAACTCAGCCTGTTTGGCGATACCGCCCTTGATGGCAATGCGAACCTCTTCTGGGGTGAACTGGAAGGCGAAGAGGGCGACGCACCGGGCGCGCTGCGGCCTGCGGTCGAACCCCTTGCCATTCCTCAGAGTGATTTCCGTCTCGCCGGTCTGCGTGGTCTGGCCCAGGGCTGGAAGGCGCGTGCGCGTGACAACATCGAGGCGATCAAGCTGGTCGCGACCCTCGAGCGCGAGGCCCGAAGCGCGACGAGCGAAGAGCAGGCGCAGCTGAGCCGCTTCACAGGCTTCGGGGCAGGGGATCTGGCGAATGCGCTTTTCCCCCGCGCCGATGAAGCCTATCGCGCGGGCTGGGAAAAGCTGGGTGCCGATCTCGAGGCCTGCACCACCGAGGCGGAGCGCAGCGCCCTCGCACGCTCGACCCAGTATGCCCACTACACCCCTGAAACGGTCGTCCATGCCATGTGGGACTTCATGATGGCGCGTGGCTTTGCAGGCGGGTCCGTCTTGGAGCCGGGTTGCGGGACAGGCCTGTTCGTCGCGTCGCGCCCCGAGAAGCTCGAGGGAAAGATCGCCTTCACCGGCATCGAGATGGACCCGCTCACGGCGCGCATTGCCGCGAAGCTCTATCCGAAACAGTGGATCCGTGCAGAGGACTTCACCCGTGCGAAGCTGAGCACGGGCTACGATCTGGCGATCGGCAATCCGCCGTTCTCGAACCGTACCGTGAGCCAGACTGAGCCGCGTGACCTCAAGGGGCTGTCGCTCCATGACTGGTTCCTGGCCCGCTCGATCAATGCCCTGCGCCCCAATGGGATCGCGGCCTTTGTGATCTCGCGCCACACCCTCGACAAGACCGATGCCCGTGCGCGCACGCTCATTCACGAGGAAGCCGAATTCCTGGGTGCCGTGCGCCTGCCGGCCAGCACCATGCGCGCCGATGCCGGCACGGATGTGGTCGTGGATATCGTGCTCTTCCGCAAGCGCGAGATCGGCGAGATGCCCGGTGACGAGACCTGGCTGTCCTGCGTCGATATCGAGGGCACGAACATGGGGGAGGGGGCCCTGCGCATCAATGCGTGGATGGAAGCGCACCCCGAACAGGTCCTTGGCTTTCATGGCTGGGCCAGCACGGCCTTTGGTATGGATTATACCTGCGTTGCCCGCGACGGGCAGGATCTGGCTGACGCACTCCCCGAAGCCCTCGGCCGCATTGCACCTGCACTGCGTTTCCCGCCCGTGGCCGATAGTCGCATCGTGCGCCCTGCAAAGGAGACGCGTGAGGAGGGCGGCGACCTGCGTGAAGGCAGCTACTTCATGGAAGGCGGCATCCTGCATCAGATCGTCGAAGGGCAGGGGAGGGTGGTCGCCATTCGCAAGGGCGAGCAGAAGGAAGGCATCTTCCAGAAGCACGCGCGTATCATCGAGGCGATGATTCCCGTGCGCGATGCGACCCGCGCCGTGCTGCGGGCGCAGTTCGAGAACAAGCCGTTTGCCGGTCTGCAGGCGAGCCTCAAGCGTGCCTGGCTGAACTTCACGCGCCAGTTCGGCCCGATCAACCACACGAAGACGACAACCCGCGTCAACGCCGTGACCGGCGCCGAGAGCGAGACCCAGCGTCGCCCGAACCTGCAGACCTTTCTCGACGATCCCGATGTCTGGCTCGTGTCCTCGATCGAGCGTTATGACGAGGAGACGGATACGGCCGAGCCGGGGCCGCTCTTTACCGATCGCGTCATTCAGGCGCCGTCCGAACCCGAGATCCATTCCGTCCATGACGCCTTGGCCGTGTGCCTGCACGAGGCCGGACGCGTCGAGCTGCCGATCGTGGCTGAGTTGATGGGGCAGAGCGAAGAAGCCGTGACGGCCGAGCTGGGCAACAGCATCTTCCTCGAGCCAAGCCGCTCGAGCAATGGCCGCCCGGTATGGGTGACGTCTGACGAGTATCTTTCCGGTGCCGTGCGCACCAAGCTCGCCGAGGCGCGCGAAGCCGCTGCGCGCGATGCACGCTACGCGCGCAACGTCTCAGCCCTCGAGGCCGTGCAGCCCGAGGATCTGCGTCCGAGCGACATTACCGCCCGTCTGGGTGCGCCGTGGGTTCCCGTCGAGGTCGTGACGGCTTTCGTGTCCGAGGTGATCGGGGTGGAAGCCCGGATCTACCACACCGCTGCCGTGGCCTGCTGGTCGATCGACAAGCAGGCCTTTGCCGGTCGCGCCGAGGCGACCTCGGTCTGGGGAACCGAGCGCCGTCATGCCGGAGAGCTGCTCGAGGACGCCCTCACACAGGCAAGCCCGAAGATCTTCGACACCTATAAGGAGGACGGGGTCGAAAAGCGCGTGCTCAACGCCAAGGAGACCGAGGCCGCCAAGGAGAAGCTCCGGGCGATCCGCAATGCGTTCCAGGACTGGGTTTGGCAGGATAGCGAGCGCGCCGACCGCCTCGTGCGCCTGTATAACGAGACCTATAACAATCTCGTCCCGCGCCGCTTCGACGGAAGCCACCTGCGCCTGCCGGGGGCCAGCTCGGCCATCATGCTGCGCGACCACCAGAAGCGCGTCATCTGGCGCATCATCGCCTCGGGGCGCACCTACATGGCGCATGCCGTGGGTGCCGGAAAGACCTTCTCCATGTGCGCGGCCGTGATGGAGCAAAAGCGCCTAGGTCTCATCTCCAAGGCGATGATCGTCGTGCCGGGGCACTGCCTGGCGCAGATGGCTCGCGAGTTCCTGATGCTCTACCCGACCGCGAATATCATGGTCGCCGACGAGACGAACTTCGTGAAGGCCAAACGTCAGAGCTTCATCGCGCGTGCTGCGACGGGGAACTGGGACGCCATCATCATCACGCATGATGCCTTCAAGTTCATCCCGGTCGAGAGCAGTTTCGAGCGCGAGATGATCGAGGACCAGATCGCGTCCTACGAGGCCATCCTCGATAATGTCGATGCTGACGACCGCCTCTCACGCAAGCGCATCGAACGTATGAAGGAGGGGATGCAGGAGCGTCTCGAGAGCCTGCAGGGCAGCAAGGACGATCTGGTGCATCTTGGTGAGATCGGCATCGATCAGATCATGGTCGACGAGGCCCAACAGTTCCGCAAGCTCTCTTTCGCGACGAACCAGTCCGACCTGAAGGGCGTGGACCCGAATGGCAGCCAGCGTGCCTGGGATCTGTTCGTGAAAACCCGCTATCTCGCCCGTAGTAATTCCGGTCGCGAGCTTATCCTCGCATCGGGCTCACCGATCACGAACACGATTGGAGAGTTGTTCACCGTCCAGCGCTTCATGGCATTTGAGGATCTGCGCGCACGCGATCTCCATGAGTTCGACGCCTGGGCTGCGAATTTCGGCGAGACGCGCACCGAGCTCGAGCTGCAGCCGAGCGGGCTCTACAAGCCCGTCACGCGTTTCACCGAATTCGTCAACGTCGCTGATCTTATGGCCATGTATCGCCATTTCGCCGATGTGGTCCAGCAGGACGACCTGCGCCGCTACGTCAAACTGCCCGCGATCAAGGGCGGACACCGTGAGATCGTCGTCACGCCCGCCAATGACGACTTCAAGGCCTATCAGCGTACGCTCGCGTACCGGATCAAGGCGATCGAGGAGCGGGAAGGCAAGCCCCAGAAGGGCGACGATATTCTGCTCTCGGTCATCAATGATGCCCGACACGCCGCGATCGACCCGCGTCTTGTGGGCTGGGGCGCCAAAGAGTCCAGCAAGCTCGACGATCTGATCGCTCGCGTCCATCGCATCTGGGTCGAGACGAGCGAGAACACCTATCGCGATCTACAGACAGGGGAGACCGCGCCGCTTTCAGGCGCCGTGCAGATGATCTTTTCCGATCTCGGCACGGAAGCCGCGTTCGAGAAACGTGGGTTCTCGGCCTATCTGCATATCCGTGACGAGCTGACCCGTCTCGGCGTGCCCGCCGATCAGATCGCGTTCATGCAGCATTACAAGAAGGCGGCTGCAAAGCTGCGCCTGTTTGGCGATCTAAACGCAGGGCGCAAGCGCATCCTGATTGGCAGCACCGCCACCATGGGAACGGGCGTCAACGCCCAGGTCCGTCTGAAGGCTCTGCACCATCTCGATGTGCCCTGGCTCGTTTCTGACATCATCCAGCGCGGGGGCCGTATCGAGCGACAAGGCAACCAGCATGCCGAAATCGAGATCTACGCCTATGCGCAGGAAGGCTCGGTCGATGCGACCAACTGGCAGCTTCTCGAGCGCAAGCTGCGCTTCATCGCGCTCGCCATGTCAGGCGATCGCTCGATCCGTCGGATCGAGGACATCAACGATGAGGGCAATCAGTTCGCTATGGCCAAAGCGCTCGCCTCTGGCGATATGCGCCTGATGCAGAAAGCCGGACTGGAAGCCGATCTCGCGCGTCTCGAGCGTCTTGCAGCCGCGCATTACGATGACCAGTTCGCTGTCCGTCGTTCGATCCAGACTGGCGAGCGTGAGCTGGCGTCGCTCGAACGTCGGATCCCGGCCCTGGAGGCCGATCTCGCGCAGCGGGTGGAGACGCGCGGCGAGGCCTTTTCCTTCGAGGGACCGCGTGGCGTTCTGGCCGAGCGCGAGAAAGCCGGGGCATGGCTTTTGTCCCAGGCGCGCAGGGTGGAGAAGAACCGCGAGGTAGGCTCGTGGCGTCTCGGCCGTATCGGTGGTTTCGAGATCCTGCTCGAAGCAGCACAGACGCGGTTTCTTGATGATGGAACGCCGAAGATCGAGGCAGGCCTTGCGATCGCGTTCACGTCCACCCCGTCCGAAGTGTCGTTTGATCGCGACACCAAACCGCTTGGCCTGATTTCGAAAATCGAGCACCGGCTCGGCCGCATCGAGACAGAGCTGATGGAAACCCGCAAGGCGCGTGACGAGATCACCGCCCGTCTGCCTGCCTATCGCGCGCGGCTTGGCACGCCGTTCCGCGACCAGGCAGTGCTCGATGAGAAGAAGCGCGCTCTCGCAGAACTTGAGGCCGATCTGGCGTCCGACGCCGAGGCCGATGCCGCATCGGAAGTGGGTGAAACCCCGATAGCCGCGTGAGGGAAGGAGAGGGGCGGTAGCTGACGGGATCTGCCCGCCTCAATCGGTGGGTCCTCCCCATGCTCGCAAGCTGCGCGTGGGTCCGGTCCCGGCGCTCGCGCGCCGCGACTGACCCGGTCCGACCCGCCAGCTACCGGAAGGGATAAGCGCAAAGAATATCAAGGTGCGCGAGACAACCCCGGAGACCTCCATGACGACTGCCCTTACCAAAGCCGAACTCGCCCGGTTCTACGGCACCTCGAAATATTATCGGTATACATTCGGTCTGGTTCTCACAGACGGCGCTGCATTTCTGGTCAAAAACGGGGCAGGCTGGCTTGTCGATGTGATCGCATCTGCACGCCTCGATCCGAAAGTTCGGCGAGAGCCATTCGAAGCATGGTCTTTGCAGGTCGATCTCAAGACGAACGCTGCCGTCGTCACATGCACGGACGGAGGCAAGGAAGGGCGGGAGCCGGTAACACTCTTTGCGCAGGACATTCCCTATACGGATTTTCCGCTCGAGAGCCTCGAACTCTATGCGATCAGCGACGAGGGCCTAGGGGCCAAGGTCGTCATGCTGACCTCTGAATACTGAGGGAGGCCGGCTATGTCTTATCGCATCGTCTATGATCAGGTGGCTGTGAAATTCACGGCCGCCCAGCTCGCCATTTCTTGCCCGACCGAACACGGGAGGGATGACTATTTCATGCTCTTCGAACTGGGGGGCGATAACAATATGTATGACTGCGATACCGGCGCGCGTACCCGCTCCTGGGATCTGATTGGCGCGGATTGCGAGTGGGTCGTCATGCGCAAGGTCGTCGAATACGCGGCCTCTTGTGAAGGTGGCGGGATGCGCTTTTCCAATGCTCGCAGCACGCAGGCAGAGACCTATATCCGCAAGAACCGCTCAACCCTCGAGCGAGCCCTTACACGGGATGGCTTCGGCGAGACCGGCATCGGAGTTTCCGCGTCGATCAGGGTGACACGGACGAAGCTCCGTTCGTGGCAGAGGGAGCGTCTCGCAAAGCTCGAGGCATTGATGACGCCGCAGGGAGATAGTGATTACGCCTTATGGGAGCTGAGCCCCCTGCGAGATCCGCTGCATGCTGCGCTTTTCTTCGCGTTCCACACGCTCGATGAACGCGCCATTTACAGCAAGGCGACGGTTCGCGGCCCGTCGAAGGGGAGGGAGCCCGTGCTCAAGCTGGTCTCGCCAAATGCCTCCGCCGCTAGGGAGGCCGCGTAATGCCCCGATACACCGTCAAGATCGGCTTCTGGCTCCGAGCCTATGACAGCGCGGAGATAGAGGCCGATAGCCCCGGCGAAATCATCGAACGGGCCAAGGCTGCCGCACGCGAGATGATGGAACAGACCGGTCAACCGGAACATATCGAAGTCACCGATCGTCGCGAGGGAATCATCTGCTGGATTGACGGGAGCGACGTCCCGGTCGGCGATGATCCAGTCGCCGAAGACGTCGAATTCGATGACGACCGCATCAACCCGGAACCGGCAGAGGCCCCCGCCGAGGTGGTCTCAACAGAATGAGGGAGGAGAGGGGCGGTAGCTGACGGGATCGGTCCGCATCAAGCGGTGGGTCCTCCCCATGCTCGCAGGCTGCGCGTGGGTCCGGTCCCGGCGCTTACGCGCCGCGCCTGACCCGGCCCGACCCGCGAACTACCGGAGAGGTCAAGCTCAGAGAAAGAGCGCACACCAAATCCGGAGCCTCTCCCATGACCGACCGTACCCGCGCCGACCTTCACCAGGAAACGACCGACCGTATCATCACTGAACTCGAAAAAGGCTATGCGCCTTGGGTTCAGCCGTGGACCAACACCATGACGTCAGGGTCCTTGCCGCGTAATGCGACGACGGAAAGCCGCTATAGCGGGATCAACGTCATCCTGCTCTGGATCGCCGGGCAAACAGGCGGTTTTAGCGCACAGCGTTGGCTGACCTACAGGCAGGCTGAGAAACTGGGTGGAAATGTACGCAAGGGCGAGAAAGGCACGACAGTCTTCTATGCCAATCGCTTTGTGCCCAAGAGCCAGGTCGAGCGCGACGATCCAAAGACGATCGCGTTTCTCAAGCGCTACACTGTTTTCAACATCGAGCAATGCGAGGGCCTGCCTGAAAGCGCATGCGAGCTCCCGGCTCATACGCCACTGGCCGAGCGTCACGAGGCTGCCGAGGCCGTGATTGCAGCCACCAAAGCGCATATCCGCTTTGGCGGAAACAAGGCTTTCTACTCGCCCGTTCTGGACTACATCGCTCTTCCACAGCGTGAGGCTTTCGCCGACAGGCCCGGTCCGCCTCAATCGGTGGGTCCTCCCCATGCTCGCAAGCTGCGCGTGGGTCCGGTCCCGGCGCTTCTGCGCCGCGACTGACCCGGACCGCCCCTGACGACTAGCCGGGAAGTCGTAAAGGAAGAAGAAATCATGCCAGACCTGACGACGCATCACGTTATCACACACGCACATCTGTTCTGCGGCCTCGGCGGGGGAGCAAAGGGCTTCAACGCAGCCAAGGCCCGACACGGCGCCCTGACAGCGTCATTCGAATGTCTCGGCGGGATCGATGTGGATCCTGCAGCGATCCGCGACTTTGAACGCCTGTCAGGCGTCAAGGGCACCGTCCTAGACCTGTTCGATCATGGTCAGTATCGGGATTTCCATGGCGCAGACCCTGCGCCCGACTGGTCCGAAGCAACCACGGCCGACATTCATCGCGCGTTCAATAACCGCAAGCCGCACATTCTTTTCCTGTCTGCACCCTGCAAGGGATTTTCCGGTCTCTTGTCAGAAACCATGAGCCGGACAGGGCGGTATCAGGCGCTCAACCGCCTGACGCTTCGCGGTATATGGCTTGCTCTGGAAGCGTACAAAGAGGATCCGGTCGAATTCATTCTCTTCGAAAATGTGCCGCGCATCGCGACCCGAGGCAGGCACCTGCTCGATCAGATCGTGGCGCTTCTTGGGAGCTATGGGTACGCTGTCGCCGAGACGACGCATGACTGCGGCGCATTGGGCGGGCTGTCGCAATCGCGCAAGCGTTTTCTCCTCGTCGCGCGGCATGCCGCCAAGGTGCGGCCGTTCCTCTGGGAACCACCCAAACGCGCAATCGGCGGCGTGGGCGATGTACTGGGGCGTATGCGCCTGCCGGGTGATCCACTGGCAGGACCGATGCACCGCGTGCCTCGTCTCCAGTGGCAGACCTGGGCCAGACTTGCTTTTATCGAAGCTGGAAAGGACTGGCGCTCCTTGCAACGGCTTGCTGTGGAAAACGGCGTTCTGCGCGACTACCTTCTGGTATCGGAACAGAACTGGCGTGGTGGCCCTCTCGGCGTTGTCCCCTGGAGTGATGCTGTTGGCGTGGTCGCAGGGCGCTCGAATGCGACGAATGGACGGTTCAATGTAGCCGACCCTCGGATCGATGGTCACGAGCGCTCAGTCCAGCATGGTATCCGGCGCTGGGAAGAGCCAGCTCCCGTCGTCACGGGAAAAATGCTTGTTGGAGGCGGTCCGCATGCAGTTGCTGACCCGCGCGACCTCGCCGGTTCCGCACTGGCGAATGAATACAGGATCGTCCCCTGGACAGGGGATGAAGGTGTGCTCGGCGAGCCGAGAGGTTCAGGACAGCGCATCGCCGATCCGCGACCGAACCTGTCGCGCGAAAAGGGAGATCCCTATCTCACCGCGGGCCATTATGGGGTGGTTTCATGGGATGACGCGACCGGCGCCGTGAGCGCCGCTGCTGGCCATGATAACGGCCGCTGGGCTGTGGCTGATCCTCGTGAGACGCTGCCCTGCGCGACCGAGAAGCTCGTTGCGGTTATCCGCGCCCTCGACGGTACCTGGCATCGCCCCTTCACGACAGCCGAGCTGGCGGCACTGCAGTCGCTCTACGATCCTGAGGAGCAGGCCGAGCTTGACGGTCTGAATGACTCTGCCTGGCGTGAGCGGATCGGCAATGCAGTCCCGCCCGATGCGGCGCGTGCGATTGCGGAAACCATGGGCCGTACGCTGCTGGCCGCATGGAATGGCGAGACATTCATGCTCGGTGTCGAACCCATCTGGGTGCGTCCGATCGCGGTCGCCGCAAGCGTCGATGTGCCCCTCCCAGCGTGAGCCGTTGACCCGCCCGTCCGAGGTTCTCGGACGGGGAAAGGAGAAAGGGGGTAGGTGACGGGATCGGCCCGCATCAAGCGGTGGGTCCTCCCCATGCTCGCAAGCTGCGCGTGGGTCCGGTCCCGGCGCTAACGCGCCGCGCCTGACCCGGTCCGACCCGCCACCTACCGGAACGGTCAAGCGCAGAGATTAGAGCGCGAGACAAAAGCCGGAGACAGGACAATGTCCGAACAGATCGCACCCCAGATGGAACGCCCTTCAGTGATAGGGCCTGATTACATGGAGCAGTTGAAGCGCCGCCAGGCATTGCGTCAGAAGGCGCTGCGACAGAACCTCGAGCTTGTCTGGGATGCGATGCAGGCCGGTGCCGGTACGCGGCTCAGAGTGAACTATGACTGCCAGTACGCCGGGATTGATGCCCCTACGGTCAGCTTCGAGGGGACATCAGATAGCGTGCCATTGCCTGAAGCAATTCGCCTGCCTACAGCGGTCGATGCCATGGGCCTTCCCGCTCAGCTCGCTCCGATTTTCCCAGACACGCTGTCTGATGTTGCATGGCTTTGCGTGCAGATCGTCCTCGGTCGGTCCAAGCCAGGATGGAACGACGGGGCAGGCGGCTTCGGCGAAGCGGTTTTCGACCTTGCCACACGCGATCTCTCCGTCTCGCACACCCAGCGCATCGTCGAGCACGAGGCCTACACCTTCCAGGCCTGACGCCCCCAAAAACCTACAAATGAAACCGCTCCTGCGCGCAGCGCAGGAGATGAGGAGACTTAACATCTTCCTCGCCCTGAAGGGCGAGGATTTCTCCGGTCAGACCGGATGTAGTTTTCGCTTCGACGCCCCAGTTACCTGTGGCTCCACGACAGGAGTGTTCCCCCTGTGAAGAATATTGAGGGCGGCATTGTGATCGGCATTGGCATGGAAGCCGCATGTAGTGCAGACGAAGGACGCTTGGTTCTTGCGGCTTCGACTGTCCACGGCTCCGCAGCACGAACACGTCTGCGAGGTAAAGCGCGGGTCCACCTTCACGACACGATGGGCTTTGTAAAAGAGCAGCGTTTCGATCTGGTGCCAGCCCACGTTGAGAATAGCGCGGTTGAGCCCGCGCTTCTGTGCGACGTTGCTGCCGGGGTTCTCCAGGGTTCCGGCGGCACTGGCGGTCATGTCTCTGGTGCGCAGTCGCTCGATAATCGCAGTTCCGTGGTTCCGGCAGATGGCGGTTGTAGTCTCGTGCGCCCAGTGCTTGCGGATACGGGCGGCCTTTGCTTTGAGTGCTGCAACGCGCTTGCGGGCAAAGGTGTGACGGTTCGAACCCCGTTTGCGGCGTGCGAGGACGCGTTGTGCCCTACGTGCCTGTCTCTCGATGACGTCGAGCCGTTCCGGCAGCACGTACGCCGTGCCATCGGAGAGCATGAGCGGCACGGACACGCCCCGATCAATGCCAACCGCGCCCTCGGTCGCAAAGTCGCGGATGTCGCAGTCCTTGCAACCAAAGCCGATCTGCCAGCCGAGGGCCGTGAGGCTGACGGTTGCTTCCGTCAGTTTACCCGTCAGGTTCCGCGTCATGCGGAACTTGACCCAGCCTATCTTCGGCAGACGGACACGGCCCCAGCGGCTGTTCAGGCGCTCAACGGTTATCTCACGACCGTTGAAGGTGAAGGTATCGTTCACGCCTTTCTTCTTCGGTTGCGGATAGCCGCCGAGACCCTTGAAGAAACGGCGGTAAGCATTGTCCAGCGCCTTGAGCGCGTATTGCTGGCAGGTCTGGCTGACAGCCCGGATAAAGTCTACCTCGCGACGGAGCGCCGTCAGTTCCCGCGCCTGCGTCACGTAGTTCAGGTTGTCGCCGGTTCTGGCCTGATAGTTCCGCCAGTGTTCGCGGCGCTGTTCAAGAGCAAGATTCCACACAAGACGGCAGACGCCCGCGGATTGAAGGAAGGCTTCTTCCTGCAAGGCGTTGGGCTTGAGCCTGTATGTGAAGCCACGAAACGACATGCAATTAGCTTGGTATGGAAAGCCGGGTCAGTAAAGAGCTGAGCCGCTTTCCTCCCCGGCCTGAACGCCGGGGTTTCCAGCGGAGTTTAGGATGATAGATCGCGCACGAAGCGAGCTGAATGATGCCATCATAAACTTTGTGACGAGCGAACGTGAACGATGCGCCGACCTCGGTTTGTACTGTGAATGGACACGTGCGCTCGAGCCCACAATCACCACCTGCTATCCCGGCTCGCCTGCCGCAGTGGCAGACCCTTGCGCCTTGGAATCGAAATGCAATGCCCTGCCATGGCAGCTTGCCGATGATCCTGCGACCTATGGTGCGCAGGCAGGCCATTGGATTGTTGTGGATGGATCTCTGGATCAGGAGATCGAGGAGGACATCTACCCGACCGAGGCCGAGGCACAGGCGGCAGCAGACAGGATCAACGCAGCAGATCCGCTGACCGAACAATATCACCACTGGTTCGTGCTTCACCTGCCCGAAAGCTGGGATATCGCCGCGCTTGTGTCCAAAATTGCGCAGGAGGCGGCGTGATGGGCAATCGCAGCCATGATATTTTCGTGGCGATCGGCAGCGCGGCCGATATCGAGCGCCTGCGTACGCAATTGATGGTCGAGGTGGCGCCAGCCGTCGTACCTTCGGGCCTGTGGGAACTGGATTTCGACCAGCTCGGCGCCGATGACGGCCCCACCTATTTTCTGGGTGACCGCATCAGCGCAGAGTTCCCTGAGATTGCATTGTCCTGTCATTACCATCCCGAAGGATCGAACTGGGCGTTGCAAGGCGTCGCAGAGTGGCATGCAGGTAAGCGTTGGCGCGAGATCATAGTGCCGACCTAGGCGTCCCGTCGTCTCGAATGCATCCATAGAACGCCGCACACAGGAGAGAGGGGGAAACCAGAACGGCGCAGCCGGCGCAATCGGTGGGTCGGCATCGCGTCCTCGCCATGCTCGCAAGCTGCGCGTGGCTGCGGGTCGATGCCGATCCCGACGCATGAGCGCCGCGATTGCCCCGGCTACGCCGTCCCGGTCCCCGGGAAGCATCAAGAGAGAAATATGATCCCGAACAGGCAGAGCAACTGCTTCGACTGTGCGCCAGGTGGCCGGGACGATCCTCTCTTCATGCAGTCACGGAGATCCCCTCATGTCAGGAAGCGTCAACAAGGTCATTCTCGTAGGCAATCTCGGTCGCGACCCGGAAGTCCGTCACGCCCAATCTGGCGCGAAGATCGTCAATCTGACGGTTGCCACGAGCGAAGGCTGGAATGACCGTAATTCGGGCGAGCGCAAGGAGCGCACCGAGTGGCATCGCGTCGTGATCTTCAACGAACGCCTTGCCGATGTGGCCGAGCGCTTCCTGCGCAAGGGCCGCAAGGTCTACGTCGAGGGGCAGCTTCAGACCCGCAAATGGACCGATCAGTCCGGCCAGGACCGCTACACCTCAGAGATCGTTCTCGACCGCTTCCGTGGCGAGCTCACCCTGCTCGATAACGCGCAGAGCTACAGTGATGAGAGCCGCTACGGCCTTGATGATCGTCCCTCCCGTGATGCGCCGCCGCGTCAGCCGCAAGGTGGCGGCAACTCCAGCTCAGATCTGGACGACGAGGTCCCGTTCTAAGGCCCAGTCTGAAGCGCAGGGGCACCCAACACGCGTGCCCCACCAACAAAGCAGAGAGGGCTACGGGACGTCGCTTTTCGCATCAAGGGAAGGCTGCGCCCGACGCTAGCGCGTCGCCCTTGACCCGAAAACCGACGCCCCGTCGCGCGGGAGGCAATCAAGAGGAGATTGTCGATGACCTACGACCTGTTTTCCAGAAAAAATCCGACTTTCAGCACGCCGGTTCGCTGGTCCTGCACGTCCGAAAGCGTCACTTGCCGCCGTTGCCATCACGAATGGGATGACGGTGATCCGGCCTATCGCTTCGCCTGTCCCGACTGCAATGCCACGCCCGGAAATCCCTGCCAGCGCAGCGCGGGCGGCAATGAGCGCGTCTGCCCCGGCCGCGATCGCGTAGCCCAGGCCGCAAAGCTCCTCGGTCCCTGCGAGGGGCTGAGCTGGGACGGTCGTCACGACAAACCGCTGCCACTGAGAGCCAGCCGCACCAACCCTGCATGGCAACTGGTCCGTACCGGATCGCCAGTCGCCCGCTCCTTCAACGAACGTTACCCCTCCTAAGGAGACGCAGGATGAGCTTCGAATTTCTCGCCAATCACGACTACGCCCTTGAGGCAGGGCGGGTGCGCACCGACTGTGCATGGGTGCTCAGCGACCGTGACGTCTGGTACCCCAATCCTCTTTATGTCGGATTGCGCGTTCCCCACCCGGAAGACGACAGCGCTCATGACTATGTCAGCGAGCACGGCATCGATGCATGGCGCGATCTTACGGCTCCAAAAACGGTAACGCCGCTTGAGGAGTGGGAGATCCCATACTGACGCAACTGAACATTTGGGCCGCCTGATGAGCCGGGCATAGGCGAAACGGGCCAGAGGGCACACCTCTGCACCGTCGCGGCCCCATATCTCGTAGCCGGGTCAGATGCCGCGGGGCCGTGGTGTCGCGCCCATTGTCAGAGGAGAGTCCTCCGTGATCGTTTTGATTGTGGTGGACAGGAAATGGCTCTCGAAATCTCTTCGTAAAACGAAGAAAGCCCTTCAGGCGGTTACAGCCGCTCTGAAGAGCCTTTTCGAGTAGCATTTTCACACCGATCGAGGGGCTATCTTTTCCCGAGGTACCCCTCGATCACCTCCGATGATGGTCAATCCGGATACGATTTTCAAGGGCGATGTCTCTACGCAGAGGCATCGCCCTTTTCTTTGCCCTCTTCACATCCACCCTCCCTCATCACGGCGCAACCCACGAGACAATGAGGAGAGAGGGGCTGACACAAACGCCAGTCCGCCGCCAGGGCGTCGCCATGCTCGCAAGCTGCGCGTGGCTCCGTGAACGGCGCGCGCGCCGCCCTGGCCCCGGCCAGTCGTTCGCGTCAGCGGGAGGGCATCCAGCAGAAATAAAGGAGACGCAGGATGTCAGACACAGCACATACCCTCGAAGTGGGCACGATGGTTTCAACACCCCTCTACGACAGAGGGCGTGGCTATATCACGGCGATCCATGGGGAACAGATGCCACAAACAGTCAAGCGCATCGGTGGCATCATGGGCACCGGAGGCAACGCGCACTTCGATATCATCTTCGAAATCGGCGCTCGTTCAGTACGGCTACCGGAGTGCATCATTCATGGCCCGCAGTGGAAAATATACCCCAAGGACGCGGGGTTCGCCGAAGGATGGCGTCTTGCCGAGCTCGAGAAACTTGCATCGGATCTCGAGGCTGCGCAGCTCGCGCAGGAACGCGAGGAAGAGGCGGCGTTCGCACGTGCGGTCGAGGCCCTGAAAGCCGACCCGGCTTACGCCGATCTGGAACAGGGTGACGCTCGCGACGGAGCACTCGCGGCGAAGAACATCCGCAAACTTCTCAAGGCTGCGTTCAAGACAACGAAATTCAGCGTTCGCAAGTCGGATTACGGCAGCATTTACGTTCGCTGGAGCGACGGTCCGTCTGAAGATCAGGTGTCTGAGATCACCGGCCGCTTCAAGACCGGCACATTCGATCACTACAGCGACTGCGCCAGGCAGGAAGACACGCCATGGAGCAAGTCGTTCGGCGGTGCCGAGTATGTCTTCACCTCCCGATCCGAAGCCTGATCCTTTCCATTCCCTCAAGCCGCCGCAAGGCGGCTTTTTCGTATTCAGGAGACACACGATGACCCGTTTCCAGTTGGTCGCGTCCCCCGCCGCACGCGTTCAGAAATCCGACGAGTATTCGATCGAGCCCACCCCCGGGATTTTTGCGGACCTCTCCCATGAGGCAGACGTCACGAACGCGGACTCCCTTGCGAACGCGATGAACAGTTTCGGCCAGCTGATCCGTCAGCGCTCACGCGAACTGTCCTTTCTCGTTTGCGCCGAGATCGCTCCAGGCGCGCGCAAGCCGCGCTGGTACGCCCGCTGCGCACGAAACGGCGGACTGCGCGACGAGGCGTTCTTGTTCACGATCATGCTCGATGCGACGATCGAGGACGGAACGCCCCCCGTGCGCATGTGGGGGGCAAAAGCGGCGCCATTCCAGCTCAGCGATCGCGCTCCTGTCTGGACGGACGCTGAGCCCGACGAGTTCACGCCTCATGCTCACGGGCATCTCGGCTATTATGGCTGGCTGCGAATGATCAATGCCCGTGTTCAGTTGCTCACAAACTCGCGCTGCTCCTTGTTCGACCGTACCGACGCGTCAATCATGACCAGGCGATATAAGGACCGTCACCACCCCTTCGTCGTGGCGACCGAGCTTATGAGCGCTGGTTACTGCGTCCCGCATAGCGGAACGGAGTAAGAGCCATGCCTCGCTTCGATGTAAAAATTGTCGAACGCCTCATCATGATAGATGAGGCGACCCTCTCGATAGAGGCCTGCAACGCAGAAACGGCAGCACGCATCGTGCTGTCGGGTGTTTCTGACGATACCAGTGGCGGCGTCCGTTCCGTCATCCTGCCTGATGGATCAACTGCCTCCCTCGACCCCGATACGGTCGAGGATACGGATATCCTTGCCGAGGTCCGCGCATCCGGCAGCGAAGACCTGATCCTGACCTGTGGTGCCTCTGATTTCCTTCGGACGGATCGCGACATGCGTCGGGATCTGGATGGAATCCTTGCGCGCGCAATTTTGGACACACGTCACCCCGAGAGCCACGACGCGGCTCGGCGCTTGCGCGTCTGGCTAAAGGAGCATGACGCATGAGCGTTCGTAAGTTCCTCGATCTCAGCACGGGACATCTCTCGCAGCACGACCGCGAGCAGCTCACAGCAATGCTGACCGAACAGCCACCCTACGCATCAAGCAGCTCGATGACGGGTGAAAGGGGATGGCTGATCTACGTATCGACCGACCCGGATCCTGCGCATTGGAGTGAGATCCCAGCGCTCGTCGCAATCCTCGCCCGCGCCCGTGAGCTGGACTGCGATTACGTCCTGCTCGATGCGGACGGCCCGGTCGATGAGACCCTTCCATTCTTGGATGAGGACTGACTGCAATGCCCAACCACTACACAAAATTCTCTACTCTTCTGCCGCTATGCAGCGCTAAAGCGGGCATTCTGGCCCTTGAATTGCTCGAAGCAATGCGCGCGGAAGGTGCTGACGGGGCCTTTGAGTCGGACTCTGTAGGCTTTGAAGCCGAGGCGAACGAGCCTCCTGATTCCGAGCTCCAGCATCTGTGGATTCACCATGATGAACGTGGGTCGATCGAGGACGTGCTGACCTTCGTGTACGCCTGCTGCGAGAAGAAGCTCACCCTGCCGGTTCGCTGGAGTCTGATCTGGACTGGTGATTGCAGCAAGCCATGCCTTGATGCGTATTGCGGCGGTGCAATCGTGCTGGACCTTGCAACGGGCAAGGAAATCGCCTCGCTCAGTCTTACAAACTGGGCGCACCAGATCGAGCACTCCACCCATCAGGTGTTCGATGTCGATCGCGAGGCTGCCGCTCAGGCCCATGACTGCGTCATGCAGAACCAGCATGGCGAGGCCACATCAGAGACACCCGCCATGCTCCCCATCCGCACCGCTCTCGCGGCGGCGGCGTTTGGGCAAACCGTCACTATCAGTGGCGTCGGCCCCGACTGATCCTCCCCAATGCCGTCCGCCCTAAGAGGCCAGTGGACCGCTGGGGAGGTGCCGAAGAAAACGAGAGAAGAGGAGAGGGACCGCTCTCATGGCGCGCACAGCCCTACAAGGGGTTGTCGCTCCGCTCCCGACGCGCCGTGCCGGCGCATCCCCCTTTCCGGGCTGCACGCCCCATGAGCTGCGGATCGGGTCAAGAGGAGAATAGACAGATAGTCGGCTCCGTCCTGACCACCCAGGCGGGCCATGAGATGCTGCGCGCCGGGTGTTCCGATCCATCCCGAAAAGGAACCCGTCATGACGAAAGAAACCAAGCAGGCCCTGATCACCAACATGCGCGAGCTGGCGGCCATGTCGCTCTATGTCACGGGCTTCGTGACGCTGGTTCTGACCGTCACATGCGGCCCGAGCCTCTTGGCCGGAGATGATGCCAGGCCTGTTCACCACACGACGCTTCTTGCGCGTCGCTGATCCGACAATGCCGGACGCAATTTCCCGCCCCCTGATCTCGGTCATCGAGGAGGCACTCGGCTACGAAGCCGAGGCCTTCGGAGAGGATCATCCCGTAGAGGGCGCCGACCTCGTCGAGTGGTTCGCCCAGTGGCGCTTGCGCGCCCAGGCGGCTGTCGCCGCCGCAATCGGGAATAAGACTTCACTCTGGAATGCCGTGCCATACGGTGAAAGGATCTCGCCATGCGGACCGCTCTTCATACAGCCAAAGGTTACGCCCCATCCGCCGACATGAAAGCCGCGGCGCTTTGCGCGTATTTCGGAAACCCACGTCGAACCCTGGCGGAAGCCGCCTTCCTCAGGGACGCCTCTGAAGAGGACGCCCTTCTCGCATCACGTAGCGCAAGCTGGCGCCGTGAAGCCACTTGCGCCTTGCGCTCAGCCCGACGCCTTCTTCTGGAAGGTGAGGATTGATGCGCTCGGACGCACATTCTCTTCATCCAGGCAAAGCGTCTCCCAGGCCGCGATCAATCGTTTGCATGTCTGCCAGGCACGATAGCGGGCGCTGAATGCGGCCCTGTGATCCTGAGGATTTCGGGTCTGCTCAGCACGCCACGTCATATCATGCACACGCGTGATGCTTCGCTGCATGGTGACGCGAGCGGGAGCAAACCAGATTTCGCGTTTGCTCGCCTCCTCGCCTGCATCGGCGGGCAAGACGATCTGGCGACGCATCTTCATACCGATTGCGATGCCCTGCTCACGCAAGGCGTTCAGATCGGGTGCCGGCAGTCCATAATGCAGGCACTCATCGGCCATGCTGGTATTTGCGGGGAGCTGCGCCAGCAGGTGATCGAAGGTGGGCGCAGCACAGCGTTCGGCCGGAAACCGAAGAAGCCTTGCACTTGCCTGTGTCATGGAATTTCCTCGCATGAGGAAAGATAAGCGCCGCTCCGAGAATAAAGTAAAGGGATTTCAGTATGTTGCGCGATTTTCTCAGCGCCTCCGCCGTCTTTGCGACCTTAGCCCTGCCTCTGACCATGGCTCATGCCCAGACCCGCCCCTGCGACGACCTTTCTGTCGGCCATACGCCGCCGGCATTGCTTGCGCAGTCAGTCCGGCCGATCACGACAATCGTCTGTCGCCGGGTCTATATCGCTATGCAGTCGCTTGACGCGCGTATTCCCCTCTGGTCGGCCGAGCACCTCACAGACGAGGCGCTCGACAGTGCGGAAAGCCTTGGACGCGTCACGAAATTCTTCCATCCGGAAACAGGGCTGCCTTATGGCCAGCGCGCAGAACTGGCGGATTACCGTGGCTCTGGCCTCGATCGCGGCCATCTCA
>NZ_BAPV01000038.1 GCF_025995175.1 Asaia krungthepensis NRIC 0535
CCCCGAGCGGTTCAGCGCCCGATCAGCTCTCCCAGGAGGAGACCTTCTCTCTCGCCAATGTCGTGCCCGAAACCCCGGCTCTGAACGAAGGGGTCTGGACCGGGATCGAGATGGCAGTGGCCGACTGGGCGCACAGGGTCGGCGAGCTCTACGTCGTGACGGGTCCCGTACTTCAGGCAAACGGGCCGACGATCGGCTGGGACCGCATTCCGGTCCCCGTTGCGATCTGGAAGGCGGTCTACGATCCCGTTCATGAGCGGGGCGGCGCGTGGCTGTGCCGCAATGACGATGCGCCTGTCTGCGAGACGCTGAGCTACGCGGCGCTCGAACAACGGACCGGTATCGATCCGTTCCCGAGCTTGTCCCTGCAGATCCATGATGCTGATCCCGCGCTGCCTCAGCCGGAAATCAGCCCTTACACCCCGCGCTCACGATCAACCGGTGCAGAGCGACGCGCCCTCATCGATCCAGTCCTGCGCGGCTTCTCCCGGCGCTTCTGATCAGTTGCCGATAAGCGCGTATCCGCGTTTCTTTCGATACCGGATCATGCGCGTCAGCGCATTCGCGGCCTCTCCCTCATCCTGATAGAGATCGACGCGCGTGCTGCCTGCCGTGCCGATACGACCCCATTGCCGCAGCAATGTCGCGCCGCCGAACAGATCGCGGTGGATGCTCAGACGATAATACCGCCATTCATTCCTGTCCGGTCTGATACGGCGCAATAGCGCCTCGACCGGGAAGAGGGACATCTGCTGTCCCACCCCGCTGTCAGCTTTGCGCGATCTGCGTCGGGAAATTGCCATCTCCCGATGCTGCCACAAAACCCTCACCCATTTCCATCACGACCTCGCGTGTCGACTGCGCAGCAGCGCGACCGCGACAGGAGAAAACGCATGCATTCTTCCTGCCTCACAGCCGTCAGGCTCAAGCTCCTATGCTCCGGGTATCAAAGCGCTCTGCCGATCGAACTCTTCACCGCGCCGAACGCGCCTGACCTTGTGGCCGTGTCCATTGCTCAGGACGACACGATAGGCGACCTGCGCGAACGGTTGGGTAACGAGATCCTCCTGCGCATCGACTGGGATCTCTGGGCGGATCGTGGTGATTCCACCAATGCGCGTGTCAATGCGGTGCTTGCGCTGCTGGAGACGCCCATTGCTTCCGTCTTTCCGGGCAACCCTGCCGACATCGCCGATCCGTCGGTACCACCACCTCCCGTCGAGCCTTATCTGGAATCTGCTCCTGATGGGTCAGGCGTCTTCCATGTTGCGGACAGTACGAGCGGCCACATGCTCGCAGGCCCTTTCGCAACTGAAGAACAGGCAAAGGAGGCTCTGGATATACTCCTCGAGGCTCATCCCAGCCCGGAATGGTTCAAGCGCTGGTATGGCCTTGAGCTGGAGTACGCGGGTCAGGACGTGATCCGCGCATAGTGTGCCACGCCGTCACTTCTCACTCCACAACGATCGCGCCACTATGGATCCGGGTCACAGGAACCAACCTGTTCCCAGTGAGGGCGCCGAACATGATCGACACGAAGTATCGCACTGCCTACGCGGAGACACGCGAGCTCTACGACAGACTGGCGCCACAGATGGGCGGGAAGGATTACGGATACGAGATCCTGTATGGACCCGAGGTCGTGACACCCTCGATCTTTATTCTTGGATACCAGCCCGGTTACAGGATGAAGATTGATGAGATGACAGAGGAGGCAAAGCGCCCAGCAGGTCCCCCTACCACACTTGAATACGCGAGCGCGACCTGGCCGTTAGCCAGGGCTTTGCGGAGCATTTGGTCAGCAGATCGTATGAACGACATGATGGGCGGCAATATCAACTTCTTCCGCGCTGTCTCTGTCAACGAATGGACAACAATCCCGCTCCCTGTCCGCCGCGAGCTGCAAGAGCACTCCCTCGGGACAATTCAGCAACTGGTCGAGGTTTATGCGCCCAGGCGCATTCTTGTCATCGGGCTCGACACGCTCAAGAGAATACCAGGGCACATCATCGACAAGGGTCATGTCTCTTCAATCGATCCGTCACGTCATAATCCGATCGCCCAGGAGGCTACGTTGTGGGGGAAACCGGCTCTTGCTGTGACCCATCTGAGCGGGGCTCGTCTCAAAGCCGAGGACAGGCAGAATATCTATAATTATGCGCGCGCCTGGTCAGGCATCTGATCCATCTCGCGCATCACCTTTCCTTACGATGCGCGCAGAAGAACACAGGCGTCTCCCCTTCGGGGCCACGTGACACGGGCTCCGCCCCAAGCCCCTATGGCCATTCGGCGTATCCCGTTGACGTATTCATCAGGGCGATGCTTGAGCCGTACCAATCGCAATACGCCATGCCATAGGCCTCGATAGCGTCAAGACAGCTTCCACCCCATCTTCCTCCGCTCCCGTTGGTCGCTTCGTGCAGACAGGTCCCCTGAGAACCTATCTTGACCCCATCTCCGTCCACAGCGGTCCTGAAAGTGTCGGGTCGAAAGGCGTCGCTGCGCTATCCTTTCGACCCTTTGCCTCCGGCACAGGTCGATCGAAAGGCTGTTGCTTTTCTTTATTGGATGAAACCGGTTCTGCGAAGTATCTCGAAGTATCGAAACGGCGCGATATTGCGTATTTATTGTGTAATATTGCAATTTCTTGTTGTATATTCCGGTCACTATGATAGTATCTGTTTGTAGGAAATGGCCGCACTCCTAGTAGTTCGGCTTCATGGCTTTCGCTGAGGAGTAATGATCATGGCACGTTTCGAATTATCTGAGGCCGATCGCGCTGCCATTACTTCCGGCGTCTCCTGTGCGCTGCTGCTGGAGCGTTATGGTTTCGCCCTCGACAAGAAAGACAGCACGCGCAATTCGCTCAAGTACCGTCGTGGCAAGGGCGAGACCTATATCGTCTCCCATCAGGGCAAGGGCTGGTGGGATACTGGTTCCCAGGCCAAGGGAAACGTCTTCGATCTCGTCAAGCATTTCGAGCCGACGCTCCGGTGGCGGGATGTTTGTGTCGATCTGGGCAAGATGGTCGGTGTTGAGCCTGCTTCGACCCCGTGGGTGAACACACAGAAGGCCTCGTCCGATTATCCGCCTCCTGCCGAGCGCTGGGCCAAGGCCAGGCCGCTGCGTAAAGGAACCACGGCTTGGCAGTATCTGACAGAAACGCGTTGCCTGCCGGAATGGCTGCTGCGAAAGGCCTCGGCTAACGGATCGATCCGTGATGGTTTCAAAGCAGCCTGGTTTAGCTATCGCAACGCTCAGGGGGCGATCACGGGCGTCGAGCGGCGTGGGCCTGAAACGCGCCTGCAGCTGAAGGACAGCGTCAAGACGCTCTTCCGCTTCCAGCTCAGGCCGAGCACGCCCGTGCGTCGTCTGGTCGTGGCTGAAGCGCCGATCGACGCGCTCTCCTTTGCCGCCATGGATGTCGAGCGTGGAAACGATACGCTTTATGTCGCTACGGGTGGCGGCATGGGGCCGGAAACCATCACTGCTTTGCAGGATCTTCTCGATGCCATGCGCCATAATCCGGACGCGCTGCTGGTCGTCGCGACAGATCGTGATGACCCAGGCCACAGATATGCAGACATGCTTTACGATCTCGCCGATGAGAGTGGCGTGGATAGCATGCGGCTCTATCCCCCGGGCGGGGCCAATGATTTCAACCAGGCGTTGCAGGTCAGCATGACAGCAAACGGCGCATCTGCTGCGGTGGCATCATGAGCGGGCGGCATCGAACCTCCGGTAACGGCGACAAGTCACAACCTGAGGGTTGCGAGACTTCCACAGACGTACTCACGCAGATTGCTCAAGCTGAGACCTGCTATCGTGCGTTCCTGGTGAGCGGGCGTGCTGCACAGATGCTGCAGGCGGCCCCCGGTCTGGGTGTCACTATACCGCTTCTCTTCCTCCAGTGTGAGGGCATGGCGCGAAGCGCGACCGGCCTCGCCGTAGGGGGCGATCTCGATCCTATGATGCCTGAACTAGGCTTCGATCTGGACGGGCAATTCACCCTTTTCTCAACCGACCACAGCGACGCCGGTGAGTTCATCACCGTGAATGGCTGGGTCGGCACAACCGAAATTCAGGCTCTCCGACAAGGCGCCTCCTTCAAAATCCCTGCAGAGTGAGAACTCAACCATGACACACGATCATTCCGATACCGATCTTGACGTGCTCTTCCCTGGCTACGATCTGATCGTAGCGCTGCGACAGGCATTCCTGAAGCATCTCCTATACGATGACTACCGCCGCCGGAGCCCTGAGCTTGGCGGTACCCACCCATGGACTCTTGTTGAGCTGTCCTGCCTCGTTTCCGGCGAGGTGGTGTCGGGGATCGTCGTGTCGGCCGATCCCGTCCCAGGTGGATGGGATCTCACGCAGTGCTTCGATATTTATACCGGAGAAGATCTGTATACGGGCGCGTTCCGCTCGATCGATCCTATGCGATACGCCGTCCGTCAGATCGGAACCGTACCTGGGCGGGATGCAGTATCTGCGCGTAGCGCGGTCGTGCCTCTCCTGAACCTTGTAGCAGTTGCAACCGCTGACTGGTCGGCCCAGCCCGATACAGTGGCACGTACGGTTTCTCCTTGCGGTGAGGCCTCAACGCAGGATTTCCCCGAAGCATTCGTCTGCATTCATGATGGTGACGATGAACGATATGGACTCGTCACCAAAGGCTTCCCTGACGGTCATGGTGGATGGAATCTCGAGCTACCCACCGAGGTTTTTGTTTCGACAGGTGACATCATCTCTGTGGCACCTGGCGAAGACACATGGATCGAGCTGATCCACGACGTCGAACCTGACGGTTTGGTGCGACGCGGCTAGAAAGGGGAGGAGGGCTGAGTGAATCAAGCGGCATCCCTCATCGACGCGAGACTGAACGGCATTGGCTGGTCGGTCTGCCAGGCAAGCCGACGAAGCCAGATATCGCGGGACCGGATCGCGAGATGGCGACATGGCATTGGCGAACCACCTCAGTCTTTCATGGAGTGGCTGGATGCCCTGCACGCACTTCACCGGCGCTATGCGACCCCGCTTTCGCGCGACGTTCCCATTGCAGGCAATCGCGCGCCCATGGATGCCTACGCGGTGGGTCGTGCGCTCATGATCATCGGCTGGTCCGAGCGCCGTCTCGCCGAGCATCTTGGCTATCACCGGACGGAGCTGAGACGTTTGTTGGAAGGTGGCGGCAGGCTCGGCGCAAGGTCGTCCCGTTGGCTCGAAATGCTCGAGAACGGACACCGCGACCTGCCACGGCCCGCGATCTCCCCTATGTCCAGACGCCCTGGCAGGCGCACCGGGTCGGCTGCGCAGACGACCCTATGAACATATGGATCATCTCCCCCAATACATTGCGCGACAATCGTCATCATTGGCCACGAGGGGGCTCGTGCCTGTCTCGCAAGAAGAGCATGCCGACCGGCCTCTTTTTCGGCGCGCGGCATCAGGGAAATAGATATGTACCAAACAGCTACGTTACCGGATCACTCCTCGATCATGTCCGGTCTTACGCACGTCCAGCGCGACGCCGCCCGTCAACCCGGGACCGTTGTGGTGCTGGCCGGTGCCGGAACAGGCAAGACCAAGACACTGGTTGCGGGGATTGCTGATCGCATCTGCAGACGTGGCATGCCTGCGCATCGCATTCTCGCCGTGACGTTCACCAACAAGGCCGCAGGGGAGATGAAATCGCGTATCGAAGCTGTGCTTGGAAGCGACCATGCACCCCGATGGGTCGGTACCTTCCATGGGCATGGCCGCCGTCAGCTGCGGAACGATCCTGATATCGCCGGTTTGCGCGAGGGGTTCGATATCTGCGACGCCGAGGACAGCCGCATTATCGTCCGTCGGTTACTGGAGGAAGCCTGCGCGGCTGGCTTTGACTCACCGGATGATGTGACGCTGAAACAGCGGATCCGCTCCGTCTCGACACGTATTGCCCTGCTCAAGGAGCGGCTGATCCTCCCCAACGATGCCGTAAGCTCGACCGAGGGGCTCATCGCTTCGGGCCAGTTGCATGAGGGAGACGATCTGAATGCCTGGCGTGAGGCTGCCGCGCTTTACCGTCCCTACCAGTCTCATTTGAGAGAAGCCAATAAGGCAGACTTCGCAGATCTGCTCTTATGGCCTACCGTCACCATGCTGCGAGACGAGACATACCGTCGCGACTGGGCCGGTCGGTTCGACGCGGTGCTTGCGGACGAGTTTCAGGACGTTAATCGGCTTCAGTATCTCTGGCTACGGCTGCTGTCGCAGGACCATGGCGAGTTCTTCGGGGTGGGCGACGACGCGCAGTCGATATTTGGTTGGCGTGGGGCGAATGTGGCCATCATTCGCTCCTTCCTTTCGGAATTTCCGCACGGACGCATGATCGCGCTCGAGGAGAATTTTCGCTCCACGGGCCATATCCTCGCAGCCGCCAATGCCGTGATCGCGGCGGATCCTGATCGTCTGCAAAAGACGCTCTACACGGCAGCCGGAGATGGAGCGCCGATCGACATCCTCAACTGGCCTGGTGGCGCCGAAGAGGCCAAGGGTATTGTCGACGAGATTGCGCGACGAGGGCTGGAAGGCGTCTCTTTCGATGACATGGCGATCCTTTATCGCTTCAATTTCCAGTCCCGTCAGCTCGAGGAGGCGCTGCTGCACGCACATATTCCCTATGAGCTCGTCAATGATACGGCGTTCTGGCAGCGCGTCCCTGTGAAGGATGCTCTGGCGCTCCTCAGGCTTTGCAGCAGCCTCGACGACCGGCAATCCGATGAGGCCTTCCGTAGAATGGCCAATCGCCCCAGACGGGGCATCGGCGCGGTGTTCATGGCGCGTCTGGAGCAGATCTCCGAGCAATCCTATCTCTCCCTTTTTGAGACGGCTGAAAAGATTGCTGCAGGTGGCAAAACCAAGGCCCATGGGGCGCTAGCGCTTTTCACAGCGACCATCCGCGAGATCGCCGGGGAGGTCGGGATGCCGGTTGCAGCGAGGCTCCGTATGCTCCTCGAGAGAACCGGCTATTTCGAGATGCATCGCCAGGAAGGGGACGAGGGCAAGACGGCACTCGAGAACCTGCACGAGCTCTGTGTGTTGGCAGAAACGTTCCCGACCCTCGAAGCCTTGTTCGACCATGCCGCCCTTGGCAGTGTGCGCGACGACGCAGATCCAGTCGGCAGGGTGAAGCTCATGACGATCCATGGCTCAAAAGGCCTCGAGTTCGGTCACGTCTTTCTACCGGGTTGGGAGGACACGCTCTTTCCGTCGACCAATGCGACAGCAGATCCTGCCGAAGAGAGGCGCCTTGCCTATGTGGCGCTGACGAGAGGCCGCAGACGCGTCAGCGTCTCATGGTGCCGCTATCGCGGCGGACGGCCTGCCGCTGCGAACGGCTTCATTGCGGATATTCCCGAGGCCTCACGGCGTCAGGGCTGGCCAAAGCGACGCTTCAGGTTGGCCGACAGGAATGCCGACACCGGTAGCGGCCCTGCTCCTAATCTGCGCGAGTTCGGATCGTGAGTGACGCCCGGGCGCCGGAGCGAGGGGATGGGTCATCATCCCCCACAAAATGGGCGCATGACTGTGCTCAATGCGGGTGCGGCGCCATGTTCGGCTTCGTCGATCGACACGGGGACCTGGTCTGGTATTGCATGCGCCACCGGGAAATCGGACGAAGCCAGATCAAGCGGCCATTGCGAACACACACGTAAGAGATGATAGGCCCTGATACTCAGGCTGCCGAAGATGCCGGTAGGTGCTTCAGGAACGCCCGGAGTTTGGGGGGCATGTAGCGGGTCGTGGGATAGTAGAGAGTGAAGCCCGGATGTGACTTCATGTAGTCGTCGAGAAGCGAGAACAGCTCTCCGCTCTTGATATGCGCTCTGAACGTCTTTTCAAATCCGAATGCGATACCTGAATCGGCGAGCGCAGCGCGTAGCATAAGGCGCGGGTCGCTGGTCATGATCCGGGGCTCGACGATCACGCTCAGGGCTTCGCCCTGATCAACGAATTCCCAAAGATAGGGCGGGGGACCGGAGAGCGTTTTCAGGCCGATGCAGGCATAGCGCGGAAGATCCCGAGGGTGTTTCGGCCGCCCGTTCTTGCCGAGAAAGCGCGGCGAGGCAGCGGCCATCATTTTCAGATCGCCGCCAATAGGAAGGGCGGTCAGACCTTCCTCGCGACGATCGCCGATGCGGATGCCGGCATCGAACCCGGCAGAGACGAGATTCATTCCTGCATCGCTTACCGTGATGTCGAGCCTGATGTCAGGATAGGCTTTGCAAAACCCTGCGACGAGAGGTCCTGTAAGCATGCGCGCTGCGGCAGAAGACACCAGAATGCGTAGCGATCCGCTTGGCCCTGCCTTGTTCGTTGTGGCGATGACGGCGTCGGTGATCTCACCCATGGGGCCGGCGACGCGGGCATAGAGCTCTTCTCCGGCCGCAGTCAGAATACATGAATGCGTCGTGCGAACCGCCAGGCTCATATCGAGGTCCTTCTCCAGACGGATGAAGGCCTGGCTCACGGCCGATCGGCTCACGCCCAAGCGTCGGGCGGCATCAGCAAAAGACGCGCTCTCCGCGACCGCGGTGAAAATAACCAGAAGGTAGGGTTCTACGCGCATTGTCCATCCTGCCTTCACACACCCACGTTGCGGAAATTGGCTACACGTGAATTCGGGATGCCGCCATACAATTGTTAAGCGACGTTAAAGAGCGCGCGGCCTCAGGCGAAAAACGCTCAACCGGCACCGGATCTGTCATGCATGGTATCAGCCCGGTTCGGGCGATATGCCGCGACGGTAGAATATGCGCGCAAAGGTTTCGCCCCAGGACGCGCTGGTCGATCGTCACCTGCGCTCACATTGCGGTCGTTTATGGCTGGATTATCGCCAACGACCAGGAATTCTCATGTCACCTCGAGCTCGCCCCCTGCCGGTAGCCCAGCCTTTTCATGACAAATCACCGGAGGACAAACGCAAGGCGCGCCGTGGGCTGCGGCGTCGCCTACTGCTCCTCTTGGAGGAGCGGCCGATGACAGTCATGGCGCTCAGACTGGCGCTGGACGCAGATGAGGCCGGGGCCCTGGTCGCAACGCTCGACGATCTTGTCGCGGCGGGAGAGATTGCAGCGATCGGACACGGGGCTTACACGAGGGTGCCGTGGGGCCCCGAGATGAGACCTGTTGTTGCCGCGCCGTTGCTCGACACCGTTCACGGCGCGCTCACTCACCTTGCATCACGGACACGTCGCAAGTCCTGCTCGGTAGGTCTTGTCTCCGATTTCCTGGGGCTGTCGCTCGAGGATGTGGCGCTTAGTTTGCAGCAGCTCGAGCTTACGGGGCTGGTCAGCTTCAACGACGCTAATGGCGAATGGGCGCCTATCGGGACCGCCACAGCGCGCCGGGTACGCAAGGGGATCGATGAAGGGATACCGCCTATGCATTCGCCCAAACGCTGAATGGCTGATGCGGCACCAGTCGTCATGAGGTACTTTGTTTGGTGGGTTATCCCCAGTTTCTGTGGACAGAAACGGGGAGAACGGCGGTATAGAGGGCGAGCATCTCACCCAAGGGAAGCAAGATAGCCGACGAGCTCAGCCAGCATGCGCTCGAGGTCAGGCTGCGCGATGACGCACCCGCCGATCAGGACAAGGACGATGATTGTGATTGCCCTTCTGCCACGGGATGGGCGTCGTATGCCCATAGCCGCCCGCCAGCGTTTTTTTGCGTCTTCACGGTCATAGTCGCGATCTGCAAGGTTCATGAAAATCTCTTCCGTGAGGTCGTAGCTGGTTCAGGGGTTGGTTGCACTTGTAGACCATAGGCTACCGGCCCAAGGCCAGAGCCTACGCAGCTTTCCTCCGAGCTGCGAACATGCGGTTGTCGCGACGGCTGTTACATATCAAGCGAAGCGAGCCCCCATAAAATACAGATGAGGTGATGGCTCCTGCGGAGGAAGGGAGCCCACGCATGACGGCGCAAAAGTGAGCCTAATACGGGACAATGTCAGCGCAGCGCATCAACGCATCTCGCTCCAGATCGAGACCAGGCATGGGCGCGCGTTGCGCGGCCTACGGCTGCGGCGTCACACGCCGCCCCCACGCGGTAAGCGTATTGTGCTGAGTACTTCTGCTTGCTTATGAATGGAAGAAGTACCTATAATGTAAACACAAATAACGATACGTCATAAGCGGTAATTATACGGATTTTTACTATGCGGTCAGTACATGACAAAGCAAATAGACATGCAGTATTGTCTATTCTATTCCTTATCAATTGCCGATATAACTTTACTTGTGAACAGGCAATAACGCCTCACACAAAAAGCGCCCCGGAAGGTGCTGTAACACCACTCCGGGACTTCGCCAGAATGAAAGAATGGTTTCATGTCAGACGCAGCCAACACCATCGCCCAGAAGCCCGCCGCCCGCAACCTCTCCCCCGCTCGCGTGCGTCAGTTCAAGGAAGCAGAGGCCCGCGTGAAGGCCAGCAACGCCCCCACGCTCGAATTGACCAAGCTGTTGGTTCCCACAGACATCCAGATGCAGCACATCGCCACCAGATTCCCCTCGGTCAAGGTCGGTGAGTATGACGAACTTTTCGGCGCGGGTCTGTCCTTGGTACGCGACCAGTACGAAACAATGGCCCCTATCCTGACTTTTGATGGCCGCCACGGCACGAATTTCAGAGCCCTCAAGCTGCACCTCGACCGGATCGTGGATGGCGTCATTCGTTCCGCCTACGGCGCTGCTCAGTTCTATGAGGGCAAGCGTCTCGCCGCCAAAGATGCGACAAACAGCTTCTCGAACGAGCACCGCGACGAGGACCGGCAGGGCGTCGATGGAGGCGATAACCGCGCCGCTGAGATGCGCACCGTCGCCGCCGAAAAGGCCGGTCACGCTTGGTCTCTCGCCGTTGTCGCTGCCGGGGCCTGCGAAGCCTACCGCGACCTCATGGGCAGCGACTGGCAGCCCTACCAAGCCAACAACAGGCGCAGCGTCTCCCAGCGCGCCGCTTCCGAAGAAGCCGCAGCCCTCGGCTTCTGATCGTTCCCACCGGACCCGAAAGGGTCCGGTTTTCGTGTGGGGCCTTGGCCTCGATACGGCGGGGAGGCGGACAACGCCGCTGACGCGCCGTTGCGGTTTTTTTCGGCCCGCGCCAGGCGCTGGCAGACGTACGGATTTTGATTCATGCCCAAGGTAAACGACCGACGTTCTATCGTCCGCATCTTTTGGGGTAATCCCAACACGCAACCGTCTGAGGGCAGCGAAACCTTGCCGGACGGGCGGACCCTATGGGCCTGCACCGTCCTCG
>NZ_BAPV01000039.1 GCF_025995175.1 Asaia krungthepensis NRIC 0535
CGTGCGTATGAACGCGAGATCGTCGCCGAGCACGCGCCGAGCGTAAAGCCCGGCTGTGGCTGGTCTCATGGATGGAGCGCCTACCATCCGCCGGTCACACGTTGGAGCCCGGAGCGCAAGGCGGACACGCGGCGTAGGAGATTGCGCGCCCGTCTTGAAAAGCAGGTGCCCTTGCTGGCCGACATGGAAGAGGCTGCCGAGCTGGCCCGCCGCCCTGCTTATTTCAGCGCCTCAGGGATCGAGGCGGCAGACCGGGAGCGCGACGCGCGGGATCGGTGTTAATTACCGCGCAGAATTGGACACAACTCACGCAGCGGGGCGTTCGGCGCCTCGCGGGGCCGCGTTGCCCCCACTTACCACATATCCCCAAGGCGCACGCGCTCTCGACTCTTGACGGTCGAGCGCGCGTGCGCCTTGGGGATATGCTCCGGCGTCCCTTGCGGGACGCCTACGGCCCTTCGGGCTGGAAAGCAGGGACAAACGCTCCGGGCGATCGGCAAGGGAGCAGACCCCTCTCAAGAGCCATTCACCGGGGTTGCTGGCAGCTTGTCATCCTCGGGCAGGCGGCACCATGCCTTGCCCGTATCGGCGTAGGACACATTGCTCCTGTCCAGGCAGTGATTACCGACCTCAATCGAACGCCAGTAGAAGCCTACGCCGGAGAGGAAGGACAGCGCGAAGATAGCTGCCCCGACCAGCACCAGGCGCATAAAGAAGCGATTACGCGCATATTCGTAGAAGCCCTGCTCCACGAAAGGTACGCGCTCCTTGATCTTGTCCAGAACAGCGGAAGCAACCTCTGCCTCGAACTTCCGCATCATTCGGGCGACGGTTTCGTCGTACAGGTCCTTGTGCTTCTTCTCATCTCCCTTGATGCGAAGCTCAGCACTCACTCTCACCCCTTCGACGATCTTATGAGCATGCGCAACCAGATCGGCGATCGCTTGACTGGACTCCCGGGATAGAATTGCGTTGCGCTCTACCTGCTCCAGAGCGAGCTGGGATACCGCGGCGTAGGCATCG
>NZ_BAPV01000040.1 GCF_025995175.1 Asaia krungthepensis NRIC 0535
AATTGCGCATGACGACGATCATGCGACCGAAAGGACTGTATTGATCCAGTCCTTCCAGCCGCGCGGTTTCTTCGAGTTCGAGGCCTGCACGATGCAGGCTTTCGATGAGCTGTGACGGTCGCAGCTCGCTACCACTCATGGAAGCCAGTCCTCGATGCCGGCTTCGCCGATCCTCTCTTTGAGTGTGTCGAGCCAGTTCTGAATCATCGCCCGGCGGAACGGATCAAGGGGCGTGCCATCCGGACGGGATTTGCCCGCCGCCGCATCGTGAAAGGTCAGACCGCTTTCAAGCACGAGAGGAAGGCAGCTCAGCTTGGGAACGCGCAGAATAGCGGTGTCGCATCCATCGAAGTTCAGCCCATTCAATCTGCTGAGGACTTCACCATAGATGCGGTCAGGGTCGTGCCCAGTGGGAACGGTCCATTCGTTGAACACGAACACGGCGCGGCTTGGACGAAAAAGCGCACTGGCCCAGAGGCGCTCCAGATAGGCGGTATCGCCCTGTTGCGGCCCAATCATGAATGCGCCGGTGACGGAAATGCCCAGGCCCTCGGCGAGCTTGATGATGTTCTCGTCCTTCGCCCAGGTCTCGAGCGTGCGATCGCCGCCGCCGACATCGACCACCAGTGACTGCCCCGAAGCAGCAGCCCTGCCGAAGATGTCGGCGAACCATTCGCGCAGCTTCGCGGCTTCCTCCGATGTCGGCCGTGGTACGCCGTATTTGTCGTAGAGCGTCTTTGTGATGGAAATGCCCGGATTGCGTGCATCGCCGTCAGCAAGGAGTGGCGGCGTGCCCCTATAGATGGCGATCTCACCTATCGCCGATAGAAATGTCGATCCTCCGAGATTGCCTCGCCCTGTCTTAACGAGTGCGACGGGAGTTTTCTTCTTGCGGGGTTCTGCTGATGCCATATGGCCTTCCTCCTTGAAAAACGACCTTCCGATCGTGGGAGGAGCCTGACACAGGACGATGTGAGCGCCGACAGTCGGTACGGCAGGCTACTAGAAATTGCGCGCGTAGCCTCTAACCAGCAGCAACATCCCCTTGAGCATAAGTGATCTCTTTTCCGCAGGGATGGCTTCTATCATGGGCACACAGGCTCGGGCCCAGTCCGATTGCCGTTCAAAAAACGACATGCGCGGCAGTCCGGGGATTTGCTCGAAGTCCGTCCGCCCGTCGGGCGTCAACCCTGTTGCATCCAATGGCGTCAAAGCTTCCAGCGGCAGATTTTCCGGCATCCCGGCAGGGCGCGGTCCGACATAGGCAGGCGGCAAGGGCTTGAACCGATCCTCCCCATAACGGGGTGCGGCTTCCAGCATCTTTATCGGCCGCTTGATCTGCCCGATGACGACGTCCGGCGCATCGTCCTGAGCCGTCGTCTCAGAGCTGACCTGCACCGGCATCGTCGGAATTGCTGCCGATACAGGGGCGCTGGATGGCGTAGCCGGGGTCGGAGGGAAGCCCCGCTCTGCTATCTGGCGGATCTCGAGTTCGCGTTCTGCTCCTGCACGTGCGACTGAAGCCGCCTCGCGATCAGCGGTTTCCTTGGCAAGCTTGGCGGCTGTGGCGTCTCGACGGGACTGCCTAGCCGCATCCTCTGCCTCCCGCTTTTCCAGTGCAGCTCGAACCGCTTTCCTGACGCGATACCAGGTGGACTTCACCGTGTTCACAGCAGCCGGTCCGCCGTGACGGGCTCTCAACCCATCAGCGTGGGCGGCGTCGGCAATGCGTCCCCAGCGAACACGGCCGCCGCTGATCGATCTCTCCATCACCTCGAAATTTTCGGTCATCCAGAGATAGAGCGCGGAGTGTTGCCATTCGCCGCGCTCACACCCTTTGAGAGCGTCGTGAAGGGCGCTGCGCGGTGTCATCGCGATCGTCGTCATATGGCAGGCCCTCCGGTGTCTCCGTCCTAGCTATCACCCGCGAGAGACGGATGCAAGGTAGATGCGCATCGGAGCGGCAGCGGATGCTGACTAGATGCGAAGTGGATGCAAGTTTTTTCTTTCTCCATATACAAATGCAAACTTTCAGTTTGCGCTGCGCGCCGCTCTCATAGGGGAACGCTTCGACACTCGCGTAGGCACGCGGATCGGGGACGGTCTTTGCTCTTTCAACGGGCATTGCGGCGTCGAGACTGTGCTTGTGAGGCGCGGGGTCGACACGATATAAGGATCCTTGATATCGTGATATCAGGAGGTCTCATGGCACAGTTCGTTATCCGTAATCTGGACGACAGCGTTCATGCTGCGATCCGGCAAAGAGCTGCTCGACACGGTCGAGGTCTGGAGGCCGAGGTGCGCGAAATTCTGAGCAGAGTCGCGTCGGAAGAGGCTGGGATCGAGCCCGGGACAGGGCGAGGCGCTCGTATGGCCGCCCGTTTCGCTCAGGCAGGATTCCGGGAGGGTGAGGAGATCGAGGCGCTGAAAGGAGCGGCTGCTACACCAGCGGCGTTCGACTGATGGTCATACTCGACACCAATATCCTGTCGGCCTTGATGAAGGCGGAGCCGGATCCTGTCGTGATGGGTTGGCTCGACCGGCAGAGCAGTGCCGCCCTTCGGACAACGTCAATCAATGTGTTTGAGGTTCGCTTTGGCCTTGCCCGCATGGAAGCCGGGCGGAGACGGACTGCCCTGATCGACGCTTTTTCCGCCATGCTCGTAGAGGACCTGGGCGGTGCGGGTCTTGAACTCGACGACCGTGCTGCCGATGTTGCTGCGACTATAGCCGCAGAGCGTGAGGCCGTCGGGAGACCTGTCGACTTTCGAGACACGGCGATCGCGGCCATAGCTGTGCGATACGACGCCACACTTGTCACAAGGAACCTCCGGCATTTCGCCGGCCTGCCTATCCCGGTAATCTCCCCATGGGGCGCTGAATGAGTACCGCTGCGAATTAGACCACGGGATCGACACACCTGGCGCCAGAGGGGGCAGTATGGGGAGGAGTAAGCGCGGCTGCGCGCGCTCACATCGAACGCAGGCATGATCCTCTTTGAGGAAAACTGCGGAGATGATCATGCGCGAAGGTATTGAGACTGGAGAATTGGGAGAGCGGAGCGCCACGTCCGGTGTCAAAGACAGGTTTGAGATCCTGGTCGTTACCAAGCTCACCCATATCGGTCAGACAGTTGCTGACATCCATCGTCTGGTAAGCCCCTCGGAAGACGACACAGGGGATAAACTTGTAGGTGTTATGAGCCGGATCGCGGACGGGATCGAGAATCTCGGCGTTACCCTGCAGGAGATCACCGGACAACTGGACCGCGTCGAGGAGCGGATCGACGTCGTCGAGATGGCGGTACGGCCAGCACCTACCCGATGATCACGTTCCGAAAGCTCAGCGCGGAAGGCGCGGGAAAGCTCATCGTTGCCTATTTACGCGAACACAAGACGGAGCCGGAACAGGATGCCCGTTTTGAGACCAATCCTAATCGGGAATCAGGTGAGCGTCTAAACAGCTATTATACCGGCAGAGATGAGCGGGGTAGCTGGGGCCCTGATATGGGGGAGCGTATCGCTACCGCCCTTGGGATCGACCCACTGCAACTGCCGACGGACGAAACGCTGGCTCGCTTGTTCGAAGCCAAAAGGGCGGACACCGGGGACCATTGGGCCAATACCGGCCGAAAACGGGAAATCTCTGCAATCGATTTCACCTCAGCGCCCCACAAATCGGTCTCACTTGCAATCCTTCTCGCGCGATCGAGTGAGGAGCAGGCGCTGCTTTGGCAGGCGCTGCACAGGGCAAATGACACAGCGATGAAGTTCATCGCGAAGGAAATCGGGCAGGCCCGACGCGGATCTGGAGACAACGCCCATGTCGAGCAGGGCGAGGTGGCCTGGGTAACTTTCCGGCATCAGTCGGCACGTCCCGTGCTGGACATTCAGGACGGCCGTGATGGGGCAACGGCCAAGGTGGAGGTGCCAATCCCTGGGGATCCTCAGGCACATCTCCACAACCCAATGTTCAATGCCGTGGCAACAGAAACCGGTCATCTGGGTTCACTGGATTCTGCCAGGGTTACAGCGACCACAGCGCATTTGTTTGGTGCCCTCTTCCAGGCGTCGTTCGCGGCGGAACTGCGCGACCTGGGGATCAAGGTAAGGCCGGAGAACAAGGGCAGATCGATTGCTATCGAAGCGGTCCCGCAAGAGGTATGCGACCATTTCTCAAAGCGCAGCAAGCAGGCCCAGCGTCAGGCAAAGGCTTTCGCCAAAAAACAGGGTCGGAACTGGGACGATCTTTCCGCCGAGCAGAAATTCACGATGCTCCACCAGGCCAATCTCGCCTACAGGTCCGCAAAGTACAAAGGCGACAATGACCGCGAGATTTGGGAAGCCCAGGCAGAGGAAATAGGCTGGAATCGTGAATCCGTGCTGACTGGCCACCGGGCCGCGGAATTGACAGATGGGCAACGGTTTGCCGAGGCGTACAGAGTTGCGTCCAGTATGATAGCCGAGGACTTCAAGACGGCAGCAGTTCTGGATCGGGACGTCCTCAGAACTCACGCGGCTCACGGCTACATCGCTGCCGGTCTGAAAGACACGAGTGAGATCGAACAGCTTGCCAATCACATCGAGCAAAGTGGCTTGATGGTGGAGGGTAAGCATACACCGCTTCTGGTCCGGTCAGTCGACGGCCGGGTCAAAATGACGACTCAGCAACAGGTTGATATGGAACGCGAGATGGGCCGACTTGCTGGCGCGGCATCCCGGCAACGCGAGGGCGCGCTGAGCGAGCAACAGCTCGCTGAGGCGATTGCCCGATCAGGACTGGATTTTGAGCGGGAGCCAGATCATGGCGCTGCTCAGCTTGCGGCGATGAGGGGATTTGGGCAGGCCCGACGTCTGGGACTACTTGCAGGCGTTGCGGGATCAGGCAAGACGACGATGCTGCGGCCCCTCGTGGACGCATGGCATGAGGATGGACGCAAGGTCGTTGGTACGGCCATGGCCTGGAGACAGACCAACGCGCTGAAAGAGGCGGGGATCAAGACAGGCTTTGCGCTCTCCCCGCTTCTTGCGCGGATGGAGCGTGGTGAGCTGCAACTCGGGCCGAACGGTGTGCTTGTAATCGATGAAGTCAGCCAGGTCTCACCAAGGCAGTTGCTGCAGTTGCTGCAACACCGGGAAAAGCAGGGCTTCTCTCTACGTCTTTTGGGAGATCGTGAGCAGGCTCAGGCGATCGAGGCGGGAGATTCGATCGCAATTCTGGAACGGGTGCTGCCAAAGGAGCAGCAGATGGCCCTGAGTTCGACTGTCCGACAGGACAGCGCCCGCAAGAGAGAAATTGCGGGATTTTTTCGTAGTCCTGGTCGCGACCTTTCCAAGACCGAGGATGAGCAGAAAGCAATCGATCAGGCGCGCGCGCGAAAGGCGATCGATATGAAGCGTCGGGACGGCACCCTGAGTCTGGTTGGTGGGGATTACGATCAGGTCATCGCCGAGACCGCAGAGTTTTACCTGCGCCGGCGCGATGCTCTCACGGTATCGGGCTCGAAGCGAGGCATCACGATGTCTGCCCCGACGAACGAGGACGCGTTGGCGCTAGGCATGGCCGTTCGAGAGCGATTGCGGCAGCGTGGCGAAATCGATGCCCGTGAAACGGTGCGCCCGGCGATGAGTCAGCGTGGCACGGCTTCGGATTTCTATGATCTCCCTATCGCAGCCGGGGATCGCCTACGCCTCTATTCCCGAACATGGGGAACCTACAACTCCAAATGGGGCGAGAGACGTCATGAGCTTGGGGCGAATGGTGACTTTGCCACGGTTATGTCGTGGGATGATCGGGGTCTGGTTCTTCGCAATGACAAAGGGCGAGAAGGATACGTGCCGTGGGACACGCTGACCGATGCCAAAACGGGACGGATACGTCTGGGCCTAGGCTACGCGATGACGATCGATGCCGCCCAGGGAGTAACTTCAGACGAGCACATTAACGCAATGCCGCGTGGGTCTGCTGCGGTAACGGGATTTACAACCTACGTGGCAGAAAGCCGTCACGTCTCCCAGTGCTGGACATGGATAGGCGAGGGCTCTCTCAGAGAAGCGGAACAATGGTCCAGACCTCTGGGGGACACGACCCCTGTAACGATGAACGACCTTTATGATCGCCTGGCGGCGGACATGGGGCGCCACCCGTACAAGGCGCTGGGTATTGATCTGGTGCGTCAGCGCCTCGATTTTGAGGATGATCGGCGTGCGTGGATGAAGACAGAGCATGAGAACAGTGTCTCTCTCCAGCAGGGAAAGAGCCCGGGCAGGGGGGCTCGACAAAAGCGCGAGCGTAAAGGGTTTGATGCAGTCAAGCCTGAGCAATGGGACGATCTAGGGCGCAAGCTGCGCAAAGCCGGTTACGCAACGCAGAATGCCATGGATCGCGCAGCGAGGGCTCGAAAGGCCATGAAGCCTAATCAGGGCCATGGCCAAGCAGCCGCCAATCAACAGCATCACAATGTCCCAAAAGTCGTACCGTCGGGGAGAGAGCGTTAGAGTGCCATCACTATAGGGTACAGTGTATAGCCCCCTCGCGATCTGGAGCTCAGAAGGGACATTCGGATATGAGGCGTGTTCTGATCATAGGATGTCCTGGAGCAGGAAAGTCCACAGCGGCCAGAAAGCTGGCTGCCAAGACCGGTTTACCGCTCATACATCTGGATCGCCATTACTGGCGAGCTGGATGGGTCCCCACTGAGGATCTGCTCTGGCGTGAAACAGTCATTTCTCTGGCGTCGCAGGAGTGCTGGATCATTGATGGCACCTATGGAAGTACGCTCGCGGAGCGCCTAGATCGCGCTGATACGATCATCCATCTTGATTTCCCAACACGGCTTTGTCTCTGGAGGGTCATCAAGCGCACTGCCACCCATTATGGAAGAGAGCGTCCGCAGGAGTTTGTGCCAGGTTGTCCCGAGAGGGTAGACATTACGTTTCTGAAATTTGTCCTGCTCTACCGTCGCCGACTTCGTACGAAACACCTCATAAAGGTGTCAAAATTCTCAGGAGCGGTTCATAGCTTCAATCGACCGGCGGAGCTTGAGGCGTTTCTCGCTTCCCTCCCGTCAGCCGATCATGAAAAGCCCTGTCCAGATCAGGGGACTGCGACGGGTCATTGAGGTATGATGCTCCCCAGTCGGTCTTAAAGGGTTTGTACAACCTCAACCCTGCGCGTGAGCGAGAAACATATATGTCGGGAAGATTACTGTTTGTTCTCATCGGGGTCTGTCTTCTTGTCTCGGCGTGTTCAGACACCGCAACGACGCCCGGGGAGAAAGCCAAGAGTCAGTATACTCAGAAACTTGGTGATTA
This sequence comes from Asaia krungthepensis NRIC 0535, assembly GCF_025995175.1. Taxonomy (GTDB): domain Bacteria; phylum Pseudomonadota; class Alphaproteobacteria; order Acetobacterales; family Acetobacteraceae; genus Asaia; species Asaia krungthepensis. Next base: position 7,314 of record NZ_BAPV01000040.1, read on the forward strand.
CGGACTGCTTGGTGTCGGACCAGGCGGACCAGGCCATGGTTATTGAAGTCCCTGGGTACCTGACATGCTCACCGGCCGGTAACGAAGTGATCGAGATCGTCCCGTCGATCATGGCGCACTTCGAAACGGGCCTGTGCCTGAGCCACGAATTGCCTGTTAATCCTGCGTGCCTCGGCTTCTCCGGCCGTAAGGGTTTGCACACCATAGGTTCGGACTGCCCAGGCTATGTCGCATTGCCAATCCGTATGATCGCTTCGGCGATGCCAGAGCGCCATGGCATCATCGGCGCATTGTCGCGCCTGGGCGCGTGTCCATCCATTGATTTCCACCATCCAGTCGAGCGCCTGTTCGCTCCGCCCTTCAGTCATGGTCTTTCCCCAGTGCCGCACGGCATGGCAATCGGGGCATAGCGCGATCACGCCTTTGAGGGTCTGAATCCGTCGTGTATCGTCATAATCCCAGCCCTCATCAGCCTCGACCGGCCATCTTGGGCCACGCCCCCCGCAAACGCGACACCGCGAGCCGGCGCGGGCATAGGTATCCTTGCGAATGCGGTCCCAGTCTTCTCTCGCAAGAAGCGCGCGCAGGTTATGGCCCCAGAGTGATTGCGGAACCATCCAGGGGCGGATGTAAGGCGCAGATCGATCTCTCCGATAGCGATAGGGCAGGAATGCTTCCAGCACGGATGCCCTGTCTTGCTCGATCAGCCAGCATTTCTGGTCGCGATCGAACAGGGCGCCATGCCGCGCTGCTATCGCCCGCTGCTCGAATGGGACGCATAAGGGGATTGGGTTGCGCATATCCGCCTCGTATCCTTTCGGTAAATCCATGGCCGTCTACAGGAGCTGATCCGGATTTATAGCAGCCATGCAGTGTGACGCGCGTCTGCAAAGGCAAGGTTGAACAACCCAATACCTGCCCATAAGGGAACCCAGAGTAAAAGCCGCCATGCGGCGGATCGATCGATCTGAGCTCTCAAAGCAACGAAGAATATGATGCTGAAGACCGAAAGCCCGAGAAACATGGCCTGATTGACCATGATCCAGATCAGTCGTGCGCCTGCTGGAGCAATCACCCATCCCAGTCCGAAGACCAGGCTGAGGAGGGTGACGAGTACGGTAGAATGTCTGAAAAACATAAGCTCTTTTTCTGAAAGTCGAATGTTGGCGCGCATCACGCGTGGCACGTCGCGAACGGATGTCTGAGGGGGCTTTTTACGCGGTGCCAGAGCGGCGCCTTGCGTTGAGCATGGCGATCAGTCGGTCGCTTGGATCCTCGACGCCGAGAGCCTCATCGGTCTTGCGCAGTGCCTCGAACAAGGGCCGGTCGCCTTCGTCCGCAAGCGTCTGACCCCTGGGGGGCAGTATCTGCGCCGGTGTCGGGCGATTACGGAACAGGGCGGCGAAGGGATGCGCTGTGACGTCGGCTGCTCGTGGAGGCGCGAGATTGCTCAGTAGGATCTCGGCGTCGTCCAGCGGGCTTGCCACCGTCTCAAGAACGGATGGCAGGCGATCCATGACTGTTCCAAGGAGACCTGGCAGCGCAACGAGCTCGTCCTCGGAGACCAGATGTCTGCCCTGCGCGAGCTGTTCGGCGACGGCATCGATCGTGTGGATTTCGGGCGTCTCGGGAGTGCCGATCTTCTCGAAGCGCGGAGCGATCGTCGGGAAGACGCGGTTCTTTCCCTTGGGCTCGATGCCAGCGTAGAAGAGGCGCGCATAGATCCGCTGTCCACGCCAGAGCATGATGGCCTGGCCCTGGCGCAGGGTCTGGATGTCATTCCACGAGATCCGTTTGACCTCGCGGATATCGGCGCGGTTCTGATCTGAATAAAGACCGATATCGGACGAGTTGTCATACCCGGGCAGCATGGAGACATTCATCGTCCCACCGGTCTGTTCGACCCACTCACGCGTCGGGCCGGAATCCTCGATGTTCTCGAAGACCTTCAGCTTGGGGTTGCCGAGCAAGGGCACGGTCCGATCGCGCCCGAGTGTCGCGTAGATGGTCCCGACCTCCTGGAAAGAGAGCCAGAGGGAGATGTTCAGCTCGCGTCCCTGTGCCATCATCGCGTCCATGCCGCGTGTCGCGAAATAGCCGAACTCGTCCATCACCATGGGATAGGGCGTGTCAGACGCGGAGGGGCGGTTGACGACAACGTCCTCGTAATCACCCTCGACGGACGTTCCGAGTGCCGCAGCAAGAGCGTAACGCAGTGCGGTAATAACGGCTTTGCCGAGCGCGGCGTTGGTCTCGGCATGGTTTTCGAGGGATGGTAACATGACGACGAGGATGCGTCGGTTGTACAGCACGTCGCGTAGATCCACGTCGGGCACCGAACACCTGAAGACGTGACCGAGTGTCGAGCCCATCTGGGTGAACGTCTTGGCAAATCCACCGACGACGTATCCGTGCTGCTCCCGAACCTTGGCCTGTTCGTCTGCCGACGTCTTTGCCTTGAATCCCCCAGTCTCTTTCAAATAGTAACGGATCGGATTAAGAAGAACTTCAGGAAAATCCGTTGGCAGTGCCTTGAAATCTTCCTTATTGGTTGTGAAGTCATAAAAATAGAATATCTTGTCTTCTGCAAGAGCGCGAAGTTTTTCAATATCTGAGAAGGTAACGCGGATCGTTTCGGAAGTAATTGGCACCTTCAGGGAGTCGCGAACCCATACGAGAATGAATGCCATTCCGGCGATCAGGGAGTCTGCCTTGTTCTGGAAATACTGGCTGCTTCCATCCCCGCCACTCGCCTCATCGGGCAGAAACAGCGTCTTGAGCAGCTCTGTCATGCCCTCCGCGCCGATAGTCGCGAACGGGTTCCAGGTGTTGGTTTTCTTGTCTCCAGAAGAGACCAGGAGATTGATCACACGCACATCGGCTTCGCGGCCGAAACGGCGGGCCATGGCCTGCACACTGAACGCGAGATTATTCGACGATTTCCCGTCGATCAGCGTGAACCCACTGCCCGCAGCAAGCGCATTGCATAACAGGCTATAGATGAACTGGGTCTTCCCGGATCCGGTTGCACCGGGCAGCAAGCCATGCAAGGTCAGATCCTTGCCGGCCAGCCAGAGCTGTTGACCATTTGTCTCGTCCCAGCCCAGGAGCCAGTCGCCGGCGGCGGGGCCGATGATCTCGGCTCCTGGTCTTCTGGGATCGGGCACGATGTTGAACGGATCGTTCCCTTTGACATAAGCCGGCAGACGCAGAGGCAATTGTACAGGCCGCGTCATGACAAGGGACGTGTAGGCTACAGCGGTCAGGAAGATCACAGGGCCCAAGGCGGGGACCACAACGCACAAGACGGCGCATGCAGCCAGAGGGATCGCCGAGAAGCCGGTCGTGAGCATCTCGGCAAATTGTTTTCCGACGCTACGCGTATCGCGATACACGATGCCGTCGCGCTGCTCATGCTGGTTCTGGGGGCCGTCGATACGGCGCCTTATCGAAGCCATAGGCTCAGTCCAGCCCAAAGGCTGCGTTTGGAGACGCTGCAGCCGCGGGGGGTGTGACTTCCATGCGAGGGGGTGAGGGAAGTTTCAACGAGGGAGGGGCTTGCTGAACCGTCAGTGATCCCTGCGGCGCCGGATGGGCAGATGGCCCTGAATGGCGCGCATACATAAAGCCGAGGAAGCAGAAGCCAGCAAGCATTCCGGCCCAGGTCAGCTTCCGGGTGAAAAGGCGGCTTATCAGAGCGGCGGCGGGAGGGGCTAACCTTGGCGATGCGTCCCTGCCGTGATCACGCAGTGCTCTGGCCTGTCCGTCGGTCTCGTTCCAGACGTGCCGGGAGGCGACATAACCGGGTGATGGATCCGGACTGTCCTCATCAGTGATACTCAGAACCTTCCGTACCGGGTCGATCGTGATCGTGACGGCGCTTTGAAGCGGAATGTCGAGTTTCATCGGCAGCATATCCCTCGGGTTTCACGCCGTAAGGATACGATGCCGCGATGTGAGCGCAGTGGCGGGCCCCGAAATGGCCGACGGTCTTGTGCTGCAAAGAGCCTGCAACAGCCAAGATAGCGCGCAACTTGGTGTGCGTATTCAGGGGCGCGCGTTGATCTGCGTCCACGCCTCGAAATGCGCCAGACTCAGTCTTGTGTGTCCTGCCATATCAAGGACTTCCTCGATGACGGCGTCTATCGCCGTAAGGACAATCGAGGCTGTCGCATGATGGATCCGGGTCACGCGATAGCCTGTCCAGGCTTCGGGGTCCGCTATCAGCACGAGCCCGAAAAGACCGCTGCCGCAATCGCGTCGCCAGAGTTCTTCGGCCATGCGCAAAAGCACTGGCATAAGACCGTCGGGTCGCGCCAGAAGGTGCGGAGCGATGGGATGATGCGCGTCCATGTCGGCAGAGATCTCTCTTTGAGATCCTGAAAGGAGCGCTATTGCGGGTGATACGAGATCATCGACGTCCATTGGTCACTTCCCTCAGTAATAGGCGCGGCGCTTATGGGCGGGAATGTGGCGTCGCACCGGCCCTGCGATCAGAACCCTGAGCATGCGCAATGCAACAGGCAGGGTAAGGCCGAACCAGGCGAGCACCGAAAAGATGAGTACGCCGGTGACGGCAATGCCCAGGGTGGTAAAGCTCCAGTGAGGGAAAAATACCGCCATGGGAGCGAGCGCGCGTGCATCCACGGGGCCGATCCGAACTGGGTCGCTTGTGTTACGCCACATCCTATTGCTCACCCTGCATGGCGCGAGAGGCGGTCTCGGGCGAGATCCGCTCTTCACGCAGGGCCTTGTCGATCGCAAAGCGGAAGCTCTGTCCCTCGCGCTCGACTGCGTCCCGGACCATGGACGGCCACCGGTCTCGTGGGGCATCGAGCAGGGCATTGCGCATTTTGCGTGTGACAGGAACAAACTCACGGATCGGCGTGCGCCTGCCATCTGTCGAGGGGAGGAGGCGCTGATTGACGAGCAATCTCAGGTTTTCCACGAAGCCAATCGTCAGGCTATCGCGCTGGTCGGCTGGGCAAAGGCTGATCGCGCGTCTGATCGTTGCCGAGCAGTCATTGGTATGCAGTGAGGCCATCACGCGATGCCCGGAGATGCCTGCCTGGATAGCGGCCTCCATCGAGGCAGGATCGCGTATCTCCTGCACGATGATGTCGGTTGGTTCGCGCCGCATGCCGGCACGGATGAAAGCGTCGAAGGTTTTCACATCACGGCCGACTTCTACCTGAGTGATGGTCGCATTGATCCGTGGTACGCGATCGTAAAGCAACTCAGTGGGCGCTGAACCCTCGAAGATATTGACGTGCTGGCTCGGGTCCTCCAGGCGCCAGCAGGTAATGCCGCCCATCAAGGTCGTCTTTCCCGAGCCTGTCGCACCTGAGATGATGGCAAAGCCGTCGCCCGCATCGATCGCCTGCATGATCGCAGGCTCAACGTGCTGATGAGCGAGCCTGAGCGGATCTTCCACGATAGGCCTTGTCACCAGGGAAATGCCATTGTCAGGTCCGATGACCGAGCTTGAGGCATTGACGCGAAAGCAGTAGCGCTTTCCATTGTTGCGTCTGTCCGGCCAGAATCTGTGACCGAAATCGAGAGGCTCTCCTCCGCGCAGCGTCGTAAGGCCTGACTCCGAGCGATACATATGGCTGAGCGACGCCTGAACTTCGGAAGCAAGCATTTCTTCCGAGGTTACGCGTATCACCCGCCCGTGAATGTTCAGCATCACGCGTCTATCCGTCTCGATATCGATCCGTGACGCACCCTGATCATGGGCCCAGGCCAGAAAGCGGTCGAGCGTCTCGCCTCGCAGGCGACTTCTGTCTTCAGGCCACAGGAACACAAGCTCGCCGTTTTCCTGCTCTGTCTGGACGCACTCAACAGCTGCCATAATGCATACTCCTCGAGAGGTCGGGGAGCACGAGACCTGAGAGTGCGTTCTCGCCGCTGCGGTGACGCATCAGGGCAGAGGGCGCAATCGTATCGCCGTGATCGAAGGTTATGAGATCGAGATAGGCCTGGATCGTCAGCAACAGCAGGGCTGGCGCGTCGGATACATCATAGCCCAGGAAGCGTTTTTCCTCCCTGATCTCCCGAAATGCAGCCGGGGTCATGGCACGGCTCCGGTCAAGCGCGGTACTATCCAGATCGTAGGTGTCTCGCACCCACTGCATCAGAACCCTCGATGCCGCGCGAGCCGCGTCGAGCGACGGCCGTAACCCGAAGCCGTGACACTCATTCGGAAGAAGCCGCGTCATGTGATTTCCAGAGCCTCTAGACTACGCTCGATTTTCTTGCGGGGTAGTTTGTTTCCTGCTTCGCATTCCGCACGCCAGTGTTCGAGCGCGCCGGACGCCTCGATGCACGATGCGATGGAAACGATATGCCGGGGCAGCCCATCACGGGGATAGGAAACAGCCGATAGCGCCAGCCAAAGATTGCGATCCACGAGCTGGATGCAGGCAAACAGGCCGGGATTGAAAACCCCTGTCTGGACGCGGGCAAATTGCAGCAGGCTGAGCAGGGCTGGCACGCTATAGGCGTGTTTCTCCGTCAGCTCTCGCGCCTTGTTCCAGTCATTGCGCTTGAGATAGTGTCGAGCCATGCGCGTGACATCAGCCGGGACCCCGAGAGGCTTGACCGGCGCGCCCTTGTCGAAACATCCGGAGAGTCCTTTGGACAGTCTGCCCAGCAGGGCGGCCGAGTCCTTCTTGCGTCGCTCCGCCTGCAGGGCAAAGGCGACGAAGAGAACCTGAACGATAGGGGAGGCCTGCTCTGGCGTACTCCATACCGCTCCGAGCTGATTGCCAAGAGCTCTCTCGGCAGCGTCAGATCGCGCTTGTTGCGTGTCACCCCGACAATAGCGCTCTTTCCACTCCTCGATCCGCAGCGCAGGATCGAGCGGCCTGAGCGCCTGTGCAGCCGGGGAAGGCGCGACCAGGACTGCATCATTGCCAAGGAAAGCGCTCCCCACTGGATGGATGCGTGCGAGGGTCCTTTGCATCCCGTCCAGACCGAGGCGCTCCCTGTATTGCTCGCGGGGTGCGCGGCGGATGCATAGCACGGCCATAGCGGCAATCAGGGCTGCCAGAGGCCAGCGCATGGCGCTGCCGGTGATTGTAAAAAGCTGCCAGAGCTTGGCCGCAGTCACGCGCTCGGGCAGGGCGTCCTCGAGATCCAGGCGCAAGCCGTCATAGCGATGCGTGACGAGAGAGAACGCGCGCAGCGTCAGGTGTTGCTCGGCGAGAAGAACGCGTGAAATTTCGGTGTGAAACCGATACCACAGCCCACAGATCAGGATCGCAAAGAGGACCAGGCCACCGAGCAGAACGCCCATTGTGCGTTCGGCATCGTTGCGGCCCATGCCGCCAGCAGACGAAGGGGACCTCATGGCGAGTCCTCCTCGACTTTCCAGTGCGCACGATCGGCATCGAGGCCCGGCTGTTCCCGTATCCGCCGCGTCGTGTCTCCGACGCGCATGAGGTCATGTCCTCCCTGCGTTGAGGCATAATGCGAAGTCAGTTCGGGGGGGCGGACTTTACCCGCCTGCAGGAGAAGGCGGTAACGCGCCATGCCGACCAGGTCGCGCTGCAAACGTGCAAGATCGTCAAGAAAGATTTCGACAGCCTGTCGCTCACCGGCCGCGCGACCACGGACGAGGGCATCCTCCCAGATTTCCACTTCGTGGCGTGTTCTGGGGCGAAGCGTTTCGTCGGGCTCGGGGGGGACCTCAACGCTGCGTACGAGCCAGGTTCGCCATTGAGGGGGGGCCGTGACGAGAGCCCCCTGACGGGTGATCTCGAAGATCTGCTCCGTTTCACGAGCGGTCTGACCGGAGGGATCAACCGCTACAGCCATTTGTGCCTTCGTCACGACGGGAGGCCGCAGCATGAGACCACCATTACCGATCGGAAGTACAACTGTCCGAAAGTCGAAGACACGATCGAGTGTCGGGGCATAGCGGCGTAGCATTTCGTTCAGCGCTTCGCTTCTTGCTGCCAACCCGCCGCGCGCGCCGTAAGACCAGCCAGCCTGCCTGAGCGCGTTGTCACGAGCTGACGTATCTTTCTGTCCAGGCTCGTATCCGGGGCGCAAAGACATTTGTTGCTCGAGAGAAGGAGCATGCACGACATCGGGTATTTCGGGCGCGATGCGCGCGCCCTCTATCGGGGTGTCGAGCGCACTGGCAGCGCGGGGCTGCGTGATGTCCGGGATGGGCGGGGTGGGATCGTCGACAGGACCGCTCGATTGCGCATGGGCAAGCGAGCAAGCGCAGAGCGACAGGATGGCGATGAAAACAGGCTTACGCATGCCAGTCTACCCTGATGAGATGATGGGGAACATCGACAGCAATTGAGGCCCGGTTCTCGAGGGCAGCGGCCATTTCGTCGAGAATTGACGCGGCTGTGCCGCGCTCGATGTCGAAGATGACGATGGGTGCGGTCGACCGGCCTGCGACGTCAGCCGCATAGCCAATACGTGCGGCAAGGATCTGCACGGCTCGGTCGACCGGACCGTTCCAGTGCCACGACATTGGCCGCTGTAGTTCACCGGGGAGCACCGACCCCGCACGGACCATGGGAAAGCGCATAGCGCCTATATCGTCGAACCCGCGCAGGACATGGCCCATATCCTGCGCGATGGGCTCGGAGGGAGGCGCCGGTGGTGCCGAGCATCCTCCAGGTCCAGCAAAGAGAGTGCCGGTGGCTACAAAAAGGAAGAGAGGCCTTGGGAGGGTTAGAGCGCGGCGCGTCATGGGGCCGACTTCAGGTCGATTGCATATTCGTAGACCAGGCGCAGAACGACGAGCTCGTCCACGATATCCGGGAAATATCCCAGACCGGCCTCCTTGGAGGCTGGCCTGAAATTATACAGGCGCGAGCCCTTGTGCTCCCCGACGAGTTCGAGGGAGAGGCTTTGTCCATTGCCACGGGGAGGCTGCAACTGGATTGCGAGGAGTTCGGCGCGCGATGTCGTTCTCCCGAGCTGGTCGACGATCTCTTCGAAATGAGCGCCGATTGGTGTCTCCGGGCGTGCGATCATCAGGAAGAGCTTCGCCTCGTCCGACGCAAAAAGGCGTCTCATCCTGTTCATGCAGCGTTCGTAGTAGGCCCGATTCAGGGGCTCGCGTATGTCGCGATGCGCAAAGACACAGGCGATCCCGAAGAGCCGACGATACAGGACATGGTCCTCCTCAGCTTGCTCGGGCAGAAAATCCTGAAAATCTGTCTGCAGGCAATGGAGAACCATCGCAGGTGTCGCCCAACCCCAGTCGAAGGGTAGCGAATAGCGCTTGAGGTCTGCATTCTTAAGGATGCCCGATGCAAGGCAGTGCGTACCGAGTGACGCGACATGCCGCACGTTGCGCCCGCCGATCGTGCGCGTGCCATAATCCGGCATCTTGGCCGAGCGCCTGTGGCGATGACGGGTGAGCTTTTGCCTCAGATGCAAAAACCAGGGCGGCGTAAGATCGTAGGTTCCCGGCTTCACATGGATGCTGGTTCTGCGATCGGATGATGCGTCAGGCAAAATCATTCCTCAGTCCGGCTGCAGCATGGTTCTTCATGGCGTCATTCTGCCTCAAGGCGATGTGAGCGCGTGCAGCCTCTCAGTTTTTGGAGGCAATCTGCTCGACCGGTGAGTGGGCGCTCCGTGCGAGCCGACTGACGTTTGCCCAGACACGGGCCTGATAGGCTCTGTTGAAAACCGGTGTCGCCGAATTGTAATTCCCGACGCGCCGCCAGAACTCAGCGGGATTATCCGGTGTCTGGCCACCAAGAGCTGTGGCGAGGATCCATGCCCCGATATGGATGTTGAGGCACCCATCATTGAGGACGTGATCGCGGTCGATCCCCATGGCTGCAAGACGCGCAAGCCAGCTCGAGTTGATCTGGGCCGGGCCCATATCATAGGAGCCGTTCTTGTTGCGCGAGACGCTGCCAGCGCGCCCACCTTCGGTCAAAAGGATTGCGCGGAACAGCACCTCCGGTAGCCGGTATTGTCGCGATGCGTGCCGGATACAATCGCCGTAATCCGGCATGACGGGCGAGGGGGGAGGGATTGGCGTCTCAGGTAAGGGAGCGTCGTGTCTACCAACGGGGGTATCCTTGCCCGCGCCTGCCCAGGCAAGGACCCATGCCCCAGCAGCGATGTTGATGCACACATCCTCACGAACGGCCTGCAGGTTGAAGCCTGCGCGCTCGAGGACCGGAAGCCATCCGGGATCGATCCCCATGATGCCTATCCCGCCTGGGTGGGTATGCGCCGTGACCGTCTCGATGATGCCGACAGGCACATGGTACGCTTGCGCCATGATGGCGGTGCAGGGCGGAAGCGCGGTCATCGCGGCTGACAGATATGCAGCGTCGAGTACCCATAATCGCCGTACCAGAACGTTGCCCCGTAGGTATCGGCCGTGCCAGCCTGGCAGGAGTAGTTGCCTGTAGCAGGGTTGACGGATGCATAGCCTGCAAATCCGGTCGTTGTCGGTGGAAGATAGCTGTAGAATTGTTTGAAGGTCAGACTTTGCCAGATACCCCTGGTGCAGGACAGGATCTCGCCACTGCCGTCATTGCGGCCCGTCGTCAGGCCTGGTTGCCCGCAAGACGCGCCGAGCGCAGCTGTCCCACTATATTGCACCCCGGTCGTCGCGCTGACTGTCGATGCCGAAACCGGCGCGAGCGACCCGTCCGGGTGCTGTACGTAGAACTGGCCCGGCGTCCGGACGGCAGCGTTGTCGTTATCGCCATAATAGGAAGCCGTGCCCTCATTGATGTTATTCCCGTTGGGTAGATTGAGGGAACCGGCAATGAGGGGGGCCAGGCTTCCATCGGGATGCTGGATGAACACCTGATTTGGTGCTCGTATCGCTGCGTTGGAACCATCTCCATACATGGAAGCGCTGCCCACCTGCAGCGAGTTGCCCTGAGGAAGCTGTACGGAATTTGCCGTAAGCTGGTTTCCGACGCTGAAGTTCTGATCCACGTGCCCGTTCCCGCTGGAGTTGATCCAACTTCTGGGGTTTTGCCCTGCCGGACCCGCGCCAATCGTGCCTTGAGCAGCCACATCGAGGGTTGCGAGGCCGCCGCCCCATCCTGGGGGCAACGTGTTCGCGTCTACGCCGAGGCTCCCTATGCGGCCGGAGAACTGGGCAGCAGCGCCATTAGCGATGTTGTTGCCGCCCATATCGAGCGTTGCATTCATCCTGTTCAGCTCCGGATGTCCTGGAACATTGTCACGATACAGGATGTCGCTGTTGTACTGGGCGCTCGCGGAAGCTGTGGCGATTCCATAGAAATGCCCGGACCCGGGGTTTGGAAGGCCGGAGAGCGGCAGGCGCCATTTTCCCATATTGCCGATAGCGGTACCGCTATTGAGCGATGCCATGACACCATCCGGTGGGACAAAGCCCGATTGCCCTCCTGCCATTCCGACGACCGATGTCAGGGCGGGGAGACCGAGCTGCGTTCCTCCCGCGCTCTCCACATAGGCCTCGATCTGACCGGCCTGAGGTTGGGTCAGGAAGATTTGCCAATACTGTCCAAAGGGGTTTGTGGCCGTGAAATTGGGAGGAAGGTCATTCGCCGCAATCAGTGCAGGAAGACCAAGCTGGGTTATCGATCCTACAGGCACTGCGGAAAGAAGCTGCGCGGAATTGGCGTCGACATACGCCTTGGTGCCATCCAGAAGGCTCTGGAACTGGCTTGCCGCAGCAGCATAGATCACCCGGTTTTGCCCCTGTTCGTGGACAGTCGAGAAGAGCCCGACCATGTAGATATTCATCAACATGGAGGCGATCATGCCGAGGACTTCATGCATGGTGACTTAGATCCGATACAGACGGCGTGAGTCATGAGGCAGCTGGTACCCAGCCACTGGAAAGTATCGCCTGATGCGATGTGAGCGCAGAGCGCAGCCTGAGAAACCCACGTGCTACTGCGAGTAGCCGGTGCCGGTGAAAATTACGACGGAGACGACATCGCCGGCCGGGACCGCAATCGGAAGTGGCCCCATATCGCCGAGGGAGGGTGTCGACCATCGCGTCCCTGACGATGTGCCAATCGCGTGATCGCCCTGGGATGCCTGCATCACACCGTCAATCAGACCGGGCTGGGCGCTCGCCCAGGTCACGATCGTCGTGCCAGAGGATGCCGCGATGATCGTGTTACCCGGAATGATTTGTGTCGTGACCCCTGCATCGAGCGTCAGGGCTGATACCGGGATTGCTCCCGATCCCAGCCCCGGATGACTGGAGACGTAGGTCTGCACCGCGTTTTTATACGCGAGGAAGGCATAACCCGCTCCGGCCAGATTGGGGGCCTGGGGAAACAGCCCCTTATAGACCGTGCGATCCGAGGCCATCTCCGCCCGAAACAGCACGATCAGAACCAGGCCCAGAAAGACAAAGGCTGGCACAGGGGATCAAGAGAAATTCATGACATAGGAGAGCTGCACGGAACTATAATTGCCAGCAGTGCCATTGCATGCCTGAGCGACCTGGCTTGCAACGTTCTGGCCGGCTCCCATGTTGATCGCGGTGCCGTTGATGTTCATGTAATTGACCGATTGTGCATTGGCCAGGCTTGCGCAGGCTGACCCGGGAACCTGACTCCAGGTTTCATAGAACGTACCGCCATCACTCGATCCTGTCAGCTGCACGGTGCTGCCGACCCAGGGGGCCTTGATCGTCTGACCGTCACCATTGAGCATGTCACTTGGTACAGCCCCGGCCCGGATCGCTTCAGCATTGCCTACTGTGGAAAAATTGGTGGCTCCGTTGATGCTGCCGCCATAGATGGATTTAATATGCGTGGAAATAAAATTGGCGTCTTCCACAGCCGTATTGCCAAGGCCGCCGGAGAACATCTGGTTCACGCCGCCTGCAGCCTGTCCCAGAAGATAGACACCGACGAGCAAGGCGCCGATCATGATGAGTGCTTGGAACATTTCTGATTTCCTTGTTTGTTGATGGTATTAGAAGTGCGTCGGCATGAAATCGAAGAGCTGCTTGTTGAGCTCGGCGACCAGGAAAAAGACCACCAGGATGCAGACGAGCTCCACGGCGCGCGCGCGTCTGATGGCCGTCTTCTCGATTTCATCTGCCCAGATCGCGTTGGTTTCGAGCAGTCCGTCATAGCTGTCACCATCGCCCGTCCATTTCGCGTCGATGTCATCGATCATGTCGGGCGAGGGGAACAGGAAACCTGACTCATCGAGGGCGACAGGCAGGAGCCGTGCATGCTGGCCCATAAGCACGGCGAGACGATCGAGACGTTCGCGCAGCCAGGGCGACGCGTGCTCGGCCTGTTGCTCGAGGACCTTCGTCTCCGACCGCCCGGAGCGGACGAGGATGACGAATGTCGAGAGCCAGACATATCCCTGAAGGCCACGATAGGTTGACCAGGGCGGAAAGCGCTCGAGGAAAACCCGGACGCGACCCGTCAGAAAAAAGAGGCTCGAAGTCACGCCCAGGGCCAAAGCGACCAGTACCAGGCCAAGATAGGCCGGGCCGTGTCCGGTCGCCCATTGCGCAACGCTGATAAGACGTTGCTGTGACGGCGTCGGCGGGTTGCGCGAAACCTCCATGAGCAGCTGCAGGGAGGGCAGGGCCTCCTTCGCCATGAAGACAAGCGTTCCGATCATCAGGACGAGATACATGACGAAGGAGCCGTACATTCTAAGCGTCGCGAGAAGAATACGACGCGTACGGCGGCGCAGATCGATCAGCAAAGAAAGCGAGGTCGCGATCTGCCCACTGGCCTCGCCGGCGGTAATGATTGCATATTCGTCGCGCGGAATGACCGGCTGCAGAGCGCGAGCAAGTTTTCTTCCCTGCTGCGCCATATCGAAATGGGCACGCTCGACGATTGCCGCGGTCCCTGAGCGACGGGTGCGGCGCAGACGTCTTGCATGGCGTTCGAAGAGACGCTCAGGCGTGCTGGGCTTCTTTCCTCTCATGCGAGGGATCATCGTTTCGTAGAGCAGTTCGCGATGTCCCCACCGGAAGGTGTAGAGCGCGAGGAGGCGACCGAACGGTGTCAGTCCCTGCATCCCTTTGGCCGGTCCACGATCCTGGGTCAGTATTTCAATCGCCATGATCAGACCGCCTCTTCCATGAGCTTCTCAGCGTTGCGCTGATCGGCCTCGCGCTCGAGTGCACCGCGTTTGCGATCGAGGTCGAGCTGCGCCTTGGACGGGATCTCTCCGACATCGGCCAGGATGGACTTGGGGTCGATGCGTCCGTCATAGGCAAGGGCGATTGCGCGCTCTGCCATGGTCCTGTCTGCGTTCGGGCGAGAGCGGAACCTGCGTCGGGCAGCGGTAACGCCTCTGGAGACGAAATCATTCATGAGCTCTTCGTCGGTCATAACGACTTCGGCGACCGCGATCACGCCCGTGGTACCGGTATGATTACAGTGCTCACAGCCCTCCGGGTTGGCGCGATAGAGTTGTGTCGTATCGCCCCATTCGCCTAACGCACTGCGTGCAAGCCGCGGCATACGGGCATCGTCACTCGGCCATGGCTGTTTGCAGTGATCGCACAGGAGTGGAACGAGGCGTTGAGCAACGAGGCCAAGAATGATGGTGCTGTTGCACGTCACCCGAAAAGCCAGACGCTCGAAGGCCATGTTCTGCAAACGGAGCGGAAAGTCGAATATGTCGTCGACGTGCAGGGTGGTCATGACCGCATGACCCGTCTGCGCCGCATCGAAGCAGGTGAGGGCGACCTCTGCATCTCGAATTTCGGCAATGTTGATGCTGTCGGGATCCATACGCAGCGCCGCGCGCATGTTGTCCTTGAATTGCGCGCCCGCTTCCTCCGCATTGACCGCGTTGATGACTTCGAGTTGCACCGATCCCGGGACGGGATACTCGACCGGCTGTTCAATGCAGACGTTGCGCTTATCGGGCGAGATGCGTGCCTTCTCATTGGTGAGCTCGACCATCGTCGTGGATTTGCCCGAGCCTGTCGGCCCCGTCATGATCACAGCGCCCGAAGGTTTGGAAATCATGTAGATGAGACGATCGACCTGTGCGTCATCGAAACCCATGGCCTTGAGCTGGCATTTCCCGGCAGGGGCTCGCGGCATACGAAGGCTGACACCTACAGGCAGGGCAACGCGTGTCTTTGTCTTGCCCCGATACTGGAGGCGCAGCGACATGAAGGCACCGCGATTCATAGCCGGGTAGGACGGCCCTCTGACGATGCGAACGTTTTCCAGGCCTGAGCCTTCGAGCTCCGTGCCTGGAATACCACCGTCCTGGATCTCGAATTCCTTGATCTGATTATCCTGGCTGGGTCCGATACGATACAGCGCGATCATGAGATCGTGAGCATCGTCGACCGTCAGGTCGCGCAGGTGACGGATACTCTTCTTGATGCGCACGCTGATTTCGGCGTGATCGCGAAGCACATGGATATGGATGTCGCTCGCGCCCAGCGCGCCGCCGAGCCGAACGAGTTCAAGCGCCTTTTCCTTTGCCGTCTCGGCCGAAGCCCCACCGCGGTTTTGAGGCTGAACGATCTGGGCATGCGCCCGAGCGTCGTCGCGACGCCGCTGCAAATCGGCAAGGGCCTCATAGTGCACCGTATGGACCCTGCCCGCTTCTCCATCGAGCCATTCGAGCCACAGGCGCAGGTCCGGGTCGTTGCGCTTGCCGACATCGATATAGACGACATCTCTCTCATGGTCATGAAATACATGCTGCTGTTGTGCGGCTGTCAGGCTCAGGGCAGCAGGTTTTTTCCGGAAGAGGTTTTCGAAAACGCCCACTCCTATGCTCCTCCATCCAAGACGGGCGATGATGCGTGGCGTGCCTCCCCGCCACGGGACATCATCTGCCGGGTTTTACCGGTGTCATGGGCCAATGGCCCTTCGGCTATGCGATTATGTGTCCGCGTGATGTGAGCGCAGACAGAGGAGATCATTATCGCGGCATCTCAAGCACGGGGGCCGCCACCGATGCTTCCATGCGATAGCCTGCGCCTGTCATCACGACGCCTCCGGCCGGGGCGGCTCCGGTCAGATGAGACAGGGACTGGATGCTCAAGCCGGACACGTCGTCCCAGAACGCATTACGTGGATCGGTCGGGAAAACCCAGGAGACGCCAGTCGCGATCGAAGCAGGCTGGCCGGGGACGGGCATGCCGGCTGTCTTGATCTGCGACAGAGTGACCTTCGGTCTGATACCGAGCGTCTGCAACCATGAGACGAGCTGCTTGGTGCCGTCACCCTTTGTATGCCGTCTCATCGCAGGGCGATGAAAAATCAGCGGTACCGTCTGGCTGATCCTGTCTCCATTCGCGCTCATGGCACCAACAGGCGCGTCGGCCAGGGTACCCCCCGACCTCAACCACTCGAGGGTCAATGTCTTGTCCGCACATTGCCAGGATGTCTGGATCCAGCCTTCATGGAAAACAGGCTGATGAAGCACGCCGTCCATACAGCCCTCCACCCATTCCGAGGGCGGGATCGGTGCATTGCGTAGTGCGGTTTCGGCAATGATGTTCTGCCTTGCCGCGGCCTCTCGTTGCGCTTGTTCGTCCCGCAGCCGTTCGATATGCGCGCGCCATAGATGGTGGCCTTCATAGGCCAACAGGAGCGCAGCTCCCGCTGCTATGGCTGGTTTCCATTGCGCCTGGAGGGAGACCTCGTGGAATTTGACCGTCTCGGGCTTGAGCGTTGCCAGTATCGTGTCGAGACCATGGCCGTCGATAAGACGCCTTTCGCTGAAGCGGCCCATTTCGAAGCGCTCGACAAACGCGTCAATGTCCCCGGATGCGACGATACGGTCTGTTCCTGGCAGGAGCATGGCATCATGGTCGGTTGCGATGACCCATATGGACCCGTCCGGGAGACTGATCTGCGCGAAGACGTCAGCACCAAGCGCCCGCGCCATAAGCGGGGCGAGAGGGTTGCCACGTTTGAATGCCAGCCTCTTGCCACTCTCCGATGTCAGCATGGCCGCAAGATCGAAGAAGCCGAGCGCAAGGGGGGTCGATTTCATGACGACGTAGTGGGTTGCGCGGGAGGCTCTGGCCCGCTGACGCAATGCAGAAGCACCTGGCTGATTGCGCGTGGTCATCCATGTCGCACCGACGACCCATTCAGTATCGTTCGCGCGAAAGATCAGGCTCACCGGGGTACCCCCCCGCCTGGCGAGGGATAAGACCCGGCCGGCAGCGCCTGACCTTGTGTCGGGGCGCGCTCATCTGCAGCAGGGATCAGAGACTGACCATTATCCATCGGCAGCCGAACGAGCGTATGACCACGTCGCACGTAGACCGTATTACCGTCGATCGCCGCTACTGACGTTCCATCCGGAAGAAGACTACCGCGCGTGACATCAACCGATCCGCCATCCGGCAGACGCAAGGTGGCGGTCGGCCGGTCCTGTGCATCGCTCAGGATCATGACGATGACGGGGAGTTGCGGTGGGGACGGTTTCTCAGTCATCTGGGGCGGAGTCTGGATAGGCTTTGACGCCAGAGCAGGCGGCATGGCAACGCCAGGATATCCGGGCAGGATCGGAGGAAAGGTCGAAGCCGGCACAGGCGCGCCGCCCCTCTCCTTG
>NZ_BAPV01000041.1 GCF_025995175.1 Asaia krungthepensis NRIC 0535
TCTCGACCTCCTCAATTTTCGCTTTGGCTTCGGCGGCTTTCTGAAAATCGTTCAAGGCCTGAAGGCAGGCGGCATTCATGGAAAGCTGCTGTGCTGAAAGAACACCATCAGCTCCGGGCTCCTGTAGATGAGTTGCACATTGGGGAATGGCGGCCAGGGCCGGTTGCACCGCGGAGCCCATGCAAAGAACCATTGTGAGGCGTTTCACAACGAGGATCGGGGAAAAGGATCGCGAACGCGTCATAGGGTGTGGGCCTCCACGGTCACGATGATCTGCGTCTTGTTGATCTGAGCGTCCCCGCCGCCGCCCAACAGCCAGTTCATGGCGCTCCCAGCTCCTGTACGATTGCGCGATGATGCGTCATCGATGTAGCCGGTGAGCATCAGCGTGCTCCCTGACTTGAGAACGACCTGATTCTCGAACGACGTGCTGGATGTCCTGGGTTCCTGGATCTGCGAACCGTTTTGCCCGAAGGTCGACAGATTGAGCAGCGTCTGCAGAACGGCATCAAGGTGCAGCATGATGCGGTCACCGATGATCTTGGGCGTGACGTGCCCTGCAAACCCACTCATGACGATACCAGGCTGAATGCTCGACGACGAACCGGCGTTGGTTGCAAGGACGCTCGAGGTCGAGGCGGCGTAGGTATCGTTTACGCCGTTCTGGAAGGGAGCTGTGATGTTGTTGGTTGTTACTACCGGGCGTTCATACAGCTCGGTCACGTTCCCGATTTCAGAGAGAGCCTGAATAGCGCCACCGGACCCGGCAAACTGTCCTGCAGTTCCTTTGGCGGAATTGAGGATTGTCGCGCCGAAGTTGAATGGTGTCGTCGTCGACGAAATGACTGGCGCTGCGACTGGCACCATTGTCATGCCGTAGGTTTTGGCGGCGCTCTCGAACGCAACCTTCGGGCTCCATCCATACCCGGTCTCATGCGTGATCTTCAGCGTGTAGACGTGGATATCGATCGCGACCTGCTTGAGCATCGTCTCGCTGAGCTCGTGCATCCAGTCCTCGACGCGGGCAACTTCCTCAGGCGTTCCGGATACGGAAAGGGTGCCAAGTCCCTCATCGGCGAAAACGTGGCCGCCTCCGGCCATCATCTGCGCAGTCTGTTGCAGACCTTTCCAGCGATCGGCTGTCGATTTGTAGGATACGGAGGATACGCCGGTTGACGCACCCGAGGACCCGGAACTGCCTCCCATGCCGCCGCCGGACGCGCCGGATCCGGAAGACATGCCGCCACTGGACCCGCCGCCCATACCGGAGGAACTGCCGGACGAACTGCCCCCCGTATAGGCCGAGATGGAATCATTGATTGTCGACGCGCCACTGAATGCCGGCACGATGAAAGTCTTGGTCTTGTTGCGGAAGAATTCCTCGTGATCGTCGCGATATTCGGCCCAGACACCATAACGCGTTGCGATTGCCTGGAACATGCCATTGCGATCTCCCTCATACTGGATCCAGGGCCCCGAGCCCCGCCATCCAGCGAGATCGACACCATGGGCATGGTTGGACTGTCCCGCAGAGAGTGAAGCGCCTGACAGGGAAGGCGGGGCAGGGAGGGACTGGCCGTTGAAACTGACGGGGCTCGCCGTAACCGGGGCGGCACTTGCGGTGCTGCCATAGTCGTCGTCCTCTGCGTCGGGTGAGACGACGACGGGTATATGGGTCTTGCGCGACGCAGCTATCGCGGCATCTCTCAGAGGGACGGGGCGTGCGATGAGGATCGACGCTCGCGGCTGCAAAATCGCAGGGATCAGAGCCTGGTCTTTGACGGGCTCGCCCAGAAGATAGGGTGCATCGACTGTTGTGACAGTTGCCGTCTGAGGGAGATGTCCGGCATCGACAGCTTTCTGTGTTTCTTCTTCCCGCTTTTTGGCAGCTTCGAAATCCTGGCAACCCGCGAGCACGGCGGTCAGCGCAACACCCGCAGTGAGACGGCGCGAGAGTGTAGAGAGTATCATTGGCCGGCTCCCATATTGGTGACGACCGCAACGTGGTTCGTCGTCCAGAATCTGAGGCTGAGCGCCTTGCCCTGCTGGGCCAGTGCTCTGATCACCTGCGAGAACACGCCGGTTTCCTGGCCCTTCGCATCCGTGATCTGAAAGGGACCCGTGAATGTCGTCGTCACCGGCACGACCCAGTTCATGTTTTTGGGCCAGATCACTGTCCAGCCGGCACGATCGCCCCAAGCCAGCATCTGGTCGCGGATGGGCTGACCTTCGACCAGAGACCAGCTCGGCTGCCAGGCAATGGGTGCGACGACAGGTGCCGGAGCGATGGAGGCCGTGACCGGCTTTGCAGCGGGGCTGTTGGAAGCAAGGGGTGCGAGCGCCAGAGGCGCGCCTGACGCCGCTTTCGCGGGAACGGTCGACGCCGCAGACGCTAGAGGTGTTGCGACAATGGGTGCAGGCTTTGCCACCGGCCCAGGAAGCGTCTGGGGCGGGATAGTCAAAGCCAGAAACCGGCCATTGCGTATGGTGCATTGCCCAATACGCTGCGTTGCCCCGTCGCTTGCATGGTCATACAGACAGGTGGCCGAAGCGTCATCGACATCAAGGGCCAGCATGATGTTCTGTCCCACTGGCGTTACGCTGTAGCGCACGGCATGAGCACCCGGGTAATCCATGCCGCTTGGCGCGATGCCAAAGCCTCGTTCGCGCAAGGTGTCGGTGAGAAGGATTTCTGCATGAGCGGGGTCTGGCCCTTCAAAGGGGGCAAGACGAAGCGTCGATTTCGGCGCATCGAGGCTGTCGGCGAGAATATCGGCGATAAAGACAGTCAGTGCTGAGATGTCACGAAAGCCGCTAATATCGACGTGTGAAGTGCGTGCCTCATCGCCCGTTGTGCAGGCGACAAGGGAGACCAGCATGGCGGCTGCCCCTGCTGCGCGACGCATCATGGCGCCCTCCTGTGGGTTAAGCGGACGCTGGGCGCATCGGGCTCGGCTCCGATGAGCAGGGCATCCTCGATGCGTTGGTCGATGACATAGGAATCTCCGACCGTACGATAATCGCCGGTCCTGCCGCCGCCTGGCGCCAGGACGACGAGGCGCGGGCGCGCTACGATCGCGCCAGGCGGAAACTGGATGTAGGTGCGATCTCCCTCGCGATAGGCACGCAACGGTTTCCACTGGGGGTTCGCGCCGCTGATGACGAAACCGAAATCAGGAGCGACAGATGACGATCTCTGTCCCGTTTCTGTAGCGCGCGGGTTCGCCTGAGCATCGGTCGTACCGGGCTCGGGCTGGTTCTGGGCATCGTTATCGTCATAGATGAACCGCACCGACTGCATTGTGTCGCCGTCAGGATCAAGGACGAGGACGTAGCGGCGCTTGTTGGTCGGGATATGAAGGACCGCGCTCGTGGCCTCCATATGCGGAGTCAGGGCTGCCGCCCAGCTCGAATGAACGCCTCGGGTGCCCTTGACGACTGTGACGGTCCAGCCTGATTCCTGATCGGTCTGCAGGCGGCTCGTCGTGACACGCTCGCCGGTCTGAAGGTTGACGACGCAGATCTGTCCGGGGCGGCAATGCACACGGGCATAACCATCGCCAAAGCCGAACCATGTCGCGCCCGCGCGCAGAAAACGCGGTGTCGCCTCGGCACCTCTGGCCGGGTGGGGCGCCGCGCCGCTGGTGGGGCTGTCTGGGTGCAGCACCAAAGGCCCTCCGTGATAATCGTTTGTGGTGTAGAGCGGCAGCGTCTGTCTTGCTGGCGTCGCAATCCGCTCATTGAGGCTCGCCATGAAGCCATGCGTGCGATCGAGCGCCTGTTGCAGGGCCAGCTCGGGACTTGGCAGGCCGGGAACGTCGAGGGCTACTGGCGCGGATCTTTCGGCCTCGCATCCCGCCAAAGACAGCAGAGCGGGAGCGAGCAGTGTTGCGCAGGCTCTGGTGCGGCGGAGAAGAAATGGCTTCATGAGGCAAAATGTGCCTCAGGGCGATGTGAGCGCGTTCACTCTCTGATGACTGCGCCGAGACCAACCCCGTTGATGATCTCAAGCGCGATTTCATCAATGATGCCCGACTGCACCATGTCTTCGGATTGGCCGTCCTTCATGCGCACGCTTGTGCGGCGATCGATTTCCTTTTCTGCCGAGCCGTGCGGGAAGACACGAGCAAGACGCTGCCGGGCTACAGTGGATCCTAGCGCGTCGTAAACACGTCGCCTCAGGCTGCTATCCACTTTCGTTGTCGAGAGCGCCCAGAGTTCCACAGGGCCCATGAGATTGAGGAGGTACATCTCATAGACCTGATCGCCGACCTTGACCTGCATGAGGAAAGGAGCGCCGCTCCCGTCGTCGCGCGGGCCATTGAGGCTCGTGAGGATGGCGGTTCCCTGCTCTGTCAGCTCGAATCTCTTGCGGCAAAGCTGAGCTTCGGGACCATTCTCGACACTGACGATAAAGCGGCCCGTCGATTGATTGCACAGATAGTCGCCAAAATCTTCCACACGCTGACTGGCCAGTCCGATCGACATGCGTCGCTTTGCTCCACGTCGAGCCACCTCCTCGAATTGCGCCCGGACATAAGGGGCACCTTTCGTCCGCTGAAACTCATCGCACTCGAGCCGCTTGAACGACTCGGAAATCTCTCTGAACCTTGCTCTAAGAGCGTCGCGTATGTGCTCGGGCGCAGCGTCGGCGTGTTCGGGCGTCAGGAAAAGCTGGCGCGAGACGATATTGAACCCGAGTAGATACATCAGCTCATTCTGACGCTGGGTTTCTGGAGTGCTGCCTTCAGGCGCGACTGAATCAATATCGAGGGCGATGATGCGTGCAGCGCTCAGATCGATCTGCGTTGGCTTGCACAAAGTCGGATACTGCTTGGTAAAGCTGTTGAGGTAACGCCGACAAATGGAAATAATGTCCTCGGCCCCAGCTGCGGCCCGGACTTTGTCGTAGTCGATGCCAATTGCCGTATCGCTCGACAGGATGTCGATAAGATCGTGCATCGTGGGCACTGCGTAGCGTGTGGCCAGTCCTGCACCATGGAGATCGCCTGCCTGCCCCAGTGCATCCGCTGCGTCCCACCATGTGGGGTTCGCAGGGAGTTGCGCGCCGATCGAAGCCAGCTTTTCTGCGATCAGAGGTGCCTCGCGCGGTTCGTATCGCTGGGGTTTCGTGCTGGGTCCGTAGTCGCTCTTTGCATCATACGCAGCGTCGATCGCATCGTAGAGGACCTGGCTCATGCCGTCATAGGCACTTCCATCGGGTTTCGCGCAGACGAGGTTGATGAAATTGGTCAGGAAGGTGCGATGATAATCGAGGGGCTTGCGGCAGCAGGGCTCGGTATCGAAAATGTTGATCGCGTGCTCGTCTATGAAGCGCAAGGACATATGCGTTGCGAGGTGCCGCTCCTCGGGGCGCAGGGCTGATCGAACCATGTCCACAAAACCGCTGCAGGAATCCCCGATATCCAGCTTTCCGATAAGGGGCAGGCGGATACCATCCGTGGTCATGGCCGCTTCGCTGGTGATTGTTGACAGCAAGAGCAGGTTCATCAGGGCGGATTTGCCGGTACGGGAGCGACCGATGAACAGATCGAGTTGCGCTTTGCGCCCCCTGCCGGAGGGATCGTATGCAACGATCGTTCCGTCACTCGTTCTGAACAGCGCAGCCCCATCCCCCCAGGGCGCTCCCGCACGCGCCCACGGCATCATGGTCATGATCTGGCTGAGCGGTGCTGCTGTCGGCGGTGCCGTAGAAGCGATCGCAAGGCCGGGTGCGCTTGAAAGGACGCCAGCAAGAGGGTCGCCACACATCGTCGTTGCGGACATTCCTCCCCATGTGCCAATCGCCTGGCCGAGGCTCGACGAACGCTTGCGCAGCAACTCCATTTCTCCATCAGGTGCTGACGTCGCAAAGCTCATGCGGGCCTTGACAATCTTGTCGGTACGCTGACCCCTCAGGGCGTTCACGTGCTCGAACGCGTCATAAACTGACTTGTTGGGGCCAAAGCGCAACATGCCGGCAAGCGTCTTTTTCCAGAGCATCAGGCTTTCTGGCGCACCTTCGATCAGCGTCGAAAACCGCCATGGCTGAGAACGGGCGGCGCGATCGGCGATCAGCTCCGTAATCGGCGGCCGGACCTGCCCGATACGTGTCACGTCCAGTGGTAGCCACAAAAGCGTATCGAGGCGCGTCGCTGCAAACCCATCTGTCTGCGCATCGCCCATGAAAATCTGCTCGCGCAGGGAAGGCCATAGAGAGGCTTCCGCGCTCTGCGGTCGCTCCTCGTCAGGGAGTATATCAGGCGGTGGATCTGAAGGGATTACCGGATCCCATTGGCTGCCGATCGTGTCGGGGTAGATCTCCTGACGGATCACCTGCAGCGCGGCTCTGGAACTCAGAACCTCTGTTTGCACATCGTGATTGGCGAAGATCTGCGCAACGTTGCGCACGAAGGCGTGGTGGATGGCGGCGAGTGCCGGGTCGTGCAAAATCGGGTTCTGGGCGTCGCCCATGGGAGGCAGCGTCCCAGCACTTTTCCGCTTGTCTTTGTCATGCGCTTTGCGCTCTCCGCGCGAAAGTCGCCCTGGGCGCGTCCACAGGACGAGCCAGATGCGCTCTTGACGCATGTATCGCGGGAAGATGGAGAGACGCTCGGCAAAGATATCGTCGAAATTGGCGCGCAGTCCCTTGGCGATGCGTTTGCGCTCGTCGATCTGCTGGCTTATGGCCGCCTCTGCACCTTGGGGATCACTGATATAGACGAACTGGGCAGCGTGTCCCGGTTGCTCGAATGATGAGCCGAAGCTGAGACAGATTTCCTGTGCGCGTGCCTCGATCTCGGCGCGCGTGGCCAGTCTGCGCATGCCGTCAATCCTGATGATGCTCGCATAATCACCACCAAAGCTGATCAGGCCTTCCTCGCTGCAGGTCGCCAGATCGCAAAACGCTGTCAAAGGAAGACGAAACCGGCTCCAGATTTTGGCTGTAAGCCCTTGCAGAGCGACGAGGGGCAGGAAGCCCCGGGCGAACAGCTTCGGAGGGGGCGTCAGAGCCGTTTCGCTCAAGAGGAGGAACCTTCTTTCAGGGTGTTCAGATAGTGTCGATAGCTGTTCGGCTCATCAGGCAGGCCTACGCCGTGATGCAGGACCCGTATCCCGCTTGCGACATGCTGACGCTGGAGTGGGGCCTGGCTGAGCTTCCTGGCCGCCTCGCGCAGATGGGAAATCTGGGCTGTGCCGATCCGTTCGATCAACCCGCCAGCCTGGGCCCGAAGTTCGGCGAAGATGGCCCCGGCGTGACCTGCCGGGCCCGTAGTGGCGGTGCCGATCGCTTCGCCTTGTTGCGCGCAGACAGCGTGCAATGCGAGAGTAAGTCGCGAGAGAACGCCCTGATCGACGTGCGGTAGCCAGATCAGCGACGCCGTCTCATCGATGCGTGGGGTGTCCAGCGCATAAGCCGGGAGGCAGGTGGGGCAGAGCGCCTTGCCTGCCACCGACACTGTAGCCCTGGCGTGTTGGCAGCAGGTGCAGATCGTCTCGTCCGGGCCTTCAAAGCGGCTCGCTATGAGCGTCCCAGGCGAGCGGGCGTAGCGGACGAGATCCTGCATGGGGCTCAATCCTTACTTGTCAAAGCGCATCATCTGCTGGCTACCATCCACACTGGCGCTGGTACCGAACAGTGTGAAGGTTGCCGTACGCACGATGAAGGGCAGCGTCAGAAGAAGCCCGCCCGCGACGATGCCGGCAAACACCATGCCCATACGCGTTCCGGCATTCGGATTACGCGTGTGTTGATACCAGCCCCATATGGCGATGATGAACAATGCGCCGCCCACGATCCAGCAGACGCTGTTAAATCCCATTGCGGCCGCGTCATTGAAATGTCCCGTCGCGGTACGGGTCAGATCGTCGATCGCCTGGGCATGCGCGTGAGGCATGCAGAGCAGCAGCGTCGCGGCGGCGATAATGCCAAGCGGCAGGCGGGCGGGGCGCAGGAGGGTGCGAAATAGACGCGTCGGGAATGTCTTGGTCATGAGGGCTGAGACTTTCTTTGAGAGGTTAGTGGCCCTGGATCGCCCAGGTGCCGATCTGGCTGACTTTCTCGATGTTCATCATCAGGATGGATCCGATGAGCGCCGTGACGTTCATGCCTGTCGATGAGTCGTTCCTGCCTTGCGCCCTGTCGATCTGACGTTTGACCGCAAGAAACGCGATAAGCCCGCCATAGCTGATGAAGTAGGGATCGAAGACATCGATCATGGCTTTCATCAGCGAGGTCGGGCCCTGGGACACAGCCTGGTTGAATGCGGCGGCGTCAAAGCTGTAGGCCGCGACCCCACCGTCCTGACCCTGTGTGAGCGAGGCCGTCGTCGAAAAACCAAATGACCTGTTCAGAACATTGAGAAACTGCGGAAAGGACAGAAGAGTACCCGAGCCGAGGAAAAGGATCTCAGGGGCAAAGCCCCTGGTCACCAGACCGTTTTGCAGCGTGGCACGGCCGTAGAAGCCCCAGATGGCCGAGATCATCATGGAGCCGCCGACGATGTAGCAGAGCGTTGGCAGCAACCAGCCAAGCGCGTTGCCCAGCGACGCACAAAAGGAGAGGATGCCGACCATGACTAGTGGATCACGCCATGCTCAGTGACGACCTCCCAACTCTCGCCGACCTGCCGCAGCTCACGGATAGCACCCCATCCTGCAAGATGATCGTCGCCGGGGGCTTCGACGCCGGCCGGATGAATAATGCGGCCCTGTCCATCGGGGCCGGCAATCAGGGCAATCGTGGGTGATCCGGAGAGGACGTGATACGGGTGACGCGGGACGGAAGGCGGAGAAACCGGCTTGCTGACTGCAGAAGCCTGCGAGGGTGGTACAGCAGGGCTCGCGCGATGCACCGCCGCTGCCGCAGGAGCGACCGGCGATGCTGCGGGTGCAAGGGGCTGGACGGCCGGGTCGATTGCCGGATGAGCCTGTAAGTTGTCATCGATGCGATCGACACGATGACGGATCTCGCCAAGCGCGCCATTGACGGTGCCGAAGCTTGCCGCGCTCTGAGTGACCAGGGTTGTCAGTGCCTGTTTTGTCTCCGACAGGTCGGCACTGATTTTTTCGTTCTGTGCTTTGACTGCAGCAATCTGACGCGCGAGATCGAGAATGATCGACGCCTGACTATCCGCATTAAGAGCCGCAGGCACGCCGTGCCCTGTCGTATCCCCCACCTGGGGAGTGCCGGCATGTGGTGTGCCCTGTTGGTCCGGACCAGGAATGGCGACGGCTGAAGACGCGGACGTTTTCGGCGTCGCTCCCTGCTCTCGGCTGTGGGGCGACGCAGAGGGCAATCCGGGCCCCGAGGCAAAGGCGAACTGGCCAGATGCCGGTGTCGCGGCGCTGATGGAGGCGGGCGGTGATACGACATGATCATTGACGAAGGGCACCATGACGCCATGCTGTGTCACGGTCTTGAGGCCGATATAGCCTCCCCCGGCAATGACTGCGCCGCCAATGAAAAGGATGGGCAGTGACCGGCTGCCAATGCGCCTGCGCGTGCCCTTTGTCTTTGGCCCCACCATACGCATTTTGCTTGTGCGTGGCGCGGCATCTTCCTCTTCCTGCGTGATTTCCTCCAGGGCGGGATCAGCATCGGCGCCCGCGCGCTGAGGGGTGCGAAGCTGCGTGACTTTACGCTCGATCTGCTCGCTGGACTGAGCTGCGGCCATGATGCGGTCCTTTCCTTTCGATGACCGCATGATACCTGTGCGCAATGTGAGCGCGGTGCAGGGCTTCTGAAATCAGGGGGCGTAGACAGGCTCGAGGAAGACAATCCCCACCGATGCGCCCTGTTCGAGCCTGGACGTCGCTTTTTGTGGTGTCTGCTTTTGCAGGAACTGACCCAGACTTTGTCCAACAGCTCCACCCGCCATGCCAAGCTGTTGAGGAAGCGTGTAATGAGTGAAGGATGCGAGGCCTAACCCTGCCGTATAAGTCTGGGTGTTGTTGTTTTGCAGCGCTGTACCCAGGCCCTGAACGAACGCGGCCGCTGCAGGCAGGGCAACACGTGTCATGAGATGCTCATTGACCTCGGTCGCAACGCCGGCCTCACCGCTGTCGGGTGCGACAACAAACGCATTGACGGAAATAGGCGCGTTATCGTCGATCATAAGCTTCTGGATCTTGATGACCAGGAGATCGCTCTCCATCGTGAATGAGCCGATCATGCGCGCACCGGTAAATGGGCCACTATCGGCCTGCAGCAGCACGCTCTGATTGATGTCACTGTTCACCGTCAGGACAGCGTGCCCGATGATGCCACGACCGCCACGGAGCAAAACCGTGCGCTTGCTGGTCCTTGAGGCTGCGTCCTGTGTTGCAGAGGACGACGCTTTCTCTCCGGTTTGCGCCTGGGATGTCTCGAACCCGCCTGAACCTGGCCCAGCCCCACGACCGGAGGCTGCATCTCCTCCCGCGGGGAGGCTAACGTTCAGGCTCGCTGGGCGGCCGCCCCATAATGCGAAGAGCTCTGACTTCTGCGTGTCCGATAACGTGCCCGGGCGCGGCGGGCGAGGAGGTGATGCGCCTGGCTCCACAAAACCGACCGGTCTTACCGGCTTCTGCGGCGAGGCTGCCGAGGCCGAAGCCGGGTCGGCTGGCCTTTGCGCGGTGGCCGATCCCTGAGGTTTGGCCGCTACGTCCGGCTGGGGGTTTTCCGCAGGCTTGCCTGTATCCTGCATGGGCGTATCGCCGAGTTCGCCCCCGCCTTGCGCAGGCGCTGCACTGCCCTGCAGAGCACTGGCATAGGAACTATGATTGCGCCTCGCTTTCTCTGCAGCAGCCTTGTCGGCATCGCGGTTTGTCTTGTCCATCACCGCTGAATTGTTTTCGCCCCCTGCGGGCACTGGCATTTGCGGTAGCGACAGCGCAGTCGATCGTGGAGCGTCTACATGCCGCCCGTCCGAGAACAGATAGGTCGCGACAACGCCAGACAGCAGAAATCCTAACGCCCAGGGCGCGAGCCTGCGTGCATCACGAGTGCTTTGCGCGAAGTTGGTCGGAAGACGAGCGGATCCCCGCTTTGTCGAATGATCCGGTGAGTTGCTATCGCTCACGGCCCTTCCTCTCCAAGAGATATTCCGGTAAGTTGCCCATTCACCGTCATCAGCAGGCGCGAAGTATCGCGCAGCACATAGGCCGTGACGCCATATTCGGTCTCATGCGCGGTAGGGGCTGGTGAATCGAGCATATAGCGTGTCCGGAGCAGAACCTGTCCGCGATACCGCCAGGCACGCAGATCGTCAGCGCTGACGCCAGTCACGGTCAGGGGAGTGGCCTGTTCGGGCGGGACACCGTCGAGCAATGCGTTGAGCCAAGGGACGCCTGTTTCAGGGGCGTCTGCCTCCAGAACGGGTAGATCCTGTGCTTTGGGACCGCGCTCCTTGACGCGCACCGTCATCTGTCCGTCATAGACACCGGGCCCTGCAATGATAACGAAGTAAATGGGTTGCTTGGCCTTTTCGAGGCTGATCAGCACACCGCCACGGGGATAGCGCGACAGTGGCGTGAGCTGCACGACATTCGACCCAGCGACAGGCACACAGGCATTGATGCCAATAGCGCGGATGGCAGCATTCTCACCAGCACCGTGGCTGTCGCAATCTGCCGTCTTGTTCGTCATGAGGTTCCAGGCGATCGGCCATGGCTGACCTGTACTATCGAGGAAGGTCAGCGATGAGGGGTAGCCCTGCGCGAGACGCACAATATTTGTCTGTCCGCCCGGCTGCATCGTGACCGTGACCGATCGCGATTGCGGCACGGCCATGCGGTAGGGGTCATCGATGCCGTTCTTCAGTCGCTCGCCCTGGTCGTACTGATCGAAGGCCTCTTTCAGCGCTCCTGGTGGCGCCGGGAGACTCTGATACATTGGGTCCAGGGGCTTTTGCTGGCTATCCTGCTGCGCATATGCAGGAAAAACCGCCGCTGCGCATGCCAGGGCCGATATCGTCAATAATCGGTACGGGCGCAGATCAACCATCGCGATCTGAAAGCGGCGCGTTGAGTTCGGTGATTTCCAGACCATCCGGATGCTCAGGATCATTGGTTTTCTGGATCGTTACGTGTATGGAAAGGAGATTGTTCTTGGATCCGCTCTCATTCTCGAAGCGCAAATCCATTGGAAAATCCACCTTCCAGAAGTACACGCCATTACGCGTGCCTTTACTGCGGACCGAGGCCGCTGCCCGCGGGGTAGCGGTCAGAAAGACGCGCCTGTCCTTGATGTACTGGATGTTTCCAGCCCCCTGAAACGACTGTCCCCAGGCGTTCCATGCTGGCGGCGCGAAGGCGGCACTCGAAGCATCTAGTTGTCTCTCGATGTGGACGAAATCGAGCGTATAGAGTGTTGTTACCTTATCGACCGCCCAATTCGTGACCTGAGCGTCCGTAAAATACGGCTGGTCTGTCACGAGAAGTTCGCGCGGCTTATTGAACGCGTCATGATAGATATATTTGACGCGGGGCGGATTCATCACGAGCAGGATGATCGCGATCGTTTCGAGCACGAGCAGGCTGCCGAGAATAAGCGCAGCTAATATACCCCAACGCGAGAGCTTTTGCAGAAAAGCGGGATCGAGCAGAAGGCGATCAATCGCCTTGGTGGAGCCGCGCATCTCAATGGAACCTTGCAATACGCTTGGCCCTGTCTTTCGAATAATGAACGCGTCTCTTGTCCTTCTTCTGGACAAACCAGCGTCTGCCGTTATCCGTGTCCTCCTTCGCCACAATCTGGTCGGAAATCGCGTGACAGACCGGATGGTCGAGCGGATCGGCAAACTCGACAGCGTCGATCAGCGTGATGCCATGCCGTGGCGGAAGACCGGCGCGATTGGCACGCTCGCGTACCGCGCCCGGTGTGGCGCCGATCAGCGTCGCGATGAGCGACGCCGTAAAGCTGCGCTTCCAGAGTTCGGCCAGCATATCGAGACCATCATTGGACCAGGAGAGGCGGCTTCCGCGCGTCTGGAACAGGGATTTTATCTG
Source organism: Asaia krungthepensis NRIC 0535 (assembly GCF_025995175.1). Lineage (GTDB taxonomy): Bacteria > Pseudomonadota > Alphaproteobacteria > Acetobacterales > Acetobacteraceae > Asaia > Asaia krungthepensis. The sequence goes on from NZ_BAPV01000041.1 coordinate 12,991, forward strand.
CTCGAGCGGAGAAACTCTATTGACAAATAAGCCGTGAAATGCGGGGG
>NZ_BAPV01000042.1 GCF_025995175.1 Asaia krungthepensis NRIC 0535
GGGCCTTGGCGCGAACAGAACTGATCGAGCGTCCGAGTTGGTCCGCAATCTCCTGCGTAGCCATCCCTGATGGATAGAGAAGCTGGACGGTCTCCTCTTCCTTGAGGGTCCACAGGCGGCGATATGGCTTCGAAGGTTTATAAGAGGGAGATGCCCTCCACTCCCCCTGCGTCGGATACAGCCACGTCCGATAGGCGAGCGAGGAGCGCTCTGCGATGAAATGGTTTGTAACCATCGAAAACGTGGCGGCCGAGGCAGTCCCTGTGAGCACCGGTCATCCTTCCGTTCGAAATGTCTAATGAATTCAGACCTTAGAAACGTCATGCCGAGTCGCTACGCAAGCGTTATTTTTGTGTGACAAGATGGTGGGGTGACGCCGTTTTGCAAAATGTTGCTAAAATCATCCTACTTTTGTCAGGCGGAACAGCGATCTAGATTCGAGCCCTGCCCTGTGCGCATAACAAAAAAATTATCGTGCATAGCTCATCATCCGCCGAAATTGCCATAAAAGTGACGAGATCGTAATGAATCCTGCAGTCGAATCGTCATGCATGACAATTTTTTAGCGGCGCTCACATCGCGCTGACGCAATGTAAATGGGACATCGCTGGAGGTCCCATATAGTGCCCGATGAAACCGCCCCTGAGGCCGACACCGCTGCTGCGGAGCGGAGAGACTGGCTGACGCCCGATCATGTTCGTCACGTCCTGGATCGGATCAGAGGCGCCCTCGGTCCCTCATCTCGCAACATTCGCTCGGACGAACGTCCTGCCGGAGCGGGGCAGCAATGAGTCTCTGTCGATCGCTACGCGGTGGGCGATTTCTGTCCGTGTGCCTCTTTGGCCTTGCCGTGATCACGGCGTCACGCGAAGCGCATGCCGATGATGCACGCGATGCAGGATGCCAGGCACTTGTGAGCGCAGCCGCAACAGGTATGGCCAATCAGATCAAGGCGGATGACCAGACGATCAGGCAGCCGCAATCGATTTCGAAATTTACCTGCCTTGGCGATATCTTCGGTGGGGTCGGACTCAACGTCATCACGAATGGCCTCGATATCGGAGCGCTCGCCCAGTCCGCGATGAGCAAGGTCTGCACGCAGCTCAGCTCGGCATGGGATAATCTCAAGGGCTCCGCGCAATGCGGCATGACAGTGACAGGACTGAATACGAATTTCGGTCTTGGATCCCTGGGCAGTGGCAATTTCTGCCCGTCGCTGAATTTCGGCGGCGGCGGTGACGCCCTGATCAATGCAGGCACCAACACGAATGGATCGAGTTCCTGGGATGCGCAGGGCTCCACCCAATTGCCGACGGGTTACGAGCTGGATCTGGCTGGCCCGTCCACGGGCTACTCGCATGTGCAGGGGAACTGAGCCGTGGGTCGTCTATTTCGGCTGCGCAATTGCGTGGCGCTTGGCATTGCCTTTCAGATCGGGACATTCTTTGCGCCCAGGCCTGCTTATGCCTTTTTTGACTCGGTTGCGATCATCAGCGCGATCACCGCACTGCAGAGTGCTATGAACACTGCAGTTTCCACCGCGAAGAACGTGCTTAATAATTCATTGGGGCTGATCAACACGGGTCTTGGGGACGGATTCGGGCAACTGAGCAAGCTCTCGATTGCCAGCATTACCGCAGACCAGAAAATTGCCGACGCCAATAACATTGTCCAGGCGCAGATCCAGCGCGACGAACGTAATGCCCAGGTGCGTGACCAACATGCCGTCAATCGCCAGGACTGCCTCAATCTGCAGGATGGAGCGGCCACAGTTGTCGCGGCTCGCTCGGGCGAGCAGTTCTCTGCGGCTCTCGATGGAGGAAAGAACCGCCGCACAGATGCACGGCAGGGAACACCCTCCTGGACCGGATCGGGGCAGGCAACACAGGCCGCGAACAACCACCATTTCTCGAAGTACTGCAACGACGCCGAAGCCGAAGCAGGATTATGCAGCGCCGCATCCGATGCATTGGTCAATGCTGACCAACATGCGATCAGCCTGTTGGGACCGTCAGTCTATGCAGATCAGGACGGGATCAATCAGGCCAATGACTACGCTCAGGGACTGATCGAACCCGTTGCCCCTCCCGCGCTACGCGGCGACGCCATTCGCTCTCCCCAGGGGCAGAGCCTCCTGCCCGAGCGACGCGCCTACGGTGCCGCCCTCTCTCTCGCTCATTTTGTCGTCGATGACGTCCAGGGCTGGCGCGCGCCGACCGTGACACTCTCAGCCGCGCAGCGTGCGGAAGCCACAAGGGAAGGTCGCACGGACACTGAAAAGGGGTCCGAACTCGAGGCGCTCGAACTGGACATCAATCGCAAGCTCGGTGGCACGGACTGGCAGGGCGATCTGCAGGCGATGCCCAGTGATAAATCCGTGCTGATCCAGATCGCCCTGCTCGATGCCCAGCGTAATCAGATCATGCTCGCCCAACTCAAGATGCAGCAGGCGCAGGCCATGATGCAGGCCGCCCAGCTTTCCACCATGGAGCGCGACCGTCTGGCGCATGTCACGCCTATGACCGTCCCGACCCCAACGAACTGAAAGACAGCGCGATGTCCGAGACACAATCTATGTTTGCCTCCCTCCTCGAGCATCTGGATGGCCAGCAAAAAGCGCTTCCTCCTTCTCAACGTGGGCTTGGAGGCCGTCTTACCGAGCTGAGGCAAAGCCTGGCGCAGGATCCCTCGCTCGAGAACAATGCACGGTTTCAGGTCGGTGTTGCCTGGCTGCTGCAGGACTGGAAGCAGATGAGCGGTACCGGGCAGCAGCCCTGGCTGCCACCGCGGGAGGCAGCCATGATGCAAAGCCTCAAGGTCAATCTGCCGGGCCTGGAAAACGAGGACGTCAAGGCTCTCCTGCGCAATTCTGAGGGGCTGACCGATCAGAAGCTGCTCGCAGAGCTTCGTGACGAAGCCCTGCGCATTGCCGAACTGCCCCCGGGAGAGCAACTGGCTCTCGCAATCATCAAGAACCTTGCTGTGCTCGATTACCGCATGCAACAGGCAGGCGTGGGGACAACACAGCCACAGACTGGCCCAGTGCAGGCACCGTCTCCTGACCCCGTCCAGACGCCGATACGCGCGCAGGAAGAGGACCGACACCGGCCTTCAGCGCAAGATCTGGATACACCACCGCCGTCCTATGAGCCGGGAGAGGCTCCCGGTCTGCCGATGCAAGGAGCACCAGAACAAGGTGTTCGCGAAACGAGGGCTCCGTCAGAGGACCTGAGGCATGACCAACCGCAGCAGGAAACCCTGGGGGAGGGTGTATCCTCTCAAGAGGCTGACGCGAAAATGCGTCGAGAGGATCAAGAGACAGCTCAGCGTGCGCAGAGCGAAAGGCCAGTTGAGACCGAGATAAGCGATCCAGCCCCGGCGCGCCCTGAATCGCCAGTGTCACACTCGACAATCGCCAACCGGGAAAAAGGGCAAGGAGCCACTATGCCTGCCACCGCACCACCAGTAGGTGGCATGTTTGCCACGCGAACACCGCAGGCTGCCAAGTCCGAGCACACCGGGCCGAGCGTGGTCGAGAAAATTGTGGAAGTCAGCAAGGGGCTCGGGCAGTCCTATACGAATTGGCTAGATGGCAAGGGGAACGAACGCGACAAAAAGCGCATGACCGAGCTTGCGGCGAAAGTAGACCAGGCGGCGCAGACGGTCGACGAGAATATCTCGGCCTTTCGCACGACAGGCGCATCCTTCTTCGGTGATCTGGAAAAAACCGTACAGCGCGACGGCAAGACGCATCAGGAAGTTATTGCTGGCATGCATGAGAAGGGACCCTATGCCCGCTTGCGTCAGCAATTCGACAAGGCACTTGCCGATAACCCGATGCTTGCCGAGCAGCACGCCACACTGAAATCCTCCCTGAACAACCTCAATAATCGCGTGCGCAACCTGAACCTCGAGGCGAGGCAGGCCGAGATGCAGGATTCTCCTGTTGTTGCGGAGACGAACAAAAAGCTCAGCCCCGTCGCAGACAGGCTGGAAAAGCTGCCCTCAAGCGAGCCAGGTGCAAACATGCTCGAACGCGCCGGCAATTTCATCGTCGATATTGTCGAGAACGTCCGCCGTTTTTTGGACCAGCTGCGGGGAAAGGAGGCAGGGCGTGAACGTGATAACTCGCCCTCCATGTCGCGGTGATCCGCTGCTCCCTGAGCGACCTCTTGGCTGAGAGAGAGACCATGAACCTGCTTGTTGCCCGGTTGCGCTTTTGGCTCTCGCTGCTGCTTGCGGTTGCACCCGTGCTCGGTGCGAGCTTCGCGCAGGCGCAGACCACGAGCGCATCGCCAAGTTGGGCATCCTTCGATCCCGGATCGGACTGGTCCGCGACGGTTCTGGACGGGCTTTTCCCGGCGAGTGGGACGCAGGGCTCGGTTATGGGGACGATGCTTGGGTATATCTCGAGCGTCGTGATCTTCTTCTGGGTCTTCTGGTTTTCCTATGCAAGCATCATGCAGGTGCATCGCACGGCTGAAACGGGAAAATTGCGATCAGCCCATTTCAATGCCTGGGCGCCCATCAAGATCGTCTGGTCCGCAGTCCTGCTGCTGCCCGTCGATAACGGGTATACGCTAGGACAGGACCTCCTTTTGCGGGGATCGCGCATCGCCCTGGGTATCGCCACCCAAGGTGCCACGATCGTTGAAAACAGGATTGGGCCTGCAGCTTTGCCCATAGCCGCACCGGTGATGCCGGGTACGCAGTCCATCGTGCTCGCGGTGATGGAAAGCGAGCTGTGTCGGGCGCTGATCAACCAGGCATCGAACACGGCCTCAGGCGGTCAGCTCGTGCCGCAGCCGCAATTCAGCAGCAATGGTGCGCAGGTCAGCGTAAGCTGGTCGCTGGCCGAGGGCGACAGCGTCGGCTCGAATGTCTGCGGCAGTCTCAGTCTCGAAATTCCCATATCCTACGCGCAGTCTGCAACGTCCCTGACGAATCCTGTCGGGGCAATCGACTGGACCCAGTATGCCCAGGATAGACAGAAATCACTCGAGACGCTGGTTCAGAATGTTCGTGTCCCGATGGAGCAGATCGCGACCAATCTCTGGACGACGCGACAAATGTCTGCGCTGCGGGCAATGGATGCGGTTCTGACTTCTAATACGGCAACCTACCGGGCCAGCATCACGCAGGCGTCGGCGGCAGAAATTGCCCGCATACGAAGCGCCTATGATAGCGCTGATAAATCAGGGACTGGCTCAGGGATCGCGGCGATGTCGGGTCTCGGGTGGACCGGTCTTGGCGCCTATTACCTGCAGATCGGTCGACTTAATGGCGAGGTACTTTCGCTCGCCGCGCTCTCACCCAACGTCGAGAAACCAAGCTGGGAGGGAATGGGCTCGGCGCTACATCAGGATTTGGGCGGAATAATCGATGCCATCCATCGCTATGAAACGATCGAGAGCAGTCGAGCCTGGCTCGCAGACGATAAATCAGCGCCTGATAGCGTTCCTTCTCTGTATCCTGACAGCGCAATCCAGACAGCCAGTCCGGCCGATCCCTATAGCCTACTGACGAAAGTGATTCAGGCAGCTGGTGTCAATCGTCGTCTCCTGGCAGGTGCGCTCAACTATGCGGCGCCGAGCAGCGGCTCCGGCGCAACAGATCCACTGGCTGGACTGATCGGACTTGGACATCTTCTTATCCATATTGGGCTTGGTATCATCGCGGCAAGCGCGATAGCTGCCAATCCGGCAGCGAGTTTCACAGCAGCGGCCGGTGAAGCCTTGACGGGCAATGTAGGCGGCGCTGTCGCGCAGGTAGCCTCGACCCCGTTCTCAGGCGTCGTGAAGTCGCTTCTGGGCCCCCTGTTCACGGCTGCGGCCGGCCTCATCGCGCCTGGAATTGCACTGGCGTTCGTATTGCCGATGATGCCGTATTTTTACTGGATCGCCGGTGTAGCGGGTTGGTACCTGATCGTCATCGAGGCCGTGATCGGCGTTCCGTTCTGGGCTTTGGCCCATCTCACCTTCGCCGGTGACGGGATTCACGGTCGGGGTATTCGTGGTTACGAAATTCTGTTTTCGATCCTGTTTCGCCCTCTGCTGATGATTGCCGGTTTTCTTGTCAGCTATCCCCTGTTCCAGGCAGTATCATGGCTTCTGCTCAAGACTTTTACGATTGCAGCGTCCTTCGTATTCGATGCGGGCTATCTGGTCACGAACCTGATCGGTGTGATCGTTCTCACCTGCATGTTCGTATCGGCCGAGATTGCCTGGGCGGGGATCTGCTTCAGGATGATCAACACATTGCCTCATCATGTGGTCGCTCTTGCAAACATGACCTCGATCGGACGTTTGAACAGTGACGAGGTGGTTGGAAAGACGTCTCCGGACGCTCAGCATCAGGCGATCAAGGGTGCGGCGAAGCTCGCTGGTGATATAGCTGGGGGCGGGGGACAAAAACAGATCGACAATCACGGACCGCAACAGTTAGATTCCACGACGCAAGCGCTGTTACGCGATAGCGGACCAATAGGAGAATAAAATCATGTCTCTCGATATGATGGATTATTCGCGGCTTAGCGAAATCAATCGCGGTATTCAGACGCTCGCCCGGAATGCGCAGGCTCGAGGCAACGCTGCGACCGTGCCGGTCGAAACCTATAACCAGTTATTCGCCCGTTACGAGGAACTGCGCGTTCAGCTGGATGCTGCTCTGGCTACCTCAGCGCACTGGGAGAGGGAAGCCAGGAAGATGGAGGCAAGTAACAAACAGTGGATTGCTTACGCTGACAAGCAAGAGGCGAAAGCGGAAATTGCGGAAGAAAAATATCTTCGCGCCTTGGCACCCGGACACAAAGCCAGCTGAGGTGGCTGTCGTGCGTCGATCTGTTTTGCTGTCGAGCTTCCTCGTGTCACTCACAGGATGCGTCTCACCTAACGTGGCCTCTCCAGGATCAACCCATGGTCCCAAGGCGTCCTACGTAGCCAATCGGGACTATGATCCTTACGCCGCATATGGGTCTGCTCCGGTTATTTGGAGGCCTGCAGTGGCGACGCGGGCGGGTACTATCATCAAGCCAACAGACCCGACCGATCAGGCCGAGCGCCCTGATTACGAGCACGGCCCTTGGTCCATCGAACACAAGGCGGCGCAGGCCGGTACGTTCTGATATCGAACGCCGCCTGACTCATACGCACAACCATAAAAACCTTGGAATAGCGGCAGGGCTGTACTAGAGTTTTTGTGCCCCCGACGCGGGGGCGCTCCGCCCGGGTGCGTCAACACCACGAGCGAAGCTAACGCCGACAGAGACAGACCCTCATGACGACGCTGATCGCTTTCCAAACATGGACTCGAATTGCGCGCAAGCCCCTTGCGCGCGTGGATCGTTCAAACCCCTGATTCCCCGCCACTCTTTTTATGGCCGGGGAGCGGTTCAATCGCTCCCGAGCGCGTAGCTACGCGCCCCGGACGGTTTTCGCCGATCTCGCAATCGATGCCCTGTTCCGTTTCCCAGGGGCAGACGAGGTCTTCATCAAATCATCGGAGAAGCGCTATATGGCGCGCGGGAGAAGCATGATTGCTCAACCGGGAAGGATCGTTGAGATCGTTGCCCGGGAAGACGTGACACCGGAGCAGTTCAGGCAGCTGTTTGCGAAACGTCGGTGATCCGTTTCGGAATTCTCTTTGGTCCGATTCAGCATAGGTGTATATACATAAAATATGCTGGTTGTTACATGGGACGAGCCCAAGCGTCTCAGCACTTTGAGGCGTCGTGGTCTCGACTTCGCTGATCTGAGCGCAGATTTTTTCCTCAGATCGCTTGTGGTGCCAGCTAAGCGCGGGCGCCGGATGGCCATAGGCCCTTTCCTCGACGGAACGATCGCTGTGGTCTTCCTCGCGTTAGGGAATGAGGGGCTGTCCATCATTTCAATGCGACCCGCTAGTGCAAAGGAGAGGCGAGCCTATGAGGAAGCTCAAGACGCTCAAAAGTGTGACCGAGACGCAAGTCCGTGAAATGATTCTTGAGGATCCCGATGCCCCCGAGGCTACCGATCGGCAACTTCGACGGGCAGTACCCTTTGCGGAAGCTTTTCCTGATTTGGCGGTTCGCGCTAAAGACGGTCTCGTGCGCCGGCCGATAGGTCGACCAAGAAGCGAGAAGAAAAAGACATCGGTCTCGCTACGTCTGGACCCTGATGTTCTAGAGAAGTTTCGGCGCACAGGTCCAGGCTGGCAGACACGCATCAACGAGGCTCTGCGCAAAGCCTGACTCCGCATGGCGGGCCAAATGATACGCCACGCTACCGGGTCTCACCGCGGCCAGAGGTTCTGCGCGTCTGCCAGGAAGGCCGTAAAACTTCCTTGGTGTCCCCGTGCGCGCCAGTTTGTGTAGCATTGAACAAGGCTCTGTAGACCGAGCGCGCCTGATATCAGGATTGTCTCAAGACTGGGCAGGCGCATGATCATCCAGGCTGCAGATAGTATATGCTCAAGCCACCATCCCCAGACCCCCATGCTTAGCAGCATGAAGAGCAGCGCCCATTTCCGGCTTATGCGTCGTTGCCGCATCGTCTCCGCGTCATCGACCACCGGATCGACATTCGCCGGGTCTGACTGCACTAACGGCATATCCCCGAGGATCGCCCGTGCCTGACGCAACATCATCACAGGGCGCAGGAATGGCAGGATAAGCGGTCGGATAACTGCGAATACAAAGGAGGCCTTGGCGAACCCCCATAGGCCGGAACGCTTCAAGAGGCGATCGCCCTGAGGAAGGTTTCGAGATCGTCAGGTAGACCCGCTTGCGTGTGGGAATGACCTTCATGGTCGCGCCAGGCGACGGTCGGTGTGCCTCGGATCGAAATCGCATGCGCGGCCGCCATGTTCGAGACGAGCTGCGCCGGCGCCGTGGGATCGATCCGGGTGTCGGCTACGCCTTTTCCTCCTGCCATGATCTGCTGCCAGGCCGCGCCCATTTTCTGCGAGCCAGCAGAAATCAGCATGTCGGCAGCAGGCGTGCTGCGGTTGCCGTTCTCGTAGTCGTTGATGGCGATCGGGACGAGCGCGACCTGTATACGACCGGACTGTATCGCGCCCTGCAGGCGTTGCATGGCCTGTTGTGAATACGGGCAGAGCGGGTCGATGACCATGTAGACGCGCGGTGCGCCCTCGCGCCCGACAAGCCCGTAGTCTGCTGCGGCCAGGCGTGCGACAGGATCGACCGGATTTCCGTGCTTCTCGAGATCCGGAGCTGCCGACCTGGATGGCGTCCAGGTTACAGTCGGGATGACACCCGGAATGGTTGCGACCTGATCGCGTGTCACATTCCGCCCGGTCTCATCCCACATAACACCGCCTATTTCCGCGGTACCGTCTGGCGTCAGATAGAACACCCGAAACTGTTTTCCACTCTGCGCAAAGACGCCCTGCAATCCATGTGAGATACCGAGATCGCGCAGCTCTGCGCCGTGACTTGCCAGTCTCTGCAGGGCGGCACTCGTCTGGATGGCTTCAAGCGAGAAGAGAGGGGGCAGAGCACCGCTCTGCGCAGGAATATGCGCGAGGGTAGGGGGGGCAGCGCATTGCTGCGCCAAGGCTGGCAAGGGACAAAACAAGACTGTCAGGCCGATGATCTGAAGTGCGCGCATGGGGCTGATCCTCCTGGAATCAGTATGGCCCCGCCCGATGTGAGCGCGCGTGAACGTGAAAGATGCTCGCGCTCACATCGCGAGACATTATGCTTGGGGTTGTCCACCCAGGATGGAGCCCGAAAGATGAGAAGACGTTATGCTGGCGCGATAGGTTTTGTTGTCGCGGCGATGATGGGGGCAACTGTACACGCCCAGAATTTCACCCCTGAGCAACTCGATCGTATGGCGCAAGAGCGCCAGAAGGAAATTGGGCCGCGCAACTGGGGGCCACCGCCGCCGGTCACAAACGAGACCTATGTGAAACGTTCCCTGCCTGTTGCGGTCGAGTGCAAAAGCCCCCGCAGGGATTTTGAGCCGCTCTATGCCGAACCCAGTCTCGAATCTGTTCGCGTCGGCGTGGCAGCTCCCCAGATCGCCGTCACCTCTGTCGTCTCAAAAGGCTGGCGCAAGGTTCTGCGCGTCGGCAATAGTTTCGCCTGGATACCTGATGCAGATGTCGTCCCATACCAGCCTCTGGTTCCCGGAAATACGACACGCTGCGTTGTTGCAGGCGAAGCGGCGAACGGGATGATCCTGTTCGACCATCCCGCGAAGTGATGAGCATGGGCGGCAGGCGCATCTTGAGGCAATCTGGCTACATCGCCTTTCTGGCGACGAGCTTTCCTTTCACCTGCCTTGCTGTGCCGCCCCAGATCGTTCCCGAGATTGGCGAACTCGGCACGCCGAGCTTTTCATTCCCCGGCAGTGCGTCATCGCAATCCTCTTCGAGTGGATCGTCTTCGTTAGGGTATAGCGGTGCATGGGGCACGGGCGATGCCTATAGCACCATGCTCTCGCAGAGTTACGGTGCGGCTGCACTTGCTGCAGCGCAAGCTCAGGGAATCAATCCTGATACGCTTGCTGCATTCGGCCAGATCGAAAGTCATTTTTCCAATGTCGGAAATTCATCATCGAGCGCGAACGGTGTTTGGCAGGTCACGGACGGCACATGGAACGAATATGCGTCCAAGCTCGGCTTGAGCGACGCCGATCGCTCAGATCCGGCCATACAAGCGAAAGTGGCCAGCGCGATCATCGACGATTACGCGAGCTCAGTCAGCAAAACCACAGGATCTCCCGCGACAGGGGCTCAGGTGTATGGGGCATATATGTTCGGCACAAAGGCCGGATCGGAGATCGCCGCCGCGAAGGATTCACAGACACCGTTGAGCCAGTTCGTGTCCAGCAGCGCTTTGGCGGCGAACAATATGACGGGCTGGACCGTCGGACAATATTATAACACGGTCGCCCAGCGCATGGGCTCAGGGGCGTCCGAGGCGGTGACGAATGGCTAGAACGATCGTCTCCGCTGAGACCTCGGGTCGGGCTCGTCAAAACGCGAGTGTCCTACGCGCCTCGTACCGTCCGGTTGTCGAGCGATGCGTCACCCCCTGCCGCGTCAGCGTGCGATACCGCGTCAGGCTAGGGGGACAGGTAACGCCCCCGCCTCGCGAAACTATGTCAGAATGTGGGAAGGCAAGCTATCGTGAGGGCCATCCACCTTCTGCGCTTCTGGCCGGCGGAGGGTTATGTCTCGGTCTGATCTGCGCTTTCGTAGACGGATTCCTTACTGCGGATCAGTTGGAGCCGGTATTCGCGTGGCTCAGCCATCACCTGCCGGTCTCTATGGGAATCGGGTTCCTTTCCTTCTTCAAGACGCACTGGCCTCAGCCGCATTTCCATTGGGTGCCTGTGGTCTGGATCGGCATGGCGCTGCTGACCGCGCTGGTCGGTAAAGCGGCTCTGCTGCCTGCGCTCCGACTGGCACGCATGGCCGGTCCACGCGCAACGACAAGGTTGCGTATTCTCTCTTGTGTTGCCGGCATGGCCGGGGCAGCAACTCTCATTTCGGGAAGCGGAACGAACACGGCGTCGTATGCGTGTCACGCGCTCACATCGCCTCGGCCCATACTAGGCGCCTCGACAGTGGGGCAAACAGTGAAGCGAGTCGTAAGATGACTATCGAAATATTTGCCGGTGGGCCTGTGGTTTCGGGCAAGAGCATCAGCATGGCCGAGTTCCATGAACGCAAAGCCCGATATGACGCCCCTCTTTCCTCCCAGGCAGCAAAGCGGCGCGTGGCAGTTGAAATGCCGGTCGAGTACCCGATGCCGGATCTGGGTTTGTGATCTGTCGGGAACAGCAGAGCGCGTTGCTGTGCCTCTGATCACCAGATTGCAGCAGGGCCTAGTCAGTGTGCGGCCAGTCTATCCGTTAGGGCGGTGGTCTCAATCAGGAGATACGAATGTCTCACGATTCATGCGGGTGCCAAGGCAAGATCAGATTTTTGTCCCTCACACGCGCCGAGGAGGCGGCGCGCTCGATGCGCAAGCGCGGCAAAGGCTCGGTCGGTACCTATCAGTGCGATCGCTGCGGTTTTTTCCACGTAGGTGCCCGATCGTCGGACGCCCGTGCCCATACCCGTGCGCTCCATGGGCGCCCTTCGCCCCGATGCGTGCAGATCCAGTCAGGAGGTCTTGACCAGTGAGTAAGGATACTCCCATCACAGCAATCAGCAACACGGTCACTATCCAGGGTGAGGCACGGTGGAGCTCTCATAACGAGCAGGGAATACCTGGTCACTTCTATGACCCTGTAAGTGGGTGGAGGGCCGACGATCCGTGCCGCGCTGTTCATGAGGCTCTGGCCTCCACAACGTTCAAGCTTCTCTACGACACGTTCGAAGCAGGCACTCATCTGACCACCCCGCCGTCTGACGACACGCAACAGTCCTAATCGAAACAAGAGACGTTCGGGACAGGCATGTTCAGCCATGTGCTCCCGCAAAGTCCGGAGACCTTATCTTATGGATATGCCATTCGACATGAACGAAGCGGTCGCCAGTCGCGCGCGTCAGGCGGCCGGCCCTGATTCCAATGTAGCCGGCATCGCTGTCGATCGTCTGCGCAGCGTGATCGAGCGTGTGGAACGCCTCGAAGAGGAGCGCAAGGCACTCGCCGGCGACATCAAGGACATCTTCACAGAGGCCAAGTCCGCAGGATTCGACGTTCATACAATCAAGAACATCATCAAGCTTCGCAAAAAGGAGCCGAGCGAGATCGAGGAGCAGGAGACGCTGCTCGACATCTACCGACGTGCTCTGGGAATGTGAGGCGCTGCCTCGTGGATGGTCTCGCCATAATATCCGGCCTTGGAGTGCAGATATCGCCCAATACTGGGCCTATCGGGGCTCTGCCGAATGCTGCCAAGTTCCCGGAGTTGAACGGAAAATTTCGTTTTCTGCACGTTTCCGACTTGTTCGGCGAAACGATCTGCCGCAATTTCGTCGGTTACTGCCACCGGACCGTTTTGAGCCGTCTGGCGAGTCGAGGAAAAGAACCACCATGACCTGACCCCCAGACGCCAAAAACCCCGCCTCCCCCGATTTACCAGATCGGAAGAGCCAGGGTTCATGACAGATCGGAGATCTGGATAAAGGGCCAAGCTGATTAAGGCCCCCATCTAGCGATGCTCCTACCCGAAACGCAAGAGGTTTTTTGCGAACGGGAGAGATTTGTCTGAACGACCAGCCAGGAAGCGGTTCACGCAACCACTTTTCGATGGATGTTGACCTGACATGATTTTAGCGACGGAAGTTCCCGAGTCTCTCAAACGGAAGAGCGAGCCTAGTTTCCGACTTGTTCGGCGAAACAATTTGCCGCAATTTCGTCGGTTACTGCCACCGGACCGTTTTGGGCTGTCTGGCGAGTCGAGGAAAAGAACCACCATGACCTGACCCCCAGACGCCAAAAACCCCGCCTCCCCCGGTTTGCGAGACCGGAAGAGCCAGGGTTCATGACAGATCGGAGATCTGGATAAAGGGCCAAGGCAATTAAGGCCCCCATCTAGCGATGCTCCTTCCCGAAACGCAAGAGGTTTTTTTGCGAACGGGAGAGATTTGTCTGAACGACCAGCCGGGAAGCGGTTCACGCAACCACTTTTCGATGGATGTTGAACCATGGAGTTCACCCCTCCCTTTGCGGGGCAGGACGGGTCGTATCGGCCCGGACGGCGGCGGCTGAGTGCGGCCATGCTGGAAGCCGAAGCCGAGCTGACACAGGAGCCTGCCGACTATCCGGCGCGTCGCGAGGTCCTCGGGCTGCTTAAATCGCTGCGTGGTGCCTTGCCTGTATCGGCGGCGGCCGCCAATACGCTGATCGTGATGATCGAGCACACCAGGGCGGAAGACTGGACGGCGATGGAGACGCCTTTCGTCTACGCCCATAATGAGACGCTTCTGAACTGGACCGGGGTGTCGCTCGCAACGCTGCGACGTCATATCCGTGAGCTTGCCGATGCCCGGTTTCTGGTGGCCCAGGACGGCCGCAACGGGCAGCGTGGGAAAAGGTGGCAAGGGACAGAATCCCAGCGGACAGGGTTCAACCTGGCCTCGCTACGGCATCGCTGGCATGATCTTGTCGCACTCAGCCGCTCGGAGACGCGCCGGCGGGAGGAACTGAGCTTCCTGCGTCAGGAAATCGCCTCGCTCAACGAGCAGGTGCGCCTGCTGTCCGACGCACTCGACCAGCCGATGATCATGGCAGAGGCACGTCGTCTCATGCGTTTGCGTCTGATGACGAGTGAGCCGGCCAAACTGCACGCGCTGCATGGGCAGATGGCTACATATCTCGTGGCCCTTCAAGCCATCCAGGCGCAGCAGGAAACGACTGTGGATAACCTCGCATCCGCCGCGCCTGAGACGCCCAATCTGAGACCCATGGGTGCGCAAAATGAGACCCACTATACAGATACAAAAAACAATCTATCTCTTAAAAACGTAGTCTCCGTAGCGGCTTGCAGCCGCAATCGCATTGAAGCAATGCGGCGTGAGCCGTTGGATGATCCGGGTGAAAATCCTCGCCTCGGTCGTGAAAGCGCTCTTCGAGGTTTCAAGGGAACAGCTCAGTTCTATCTCGGAATTTGCAAAGCCCTTCGCGAGATATGCCCTACTGCAACACCCAGCGCGGAGCAGCTGATCGACGCGGCCGAATATCTGTCAGGTCAGATCGGGGTTTCGTATCACGCCTGGGTGCAGGGATGTGGCGTTCTCGGTCGGCTCCAGGCGGCGATTGCCGTAATCATCATGGCCTCGCGCCTTGAGCGGCAGGCTGTAATCCATGCCCGCGACGCCTATTTCAGGGCCCTTGTGGAGCGGGGAGCTCAGAACGCCTTGTTTCTTGACCGGAGCCTCTACGCACTGCGCGATGTTCGCAACCGGGAGGAATTGGCCATAGGCACATTGGTCGAGACAAGGGTAGCTGCCGATATGGGATCGACTACCATCCAGGGCAGGCGACACTGATCGGATAGCTGAGGAAATGTGGTGATTTGTGTCGTGTTCGCGAGGGCAAAAAATGAGTGATCTGGCTTTGTCGAGACGGGAATGTGTATGGCTGCGGCAGAGGTTCCAGCGCGAAACACCTGGGTCGGTTAGGCTTGATGAGGGTTTCCCTCTTCCGGGCTGGTATGGTTCCTGCAAGAAGGATCGTTATGTCCCGGCCGCACTCCAGACGATGATCGAGCGTGGATTGGCGACGACCCCACACCGCATCGAGCAGGAGCCGCGGTTCTATTTCACGCGTCTCGGTATAGACGCTATCCGAGCTACTTTCGGGCATCCCAAGGGACTGAAACGCGAAGAATGTCCCGCGCTTGCGCAGGCCGTCGGCCGAGCGGCGAGGCGCACGATTATCCGTTGATCAGGTAATCAGTCTTCTGCCTGGTCGTCTTCAGGCGCAGTTTCAGATGAAGATCTGGCGAAGCGTCGCGTTCGTTTGCGAATCTCGGCGTCGATTGCACTACGGATCATCGCATTGCGGTTCTCACCGATCTCCAGAACTGAATCGATGAGGGCCTTAGCCCCTTCGGGAAGGGTAAGGAGCAGTCTTTCATCCCAATTTTTTTTTCTGCCCATGTAGAGCGGTTAACCCACAGCGAGCCGATCGTCAAACATTTTTCATATATATGGAATTGACTTGAAACGTATATACGATATGTTTTGATACAGTTTCTCACCTGGAGTTGATCCCAATGGGATTTTCACGCGCTCTCGCCCCCCTCTTCCTTATTTCGTCCTGCGCTCTGACAGCCTGCGGAAGCTCGACGCCCGCGCCTGAGCCCGTTCTTTTGAGCCAATTCAATGCGAATACGGATCGCTTCGATGTCGTAAGTACGATTGGCCGCGCTGAAGGCACTATTCAGAAAAATGGTCGGCCCTGCGATATCTATCGCATCTATACGTCCGGTCTGACGTCTGGCGGGCGCGCTGCCATGAAGGCTGGCGAGGTTCTGACCAGTGTTGCGACACTTGGATTGGCCCAGGTCATCTGGGCACCTGTCAAAGCCGGAACGCGCCCTCAGCTTCACACGGTTCTGTTCTGTTACGGTCGAACGGACAAGCTTGTCGATATCTACGACACCGATCCGACGAGCTCGCATGAGCAGGATCATATGATCCTCAACCAGGCGGCTTACAGCGAGCCGGTCGCTTTGGCCGTGCCGACCGGTCCCGTTCAGGCAACGACGTTCCTGGTCCCCGGTGCCGTAGCGGCGACGCCGATCTCTGTGGTAACCGACGCGCCCGCCGTCACCGCGCCAGGTGTCACCGTGATACAGGAAAAGGCTGTGGCACCGCTGCCCCCTGCCGAATCAGGAACGATCAGCCTCGATTCAGTCTCCCGCGAAGCGACAGATGGCAGGAAGACGATCTCGACCGGCAAGGCCGCGATCGCGCCCGATGCCTCCTCGGATGATCTGAACAATATCAGCGCGACCAAGGCCGCGACGGCAAACGCTGTTCTCAAACCCGGGACCGCCAGTCCCTGACTTAAGGGAACGAATGACCCTCTCTGGCTGGTTCAGTACGTCACGCGACAGTCGGTTGAGCCAGTCCAAGGGGGTCATCAGAGCGTCAAAACAGTGCGCAGAAGGCGCATATATCGTCATCTTTCGGCTTCTGGCACGTCGCCGATTTCTCCGAGAAACTCCGGCTCGCTGTAATCACCGGCCTCAGGGTCGGCCGTAACGCACACAAGATGCGCACCGGCGAACATCGTCCCTCCCGCACCGATCCGGTCGAGGAGCTGCAGTCCATGCGCCGGGTCGCGACAGGCGGTCGCAGGGGCTGCTTCAAGCGTGACCTCTCCATCTTTGGATGTGCGCCACAGATAGGGCTGCAGGATAATCTTCGTCTGGGGGCCGCTCTCACAGGCGGGTTCGCGGTTCTTTTTCGCCATGATTCCTCTCTCCTATCGAAAATTACGGGCCTTGACGGGTTCGGACCCCTTCAGGAGATCCGTCCTGTCCTCAGGCTCGCGCATAATGACGTGAATGACCTCGCCCTCCTTCTGAAGCGTGCCATGGCACACCATGAGATGGGCTGAGATCAGTGGTCGACGCCAGGTCTCGCGCACGGACTTCCAGACGATCAGATTGGCGATCCCCGTTTCATCCTCGAGCGTGATGAACATCGTGCCATGCGCCGTGCCGGGGCGCTGTCGCATCAGCACGAGCCCCGCAATCGAGATGTGCGTCCCATCCCGCAAGCCGGCCAGATCGCCGCAGCGCGTCATGCCTTCGCGCTCGAAAAGCGGACGCAGGAAGGAGACCGGATGCGCCTCGAGACTCAGACCTGTCATGCGGTAATCCTCATGCACGGCATCACGCGCCGGGAGCGCAGGAAGCGCTACGTCCGGCTCGATCACCTCCGGCTCGATGAAGTTGCGTCCTCGATCGGCCGCCGCAAAAAGCGGGAGTGGTGCTGTATCGAGACCTTTGACCGCCCAGAGCGCGGCGCGGCGATCGACGCCGAAAGACGCGAAGGCATTGGCATTGGTCAACGCCTCGAGTGCCTGCAGCGGGATATCGCCGCGACGCCAGACATCGTCGATGCTCTCGTAAAGCGGCATGCGTGCCGCAATCAGTGCGGCCGCATCCTTGTTTGCCAGACCCCGCACCAGGCGCAGACCGAGGCGCAATGCCAATCCCCTGCTTTTGTTGGAGGCGGGTTTTGCCGTTCTTTCCAGCGTGCAGTCCCAGCGCGATGCATTGACGCAGATGGGGCGGATCTCGACCCCATGGGCGCGCGCATCCTGAACGATCTGGGCCGGTGCATAAAAGCCCATGGGCTGGGAATTGAGCAGGGCGGCGCAGAACACGTCGGGGTAGTGGCACTTTATCCAGGACGAGGCATAGGCGATGAGCGCAAAGCTCGCCGCATGGCTTTCGGGAAAGCCATAGGACCCAAAACCTTCCAGCCGGGAGAAGGTCTCTTCCGCGAATGCGGCCGTATAGCCTTCGCGCTGCATGCCGGCGATGAGCTTTTCGCGAAAGGGGGAAACACCGCCCGTCATCTTGAAGGTCGCCATGGCGCGCCTGAGCTGGTCGGCCTCGCCCGGCGTGAAGCCTGCGCAATGGATGGCCACCTGCATCGCCTGCTCCTGAAAGAGCGGCACGCCCAGCGTCTTGCCGAGAATGTTCTCGAGCGTATCGCTCGGATAGATCACGGGCTCGATCTTCGCGCGTCGGCGCAGATAGGGATGAACCATATCCCCCTGGATGGGGCCAGGACGCACGATCGCGACCTGGATGACCAGATCATAGAAGGTCGAGGGCTTCATGCGTGGCAGCATGGCCATCTGGGCGCGGCTCTCGATCTGGAATGTGCCGAGCGTGTCGGCGCGCTGAATCATCCGGTAGGTCTCGGGATCTTCCGCGGGTACGGAGGCCAGATCCATGCTCAGGCGATAATGCGCGCTCATGAGCTCGAAGCCGCGTTGCAGACAACCCAGCATGCCCAGACCCAGAACATCGACCTTCATGAAGCACAGCGCGTCGATATCATCCTTGTCCCAGGTGATGATCTGCCGTCCTTCCATCGCGGCCGGCTGCAAGGGCACGAGCTCGTCGAGGCGATCCTGGGTGAGCACGAAACCGCCGGGATGGGTGCCCAGCTGACGCGGAAAGCCCAGAAGCTGGCGCGCCATGTGCAGTGTGAGCGCGAGACGCCGGTCCTTCGGATTGAGGCCGGCTTCGATCAGACGCTCGCGGCAGATCTGCGGGTCATCCAGACAGGACGCGATATGGCGCGAAAGCTGGCCGGTAACGTCATCGGGCAGGCCGAGTACCTTGCCGACTTCACGTAAGGCGCCTTTGGGCTGAAAGCGCTGGACCGTTGCGCAAAGAGCCGCCCGATGACGGCCGTAATGGCTGTAGATCCACTGAATGATCTCCTCGCGTCGATCGCTTTCGAAATCGACATCGATATCGGGCGGCTCCTTGCGGTCCTCGGAGACGAACCGCTCGAAAAGCAGGCCTGAGCGGACAGGATCGATGCTGGTAATACGCAGCACATAGCAGATCGCCGAATTGGCGGCCGAGCCACGACCCTGACAGGCTATGCCCAGCGCGCGGGCATGCTGGACGATCGTGTTCACCGTCAGGAAATAGGGCGCGTAGCCCAGCCGCTCGATCAGGGTGAGCTCGTGTCTGATCTGCTCACGGACCGTCTCCGGTGTGCCGGCCGGATAGCGTCGGGGCAGGGCGCCTTGCACCAGACGTGCAAGGGTCTCCTGAGGGCTTTCCCCCTCGATCGTCGCCTCGCTCGGATACTGGTAGCGCAGATCGTCCAGCGAAAAGCGGCACAGATCGGCGATGCGGCTCTGGTTTGTCAGGGCCTCAGGGAAGGCGGCGAACAGAGTGCGTTGCTCGTCTGGGCCGCGCAGGACGAGATCCGGACAGGCCATGCGCTCGGGGCCAAGCGCATCGAGGGTGGTATTCGTATGAATGGCAGTCAGTACATCGAGCAGAAGATGACGCTTCGGATCGTGCAGCCGCACATCGCCGGTTACGACGGTCGCGATCCCCGTTTGCACCCCCAGGGCCTGCAAGCCATGCAGTCGGCGCCAGGCATAGGGCTCGCGCCGATAGACGAGACCGAGATAGCGCCTATTACGATCGGGCGAAACGGCGCAAAGCGCCTCGATCTGAAGGCGCGTCGTCTCGATCGCGATCCCGGGCTGCAGGATCAGGACGAGATGATCGGCTGCCTGTTTCAGATCCGACCAGTCGAGCGCGAAGACCCCGCGCTCTCCCCGGTGATGGCCGAGTGTGAGCAGCTTGCACAGCCAGCCCCAGCCGGTTCGGTCGATCGGATAGGCAAGCAGCACGCTGCCATCTGACAGGGTAAGGCGTGTTCCCGGTATCAGCCGGATTCCGACTTCCTTCGCCGCCCGATGCGCACGGACCACGCCCGATATGCCGTGCCAGTCGGCAAGGCCGATTGTCCCGAAACCGAGATGCGCGGCCTGGGCAATCATTTCCTCGGGCAGGCTCGCGCCCTGCAGGAAGGAGAAGGCCGAGAGCGTCCCCAGCTCGACGATCGGGGTTGGGGTCATGACCGGTCCTTGTCCTCGATCCGTCGATGCGGATGAGGGTGACGGCTGCTATCGGGCGCACCCGGCGCGGGGCGACGCATGAGCACGAAGCCGCAGCGCAGCAGATGCACGACCAGACGCTCGGCGACCAGTCGGGCCATGAATTCATCGGCATCGTGGACACGTCGCCTGCCATCATAGCGCAACCCATGCTGCAGGGCGTCGGCAAGCTCTTCGGGGCGGGCGTTCAGCAGGGGATCGACAGGCTGGGTCATCAGAACAGGCCCTGCAGATGCCACTGGCCCGAACCGGTCCAGTCATGGACACCATCTCCCAGGCGATAGAGCCACAGGCGCTGTCCTTTTTCCGTCTCGATCGTCCAGTAATCGCGCATGATCCCGAACGCGGCCGGATCCTGCCACCAGGCGCCGGCAATCCGCTCGGGCCCCTCGGCACAGACGATACGATGCAGCGCGTGGCCGAGCCGGAACTGACGCGGGGCTCCATCGGGGAGGAGGGCTGTCACCTCAATCGGGACGGCGCGATCGAGCAGAACGATCGGGCGGGAAGCAATGTCCGGGTGGCGCTCCCGTTCAACCGGTCCGTGCAGGCTTAGATGGCGTGATTCTTCAGGCCAGGCGGCGTCGATCCGATGCAGCCGCGCGAGCGAGATCAGTCCCGGCGCATTGGCCAGACGATCGAGCAGCGTTGCCGGCCAGGTGCTGTGCGTCTCACCATAGCCGGGCAGGGCGGTCTCATGCTGGCGGATCGGTGCGCATTGCACGATGACGAGCTGCACCGCCTCGATACCAAATCCCGGCTCGATCTGCGGGATCTGGTCGCAGAGCAGGCGGATCAGGCGGGCGGGATCGCAGGTGGCGTCGGATGTGCCCACACGCACCGCCTGGATCGTGTTATCGACACGCGTACAGAGGAAATCGACGAGCCTTGCGCCTTCCCCGCGCTCGAGGAGCTGCGCACAGATCCCGGGGATGAGGGCCTCGATCACTGTTGCGATCGCGTCTGCCGTGCTGATCGGCTCGAACAGGGAGCGGGCGCATTGCACACCGCTGCGCTCCTGCACGAATGACAGGGGCATGGGACGCAGACCAGAAGCCTGATCGAGGCAGTCGAGAAAGGCGCTCCCGAAACGCTTGGCCAGGGGTGCGCGCGGCAGATCGAAGCACGCCCCGATCGTCTCCAGGCCGAGGCGTTTAAGGCGCATTGCCAGGGCCTCGTCGATCGGCAGGGACGTGCAGGGCAGGGCGCGCAGGGCGGTTTTATGTGCCCTAGGCGCGATGATCGCCGTCTCTCCCGAGCGGGCAATTGCGCGAGAGGCGGCTGCACTATCGCTGATGCAGGCAAAGGCGTTGTGTCCAAAACTGCGCAAATCGGCGCAAAGCCGCTCGAGAAAGGCGGCTTCGCCCCCAAACAGATGGGTGCAGCCCGATAAATCGGCGAAGAGCCCATCCGGCGGGTCGGCGGCCACAAGCGGCGACATCCATAGACCCCAGGCGGTCAGGCGGGCGAGCGCTTCGCGGTCCTGTTCCCTGTCATGCTCGATGACGAGCAGATCCGGATCGAGCGCCCTTGCATGGGCGAGTGTCATGCCGGCCCCGATCCCGGCGCGGCCGGCCGATGCATCGACTGCCGTCACAACACGTCTGTTGCCCTCAGTGGCGTGCAGCACCAGCTTGTGCGAGGCTGGATAAAGCGCGCTGCTCTCGCGGCGCAGTTGCTCGGTCGAGAAGAAAGGCATCCAGAGAGCGAGGAAGCGGCTCATGGTCGGGGCAATCGAGGATCCAGCGTTTGGGCAAGCCCGCACGCAGCTTCAGGAGATCGGCCGCCAGACGACGTGGGCCGGGGAGAGGCAAGGCAAGACCGGGCAGAGGCAGCGGGCGGGACGGCTGGGCGGTGATCTGCCATCTGGTGGCGCAGGCACAGGCTTCGTGAGCAGCTATTGCTCCTGACTTGGTCTGGCGCAGGATGAATCCGGTAGCCCCTGTCGCCTCGGCGGACAGGTTGAGCCGGCGGGCTTCGGTCAGGGTGAGCGCACGATCGGTCTCGACAACCAGGATCATGGGCTCTGCGCAACGCAGGATATCCTCGGCGACCGGCAGAAGACGATCCGGCACGAGCTCGAGGCAGAAAAGGCGACGGCGCGCGATGCCCACTGTATCCAGCCCTGCCCCGAAAAGCCGGGAAGGGCGTGTGGAAAGCCAGAAAACCGGGCGATCGCTGCGGGCCAGGCACGGCAGGAGAAAGGCGAGCGTACTGCCGCGCTCGAGCGGGGAAGCGATCAGAAACTCATGCAGCGCGCCACCCGCCAGACCGCCATTGAGATGGTGATCGATCGGGTCATGACCTGTCTCCAGGCGTAGATGGGCGTGGTCTGTATGGTCGCGTCGCTCGATCTGCCGGATGCGTTTGCGCAATATGTCGATTGGGGTGTTGTCCATGTGCTCCTCCTCTCTGATAGGAACATAAGGAGAACAAGTCAGGTAAAAGCAAGTGAATTCTGGTGACAGGGAATCTGTCCTATGGACTTGTGGCGTGCCGCCAGGGCGGACACGCGCGCCCTATGGACAGGCTTTCACCCTGCCCACAGCGCGCCCGACACGCCACAACCCCACAGGATCATGAGCAAGAGTTTTTCTATTTTCTGAATTTCAAAAAGAGAATGAGCGGCTGCGTCGAAGGGAGGCTCTGATCGGGATGTGGGGCTTGATACACTGTATCGATCAGGTAATGATGGCGCTAATGCAGGCAGGTTTCCCAGCTCTTTTCCTGTCCTGCAGCCCTACCTGCAGCGTTACCGCTCAGCCGGGCTCCCAGGGATTGAGCAGCGCGACATTCGAGTGACGGAAGTCAGCGATATTGCGGGTAACAACGGTCATTCCGTGGACGAGGGCCGTAGCTGCGATGAGTGTGTCTCGCTCTGCACCCGGATCAGGCGTGTGAAGCTGCGCGCATCTGAGAGCCACGGCGAGATCAACCGATAGTACCCGATCGTTGAACTCGGGCAGAACGTGCTTGTCTAGCCAGGCCCGAAGGACGGCACCCTGAGCTGAGTCCTTGTGCTCCATTCTAAGAACGCCGAGCTCGAGCTCCATGATCGAGATGGCGGACAGGTAGAGCTCTCCGGCATCGACTTGATCCGCCCAGCGCGCCACGTGAGGATCCGACTTTCCAGAACGGATTTTTCTGAGTTCGGATACGACATTCGTGTCGAGCACATACATCAATCGAAATCCGCTGCGCGCAGACCAAGTGAGACTCTCGGTGCTTCGAACTCAATCTCAGGACCTGCGGGCATAGCGAGAGCCTCTGCGATGCGCCTCGGGCGTGCCGTTAATCTGCGATACTCCTCGATGCTCAACAGGACATGCGCTGGGAGGCCGCGATCGGTGATGATGACTGGTCCTTTGATCGAGGCTTTCTTCGCACCGCTGGTATCCTGGTTGAACTCCCTGCTGGAGAGTGTCGTAATAGACATGGAATACCTCCTCCTATATCTGTAGAAACGTTACTACACGGTTTCAAAGAAGTCCAAGGTTTGTTTCCTGTCGGCTCAAAAAGGGCGCCGATCTTAGACCTCCTCACAGAACCAGATACAGATCTCCGTCATCTGCTCAATCGGTATTCAACCGAAGGCTCACTCTTCCAGACTTAGAACTCATAGCTAAAATATGACGGTAGTAGCGAGGCAGATGGCTGAGAAGAGGACGGCCAGGCATCTGTTGTCGCATGTGGCGACGCGCCTCCAGTCTTTGAGCCGGCCGAACA
>NZ_BAPV01000043.1 GCF_025995175.1 Asaia krungthepensis NRIC 0535
CTGCCCGTCCGTCAGCCAATACAGGTCTCTCATCTTCAGTCTCCTTGAGGGAGCCTGAATCATATCATGCCGCTTAAATCAATGGGTCCTGAGCCTAAGCCGCCCCCGGAGATTCATCAGAAACCTGCTTCTCTAGCATAGCTGACCAAGGCGATCGCAACGCCAGCCCGCGTCTCTCTCAATATTGCGATATACAGTAGGCGCGCCAAACGGCGGCATCTCGCTTTCATTCCATCAAGCCCTGAACAAAATCTGCAAATTGCCTTGCCTTTGCGGTCGTCATTCTCCCCGTAGGGAAGACAGCCCAAAGGTCGATATCAGGCAAAGACCACGCCGGAAGCAGGCGCGTTACGGCGCCGCTCTCCAGTTCAGGGGCAAACATCCAGTCCGAGGTGATGGTCAGGCCCATATCAGCGAGTATGGCTGCCCGCAGGCCTTCGGCAGCGCTGACCCTGAGACGCCCCGCAACGGACACCGAGACGGCCGAGCCATCCCTGTGAAATGACCAGACATTGGGGAGCTGACTGTAAACGATCGCGTTGTGATCAGCCAGATCGGCAGGAACCAACGGCATGCCCGCACGCGCCAGATAGGCCGGTGTGGCGAGCACCGAACGTTTTCCTGTCGCCAGCTTGCGTGCGACCGCCGAGGAGTCGGCCAAAGCCCCCATACGCAACGAGATATCGACCCCCTCGGCCACGAGATCGATCATCCGGTCATCAAGCAGAATATCCACATCGAGCTGCGGATGCGCATCGAGAAATGCCGGTAGCCGCGGTATGATGTGCAATCGTGCAAATGTCGTCGCCGCCGATACACGCAAACGCCCGGACAGACCGCTCCCCGCACCACGCGCGGCCAGCTCCGCTTCGTCGGCTTCCTGAAGCGCATTGCGTGCGCGTTCATAATATGCCTGCCCTGCTTCGGTGGGTGTAAGGCCATGAGTGGAGCGTATGAGCAGGCTGACCTGCAGCCTCGCTTCGAGCTGTGCCACGATTTTCGACACAGCGGGCTGACCAACATGAAGCTGCCGTGCCGCTGCTGAGAATGAACCCGTTTCGACCACACGTACGAACGTGGTCATCGCCTGATATCGGTCCATCCTATTCCTCCCGGGAATGATGCTTATCGCATTGAGCCATCTGCCATGCCCAGTGAAACAGAGGCAAACCAGACCTGCAACCCGGTCAGCGTCGGGGAAAGATGGAGCAGGCTTCAGGATGATCGTTCATTTCACCAACGCCGTATCAACACGACCGGTGTCGCATTTCATCTCGGCCTATCAGCTCACGGGTGACCTGCCACAAGCCATGGTCGCCGCCCTCCTCCCGGCGCTCTCCGCTCTCCTTGCAAAACCTGATGGAGGAACCGCTCATGATTGAGGTCTACGCTTTCGCGACGCCCAACAGCGTCAAGGTCACCATCGCGCTGGAAGAGCTCGATCTCGCCTATAGGCTACACGGCATCAATATCCGGCAAGGCGAACAGGGTACCACGGCCTTTACGACGCTTAATCCCAACCAGAAGGTTCCGGTACTGGTCGATCACGACGCGAGGGATGAGAAGCTCGTCCTCACAGAGTCTGCAGCCATACTCGTGTACCTGGCTGAAAAAACCGGCCGACTTCTCCCTGCAACCGGGGCCGAACGGGCGCGCGTTTTCGAGCAGCTTTTCTTTCACGCCTCTGCCCTGAGCCCCGCCTTCGGCCAATCGGGTTTCTTCCAGCGTTTCGCCAGCGAGAAACTGCCTCTCGCGATCGAGCGCTTCGACAAAGAGGCAAAACGCGTCCTGCATGTGCTCGACACCTTGCTGGCGCACCGGGATTTCGTGGCAGGCGATCATTTTACTATCGCCGATATTGCCCATTTCGGTTGGCTCTGGCGGCGCAGTTTTCCCGGCCTCACCCTCGATGACACCCCTTATATCGCCCGCTGGTACGAGCGGATTGCGGCCAGACCTGGCGTTCAGCGCGGTATCGCCCGGGTTGAGACGCTCGCCGCCCCAAACTGATCCTTTGCTGATCGCTCTGAGGTTATTCCCATGAACAAACTCTTCACGCCCTTCAATGCCGGGGCGCTGTCGCTCGGCCACAGAATCGTCATGGCACCCCTCACGCGCATGCGGTCGGACCATACTGGCAAGGCCAATGCCCTCATGGCGCTGTATTACAGCCAGCGCAGCTCACCCGGCGGTCTTATCATCTCAGAGGCAACTCCCGTTGCGCTCGAAGGATACGGCTATGCCGGCGCGCCGGGCATCTATGACGACTCCCAGATAGACGGGTGGCGCAAGGTGACCGAAGCCGTTCATGCACGCGGTGCGAAAATTATCATGCAGTTGTGGCACGTTGGGCGACAGTCGCATCCTGATCTGCAGCCAGGTGGTGCAGCCCCGGTCGCGCCCTCTGCTATCCAGGCGGAAGGCGACGCCTACACGCTCGGTGGCCCTGCCCCGTTTTCCATGCCGCGTGCCCTTTCGCTGAAGGAAATTCCTGCGGTGATCGAGCAGTTCAGGGAAGGTGCCGCAAGGGCAAAGCAGGCAGGTTTTGATGGCGTGGAAATTCATGGCGCCAATGGCTATCTGCCAGACCAATTCCTGCAGGACGGTACCAACCACCGCACCGATGAGTATGGTGGCCCGATCGAGAACCGCGCTCGCTTTCTGTTGGAAGTGACCCAGGCAGTCATATCCGTCTGGGGGGCAGACCGCGTGGGTGTTCGCCTGAGCCCAAGTGGCACCTACGGCTCGATGTCAGACAGCAACCCCCAAGAAACCTTCGGTTATGTGGCGGAGCAGCTGGACAGGCTCGGCATCGCCTATCTGCATGTGGTTGAACCCCGCATCAAGGGCACGGAACTCATCGCCGAAAGCGAGCCCGTGGCCGCGCGTAATCTGCGTGAGAGATTTCAGGGCACGCTGATCGCGGCAGGTGGGTTCGACAAAAACAGTGCCGCAGCCGTGCTCGCATCCGGTGATGCCGATGCCGTCGCCTTCGGCCGGCATTTCATCAGCAATCCCGATCTGCCTCAGCGCCTGCGCGAGGACCTTGCTTTGACAGATTACGACCGCTCGACCTTCTACGGCGGCGATGCTCGTGGCTACACCGATTATCCCTTCTTCGACGCTTCGACAGCAGAGCGATAACCACCGCGGTTATTCCACCAGGGAATGACCATTAGTCGCCCCTGCCATCATCCCCCAGGTACGGCGACCTCCTATCGTCAGATCCGTCACCAGATTTCAAGGAAACGAACCCATGACACTTCAGGCAAAGCTCGACGCCTTCAAGACCGATTTCGAAGCCGGAAAGCCCCCCTATAACGTTCCGCATAGCGTCATCGAAACCATGCACCGTGCCACCGCCGAGCTGGTTGCGTCCGGCGCTGCGGAAAAAGCCCTCAAAGCCGGAGACAAGGCACCCGTTTTTACGCTGAACGACCCCGAGGGTGACCCTGTCTCTTCTGCTGATCTTCTGGCCAAGGGGCCTTTGGTCATCAGCTTTTATCGCGGTGTGTGGTGCCCTTACTGCAACATGGAATTGCAGGCCCTCGAAGCGGCACTTCCCTCATTTCGTGAGCTTGGCGCCCATCTGATCGCGATCTCCCCGCAAACTGCGGTGAACAGCCGAAAATCAGTCCGCCAGAATGAACTGCAATTTCCGATCCTGTCTGACACACATAATGACGTTGCCGCGCAGTTTGGCCTTCGCTTCACCCTGCCTGATTATCTGATTGAGCTTTACAAGAATCTCAAGAACGATCTGCCCGGTTTCAATGGTGACGACAGCTGGACGCTGCCTATGCCTGGCCGCTTCGTCATTGGTCAGGACGGCGTCATTCTCTATGCCGAGGTCAACCCGGATTATACGCGTCGCCCGGAACCTGCCGACATGCTTCCTGCCCTGCGCCACGCGACCCAGTCGGCCGACTGATCGCTCCATCCATACCGCCCCGGCTCGCGCAGGGGCGGAGTTTTTCACTGAGGATACGGAGAGAGATATGCGCTCCAATGACATGGGCAGTAGCTTCACACGCCATTTGATGGGTTACGAACAATCCGCCAAGCTCATCGCGGCATCACAGTCAGGAACTTTCGGCGCAGCCATAGCCGGGTATGCAGTCGATCATGTTTTCGAGGACATCTGGACACGTGAAGGGCTCGATCAGGCGCGTCGAAGTCTCATCACCATGACCGTCATGGTTGCGCTGCGCCAGCCCCACGAATTCGGCCTCCATATGGGTTTTGCGCTCGATCACGGTATGAAGCTGAAGGAAATAGAGGAGGCTCTGATACAGATGCTCCCTTATGTCGGCTTCCCCGCCATTTCCGGTGTCATGCCTGTCGCTGCGAAGATCATTGCTGAGCGTGGACTCGACAAAAGCGAAGAGTATGAAGGCCATCGCGGTCTGCTCTGAGTCCTCACCCAAGTACTGTACCCTGCCGGTAGAACGGGCCTCGTCTCGCGCTCCCGATGACATCCAGCCTGCGGCGTTCACGAACCTCTCTGCGCCCCTCTCGCGCTTCGTGAGTACTTCACGGCAATCTGCCTTCGAAAAGGAACAGTTATGACGAAACTGCATCGAAAAACGGCCCTTGTGACCGGAGGAAGCAGCGGGCTCGGGCTTGCCATCGCAACGCGTTTCATCGCTGAAGGCGCATTTGTCTATATCACCGGTCGGCGACAGGCCGAGCTTGAGCGGGCTGTAGCGGCATTGGGCAGTCAGGCCGCCTCTATACAGGCAGATGTCAGTCTTTCCGGCGATATCGAACGCATGGTGGAAAGGATACGGCGTGAACGTGGGGCTATCGATATCCTGGTCGCCAATGCCGGTATCGTTCTGCCTCAAACACTCGAACAGGCAACACAAGCCAATTACGATCGGACGTTCGATATCAACGTGAAAGGCCTGTATTTCACGATCAGCAAGGCACTTGGCCTGTTGCGGTCTGGCAGCTCAGTCATCCTTGTCTCATCCATCGCTGCCAATAAGGGTGTGCCTGGCTATGGCACATACAGCGCAAGCAAGGCTGCAATACGCAGCCTGTCCAGAACCTGGACGGCCGAACTGGTCGAACGCGGCATACGGATCAATACCCTCAGCCCCGGGCCGTTCGACACACCAATCATGGACAGTCAGGCCGATACGCCGGAAGGTGCCGAAGCCGTCAAGCGTCAATGGGCTGCAGCCGTGCCCATGAAGCGATTGGGGCGGCCAGAGGAACTTGCTGCGGCCGCGCTCTTTCTGGCTTCTGATGAAAGCAGTTATGTTGCAGGCATTGACCTCATTGTCGACGGAGGAGCGGCCGCGGTCTAGGGCTCCGTGATCACCACAGGATTGCGATCACCAGTACGGTGGAGCGTCAGCAGGACCCGCCCATACTGCCAATCAGACTGACATGGTTTCGCAAGGGTGAGCTATCATGATCCGTTTTTATTTCCATCCCACGCCCAACCCGGCGAAAATCGCCCTCACGCTCGAGGAAACCGGTTTGCCCTACGAGGCCATACCGGTCGATACCCGCAAGGGTGATCAGCATGACCCGGCGTTTCTCGCGATCAACCCCAATGGCAAGGTGCCTGCCATTATCGACACCAAAGGTCCTGCGGGCCCGGCAACACGCGTGTTCGATTCCAATGCAATATTGATCTATCTTGCTGAAAAAACCGGGCAATATCTCGGAACCCCCGCGGACCGGCCTGAATTGCTGTCATGGTTGATGTTTATCGCATCCGGGCTTGGGCCTTTTTCCGGTCAGGCCGTGCATTTTCAGCATGCAGCGCCCGCCGGGCTGGACTACGCCGTCAATCGGTACAGGCGCGAGGTCGAACGACATTACACAGTTCTCGACCAGCACCTCACGGACCGCCGTTACATCGTGGGTGATACTTTCACGATTGCCGATATGTCTGCCTGGGGCTGGCTGGAGCGTGCGCCCCGTGTGCTCAAGGAAGATTATCCGCTCGAGCGCTGGCCTGCACTTGCTCGCTTCATGCACGACATCAATGCCCGCCCGGCCGTGTCGCGCGTACAGGCGCTCATGAAGAGGCACGCATTCAAGACAGATATGGACGATCAGGCACAACGAGCCCTCTTCCCATCCAATTTCCCTATCCACAATCGGGAGCAGCGCTCATGACCGCTTCGGAAAACTATACACCGCCCAGCGTCTGGACATGGGACAAACAGAATGGCGGCAAATTTGCCAGCACCAATCGCCCTGTCGCCGGGCCGACGCATGAAAAGAACCTCCCCGTAGGGCATCACCCGCTCCAGCTGTACTCACTGGGTACGCCCAATGGGGTAAAGGTGACGATCATGTTGGAGGAACTCCTGGCCCTGGGACATGAGGGGGCGGAATATGATGCCTGGCTGATCAATATAGGGGATGGCGATCAGTTCGGATCGGGCTTTACAGCCATCAACCCGAATTCCAAGATCCCGGCGCTGGTCGACCAAAGCGGGGGCACTCCCCTGCCCGTCTTCGAATCAGGATCGATCCTGCTTTATCTCGCCGAGAAATTCGCGGCATTTTTGCCTCGGGATGTTCCATCGCGTACGGCCTGTCTGAACTGGCTTTTCTGGCAGGTCGGCAGCGCACCCTATCTCGGCGGCGGCTTTGGCCATTTCTATGCCTACGCCCCTGAGAAGATCGAATATGCAATCAACCGGTTTGCCATGGAGACCAAACGCCAGCTGGACGTTCTCGACCGGCAGCTTGCCAGGCATAAATATATAGCAGGCGACACCTATACAATCGCCGATATGGCGATCTTTCCCTGGTATGGCGGCCTTGTTGAAGGCTGGCTCTATAATGATGCTGCACAGTTTCTGAGCGTTCAGGAGTATTCCCATGTGCAGGCGTGGTCAGCCCGGTTGCTCGAACGCCCTGCTGTCCAGCGGGGCCGAATGGTGAACAGGCTCTCAGGCCCGCTCTCTTTCCAGCTTCGCGAACGCCATGACAGCTCGGATTTCGAGCTTAGAACGCAGGACAAATTGCCGAAAGACAGCGCGATCTGATCGCTTCCACCCCGCCGCATCGGGCGATGCACCCCGCATCGCCCGGAACTACCAGCGTATCAGCCACGGCAATACCAGACGCGTGCTGCAGGCCACCAGCGCACAGGCCAATGAATACCAGACGACGAGATAAAGCGGGTCATCAAAGGGGCAGGCAAGAGCAAAGACGAGCGCACCAAAAGCCGCGCCGGCAATGCCAGTGACCCACGCCGTTCCGCGCACATCAACCGGTGCGCCGCGGCGCACGATAACACCCAGCGCGAGGACAGCCGGCAGAGCTAGCTCTACGATCTTGCGTGCACAGACCATGCCGTGCGCCGGATCAAGCCTGAGCCATAAAACCTCTGGCCCAGCCTGAAGCGCATCCACAAGCCAGCCAAGGGCAAAAAGAACAAGAGCGGTCACGCCCAGCCAACGCAGCCCCTGCCGGGGCGAACGCGTTGGATCGAGCGAGACCAGCGCCGAAGCGCCGCCCAGCCCGACGATCAGCAGCAGCCCGATTGCCTTCCACCAGAAGCTCATCATGTGCATGGCATGGGGCATGTCAGGGCGCATCAGGCCAAACCCGAGCACTGCACCAATCTCGACCCCGGCGAGAACCGCGAGGGTCAAGGCATCGCGCCAGGGCGAGCGCCTCCGGACGGGGCGAAGATCGGTTACAAACTGCTCGATCAGGGGATCATTCACCATCATTGCCTCCCATCACCAGAGTGCTCATACGACTCAACCCACGATGGATATTGACCTTCACCAGCGTCGCGGATTGCCCTGTGCGACGTGCTGCCTCCTCTATGCTCAAACCCTGCAACTTCACCAACCTGATCGCTTCTGCTGGCCCCGGCTTCAACTGCGCCAGAAGCTTTTCCAGTGCATGAGCCGTGGTCACCTGTTCCTCGTGATCGCCCACAGCCACCGTCTCATCAAGCAGGGTCGTTTGTGTACGTCTCGCGGCCCGGAGGCGATCAATCCATTTGTAACGCGCAATGGCCGCAATCCACGGGCCGAATTTCTGGGAAGGATCGAAGGTGTGACGCTTCTCATGCACCGCCATAAGGGTGTCCTGCACGGCGTCATCGACCATTGAGGGCGGCAGGCGTTTGAGGAAAAAACGGCGCAACCATGCCTGCGCCTCGCCCAGGACCAGGCGATAAGCCTGTGCATCTCCTGCTTGCGCGGCCTCCATCCAACGGCTCCAATCCGCTTCTGTCAAAAATCTGCTGCCTTCATGCGTGATCGGAGATCATTTCCTACCGCTATCATTTGACATACGTAAAGACCCAGGCGCCGTAGAAAGTGCGAGGACTGGCTCTGTCCGCCAGCTTGCCGGAAAGCTGGCACGCAGTGCGTCCAGCCGCGGGGCATCATAGGTCTCGATGTAGATATTATGCGGATAACGCGCGGCAAAATTCTGATGCTCTCTTTCCGCCCCGGTAAACGCCTTGTCAGGCTGAACATGCGTTGCGATGGGCTGGGCAAAGATATGGGCGGCATCAAGCTGCGCGATATAGGCCTCTGCCTCGCGCGCCTGTTGCGCTGTGCGCGTGAAGATGACGGATCGGTATTGCGGCCCCGTATCGGGGAATTGCTGGTCGATCTGCGTCGGGTCCAGTGCCACGGTGAAGAATATCCGCATCAGCGTGCCAAAGCTGACGAGGGTGGGATCATACTCAACCTCAACCGATTCCGCATGACCGGTATCGCCTTCGCTGACGCGTTCATACTGGGCCGTGTCACGCGCACCGCCGTCATATCCGGCTCGGGTGGCTGTGACGCCTCGCACATGCTGGAATATGCTCTGCACCCCCCAGAAACACCCTCCCGCAAAAACGACGCTGGATGGGGTCATCCCCGGACGGGAATCATCGGGGGGGGCCGTCATCTGCCCGATGGGTTTGTCGTTACCGGTCTTTGCCACGATAACGGGCTCAGGCAGGGTCGGATAGGCAGACGCCCTTGAGGTAGCCTCGTGCAGAATTCCATAAAGGCTGAATGTGGCGAGCGCGACGCCAAGCACGTTTTTTCTGATCATCATGCGAACTTTCAGACTGGCCTGAAGGTAAGGGCTGCGCCGTTCATGCAGTAGCGCAATCCGGTCGGTTGGGGACCGTCATCAAAGACATGGCCAAGATGACCACCGCATGTCGCGCACCGTACCTCCGTGCGCTCCATGCCAAGACTGTCATCCCCACGCTCCTGAACAGCATGGGGCAGCGCTGCCGTGAAACTTGGCCAGCCTGTCCCGCTTTCGAACTTGCTGCGTGAGTCAAATGCCGGCGTTGCGCAGCCTGCGCAGGCAAACCGCCCCTGTCGGTGTTCGTTCAGGAGCGGGCTGGACCAGGGTGCCTCTGTGCCAGCCTCGCGCAGAATCTCGAATTGCTCCGGTGTGAGCAGGCGCCGCCATTCAGCAGCACTATGCGTCACGGGATAAGGTTCTGCGCCCCAGGCGCGGCCCGACAGAGCCAGACAGACTGAAGCAAGGCAGAATTGTCGACGCGATGTCATGAACTTCGCCCTTTTGCTGAATTTCACACCATCCTTCGTGCTGCACCGCGCAGAGGTTACGGGCAGTCACACCGTTTTTTTTTCAGCCCGTGCTGTAACTTTTAGGGGCCTGCGCACGAAGGAAGCTCTGCCAGCCTCCAGAAGACTCAGGGAACGAACTGCCATGTCACGATCGCGACGCGCGCCCGCACCGATCATACGCCTCACCCATTGGGCAGGCGCGCTTGCCATGCTCGTCATGATCGGTAGTGGCTGGCAGATCTACAACGCCTCCCCTATCCTGCCTTTCGAATTCCCCGCTGCCATCACTCTTGGAGGCTGGCTTGGCGGCGGCATTGCCTGGCATTTTGCTGCCATGTGGGTGCTGATGGGGGCGGGGCTGGTTTACGTTGTGTATGGCGCCGCTAGCGGGCATTTTCGCAACGACCTGCGCCCCGCAGGACCGCGATCTGTGGTGAGGGATATTGGGCAGGCCCTGCGCCTGAAGCTCTCCCACAAGGCCGGGCACTACAACGCCGTGCAACGTGCGCTCTACACGGGCGTGCTTGTGGTGGCTGTGCTGACGGTCACGACGGGCCTTTCGATCTGGAAGCCCGTGCAACTTGGATGGCTGACCTGGTTGTTCGGAGGCTACGACATTGCCCGGTGCATCCATTTTGCCATGATGAGCCTGATTGTGGGCTTTCTTCTACTTCATGTCGCGCTTGCCCTGATGGTGCCTGCCACCTTGTGGGGCATGGTGTTCGGGCGACGCATGCCAGATAGCGACAAGGAGAGCGCATCATGAGCCCGCCGAAAATCGACCGCGCCGGTGTCGCGCCTGAGTTGCGCAAGCTCGAACGCAGGCTCTTCCTGCGGAACAGTCTTTCGCTTGGTGGGCTTTCCCTGCTGTCAGGCTGCGCACTGGACGATAATGCGTCGGTGGAACACGCCCTCAGCCTGATGTCACGTTTCACCGACCGGGTGCAGGCGCTTCTTTTCAGCCGTCAGCGCCTCGCAAGGGAATTTGACCCGTCACGCATCACACATCCCTTTCCATTCAATGCCTATTATGACGAGAGCGACGTAAGGCTCGTCGAGACTTCATCCTGGCGGCTGGAGGTGAGCGGGCTTGTTTCAGACAAGAGCCCCTGGTCGGTCGCCCGGTTTCGTACCCTGCCGCAGAAAAGGCAGATCACGCGACATATCTGCGTGGAGGGGTGGAGCGCTATCGGAGATTGGTCGGGGGTTCCGCTCTCTGTATTCCTGCAACATGTCGGGGCCGATCTGCGGGCAAAATATGTGAACTTCCGCTGTTTTGATGATTACAGCACGAGTATCGACATGGCGACGGCACTTCATCCGCAGACAATCATGGCGCTGGATTTCGGCGGGAACCCTCTCCCACCCGCCTATGGCGCCCCGATGAAGATCCGCATCCCTACAAAACTCGGCTATAAAAACCCGAAATATCTCGCCTCCATCGAGGTTACGAATCATTTCCCGGGCGGATATTGGGAAGACCAGGGATATGACTGGTTCGGCGGTTCATAAAAAAGCACACAGGCATGTAACCTGCGGCAAAGCTGAGGCGAAAGAAAAGATATCGGAAGCTGGCGCGTCCATTTTCCGATCCTTTGAACCGATCCAGGAATGTAATCATGTCTTTTCGTACACTCGCACTTGCCTGTGCCTTTTCTTCGACAATGCTGCTGGGAGCCCCTGCCTTCGCTCAGGACACCATGTCACAAGGGACGATGTCGCAGGGCGCTATGGCACATGACAGCATGTCCCACGGTGACATGTCCTCCGACAGCATGAAGAAGCATGCCATGACGAAGGACGAAATGGCGCCCCACGGGTTGTCGAAGCAGTCCATGAGCAAGCATGGCAGCATGATGAAGTCAGAGGGTATGGAAAAGAAGAACAAAATGGGCAGTGCGATGAAACACGACCCGATGGAACATGACGCGATGAGCAATGACTCGAAAGGCGCCATGGCAAAGCCGAACTGAGGGCCTTACGCCTGTGGTCAAAAGCCACAGGTCGACCCTTCCGGGGCGTAATCGGGCTCTGATCCTAGCGAAATGTCAAACAGCGTCGGGGCGACGGTAGGCTAAGATCATGTCAGATAGCGTTCGCATTCGCTGCGGATAAGCTGTGTCCCACGGGAGGATATGGGCGATTATCCTGTCATATGTGCGCGCAAAGCATCAATAAATACCCGGACCTTGGAGGAGAGGCTCCGATGCGCTGCGTAGACGGCATGTACCTCCACCGTTTCCGCTTCATAGTCGGGGAGTAGTCTCACAAGCCTCCTCTTCTCGAGTGAGGGGTTTGCCGAGAAGGCAGGCAAACGTCCTACCCCTCCCCCGCTTTCAAGAACCACCTGCAGGACGGCGGGCTCCGGGATGACGGATCGAACTGCGACGGGTATGCGATGCTCGCACCCCGCGCTATCTTTGAAACGCCAGATCGACGGTTGATCGGTCCACCCAAGCAACTCGTGATCGGCCAGGTCCTGCGGCGTTTGGGGCGTACCCCTTTCTGAGAGATGGGCCGGGCTGGCACAGGGCCATAATTCGATCCTGCCCAGTTTGCTGGCGATCAGGTCGGAGTCGGGCATGGCCCCTATCCGGATTGCCACGTCGACATCCTCCTTCGCCAGATCGACGATCCGGTTCTCGGCCTCAAGATGAACGCGCAGATCAGGGTAGTCTCGCAGAAAATGCGGCAGCATCGGCGCCACCAGCCCGATTGCGAACGTCGTTGCCGCGCTGATCTTCAGAACGCCTCGAGGTTGCCCCGTCACTCCATCGAGGGCCGCGGTAGCCTCATTCAGATCGTCCATGACGCGTCTAGCATGGATCAAGAGTATGCGCCCGGCCTCGGTCAGTCTGAGGGCATGCGCGCCGCGTTCGAACAGTTTCGCCCCGATTTCCCTCTCCAGACGGAACAGAGCCCGGCTGAGCGAAGATTTAGGCGTTCCCGTGACGCGCGAGGCCGCACTGAGGCTCATGGTCTCTGCGATGCGCAGAAAGCTCCCGAGATCATCTGAGTTCATGGGCTCGTGTTCCATATATGGAACAAGACGTCTACGATGACGCAGCTGCCCTGTCCAACGGGAACGGCTTATCGTGCCCCTTCAGTAAGGGGGCCGAGATGTCAAAACCAGTCATTCTGATTACGGGCGCGACCGGACAACAAGGCGGAGCCACGATCCGAGAGATGCAACGTCGAGGGCATTGGCACATGCGCGCGCTCGTCCGGAGCCCGCAGACGCCAAAAGCAGTCGCTCTGGCAAAGCACGGGGTTGAGCTCGCCCATGGTGATCTGGACGATGAACATTCCCTGCGATTGGCGCTTGACGGGGCAGAAGGCGTTTTATCTGTCCAGTCGCCCATGAAGATCGGTCCAGCCGGTGAGGAGCGACAGGGGAAAACGCTCGCCAGCCTCGCCAAGAAGAGTGGCGTGCGGCACTTCGTGCAGTGCTCCGCAGGCGGGGTTGAGCGACGGAGCGGCGTTCCCCATTTCGAGAGCAAATGGGCGATTGAGCAGCACATTGCGTCACTGAACTTGCCGGCTACGGTTCTGCGTCCAGCGGCCTTTATGGAAAACTTTTCGAGCCTGATCTTTCGGATCACTATGCTGTCCATGATGAAGACCTATCTGGGGCCGGATCAGGCCATGCAGCTTGTCTCGGTGCAGGATGTCGCCTGGTTCGCTGCAGAGGCGTTCGAGAAACCCGATGAGTACCTTGGTCGGGCCATGGAGCTTGCAGGCGATAGTGTGACGTGCCGCTCCGCAGCGTCGTCTCTCAGGCGGACAGGTATCCGCCCTGCCCGCGGCTTTACGATCCCCTCTGTCATGCGAGCGCGCCTGCCCAAAGACTTTCGTCTGATGTTCGAGTGGATCGCCCGAGACGGGTTCAAGGCTGATGTCTCCGTTCTGCGGCGTGAGAACCCGGCATTATTGACTGTCGAGGACTGGGCAAAGCAACGCGCAAAGGCTAGCCGTCGACGCCTCTCATAGTCTGATGATCGGGTCAGGTCGGGCGACAATGCGCAGCGAGATGAGGTTGCAGATTAGCAAGAATTGGTGGGCTTACTTGAGCTTTTTCTCTCCGTTCTTCCTTTTTACGAAGGTGGATTTGGTCGGCGCAAAATATCGAATCATGGCCTTATCGTGCAGGTAGGCTCGGAGGAATTTTAAGCACGCGATTTCGTCAGCAGAACCAGACAGTTTTGCCTATCGGTTTTTTTAAGGGTAGCCCTCTGGTTCAGGTCGCGTGCCGCAAGAATTTTCCGTCAAACAGTGGATGTCGGTCCCGAAACGATAAGCGCAGTTGCTCTCAAGACCTGCCCTCGAAATCAATGATACACGTTCGAGACAATCCTCTGCATCTGTGAGGCGGAAGGATGATCGTACATTTAATCCGACTCTCCTTGAGGGCGGCACAGAGTGGATGCGTTGAGCGAGCAGTCCTGTGAGGGATATGATCCACGCTTCTTACACCAGATTGCAGAGTTCCTGCCGCTATCATCGACCGCATCGGCAGGATTGTATGGACAGCAGTCTGATTACTTTTTAGCGCGTGTATTCAAAAACTGGATGCTTTCGCGAATTCGGCCGCGGGTCTCAGTCCTCGCGAGGCGCAGCCCGCCCGCGCTTGATCCCCGCGCGATGGGATTTGCCATCCATCCGGCGCGCGCGGGCCGCTCGCCCCGGGCGCGTGGGAACCCGGAACGCCTGACGGTGGGCGGCTTCGCGGATCATTGTGATCAGACGTTCGATTGCGTCCTCGCGATTGCGGATCTGCGTGCGGAAGCGCCTGGCAGTGATGACGACCATGCCATCTCGCGTCGCCCGGCTCCCAGCAATTTCCAGCAATCGCAGGCGCACCCGTTCAGGCAGGGACGCGGAACGCGCGGCATCGAAACGTAGCTGCGCTGCGGTCGCAACCTTGTTGACGCTCTGGCCGCCGGGCCCCGACGCCAGAATATAGCTGATCTCAAGTTCATTGTCGGCAAGAGACAGGCCGGGGAGAATGGGGATTGCCATGAACCGCCCCATAACATATCGCACCGCGAAATACCCGCCTTTGCTGCGCGCGAAACCTTCATTGCCCCCTTGGCATGGGCATAGGAAACGGCCCCGCAGCCAGCTTGTCACGGTAGCCGCAAGGGTCATGAGACGCTTCTCAAGCGCGGTGGCATGCTTGCAAGGCTATCGCTCTAAGAGAAAAGCGGGGCTTCCCCATTTCAACGCCGGATCGGAACGGCGGTCGGAGACAGCTGCTGACATCCTGCACCACCCACTGGGTACCCTACTGAGGCATCTGGACC
The DNA here is from genome assembly GCF_025995175.1 of Asaia krungthepensis NRIC 0535. Lineage (GTDB taxonomy): Bacteria > Pseudomonadota > Alphaproteobacteria > Acetobacterales > Acetobacteraceae > Asaia > Asaia krungthepensis. The sequence continues at coordinate 14,846 of NZ_BAPV01000043.1, forward strand.
TGCGTGCCACGCTACCCGACCCGCTGCGCCTGACTTCACCGAGCATAAGCGTTGAAGCCACGGCGCACCTGCGAGAAGACGACAGCGAGTTGCCTCAACAAATCATCTGGCCGGATAACGCTCGGCGCTTACCCAGCCACGTATACCGAGCGTGCTTCTACTCTAAGGAGCTATACCTCATGCATGAATGGTCTTTTCAGCAAGCTACCGAGCGGAGGCCTATTCCCTTGAAGTAGGCCCCGGTTCGGTACGGCCTGTACTTGAACTCGCTACCGGGTCGAACGTTTCTGGCCTTACGCAAAAGGAGCTCTCGGTATGGACCGGAATTTAAACCGCGCGATACGAAACTTGGGCAGGATGCTGGTCAGGTTCATGCACGAGCTTCTCGGCTCGCGCTTTTGAAAACGTGAGCAGTCTACCGTCAGGGTATCGTCGCGGCCCATCCAGACATTCGTATGTAATCGGGACGATGACGGTGTGGGGCTCTGGGCGATGTTTCCTCCAGACGCGCCTGTTCACACCAGTGTCGTACTGTGAAAACCCGCCGCAGGTGTGGTGGCTCAAGCTAGACCGAGATCAAAACCCTATCATCGCATGGGAACCGCATCTGCAGGCTGCGAGAAACTGTGTGATGGCCCAACGAGGTGGGTCGTAGGCGCGTTTGCGCCCTTGTCGGGCTCATTCTGAGAGCGACACGTAACCTCAGGTCCATCCTCTAGGCTTCAGCGATGGATAAACATGCATGTAATTCATGTTTAAATAAGATCAAATCATTTGTGTTCATGATGTTGGTTCTTCGATAAGGATGCCTCGCTCGCACCGCGCGGCGGCAAAAATTTCGTGGCGCGGAATACAGGATCCAGCAGGGGTACCCGCCCATCATGTCCAGAGATTTCAGTTTCACGATAAAGACGCTCCGTTTCGATGAGGATTATGCCCCAACTTCGGGCACGCGTCTGACAACGAATTTTGCCAATCTCGCCCGTGGCGAGGCCCGTCAGAGCAATTTGCGCGCCGCCCTGAGCATGATCGATCGACGATTCAACGATCTCGCGTGCTGGGATAATCCGGAGGGGCATCGATACGCGGTTGAGCTCGATATCGTCTCGATCGAGCTGGATATCGTGGGCGCGGGAGAGAGCTTCCCGGCAATCGAACTTCTCAAAACCACGATCAACGACCGCACCACAGCCAGACGCCTTGAGGGCATCGTTGGCAATAATTTCTCGTCCTATGTGCGCGACTATGATTTCAGCGTTCTCCTGCCGGAACATAACCGTGGCCGTGACGGGTTCTCCGTGCCTGACGATTTCGGCGTGCTCCATGGCCAGATTTTCCAGGCCTTCATCGCCTCCGATACCTATAGGAACCACTTCTCGAAGCGACCTGTCATCTGTCTGAGCGTGTCGGAGAACAAGATATATACGCGCACAGCCAATCAGCACCCGGTCCTGGGTGTGGAATACACACCCAATGAGACCTCTTTAACGGAAAGCTATTTCGGAAAGATGGGCATGCAGGTGCGCTATTTCATGCCGTCAGGATGCGTCGCACCCCTCGCATTCTACTTTTTCGGCGATCTGCTGAACGATTATACGCCACTCGAACTCATCAGCACCATCAGCACGATGGAGACATTCCAGCGCATCTATCGTCCGGAAATCTACAACGCGAATTCCGCTGCCGCTGGGCGCTACAAACCAAGCCTGCGCCAGAGCGACTACTCGAATACCCGCGTTGTCTATGACCGCGAGGAGCGCACGCGCCTTGCTGTCGAGCAGGGCCAATTTGCAGCTGAGCACTTCATTGCGCCGCATCAGGACCTTCTCAAGCGGTGGTCGACCCGAAACGCTGCCTGACCCTGTACCTGAAAGACCGAAAGCAAGATCACATGACCAAGCTCCTCCCCACGGCCACCGCTGGCAGCCTGCCTAAACCCTCCTGGCTCGCCGAACCCGAAAAACTATGGTCCCCCTGGAAGATGGAGGGAGAAGCTCTCGTGGAGGCAAAGCAGGATGCCTTGCGCGTCTCTCTGCTCGAGCAGCAGGTCGCCGGCGTCGATATCGTGAGCGATGGCGAGCAGACACGACAGCATTTTGTCACAACTTTCATCGAACACCTTGCCGGTGTCGATTTCGCGAAGCGCGAGACGGTCACGATCCGCAACCGGTATGAGGCGAGTGTCCCGACCGTCGTGAGTGCCGTGTCGCGCGAAAAGCCGGTTTTCGTCGAGGACGCCAAATTTCTGCGCCAGCAGACCAAGGCGCCGATCAAATGGGCCCTCCCCGGGCCAATGACCATGATCGATACGCTGTACGACGCCCATTACAAGAGTCGTGAGAAACTGGCTTGGGAGTTTGCGGCGATCCTCAATGCCGAGGCAAAGGAGCTGGAACAGGCGGGCGTGGATATCATCCAGTTCGACGAACCCGCGTTCAACGTATTTTTCGATGAAGTCAATGACTGGGGCATCGCGACGCTGGAACGCGCGATCGAAGGGCTGAAATGCCAGACGGCGGTCCATATCTGCTACGGCTATGGTATCAAGGCCAATACCGACTGGAAAAAGACGCTTGGCCGCGAATGGCGCCAGTACGAGCGTACCTTCCCAAAGCTCCAGGCTTCCAATATCGATCTCGTATCGCTGGAATGTCAGAACTCGCATGTGCCGATGGAATTGATCGAGCTCCTGCGCGGGAAGAAGGTCATGGTCGGGGCCATTGACGTTGCCAGCAACCGCATCGAAACACCCGAAGAGGTTGCCGCCACGTTGCGCAAGGCTCTGCAATACGTCGACGCAGAAAATCTCTGCCCATGTACCAATTGCGGCATGGCCCCGCTCTCGCGCAATGTGGCCAGAGGCAAGCTGCAGGCGCTCGCTGCTGGCGCAGAGATCGTCCGCAAGGAACTGGTCTGCGCCTGACGCGTCCCGATCGGGAAGGAACCTTGTGTGGCAGCCCTCATGACTGCGGGATCCGTACTGTCACACCGCGCGCCGGCCCCGTCTCCGGCAGGGCTCGTGATGCGGTCCTTTGGAGCTTCTCCTGTCCGGTTGTCAGCCCGCTCGTTCCACAGAGCCAGGTGATCTACGGAAATGTTGCGGGCGGTTCTCGATTGGGGCGCCGGTTGGGACAATCCGCCCTGTCGGCGAGGGCCAAGCAGTGGTGAGAGGGACCTTGATTGCAGTCTTCATCCGTTCCCTCACACGCCGTGGCAGCTATGAGGAGGCGAGCGTCCTGTCTTGAGAGGCCATGCTGCGCAAGAGTGGTCACGGTAAGAATGACGGCCTAAGAAACGAGCGCTCATGTCCTGTATTTCGCGGGTCATCCTGACAACACTCTGAAAAGACCGTTCCGGGAAAATGAAGGAGTACCGCTACTCGTGGGAGCAGATACCACCCTTGCCACAGAAAAGGGTGAGCCGGTCCTAGCAAAAGTTCGTTTCAACCTCACGGATCACGAGTATGCGCTGCGGCATAACCCCGGAATCCTGCCGTTCCCGCATCATGCTTAGATCTCTGGTCGCGTTGCTGCCTGACGTACGCCGTGAGTACGGTTGATAATGGCGCTCAGGGGACATGAAAACTGTGAGAAAGCGATGAAGCCACGAAACATCGGGAAACAGGCCGCACGCAACCTCCTGCACGGCTACTCGATAGAGGTCATGCCGCGCGCCATGGCGGGAAACGGAACGGCGGCACGCGGCTTCGAGGCAGTTTTGCCAGAGGGGCTCGATGCGATGATCCCCCATCTTTCGACGACCGACGATGAATCACGTCTTGCAACGGCACAAAAACTGCACAGTCTCGGCATCAATCCTGTGCCCCATTTTGCGGCACGTCGCGTTTCCTCCACTAAGGAGATCACGGTGGCTCTGCATCACCTGGTCACCCAAACACAGATCGATGCCTGTTTTGTCATAGCCGGTGATCCGGCTTTGGTCTCAGGCCCCTTCCAAAACAGCCTTTCTTTGATTGGCACCGGCGTGTTCGAGCGGGCCGGTATCCGGAAACTCGCGATCGGCGGCTATCCGGAAGGCCACAGACACATGACAGCCGCAGAGGCCTGGCAGTCGCTCGAAGCAAAATGCCGGGATATCACTGAGCGGGGCATGTCACCCGAGATCATCACACAGTTCTGCTTCGACTCTCGGGCGGTTCTGACGTGGCTTGCGGCTCTCAGAGAACGCGGCATTACTTGCCCCGTTCGCGTGGGCGTCCCCGGACCGGCCACGATAGGCTCTCTGATACGCTTCGCCGCAGCCTGCGGCGTCGAAGCTTCGACCTCTGTGCTCGCGCAGTACGGAATTGCCATGGGCAAGCTTCTCGGGACAACAGGACCGGACAGGCTGATCGATGATCTGGCAGAGGGGCTTGGCAGCGCGCACGGTGCCGTCAGCCTGCACTTTCATCCATTCGGCGGGATAGAGTGTCTGATGAAATGGCTCGGCCATTATCAATAACGCCCGAGGGTTCGCCCTGGGTGCGACCCCAAGAGGGAAAAGCTCAGCATTCAGAAGTACCCGTCAGCGGGAGCTCGACCGCCTTCTTCTCGACGCTCTGGTGGGTATAGTGCGTTGTCCGCTCTCCCTCGCGACATACATGAGGTTCAAGCGTTGCTTCGCCCTTATGCTTCGGCGCGTTTTCGAGGGTTTTTGTGCGATGCCCTTTGCCCACCACCTGCTTACCGTTTTCCATCTCCTACGCTTCGACCCTCACTAGAATACCTGCCGCGCTCTCCTCTCGCGTCATCGCCAAGTGGACATTGAGTTCTACGCGGGGGGATTCCTGCCTCTGAGCATTGTCATCAAGAGCACTTTCATGCTGTTCTGAAAACGAAATGATAAACGGATCCGACCCGTACGCGAGATACTTGGCTCCCTTGTCGGTCCGCCTGTTTGTTTCCCGGTTTGGACTTAGCGACGGCCGCGCCCTGCTCCGCACCTTCGCTATCTACGCAGCGCGGGAGTTCAAAACGTCACTATTAACGGATGGGCGGCATGCAATGCCCAATGAAAGTGCTGCTGCATGATTGATACCGCATCACGCCGGTCCAGGGCGCATCCTGCGGGCCTGTATTTCATCGCCGCTGCCCAGGGTGCCTGGTATTTCTCCCGCTACAGCACTCAGGCGATCCTGGTGCTCTATCTTGCTCACGTCGTTTATACCGCGCCCGCGGAGGCTGCCTTTCCCGGGGTCAATGTCCTGCGGCACCTGCTGTCATGGGAGGCCCAGACCAGCAATCCGCAGGCTTTGGCCTCAACCACGATCGGGTTGCTGGCACTGTGCATGATCCCCACCCAGATTCTCGGCGGCTTTTTATCCGACCGTTATCTCGGTCGGCGTCGGGGCGCGTTAACAGGCCTTGTTTTCCTGACTCTCGCGCCTGTTTTCTGGTCATTCGGCACGAGCTTCATTCTCGCCCTTCCCTGCTTCGTCCTCGGTCTCTCGCTCGCCGTGAACCTGTTTGCCCAGGTGGGAGATCTGTACAGCGACGACGATCCTCGCCGTCCCGACGCCTATCAGCTCATGTCGCTGGTGCAGGAAGCGGCAGTCATCATAGGCCCGACCTTTTGCGGTTGGCTGGCTGCGCGCTATGGCTGGCATTACGGGTTTGCTGCGGCAGGCAGCGTCATGCTGACGGGAACGGTCATCTATTTTCTGGGGTGGCGCCATTTGCCCTCGCCCACCGCGACTTCTCCTCAAGCAGGAGGGCGTGTTTCCGCAGGGACGCAAGTCAGGGCATACCTTCTCCATACCATGCTCAGGATCGGGGGGCGTATTGCTCTCCTGATCCCCATGCTCGCCATGATTTTTGTCTGTAACGAGCAAATTTATGACACCTATCTCATCTGGGGCGAGCAGCATTATGATCGCCATCTCTTCGGCTGGGTGTTCCCGGCAAGCTGGCTCATGTCGCTCGACGCGGGAGTCAGCTTCATCACCCAGATCATGGCGATTGCGTTTTGGCGCTTCTACACGAAACGTCGCGGCGCCCCGAGTGAATGGGGCCAGATTGTCAGTTTTGGCGTGCTCGGACTGCTGGCGCCGCTCGTCTTGGCTTATGCCTCTGTGCTGCATACAGGATACGGGCAAATCGGCATGCCATGGGGGCTGATCTTTCACTTCATCAACGATCTGGCCATGGCGACGATCATGCCGATCAGCCTGGCCCTTTTCATCCGGATGGCACCCGACAGCGCCAAGAGCATGGCCGCAGCCGCCTATGCGCTGGTAGGGCGTCTTGCGGACATCATGGCAGGGCAGATAGGCCAAAATCTGCCGGGGTGGGGATCGACGCGTTTCTGGCTGCTCCACACTGCGATCATGGCTGCTGGCGTTGCCCTGCTCATCATCGCCCGACCGCTCTACGCGGCAAAACGCGAAATTTCGTAGCAAGATCGTATGAATTAGGCCTGGAACCGTATGATCAGAGCACGTTACGTCAAAACGACGATACCAGTCTTGCGTGCGGTCCCAGCCCGCGGGGTCACGCCAGCACTGCCAGGCGACTTCTCGAGCACAAATTGGCTTCGAATGGTGAGGCGCTTCAACAACGGCGTCGACCATACACCGTGACCCATGCAGAATGTGTCAGGCATCAGGCGGGTATCGTCATTGCAGGACGGTCTCTGCATCGACCAGTTCGACATCGCGCATCTGACTCAGATAGGCTTCATCATAGGCTTTGTGCGACGCGCCGACGATAACCAGAAGACGCATCCCCGGTTTACGAGCCAGTACTTCGCGCATATTGGCGACCATCCGCAGGTTGCGCGTCTCCCAATAACCCACATAGTGGCGCCCATAGCCCTCGGGTGAAGGGTCCTTCAGCGCCGCGCCCCAGTCAGACTGATAGGCGATCTTCCCATAATCCGGCCGGTTATACGCACGATAGACATTGAGCAATCCGTCGGGCGTATCGAGCGCAGCGTACAACTTCTTGTCTTGGTCCATGCGCACTCTCGTTGCCGGATTATCCCAGGCATGTTGAAGCGCAGCCCCATAGGCTTTGTCATCCATAGGGATCACGAGGTCCCGCTGGTCGTCGATACTCCATAATCGCTCCAGCCCTTCTCGTGCCGCAAGACGGGCTGCGAGCAGTCCGGTCTCATTCCTGCGCGAGGCAAGGCCATTCAACTGGCTGACGAGCGCTTGGGTAAGGCCGTCCAGCGCAACCTGCTCGTTGCGAGGTAGTTGAAACCACTGCACAAGCGCCGAGCCAGGCTCCCCTGCCGCAAGAAAAAGCAGTGCAAGATGACGTCGCTGGGATGCATTAGGCTCGCGCGGCCACGAAGCCAGAACACGATCTATCGCTCGTGTCGCCGCGATCACATCGAGCCCTGCGGCCTTCCCTGCAAGGACCGGGTCAGGACAGTAATGCGCCACGGCATCGGCCTGGCGCTCCAATTCGTGACGCATCGCCTCGCAAAGAAGACCGGGACTGGTCTCGGTAGCGATCGCGTCAGGATGCCAGTGCGCGAGCCGCGTTAACAGAGGCTCCAGCATCTCCGGATGGAAGGATTGAGGCAAGGTGGAGAGATGCGGCGACCCGAGGACAAGGACCTGACCCGGCATGCCCAAGGGGCGGTCCGTCATGGCACCGGGATGAAAAGCTGGGATGTAGGGCTCGGCGTTGCAGGGCCTGTTCGAGGCGGCGAGTACCGCCAAGCTAATCAACGCAAACTTGAAACACTGCGCTGGATTACCTTTGAAAACCGCCGAGGCGTCCTTCACCGCTATCGCAGTCTGGCTGCAACGTTTGTCGCTGTCGGAGACAACCGACCGAACGACCGAGCTTGAATCCCCGCGTGCAGCCTTGAAAGCTGTCAACTTGCCGCACAGCCTCATCCCGATACGAGGGCCCAGCTTGTCAGGAGCAGCCCGGCGAGCGAAACCATGAAAACAAGCGTCCGGACCACTGGTACACCGGCGGCATAAAGCGGCAGGTAGAGGATGCGAGCGGCAAGATAGATATAGCCTCCCCACTCGGTCTTCCATCCCTGATGACCGGCTACGAGCGCGCCAAGCATGGCGGTCACGAAAAGGGGCAATGTCTCAAAGAGGTTCGACTGAGCCCGTGAGAGGCGCGCTGGAAACGGAGCGAGGGGCGGCATCTCGCCGTCGCGCGCGCCCATGTTCCACTTCGTACCGTATTGCCGCGTCTTGGCGGCTCCTGCCCAGAAGATGTTGATGAGGGCAAGAAGGATTAAACCTGCGAGAACATAGAATTCCGGGTGCATCGCTTACCTCAGGATGAGTGAAATCGGCCAGTCCGTGCCGGGTTGCTGCGATCATTCGCCATGGCGTAACGTCGCAACGGGCGGGTCGTATGGCCAGGCGTCATCGATTTTCCAACGCGACATCAATTCAGGCGCGACCGAAACTTACGGGCCATCGTCATCACCCCGGTTCGATCCGCAACCGAAAACAGGTCCTTGCATTCACCCTATGCCTCGATCAAGGCCGTACGCAAGAACTGCGTGACCGTGCCCCTCGGGTGCCCGGAGAGTCCTCTCCAACGTCAAGGATCGCGCGTCGACCCCTCATCCGCCAGTCTCGCCCCTTTTGCGCGTCACATTAGGCGCTCAGGTGAGGCTGGCCGGAAAGGCGCCTTCCCCAAAGCTCTCATGCGGAAGCCCCTTTTCCCACGAGAGCATGGCTCATATTTTTTGCATGCGGTTGTCGCGCTCATGGAGCGGCTTTGACCAGGCCCATCTCGCTCAAGAGCGTGAGATTGTCCTCCAGATGCCAGTTATCCGTGATCCTTCCCTTCACGATCTTCAGAAGGTCCGTCGCAATGAAATGGACGGGCTGGCCGTGGCCAGGATGTCCATTCATCGTGCCGGTAAAATGCCCATCGAAATGCATATGCACCGTCACATAGGGCCCAGCGACGATCATATGGGTTACCGTGACCTGCAGATCGGGAATAGCTCCGAGAAACTGACGGGCGGCAAGGGCCGGGCCTCGTGGCCCTGCGACACGTCCCGGCGGGGGCGTGTGGTCCACGAAATCATGGGCAATGGCGCGGTCCAGAATCGCCTGATCTCCGGTATTCCAGAAATCGTAGAACGCGCGGGCGGCCTCGAGCGTAGCGCTCGCAGTTATCGGATCCTGCGCAGCAGGGGTTTCAATACCGCCAATCTTTGCCGGAGTGCCGGGAGGCGCTGCCATGACGACCGGGACGGTCATGACGAGCGCAAATGCCATGAGAAAACAGCGCATGATCAGCCAATCGCCCCGCCACCATCGACCCGCACCGACGAACCGGTGGCAAAGCCATTGCTCATGAGAAAGATGATCGCCTGGGCGATATCCTGTGCAGTACCGATACGGCGCGCCGGCAATTGGGCCGATACTCTCTCAAACATGCCGTGACGCTTCGCCTCGTCCATCGCCTGCCACAGGGGCGTGTCGATAAGCCCCGGCGAGACCGTGTTGACGCGCGCAGGCGCAAGCTCGAGAGCGAGGCCGCGCGCAAGCCCCTCAAGTGCCGCATTGATCCCGCCCTGCAGAACCGATGACGCGGAGGGACGTACGCTCAGAAAACCCGATACGAATGTGAGACTGCCTTTTTCGGCCAGTTTCGCCGCTCTTGCCACGTGATAGGCGCCCCAGAACTTGCTCTCAACGGCGCTGCGCGCCTGATCGAGCGGCAAATCACGTACTGGGCCGCCGGGCGTCTGGGCTGCGGAGACCACAACGTGATCCCATTCCTCCTGACCCGTAAAAAATTTTTCCACGGCCCCAGCGTCCCTCGTGTCCAGAACGGCCGACCCGGCCTGCCCCTCAAGCGTTTCCATTGCAGATGCGAGCCGCGTCGCGCTTCGGGAGGCAATCGTGACACGAGCCCCAAGTGCCTGCGCCGAGAGGGCGGTTGCGAGACCGATCCCCGAGCTGCCGCCGACTATCAGAACGCGAGCGCCCTTCAGGGCATGAGCATCGTTCGTATTGGTGGTCATTATGTAATCTCCTGCTGATCTGCCAGGTCAGGCCAGGGGGCCTGGAAGTCCTGTTTCGAGGGGGGAGCCACGCTGAAGCACCGGGGTCTGGCCGGTGGTCGCGAGGGCATGACGGGCGATATCGTCCTTGCGGGCAAACCAGACACCCGGCTTGCTTCGCGCATAGGTGAGGAAGCGATCGAGCGCCCGCACACGGCCTGCATGACCGGAAATGCGGTCATGCAGACTGACCACCATCATGCGTCGACGTGTTGCGCCCTCTTCGTAGAGCTGGTCGAACTCATCCCTGAGAGCCTGCTCGTACGCGCTCGGGTTCCATCCCTGGAACGGGAAGGACACAATGTCATTCATATGAAACGTGTAGGGAACAGTGACGAAGTCACGTCCGCGCACGGGGATAATGAAGGGCTCGTCATGACTTGGCTCGTCGATGTGATAGACGAAGCCCAGATCCTGGAGCGTCTCCAGAATATGAACGGAATTACGCATCCAGTAGGCGTTCCAGCCTACGGGTTGTTGCCCGGTGATCCGGTGAATGGTCTCGACGCTGCTGGCGATGAAACGCTTTTCCTGATCGGGTGGCAGGAGATACGAGTTCTGCCAACTCCGGCCATGCGCTGCAGCTTCATGCCCACGCCTGACAATCTCCCGGGCGAGGTCGGGCGCGTTCTTGACGGCATCGCCGATCATGAATGCGCTGAGCTTGATCCCGTGCCGGTCCATGAGGTCCAGAAGCCGCGGAATGCCCTCGTAATGGCCATAGGCAAAAAAGGCGTTTGTCGGGAGGTCAGGCACGCCTGCGGCCACCGCCTCTGGAATGACGCCACCAGCGCCCGAAATCGGCTGCCCACCGCCCTCGTACATGAGTGACAGGCTGATCGCGAGACGCGCATCGCCCGGCCAAAACGCTTTCTCACCATCTGCGGCCCGAGCGGGGCTTGCCGATGTGCTTGACGCCGCAAAGGCTGCGCCGGCAGCTACGCCGCCTGCCATCATCAGCCCGCGGCGCGAGAGCATGGGTGTGGCAGGCATGTGCGATACTGGGTGAAACTCAGCCATGCTATCTCCTCTCTCTGGCTCTACGGTAAATTTGTATTTTCCGATCTAAGAGGAGTAGCGACCGAAGGAGAGAATGATATTCTCCATCGGGGAGATAATGATGATCGACGATCTTAATGACCTGCGTCTCTTCACCAGGATTGCCCTTCACGGCAGTATCACCGCAGCCGCACGTGATATGGGGCTCGCGATCAATGTCGCGAGCAAGAGACTGGCGGCCCTCGAGAGGCGTCTCGGGGTCTCCCTGCTCCTGCGCACCACCAGACGTTCAACGCTGACCGAGGAAGGACTGCTCCTGCTCGAACGCGCACGTGGCATCCTTGACGAGGTCGATGAAATCGAGGCCCGGTTTGCAGAACGGCATCATGAACCGAGAGGGTTACTGCGCATCGGCGCGCCCGCGGCTTTGGGCAGACGCGTCATTGCACCGCTCTGCGCCGAGTTGATGACACGTTGGCCAGGGTTGCGGCTCGACCTGTTGCTGAGCGACCGGATCAGTCTACTGGTAGATGAATCGCTCGATGTGGTGATCCGGATTGGAGCCATGGCCGATTCAAGCCTCATGATACGCAAGCTGACCGATAGCCGTCGCATCATTGCCGCCTCTCCCGCTTATCTGGAACGCTGCGGGATACCTACTACTCCCGAGGCTATTGCCGGGCATGAAGTTCTGCGTTTCGGCAATCTGAAGAGCTGGGATCTTGCGGGTCCGCATGGGCGGAAGATCAAGCTGTGTCCTGATGGTCGCCTTTACACCGACAGCGGCGATGTGGCGCATGACTGGGCACGCCTTGGCCTCGGCCTCGTCTTCAAGTCCGAAATCGATATCGCGCAGGATCTCGCAGACGGCACGCTTGTTCGGGTGCTTCCTGATTGGGAGGGCGAACCGGCTCCTGTCTCAGCAATCTATCCCGCCGGGCGTCATGTGCCCCATCGTCTGCGCGTCTTCCTCGATAGGGTCATCGAGCGGCTTCGCACCGGTAGTGCAACGAAGTGAAAGCGTAACGTCGTGCGTCGGCAAGAAAAACATGCATAGCGCCGGGCATCGGCCTGGGGGTTTCTCCGTCCAGCGGTCGATCGTCGTATCTCCGGGGCCGGTCCCCCGGTCGGAGAGGTGCCCGCTGAAGGGAACGCCCGATGATTATCGGCGTCCCTGCGGTGAAGATGAGCCGGGTCTTCGACGACCCGTGTCCCACTTGCGTTGACGGGCATCATGACTGGTGTATTTCCCCGAATTATGCCTCAAAGTTGCTGATGAGCGCTTTGACACGCTCGAGATCGTTCTCGGTGGCAGGGTTGTAGATTACGAGGCCGAGGTCCGGGCGCCCCTCGACAGAGAACCCGGAATATTCAAGTTCGATAAGCCCGAGAGTGGGATGCATGAGGCGCTTCGTCCCCTCACCATTGACCTGAACGTCGTTTTCACCCCACAGAGTGGCAAATTCGGCGCTTCGGGTACTCAATTCCCTGACGAGCTCATCGATCTCGTTCGAGGCTCCGGCGCGCACGGCATCGGCCCTGAACGCAGCGACGACGGATCTTGCAAGACTTTGCCAGTCCATCTGCATATCCCGTATGTGCGGCGTGCAGAAAACGATCTTGAGGATATTCCTCTGATCTGCCGGCAACTGGCTGTAATCGGTCAGCACGGCAGACGCAGCACGATTCCACGCAACGACGTCCCAGAGAGGGGTTTTGACGATAGCCGGACTGTGATGGAGCGCGTCGAGCACACGCTGCAACCGGGGCGTGATGCCCTGCGCGCCTTGATATCGGGTCTCGGGAGGATGACCGAGCGCCAGCATGAAAAGATGCTCGCGTTCGGGGTCCGTCAGTAGCATCCCCTTGGCCAGACGATGCAGAACATCTTGAGACGGCGCCCCACCTCGCCCCTGTTCCAGCCATGTGTACCAGGTTGGGCTGATATTGGCGCATTGAGCCACCTCCTCACGGCGCAGTCCCGGTGTGCGGCGACGCGACGCGGAAAATCCGAACGCCGCAGGATCGAGACGCGCGCGTTTATCCCGCAGATAGACGCCAAGCTTGTTCTGCTGAGGAGATGAACCTGTCATGATCTATACTACGATAAAGTCACTACTATAACACCATCAGATATCGGCGCACGGTGAGGAAACAACAAGCGCAGGATTTCCACCATGAAAGTCTTTCTCACAGGGGCCAACGGGTTCATCGGATCAAGGCTGGTCACGACCTTGCTGGCGGCTGGCCATGACGTGCTCGGGCTGACCCGAAGCGATGCGGGTGCCCTTCGCCTGAGGGCAAGCGGAGCCGAACCCTATCATGGAACAATCGAGGACACCGATGGCCTCACAGAGGCTGCTGCGCGCTGCGATGCGGTGATTCACACGGCATTCGACCATGATTTCTCCCGCTATGTCGAGAATTGCCGCAAGGACGAACGCGTGATCCGAGCCCTTTATGAGACGTATGAGGGCTCCCGCAAACCTATAATTATCACCTCCACAACCCTTTTCGGCGAGCCCGTACCTGGCGCTCTCGCAGATGAGGATGTTTTCAATCCTGAGCACGCCAATCCTCGCGTGATCTCGGAAAGTGCCATTCAGGACGGGATAGCGCGTGGTTGTAATATATCCGTGGTCCGGCTTGCCCAGATTCACGACACGCACAAGCAGGGGCTCGTCACGTTTCTGATCGATCTGGCACGCAGAACCGGGGTCTCAGCGTATGTTGGAGAAGGCGTAAACCGCTGGTGCGCAGCCCATCTGGATGACACAGCGAACCTCTATCGGTTGGCGCTCGAGGAAGCCAGCGCTGGGGCCCGTTACCACGCGAGCGCAGAAGAAGGGGTTACATTGCGCGAAATAGCGGAAGCCATCGGGCGAAAGCTGGATCTACCTGTGAAGCAACTGACGGATCAGGAGGCGCCGCCTCATTTCGGTTGGCTCGTCCCGTTCGTGTCGAAAGACATGATTGCCTCAAGCGCTAAAACCCGGTCACGTCTGCTCTGGCAACCAGAAGGCCCGACGTTACTGGAAGATCTGCGAAGGCATGATCAGGGCGGTATGGCTTCTCATTTATGCTGAGCAGCCTCAAGCGTCATGGTTGGAAAGGTCACGGGTGCGCGTTGGGTGAGGAGTTCCTATCAAGGCTTACCGAGGGGATACCCGGGTTTTTCTGGAGTTGTAGAGGTCTCGGAGGCGCTAACTGTTAAGCTCAGGACTCCTAACCAGAATACGACGATAGCGGCGAGGCAGATGGCTGAGAAGAAGACGGCCGGACATCTGTCGCAGGGTGTGGCGATACGCCTCCAGTCCTTGAGCCGGCCGAACACAATCTCGATATGATTGCGGTGCCGGTATTTGCGCCTATCGCAGCTCGCGGGCGTCGTGCGGGATTGCCGGCCCGGAATGCAGAATTTGATCCCGTTATCCTCCAACCCGTCCCTGAACCAGTCGGCATCAAAGCCGCGATCAGCCAAGAGCCACCTTGCGGCGGGCAGATCATCCACAAGAGCAGCGGCCCCGGTGTGATCGCGGAGCTGGCCTGCCGTCATGAAGATCCTGATCGGGCGGCCATTTCTGCCTGTCACCGCGTGCAGCTTCGTGTTCATGCCGCCTTTGGTCCGCCCGATCAGGCGGCCTGGGCCCCCTTTTTTTCCGCAGGCTCGAGGCCGTACTGTGTGCCTTCAGGTAGGTCGCGCCCATCATGATCGTCTGATGGTCCGCCCTGCCAGCCGCTAGGCGGTCTATCAGGCAGACAAAAATCCCCGCAGCGCTTTCATTCCCTACAGCGATTGTAGAGCGTCTTATTCGGCCCATATTCCCGCGGAGCATCCCGCCAGCGCAGCCCATTGCGGTTCCCCGCTCAAAGTAAGCCGGTCATCAACCCGCAGTCTGCCATGACTCCTTGGGAAAAATGGCTCCAGATGCGCCACCTGCTCGTCCGTCAGCCATTCTAGGTCGCTCATCTCCAGTCTCTTTGAAGAGACTGAATCAGATATATCTACCCAAATCAATGGATCCTGAGCCTGAGGGGGCTTCTGATCCAGCTTTGATGAGGCGCTGGAGGATAGTATACGGGATCGCGCGAAAAAACGGGCGGGTAGCAGGCCCTCTAAAGACCACTATATAAGCATAAATACGGTACCCTAGCGTAATGCCTTGGCGAAATGCAGCCCGCATAGGCCTCTCTATAATTTTCGCAAGAGTTGCGAGGCAGCGAGTAAGAGTGTTCCAAGAGCCTGTTTGGAAACTCACGGATGGGCATTTCTGCGTGTGAGATTGGCGCCCATGGCGAAGAGGATCATGGCCTGTGAGACGTCGATACGACGCTCATAGTCACGCACGAGACGTCGCCAGCGGGTCATCCAGCCAAAGGTCCGCTCCACGACCCATCGATGGGGCAGTATCTTGAAGCCCTTCGCTCCATCCCGGCGTCGGATGACTTCGACGACGAAGTGCAGATAAGCCGCCTTGTCCATCAGCTGGAGCCGGTCGTAAGCCCCGTCGGCGAACAGGTGCTTCACCCAGGGCCAGCGCTTGCGGATCGCGTCCAGGATCATCTGCGCGCCCGCGCTGTCGGAGATGTCGGCCGGGGTCAGATTGACCATCAGCAGACGTCCGTCTGTATCCACGGCAATATGCCGCTTGCGCCCGACGACCTTCTTGCCGGCGTCATAACCTCTTGTTTGCGCATGCGGTGCCTTGATGCTCTGGCTGTCGATCACCCCAGCGGTCGGGCTCGTCTCGCGACCTGACCTCTCCCGATCGAGCATCAGTTCGACGTCATGAATAGTCTGAAACAGAAACCGCCGGGCCAACTCTCGAAACCAGCCATAGACCGTGCGTCAGTGGCCGGGATGGATCGGCAACATCCGCCAGCCACAGCCCGAGCGGACCAGGTAGCGCACCGCGTTGATCACCTCGCGAAATTCGATCTCGCGTGGACGGCCCATGCGCCCCGGTTCGGGCATCAGCGGCGCGATCCGCTCCCATTCCTCGTCCGTCATGTCCGACGGATAGCGCTTTGTCTTGCGGGCAATCCCGGCCATTCGGGCCCTCTGCTCTGGTGTCCACATCCAGAGCTTGAATCACATCTGCTCCAACTTCCTAAACAGGCTCTATGACGCGTAGTGCAGGCCACAAGATCACTGTACGTCTATTGACGACGCCCCATACCTGGATCCTGAAACGCGCTGCACGCCCGCCTCGGACGGGGCGAAATTCGTGCCATTGGCTAGCATTCGTGCAAACGTGTCAAAAAGTACCACGTTCCCTTGATGGATCGCTTGGATACCAAACTGCTTACTGTGCATGATTGTGACCGATGAGCCCGTCACTCTTCCTCCATCAGCGACGATCCCCGTCGCGCCACTCCCATCGATGGTGCAGTGACTAACATCGACGAAACCGTATTGCGCATTGACACCGATATAATAGCCAAAGATCTTGGTGCCGCCCAGATTTACTGAGGAGAAGCCGGATATCAAGGCTCCGGGGCCTCGACCCAATGGCTTACTAATGGTCATGTTTTGGGCCCAGGCCGCTCCTCCGGAGAGCGCCAACACGCCGGCTTCAAGAGTCTTCTCTGAGGTTGATCCGTCTATATACAATGTTCCGCCGCGTTCGGCATCGAAACTTGACCCTAATATAGCAGCCTTGGGATCAGTATAATCCGAAGCCCCTGAGGCATGACACTTCAAGCATACAATCGTACCACCACCTCGCGCCATAGCGTTGACATCGCCCGCATCATGAAGAAATACCCCGTTCCCGTTCGGAACATCTATGAAACCGTTGTTATCTGCCACAATGCTATAATAAAAATTGCGAATTACGATACTTTTACCAAGTACGACGACGCCACCACCATATGCACCCACGCCCGCTCCGTAGGACTGCGGGTTCCACAGATGACGTCCTGCAAGATCTGTTGACGCCATGGCGCCCGAGCCATCTGCCGGCTGGGTAATCGTGACGCCAGTGATCAATCCGAAGATACCGCCGCTCGTCGCCAGGAACGCTGTGAGATTTTTGCCTTTTGTATTTGTAAAGTTGAGCACAACCCGTGTCGGGTCGTCCTGGTTCCCGACGATATGTACGCGGGAAGTAGCTGCGTCGCTCGTCACAAAATTATGGTTTAAATTATATGACCCATCGCCAATCTTAACCTCGACATGATTATTGCCGTACATCATATGCGCTTGTAGGACTGCAGCATTATAAGCAGAAGTAGGCTCAGTGTAGTCACATCCGACACGACAAACACTTATCACCCGGGAGTAGACTGCCTGATAACCTATTAGTGAGGGATCTTTTTTTATCGCGGCAAGCGCAGGGGGCACCGTTCGATCGATATAGGAGCGGCCGGGTGTATCATCGATACCAGATAGAATACTCCTATGACCAGCGTGCTCGTCACCACCCCACGCCGTTTTCACGAGCATTAAAGGAAGGATAAAACAGAGTTGCTTCACATAACCCATTTTCGAACACGCCTTCGGTTTACCGCGTCGCTGAATGACAGGATCTTATGACCCATGTGACGACACATGCGTCGGTTCGTCCTGACAAATGTGACAGTCCAAATTCTGGACATAGTGCCTTCGAAAACACCATGCCCTATCACTTCTATCACGACATCGCTTGACCTTACTAAGTCCCTCACTCGCCTGGTCGTTGATCTTTTCTTATTTGCACCTTTTCTGAGATGGAAATTGTGTCCTAAACCCTGTCAGAACAGGTTGAACTTGCGGGCCAAGGGAAGAGTCTCAGCGGGCTGAATGCCGATAGCCTCGCCGTCGATGCGGACCTCGTAAGTTTTGGGGTCTACCGTGACTTTTGGCGTTGCATCGTTCAGTTTCATATCGGCCTTGCCGATACCCCGGCACTTGCGCACGGCCTCGATACGCTTGCCCAGACCGTAGGACAGCACGCCCTGTTCGGTCATCGACGCCTCGCTGACGAACAGGATCGAGGTTCCCGCCGTTCCCTTGGCCTTGGCGGCGAACATCGGGCGCATAATAACGGGCTGAGGCGTCGGGATCGATGCGTTGGCATCCCCAATCTGCGCAAAGGCAATGAAGCCGCTCTTGAGAACCAGCTCAGGCCGTGTTCCGAAAAAGGCCGGGCTCCACAGGACAAGATCGGCAATCTTGCCTTTCTCAACAGAGCCGATCAGATGACCCATCCCGTGGGCGATTGCGCCGTTGATCGTATACTTCGCCACGTAACGCTTGATACGGAAATTGTCGTTGCGCGCGGAATCCTCAGGTAGCTTGCCGCGCTGGCGCTTCATTTGATCGGCAATCTGCCAGGTACGGGTGATCACCTCTCCCGCACGGCCCATCGCCTGGCTGTCAGACGTCATCATGGAGATGGCGCCGATGTCGTGCATCACACCCTCAGCCGCTATGGTGTTCGGACGGATCCGGCTTGCAGCAAAAGCGACGTCTTCGGGGATATGCTTGTCGAGGTGATGGCAGACCATGAGCATGTCGAGATGCTCTGCCACGGTATTGACCGTGTAAGGATTGGTCGGGCTGGTCGAACTTGTCAGGATATTGGGTTCGCCACAGACACGCATCAGATCGGGGGCATGGCCACCCCCCGCGCCTTCAGCGTGGTAGGTGTGGATTGTGCGTCCGGCGAATGCCTTGATCGAGTCCTCGACAGTGCAGCTTTCATTGATCGTGTCTGTGTGAATCGTGACCTGCACATCGTAGTGATCGGCCATGGACAGGCAGGTATCGATGGCGCTTGGCGTCGTGCCCCAGTCTTCGTGAAGCTTCAGCCCCCCTGCCCCGGCAAGGATCTGCTCCTTCATACCGTCGGGTTTCGATGAGTTGCCACGACCTGTAAACACCAGATTGACGGGGATATCGTCCGTCGCCTGCATCATCAGCTTGAGGTAGGCAGGGTTGGGAGTACAGGTGGTCGCAAGGGAGCCTGTGGCCGGTCCTGTTCCACCACCGACCAGGGTCGTGATCCCGCTCGAAGCCGCGGTGAAGGGCTGGTCGGGGCAGATATAGTGGAAATGCGTATCCACACCTCCGGCGGTCAGGATCTTGCCCTCGCCTGAAATGACCTCCGTGTTTACTCCGATGATCAGATCGGGATCGACCCCCGTCATGACATCCGGATTGCCAGCCTTGCCTATCCCGGCAATCCGGCCGTTCTTGATACCCACATCGGCTTTCACAATCCCGGTATAGTCGATGACGACAGTGTTGGTGATGACGCAATCCAGGGCTCGGCTTGAATCGACGCCGGTCATCTGCCCCATGCCGTCGCGGATGACCTTGCCCGCGCCGAACATGCATTCATCGCCATAGCTGATGAAGTCTTTTTCGATCTCGGCGTAGAGGCACGTGTCGCCCAGACGGATACGGTCACCCGTGGTGGGGCCGAACAGGGCAGCATAATCGGCGCGCGTGATTTGATAGGCCATTGGAGAGCTCCCTGTTTCAGGTGTTGTTTGCGAAGGCGCGGGCGTCGATCCGCTCAAGCGTCGAGCGTCGATTGGCCGCACCGACCTGCCCGTCTGCCAGGGCATTGCCTCCGCGAATGACACGATTGCCTGCAATATCGATTAGTGTGACGGTTTTGGTCTCGCCCGGCTCGAAGCGTATTGCCGCACCAGCGGGCACATCCAGGCGCTTGCCGTAGGCAGCATCGCGATCGAACTGCAGTCGTGGATTGGCCTCGACGAAATGGAAATGGCTGCCGATCTGGATGGGGCGCAAATCCGTATTGGTCACGGCGATTTCGATGGTCGGGCGGCCTTCATTGAGCGTCAGAACACCCTCCTCGGCCTCGACCATACCGGAAACATCTTCACCCCCCTCGCCGAAAAGCGCAGAATCCGGCAGCGGAAGGAAGCTGCCAAACAGGGCCAGAGCGAGATCGCCCTCTGAGCGGGTGATGGGCGACTGGACGGCAACCAGCTTCGTTCCGTCCGGGAAGGTTCCCTCGATATGCACCTGTCCGACAAGATCGGCGACGCCGGGCTGAACCTCGCGCTTGCCGAGGATAGTGCCCCCCATGGTCATGAGTTCTGCCACAGAATGCCGTCCGTCGCGGATCAACTCCAGCAGAACGGTCGAAATCAGGGCGACCGCTTCGGGGTAGTTCAGTCTGAGCCCGCGCGCCAATCGGCGCTGAGCGAGGAGCCCGGTTGTTACCAGAGTGAGTTTATCGACCTCATATGGCGCGAGATGCATGGTGCTGCCCTTTCGTCCCTGCCGGTTCGTGACCGCGTTGTTCCCTCTAGGATTAGGGAAAACCGTCACAAACCGGGCTACGCATTTCTACGTAGCGAGACAGTCGAGCGAAGCCCGTGGTGGTTCAGATAGCCACGTAGCGCCGGACCTCTTCGGCTTCGAGTGTCTCTGCGTCACCGGACACGACCACGCGCCCGCGATCGAGCACCACAATCTGCTGCGCGAGTTCGAAGGCGAAATCGAAATACTGCTCCACGAGCAGGATCGCCATATCGCCCCGCCGGCGCAGGGCGTCGATCACCCTGCCGATATCCTTGATGATGCTGGGTTGAATACCCTCGGTAGGCTCATCCAGCACCAGAAGACGGGGCTTGATGACGAGTGCGCGCGCAATTGCAAGCTGCTGTTGCTGACCGCCCGAGAGATCGCCGCCACGCCGTGTCATCATCTTTCCCAGCACTGGAAAGAGATCGAAAATCTCCTCCGGCAGGCGTCTTTCGCCGCGTGGCAGCAAGGCAAGCCCGGTTTCAAGGTTTTCACGTACTGTCATGAGCGGGAAGATCTCCCGTCCCTGTGGAACGGTCGCAATTCCCCGTCGTGCCCGCTCATAGGCAGGCAGCGCGGTGATGTCCTCGCCCTCCCAGGTGATGCAACCGGAGGAGACCGCATGCATGCCGGTCACGGCGCGCAGGGTGCTCGTCTTGCCCACGCCGTTGCGCCCCAACAGACAGGTGACCGATCCGGGCTCGGCCTTGAGCGAGACACCGCGCAGGGCGATCGCAGCACCATAATGCAATTCGATCTGATCGACATTCAGCATGACTGATCCCTCACCGTCCAAGATAGACTTCAATGACGCGCGGATCATTGCTGACCGTATCGAGCGGCCCTTCCGCCAGAACCGCGCCTTCGTGAAGCACCGTCACGGTCACATCCAGCGCCCGCACGAAATCCATGTCATGCTCCACCACCACAACGCTGCGCGTACGATTGATCTCGCGCAGCAACCCGGCGGTTTCGGCGGTCTCTGCATCGGTCATACCGGCGACAGGCTCGTCCACAAGCAGCAGATCGGGCTCCTGTGCCAGCAGCATGCCGATCTCGAGCCATTGCTTCTGGCCGTGACTGAGCCCACCCGCAGCGCGCGTACTTTCGGCACCGAGGCGGATGGTGGCGAGAAGCCCTTCGATACGCCGGATCTCATCGGGGGTTAGCCGGGCGAAAAGCAGCCTGTGCGGGCGTCGGAGGCCCTTGAGGGCGAGCAGAAGATTATCCCAGACGCTCAGGGCCTCGAACACGGTCGGTTTCTGGAACTTGCGTCCGATCCCCAGTTCGGCAATGGCAGGTTCGTCCAGACGGGTCAGGTCATGACCCCGAAAGGTGACGCTCCCCGTATCAGGACGGGTCTTGCCGGTGATGATATCCATCATTGTCGTTTTGCCAGCGCCATTAGGGCCGACGATCGCGCGCATTTCACCCGGTGCAAGGGTGAGCGAGAGGCCGTTGATGGCCCTGAACCCATCGAAGCTGACGGAAACATCCCGCAAATCGAGAAGAGCGGCGGTCGTCATGCATTCGATCCTTCAGGATTGGTGATTTCAGGCGTTACCTCCTCGTCGCGCTTGCGCGGCACATGGCGCAAAAGCCCCATGACGCCATTCGGCAGGAAAAGTGTGGTGGCGAGAAACAGCGCGCCCAGCCCGTAGAGCCAGAATTCGGGCAGGATGGCGGTGAAGAGGGTCTTGCCGAAATTGACCAGAACTGCCCCGATCACAGCGCCCGTCAGCGTGCCACGTCCCCCGACCGCTACCCAGATCACGGCCTCGATCGAGTTGGCCGGAGCGAACTCGCCCGGATTGACGATCCCGATCTGAAGCACGTAGAGCGCGCCACCCAGTGCTGCTATGAGGGCCGAGACGATCCAGACCACAAGCTTGACCTGCTCCGGGCGATAGCCAAGAAAGCGCGTGCGCGATTCAGTGTCGCGCACCGCCACCAGAACCCGGCCGTAGCGTCCTCCCATCAGAGCGCGTGCACCCATCAACACGGCGCCGAGAATCACGCCGGTCAGCGCCAGAAGCACGGCCCGCGTGCTTGGCGCGGTGAGGTCGAAACCCAGCACATCCTTGAATCCGGTCAAACCGTTATTGCCGCCGAAGCCAAGCCCGTTCTGGAAGAAAGCGAGCATCAGCGCATAGGTCAGCGCCTGGGTGATGATCGAGAGATACACCCCTGAGACTCGCGAGCGGAAGGCGAGCCAGCCGAACAGCCCCGCCAGCACAGCCGGGACACCCAGCATGAGCACCACGCCAACCAGAAAATGGTCCGATCCCCACCAATACCAGGGGAGGCGATGCCAGGAGAGGAACACCATGAAATCGGGCAGGTCCGCATTGCCATAGACCCCGCGTGCGCCGATGGCGCGCGTCAGGTACATGCCCATGCCGTAGGCCCCGAGGGCGAAGAACGCAGCGTGGCCGAGGGTGAGAATACCCGCAAAACCCCACACCAGATCGACCGCAAGGGCAAGCAGGGCATAGGAGAGATATTTTCCGCAAAGCGTCACGACGAAAGGTGAGACGCTCAATGCGCTGCCCTGGGGCAGCAGGCTGGCCAGCGCCAGAACGAGGGCGAGCACGACGACGAGGAGCGCCGTCCAGCGCGCGCTGCGGAAGCTGAAATGGGTGCTCATGATTCGATCCCCCGACCGCGCATCGGGAACATGCCGCGCGGATGGCGCTGAATGAACAGGATGACGAGGACCAGCAGCAGGATCTTGCCCGAGACCGCACCGATCAGCGGTTCGAGGCCCTTGCCGCCAAGTCCGAGTGCGAGCGCCGCCGCCAGACTGCCCCAGAGATTGCCAACCCCGCCGAAGACGACGACGAGAAAGCTGTCGATGATATAACCCTGCCCGAGATTGGGGCTGACATTATCAATCTGACTGACCGCGACACCGGCCAGACCGGCAATGCCCGAGCCCAGACCGAAAGTCAGCGCGTCGATACGCGCCGTGCGGATCCCCATCAGGGCGGCCATGCGTCGGTTCTGGGTGACGGCACGCATATGCAGTCCGAGCGGGGTGCGTCGAAGCACCAGCATCAGGGCGGCCATGACAGCTATCGCGAACAGGAAGATGGCGAGGCGCACCGTGGTGATTTCAAGCCCGCCCAGTGCGAAGGCACCCCCGAGCCAGCCCGGTGTGGTGACGGCCACATTACTCGGTCCGAAAACGGAGCGCACAGCCTGCTGCAGGATGAGTGAAACGCCCCAGCTTGCGAGGAGCGTCTCGAGCGGTCGCCCGTACAGGAAGCGGATCACGCCGCGCTCGATCAGGATACCCAGCCCGCCGCTGACGACGAAGGCAGCGGGCAGAGCGAGAATCAGACTGAACGGCGAGAGCGCCGGGATATAAGAGGCAATCAGACGCTCGACGACGAAGGTGGTATAGGCGCCCACCATCATCAACTCACCATGGGCCATGTTGATGACGCCCATCACCCCGAAGGTGATGGCGAGCCCCATGGCCGAGAGCAGCAGGACGGAGCTCAGGCTCACCCCGTAGAACAGATCCTGGGCGTAACTCCAGAGCCTGAGCCGGAAGTCGATGGAGGCAACGGCTTTCTTTGCGGCTTCGCGCGTTTGTGGCGCCAGAGCCTCAAGGGCTGCGGCCCGCGTCAGCAGCGACCTCGCGCCCAGTCCGCCTGTTTTCTTTATGGCGGAGACGGCGGTAAGCTGCTCGTTCAGGGCGACGGGCGGTGCGCCAGGGCTCAGCAGGATAGCCGCGCGCGCAGCCTCGAATTCCGAGCGCAGGGATTTGTTGGCCGGGTCGGCGCTGGCGTGATCCAGGGCGGGCAGCATCGAGGCATCGGGATGGGTGAGCATGCGCGACAGGGCGTCGTGCTTCTCGGCCCGGCTGCCCTGCGCCAGAAGGAGTTCGGCCCGCGCCGTGGCGAGAACCAGACGCACGCGGTTATTGACACGAACCGGATGGAGGGAGGCGGGGTCGATGTCCGCATTCTGCTGGCCCGTACGTGCATCGACCAGACCCGTTCCTGCATGGATGTACACGCCCTCTGATCCGGCCATGAGCTTATGGGCGCCAAGTGCCTGCAGTGTCGCGAGGGCCTTGTCATCGCCGGATCGGCCGAGCGCCTCGATCCCGGCGATGATAGCGTCGAAATGCGGGGAGGCCAGCTGGGCGTAGGGATCGGGTGTTGCCTCCTGAGCCCCGGCGGGGGCACAAGGCGAGCCGAGGACCAGCGCGAGGCACAGGGTGAAAGCGAGACCTGCCTTACGCATGACGCGATCCGAGGCAGGCCTTTTTCTGGGTGTCGTAATTCCCGCAATTGATGGGAGCGGTCCAGTCGCCTGTCAGATGCGCGGTTTCCGGCACATAAGGCGACCAGGCCTGGCCCGGCACCTCGTGGGGCGTCTGCCACACCACATTGAACTGCCCGTCATCCTGGATCTCGCCAATATAGACCGGCTTGGTGATGTGATGATTGGGCAGGACCTGCGCGATCCCACCTGTGAGGTTGGGCTGGCGCAGCCCCACCATGGCGGCAATGACCTTGTCATGATCGGTCGTGCCCGCCTTTTCCACGGCCTGCACCCAGAGATTGAATCCGATGTAATGGGCTTCCATCGGGTCGTTAGTCGTCCGTTTCGGGTTCCTGGTGAATTTATGCCAG
The DNA here is from genome assembly GCF_025995175.1 of Asaia krungthepensis NRIC 0535. Taxonomy (GTDB): domain Bacteria; phylum Pseudomonadota; class Alphaproteobacteria; order Acetobacterales; family Acetobacteraceae; genus Asaia; species Asaia krungthepensis. The sequence goes on from NZ_BAPV01000043.1 coordinate 39,764, forward strand.
TCAGCGATGAACGCCTTGTTGGCGGGCGTATCGATGCTCTCGAAGTAATTCCAGGCCGCAAGCTGCCCGACCAGGGGCTTGGTATCCATGCCTGCCAGCTCCTCCTCACCGACGCTGAAGGCCATGACCGGAATATCGGTGGCAGTGATGCCCTGGGCCCCAAGCTCCTTGTAAAAGGGCACATTGGCATCGCCATTGATGGTCGAGATGACAGCGGTCTTCTTTCCGGCTGAACCGAAGGCCTTGACCTGCGAAACGATGGTCTGCCAGTCGGACTGACCGAAGGGCGTGTAATTCACCATGATATCGGAATCCGCCACGCCCTTGGATTTGAGATAGGCCTGCAGGATCTGATTCGTGGTACGCGGATAGACGTAGTCCGTCCCGATCAGGGCAAAGCGCCTGGCGCCGCCGCCATCCTCGCTCATGAGATAATCGACCGCCGGAATGGCCTGCTGATTGGGGGCCGCTCCCGTGTAGAACACGTTGCGGCTGCATTCCTGCCCCTCATATTGCACGGGATAGAACAGGATGCCGTTCAGCTCCTCGAAGACAGGCAGTACCGATTTGCGTGAGACGCTGGTCCAGCAGCCGAAGACCGAGGCCACCTTGTCCACACTCAGAAGCTGACGGGCCTTTTCGGCAAAAAGCGGCCAGTTAGAGGCGGGATCGACCACCACGGGCTCGATGGGACGCCCCAGCAGCCCGCCCTTGCGATTCTGGATATCCACCAGCATCAGCATGACATCCTTGAGCGTCGCTTCGCTGATTGCGAGTGTGCCTGAAAGCGAGTGCAGAATGCCGATCTTGATGGGCTCGCCCGAAGGCGCGGCGGCACGCGCGCGGCCGGTTCCGGCCAGCATCGCAGCAGAAGCGGCGAGGGTGAAACGGGCAAAGGCGCGGCGTGAGACGGGCGGGAGGGAGGTCATGGCGATCGGGTTCCTTCTCGGAGAATGCCCGATTTGGTCCCGAAACCATGGTTCCAGCCTATACGCAGTCTTGCGTATCGCCGCTATGTATCCCGCGTTGTCTAGTCGATGGTGGAATGAAAATGCCGCAACACACCAGTCTGCGTGGTCATGCAAGCCGCCTGCGTATCGTACGCACGCGGCGCGACTACAATGTGTGGGTTGCCGACCAGTCGACCGAGGATTTCGCGCTCAGGTTCACGGCAACAACGGCGCGCGCCGCGACGCCGTGGCGGGCTGCACTGGCTGCGCTCGGCTCCATCTCCTTCATGGCGCTGGAGGCCATAGGGGCAACACTTACCCTCGCTTTTGGCTTCGGGAATGTCGCGCTCGCTGTCTGTCTTGTCTGCGCGGTCATTTTTCTGGTCAGTCTGCCGATCACGGTTGCAGCGTCACGCAGTGGCCTCGACATCGATCTTCTCACCCGCGGGACGGGGTTTGGATATATCGGATCGACGCTGACTTCCCTGATCTATGCAAGCTTCACGTTCATCTTCTTCGGCATCGAGACGGCAATCCTCGCCGCAATGCTGTCACGCATCGACTCCCTCCCCCCCTGGCTCACCAATATCATCGCGGCTCTGATCGTGATCCCGCTTGCCACCGGCGGCTTCAAAGTCATCGCCCGGTTTCAGGTCCTCACAGCGCCTCTCTGGCTCGCGCTCAATACCATACCCTTGATCGCCGTTCTGGCGGTGCATCCTGACTGGGCAGGTGAATGGACAGGATTCACAGGACTGGGCGATCGTACCGGGCTGAACCTTCTCTCGGTCGGAAGTGCAGCCTCTGTGATGATGGTTCTGATCTGCCAGAGTGCAGAACAGGTCGATTTTCTTCGTTTTCTCCCTGAGCGAAACGAGGCAAACCGCCTTGCCTGGTGGCTCTCGGCGCTGATCGGAGGGCCGGGCTGGGTGATCCTCGATGCCGTGAAGATCATGGCAGGGTCATTTCTTGTCTGGGTAGCCCTGCATCTCGGTCTTTCCCCTCAGGAAGCGGCACAACCTCAGGCCATGTACAGGCTCGCCTGGGAGACGCTTCTTTCGCCTCCCTTAGCCATCATGGCGACGCTGCTCCTGATCGTGATCGCGCAGACACGGATCAATTTGACCAATGCCTATGCCGGGTCGCTCGCCTGGTCCAATTTCTTCTCGCGGCTGACCCATAGTCATCCGGGACGCGTCTTCTATATCTTCTTCACGATCGGTCTGGCCCTTGTCCTGCTTGAGGCGGGCATCGTCAGCACCATAGAGACGGGGCTCGTTCTCTATGCAGTGCTTGCTACCTCGTGGATGGGTGCGATCGTGAGCGACCTTGTCCTGTGCAAGCCGCTTGGGTTCAGCCCGAAATCCATAGAATTCAGGCGCGCCATGCTGCCAGACCTGAACGTTGTCGGCCTCGGAGCGATGGTGGCAGGAGCCTTGGTGGGCCTGCTTGCCCAGGGCGGCGTGCTCGGTGACATTCCGCAGGCCTTTGCGCCGTTCCTGTCCCTCCTTGTCTCTATCGCTCTGGCGCCCCCCCTCGCATTCATCACGGGGGGCAGGACCTATCTGGCGCGCCGTCCGCCCCGTGCGACAACGGCCGATCCCCATCGCGCGATACACTGTGTTCAGTGCGAAAGACATTACGAAGCCCCCGACATGGCATTCTGCCCGGCTTATGGGGGCATGATCTGTTCTCTCTGTTGCTCTCTCGACGCGAGATGTCATGACCGGTGCAAGCCGCCCGCGACACGACTCATCCAGCAGCTTTCCCGGCCATTACGACTGCTGCCGAGAGTGATATCCCGATGGGTTAAACATCCTGTAGGTCAGTTCCTAGCGATCTTTCTCATCGTGCTGACCTGCGCGATGTTCATCTCGATATCAGAGTTTTCTAGGCTGCATCCCTATCTGCTGCTCTGCATCGTATCGGCCATCGGGTCACTTATGGTCGTGTTGGCCCGGCAGAGCCAGCAGATCGCCACAACCGAGACGGAGCGACAAACCCATCTGCTCCTGAATGAAATCTCGGCCCATAAGCGCACAGACGCAGCCTTGATCCGGGCACGCGAGAAAGCCGAGGCGGCGAGCCATGCCAAGACGCGTTTCCTGAGCGGGATCAGCCATGAAATCAGGGCTCCCCTCAATACGATCATGGGGTACGCTCAGATACTCGAAGCCGATGAGCGCATGCCTCTTGATCGGCTCAATGCCTTGCGCACTATACGTGAGAGCGGCGATCATATGACGGCACTCCTGACCGGGCTTCTCGACATCTCGCGCATTGAGGCAGGTCGCATCGAGATCTACCGGGACCGGATCCCGTTCTTGGCTTTTCTTGACTCCGTAGTGCAGATGGTGCGCCCCCAGGCAGCCGCAAAAGGGCTGGACTTCATTTACCGGCCCGGCATGCTCCCGAAGATGGTGAACGGGGATGCGCATCGTCTCCGACAGATACTACTCAACCTGCTGTCGAACGCGATCAAGTTCACGCCCAGCGGTACGGTGCAGTTTCGCGTCAACTGGCGGAGCCAGATCGCGGAATTCCTCGTCGAGGATACCGGACCGGGTATTGCCCCGCGGCATCACGAGCGCATATTCGAGCCTTTCGAGCGCGCTGCGGGAGATTCCATCCCGGGCACGGGGCTCGGTCTGACGATCACCCGCCTTCTTACCGACGTACTTGGGGGGGAACTGACATTCACCTCATCCGAAGACGCACAGGATCACGGGACACGGTTCCGGGTCCGGCTTTTTCTTTCCGATCGGGAGGAGAGCGCGCCACAACGTCTGATGCAACTCCCTATTGCCTATCACGGCCCTGCACGTCGGGTTTTGGTGGTCGATGATAATCCGGGCCATCGGGGTCTGCTCCGCGACATGCTGGCCCCGCGCGGCTTCACGGTCGAGACCTCTGAGGACGCCCGGCAATGCCTGGATATGCTTTCCAGCTTCAACCCCGAGCTGCTGCTTCTGGATCTTTCCATGCCAGGGATGAATGGGCGTGAACTGGCTCTGCACATACGCGAGACCGGCAGCAATGCTGTCCCGATCATCTTCATCACAGGGAATATGACCGAACTCGCCGCACAGCGTGTTGCCTCGCTGGAGGATTGCCCCGTGCTCGGAAAGCCAGTCGATTTCGTTCTGTTGTTCGAGGCCATGGGGCGGCTTCTCGGCCTCGAATGGACATTGCGCGGCAACTCTGCCCTCGCCGCAGAAATCGACACATCATCTCCCGCTCTGGCGGAAAATACGGCCTTCGAGGGCAGCAAAGCGCCGGTTTCAGAGCATCTCCCAGATACGACGCTCTCCGCTGAAGACCGGCAGAGACTATCTGGTTTCGTTCAGCGCGGCGATCTGCGCGGCTTTCGCGCCGCTCTTGAGGATATCGCTACGGCCCATCCGGCGCTCGAGAACACGCTCTCTCCGATGCGGCAAGCGGCAGCGAGCTACCGACTGCAGGATCTTGCGGCTCTGGTAAAGGGAGATCAGCCATGAACGCCGACCGACCTGTCATTCTTGTCATCGATGACGACCCTGCCGCCCTCGGGATGATGGATGTGGCGCTCGATGCTGCCGGGTTCACTGTGCTTCTGGCGCAATCAGGGCAGGCAGGTTTCGCGATCATGGAACATACGCGACCTGATCTGGCCCTGGTCGATGCCATGATGCCGGGCATGAATGGCTGGGAGGTCTGCGCGCGGATGGCGTCAGACCCTGAATTGTCGATCGTGCCTGTCATATTCATGACGGGTCTGAGCGAGATCGAGCATGTCTTGCGGGCTTTCGAGGTCGGCGCCCAGGATTACGTCACAAAGCCTTTCGCAGTGGATGAGGTGCTGGCGCGTATCCGTGTGCGCGTTGCCGCTAGCCAGCGGGTGCGCGCAGCACATGCGGCACTCGACCGCGCAGGACGTTTCCTTTTCGGGCTGGATATCGAGCGGGGCCATATTGCCTGGAGCACGCCTCAGGCTGCAGAGCTCCTGAATCGCTTGCCCGCTGATCTCATCGGAGAACTGGTCATCCCTGCCCAAGAAGGGCTCGATCCAGGATCTTTGCTTGGACACTGGCTGATCGGGGAAACACCGCACAAGGTTCTGTATGTCGGACGCGAAGGCCCTGAGGTCGCAGTTTTCAAGATCGCGGCGGTACCAGCGGCCCCGGAAATTATCCTGCAGCGCGAACTTGGCCTCAGTGCGCGCGAAGCCGAAGTCCTTCTTTGGATCAGCCGGGGTAAATCCAGCCGCGACATTGCTGATATACTGGGCGTCAGCTCAAGAACCATCGATAAGCATACTGAGCAGATATATAACAAGGCAGGTCTCAGCGGCAGAGCCGCCGCCGCGTCGACCGCATCACGTCTGCTTCGGGAAGCAGACTAGGCAGCGCGCGGTTCCGGAACGCTGCTTCCTCAGCTTGATCTGGTAGCCGAATTGTGTTCCTGAAATGGCTCATGAGCATCTCAGCGTTACCTTTCGGCGGATAAACCTTCCATGCCCAGACCGATCCTGACGCCACAGCAGCGCGATGTCTGCAACCGCGCGCCAGATGCAGCAGATGACATCACATTGGGTTATGTGAAGGGTGATCTCTGGCAATCACGAGGGTCAGTCTGGCGCGCGGAAGAAACCGGCCCCGGCGAAGCAGTATGGCGATTGATCGCCCAGGCGGACCACCCTCGATCCCTCAGGGATGACGCCGACAGCAACCTTGCCGCGGCCTGGGGAAGCCAGCAGATCATTTCCGGCTATGCAGGTCCCTTGATGGACGTGGCCTTCGAGCAGGACGCGAAGCTCAGCTTCGTCACGATCCGGATCGATGAGCATGGCGCCCTCTGCAAGGATGGCGCGGATCTATTCATCGCAGGACATGGAAAGCGGTTGAGCGTTACCCGTCTGTACGATCAGAGTGGACATGGCGCCCATGCTGTCGCGCAGGGATACGACCCTGCAACACAGGCGCTCGATCGCTCGCGATGCCCGGAAATCGGCTCACGGTTTATTGGGGATGTCCCTGTGATCTCATGGACCGGGGAGCCTCGTCTGGCCCAGGGTATGCAGTTTACCCTGCCCCAGCAGCTCGATGCAACAAAGGCGACAGTGCTGTTCGAAGGTGCATTCTCCGCGGCTAACACCGCGAGGCCAGAAGGCAACTCGTTACTCTGGCTCGATGCAGCCTCGGGAAACAGCATTGCCTGGTCTGTTGGCGGCCATGACTGCGGCGGCGGCATTCGCTTCTCGGACCCCAACTTGACGGGCGAGGAGGCACGCCGGAGCCTGGTCCCGGATGTTGGACCATCCTTGCTGACACTTCGTCCGACCGAACAGGGCATCGCGGTCATGGATGGCACCGGTCAGCTGACAACACAGATCTCTCTGTCCTCGTGCACGCAGCGCAGTCTGAAGGCTATAACGGGCGGTGCAATCGGGGGGAACCGGAGAAACGGTGGTTGCAGCGCTGCTCTCCAGATGCGTGGCCTTAAGATTTTCACTCGGACCATGGATGATCCGGATGTGGCCAGCGCCATGGTCCAGGCCATTTCGGATCTCGGTATCTTCCCGCAGCGACGGGAACGCCTTGATTGCATTGGATCGAGCACGACCCAGGGTTTTGGTGCGGAGGATGGCTGGAGCTGGCCACAAATTCTGGCTCAGAAACTTCCCTCTCATCTCTCTATACACAACTGGGGTGTACCAGGTGCCACAGCTCAGGACTGCCTGACGAACACGCTCAACGCCATTGTCGCCGACCAGCGACGCTTTCGTTCGGCTCTGGGCATCACGTGGCTGGGGAACAACGATATCGGCAAGGGTCACAGTATCGACCAGATCGTTGCGAACAATATCGCTATTCACAGACAGCTCAAGCGCGCAGGATACCGGCGCCTTTTCATGATCGCGCAGTATAATGAAACCCTGCGCGCTGCCATGAAACGTGCGGCCGACAACCGAGAGATCATTGCCGATATGGTAATCGATCCCTGGTCCGAAGGACCGTTATCGGACCGGGGGGATCGCTCGCTTTTCTACGACGGCACCCACCTCACGAGGAAAGCAAATCAGCTTCTCGCCGCAGCGATCTCGACAGCAATATCGTCGTTCCTTTGAGCCAGACGAGAAAGGGCGGCATCTCCGGATGACATTCCCCCACCCGCACGGGCGGGAGGAATGCCGGAGAGTCGGCGCTGTGCCTGTCTGAAGGAGCCTCTCAGGGAGTGCCGCCTGCATCGATCGAAAGCAGAAGCCCTGCCTTAACCGGCGCATTGCGAACGGGCTGGATGGTGACCTTCTCGCCCATCTGGGCAAACCATCCCGTGAACAGCCCCGCAAAGACTGAGGCAAACCAATAACCCGACGGGCTTCCCAGTGACCCTACCCGCGGCACATCGGTAAGCCTGATCTGGAAGAGTCGTCTCTCCTGGTCAAGCACGAGTTCGGCAGTCCCCCACCCGATCAGAGCGAGGGCCGCGTTACACTCAAGTTCGAAGCATTCTGTTGTCTTGCACTCCGGGAGTGGCAGGCGCGCAGCCATGCGGCTGCCGACGCTATACAGCAACGCATTACTCTCGTCTTCACCGGCCTGGTGATCCAGTTCGGTTGCGAGAGCGTGGATAAAAATAGTGTATTCAGGCGAGATCATTTCGTCCCCAGAAAGCTGTATTTGGCAGCGACAAAAGCTCTGACTTCGTTCCAAGGCCCTGCGCGTTGATAATCCGCGTTGAGGCTGAGTTTGAGATTTGGCGTCATGCGATAATCGATGGCACCATAGACACCGCCCGTCAGACCATTGGCGGAGTTTCCGTCCTGATAGGCATAAAGCGGCGCCACATTCGCGAGCAATGCCTGGCTATCAGAATTATTGGGAAATGTTTCGGACCGACTGGAATGGTAGGTCTGGTAACCCGCGCGACCGATCACGCGCCAGTCAATCTGCTTGTACGTTCCGGCGTAAGTGACCGGAAAGGTGAAGGCCAGGAAGTTCTGCGGCGAGAAATAGCCACCATTGCCAAAGCTGAAAGCATATTCGTTGCGATCATACCCGAACCAGGTGAGATCCATTCCGATATGGACGTTTTGCTTGCCCTGCTCCCAGATTTTCGTCTGGCCCCCTGCCCCCGCCTCATAGCCGGTGTTGCTGCGCGTGTTGCGCCCTGTGAGATAGGAGCCACCGCCGCGTACGTAGAAGGAGGCATTGGCGTCGCCATAGGCAAGCTGAGCGAAAATGCGGTTCCGCACGACGCCACCCCATGTCGCACCGGATGCGTCACGCAAACCGGAGTAGGACACGAGTGAATCCTGCACCGAACGGCGCTCGGCCCCGATCGACAGGATCGTGTTCCGGGCGATCTTGGGATCGAAGCGTACCCCACCCAGCATATTCGTGACGGCAAATCCCAATGGTGAGGTGCCGGCATCGAGGGCAAGCCAGTTCCAGTCATAGCGTGCCGCGAGTGCAACACCGGTTGCGTTGAAGGAGCTGCTCTGATTGAGCGCCCCTCCCTCCACTGTCGTGAGCGGGTTGTAGCCGATATTGCGCGGCCCATTCACATCGCCGCTGTTATACGAGCGACTGCTGATGAAGGTCGGTGTCGCGGAAAGCTGGATATGCCCCCCCCCTACCGGCACCCTGCCCGTCACCTCTGTGGTGACGTTGTTCAGACCATTGAGTCCTGAGCCGGACCGACTATCGATACCGGGCGAGATATTGACCGAGGCCGCCATGGCATCACTGATCTGCTTGAGCTCGTCATCCATTTGCACGATCAGGGGATCCGTCTCGTTGCTGGCCAGTGTCAGATCTTCCGACGCGAACGGATTGGCCCTGCTCATCGCAGATCCCCGGTTCGGGGCGATCTGCTCCACGCGCAGCAGACGCGCCTGAGCGAGTTCGCGCACCGCCGCGCGAATATTTCCTCGCGCCCGATCAAGCTGGGCAGCCGCGTACCAGCTGCGCGGATCCGTAGGGGCCATGGCATTCATCTGCTGAAGATAACCGCTGGCCTCGGCGTAACGGTGCATGGCGATCGTCGTCTGGATCAGGGCGAGACGCGCATCGAGATCGGTCGGATCGTGCTGAACCGCTCGGAGATTGATCTGGTAGGCCTGAGCATACTGCCCCCCTGCATTATAAAGACGGGCCAGAGCCAGATTGGCAGCGACGGGCGGATTGGCTCGGTCGAGCGCAGGCGCCAGGGCCTCATAAGCCCGTGCGCGATTCCCCTTCTCATTGAAATGATCCGAGGTCGCGACGGCCAGAGCCGTATCGATCTGGCTGAGCTCGTTGGACTGCTCCGGGGTGAGATCGACACCCTTGAGCGATGCCGATAGGCGGCGTGCGCGCTCCAAGTCACGCATGTGCAGAAATGAACCCGCATAGGCCAGACGCTGCGAAGGTGTCAGGCGCCCCCCGGCATGGGCAATCTGGATATCGAGGAGCTGGGAGGCGCCTGCCACATCGCCCCGGTCGTAAAGCGCGTTGGCAGCCGCCTGCCCCAGGCTCCCGTCAGGATCGCCAAGGTCAAGGAGATGGGCAAAGTAGAACCGGGCAGAATCCCGGTCAGTGGGAGCATTGGCCAGTTCCTGCCTGAATGCAGCCTTGCGCAGGACGGCGCGCAGTTCCGGCGTCATGGCGCGCTCCGGAACCAGACCACGTAGCCTCGAGACCGTCTCATCGTCGCCAGTCTGCGCAGCGTAGTAGAGTGCCGCCTCCAGCCCCGGCAGGTCGCGGGGTGAAGCAGTCTCCATGAGGGGTGCCATGACCTGGTTCGCATCACTGCGCCGGTTTTCGTTCAGCAATGCCTGCGCGTAGTGCAGGCGTGACCAGGGCGAGAGGGCGTTGTCCTGATCGGCCTTTTGCAGGATCGCCAGGCGGTCGGTCTGGGTCGGCGCAAGGCTGGCCTGGTTGTCGTAGATCATCGCCTTGAGCTGAGGATTGGGGACCGGGCTCTGCGACAATACCGCATTAGCCTCGCCATACTGACGATCCTCGATCAGCGCCCGCACGAGGCGTTCACGATAGGAGACGCTCCGTGGCTCGCTGGTCAGGAGCGAGCGATAGATGGCAATTGCCTCATCGCGCCTCCCGGTTCGCTCGAGAATATCGGCACGCATCGCCTTCAGCCAGGTCTGACCGGGAGAACGAGCGATGAGCGGATTGATCAGGGCCAATGTCTCGGCATAGCGCTCATGAGCGAACAGATAATTGGCGCGCGCATAGGTATCATTCATCACGGCACCGCTGGCCGCCGCCCGCCACCGGTCTGCCGAGGCCGGATCGGCCTGCATGGCGCGATCAAGATAGGTCCGTGCCTCGGCATCGCGCTTCTGACGCAACAGGGTGACACCGAGCCCGCCGAGCGTGTCCGCATCGTTGGGCGCGAGGGTGAGGGCCTGCCTGAAAGACACGATCGCCCCCTGCAGATTATTGCTCCGCAGAGCATCCCAGCCTTTCTGGCGCTCAATCTCAAAGGGCTTAAGCGTCCCGCCTAGCGCCCTTCCTCTCAAGGCCTGGATATCCTTGTCCTCTGGATGAGATGCCAGATAGGAGGTGATGACAGGGTCCGACGCCGCAGTCGCGGGAAGCCATAGAACGGATTGACGGGTGGTGCTGCTGATCTGCTGCCGCTGTGATTCAGTGAGGCCGGGCATCTTGCCGAGCGCCTCAAGTCTCTGGATGCCCGAGACGCGGGTCTTCTCATCCCAGACGAGCGACTGGGCATAGGCGATCTGGTATTCCACATTATCGGGCGAGCCGGAAACCAGCTTTGCCAGACCCTGCTGCGCCTTTCCGCGTTGGTCGGGAACGCCCGCAAGTGTGCGGTAATACTCCAGGGCATAGAGCGAAGGCGGTCTGTCCGGAAACGCCTTGATATAGGCTGCGGCGGCCTGCGCCGTCGCGCCCCTTCTGGCGAGAGCCCGGGCGTTTTCGATGTCTGCGCCGGGTGCCGAGCGCGCCTGCAGATCCATATCGAGCAGGCGGCCCGCGTCGGGATCGTTGCTATGGTCGCGAATTTGCTTGAGCAGACGATGCGCGGTTGCGATATCGCCTTCCTGCAGGCTCATCTGCCCTTCCAGGACCAGCACATCCGGATCGCTCGGCGCGAGCTGTTTGGCCTGGTTCAGCGCAATGCGGGCATCATCGATACGCCCATGCTCAAACCAGTAACGCGCGCGCTTGATCACACCCGGCAGGATGCGGCTCGTATCCGAGGACTGCAAACCGGGGGACGTGACGGTCGCGGGTCCGTCGGCGAATGCCTGACCGGGCAGGATGCTAGCGTAAATCGCGGTGCGCAGGGCAGCGCGGCACAATTTGCGTCGATTATCGGTCACGATGGATTTCCTGAGCGCGCCGTCTGGCGTGAGAAGTCAGAACACGGAAAAGGATGAGCACACCCAGCCCGACACCGAAAACGGCCAGCAATATGACCCGGAAAGGATGATCGCCCAGATAAAGGTCAGGCCAGAACCAGAATGGAAGGGACCCGACCGCATAGGTCGGAAGGTTGCGGGTCGCGAGGATATGACTGGCGTTGATGAGCGTCAGGTCACCCTGAATCATGGGCTGGGTCTTGGGATCACGCATGGTCTGCACCAGACGTTCGAGCCCCTGCGGATTCTCGCTCAGCATCAGCAGCATGGTTGCGCTTGATGAAAATGGAGAACGGCGCTCGATCAGCGCACCGCCATCGCCCATCGACGTGGCAGCACTCAGGGACTGGAGCGTGCTCTCGCGACCGTCTTCCGTGCTATTGCTCAGGGCACGGGTCAACAATCTGAACGGCTCAAGGACAGAGGATCGGGTGTAGTTCAGCGTCGTCCCGGTAAAGCTGTAAGGCGTCCCGCGCAGAAAACGCTCGACCGCAGGGGAACTGACATTGGTGTCCATGACGATCAGGTTGCGTGTCTCGGTGTCGGTCACCGCGTCAGCATGAAGAACGGTCAGACCTGAAACCGGGAAATGGGTGGAGGCTCCGATCATGCCCATCAGATCGAGGAAGGCGGTCTCAGTGCCCTCGGAATGGCTGGCGGGCAGGACGACCGCCGTGTCGGAAAGATCGGCCATGCGGGTAAATGGGAAGCCCGAGTTCGCGAAATAGGCGAGATTCGGAAGCTGGGTATAGTGATAGGCCCTCGTAAGGTCGATGGTGGAATCAGGGTCGATGCTCATGCGCAGGTCCTGCGTCATGCCGCTGCAGTCGCGTCGCCCGATGGGACGGCTCTCGAGATAGAAGCCAAGCGTGTTTGCACCATAAATCGCCCAAGGCGGAATCGAGACATGAGCTGTCTGAGCCTTGGACGCATCTGGCCACAAGCGACGGAGCCAGTTCGGAAGATCGGAGGGCGGGTCGAGAGACACACTCTTGAGGTAGATACCATTCACACTCACGTCGACGTGTGAACGCCTGCGGTCGATCTCGGTACCAAGCGGGCCGCGCACTGTAAAATGCATGCTCAAAGGATGATCGCGCCAGGTATAGATGTCCGGCGTGGTGCGGAATGGCACCGAGATCGTGCCCGGAACGTAGCCGTAACCCTGAAGGCTCGAGAGCGCCACGAGATCGCCAATGCGGATCGGCTGGCTGCGTGTCACGAAACCGGGCGCGTCATAAGGTTTGCGTGGTTCGATTGATACGGTCGGTGTCAGGATACGCGATTCATGGGGGAAGCCTTTGCTGCCAAAGGCAACCGAGCGGGCAGCGGCCAGAACCTCCTCATCCGTGCGACCGGTGACGACAAGCACCGCGCCGAAGGCATCATTCGTATTGACGGTCTCCAACACCGTCGGGCCCGTGATCTGGGCCTGCCCCCCGAGATACTGGCCGATTGCCGAAGCGGGACCGACGACGACCGCCCCCCCTGAGGGTGGGAGCTGAGACATTACCGGGAAACTCGCTCCGCGGTAATCGCTCAGTGACCCGAACCACGAGGCCAGTACTGCAGAGGCCTCGAGCGTACGAGGCGAGCTCTGCCTCATGAGCACGAAGGGAACACGGGCCGGCGTAAGAACGGCCTCGTTGAAGAATGGCGCCGGGAGTGCGGCCAGATCCCTCGAGGGTGGCAGCGGCGCCGACGTAATCGAGAGGCTCGATTGACCGAGGATCTTGGCCCAGAGGAGCGGACTTGTCTGATCCCCGCAGCTGAGCGTGTACTGACCAGCAAAATGGAATGTCAGAACGTTGTGTTCACGAAAGAACAGCGGATTGACCGTGAAGGACAATGGCCCGAACTGAGGTTTGCTCTTATCGGGATGGATGACGCCGATGAACTGATCATTGAGGAAGATCGTCACACCGCTACCGGCTGGCAACATGTCCGGGGACAGGGATCCATGCAGGGTGAGTGTGGCGGCCGTCACAACCTCCGAGGCCGGGACGCCGAAATTCAGGCCCTGAATCGGGATCCATGGCGTCATGATCAGCGTGTCGGCGCTGCCGAGCTGCGTGAAGCTCCACGATGTGGTGCGGGCGTTCTCGAGTTCTTCTCTCGCAGGGGCAACCGGTTCGGAAGGGTTGTTGTCGGTGAGCGACGCGGGAGGGATAATTGCCGCGGAAGCACCGCTCTGTGTTGGGCTGGTTGGAGCTGCCTGCGGTAGCGCCGATGCCGATGCGGCAGGCGCGGGCTGCGAGGGCACAGCGGAGGCGGGAAGAGCCCCAGCGCTGCCCGGAAGGGGGAGGTCCGCCGGCATCTGCTGCGCGCGTGCTTCCGGGGCGATGCTCCAAAGGCCAATACCTGCCACCAGAACGCGTAACAGACCCGATTTCGGGCGAACAATGACTGCGGTTTTGGGGGGGACGGCCTGCGTCACCCGAGGCTTGAGAGCAACACCTCTCTTCTGCTTGCGAAACGTTGCGGGTTTGAACAAGTCGATGATGCTGCGAAAAATGAGCAGGATGGAGCGAGGGAGGCTGTCAGGCTTGTAATCGGCCCATGATGACCATGCGTCGAGACGCCCGAAGATGACGCGCACAATCTGTGCCTCCTGGATGATGGTTGTGGCGGCCCAGCTGAGGGCGAGGCTACCCGAGTTCGTGGCACGGATGACTTTGGCTGGCAGGGCGTATGTTTCAGCCATGTCGGGGACGAGCACATTGATGAGGCTGCCTGACGGCAAAGCCTCGACCGGAGCTGAACCATGCAACATGCAGCCACCATACGACATGTTCTCGCTCGTATACTGGAACATACGGCCATCAGCGGTACGAACCGTCACGGGGATCACCATATCGACGCGCGGACTATGACGGATCTGCATTGACTCGCGCCCAATCGATATGGCGGCCAGCACGATGACAATACTGATGGTGACCCACAGGATATTCATCATCAGAGCGTTCGAGACGATATAGTCGTTGTGGTTATGCGCGAGACGAAAGATCCCGACGCCGAGACCGATCAACAAGACAACCGCAATATATACATTCGGATAGACGGCGCTCCAGTCCAGATAGGAACGATCGAGCAGCCCCCCCTTCTCGGTCACGTTGAACTTGCCGCGACGCGGAAAGATCAGGGTCATGACGCTCACCCGGGCGAGGAACGGGGCAAGCGTTGTCTCGTAGACTTCACTCCAGAGCGAGTAGCGCCAGTTCCTGTTGGTGCGCGCAGATGTGAGAACGCTATGGACGAGGTGCGGAAGCGCATAGATGGCGATTGCAAATGGCGAAGCGTCAATCAGGGTCTGATTGAAAAGGAGGTAAGCCATCGGCGCGGTGAGGAAGATGAGACGCGGAATGGCAAAGAGAAAGCTGGCAATAGCCGCGAAATAGCACAGCCTTTGCGCAAAATTCAGCCCAGGCCCGGAAAGCGGATTATCCAGTCTCAGGATCTGCAACATGCCACGCGCCCAGCGCATACGCTGCCCCACATGCAGGATCAGACGCTCGGTAGACAGACCCGCGGCGAGCGGCTTGGCGAGATAGGCCGTCGACCAGCCAAGGCGCTGCAGCTTGAGCGCGGTGTGCATATCTTCCGTAACGGTTTCAACAGCGACACCGCCAATTTCCTGCAAGGCTGCGCGCCGGATGACGGCGCAGGACCCGCAGAAAAATGTGGCGTTCCAGAAGTCGTTTCCGTCCTGAATCAATCCGTAAAAAAGATTGCCTTCGGGTGGAACAACGGCCCCGTGGGAAAAATTGCGCTGGAACGGGTCCGGTGAATAGAAGTGATGCGGCGTCTGGATCAGTGCCAGACGCGGCTTGGTCATGAAAGGGCCGACCGTTTCCTGCAGAAAACTGCGTTTCGCGATATGATCGCAGTCGAAGATCGCGATAAGCTCGCCTTTCGTCATCTGCATCGCGTGATTGAGATTTCCAGCCTTGGCATGATTATGCTCTGATCGCGCGATATAACCGGCGCCACAGGATTCCGCGAACTCGCGGAATTCCTCACGATGCCCGTCATCCAGCAGATAGACATTGATCCGGTCGCTCGGCCAATCAATCCCCATGGCTGCAAGCACCGTTTGCCGAACGATACGCAGTTCCTCGTTATAGGTCGGGATATAGATGTCTACCGAAGGCCAGATCGACACGTCTTTGGGCATTGGAGCGACTTCGCGGCCCAGCGGATGCAAGGACTGGAAATAGCTCAATATGAGCATGACGAATGCGTAGATTTCCGCCAGCACGAGAACCGTTCCGAGAACGGATTGCGTCCAGGAACTGAAATTCAGCGTTTCCGTAAGGCGCCAACTTAGGTAGCGCAAAGACACGATGATAGAGAGGCCTTTGAGCACGAGCGTCGCTCTGGGGCCGCTATGCCGATTGATCAGGAAAAACAGACCAATACCGACGAAACAGACAATCGTCTGACCGGCCAGATTGAGATGAACGAAAGCGGCGATAACCATGCAGAACACGGCCACGACAACGAGGCTAGTGCGGATCGCTGCGCGCGTCCGTGAATGGGCCGCATCATCGATCCAGGTGTCGAGGATCGATATGCCGCGTCTGACGTGCTTCATCTGTCCCCTCGCCTCAATGCAGGCTGTTAATCGTCTGGACTAGCCTTGAGCCGACCTGTTCGAGATCGGCCGCAGCGCGGGAATACGGGGCATAATGTTGAACAAGTTTCTGGCTGGCGAAGGCCTCGCCCACGTGTTCGTCACGGCAGATCGTTCCCAGATGCATGGGCCCGAAGCGACGCAGAATTTGCGGCATAGCCATCGAACTGACACGGCTGAGCGGGTCGAAGCGGTTGACGATGATACGATGCGCGAAGCGTGCCGCCTCACGCTCCTCAATTCCATAGCAACTGGCAGAGTGTATTTCAGGAACCAGCGAAATGCAGGACGCTTCCGCCGTCATGACTGAGATCACGAGGTCTGCGTAGGGAAGAATTGATGAAAAGGCGATTGAATAACCCGGGGAGGTATCGACGATCACGACAGTATCCGCCTGTTTCGCAAGGGCGGCAATTTCCGACACGATCAGGCTGGGATCGTCCCTGATCACCTGTTCGAAGGCGGCCTGGGCGTGAAGGGGCTGAGACCCGTGCGGATAGAGGTAGATATCATTCGATGTATGAATCGCCGCGCCGGCCCAGGATTGTCGTGAAGCAATACAGGCGGAGAGACCGTAACGGTGCGACATAGGCACACCGAAGTGAAGCCTCAGCGCATTTTGAGGATCGAGGTCTATCGCGATCACCCGCGAGGCCCCTGCCCTGCGGATCTCATCGGCCAGATGGGCCGTAACCATTGTCTTTCCGACACCGCCCTTGGGGGACGCAACACAGATCAATGTCATCTTACTTTTTCTTGTTCCAGTCTGGTGCAGAAAGGGCGCAGCTCAACGACGGAAAATTCCATGGAGCCGCCTTTGGACCTCGGGCTTGGCAATCGGGGCCGCGCGGAGACGGGCTAGAAGCTCGGAGACTGGGAGTGCGCGCCATGCCTCATCGGTTTCCCCGGCCATCGCTTGAGGCGTCACTGTCACGCCGTCATCGGCTTGTTTTTGCACGAACACGCGTGATGTCGGGGTAGTTTCAGGTATCTCAGCGCGTGATGGTCTCGTTGGCGCAGAGGCCATGAAATCAGGTGATGCTGGACGCTGAGCGCCGAGGTTCAGCATACCAGCCTGGCGGGCATCAGGTACCTGCGCTCCGAAATGAACTGAACCAGCAGGAGCGTTGACCGAAGGTGCCACGGGGGGCGCAGGGGTTGGCGCGCTGGCGACTGGAACGGACATATGGGCTGGCGTGGCGACCGACGTGTCTGCCATTCGAGGTTGCGCGCCTGCTCCCGCCTCATCAGGTGCGATACGACCAGACTTCGCTTCTCCTGAAGAAGGGTCAATCCGCACACCTGAGACGGCCTGTACGTGCGCTTGAGTGGCACGCGTGTCCTCCCCCTCATCAGGCGTCACAAGGGGGGGCGCTATGCGTGACAGCGCATTGAAATCATGGAACCCCTCCTGCTCAGGAAGAGGAGGCTGATCGCCGAAGGATTCCTGCAGGATTTTGAAACTATCGGGCATCATACCAACTCCATCGACGCAATCCTGGCCAGCAAGGTCAGTGATGCGGAATAATAATCATCGCTCTCGGCCAACCCTGGCAGATCAGGCAGCGCGTCGGCGCCATTGAGAGCAAGCAGGTAAACGGCCCGGAATCCTGGGGGCGCATTGTAGGCAGATCGCTCCCCGGTCATCAGATCTATCCACCCCGGCAGGGCCGTCATCGAGTAGTTCTGGCTGACCGCGTATAGGGACTGCTTCAGGCTCGCCGGCATGACCTTCCCCCATTTGAAGTAAAGGGGGATACGAATAGCGTCATAGGAAAACCGGGGCGCAAAGCTCGCAGCGGGATAGATACGCTCCGACTTGCGATCGATTGCGAGCCAGTCGGGCGGCAAACCCCAGAGCCCGAAGCGACTTGCAAGGAGAAGCTGCTGCCCATGATCCATCACAGTCTTCCACGGTCCAGACGGGTCTAGGGAGGCTGCACGACCGAGAGCAGGCATCAGATAATAGGACAGGTTGACGATCGCCGCTTTGGGTCTGTCAAAACCCTTCATACCAGGCAGCAACACAAGACGGCTCCCGATCTTGCGTACGCATTTTTCGCCGAGGTCCCGGATGATCGCCTTTGCCTGGTCGAGATAGGCTTCTACACGCCATAGCAAGGCGCCGCGACGGAGCGCCCACGCGATCATGAGATCCCCATCGCTCGCATTATTCGTGTCAGGCACGTGCGGAGCATTGGGAGACCAGCGCCAGCTATGCAGATTCCCATCGCGATGCTTCAGATTATTCCGGGTCCACTCCAGAATTTTGTCGAAAGCTGTGCGGTCGTTGAATGTCGAGGCAAAGAAAAGACCGTAACCCTGACCTTCAGAGTGCGAAACATCATGATTGCCCGTATCGACGATGCGACCGTCGGGCTTCATGAAACGTTTTTTGTACAATTCCCAGTCTGGATCACCCAATCCCTGGGTCTGCGCGAGCGCCACACCATGGAGACCAAGCGTTCCCGCTACAGAAAGCGTATTACGGCAAAATTGTCGTCTGACAATTGAACGAAACATTAACGATCTTTCGACATCGCGCAGCATTGAATCCATGGTCTGGAAACAGACTGTGCTATTTTCGAGCACATGCCGTCAATAGTCTACCAAAAACGTTAACAATCATCGTTAATCCTGGAAATTTCCAAAACTTCCAGAAAAATTTAACGTCTTCATTCCTCGTTTTCAGTCTCGACGAAAAAGAATAGTCGTTCCCTTTGCATTTTCACAATTTTGATCACGAAACAGAGTGGGATCACTCGGAAATTCTTTAGCCTGTGCGGACCATAGTCTCCGAGGCGGGAATGCATACGCTACGGTTACGCCCGATTTGGTTCCTGGACTTCGGTATCACTCGCATTTATGTGAATTTTTCCCCAGGCACGCTCATCACACCCCGTTCCAACCCGTTACTTGTGTGCAACACCAAGGTCCAATTCAGCCTCCCGTTTGTGTAATGCGAAAGTTGGTCAGCCGTGATTGCGGTTTCAGAGGACTGCCGGAAGACGATTTCGTGAACCAACAGACGGGGAGGCCTGATAGTTCATAGTGAACTGCCGGGCCTTGCCTGGACTGATGCGGCTGATCGACCCGGGGTCGTGCTAATCGCTGGTGAGGGCCTCGCCTCGACTAACATCCGGATAACAAACTACTCCTCGGCAATACGCGCCCAACGGCGCCTAGAAGATGCTTGATTATTTTACAGCGCCCGAAATCATGCAGACTGCGTCGCAAGAGCGAAGACGCACGCGATGGCCCAATCCCAAGGGCGAAAGGCGTGGTACCGTTGATGCGTCCATCCAGCACCGATGGCAACGCTTGAAGGCGGAGCAGACACGCCCGTGCATGGCTGAGCGCTCAACCCGTCATCAGTCAGTTCGCTTCTCGCTAAGGGCGCTCGGGTATACATGCAGTAGTCTATGCATCAGGCAGAGCGTGTTCCCTTATGAGTTATGAGACGCTTCTGATGCCGACAGTGTGGTCCGCCGGAAAGACATGAGACTCCGGAGTGCGCAGGTTTCCTGCCGCGTTACTGCCTCACTGCTTTCAGGATCAAAGACACGCAGGGTCAGTTGTGTGGGTGAGCGCATTCCGAAACACGAATGAACGGGTGTGTGCTCAGGTCGGCAGAACCGTGCCTCACAACTCTGAAGCGGCTCTCCAATGATGAAGACAGCTCGCGGCGCCCGGCGACGTTTAAGCCAGATGACGCCGTAGAGTCTGAATAGGGAATTCCAGACGATATATCGTCCCCGCCTCCGACGAAATATCGAGTTTTGCCCCGAGTTGACGCGCGAACCCCCGAACCAGTTGCAGTCCTATGCCCTCCCGCTTGTCCTCGTTTGTGTCACCCTGAAAAGCGAGCCCTACCCCGTCATCCTCAATGCTGAGGACCGCCATATCGCCCTGACGTGCCAATCTGATGCGCACAGTGCCGCTCCTTTCGTCGGGAAAGGCATACCGAAGGGCGTTGGTGACAATTTCAGTGACGATGAGCGACAGGGGAACAGCTTGGTCAGGTGTTACCGGCAGGCTCTGCAGATCAAGCGAAAGGCTGATGCGAGACCCGTTCAGTCGGCTATTTGCAGTGAAGATCTGGCTGGCCAGTTCCTCGAGGAAGGCGCGGATATCGAGGCTCGACAAGCCGCCCTCAGGATAAAGGTAACGATGGAGGGTCGCCAACGTCCTGACCCGGTCCCGCACGAGGTGGAATTCCTGCCGTGCTTCGGGAAGCTTGATTCTGTTCGCCTGCAGGTTCAGCAGCGATGCCACGATCTGCAGGTTATTTTTGACGCGGTGGTGAATTTCGCGAATGAGCACGTCCTGCTGCTTGGTAGCGCGTTGCAGTCGCGCCTCATGACGATCGAGACGCTTCGTTGCCCGGCTGAAAGCCCTCTCCATCTGCCTGATCTCGAATGGAAGCGCATGCGGGAGATCGGGTTGGAACGTGCCGTGACGCCGCCAGTCAGCTACACTGGCAGCCAGTTTTTCCAGCGGCTCAACAAGATAGCGTTGTGCCGCGAGGGCCACGAGCAAAAGCTCGACGACCAGAATGAGTACGATGAGCATTACTCGGGCGAGGAAGAGCTGGAGGGCGCGGGCTTCGGCAGGGCTACGTACTGAAACGGCAACAATGCTCGTCGGACCGTATCCCGGGATCAGAGTGTAGTAGACGCTGCCTACTCGGAAATGATCCTGTACCCGCGCCGTCTTCATGTCGGCCTCGAGACGGTCCAGGGCCTCTTTTACCCAGGGCGACGAAACCAGTTGTCTGGGAGTGAGCGGTAGAGGTACGCCAGAGCCGGAGTATAACCAGAGATCCGTCTCACCACTCTGTGAATCGCTAGGAGGCCGGGCATATTGTCGGTTGGCCACAAGTTCCTCGTTGATAAGTGGCCGATACGCAACCAACATTCCTGGAACTATCGCGCCGGAGCGGTCGACATACTCTAGCTTGATATGTGATCGCACCAGCGGGACCGCGTCCGCTAGAAACACCGCGCCACCCCCGTCACCCTGCAATTTACTGAGGCCGTCTGGAGCGACATCGCTATCGAATCGTGCCAAAGGAAGCAGATCACGCTGGCACGGGTTGCCGTCGCGTTCACTTCCAAGGCTTGAGGCGACCACCTTGCCGTTGTCATTAATCAGCTCAAGTGAACAATAATGCTGCTGGCTGATTGACTGCACGAGCTGGAACGCGCGCGGCGCAATCTCCTCATGCAAAGTGATCTGTGAGAGCGTTTCCAAGGCACCCTGAGCACGACCAAGATCGGCTGCAATTTCATGCCGGGCGCTGATTGCGTCTGCCCTTGTACGATCGAAGCTGTTGTCCGATGTCGCCTGGTACGTGTGCCATGCCAAAACGCCAGCCACGCACGCCAGAGGCAGAGAAGTGCAGATAATGAGGGTCATGACACGTGAGCCAACAGTGTCAAAGAGGCCCGACCGTCGCCTGATCTTTATAATGGCAGACAACCTCAATGCTCGCAGCTGCTCATATGGGACCCTGCCCGTACCACTAGCCTCATTCCTAGCCCGGACGCCTATTTCTGCTCGCTGCGATCATCCTCAATGAGCCGCAACAGCTCTTCAGGGATCGGCTCATTTGCGACGTCGTCAAAGAGCTGGTGCAAGCCACGCTTGAGCCAGATATCGAAGGGGTTCTCCGCTTCGCCCGGTGACATGGTCTGGCGGGGCTTCTCGGGCACGCCGTCCTCTCCCCCAGTCATGTTCTCACCTCAACGAAAGAAACCAACCCATGCAATCTTAACAATGGGCCGGCGAACGAGTTGCACTAACGAATTTTAATCAACTCATTTTGAAAGAAAAGAAAGATGCAATCACAAAGAAGGGGAACGAGCCACGCTCATTCCCCTCCCATGTATGCAAAGATGTCGCATCGGACGATCAGAGATCCGCGAAGCGTGGCATAGCTCAGAACGAAAACAGATCGTCGGACTTCAGACCCTTGCGGCGGCGATCGTCGAGGGTGGAACGCAGAGCCGCAACCTTGATCCGAAGCTTGTCGTTCGCAGGCAGGTCCCCGGTCATCCAGGCCTCCAACTGGCGGCGCGCACGGAACACACGGCTTTTTGCCGTACCCACCGCGCATCCGGTTGCTTCTGCCAGGGCTTCGTAGCTCATGCCCTGTACGACAACCATGACCAAGGCTTCACGCTGATCCGCCGGAAGGCGCGAGAGGGCAAGGGAGAGGTCCTTGAGGGCAAGACTATCTTCGTGGGTCGCATTGCTTGCGAAGGAGGAAGCGGGCACATCCTCGATGTCCGTCGTCTCGCGGCGCTTGCGCAGGTCGGAGATGAAACGGTTACGCAGAATACGATGCATCCAGGCAGAGAAATTCGTGCCGGGGATGAAGCTGTCCTGAGCGGCCAGGGCGTTGCAGACCGCATCCTGAACCAGATCTTCTGCGGCGGAACGGTTGCGGGTCAGCGAGAGAGCCTGAACACGCAGTTTGGGAAGGATCTGGATAACTTGGTCATGGAAGCTGGTCATGCGAAAATCCTCTTCGCTCGGTGCTTTTCATGTGAGGAATGAACGGCATTCCAGATCGGTTGCATCGCCTCGCAATTTTCTAAATTTTTTTCTCGCGGCCTGAAAGCGTCCGGATGCGTCACCTTCAGCTCTCCGTCATGGGCGTAGACGGAACGCTCGAGGCCAGCTCTGCCAGCTTGGCGCGGGCTCGGGAAACACGCGCCTTCATTGTTCCGACCGGACAGTCACAGATCGCTGCCGCCTCCTCATAACTGAGCTCCTGAGCGCCAACCAGGATGAGAGCTTCACGAAGCACTTGCGGAAGTCTCCAAAGGAGTACAGAGAGATCGAGCACATGATCCTGAAGGGCGGCGCCCCTGTCAGACATCTCGTCGCTCTCCCGCGAGATACCGGAGAGAATTTCGGTTTCCTTCGCTTTTCTGCGACGCTGCTCCAGGAAAACATTCCTCAGGATGGTGAAGAGCCAGGCCTTGATGTTGGTCCCCTCCTGGAACTGGTGACGCGCGCCGAGCGCACGAAGAACAGTATCCTGCACGAGATCATCCGCTGCGGCCACGTCACGCGTAAGGTACCGCGCAAAGCCGCGCAGATCGCCAAGATGGACGGCAATTCCCTTGCGCACGGGGTCAGCCGCAGCCCCCTCAAGCTTTCCGCTCTCCTGATTGTGCGGGCTCAGTGCCCCTGCTCCCCACCGTCGCTCAAAGCATTCCTCTTTGCTGCTCTCTGAAAAAGTGCCATCCTGACGCAACAGAACGCGTTTTGTTCGCACATCTTTCCGGAGCTTCGTTAATCAATGGTCGATGCAGAGCGCCAAGACCTGATGCAAGCCTTGCCCTTTGCACGCCGTTTTGCAAGGGCTCTTGAAGGCAGCCAGAAACAGGGCGACCAGCTTGTCGCTCTGGCGATCAAGGATATGATGACCCGCAAGGGAGGGCATGATCTGGGAGTCAGGTACCGGCTCTACCGCTCCATCATCACCTGTTTCGGGATGGAAAGCGAGAGCCTCCACGCCTCGTCTTCTCTTACTTTGACACAGCGTTACGTCCTTCTGCTGACCTCGCTTGAGGAAGTGCCCCTGAGCGCGGTCGCGCTCATTCTCGATCGGTCGGAGGCGGATATCCTCGCCGACATCTCGAAGGCCAATGACGGATTGCGATCTGTTGCCGAGACCAGCGTGCTCATTATCGAGGATGAGCCGATCATCGCCATGGATATCCAGGACGTCGTTCAGCAATGCGGTCACCGTATCGCAGGAGTGGCCTATACCGAGGCTGATGCCGTGAGGATCGCCAAAGAGACGCGACCCGGGCTCATTCTGGCCGATATCAACCTCGGTGGCGGTGGCGACGGCATGCACGCGGTCGGGCGTATCATGAAAGATCATCAGGCACCGGTGATTTTTGTCACCGCGTATCCTGAGCGCCTCCTCACGGGAGAGCAGGAGGAACCCTCCTTCATCATCACGAAGCCCTTCGAACCGACAACGCTGGCCATTACCACCTATCAGGCCGTGACGGGCGGGCTCAAAGCGATCTGACTTGCATCACCGGGGCCTGTGCGACACATAGGGGCATGGCCGCACCGATCCTTCATCTCCGTGATATTGTTTATACTCTGGGCGGACGCCCTCTGCTCGACGGAGCCGAAATCGGCGTCGCACCAGGCGAGAAGCTCTGCCTCGTGGGCCGCAATGGCTCCGGGAAATCAACGCTTCTGCGCATCGCAGCCGGTGAGATCACACCCGATTCAGGGCAGTGCTTCGTGCAACCCGGCATCAAGGTCGTGTATCTGCCGCAGGAGCCGGACCTCAGCGCTTATCCAACAAGCTATGACTACGTGGCTCAGGATCTGCAGCCGGACGAGGATTATCTGGCCAGGAGCATGCTGGCCGAGCTGGGTCTGACTGGCGAGGAAAGCACGGCGACACTCTCGGGCGGTGAAGCCAGGCGCTGTGCGCTCGCTCGCGCTCTTGCAGCACGACCGGACCTGCTTCTGCTGGACGAACCGACGAACCATCTCGATCTGCCGACCATCACCTGGCTTGAGCGGGAGCTCGCTGCGATGCGATCGGCCATGATCGTGATCAGCCATGATCGTCGCCTCCTCGAGACGCTTTCCCGCGCGGTGGTCTGGCTCGAGCAGGGGGTCACGCGCCGTCTCGATCAAGGCTTCGCGCGCTTTGAGGACTGGCGGGAAGAGGTTCTCGCGCTCGAGGAACTGGCCGCGCACAAGCTCGACAGGGAGATTGCGCGCGAAGAAGACTGGATGCGCTACGGCGTGACAGCTCGGCGTAAACGCAACGTGCGCCGCGTCGCAGAGCTTGCGGCTCTGCGGTCTCGCCGCAAGGACATCGCCAGCCAGTTTCGTGGCGCTCTGAAACTGACCGTGTCGGAGGCACAAAGCACAGGCAAGCTGACAACGGTTGCCGAGGGTGTCACGAAAGGATTTGGCGAGCGTATCGTGGTACGCGACCTCGACCTCCGTGTGCTCAAAGGCGATCGACTGGGCATCGTGGGCGCGAACGGCATGGGCAAGACAACCTTGCTGCGCCTCCTGACCGGAGAGGACATGCCGGATGAAGGGCGCGTGCAGATCGGTCCGTCCACCTCTCTCGTCACACTCGATCAGCGTCGTGCAAGCCTCGATCCAGACATGACGCTCTCGGATACGATGACGGGCGGCAGTGGAGACATGGTGCAGGTTGGCACAGAGAAACGTCATGTGATTGGATACATGAAGGACTTTCTGTTCCGACCGGAACAGGCCCGCACGCCAGTGGGCGTCCTCTCTGGCGGTGAGCGCGGCAGACTTGCCCTCGCCTGCGCTCTCGCCCAGCCGTCCAATCTTCTCGTTCTCGATGAACCGACCAATGACCTCGATCTCGAGACGCTCGACCTGCTGCAGGAGATGCTGGACGACTATCCCGGCACCGTTCTTCTGGTCAGCCATGATCGTGACTTTCTCGACCGCGTCGCCACATCGGTCCTTGTCGCCCAGGGTGATGGCCGCTGGATCGAATATGCCGGCGGTTACAGCGATATGCTCGCTCAGTCTGGCGGCACGGCCCCCGCCGAGCGCAGCGCGACACAGTCCGAGCTGAAAGAAAAAAATAGCGCAAGAACAGAGAGAACGAGCAAAAAGCTCAGCTACAAGGACAAGCTGGCTTTGGAGAAACTTCCGGCTGAAATGGATCGGCTCGAGAAGCTGATCATCTCTCTGCGCGATACTCTCTCCGACCCATCGCTCTATACCAAGGACCCGAAAAAGTTTGCGACCACGAGCGAAGCGCTCACCCGGTCGGAAGCCGCTCTCACCACGGCGGAAGAGGAGTGGCTGGTGTTGGAGATGAAGAAGGAAGAAATCGAAAGCGGCGCATAAGAGGATCTGCTCCGGCGCCCTTGCAAGCGCCAGAACGCCTGGCTGCTCAATGCTCGCCGATCAGTCCAGACAACTCCATCCGTGCGCGGGTGTCGTCCATACTGGCTTTCACCCTTATGGCCGCATCGAGCGCCCTGATTCCTGCTTCCGCATCCACAAGAATGGGCGCTCCGTCCAGGCAGGAAGCAGCGAAAGCGTCG
Source organism: Asaia krungthepensis NRIC 0535 (assembly GCF_025995175.1). Classification (GTDB taxonomy): domain Bacteria; phylum Pseudomonadota; class Alphaproteobacteria; order Acetobacterales; family Acetobacteraceae; genus Asaia; species Asaia krungthepensis. The sequence goes on from NZ_BAPV01000043.1 coordinate 65,813, forward strand.
TGCTCGGCTGCGAGGCAATCGCAATCCTTCCAACGGAGCGCTTCACGTCGGAAGCCACCTGTACCCGGCAGCGGCATACCGCGCTTACGGCCAATCATCGTCAGCTCCTGCTGCACGAAGTCAGCCGACAGGTAGCCCTCCTCTGAAAAGACGCGCATCTTGCGCTCGGTCTTGAGCGAGATGCGACTGGCGGAGATCGACGCGACGCAGCCATTGGCGAAGCGCACGCGCGCATTCGAGATATCCTCATGATCGCTGGAAACTGCAACGCCTACTGCGTCGATGGAGTCTATCGGTGAGTCTACCAGCGACAGAACGAGATCGAGGTCATGGATCATCAGATCAAGTATGACCGATACATCCGTGCCGCGTGGCTTGAATGGCGCAATACGCGTCGCCTCGATATAAAGCGGTTTGCCGATACGCTCCGAGATTGCCTTGTGCTCGGAGGAGTAGCGCAGCAGATGCCCCACCTGCAGTACACAACCGTTCTCACTCGCGAGGGCGGCGAGTGCCTGCGCCTCCTCCAGTGTTGCCGCTATCGGCTTTTCGATAAGCACATGTTTTCCGGCCTTGAGACATGCGGCAGCGACAGGAAAATGATGCTCGGCGGGAGCCGCAACGATCACCGCATCAACCAGGGCGATCAACGCCTCGAGGCTGGCGGTAACGGCGCACCCTGCCTCTCCGGCCACAAGCTCTGCTCGTGCCGGATCGGGGTCGAAAAGCGCGACGAGCTGTTCACGACCGCAGTCACGCGCCTTGAGAGCGTGAAACCGGCCGAAATGTCCGGCTCCGACAATTCCGACCTTCAACATGTGTTTTCCTGGCTCACGGGCGTCTGAAATCATGAAATTTGGTGTAGCAGGGCCAAGAGGGAGGTTGCAACGCGCTGCGCCACCCGGCATCTTCCCGCAGCCTGACCGCCCTGCGGTAGCTTTTGATCTCCGGTCGTTACAAGAAGGACGCCGCTCCGCTCGATGATGTACTATAGTCGGCCTACCATGCTGGGAGTTCTCGGGGTCTGTTTCCTCGGCCTCCTGCTCTGCCTGCCCAATTTCATGCGTGCACCCTCGGCCAAACTGCCCTGGCATCAGATCCATCTCGGTCTTGATCTGCGGGGTGGGTCCTACCTGCTCCTACGACTCGATCAGCAAAGCCTTGTCGATGACAGGCTTCAGGGGCTGGAAGATCAGGTAAAGCAGGTCCTCATCGAGAAGAACCTCGGCTATCGCGACTTCCGCAAGGATTCCGCCTCACGCGTACTCAGCTTCCTGCCACGCGATGCCGGTGAAGGTCAGGCGAGTCTGGCCGCCCTTTCTCCCCTCACTGGCAACGGCGGTGATGTCGAAGCGGCTCTCGATCAGGGTCGCATCACGCTGACGCTCAACGAGGCCGCCCTCAAGCAGCGCGCGCGCGAAGCAGTAAGCCAGTCGATTGAGATCGTGCGTCGTCGTATCGACGGAACCGGCGCGGTCGACCCGGAGATCACGCGCCAAGGCGATGACCGCATCGTCGTCGAGTTGCCAGGCATCAGCGATCCCGAGCACATCAAGCGTCTTCTGGGTACCACGGCGAAGATGACCTTCCGTCTCCTCGCCAATGGCGCGGGAGGCAGTGTGGCACCGCCGGGCGCAACGATGATGCCCGATATCAGCGAGAACAATGTCCTCCTGCCCGTAATGGATCATGTCGAGGTCGATGGCGCTGCTCTGACCAATGCCGGCGCAACCATCGATCAGAAAACCGGTGAGTGGGCCGTCAGCTTCTCGTTCAATCGCGCGGGCGCTCGCGCCTTTGCTCAGACGACCACCCAGAATGTCGGTCGGCGCTTTGCCATTGTGCTCGATAACAAGGTGATCGAGGCGCCGGTCATCAATGAGCCCATCACTCAGGGCAATGGTCAGATCACGGGTCGTTTCTCGGCCCAGGCCGCAACCGACCTGGCTCTGATGCTGCGCGCCGGCGCTCTGCCCGCTCCCCTGGCCGTGATCGAGCAACGCTCTATCGGTCCCTCCCTTGGCGCCGATTCAATCCGCGCCGGTGCCATCAGCCTTGGCGTCGGGTTTATTCTGGTCATCCTGTTCATGGCCCTCTTCTACGGGCGTTTCGGCCTCTACGCGAATGTCGCGCTGCTGGCGAACCTCGTGCTGATGACGGCCATTCTCTCGCTGTTCGAGGCAACGCTGACCCTGCCCGGCATGGCCGGTATGCTGCTCACGCTCGGTATGGCGGTGGATGCCAACATCCTGATCAACGAGCGCATCCGCGAGGAAGTCGGTCGCGGGCGCACGGCACTCGCTGCGATGCAGGCCGGTTTCGAGCGCGCCTCATCCACGATCATCGACAGTAATGCGACGGCGTTCCTGGCCCATGTCATGCTGTTTGTGTTCGGCACGGGCCCTGTCCGTGGCTTTGCCCTGACGATCACGATCGGTATTGTGACCACGCTCTTCACAACGCTGCTGCTCTCGCGCCTGCTCATGGTGCGCTGGTACGCCCTCACCCGTCCCACTGAACTGCCGGTCTGAAGCGATGCTCTCACGTCCCCTTTTCCGCTTCGTCCGTGAAGACAAGCATATCCCGTTCATGCGCGGCCGTTTCGCCGGGCTCGCGACCTCCGCCATCCTTTCTGCATTGTCGGTCGTCCTGTTCTTCGTCCCCGGTCTCAAGCTCGGGCTCGATTTCCATGGCGGCATCGTGGTCGAGGCGCAGACCCAGGGCCCTGCAGATTTTGACAGGTTACGGCAGGCCTTGGCGGCACATGGCGTCTCCGCTGCCGGGTTGCAGAAATTCGGCAGTGATCGTGACGTTCTGATCCAGCTCGACACGCCGCCGGCAGGACCGAATCAGGAAGCAGCAACGCAGAATCTGGTCGATACCGTGCGTCACGCTGTTGTCGAGGCTCAGCCAGGAACCCAGGTTCTGCGCGCCGATGCCGTAGGGGCGTCGGTTTCGAGCGAATTGTTCCGCAATGGCCTGCTGGCACTTGGGCTCAGCCTCGCCATGATCCTGGTCTATATCTGGGTGCGCTTCGAATGGGAGTTCGCGGTCAGCGCGGTCATCACGCTCGTTCTCGACCTGACCAAGACCGTAGGATTCCTGGCTGTCACGCGCTTCCAGTTCGACCTCGTGATGGTCGCGGCCATTCTGACCATTCTGGGCTATTCCACGAATGACAAGGTCGTTGTCTATGACCGCGTGCGCGAGAACCTGCGTAAATACCGCACCATGCCGCTGCGCGAACTACTTGACCTGTCCATCAACGAGACACTGAATCGTACGCTGGGCACATCCATGACAGTGTTCCTCGCAGCACTCCCCCTCGCAATCTTCGGCGGCCACAGCCTCTCAGGCTTCGCCACCGTCATGCTGTTTGGTATCGTGGTCGGCACATCCTCCTCGATCTTTATCGCTGCACCCCTACTGCTTCTGATGGGAGAGAAGCGTCTGCGCCGGAGCAAGTCAGCCTGACGCGCTGCCCGACATCGCAATTCCACAAAAAGGGCGCCTCATCGGGCGCCTTTTTTTTACCGTGAGACGTAGCGGCCCCTTATCCTGTACGGACGGAAACAGACTTAGGGGCGTTGCGCATCCTGTTGCGCAGGCGCAGCTGGAGGCTGGGCTACCGGCGTTGAATAGCTGAGAATTTGCAGGATTCCCTCGTCCGCCGCGCGGTAATGATCCTCGGTTGGCGAGAGGGCAGCCTGTTTGATGGCGATCCACGTATTGTGATCGATCGCGATCAGCTTCGCGATTTCAGCCCGCGTTGCCTGATGCTGCAGGATCTTCGTGATCAGCCCATGCTCAGCCATGCCATTGGCAATAGCATAGCTGGTCAGCATGACACTCGGCGAGCGGTTGCTCATCATGCGATCCCCTCCCTGTCCGGCGCAGGCCGTGATGGAGAGCGAAACTATCAGGGCAAGGGGAGCGGTATAACGGCGCATGGGGAGATCATGCGCCGAACGGGCGCGCGCGCCAAGTCAGGCAGCGCGCGACCCGGGAAGTGGGCTCAGCCCGCATCCCTGGCAATCAGATCACGAATTTCGGTCAACAGGACCTCGCTCTTGGTCGGAGCCGGGGGCGCGGCCGGTGCAGCCTCCTGCTTGCGCTGAAAGCGCGACACCAACTTGATCAGCCAGAACACGGCGAAGGCCACGATCAGAAACTGGATCACGACATTCAGGAATACACCGATATTGATCGTGACTGCGCCCGCTTTCTGCGCCTCGGCAAGCGTGGGCAGAACAGGTCCCTTGAGGGTGACGAAGATGTTCGAGAAATCGATACCACCCGTCAGCAGACCGATCCCCGGTGTCAGGATATCCTTGACCAGACTTGTCACGATCGAGGTGAAGGCTGCACCGATGATGATACCGACAGCCATGTCGATAACGTTGCCGCGCATGATGAACTTCTGGAATTCCGCGACCCAGCCCGGTGTATGCAGCTTTGATCTGAGATCGGACATCGATAGACTACTCCTGTGTTGTTATCCGGTCATGGCCAGCCTCGCTGGGCACCTTGAGTGGGTGTCAGCGCGCCCTGCTGGCTCAGAATGTGGGCTAAAGGTGAAGGGATCGATAGAAAAAACACAGCGCTGCCAAAAGTTTCTGCGTTTTTGTCGTTCCCCTGACCGTTTCTTTCCGTTATAGCCCCGCCATCCGCTCCGGTCGGCATCGGAGCATTTCAACGAGGACATCCCCATGAAATCCGGCATTCATCCCGATTATCACGAGATCACCATCATCATGACCGATGGGACCGAGTTCAAGACGAACTCCTGCTATGGCAAGGCTGGCGACACGCTGCGTCTCGACGTTGATCCCAAGTCGCATCCCGCCTGGACGGGCGTCCAGCGTATGCTCGACACGGGGGGCCAGGTTGCCAAGTTCAACAAGCGCTTTGCCGGAATCGGGGCACGCGCCGCCAAGAAGTAATCCAGGCGCTCCTTCCCGGGCAGGCTCTTGTCCTGCCCGGAAAAGATCCCACATGCAGGAAGCCTCAACGCCCAGCAGGGGTTGCGGCATAACCCTCATGCAGTCGCGCCGGCCGATGAGGAGGCGCACTGATGGATCTGCCTTGAAGGAGGTTCACACTATGTCCTACGATTTTGCACCGCTTCTACGTTCCGCCATCGGCTTCGACCGTCTGGCGCGCCTCGTTGACGATGCCGTGTCCAATGCGCCCGCCCATGCGAGCTACCCTCCCTACAACATCGAAAAAGCGGCCGATGACGTCTATCGCGTCACCATGGCTCTGGCCGGTTTCGGCCCTGAGGATGTTGAGATCTTCCTCGCTGACAATCAGCTTATCATCAAAGGCAGCGTGCCTCGGCACGAGCGTACAGGCGAACTGCTCCACCGGGGTATCGCGACGCGTGCATTCGAGCGTCGCTTCGCCTTGGCTGACCACATCGAAATTGCGGGTGCCGAGCTGATCAACGGGCTCCTTACCATCACGGTACGTCAGGTCACGCCCGAGGCTCTCAAGCCCCGCCGCATTCCGATCTCGCTTGGCCGCGCACCTGCGCCGGAAGTTCATCAGAACCAGGCCGTCAGTCACGCGGCCTGAGACGTCGAGCGCTGGAGGGAGACGTCAGGGGGCCCATATTTTTGGTCGATCTTTGACGGAGGGGCTTGACCCCTCCACGCTCCACAGACCATACCAACGCTAACTTTGCAGTGCATCCAGCAGGTGCCGCGCGAAAGGCCCCGGCACTCCCGGAGCTGGACATTTGAATCGGTGCCTGCTGGAGCGTTGCTCCTCACGCAGGATAGACCGAGATGACCTTGCCGCTTATGCCGAAAGCCACCGCAGTATGGCTGATCGACAAAACCGCCCTCACCTTCACGCAGATCGCGGAATTCTGCGGCATGCATCCGCTAGAAGTGCAGGCCATTGCCGATGGTGAAGTGGCAGCGGGCATCAATGGTTATGACCCGGTCAAGAACAATCAGCTGACTCAGGAACAGATCACGCGTTGCGAAGGCAACCCCGATTTGCGTCTCAAGCTTTCGGCCAAGGCCAACCCGGTGGCACGCCGCGCCAAGGGCGCCCGCTACACGCCAATCGCGCGCCGCAATGATCGCCCGGATGCCATCGCTTTCGTGCTGCGCCAGTTTCCCCAGCTTTCGGAACTTCAGATCATCAAGCTGCTCGGAACGACCAAGGACACCATCGCCAAGGTCCGCGATCGCCAGCATTGGAACAGCGCCAACATCAAGCCGCGTGACCCTGTCATTCTCGGGCTGTGCAGCCAGACCGATCTGAACGCCGCCGTACAATCCGCCAATGAGCGCCTTGCCCGCGAGGGCCACACTGTACCGGTTGTCGCGGAAATGTCAGACTTCGGTGACAGCCAGGACTAAGAAGAGATGGCACCGGCGGCTGACCCTGTTGTAAGATTCATGGGTCAGAGCCTGACAGTCTAGCGGAAAGAACCCGATGCTTGTTGATGTTGACCATGAAGTCATGCTCCGCCGTCTCCATGAGCTCCGTAGCGAGCATCGCGATCTCGACACGGTAATCGACCGCCTGGTGCAGCACCCTCTCAATCAATTGCAGCTGCAACGCCTCAAAAAGCGGAAACTTCTTCTCAAAGATGAGATCAACTTCATCGAGAACCGCCTTATACCGGATGATATTGCCTGAATGAGCGAAGAACTCGATCTCTACCGTCAGACGACGGAAGCGGCCCAGACACCGCGTATCGGCATCATCATGGGGAGCCAGTCCGACTGGTCCACCATGAATTTCGCCGCCGAGAAACTGGCTGAGCTCGACATCAGTTTCGAGACACGTATCGTCTCGGCGCATCGTACCCCGGATCGTCTGGCAGATTATGCGCGTTCGGCACGCAGCCGCGGCCTGCAGGTCATCATCGCCGGCGCGGGCGGTGCGGCCCATCTTCCCGGCATGGTCTCGGCTTGGACCACACTTCCCGTGCTGGGCGTGCCAGTGGAATCCCATGCGCTCAAGGGAATGGACTCCCTCCTGTCCATTGTCCAGATGCCGGGTGGCGTCCCCGTGGGGACGCTGGCTATCGGCAAGGCCGGTGCGATCAACGCGGCTCTTCTCGCAGCGTCCATCCTCTCGCTGCAGGATGAGGGCGTGCAGGCACGGCTGGACACATGGCGCGCCATGCAGACGGCCTCGGTTGCCGACACCCCGGAATCATGACGTCATCCTCCCTTCCCCGAGGCGCAACAATCGGGATTATCGGTGGCGGCCAGCTCGGGCGCATGTCCGCGATGGCAGCCGCCCGCCTCGGGTATCATGTGCATATCCTGAGCGCCGAGGCCGAGCCACCGGCACAGGACACGGCCGGTCAGGTCACGGTCGGCGCCTATGATGACGAGACCGTTCTTCGTCGCTTCGCCGAGAGTGTGGCGGCCATTACCTTCGAGTTCGAGAACGTCTCGGCGCAGGGGCTTGAACTCCTCGCGTCGCTTTGCCCTGTGCATCCGGCAGGCCGTGTTCTGGCCATCAGCCAGGATCGCATTCTGGAAAAGAGCTTTCTGGGCGATCATGATATCCCGGTAGCAAATTGGGTGTCGGTGCCTGAGCGCGAGGCCCTGCCGGAAGCTGCCTCTGAGCTCGGCTTCCCTTTCATTCTGAAGACGACGCGCTTTGGTTATGACGGCAAGGGTCAGTTCCGCATTGCCGATCAGGAGGCCCTCGATGCGGTCGCGCCGGAACTGCCGTATCCGCTGATAGCGGAGGGCTTCGTCGACTTTGAGCGTGAGCTCAGCGTGATGGTGGCCCGCAACGAAGCGGGTGATGTCCGGTGCTTCAGCACGACCGAAAACCAACATCGGGACGGCATCCTCGACTACAGTCTCGCTCCTGCCCGCATACCGGTTGCCCTCTCTGAGGAAGCCCAGCGTCTCGCCACCCATATCGCGACGACCATCGGTCTGATCGGGATCATGGGGGTCGAGATGTTCGTCTCGGCTCAGGGCACTCTGCTCGTCAATGAAATCGCTCCACGCCCGCATAATTCGGGTCACTGGACCATGGATGCCTGTCTGATCGACCAGTTCGAGATGCATATCCGCGCGGTTGCGGGGCTACCATTGCCCGATCCGTTCCGTCACAGTGACGCAGCCATGAAGAATCTGATCGGCTTCGAGGGTATGGCCTTGTGTGATTCCATTCTCGAGCAGCCCGGTCTCGCCCTGCATCTCTACGGGAAGCACGAGACCCGCGAGGGCCGGAAGATGGGCCACGTCAACGCTCTTTTTCCTCTTGGAGCACTACCGGGCCCCTATGGCATCGCCGCGCGTTTCGACGAGACTCTGCAAGCGGGTCTAGAGATCACGCAGGAGCCCTAGATCGCGAAAGCTCACATATGCGCCATTGCCGATAATGAAATGATCGGCAATGCGTACATCGATGAGGGCCGCAGCCCTCTGGGCGTCGAGCGTCATGGCGATATCCGCCTCCGATGGGGTGGGATCGCCGCTCGGATGATTATGAACAAGGATGATGCTCCTTGCCCCCAGTTCCATAGCACGGCGTGCAACTTCGCGTGGATAGACAGGGGTGTAATTGACGGTTCCGCGCGTTTGCGCCTCGTCTGCAAGAAGCCGGTTACGCTCGTCGAGAAACAGGATACGGAATTGCTCGACAGGCTCACGCGCCAGTCTCGAGATCAGATAATCGACCATCAGCTTGCGATTGGTGAAGATATCCTCCCTCCCCATCCGCGCGCGGCTGACCCGTATCGCAGCTTCCTGCACGAGACGAATGGCTACCCGGATCTGCGGGCCGAGATGCAGGATACCGCTGAGCGAGCGGTCTTCCGTGGCGAAGATTGCTGCAAGCGACCCAAACCGTATGAGGAATGCATCGACGAGAATTTGCGCCTCCTCCCCCGCGACACCCAAGGCTTCGGTGAAGAGCCGGAGCAGGACTTCATCGGAAAGCACCTGGCCTTGCCCCGCAACAAGGGCACGCGGTGGAATCTCGACCCAGTTGGATGCGGCCGGGTCTTGATCCCGGGCGCTCGCCTCGGTGTCGTCTTTACCTGAACCGGAATTGTTATTTACTTCTTTCAACAGCGCCCTGCCACTTTGTACCGAGAGACTTATGTCAGAATTTCACGCATATACGAGTGATCATGCGATTTTATTCGATCTTGACGGCACCATAATCGACTCTCGCATTGGCATCATTTCAACCCTCCACAGGGTCATCGCTGCGCTAGGCCACAAGCCTGATGATTTGATCGACCTGACATGGGTGGTCGGCCCTCCTCTGGCAGAACTCATGGCCGAGGTCATCGGCGCCTATGGCGACGATCGCGTCGCGCAGGCAGTCTCGCTCTATCGTGGCTTCTATGACGAAAGCGGGCGTTTTCAGACGCCTGTCTTTCCGCACATGGCCGATTTGCTCGGAAACCTCGCCCGATCTCCCATCCGGCTTTTCACCGCCACCTCCAAACCTGCCTCCCTGGCGCGCGAAATCCTCGTCACTCACGGGCTGGAGGGGTGCTTCGACCGCATCCATGGTGCGGCCGATGACGACAGCGGGGGAGAAAAGCCCGAAATGCTCGCCCGCATCATGGCTGAGGAGGGGCTGCAGGCGAACAAGACTTTGATGATCGGCGATCGGCGTTTCGATATTTCCGGTGCGCATGCGAACAAGCTGCGAGGCCTTGGAGTCCTCTGGGGCTATGGGGGCGAAAAGGAACTGACGGAGGAAGGCGCGGATATTCTTGTGCCAACCCCGGCCGATCTCCCGTCAGCCATTCTGGGCCAGTTCGACGCCCTGTCGCGCCACTGAGGGCCGCACCCGTTCGATCCACCGGATCTTCGAGGGGAGGGTTTCAGAACAGCCCCTTCTGTCTGAGGCTCAGTGGCGCGCGTCTGTCCGACACCACGACCACGTCATGCAGGCGCATTGACAGCCTTGGCGTCTCACCTTCCAGACGACGCGCGAACAGGCGGAGTGGGGCCGCGGCGCTATTGAGGCCGGAAAGGGTTTTCTGAATCCCGATCAGCGCCACGGCCTGCAAGGCAAGGGCGCGCCTGAAAATAGGCGCGGTCGAGGCAAAATCGTCGACGGGTTCGTCGGCCAGAAGCCGGTTCCGGTTATCGAGATAGAGCAGACGGAACTGACCGGGCACCGCGCTTGTCATGGCCGCCGAAAGATAGGCACAGAGTTGATCCCAACTCCCGAGGATCGGCCTCAGTCGTTCTTCCGCAAGCGCCAGACGCTCTGCAACGACAGGCGGGAATTTGACAAGCAGCAAGGCCTGATCGGTCACCCCTGCCGCACGCAACTCCGGCCCGGGGGCCGCGAATACCGCGGCGAGCGAGCCGAAGCGATGCAGTAATGCCTTGGCCAATGGCTTCGTGTCCCGCCTGGGAATGCTGTAATAAAGCAGCATCTCCAGCACTTCGTAATCCGCGAGACCCTCGGCACCGTTACTCAGCACCCGGTGACGCATACGCATGCGGTGCCCCTGCGGCCCGGTCCCGCGCAGCAGGTTCTTTTCATCGGTTGGAAATGAGGGTTTGGCCATGAGGCCATTACATTCTATATCGGGCGGGTGACGCAATCCCTGATCTCACCCTCCTCCCCCGAGTATCTCGACCGGCTGAACCCGGAGCAGCGTGAAGCCATCGAGACCACTGAAGGGCCGCTTCTGATCCTGGCCGGCGCCGGCACGGGCAAGACCCGTGTGCTGACGACACGCTTCGCTCATATCCTGCTTGAAGGGCGCGCCCGGCCCTATCAGATCCTGGCCGTGACCTTCACCAACAAGGCAGCGCGTGAAATGCGCGAGCGTGTGGGGGCCCTGCTCGGTGAGACGGCTGAAGGACTTTGGCTCGGCACCTTCCATGCCCTTTGCGCGCGCATGCTGCGTCGGCACGCAGAGTATGTGGGTTTGACCACGGGGTTCACCATTCTCGATACGGATGATCAGATCAGACTGACCCGTCAGATCATGGAGCCCTATCGCCTGGACACCAAGCGCTGGCCGCCTCAGGCCCTGCTCGGCATTTTCCAGCGCTGGAAGGACAGAGGCCTCACCCCGGAGCAGGTGACGGCAGCCGAGGACACGGATTTCGCAGGTGGTCAGGCGCGCAAGCTGTATGCCGCCTATCAGGACCGGCTCAAGGCCGTGAATGCCTGTGACTTCGGCGATCTGATGCTGCACACGCTCGAGATCCTCCGGACCCAGCCCGACGTACTGGCCCAGTATCACCGGCTCTTTCGCTATATCCTGGTCGATGAGTATCAGGACACAAACACCATCCAGTATCTCTGGCTCCGCCTTCTTGCCAAGCGCGATCATGGACCGTCCAATATCGCCTGCGTGGGCGATGACGACCAGTCGATCTATTCCTGGCGCGGCGCCGAGATCGAGAACATCCTGCGCTTCGAGAAGGACTTCCCGGGTGCAAAGGTCGTGCGTCTGGAGCGTAATTACCGTTCGACAGCCCAGATCCTCGCCGCAGCTTCAGGGCTGATCGCTCATAATTCCGGTCGGCTGGGCAAGACATTACGTCCGGGTCGTGACGATGCCCAGGGTGAAAAAGTCCAGATCATCAGTGTCTGGGATTCAGACGAGGAAGCCCGACTGACCGCAGGGGCAATCGAAAGACTGCGCAGCGACGGTCACCCCCTGTCGCAGATTGCGATCCTGATGCGGGCCGGGTTCCAGACCCGCCCGTTTGAAGAACGTTTCCTGACGCTCGGCCTGCCCTATCGCGTGGTCGGTGGGTTACGTTTTTACGAACGCGCCGAGATACGGGATGCCATGGCCTATATGCGGGTTCTGGCACAGCCCGCAGATGACCTCGCTTTCGAGCGGATTATCAATGTACCCAAGCGCGGCGTCGGCGCGGCGGGCCTGCAGAAACTGCATCATGAGGCGCGCCTCATCAACGCACCTCTGAGCGCTGGGGTGTCCCACGCGCTGGAAACGGGACAGGTCAAAGGCAAAGGCCGCGAGGCTCTGGCAGGATTGATGGAGGCTTTCGAGCGCGCGCGGGCGACGCGCGAAAGCGAGGGTCATGTGGTCGCGACCGAGCAATTGCTCGAAGAGAGTGGCTATCTGCAGATGTGGCGTGACGACAAGACCCCTGAGGCGCCGGGACGACTGGACAATATCAAGGAGTTGCTTCGCGCCATTGGCGATTTCGGTACGCTTGAAGGCTTTCTGGAGCACGTCGCTCTGGTGACGGAAACGGAGGACCAGGCCAGCGCGGACACGGTCAGCCTCATGACGCTCCATGGTGCCAAAGGCCTCGAATTCGACACGGTGTTCCTGCCCGGCTGGGAGGAGGGCGTTTTCCCCTCCCAGCGCAGCCTCGATGAGGGGGGGCTCAAAAGCCTCGAGGAAGAGCGCCGCCTTGCCTATGTCGGTATTACCCGCGCGCGCAAACGCGCTGTGATTCTTCATGCGGCGCGCCGTCGCATCTATGCGAACTGGCAGGACTCCATGCCCAGCCGCTTCATCGATGAAATCCCTGCCGAAACCGTGGAGCATAGCGGCCAGGCGATGCAGGAACGTCGGCAGCTCGCCGCGCAGAATGCCTCACTTTTTGCCACCGGACCCGTTTCGAGCACACGCGCTGGTGGTATGGCGGGGCCCCGCCCCGGCTATTCGGGCGGCTATACGCGACCGACGCCGCGCGTCACCGATGTTCTGCCCGATGCCTCACACGGAATTGGTCCGGGAGCCCACGTGTTTCATCAGAAATTCGGCTATGGCACGGTGCTGGCCGTCGAATCCGACAGGCTGCACATCAACTTTGAGAAAGCAGGCGAAAAACGCATCATGGCGCATTTTGTGGAACAGGTCTCGTGAGCGCATCCAGACGACATGCCTCGGCGCTCGAAACCATTTCCGTCACCGTTGCCGATGAGGCGGTGCCGCTTTTCGAGCAGGCCTTCCTGACCGTCTGTACGACAGTCGGCATTTTCGAGGCCAATGAGGATCAGAACATCTGGCGCGTTGAAGGCGTCAAGGATGTCGGTCACGCCGAGGATGAACTCGCCCGCGCCCTGACCCTTGCCCGCCTGATGACAGGCGTCGATGCCGAACTCATTCGCGAGCGCACAGAAGCCGAAGGCTGGCTGGCACGCACCTATGAGGCTTTTCCCCAGCAGGATGTCGGGCGCCGCTTCGCCATTCGTGGCACGCATCTTGCCCCCGGTCACAAGCGCGACCGCCTGACAATCACGCTCGATGCCGGGATCGCCTTCGGATCGGGAGAGCACGGGTCCACACGAGGCTGTCTGCGCGCACTCGAAGACATGGCGTGGCGCAAGCCTGCGCGTATCCTCGATATGGGGTGTGGCTCCGGTATTCTGGCCATGGCAGCCGCCATGCTCTTTCACAAACGCATTCTGGCGGTGGATATCGAGCCCTGGTCGGTTCGGGTGGCTGCCAGCAATGCAAGGCTGAACGGGATCGGCCCATTGATCGATGCCCGCCTGGGCAATGGCTGGCTGACCCCCGAGGTGCGCGCGAAGGCGCCCTATGACCTTGTCTTTGCCAATATCCTGGCCCGCCCGCTCTGCAAGATGGCGAAATCGCTGGGCACCCATCTGGCACCCGGTGGCACGGTCATTCTGGCCGGATTGCTCACGACACAGGCACGCATGGTCATGGCCGCCCACAGGCGTCAGGGCCTTGTGCTCGAAAAGCAGTATTATGAGGGCGAGTGGTCCACGCTTGTCTTACGCCGTCGTGATTGAGCTGCGTGCCGCTACCGAGGCCGATCTGCCTGCCATCCTGCGGATCACCAATGAGGCGATCGCGACCTCCGAGGCGATCTGGGCGACCTCGCCGAGGACTCTGGAGGAGCGTCGCCAATGGATGAGCGAACGGCAGGCTGCCGGATTTCCGGTGACCGTCGCGGTCGATGGTGAGACCGTCCTCGGCTTTGCCTCTTACGGTCCTTTCCGTGCCTATGAGGGCTATGCGAAAACCGTTGAGCATTCGATCTACGTCTCGCCCGACGCCCAGCGTCGCGGCATTGGAAGGCTCCTGCTCGATGCGATGGTCACGCATGCCGAGAAGGCAGGGATGCATGTCCTGGTCGGGGCCATCACGGCCAGTAACGCGGCTTCCATCGCCCTGCACCGGGCAGCGGGTTTTGGCGAAAGCACGCCTCTGCCCCAGATGGGCCGGAAATTCGGACGCTGGCTCGACCTCATCTTCATGTACCGGCTTTTCGACACCCCGTGACAAGCGGGACGCACTGAGAAAGATCAAGCGATGAGCATCATCCCCCTCGCCAAACGTCAGGCTCTTGTGCGACAGGAGCTTGATTCCAGCCACGTGGATGGGTTCCTCCTGCCGCGTGGTGACGAGTTTCTGGGCGAATATGTCGCCCCTTATGCCGAGCGCCTGGCCTGGCTGACCGGTTTCACCGGCAGCGCAGGCATGGCGATCCTGCTTCGTGACAAGGCCGCCGTGTTCTCAGATGGCCGCTATACCAGCCAGCTCCGCGATCAGGTCGATTCCGCGCAATGGTCCCTGCTCCACCTCATCAAGGAGCCTCCCGCAACCTGGCTGGCGGAGAATGCACAGGGTCTGAGGATCGGTTACGACCCTAAACTCGTCGGTGAGGCGCAACTGAACGCGTTGACCTCATCGGGTCATGAATTTGTACCCCTCGAGCGCAACCCGATCGATGCTGTCTGGGTGGACCAGCCCGCATCGCCCGAAACGGAGATGCGATACCAGGATGAGGCCTTCAGCGGCGAAGGCAGTCTGTCGAAGCGACGCAAGATAGGTGGCGCCCTGCGCAAGGCAGGTCAGGAAGCGATGCTCGTCTGCGACCCGACTTCCCTGGCCTGGCTGCTCAATATCCGCGGCGACGATGTCCCGCACACACCGGTCATTCTGGCCTTCGGCATCCTGCATCATGACGCATCGCTGGAAGTCTTCATCGACATCACGCGGGTCAGCCCTGACGCGGCCATTTCGTTCCGTAACGTCTCGGTTCTCCCGCCCCATGAATTACCGGATCGTCTGGCTGCCCTTTCCGGGCAGGTCGTGCGTTTCGACCCGGCCCAGACAGGACTCTGGTTCATCCAGAAACTTTCCGATGCGGGCGCAACGCTCGTACGGGGGGCCGATCTCTGTGCCCTGCCCCGCGCCTGCAAGAACCCCGTCGAGCAGGAGGGCGCGCGCAAGGTCCATCTGACCGATTCCGCGTCTCTTTGTCGGTTCCTGCGCTTCGTCTCCGATAATGGCACAGGGCTGCGCGAGACCGAGCTTGCCGAGATCCTCGACGGATATCGCGGGGCGGCGCCCGATTATCATGGCGAGAGCTTCCCGGCGATCTCTGCTGTCGGGCCTAATGCCGCCCTTCCCCATTATCGTGCCCTGCCCGGCGCTGATCGCGTCCTCGAGCCCAATCAGGTCTATCTCATCGATAGTGGTGGGCAATATGACGCCGGGACGACCGACGTCACCCGCACTCTCTGGAACGGACCGGACTCACCGCCTGACGAAATCTGCGAGGCGTTCACGCGCGTTCTCAAGGGCAATATTGCGCTCGCACGGGCGCGTTTCCCTGAAGGGACGACCGGTCATCGTCTCGACTCCCTGGCGCGCTACGCCCTGTGGCAGGCCGGGCTCGATTACGACCACGGCACGGGTCATGGCATTGGCAGCTACCTGTCGGTGCATGAAGGACCGCAGAACATCAGTTCCGTCGCGCGGCCCATCGCACTCGAGGCAGGAATGATCCTGTCGGACGAACCCGGGTACTATCTGCCCGGGGCCTATGGGATCAGGCTGGAAAACCTGCTCCTGGTCAAACCGGCCACCATTGAGTCGCGCACGCCGTTTCTGGAGTTCGAAGTCCTCGGCTACGCGCCATTCGACCGCACGCTGATCATGGCATCGTTACTGGAACCCGACGAGCTCCGCTGGCTCAATGCCTATCATCAGGATACGTTCACGCGCATCGGGCCGCTTCTGGACCACAAGGACCGGAGCTGGCTTGCACAAGCCTGTGCCCCGATTGTGCACTGACACCCGTTCACGAACTGACAAAGGAATGACCAATGGCTGATCACATGATCCCCGCGACCCTTATCGAAGGCGACGGTATCGGGCCCGAGATCACGGCATCGGTTGTCGAGATTCTGGCGAAAGTCGGCGCGCCCTTCGCATGGGATCATCAGTCGGGCGGTCTGGGCGCAATCGAGAAATTCGGCGCACCCCTGCCGCAGCCCACACTCGACAGCATTCGCAAGAACGGCCTCGCCCTCAAGGGCCCGCTCACCACGCCCGTGGGTGCAGGGTTCAAATCCGTCAATGTGACGATGCGCCAGGAATTCGGTCTCTATGCCAATCTGCGCCCCACGCGCACCGTGGTGCCGGGTGGGCGGTTCGACAAGGTCGACCTGGTAGTGGTGCGCGAGAACATTGAGGGCCTGTACGCCGCGATGGAGCATTACCTGCCCGTCGGCGATGATCCGAAGGGCCTGGCCTATGGTGCCGGGTTCAACTCGCGCAGCGAATGCGCGCGCATTGTGCGCTTTGCCTTTGACTACGCCGTTGCCAATGGCCGCAAGAAGGTCACGCTGGTTCACAAGGCCAATATCCTGAAGATCTTTAGCGGCATCTTCCTTGAGGAAGGCCGCAAGATCGCCAAGGAATATGAAGGCCGCGTTGCCTGTGACGAGCGCATCGTCGATGCCTGCGCCATGCAGCTCGTGACCGATCCCTGGCAGTATGATGTGATCGTCACCACCAACCTGTTCGGCGACATCCTGTCCGATCTCACGGCCGGGCTCGTCGGTGGGCTGGGCATGGCACCCGGTGCGAATATCGGTCCCGATGCTGCAATCTTCGAGGCCGTGCACGGCTCGGCGCCGGATATTGCGGGCAAGGGCGTTGCCAACCCGCTGGCCATGCTGATGGCTGCAAGCATGATGCTGGCCCATGTAGGACGTCAGGATCTATCCACACGGGTCGATAATGCGATCGACCGCGTGATCCGCGTAGATGGCGTGCGCACCCGTGACCTTGGGGGTGAGACGGGCACCGCCGAACTCACACGCGCGCTTCTCGCGGCGTTATAAGCTCTTTTCGAAGCGTAGCGGGCTCACGTGGTGAGACCGCTACGCTAGTTATACCAGCGAGACGATCAATTTTCATGACGCCCCGCGCTGGAACAAGTGTCGCCCCGCAAGCCGTGGCAGGCGCATGCATATTTTTCTCACAAAAAGTTTGCGCGCGGCGTCAGCTCCAGCATCGCATCGAGCACTGTCGACCACTGGTCGACCATTGTAATCAGGCCAGTGCGCGCCCTCATGTAGAGATACACCTTGGTTTTTCTTGATGTAGATCAAGGTAAAGAATATTTCTCAAATAAATCCTAAAGTAATCGAGATTTATTGATCGAGAAGACAGGAAGCCTTCCCGCTGGGACAGCGTTGTTTCTTCGTATTCGCGTCTGCACCATGCCCTGCACGACGCAAGGAACAAGAAACGGTCTCATCAGAAGGATCCGGACCATGGCCCATATTGCTCTCGCCGATCACACCGATAGCTTTTTTATCCCCTGCGTCACCCTTATCGGCCCGGGCTGCGCCCGCCAGGCCGGCGATCGCGCAAAGGCCCTAGGCGCGAAGAAGGCGCTAATCGTGACAGATGCCGGGCTCCGGAAGATGGGGGTTGCCGATATCATTGCGGGTTACCTGATGGAGGATGGCCTTGAAACGGTCATCTTCGACGGAGCCGAACCCAATCCGACCGATGTGAATGTCCATGACGGAGTCAGGATCTACCAGGAAAAGGGATGCGATTTCATCGTGTCACTGGGTGGCGGATCCGCGCATGACTGCGCAAAAGGGGTGGGACTTGTGACAGCCGGCGGTGGCAATATCCGTGATTACGAGGGGGTTGATAAATCCCGGGTGCCCATGACGCCGCTTATCGCGATCAACACCACTGCAGGAACGGCATCCGAGATGACGCGATTCTGCATCATCACCAATTCCAAGACCCATGTGAAAATGGCCATTGTCGATTGGCGGTGCACCCCTCTGATCGCCATCGACGATCCGAGCCTGATGGTTGCCATGCCTCCTGCCCTGACGGCGGCCACGGGGATGGACGCCCTCACGCACGCAATCGAAGCCTATGTCTCGACTGCGGCGACCCCGATCACCGATGCCTGCGCTGAAAAGGCGATCAGTCTGATCGCCGAGTTCCTGCCCAAGGCCGTGGGTCACGGTGAGAACATGGAGGCACGCGTGGCCATGTGCTATGCGCAATATCTGGCGGGCATGGCCTTCAATAATGCCTCGCTCGGTTACGTACACGCCATGGCCCATCAGTTGGGCGGATTCTACAATCTTCCTCATGGCGTGTGTAATGCGGTCCTTCTTCCGCATGTCTGCAGGTTCAATCTGATCGCTGCGGCCGATCGTTACGCACGCGTCGCGCGTCTGCTTGGCGTTCCGACAGAACTGATGAGCCGCGACGAGGCCGCCGAAGCCGCAATCGATGCGATTGTGCAGATGGCGCGCTCGGTCGGCATTCCCGCCGGGTTGAGCCAGCTTGGCGTGAAGGCTGAAGACCACAAGACCATGGCGGAAAACGCCCAGAAAGACGCCTGCATGCTGACCAATCCGCGCAAGGCAACGCTCACCCAGATCGTAGGCGTCTTCGAAGCTGCCATGTGATGTCCAGCAGCTCTCGATCCGAAAGCAAGTTTCGAGGGCCGCAATGTTTTCGTTCGACGACAGGGGCTCCCCTACGCCCCTGGCCCGTCACGGCGCTTTGAATTTCGCCAAACCCCGGTTGATCCTCTGTCGCCCTTTCGGCAAGTTTCCTAACTCTCAGGTCCAAGACCGCCTCAACGCATCTCTACGATGTAACGGGGAGCTTTTTTCAGGCTACTCCCCTGGTCATGAGTTCAAGAACGGCCTCAATCTGTCCGACCGCAAGATCGAGCTTCTTGTCGCGCTGTAGCACCGCGAGACCATGAACGAGACTCCAACTTCCCAGCGACGCCAGAGGATCGGGGCGGCCCCGCAGAGTCTCGATGCGGCGTGACAGAACCGCATATCCGCCGCCGAGCTCTGAGGGTACCACGCCGGTTTTCTCCTCGGAAAACATCAGGGCGAAAAGGGCAGGATTGTCGCGTGCGAAGAGCACATACGCGACCCCCTGGGCAATCAGGCTCGCGCGCCCTTCCTGCGTTTTATCCGCTTCCTCCAGGACAAGACGCAACTTCTCGAAGCCATTGATAACCACCGCCCCGAGCAGCGCTGCCTTGTCTGGGAAATGACGATAAGGCGCCATCGGAGAAACGCCCGCGCGCTTGGCGATGTCGCGCAGGCTCGGGTCATGATCGCCGTTCTCGAGGCATTCTGTGGCAATTTCAAGCAGGCGCTCTTTGAGGTCGATTTTTCTTGTCATTCTTGTTTACACTGTATACATAACTCTCACGTTTACACTGTAATCTTGAGAGGCGGGCGATGCAAACCCATAACCGCGTGACTGTCGATCTTGCTGCGTACCCGGACCTGACGGTCATACTGCTGGGACTCGAAATCACCTCACCCCGTGCCCTTCTCTCGCTTGGGCGGATTGGCCGAGGTCTGGCCGAGCTCGCGAACAAAGCACCCGACGGACTGCTCCACCATCAGAAGCTTAGCCGCGGCTGGCGCCAGCCAGGATTCATCCAGTACTGGCGTGATTTCGAGAGTTTGGAACGTTTCACACGCACCAACCCTCACGCGGCGTGGTGGCGTCATTTCATGGCAAAGCATCGCGGTTGCGGCTTCTGGCATGAAACATACTCCGCCCGTCGTGGCTTCGAAGCCATCTATGTGGATATGCCCTCTCCTCTCGGGTTTAGCGCATTCGCCCCGAATATCACGCCGACAGGCCCATTCGCCTCGAGCCGCAAGCGCCTGGGCAGGAACGGGAAGGTCAGCCAGACAGATGCGGACGCGGCGCTCATGCCGGAAGCAACCTGAGCCTTCGATGGAGGTTTTGCCTTTTCTGAGATGAGGACCATCCCATGAGCGACGGCCAGAATGCCAACTTCTGCATTGAGGGGGACCTTCCTGCTGCTGATGCAGAGGGAAAGGATTATTTCCGGATCAATGGCACAATCACTGCCCTGCGCACCACACAGGGGGCATGGCGCCTCGTTCCACTTTCGAGACGTCTCGCCATTCTTCGCCGGTTTCGCCGGAGGCTGTGGAAGGCGGTACCGGAGCTTCTCGGTCTGATCCCCGATCACGCAGCGCTCGACGTGCTGACGGCAGAGGTTCTGCCTCTGATTGCGGCATCGCGTTTTCTCACCCGAGAGGCGCGAGAGATCCTGAGCACGCGATCGTTGTCCCTGCTTCAACGGCCATTATGGCTTTTCGGGGTGAGCAGTAAGGTCAAACGAGTCCCCCTTGGGGTCGTGCTCATTCTGGCACCCGGCAACTACCCCCTGATGCTGGCTGGCGTGCAGGCGCTTCAGGCCATCATCGCGGGAAACGTCGTGGCGCTCAAACCCGCGCCGGGACGAACCGCTCTTCTTGCCCGATTTGTCTCCCTGCTCGAAGAAGCGGGGTTGCCGCGAGGCGTGATCCGACTGATTGACGAGGAGGCAGGTCCTGCAGCGTCAGCGGCGGCGGTCGACCTGATTGTCCTCACCGGCTCGGCGCGCACGGGCAGGGCTGTTGCCCAGGCAGCGGCGCAGCGTATGACGCCTACCATCATGGAACTCTCCGGATCGGACCCGGTATTCGTGCTCCCTACCGCCTCGCTTGCGATCGTTGCCCGAGCGCTCCATTTCGGTCTGACACTCAAATCGGGTCATACCTGTATCGCCCCGCGCCGTGTCTTCGTGCCGCGTACCCTGATCCCGGCGCTCAGGGCGGAGATGGACACTGTGTTTGGCGGGCCCCTCACGCCGCTCAGATCGTCCCAGATCGATGCCGTCGAGGAGCTTGCGCAGCGTGTGCGTGACGCAGGCGGCAGCACCACCCGTTACATGGCGGCCACGATCTTCTTCTTAGAGCCGGCACAGGCAAAACTTGCCGATCTCGACCTCTTCGCGCCGTGGCTCGCCATCATCGGCGTCGACTCTGTCGCGCAGGCTATCGCGCTCGAGCGTGACAGCGTGCATGCATTAGGCGCGAGTATCTTCGGGGATGAGCGGGAGGCACTGACCGTCGCAAGGTCGATTGCGGCTGGGACGATCTGCATCAATGACGTCATCGTCCCGAGTGCAGACCCACGCCTCCCCTTTGGCGGCGCTCGCAGCAGCGGTTGGGGTGTGACCCGGGGGCGCGAGGGCTTGCTTTCGATGACGCGACCAGTCTCCGTGAGCGTGCGACGACGTGCCGCCTTGCATCTTCTCCCGTGGGTCCGAGCGCGGCATCGGAAATAAGTTTCTGGCGGCGGAACTGGAGCGATCACGCACCGTTGATCATTTAACGCGAGGTTTCACGAAAACGGTCCGAGCTTCACGATAAGCCTAATCGTACGGCCGTATCGATTACCGAAATTTACCGTTTCTTTATTCAGAACATGCCTCAATGCGCTGCATGGAATCAGGATTCTTCCCCTCATGGCTACTTCTGTCTTTTCGAAACGTCAACGACTGGATGGCTCGCTCGCTTCTCGCAATATCGCCGTAATCGGCGCTGGCCCGGGTGGGTTGGCCTCCGCCATGCTCCTGGCCCATGCAGGGGCCAACGTAACCCTTTACGAGAAAGGGGATCGTGTCGGAGGCCGATCATCTGCCATTGAAATGGAAGGCTTCCGCTTCGATACGGGCCCAACCTTTTTCCTGTACCCGCAGATCATCCGTGAGATCTTCGACCGGTGCGGGTTCGATTTTGACGCGATGGTCAAACTAGACCGGCTCCAGCATCTCTACGATCTTGTTTTTGAAGGCGGGCCAAAGCTCGCGCTCACTACGGACCCCGAAGGTCTGGAGCGAGAGATAAGCAAAATTTCGCCGCGGGATGCCAAACAGGTCAGGCGCTTTCTGAACGACAACAAGGGCAAGTTCGAGCGTTTTATCGCTCCTTTGCAGAGGCCGTTCAATTCCGTTTTCGACCTTTTCAAGCCCGATATGCTACGAGCGCTTCCCGTGCTGTCCCCATTTTCGTCCATAGACAAGGATCTGTCCCGCTACTTCGAAGATCCGCGTACGCGCCTAGCCTTCTCTTTCCAGAGCAAATATCTTGGCATGTCGCCCTATCGTTGCCCGTCGCTTTTCACGATCCTGAGCTTCATGGAGCATGAGTTCGGGATCTTCCACCCCAGGGGCGGTACCGAAGCCGTCATGAAGGCGATGGCGGAAGCCGCAACTTCGATGGGTGTGCGCATCAAGCTCAACACACCCGTTCAAGCCGTCTCCACGAAAGATGGAAAAGCCCAAGGGGTGGAGACATCGGAAGGTTTTGTACCTGTCGACGCAGTTGTGGTGAATGGCGACTTTGCGCGAACCATATCCAAGCTTCTCCCGAACAAATCCCGTGCCAAGTGGAATGACGAGACGATCGCAACCAAAAAATTCTCATGCTCGACATTCATGATGTATCTGGGCCTCAGAGGAACGATGCCCGAAAAAGCGCATCACACGATTTTTCTTTCCAGCGACTACGAGAACAACTTTGCCGAGATCGAGGACGGCAAACAGCTTTCCTCCCGTGCCTCACTTTATATCCAGAATGCCTGCGTGACCGATCCCGGACAGGCGCCTGAAGGGTGCACCGCCCTTTACGTGTTGATGCCGGTCGGCAATCTGCGTGCTGACGGACTCGAATGGGATGATACAGCCACTGCGATGGCGAGACAGATCGTTTTTCAGCGTCTCCGCGATGCCGGGTTCGGCGATATCGAAGAGCGCATTATGGTCGAGAAGACCATTACCCCGCTTCAATGGCAGGAAGAGCATGATGTTCATCGAGGGGCAGTCTTCAATCTAGCCCACTCCCTGGGGCAGATGCTCCACCGTCGCCCTCATAACCGCTTTGAAGATGTCGACGGCGTCTACCTTGCGGGCGGTGGCACTCATCCCGGTAGCGGCCTCCCTGTCATCTTCGAAGGAGCCCGGATCAGCACAGACATGTTGATCGCCGACCTGGCGCGGGCCCCGGCAGCCCAGCCTGACCTCCATCCCCCAAGCCTCACGCTTATCCCCGAGTGCACGAGCAGCCGCGCCTGATCCGGAGAAGAACAGATATGCTTTCACATACTGAGCGTGCCCCTGTCGTCATCATTGGCGCCGGGCTCGGCGGCTTGGCTGCGGCCTGCGTGCTGAGCGCGCGCGGACACCGGGTCGTGGTTTGCGAGGCCAATGAGTGGACAGGAGGCAAGGCTGCCGAGCTGAACCAGGATGGGTTCCGCTTCGATATGGGGCCGACCATCCTCACCCTCCCCTCCGTCTTGCGGAGAATCATCGGTGAAACCGGGCACCGTCTTGAAGACAGGCTCGATCTGCGCCGCCTGGATCCGCAATGGCGATGCTTCTTCGACAACGCGGCGCCGATCGACCTCGTCGAGGATGTGGCTGTGATGGCGTCGA
This sequence comes from Asaia krungthepensis NRIC 0535, assembly GCF_025995175.1. Taxonomy (GTDB): domain Bacteria; phylum Pseudomonadota; class Alphaproteobacteria; order Acetobacterales; family Acetobacteraceae; genus Asaia; species Asaia krungthepensis. The sequence goes on from NZ_BAPV01000043.1 coordinate 89,353, forward strand.
AACTCGAAACGCTTCATCCGGGCGACGGCAAGGGGTACGAGGATCTTCTGGCCGTGAGCGAGCGTCTGCATGACATTTCGCGACGCTTCGTTTTCTGGAAATCGGTCGGTGGTCTTCGCGATACCATGGATCTGGGTGAGACGTTCAACCCGGCCACGATGCGCGATGTCCTGGCTCTGAGGATGCATTCCACGCTGGGGAGGGAAATACGCAAGCGCATTGGCAATACTCAGGCGGTCCAGATTTTCGACCATTTCACCCAATATGTCGGCTCCAACCCGCTGGAAGCCCCGGCGGTGCTCACGGGTATCGCCCATATGCAGGTCGATGAGGGTATATGGTACCCGATTGGCGGCACCCGCGCCGTCCCGGTAGCCCTCCGCAAGCTCGCCGAGGAAAGAGGCGTGGTGTTCCGCACCGGATGCCGCATCCGGCGTATCGTTCACGATGCTACGCACGTCTCAGGTGTAGAGACCGAGGATGGCGAGATAATCACGGCCTCGGCGGTAGTTTCCAACATGGATACAGTAAGAACCATGCAGGAACTCATTGATCGAAAGCGCGCGCCCCGGGCATTCCGCCAATTCAGACGACAGTGGAAATCGCGCGAACCGGCTTGCTCCGGGGTCGTGCTCTATCTCGGCCTGAACAAGGCCTATGACCATCTGGCCCATCACAACTTCGTATTCTCTCGCAATGCCGAGGAGGAGTTCGAGGCGATCTATCACCAGGGTCGCCCAGCGCCTGACCCCACCTGTTATCTGGCGGCCCCGGCACGCACAGAGCCGGAAACCGCGCCGGAAGGGGGAGAAGCACTCTATGTTCTGGTCCATACACCCTATCTACGCCCCGGACAGAACTGGGCGGAGATGTTCCCCGGTTACCGCAAGGTCATTCTGGACAAGTTGAAGAACGCGGGGGGTATGCCGGATATCGAAGAGCGCATCGTGTCAGAACACCATCTGACGCCCATCGACATCCATCAACGGTACTCCCCTCAGGCTGGAGCCATTTACGGGCTTGCGAGCCATGGGCGTCTCTCAGGGGGTTTCAAGCCGGCCAATCGCTCAGCGGAACTCAAAGGTCTCTATATGGCTGGGGGCAGCGCGCATCCGGGCCCCGGTATGCCCATGGCCCTGATGTCGGGATGGATCGCCGCGGATTGCCTGGACCGCGATATAGCCGCCCCTGTGTCGGCCAGACTTGACCGTGCAGGCTGACCGGGAGCGGTTTGGCGGTCGCTCGCCATTTCTCGCCTACTGGGTCAGCCGGGCGCTGACGATGCGCGCCGCACGGCATTTTTCGTCCATCCGGTGGTCAGGGGAGCGCCCCTCCCCGCACCCGGGACAGGGAGTGATTTTCTATACCAACCATCCGTCATGGTGGGATCCCGCGCTTTTTGCTCTGATCCAGTCCCGATTTTTTCCTGATCGACCCGGCTTTGGCCCGATTGATGCCGCGGCTCTCGCAAGATATCCGTTGCTGGGCAAGGCTGGATTCCTGCCTGTCAATCCGCGCTCACTGTCATCGATCCGTGACATGATCAGGTCATGCCGCGCGATACTGTCTGCTGGTGGGATATTCTGGATCACGGCGCAGGGTGAGTTTACCGACACACGACGGCGTCCAGTCAGTCTTCGGCCAGGGATTGCCCATCTCGCCCTTGATTCAGCCGACGCGATGATCGTCCCGGTAGCCCTTGATTACTGTTACGGTACGGAGGCACGCGCGGAAGCCTTCATCCGGTTTGGCAAACCGCTCAGTCGCGCCGAACTTGGGGCCACACGTCCGGAAGTTCACCATCGTCTCGAGACAGAGCTTGAAGCGACGCTCGAGGCGTTGAGCCATGACGTCGCACATAGACGATTGGATCAGTTCAAAACTCTGGCCAAAGGGCGCGCGGGTATGGGGGGGCTCTACGCCGTTCTGCAAAGAATAGTCGCCATGATGAAGGGGCAGGAATATGAGCCACGTCACGCCCGTCGCTGATAAGCGGGGCATGCGTCACCGGGAATACGCTGTATTCGGCCTTTCCATGCTCCCCTTCGCCATAGCGGTGCTCAATCTGCGTGCCATCGGCCGCGCGCCGGCTGCGCTTGGACGCGCCACGCAGAGTGTCTCTGTCCTGATCCCTGCGCGTAATGAGGGCGCGCAGATCACGGAGGCGCTGAATGCCGTTTTGGCAAATGGCCGAGCCGTGAAGGAGGTCATTGTTCTCGATGACAAGTCGAGCGATGACACGGCAGAGCGTGTGCGTGCTTTCCCCGACCCACGTGTGACGCTGGTTGAGGGAAGCGACCTCCCTCAGGGCTGGTGCGGCAAGAACCATGCCTGCGCGCAGCTGGCGGCGGTAGCATCCTCCCCGTGGATGCTGTTTATCGATGCCGATGTTCGCTTGGCCGCTGATGCTGTCTCCCGCCTCCTCGGCGCTTCGCCGGGGGCCGACTTCATCAGTGGCGTGCCGCGCCAGGAAACCCGCTCCTTTTTCGAGTGGCTCCTCCTCCCATTTATCGACGTGCTTCTATTTGGCTACCTGCCTCTTGCTCTCGATAAGGGGCGGGCAAGCGCCCTTGCCGCGGCATGCGGGCAATTGGTCTTCGTCCGGCGTGACGCTTATCAGGCGGTAGGTGGACACGGCGCTGTTCACGACAGACTGCATGATGGTCTTGCCCTCTCGCGCGCCATGCGCAAGCGCGGCTTTGCGACCAGACTTGTCGACGCCACCGATCTGGCAAGCTGCCGCATGTATCGCAATGGCGGCGAAGTCTATGCGGGCCTCATCAAGAACGCAACCGAGGGGCTTGCCGGACCTGTTGCGCTCCCGATCTGGACATTGTTGCTCGCTGGGGGGCACATTCTCCCGTTTCTGATGCGTGCCTCGCCTCTGGTTTGGGCGTCGCGCGCGGCCAGTATCGGTTTGCGGGGTCTCGTCGCTGCCCGCTGTCATCAGGGTTGGCGCACCGTCGCACTCAGCCCGCTCGGCACGTTTCTTCTTCTCTTTATCCAGTTTCATGCCCGCTTCAGGCATTTGCTGGGTCGTCCCGTCACGTGGAAAGGTCGCCACTATGAAACCTGAACTGCCATTGCTCGTGGCGCTACTGCTCCCTCTGACACCGGCGGCGGCGATTGCAGGTCCTGTCCAAGCGGTGATCGAGAATGTGCCGGATGACACCGGCACGATACGCGTCGCGATCTGCCACGAGGATGAGTTTCTCAAGCCAAGCTGCGCGTTTCATGGCGAGATCCGCTCCACATCCCCCCGGGTCACGGTCAGCTTCCCCGATATTCCCGAAGGAACCTATGCCGTTCAGGCTTTTCAGGACCGCAATGCGAACGCGAAGCTCGACCGTTCCTTCATCGGCATCCCGAAAGAACCGATCGGGTTCTCTCGCAATCCAACAGTCCGCTTTGGACCGCCAAGCTTCGAAGAGTGCGCTGTGCATCTGACCGCTGCGGGCGGGACAATTGGCGTCACGCTGATCACGCGCTGATTGAATCGGTCGTATCGCTCGAAGGGAAGGTAAGGGAAGAATCACGGGGTTCACCAGCTCGACCCCCTTACGATAAGCCTGGAGGTATGGGCCGCTATAATTTGTCCACCCGGTTCGAGGCATCCGTTATGAGGTAACGGGACGCCCTTCTTTCGGCTCAGGGCTCAAGGCGCTCGGTCCGACGTGGATGTCTAGGCAATCTACGCGTCCTGCGGCGATAATCAGTTCTCTCGCTCGGATTGTTTCAGGCCAAAAAAGAAATTGAGACTGATTGCTCCGCATTCACAGATCAACGTCGAAGAGAAAGGCGGGGGAATCAGTAAGATAGCCGTTCCCCCTCTCGCAGTGGCGACGTATCGCCACAATGCAGAGGAATCCTGACCCCGGACATGGAGCAGAAGCAGTGAGCGAAAGATACTCCAAGGGAGACTTATCCCCGGCGAAACAACTGCGGGTCGTTTTCCCTCTCCTGCCGTGATGCAGGAGAGGGAAGCGTGCAATCAGAACGAGCGATTGACCTGCATGAACACGTAACGGCCGATCATTGCGCTGGAATAGATGGCATTGGCCGTGTTTGTCGCGGTGTCGAACACGAAAGGCGGCCTCTTGTCGAGGATGTTGTTCACACCAGCCTCGAAGTTCCACTTGTTCCAACGGTAATTCACCGTCACGTCATGGGTGAAGATGCCCGGCGTGCGCCATTGCCCTGCGGTCTGGCGTGTCAGATCCTCAGACATGTCGTTCCACACCATACCGCCCGTGTAGTGCAGCATATAGGTGAAGGCGAACGCGTTATGCTGCCACGTCGCGGTGGTGTAATTCGACACGCGAGGAATGCCGTTGGGCATGCCGACCGCCGATGAGCCCTGGAAGAACAGGCGACCAGCGTAATTGTACCAGCTTCCGCCCGGCTCGTTCTGCTGCAGATAGGAAACGATCTGCTGCAGGTTGTTGCTCAGCGTGATCGAGTTCTCACGATTGATGCGGATACGATAATCCAGATCGAAATCGATGCCCGATGTCTTCAGCCCGCCGAGATTGTCATAGAGCGTGCTGACATAGTTGATCTGCTGGTTCGACGAACGCGTGATGTCGGAGCAGTATTGCGGCGCTGAACCCGTATAGCAGGAATCGAGCACGTATTGTGCCGAAACCGCGCTGATGGCGTTCTTGATCGTGTAGTGCCAGTACTCCACAGAGGCCGAAAGGTTCGGAATCCAGCGCGGAGTGATGACTGTGCCGACCGTATAGGTGCGACCCGTTTCGGGACGCAGATTGCCGTTGCCGCCGCTGATGGCCGGAACCTGACCGGAATTGGCCACTTCGAATGTTGCAGGATTGATGCCCTGCTTCATGCAGTTGGCAATGACGGTCGGATTGCTGGCGCCGGAGCACGGATCATTCGCTGCGGCATAGCCAAGCGACTGACCCTGATAGAGTTCATACACATTAGGCTGACGATAGGATGTACCGAGCGTTGCGCGGAAACGGATGTCGCGGATGGGCGCCCAGTTGATGCCCACTTTCCAGTTCTGTGTGTTGCCGAAGGTGTTGTAATGCGACCAGCGGCCCTGCGCGTCGATTGTCAGATCCTTCGCCAGGAATGCATCGCGCAGCAGCGGCAGCTTGGCCTCACCATAAATCTCGGTCGCATTGAACCCGCCGCCCGTGTAGGACTGGGTGTTGCCGGTCGTGTCACCATTCACCGCGAGCGGATCGGGCGCGTAGCTGAGCTGTTCGCTGCGATGCTCAAGACCGAATGCCAGACCCAGATCGCCACCATGCTCATACGGCATGCGCACAACCTTGTCGTTGTTCACACGCAGATTGAAGTCACGGATCATGTATTGCGAATGATCGTGCTGATTGAATTTGGCGTATGAAGCGCCCTGTTGCGACATGGGCGCAAACGGGTTCTGCAACGAGCATCCCGCTGCGGCCTGGCAGACAGTCGGATCATAGGTGACGGCGCTGGACGCATCGGTCGGGTCAAGCTGGCGAATGCCGTATTCCTGAAGGATATGACGGTAATTGCCCATATTGTTGGTATCGTAACGCGCCTGGCTCACGCCATAACCCATTGACGCGTCATAATACCAGTTATGGGTAATCAGGCCGTTCATGCCGCCCGTGATCTGCAGGTTATCCGTCGCATATTCCTGACGGCGATCACCGAGATCCGTGTAGCGCTTCTGGACGACCGTATCGACGCCGAACGGGTTGTAAGGCGCATTGGCCGGCAAAGTCAGCGGGTTGGAAAGCTGCGAGGGGTAAATCGAGCCAGCCACCGGCGAAGGCGCCAGCGAAGCCGCTGCCGTCTTGTGGGCGTATCGAACATTTGCATAGAGATTGAAATGCTCATTGAACTTGTAATGGGCATCGCCGGACAGCACCGAGTTCTGCACGTAATTCGTGAGGCTCTGGTTATTGCCGTAATTATAGCGATTTGCTGCCGTATAGCGCGAGAACGTGCTGCCATCGCCATTCGAGATCAGTCCGGCGCCCGGACCGCTGAGGACGCGCGTATTCGAGGTATAGCCTGAGCCGTAGATGGGCGGCACACCAGGGTCGTTTGAGGCCTGAACCAGACGCGACCAGTCGCGGTCACGCTGCATCACGGGGCCCTGCGTCAGGTACTGCCCGGCCAGAGTGATGTTGCCCTTGTCATGGTCGAAATTCCAGCCCTTGAAGCCGGAGATCAGACCTGTGCGGGAGTCCCCCTGATCGGTGATGCCGCCACGGATGGTCATGCCCCCTGTGGTCAGGTCATGGCGCAGCTTGATGTTGACCACACCCGAAACAGCATCGGCGCCGTACAGCTCGGAACCACCGTCCTTGAGGATTTCAACACTTGCAATCTGCTCGATGGGGATCGTGTTCAGATCGACGCAGGCGGCGCCGGGGTCCTGCGCCACGCGCTTGCCATCGATCAGGACAAGGACACGCTTCGAGCTGAGATTGCGGATATCCGTGCAGGAAACGCCGCCAAAGCCATTGGTCTGGGTGTTGGAAGCGCCCGAGTTGCCGATTGATGGCAGACGCTGCAGGTAATCGCCCAGCGTGGTTGCGGCGGTCTGCTGGATCTGCTTGGCCGTGACGATCTGGACCGGGTTTGCGTTCTGGTTGTTCGAGCTGCGCAGCATCGACCCCGTCACGACAATGCTCTCGCTTCCCCCTTCACTCACCCCGCTGGTCAACACGCGGGCGCGCGCGGCAGGCTTCGCGGCGGGCGCTGCCGTCGGGACTGCGGCGCGGCTGCCATCGGCCGCAACGTTCTGTTGACGTACCGGCATCGGCTTGGCCGCAGTGCTTTTATGACTGGCATGCTTGTGAACCTGCGTTGCAGCCATCGCAGCCGGAACCCCGCACCAGGACGAGGTCAGGACGGTGGCACCGAGAATCCTGGCAAGGATCGAATGGCACTTCATGAAGCGGATCACCCAAAAGTAAGCAAGAGAGACACAATGTTTCGGTTCTGTGTCGTTGCAGAACTAGCAGGCTACGCGCAAGCACCTTTGATTACAGATCGGTTGGAATGAGTCATATTGCGGACGTTATGTTGTCTTCCTGCAACATTCCTTAACATCGCCCTAACACAGACTCACACAGAGCCAGGATATATATCCTCCGCGCGATATTTTATGATTTTATATGCTGATTAGGAACGTATTTAGGTAATATTATTACATAGCCAGTGGTCACCTGCCTTTCCGCTCGCGACACCCACACGCGCAAGGAGCTGTACTGGAGGGCACATGTCCAGTTTTGATCGCACGGCGCACATTCGCGGGCTTACGCATCCAGAGCATTGGACAGTGCCTATCGTTGAATTCGAGCATCATGATACGCAGGATACGAATGTCCCAGCCCGGAAGACGCCTGTCGCGCCATAGCCCGGCGGGACGTGCGATCAGTGCTCGGTGCGGGCGGAGCGCCAGCGGTTCAGAAGCAGGGAATTCGATACAACCGAGACCGAACTGAGAGCCATTGCCCCCCCGGCGAGAGCTGGATTGAGCAACCCGCAAGCAGCGAGAGGAATGGCTGCAATGTTGTACCCGAAGGCGAAACAAAGGTTCTGCCTGATCTTGGAGACTGTCGCGCGGGATAGAGACAGGGCATCCAGAATAGCCCGAAGATCGGCGCTCATGAGAACCAGATCGGCCGTCTCCAGAGCAGCAGCCGAACCTGAGCCGATCGCGATGCTGATATCCGCCGAGGCAAGCGCAGGCGCGTCATTGATGCCATCGCCCGCCATGCCAATGACCCGGCCCGGCCCACGCAGTTTTTCTATTGCGGCAACCTTGCCTTCAGGGCGAAGCGCCGCTTCGAGTTGAGTAATCCCGGCGCGCGAGGCCACAGCACGGGCGCTCGAAACCGTATCGCCGGTCAGCATGATCGTCTCAATCCCCTGCATCGCGAGGGATCTCATGACCGAGGGAGCCTCCGGGCGCAGCGCATCCGAAAGCGACAGCACGCCGAGATAATGCTCCCCCCGGGATACGAGGATTTCGGTCATGCCCGCCTCACCTTTGGGCACCTGGTCACAATCGACGCCGTTCTCCGTCAGATAATCCCGTGTGCCGAGCCGGTAGATGTTCCTCCCTGACCGAGCCTCGATGCCTTTGCCAGGAACAGCGCGGAAATGATCCAGCGCGAGATCCATGCCCAGATTTTCGTCCCGCGCCTGACGCAGGATTGCCCTGGCGAGGGGATGTTCCGAATTGATCTCCAGCGCGGCGGCCGTGGCGAGCAGGGCATCACGCGAGATACTGGCGCTGGGAACGATATTCTCGATCCGGGGCTCACCCGTGGTGATCGTCCCGGTCTTGTCGAGCGCCAGAATGTCGAGGCGATGCAGGCGCTCGAGCGCCTCGGCATTGCGGAACAGGATGCCCGCCGAGGCTGCTTTGCCGGTTCCGACCATCAAGGCGGTCGGGGTGGCGAGACCTAGGGAACAGGGGCAAGCGATGACGAGAACCGAGATCGCCGAGACAAGTGCCCAGCTTGCATCGCCCCTGACTGCCCAGCCAATCAGGAACGTCGCCAGAGCAATGGCGATGATCGCGGGCACGAAAACGGCAGAGACCTGATCTGCCAGTCTCTGGATCGGTGCTTTGGACCCTTGGGCGCGGGATACGAGCGCGACGATCCGGGCAAGTGCCGTGTCACTCCCCAGGGAAGTGGCGCGCGCGCGCAGGACACCCGTCGTATTCAGCGTTCCGGCAAATATGGTATCGCCGGTTTTCCGCAATACTGGGCTCGCCTCTCCGGTGAGCATGGATTCATCGATCTCGGTCTCCCCCTCCGTCACCTCGCCGTCGACGGGAATGGACTCGCCCGGTCTGACCAAGAACAGGTCGCCAATGCGTAATGTGGCCACCGGCCGGGATACGATACTATCGCCCTCAATGCGGTTGGCGGTCTCTGGCTTGAGGGTGAGAAGAGCTTCGAGCCTTGCCGCAGCCTTGTGACGGGCACGCTCCTCCATCAGCCGCCCGAGCGACACGAGCAGAATGACGAAGGCGCTGGCTTCGAAATATACGGGGAGACGGAGCCCGGAAAAAGTGACGATCAGGCTGAAACCATAGGCAATGCTGGTACCAAGGCATACCAGCACATTCATATTGGCCGATCGCGAGCGCAGGGCATGCCAGGCACTGCGATAGAAGACACGCGCCGAGTACAGCTGCACGACTGTTGCGCAAACCGCCTGGAGCCATAAAGGCACGAGATGATGCGCCCCGAAAGCCATGGCGATCATGCCGACGAGAAACGGCAAGCAGAACAGCGCCGTCAGGAGGAGGTCTGTATAGGCTCTTCCCTGCCCTGGTTTATCAGGGGACGCGGCACTCTCAGCTGGAAGTGTCGCCCCGAAACCCGCTTTGTCGATCGCTGCCATGAGACCCGCGGGATCGGTCATGCCCTCGATATACTGGATATGGGCCTGTTCGCTGGCCAGGTTCACCGCGGCACTCACGCCTGGCAGCCGATTGAGCAGTTTTTCGAGCCGCGCGGAGCATGCGGCGCAACTCATGCCGGAGATATTCAGGATCAGATCTGCGCGCGCGATACCGAAGCCGGTCTTTTCGACAAGCTTTTCAAGACTGGAAAGATCGGGCGCCCCCTCTCCCCGCGTGATCACGGCGCGCGAGGACGCAAAGTTGACGCTGGCAGAGACACCAGCCTGTCGGTTGAGTTGCTTCTCAAGCCGTGCTGCACAGGCTGCACAACTCATGCCGGTGATCTCGAGATCCAAAGATCGCAGTGTCATGTATCCAGACTCTAATTCTCGTGCCGCACGGGGATGGATACTGCATCCCGTAGCGCGGCGCTCGTCACTCCACCCAGCGGTTGATAGCGATGCCGCTAATGCCCGATCGATCGTTGCTAATGCAATGGCTCAGCCACGCACCACATCGAAGCCTGTTTCCTCGATAACAGTCTCGACGGCACTGCGCGGAAGGGCAACATCGCTGGTTGTAACACGAACGGCTCCTGTCTCGTGGCTTGCAGTTACCGCAGTCAAACCGGGAATTTCGCCCAGAGATTTCTCGAGACGGCTCGAACAACCGCTGCAGGACATGCCATCGACCTTGAATTCCATCGTGTTGACCATTTGAGATCTCCTGTTTGACGCTGATGATGAACTAGGTAGGGACGATACAGGTTGCAATCAACTCGCGGCGCTGCGTAGGATATTGTACTCTTCCCAGTTTGAGGACCCATGGCCCGGCTTCGCCGTTCATTACTGACCGTCCTGTTCGTGACGTGCCTGATTGCATTGCGTGGGTTCCTGCCCGGGCAGGCGAGCGCGCATCCTCATGGTCATCAGGGATGCGCGACGATGGGGGAGACAGGATGCATGGATCGCCCCGCGTCACCTGCTCATGGAAGTGGTCATACGCATGATTGCGGCACGTGCATGGTTTCCCAGACCTGCCTGTCGGGCCTGGCCCTACCGCACAGCATTTATCTTGCCCCGCGCCCGCGCATGATGGTTGCCGCCTATGCCTCGCCTTACGCCGTCTTCCTGACCGGACAGCAGGCTCCCCCCGATCTACGGCCTCCAAGAGGATCGCTGAACTTCTGATACGTCGCCCTTCGCGTAGTCTGTTCTGACTCCACGGGATCGGGCTCTCCGTTTCAAATCTGTTCAGGATACCTTTCATGACCATGCTCTCTCGCCGTGGTGCGGGACTGTCGAGGCGTCGCTTCGTGACCGGTTGCGCCGGCATCGGTGTGCTGCCCGCCCTCCCGGCCCACGCGGCTCCCGGGTCGCCCGGCCCGTCAGACATCCCGCCCGTGGCAGTATCAAGAATCAGGCTCGATATCGACACGCGTCCTTGGACGGTTGGTGACCGGACCGGACACGCCTTCGCTGTCAATGGCAGCGCCCCTGCCCCCACTCTTCGGTGGCGTGAAGGCGATACCGTGGAGATCGAGGTCATGAATCATCTTGACGAGCCAACATCGATTCACTGGCATGGTATACGTCTGCCTGCCGCCATGGATGGCGTACCCGGGATCAGTTTTGCAGGGATTCCGGCGCGGTCCTCTTTCACTTATCGCTTCTCGCTTCGCCAGTCCGGCACATATTGGTACCACAGTCATTCCGGCATGCAGGAGGCGCAGGGGCTCTTCGGCGCCCTGGTGATCGACCCGGCCACGTCTGATCCAAGACGCTTCGAGCGCGACTACGTCATGGTGTTATCGGACTGGAGCGATGTCGCACCCCATGACATCGTGAGCAATCTGAAGCAGCAGGACGATTACTATAATTTCCGCCAGCGCACGCTGGTCTCATTGTTTCACGATGCCCGCAAGCAGGGTCTGAATAAGGCCGTGACGAACCGGCTGATGTGGTCGCGCATGCGCATGTCCGCAACCGACATCTCCGACGTCAGCGGGGTCATCTACTCCTATCTGATCAACGGCCAGACGCCCGACGCCAATTGGACCGGTGTGTTCACGCCCGGCGAACGTGTCCGGCTGCGTATCATCAATGCCTCCGCAATGACGCTCTTCGACTTCCGCATTCCCGGCCTGAGTTTTTCGGTAGTGGCGGCAGATGGGCAGGATGTCGAGCCGGTGAAGATCGATGAATTCCGCATCGGTCCTGCCGAGACTTACGACCTGATCGTGCAGCCAACCGACGAACGCGCCTGGACCATTTTCATCCAGTCCGAAGACCGCACCGGCTATGCGCGCGGCACGCTGGCACCGCGGATCGGGATGACGGGACCTGTGCCCCCCATGGATCCGCGCCCGGTGAGGACCATGGTGGACATGGGAATGGGACGCACGATGCCGGGCGGTAAAACCATGAGCGGCATGAGCGGCATGAGCGGCATGAGCGGCATGAGCGGCATGAGCGGCATGAGCGGCATGAGCGGCATGGAACACCCCGCGGATACGGCGTCAAGCACCCAAGCCCCCCCCGCCCAACAGCCCCCCATCGTGAAAGACGATCCAGGCCCGCCACCCCGCAATGTAGAAAACCAGAATGTCGCGATGCACCCTGTCAACCGTCTGAACGAAGCCGGTGACGGTCTGGAAGATAATGGACGACGCGTTCTAAGCTACGCCATGCTGCGCGGTCTCACTCCCGCGCCGGATCAGAGACCGCCAAGCCGCGAAATCATTTTGCATCTGACCGGGAACATGCAGCGCTACATCTGGGGCTTCGATGCCAAGAAGTTCTCCGAAGCGCCACCAATCATGCTTCGCCTGAATGAGCGGGTAAGGATAACGCTGATCAACGATACCATGATGGAGCACCCGATCCATCTGCATGGCTTCTGGAGCGAACTGGAGAACGGTCAGGGGAGCCATCGTCCCAACAAGCATACAATCATTTCCCAGCCGGGATCGACCCTCAGCTATCTGGTTACCGCCGATACACCGGGCATGTGGGCGCTGCATTGCCACCTTATCTATCACATGCATCTGGGGATGTTCCGTACGGTGGTGGTGTCATGAGGCGCATTTTCACAAGCATGGTCATCACCGGGCTCTTCACCGGCTACGCCGCATCTGGCTCGGCCGCCCCGGCGACGGAGGCCTCATCGGTCGCCGCGCCAATGCCGAGCTACATTGACGGTGTCATGCCCGTCATGGACCAGGGCATATGGGTGCATGGCCTGCTCAATCAATTCGAGGGCAGACTGGCCGGCGCAGAGTCGAGTTTTCGCTGGGATGGCGAGGCCTGGGTCGGTGGTGACTACAACCGCCTGTGGCTTCGCTCGGAGGGAACGGTTACCAAAGGCCGTATGGATGATGGCGACCAGGAGCTCCTCTACAGCCGCTCGATCTCAACCTATTTCGACGTACAGGGCGGCGTACGCGTTGATCTCGATAGCGGACCAACACGGACCTGGGGCGCATTCGGACTGCAGGGGCTTGCGCTTTACCAGTTCGAGGTCCAGGCCACAGCTTATGTGAGCGATCAGGGACGTTTTGCGGGGCGGTTCGAGGGATCCTATGACATCGCCATTACCAACCGTCTGATCCTGCAACCCCAGGTCGAACTGAACATTTATTCCAAGGCCGATATGGCACGAGGGAGCGGTGCCGGTTTTTCGGATATCGATACGGGGCTTCGGTTGCGCTACGAGATATGGCGCAAATTCGCTCCCTATATCGCTCTGACCTATGACGGCTACTTCGATCAGGCACGGCGCTTTGCGCGTCAGCGTGATGAAGCGGCAGGCCGTGCAAGGCTCAGCTTCGGTATCAGGAGCTGGTTCTAGCGAAACTTCCCCCGCGCGGATTTCGCAAGGGGCTGATTCATGGAGGACGACGCACTCAGGGTGTCCGGGGAAAGGAGGAAATCACAGCCTCCTGCACCTCGGAGGTATCTGTCTGCGAAATCGGGCAACATGGCGCTGACAGCTGGTTTGCGCGGTCCGATCACGCGTCTGTGTGGCGGCAAAACAACACTGGCTCGACCCATATCGTGAGTTTTGATGCGAACGCGTCAAGATGCTTGTCATGATATGAAATATTGATAGGGAGTGCCTGCGGTTCCCAACACCGCTTCCTGTCACAGCAACGAGTTCGTGCCATCATGCCTGTTTCGAAGACCGGGACGTTCCTCTCCCTCTGGGCCGCAGGCACCATTCTGGGAAGCTGCTTCCTCGTCTCGCAGGCCGCTGCACAAAGCCAGAGTCAGAAAGCCAGCCCCAGCGATCAGACGACCGCCACGCTCGACCCGATGCTGAAGGAAACCGCAACGCAGAATCACGCTGGCAAGGGAGCGGATAACCCGCCCAACCTTTACGGCAGCCCCTATGATCGTACCCAGCCTTCCCTCGGCACGGTGCGCCATCCGATAGTCCCGGTTCCGGGCGATGAGGCCCTGTTTCCCGCGAGCTTTTCCGACTGGCTGAAGCAACCCACCATGACGGGTGACTGGGGCGGTCTGCGCACGCGGTTGCAGAACATGGGCATCACGCCCCAGGGACATTATCTTCAGGATAGTGCGGGTAACCCGACCGGTGGACGCGCGCAAACCGTGCGCTATGCGCATGAAGTAGCGATCGGTGCCGACGTCAATCTCGCCCAGTTGACCGGCCATAATTACGGTATGTTCCACGTGCTTCTGACCGAACGTGCGGGTCTGGGCATCGGCCAGCAGCTCCCGGCACTGAACAGCCCGCAGGAAATCTTCGGGTCTGGCGAAACGATCCGCTTCACACGCCTCTCATGGGAGATGCAGTGGAACCGTTACGCCGATACCGAAATCGGCTGGATCAATACCGAAAACGATTTCGGCCAGTCGACCATGCATTGGGGCATGAATCTTTACTGCCAGTTCGAATCAAACGCGATCTGCGGTATGCCCCAGGCACTGGCAAGCAACTCCGGCTACGGATACTATCCAACGGCGCATCCAGGAGCATTCCTGAAGCTCTTCCCGTTCGGAGACGAACGCATGCTGGTCTCGGCCGGTATCTATAACGTCGACCCGACAATTTCGAACACGGGATATGCCTGGAAGATGTGGCTGCACGGCTCGACCGGGGCCTATCTCCCCTTCCAGCTGGGCTGGCATTTTGGTGGCACGGACAGCAAGGGCCGCCTGCCGACCAATGTGAAGATCGGCGGCTACTGGGATACGTCCGAGGTCAAGAACGTTTACGCACAGCTTGCCGGGTTCGAGCTTCCGACCAGCGTGCTGGGCAATCTGCCCATCGACAAGGTGCGTGGGCGTTACGGCGGCTGGTTCATGGCCGACCAGATGCTGCAGCGCGACAAAAGCGACCCGACGCGTTCGACGGTGGCTTTCATGTCCTTCACCTGGGGTGACCCGCGTACGGCAATCGCACCGTACTTCATCACCTGGGGTGTTGTGCGCAAGGGCACGTTCTGGAACCGCCCGAACGACACGATCAGCATCGGCGGCAAATTCAACTTCGTGAACCCGAAGCTCGGAGCCTATGTCGGTGCCCTTCAGTCCGTGCAGACCCAAGATACCGGGTTGCTCAAGCCGAGCGGCGAGCATTCGGGCGAAATCAACTATGGCTGGCGCCCTGCCCCGTGGCTGACGATCCGGCCCGGTTTACAGTATATCTGGCATCCTGGCGGGACCAATCGCTACAAGAACGCCCTCCTGATCGATCTGGAGACTGGGGTCAGCTTCTGATTGGATGCAGAAGCCGTCTCTGCTCTTCATACAGCCACGCCCCTCTCCGGAGGGGCGTTTTGCGTTTGTAGATGGTGGAGATATTTCGAATTCCGAGCCCATCCGGGGTCACGTCCTGCCGGGCCGATACGAAGGCTCCGACTCACTGTACGCCCGGTAGTTGTTTCATAAAACTATCATCTTATATTTGTATCTTCCTGTTGCTGGCGCAGATAGAACGAGCCGTCATCTCGATCTATAGAGGTCAAACAATGCGTCTTACCCGAATTTTCGGTGCTCTTTCTCTCTCCCTGGCCCTGTCCTGCGGTGTCTCTCATGCCGCGACCATCACCGGTGCCGGGTCGAGCTTCGCTGCGCCGATCTATGGTGCCTGGGGCGAGACTGCACAGAAGGCCATCGGCACGTCCATCAATTATCAAAGCGTCGGTTCGGGCGCAGGTCAGAACCAGGCAATCGCCCGCACGGTCGATTTCGGCGCCTCCGACAAGCCGATGGAAGCCGCCAAGCTGGACAGCAACAAGCTTTACCAGTTCCCGACCGTGATGGGCGGTATCGTGGTGATCGTGAATGTGCCCGGCATCGCCCCCGGCATGCTGAAGCTCGATGGCCCGACCATCGCAGGTCTGTATGACGGCACGATCTCAACGTGGAATGACCCGCGCATCGCGGCGCTGAACCCGGGCCTGAAGCTGCCTGACTCAGACGTTGCGCCGATCCATCGCGCCGATGCCTCGGGCACCAGCTTTGTCTTCACCTCGTACCTCTCGAAGGTGTCGGCTGGCTGGAAGCAGAAATTCGGTGCAGGCACCTCCATCGCCTGGGCTGGTGGTGCAGGCGCGCGTGGCAATGACGGTGTGGCTGCCGGAGTCAAGGAATCTGAAGGTGGCATCGGCTATGTCGAATATGCCTATGCCAGCCGCAATCACCTGAACATGGCTCAGCTGCGTGATCACGACGGTGCATTCATCAAGCCCGATGCCGCCTCGTTCGCAGCTTCTGCCTCCCATGCCGACTGGGCGCATGCCGATCGCTTTGCAGTCGATCTGCTCGACATCGCCGGTGCCAATGCATGGCCGATCATGAGCGCCACCTTCGTTCTGGTTCCGACCGATCCGAAGGATGCAGCGCAGGGCAAGGCTGTGAAGGATTTCTTCAGCTACGCGCTGAAGAACGGCAACCCGGACGCTGTCAAGCTGGACTATGTACCGCTGCCGCAATCGGTCAAGGACGCTGTTCTGAGCGGCTGGACCAAGAACTGATTACGACTGGACGCTCTGGCACGCTGCCATAGGGTTCGAGGGGAGTGCGCAACAGCGCCTCCCCTTTTGTTTTCCGCCCACTGACGAACATAGTATACCCGGCGCACGCTCGGATGACTTGAACAGGATCGCCGGAAGCGCCGCTCCAATGACCCGACGTCCTGACGCGTCGGTCTTCGATGGCGCAAGACTGGGTATGCCTCTGGGTTAGGTGTGGACGTCTCCCTCAGGCAGGCTTCCTTCCTTGTATGGCCCTTCCTTTGCCTCTCGCTTTGATCGGCGTCTATGGCCCCCGGCGCTTGGTCGATACATGGAAGCGCGGCGTAGGCCGAGCGTCACAGTGTTCCTGCGAGTTTCAATACAGCGCGGGATCGGCCTGTCGCAGTCCGCACGACGCGCCCACTCGCCCAATCGCTCCCAGCACGGCGAAACGCGTCCATCGCATTCCGCCCTCACAGCGTCACATTACCCGTTCAAAAACAAACATCATCGCGTTACTTGGAATGGCGCCAAAAATATGAATATTGATCTAGATCAAAGTATCGATACCGTGATAATGATGGATTAATTCAAATATTGAAATTCGTTTCGTAGGGGCGCACTTTCCTTGTGTCGCTTGGATCACCCGCACATCAAGGGCCCTGAAGAGCCAGATGAGGCGGGCTCCGGCGACACCGACAGGAAGGGGAGATCGCACAATGAGATGGTGGGGTCCATTACATCAGCACTACGCCATGACAGATCTTGAATCGCTGGCGATCAGTCTGGGAATAACGATTTTTCTGGTCAGCGTCGTAACGTTGAGCGTCAGAACGCTTCATCGGAAACGCCTGCATTGGCAACTCACCCATAGGGAACACTCCTGAGGCTGGGCGCCATTCCCGCCCGACCGATGTCTCCCGAGGCAGCAAGGGCGTTTTGCCCGCCCCAGCGGTGCTGTGGAGAACGCGCTATCTGATCAGGGGGCGCAGCCCCCTGACGAAGGCAGCTAGCCCGAGCAGAAGCAGCAACAACGCCATCCACGGCAAGCTGCCGATCGAGGCATGCGTCAGAAGCGCGCCGCCGAGCAATCCCCCTGTTGAGACAGCGAGATTCCAGGCGGTGGTCGCCATGGCCTGCGCGACATCGATAAGCCGCCCGCTCACCTGTGCCATCGCACTCTGGGTGAGAGCGGCAAAGCCGCCAGTGGTCAGACCCCAGCAGATGATGGCAGGCAATACCAGGGAGATGTGAGCCAGCCCCAGAGCCAACGCCATGGCAGCCACCGCGAACAGCGCGATGCTCAGCGATGTCAGGCGCGACAGGTGATGGTCAATCAAAATACCCGTGGCAAACAGGCCGACAACAGAACCTGCACCGAACAACAGCAGCAGCGCATCGACGCGCTGGGACAGACCGGACGGTCCCAGCAGCGGCTCGATATACACGTAAAGCAGGCTATGCGCTGCAACGAAGCTGAAGATCAGCGTAAGATTGGCCGCAACCCCGGGCAGCCTGAGCGTGGGGATGATCGCGAAACGCCCTTCCTGGTCGCTTCCTGGTGCATCGGGGAGGATCATGATCGCCCAGATAGTCAGCATAGCATTCAACATAGCAAGCGCACCGAATGTCCCGCGCCAGCCGATCACTTGACCCAGGAGGGCGCTCAGCGGTGCGCCGAGAACCATGGCCAGTGTCACGCCTGAGCCTGCAAGGGCAATCGCCCGTCCGCGCTGCGCGGGTGGTGCCAGACGTGTGGCATAGCCCGCAAACATGGCCCATACCAGACCGCCGAAGCACCCGGCGAGAAAGCGGATCATGAGTGCCAAGGGAAAGTCACTGACAAGCGCGTTGGCGGCATTGACCAGCGTGAAGCCGATGAGCCCGAAGAGCAGAAGTTTTTTACGACGCATACGGTGAGTAAAGGCAGCCGAAGGAAGCGCTGCCGCGAGCGCACCGAAGGCAAAGGCCGTGATGAACTGCCCCCCGACGGCCTGAGACACGCCAAGACCCGCCGAGATGGATGAGAGCAATCCCGCTGGCATGATTTCGGTCAAGAGTGTCACGAACGCCGCCATGGCCAGTATCAGCATCGCATGGACCGGCATGGGCGTTACTTTGTCCGGAGGACGACGGTCCGACACGGGATTCATCTCTTCGCTGATTTTGGCTGGAGCGACAGTTTCACCAGATATTTTGACATCGAGCATGGGCGGGGCGTAGCCCATCGAGGCCTCCGCGCCAAGACAAACGCGCTGGCGGAGACCCGGGCTGATGGCTCGGTCCTGTTCCACCCTCCTCCGGCCCCGGGACCGGAGGAGGCGTGTCCTCCCAGAAAGGCAGGATCAGAAAGCGGCGTTCAGGCTCAGGTTGAATGAGCGTCCAAGCCCCGCGAGAGGAGCGAGGATATTGGTCTGGCGAAAATCACCGAGGGATAGTCCGCCGAGGGGAAGATAGTATTTCTGGTTCAGTACGTTCTCGATGCTCGCATCCAGGGTGTATTTACGCCAGCGATAGCTCCCGCCCAGTCCAAGAAGCGCGTAGCCGGGTGTACGGGGCTCATTGCGTATCCGATCCACCGTGGATTTGCGTTTCACTAGCGTGACATCGACCCTCCCGGCCCAGTTCTGCCAGGTCTCGCGCAGGCCTATCGTGCCGTTGGTGGGCATCTGATGATAAAGACCCGTATGCGTTTCCATGTCCTGGCCGCGCACCCAGCTGAACGTGCTCACGATCTTACCCTGGCCGAAACGATCGCTGTTCCATAGTCGCGCCTGAGCATTGGCATTGATTCCATAGCTCTGGGCATAGTGATTGACGAATTGCAGTTTCGAGAGGCCGTTGCTGAATCGGGCAAGCGGGATGACGTTTATGTAACCCTCCGTGTAGGTGTAGAAGGGCTGCAACCGGAGTCGCCACCCCTCCCCCTTCGGATCATGCCATGTGATTGTCACACTTGCCGTGTTAGCAATTTCGGGCCTTAGATCAAGATTGCCGACATAACCATTGCCATCGCCGAACCAACCGATCATGCGCGTGGCCATGGTGCCCATGCCCCAGGCATAACGTTCGTAGAGATTGGGCGAGCGCGTCTTGCGCGCGTAGCCTCCCTCGATCATGAGGCTGTCCAGGGCATGATAGCGTCCGGTCGCGGTGACATCGAAATTCGTGTCCGTGCGCCCGCGTGATGCGGCGTTGAATTGTTTCGCCGCCATGATATCGGCCATCTGCATCATACCTGTCCAGGAGTACGGCGCGACCTTGCCGGTGTTCATCATGATGAGATCATTGCGCAGGCCAAGCTGCGTGAAGAAGCGGCTCGTCCATTGTGCGTTCCACTCAATGTAGTGACCCAGCCTGTTCCGATGCCCGTTATTGATGTTGTGGAACGTATTGGGCCCCATCATCATGCTTCCGATTAAGGGAGGCCACCAGTCATTGAGTCCGTTATGGTCATAGCCGCTCCCGATCTTGACGGAATGCCGTGTGGATATTGGGATCGTCAGATCAATCGCATAGCCAGCGGTTCGGGCGTCCGTGTTCATGGGCATCCCGGTGGTGGCGCTATGGCCGCCCTTGTCATTCATCATGTTCATGACATGATCGACGCGTTGCCAGAAGCCGCGGACATCGAGGGTCGCCCACTCGAATTCGCCCCGGTACTTGCCGTTGACGAAGGTGGATCGGTTATTGGTCATATCCATATACTGATTTGGGAAACCCTCATATGGGATGTCTTGCTGACCAAAGGTCAGTGCCAACAGGTGATTGTCCTTCTTCAGTCCGGCCGTCACAGCGTGATTGAACGAGAGATAGCTTGTGGAGCGCACCTGACGCCCATCACCACCCGTATGGTAATTGCTGGCATGGCTGTACGAGCCGGTATAGCGGAGGCTAAGTGTGTCATTGGCGACCGTCACTGTGCCCGAAGCGCCCGACCCGCCGCCATTGCTGCGGTAATCGCCGCGCACATGTCCTGTGATCAGGACCTTGCCCGATTTCGCAAAAAGCGGGTCCCGACGCTCGATCCTGACTGTTCCCCCCGTGCTGTCTCCACCGATACTGACTGGGGTCACACCGGCAATCGCCTCTGCCGAGGCCACGCTATCCGGGTCGATATAGGACATCGCGGGATTCATGTGATTGGGACAGGCCGAAGCGATGCGCATGCCATCGACGATCGTCGCCACACGGTCATCCGCCATCCCGTTGAGTACGGGTAGCGCAGAGACGCCTCCAGCTGAATAGAGGCTGTAACCGAGCGATCCCTTAAGTAGTGTGGCGGTATCAGCCGAATGGATGGCGGTGCGCCTTATGCCCTGGACCTGAAGATATTCTACAGGCTTGTCGTCATCGGGGGCCGGAGGGGTTTTCGATTGGCTCTCGGCGCGGGCGTCGAAGGCACAGAGCAAAGCGATAACGGAGGTGCAACCGAGCACGCGCAGCGCGCGCGTTCTGGCTCTGCCGGACGGGGGCAGGATCATGGGTCAATTCCCGGACTGGATCGTAAGCGTGATCCGTGTGCGCCTGCGACCAACCCAAGGTAGGTCACGACGCCGCACGGAAGCGTCAAATCAGATTCGGGGCAGAGGTGGCGCGTGGGAGGGAGGCAGGCACCATCTGAGATGGGGCGGAGCCCGGCAGAGCGGCAGCCTGAATCGGCGCTCAAGCGTGATGCTTGTGGCGAAAGCCAGAAACACAGAACTGCCGAGGATGAAGACGCCCAATTGGAGCAGAGGACAAAGGGCGCAGGCGGCATCATGATGATGACCCTTTTGCGCCCCGCCCGTTTTGCCAGGCATGACCATGTCGGGCATGCCTTCGCAGTCCGGCATACTCATCGCGGGAGCGATATCCACACCAATCAGACGCTCGATCTCGGCCCGGGGTGTCTCCTCAGGCGCGGCGAGAGTCTGAAGTGTCAGAGAAAGCGCGAAAGCAACGAGAACGAGACCGGCCACAGCAAGACGCAAGATGGGCCATCTCGCCCCTCTTTCATCCCGATGTTGCCTCGACGCCTGAATGGACCCGCTCCCTGTATGCCCCGCACCTGCCCGACAGGGGTTACAACCCAAGGCTTCAGGCGTCCAGAGTAATAAAAACGGACTTCATTACTCTGGAATTACAGGGCAAAAGCCTTCTCGGCCTGGCGGAACTGGATCAGAGTGCACCCGCCCCCCAACTCGCGGCCTCATGCCTCGAAAAGCGCCTGACCGATATAACCGCCTTTCCTGCGACCGGGACAGGCAAACAAGCCCCCGCCGATATGGGTGGTATACTGATTCATCATGTCGAATTTCGACATGCGCTCGAAGATGCGCGTGAACCCCGTCCTGGGGTCCTGCTGCCAGCTCATGAAAAGCAACCCAGCATCCATCTCCATGCCCTGGCGCCATGGCGGCCAACGCTCGGCCGTGAAGCTCAGGCCGTTATCATAGGAATAGGCCCGTCTGAGGATCTGGGCGCCCCCGTTCTCCTCGGGCGCAGCCAGTCTGGCGTGGGAGTTCTGTGCCGTGACAGGATTACCGTCATGATCCTTCTGGGCAAGGGTCAACGGCTCGAACTCATCGTGCCCGCCAATCGGTGCACCGCTCTGTTTTTCACGCCCCATCGTCTCTTCCTGGAAGCTGACCGGGGTTCTGTCCCAATGCTCAAGGGCGATCCGGATGATGCGCGAAACCAGATAGCTTCCACCCTGCATCCAGGGCAGGTCCGTATCCGCTGCCCAGATATAGCGACCGGCAGATTGAGGGTTCTGGCTATCGGGGTTGATGGTGCCATCCTTGAACCCCATCAGGTTGCGTGGCGTCTTGCCCTTTCCGAAACTCGGCAGAAAACCCGCCTGAGCCCAGCGCGGATCGGCCACGCCATAGGCAAGCCGCGTCAGCGCGCGTGAAGCATGAAGCGTGGTTTGCGGATCATTGGCGCAGCACTGGATGCAGAGATCACCCCCCGTACGAGCCGGAACGAGCTGATCGCCGGTAAAGCGCGGCAGATCGGCCAACGCCTCCGGTCGATGAGTATTGAGACCGTAGCGATCCTTGCCATCTTTCTGGAAAAGGCCGGGGCCGAACCCGATGGTGATCGTGAGATCACGATCCTTCAACCCGTCGATCTCGCCGGAATCCGCGAGACCATGGACCGAAACGCCGGCCATCAGCGCGTCCGCGGCCTCTGTCCAGCGCCGCAGCAATGCAACGACCTCGTCGCGTTTTGTCGTCGCGAGATCGAAGGTAATGAAATAGGCGCAGGGCTGTTGCGCTGTGATGATCCCGGGCTGATGAAGCGCCGGGCTCTCGATCGCAAAGACCTGATCGGCGCTCGCCGCCACCCCACCGGCAGCAGCGGTGGTCGCCAGGAATCCCCGCCTGCCAAGGCGAAGTCCGGAATTGGAATGTGTCATGGCTGGCTCACATTCAACGTGTTCATGTCGTCTTCGACGTAATAGAAACTCTTGCGGTCCGGCGTCATCGCCAGACCGAAGAGGTCGCCATTCCCCGGCGGCTGCTGCGCCTGATCCGCGTCGACCCACTGCGCGTAGATCTGCTTCTTGGTAGCAGGATCGATCTCGACCACCTGACCGTTGCGGCCATTGGCGACCAGAAGATGGTGGCCCGGCACCCAGATCATGGCGAGAGGCCAGTTCAACAGGCCCCCCTTGGTAATGATCCGTCCTACGGCATCATCCTTGCGAGTTACCGGATCCGTGCGCGTGAGAGCGTCATCGATCGCGGTCACCTCATTGTCGTAGCCGTCGGTGACATAGAGTGTGCCGTCATCGTCAAGCGCGAGGCCGGTCGGGCCGAACAGGAAGTTGTCTCGATCTGCGCGGGCGGAGAAGCCGCTCGCGATCACGGTCTGGCTTTCAAGTTGCGGCGGACCGCCTTCGGGAATGCTGAGTTCAAGGCGCAATACGGTCGCTTTGTGCAGGATGGGCGGGTAATGCGTCTGCGGGTCCACAACATTCGGTCCGGGAAGATCGAACCCGGTCATGGAAATGAACAGGGTCGCATTGTCTCCCTTATCGACGCTCGCAATGTCCCCCCAGGGCGCATTGATCAGAGGACCTTTCCAGGTGGTCGTGTATTTGCCATTCGCATCGAGCACGATCAGGCAGCCATCGCCCTTGGTCGTGGTCGTGCCATCCTTGCTGGGTGCACTTCCGACGATGATCCATCCTGATTTCAGGATGGCGAGGGCTGTGGTCAGCCCTACCCCGCCAGGACAGGCAGCCAGATTACGCGGCAGATTGGCGAAGAGCCGCGCATTGCCCGTCACAGGTGAGTAGGCAACAATCGTTGTGCCCGTACCCTGCAGGTTACTGATATTGTTGAAATTCGTGACGAGAACCTCGTCCTTCTTCAGCACGCCCATGTCCTGTGGGACGACCACCACGGCATAGGGATTGAGATCTCCATTGCCTGGGCTGGTCGAGGCCAGTGTCGTATGGCGATGCAACGTCTCCAGAAAGCCTTTGTTCTGGGCATGGGCGGGCAGAGAGAAGGCGACAAGGGAGCATGCGGCGAGGGCAGCATTGCGGAATTTGAAGGACATGGTTCTTCTCACAGCGCGATATTGGTACGGAACCCGAAGACGAGTTCGTCACGCAGGCGCCGGTCAGGGTGAGACGGGTTGGGAATGCCGCCCCCCGGGTTGAAAACGTACTGGAAGTCGGGCTGCCACTGCATCCAGCCCGTGAACTGGTACTGATACGTGACCTCGACATAGGTCTCGCCGCCCTGCGCGGGCGAATATGCGCCCGAATAGCGACGCACAGCGCGGTCATAATTGGCCAGGGCGCCGCTGACATGGGTGTAGCCCATGCCGATACCGAAGGTATCATCAGTGCGGTACGGAAGCGGATCGTTGAACGTCAGGCCAAAATTGAGCGAGAAATCAATGGGCACGCGATCGGTTTGCGGTGCCCCCATGGCGCGCCCGAAAATACTGATTGTCCGATTGGGATCGGTATGGCTGCGCCAGATCATCTGATCCATCACGGCATAAAAACTGAACGCCCCTCTGTGAGTCATTGCGGTGCCGTTGCTGTTGGGTGAAGCAAGGGGAATACCGCTATTGTCCCAGAACTGATCGGCGAAAGGCTCGGAATCATACCATCCGCCGATACGGTAGACATGCGAAAGCGGTTGGACCTCGTCAGGGGAGACCATCGCCCCGAGCGCCGGATAGACATATTGCAGCTCCGCAATGGCGAGCACCCCCCGATTGAGCGGGAAGCTCGTGCCGGAGGGGTTGGCCATTTGCGGGTCCCCGTCGCGATGCCGGGTGGGGCTGCCGCTATAGACACCGCCAAGAAGATAGAGGGGCGTGGCCAGCCAGTACTTTCCCCGGACGCCCAGCGCCGAAAGCGGATAGGCCGGACCACCACCGGGAAGATCCGCCGATGGAAGCATGGGCCAACCAAACATGGTGTTCGCAAATACAAGCGCGTTCGAGCTGATCATGTATTCCTGATCGAGGCTCTGCTGGCCGATCTTGATATCGAGCTTCTGCTGATCGAGGAATTTCTGGTCGAACCAGAGCTCCCAGAGGCGCGTCGCGCGATCGGCCTCAATCCCGCTCACGGTCTGAAGCGCCATGAGGTTATCGGCGCTAAAGGCGCGGCCGTGTATCTGCTCCATGCTGACATTAAAAGTACCACCATACCAGCCCATGGCACGCTGGGTGTCGACCTGGAGCACGGCCACGGTCAGTCCGTTATACCCTGCCCCGCGATGGCTCCCTCCGGTCGGATTGCCGAAAACCTCCGACGTTTCCTGAATAGCCAGCACCGCGCCGTATTTGCCGAGCTCCGGCCTGAGCCCCCACATATTGCCGAGAAGATTGGAGGTACGGCGCCAATTGGACAAAAATCCGAAAACACCTGAGGAGGCATCGTCGCTTGCTCCCGCTGCGTTGCCAAGATTGACGGGTGGCGGTACGGCGCGCGCCTCGAATGGAAGCGCAAGCCCCCCCATGCCGATGCCTAGGAACAGGGCGCGGGCCCTGAACTTCCGGGCGGTCTTACGCCGCCTTGGTCGAAGAGTGCTTGTCATAAACCTGGACTCGTTAAGAGTGAGAATCGTTCGCATGACATGGCAGCAATTTTTTGACATGATTGGTTAATTATCGCCAATATACGAAATCGTGTTTGCATATCGAAATATAGAATCGTGGACTTATAAGGATATATCTAGGTTTTCCCTTCGTTTCAGTCAGTATGTAAATATACCACGATGAATGGAAGAAATGACCTGACCAGGCTTCGCGGTACGCCACCACGGTTTTTCGATCCGGAAAAGAGGGTCAGTGCGCCTGAACCGCGCGTCCCGATCGGACCAAATGGCCAGAAATTCGTCATCACCATCGAGCTGGAATGCGCAAGACCTGACCATGTGACGAGGGTCGGGACCCAGATATCCTCTGTCGGACTGCCGAACGTCTAAGCCTGCATGGCGTCGCAAGACCCCGCAGCACTCCTCCTCGACTGATCTCTCAGTCGGAGAGCCTCATTCAGACAGCCATTTTTTGTTATAATGTATCATTTTACACAGAATGACAGACTCCCTATCCCGGGCGGGACACAAAGCCGCGCCGGACCCAAGCCATGACACGCATCACCCTCTTTCTCTTGTCTCCGCTGATCTGCGCCTTGACTGCATTCCCCGACCGGGCCGACGCCGATGCCGTTGAACCATCAGGAGAGTCCCGCCCGGAGACACCGCGTACACGACCGCTCAAGCCTTCCCGGCATGAGGTCGTGGTTGTGCGCCACAAGCGCGCCAATCCGGACGGTTCGAAGGGTACGTCACCGGGTGGCGGTCTGATGCCCAACCAGACTGCGCCGCGCGCTCAAAGCGGCCTGACGCGAGATTTCATTGCCAGGCAATCGCCCACTCTGTCCCCTCTGGCCATGATCGCAAGCCTCCCGGGTGTGGTGTATTCCGGCAATGATCCACTGGGTACGAATGACGAGCAGCAAGGATTGTCCGTTCGCGGACTGGATCAGACCGAAATCGGCTATCTCTTTGAGAACGTGCCTGCGGCGCCGCCCCTGTTTCTCGTGCCCTATGCCTCCCAGACGGTCGATAACGAAAATATTGCTTCCGTCACCCTGGCTCAGGGCAGTGGCGCGACAGATGCGCCCCTCTATAACGCGGTAGGGGGAACGCTTTCGATGCGCATGCGCAAACCCTCGGAGGAGCGTGGCGGATACATTGGCGGCTCCTGGGGCTCCTATAACCTGAACCGTGAGTTCGTACGGCTTGATACAGGACGGATCGGCCAGGACGGCCCCAAGGGCTTTGCGTCATTTTCCTATCGAGGGGCGGATCCGTGGCGTGGCGCAGGGCCGATGCGCCGGTTCCACACAGATGTGCGTCTGAGCAAGGAATGGGGGCAGGCTAACACTGCTGATCTGATCTTCTCGTTCAACCGGGAGCGGGGGACCTATCTGCGTCCACCGACCATGGCGCAATGGAAGCAATATGGTACCGACTTCAACTACACATCTGACTACGTCTCCGGCGATCCGAATTATTACCGATATCAGGAGAATGCCCGTGCCCAGAGCTTTCTTGCGGCGCCGCTTTCGCTGCGTCTTTCACGGCAGCTTCGCCTCGATCTGACTCCCTATTTTATCTATGTCTGGGGGTATGACAGTTACGGTACCACGCTCAGCCGCCTGGGAAGCTATAATGGCAATAGACCTGCAGGGGGCTTGCAGGTTCCAGCCACTCTAGGCGCCAGTTTTGTTTCGGTTGCGACAGATGCCTATCACCAATCTCACTCAGGGCTGAACAGCGCGCTACACTATGAGACGGGCCCTAATCGGCTGTCACTGAGCTACTGGCACTCCTATTACGATTTCTCGAGCCTCTCGCGCTATGTTCTGCCCAACGCGCAGGGTGGCGTCTCCAACCAATGGGGGGATTATCCGATCCTCACAGCCAGTGGCGCGCCGCTCTCGTCCTATGACGCGCGGCTCATGCAGCAGATCAATGCGCTATCTCTCACCGATCGCATACGCCTCCTGCATGATCGTCTCACAATCACGGCCGGTCTGCGTGTCGTTATGGTGTCGCGCTCGGTCACCAATCTCCTGCCAGGCGCACGCTATCGAAACGGGACAAGCTATGTCTCGCCCCTGCCCCAGGTCTGCGCGGCATTCCGCCTGTCGCCTCGTGACCAGGTCTATCTGAATGGTACGACCGGCTTCAGAGCACCGTCAGGCATTTCGAGCTATCAGGATCGCTTCAGTCTGACGAGCGGTCAACAGACCCGCAGCGCATCCTCCGATACACGACCGGAATATTCAATCGGCGAGGAGATCGGCTATCGCCATACCGGCCTCGTCAACCTGTCGCTTGCCTTCTTCAACTATAACTTCACCAATCGTCAGGTCACCACCACCACGCCTTTGAATGGCGTGATGACGACAGAGTCGATCAATGGCGGTGGTCAGACTGCGCGCGGTGCCCAATTCGAGCTTGGTTTGAGGCCGTGGCATGGCCTCAGCCCTTATCTGTCTGGCCAGTACATTCATGCGACCATCGACAACAATATTCGCTCTGGGAGCGATTACCTGCCGACTGCCGGCAAAAGACCGGTCCGTACACCAGAATTTTCCGGCGGCCTCGGTCTTTCCTATGACGATGGCACATTCTTCGGGCTGTTCAATGGACGTTATGTCGGCCCGACCTATTCGACCTTCATGAACGACGAGAGGATTCCCGGTTTCGCGAGTGCAAATCTCTCGCTCGGCTACCGGCTGCAGAGCAGCCAGCGCCTCAAAACGCCGCAACTGCAACTCAACCTGATCAATCTTGGGCGATCGGGATATCTGTCAGGGGTCAATGGCGTGGGCCTCAATCGAAACCCGACACGGGGCGTATACGGGACAACAATTGCGGGGCGGGCACCGACCTATTTTGTCGGTGGCGGCTTTGCGGGTGTTGTCTCGCTCTCAACAGGATTCTGACACGGACCAGCCTGATTTATGACAGAATGTTGCGAGAGCGATAAAGACCTTCTGTTTCCTTAAAATCGCATTTATCGTTTCTATGTCGCAATGGAGCGCCGGTCCCAGCCCGGCTGCTCCCTTGTGCACAACCCTGACATCGCGTTTTAGGTCAGCCTACGCGACACAACCCCTTGCAGATCGTTCCGGTACAGGAACGTTTCGACCTATATTGGAAAGGCCCTAGATGAGACGACGCGCCTCCTTTCTTACGGCCTCACTCACCGTGATGACTGCCATGGCCCTGCTGCAAGACGCCCAGGCAGCAGGGTCCACAGACACGCATGCACGCAGGACCCCTGGCAAAACGGCAAGCAAGCCCGCCCAGCCTGTAAACCGGGATCAGACCCCAAGACGGTCGGTACGCCAGAGAGCGATCTCGGGTGATGAATCTGTGATTGTGACAGGCACCCATGCCGTCAATCGAAAGGCCCGGGACAGTACCAGCCCGATCACGGTCATCACTGGTGCAGAACTTGCGCGTTCGGGTCAGCTCAACCTCACCGACGCGATCACGCGCGTCAATCCTGCCATCAATATCCAGACAAGGGGCAGTGATACGGCAGCACTCACCGGCTCGATCCGCATGCGCGGTCTCAACCCGAACGAAGTGCTTGTGCTGGTAGATGGCAAGAGACGCCATGTGACCGGCAACGTCGTGCAGAACCCGGGACCGCAATTCGGCTCTACCCCGGTTGACCTCAACATGATCCCGGCCAATGCCATCGACCATATCGAGGTGCTTCAGGATGGTGCCGCCGCGCAATACGGGTCGGATGCCATTGCTGGCGTCGTGAATATCATCACCAAGAAGCAGGATCACGGACTTCATATGACCGCCCAGACCGGCGCGAATGCCTATTCAGGCACAGGCTGGAATTACCAGCTCAACGCCGATGGCGGCATGAAGCTCGGGCGTGATGGGTATCTCCATCTGAGTGGGCAGGTTTATCACACCGACCACTTCTTTCTGGACACACAGGACCATCGCCTGCTGCCCTATGCCCCGCCGGGTGCGAATACGGTCGGGTATTACGGAATTCTCCCCGGCGCGATCAAGGTGCCCTACAACTCGAACAAGATCATGAGTACGCCCGAGGAAACGCGCGAGAATCTGGGTATCGATTTCGGCAAGAAGGTGAGCAGCACCGTCGATTTCTACGGACTCATCACCTATGCCCATCGTCATGCCGAGGCGATCCAGAATTATCGTATCCCCACGATTGCGCCCACCCTCTATCCGACCGGTTTTTCGCCGATCGAGGCCATCGAGGAGAACGACTATCAGGCCAATCTCGGGTTCAAGGGGAGCCATCTTTTTGGGTTCGACTGGGATGTGAGCACCGAATACGGTGCAGATGAGGACGACATCAACACAATCAACACCGCCAATACGGGTATGCTCGGTCGCTCCTGCCAGACCACCAACAGGGCCCTGCCATACTTCTCATCGCAGGGTTGCGGATACTCCCCCACCAGCGCACGCGCCGAGACCTATCGCAACGCGATGTGGACCAACAACCTCGACATCCGCCGTGGATTCCGCATCGCAGATGCCGTGCCGATGACGCTCGCCTTTGGCGGTCAGCATCGCCTCGAAATGTACGATATCGTCGCCGGTGAACCTCCCTCCTATGAGGCGGGCGGGACTCAGGGCTATGCGGGCGCCGCGCCCCAGAATGCCGGGAGCTGGAGCCGTAATATCTGGGCAGCCTATATCGACGACGATTTCCATCCGCTGCCCAAGCTCGATATCGATCTGGCAGGCCGTTTCGAGCACTACACGGATTCCGGGAATACCGAGAACGGCAAGATCTCGGCGCGTTACGACTTCACAAAGCGTATTGCCGTGCGTGCCACGATCAGCAATGGTTTCCGGGCGCCGACACTGGCCGAGCAGCATTACAGCGCGCTCAGTGTCGGCCCGACCTCCGCCTCAGGCCTGTTGCCTGTGGCCTCCGAAGCCGCACGTACGCTTGGCGCCAGTGCGCTCAAGCCAGAGCGTTCCACCAATGCCAGCGGCGGCGTCGTGTTGGAGCCAGTCAGGAATTTTCATGTCGAGGCCGATGTCTATCAGATCAATCTGAGAGATCGCATCGTGCAAGGTGGTTCTGTAGTGGGCGCCCAGGCCATCACGGCCATTGAGCAGATGGGGTACACGCTCCCAGGTGGGGCGACGCTCAGCAATCCGACCGGATTCTCGGCGTATTTCTTCTCGAACGGAGCAAGTACGCGCACCCAGGGGCTGGACATCAAGGCGGATTATCGCCTGAGATTGCAGCGCTACGGATCGGTCGTGCTCTCCATGGCGCTCAACCTCAACCGCACCACATTGACGCATAACGGACTCTCTGCCGCGGGCCGTCCGCTGCTCAATGCGCAGACGATTTCCTACCTCACCACGGAATCTCCACGGAGCAAGATCGTGCTCAATGCCTATTACACAATCGGCCATTGGGACGTGAATTTGCGCCAGACCCGTTACGGTGAGACCGTGGGCATGCTGACCTATCAGGACTGGACACCGGCAAGTGCCATCTGCCCGCTGACCGGCGGCGCATTGCGCGGATCCAATACCTGCTTCGCGCAATTCAAGAATACGCCGCGCTGGCTGACCGATCTCGAACTCGGTTATCGCTTCAACGATCACTGGCATGTGGCAGTGGGCGCCAACAACATCTTCAACCTGCGCCCCCGCAAGGTACCCGCTTATCTCGCTTCGAACGGCGTGAATGTTTATGATTCGGCCTCTGCACAGGTGCCGATGACAGGCGGATATTATTTCGGCCGTGTTAACGCCGACTTCTGAATGCAGAAAACCGCCAGAGCGCGATGCTCTGGCGGTTTTATGATCTCGATGACCGGCCTCGCCCGACGGGAGAGGCCGTTTCGCTCTGCGCTTATTGGAAAGGGAGATAACGCAGCGACAGGAACACCATGTTATCATTGGTGTGTGGCGTACCGCCCACCCCGCTGAAGGAGGTGACATAGGTGTAGGAATACTGCGCGCCGACGCGCAGCGTGCCGTAATCGCCATGCAGATAGGTCCACCAGAACCCGGCTGTGCCCTGCACGACGCGATTGATACTGGTCTGGCAGGCGCTGGACGCGGCCCCTTCGATATCGCAGCCGCCGACGTTGTAGAGCGGATTACCATAACCGTAATGCTTGCCGCCGACATCGAAGTAGGAACGCGAGCGGAGCATTTCCATGCCGCCATAGGCGTAAAGCTGAAGCGCCTTGGTGGCATTCCCGTACAGACCGACCAGCACGTTGGCCGCGGGCATCGGCTTGACCTGCCCCTTGGAATCGATGGTCACGTCAGGAATATTGGACGTCCCGTAGCGTCCGATACCCGTACCGATCAGGCCGGAAGCCTGGAAGAACACCTTGTGCGATTTCTCGACCGGCAGGATCAGACCGCCACCGCCGCCACCGGCCACCTTGGTGCTGCTCTGTCCGGTTCCGGTATAGGAGACGCGGCTATGAGCAAAACGCAGCAGCCCCGTGAGTTCGTAATGGCCCCAGCCCGGATCGGCCGCGAGCTTGCCGATCACATCGGGTGCGACATCGGTCGAGTAATTGGTGGACGGGTTGTTCACGTTGACGCCAGCATTCTGGTACGTGCCTGACGTTGCACCGGCGGGAAGATACTGGCCGCCTGAACCAACCGCGATGACCTGCTGCGGGTTTTCGATCGAGATACCGACATTATAGCGGCTGTGATCAAAGCCCTTCACGAGGCGGATCTGGGTGTTACGCGTCCAGTTGAACCCTGGGATATACTGGGCGTCGATCGACAATGGCACCTGCTCGTCACGAGCCCGCATACCGTGGTTGAACATGGTGAGCAGTGACCAGTTCTGACCACCAAGCAGGGTCAGATCGTCCACATCGTCAATCAGCTGGCCGTAGAACACGCGCTCACGCAGAACGTAGGAGTTAGACTGGCGCGAATTGGAGGACGACCCCGAACCCTGGAAATCGGTCTCGATATAAGCCTGAGCACGCAAAGCCTTGGTGATATCGCCTTCGACGAGGGCTGCCAGACGGCTCTGACGCGCCGATTCGTGGAATTCGTTGATATGGTAGTTCGGGCTGTTCGCAAACGGGATCGAGCCGAAGTTGGAGGAGATATCCGACACGTTGTTGCGCGACCTGAACATGGTCGCGGCCTCGACATAACCACCGAGCGTGATGCGAATGCCACCAATCTGGATCTGACCGCGATGAAGCGGCCCGTAAAGATCAGTCACGCGGCCGGTTGGGGTGCCGGTCAGCTGGCCATAAGGGGTTGCCGCATTGACAGGGGGAAGCAGGACATCCCTGTTCGGCCCGGGAGCCGAAGCGGTAGCGAAGCCTGCACCGGGGGACATGGCACCGGAACCGTGGGCTGGCGCGCCGCGATAGCCGTTACGCGCGCCATAGGGGTCATTCTCTTCTGCCTGACGCTGCTGCGCCAGCTGGTCATGGATGCGCTTCATTTCGCGCTGATGCTCGTGCTTCATCTCTGCGAGCTGCGACTGCATGGCCTTGATCTGCTGCTCCATCAGACTCATCTGATCGAGACTTGCGGCATGCACTGGGGTCGCGACGGCCAGTGAGGCCAACGACACCGATGCCAGCAACAAGCGACAGGCACGGGGGAGAGAGGTCATGTCAGTATCATCTTCCGATGCTGCGGTGGGTGTGAGCCTCCCTTACCCATTGCCCATCGCTGCTTCCTGCGAAGCTTTGATGACTCCAATATGACAGTTCGATGACAGTCTACCTAGGATACTGATATCAAACATGAATTTTATGGTTGTGTTTGTCTTATGATGACGACAGTCCGACAAAGTGTGGCTAGTTGTTGTTTTTCCGACACAGATCGGGATGAACAAACTCTCTTGTCACGCCCATACGAATAGACATTCATGCGCTTCCACGTTTGTTCCGAGGGTTGAGCCTTCCCCGGTGCACTTCGCGTCGCGCGCGTGAGCACTCGAAAGCGTATCCGTTGAAACGACGAACCTCGCCCGGCATGCTATGGCTTGGCTATCGAAGGTGTTCGACGGGACAAGCAAGACAGGCAAAATGCCCTTGAGAGGGGAAATCACTGACCTGAGACTGGACGCCCACCCGCCTCGCCTCCCGCAACCGTTCCAATCGAGATATCAAGAGAACATGCCTCAACGCAGATTGCTGCCGAAGGGAGAGGTTCGTGGATGGTGAAACTGGCTCTTTATCCCTGAGCGATCGTTCTTGATCTGGCCAGGCAGCGCGTAATACCCGGCCAGATCAAATGAGGGCATGTCTTCAGAGGATCGTGTAACCGCCATCGATCAGCAGATCGGCCCCATTGATCATGGCGGCGCCGCTGGACCCGAGGAAGACTGCCGCCGCAGCAATCTCTTCAGGAATAGCGAAGCGACCCGTCGGGATACGCCGTATGGCGGCTTCTCCCTTTTCTCCTGCCCAGGCCTTCTTGCCGAGTTCGGTCAGAACCACAGTCGGGGAGAGGGTGTTGACCGTAATCCCGTATTTACCCCACTCCGCCGCGAAGGTCTTGGACATACCGATAACGCCGAATTTCGAGGCGCAATAGGCCACATGTTCTTCAATGGCCACTGTTCCCGCCTGAGAAGCAAGATTGAGGATGCGCCCGCCCTTCCCTGCCGCGATCATGGCCTGACCCACGGCCTGCGTGACCAGGAAGGTACCCCTGAGATTGATAGCAATCGTCTTGTCCCAGTAATCCAGAGGCAGCGTCTCTGCCGGGGCCAGGAAGACCACGCCAGCACAATTGACTAAAATATCGATCCTGCCGAACGTGGCCTCCACCTTCGACACCATTTCCGCCACGGAAGTTGCATCGGAGACATCGCACGAGAATGGCTGGGCCGACGCCCCCAGTTCCGATGCCTTCGCTGCCGCATTGTTATGATTCACGTCAACGAGAGCCACCTTGGCTCCCTTGCGCACATAGGCCGTCGCGATGGCCGCCCCGATCCCGGAGGCGCCGCCGGTGACAAGGGCGATCTTGCCCTCGAGGGAAAAGTCGAAATCGATATCGGTAGCCGAGAACTTCACGTCCATGATCACGCTCCTTGTGATTTATCACACGAGAATAGAGCACGATGTGCGATATCGTAAGCGTCCCAGCCCTGGACTCACAGCTTTGTCACGGGATTATCGGAAACGTGACAAACGAGCCCGACGCGTTTCGCCTGACGACAACCCGGCGTTCACGTTGCAGAAAACGTGTTGCTGACGGGTGGCATCCATCATGTTGATAATCTTCTCCAATATAATCGACGATATTTGGTGACTTGTTTGTTATACTTTTCGGATCCGGAATATATTCCATTTGATCGCAACGGAAGGAGATGATCTGCATGAGCTATGCTGCCACCCTTTCAGGCGAGCGCTACATGTTCCGCGATTTGAAACATCTCATGGGCTGTGCTTCTCCGTACCGCTCGGGCGATGCGCTGGCCGGGCTCGGAGCACGCAGTGCCACGGAGCGTGTGGCCGCGCGATACGCCCTGGCCGACCTTCCCCTTACCGCCTTTCTCAACGAGGCGCTCATCCCATACGAGGTCGATGATGTCACAAGGCTGATCATCGACACACATGATCGCCGGGCGTTCGAGCCGATTTCCTCGATGACGGTAGGGATGTTCCGTGACTGGCTGCTCTCTCACGAGGCCGATACGCGGAGCCTCACGGAGATTGCGCGTGGCGTCACCCCTGAAATGGCGGCCGCAGTCAGCAAGATCATGCGCAATCAGGACCTGATTGCGGTGAGCCGCAAAATCGAGGTCATTACCAAATTCCGTAACACGATCGGGCAGCGGACCGTGCTTGCCTCACGCCTTCAGCCCAATCACCCCACCGACGACCTTCGGGGTGTTGCCATCTCGACCCTGGATGGCCTGCTCTATGGCTGCGGCGACGCCGTGATCGGCATCAATCCGGCGACTGACAACGTCGAGACGGGGCGCGCTCTGCTCGAAATGCTCGACACACTGCGTCAGACTTATTCAATTCCGACCCAAAGCTGCGTGCTGACTCATGTGACGAATACCATCGAGATCATCAATCAGGGTGGACCGGTTGACCTTGTCTTCCAGTCAATCGCGGGGACACAGAAAGCCAATGAAGGCTTCGGTGTCACGCTCGATATTCTCGCCGAGGCACAGAGCGCTGCGCACGGCCTGAGGCGCGGCACTCTGGGCGATAACGTCATGTATTTCGAGACCGGTCAGGGCGCGGCGCTTTCGTCGGATGCCCATCACGGCATCGATCAGCAAACGGTGGAGGCGCGAGCCTACGCGGTCGCCCGGGCTTTTGATCCCCTGCTCGTCAACACGGTCGTCGGGTTTATCGGCCCTGAGTACCTCTATGACGGCAAGCAGATCATCAGGGCCGGGCTAGAGGACCATTTCTGCGCCAAGCTGCTTGGCGTGCCGATGGGCTGCGATGTCTGCTACACCAACCATGCAGAAGCCGATCAGGACGATATGGATGCGTTGATGCTTCTGCTCGGAACGGCCGGGGTCACCTTCCTGATCGGTGTGCCTGGCGCAGATGACATCATGCTCAATTACCAGAGCCTCGCCTTCAGCGACATTCTCACGACACGGTCGCTTCTGGGCCTGAAGCTGGCACCGGAATATGGGGCGTGGCTGGAACAGATGGGATTATATGACAGCGCCTCGGGCCGGGTCTTGTCGCGCAGTCCCGGCGAGACGCGGCTTGCTGGCCTGATTGGCTGGCAGTCATGACCGATCCAGTCAATCAGGAACCGCCGCGCGAGATCGATGACCCATGGCGTGTCATGCGTGCCGCAACACGTGCGCGGATCGGGTTGGGGCGCAGCGGCAATGGCCAGGTGACGCGGGATGTACTCGCTTTCCAGGCCGATCATGCACGCGCGCGCGATGCCGTGCATACCCCACTCGACACCGAGGCACTGAGGCTTGGCCTTCGTCCCCGACAGGCACTCACCGTGACCAGCGCCGCCAAGGACAGACCGGGCTTTCTCGGCAGACCTGACCTGGGACGGCGTCTGGGGATTGAGTCGCGCGAATGCCTCGAACGCGGCGACTGGGACCTCGTCTTCGTGCTTGGAGACGGGCTGTCTGCGCAGGCCGTAAGCAGGCATGGGCCTTCACTCGTCGCCTCTTGCTGCGATGGTCTGCCCGGTTGGCGTATCGCACCACCGATCATCGCCCTGCAATGCCGCGTGGCACTGGGCGACGATATCGCCGCCTGCCTGGGAGCACGCATGGTCGCCGTGCTGATTGGCGAGCGCCCCGGCCTGACCGTGTCTGACAGTATGGGCGTCTATCTGACCCACGCCCCCGCGCCCGGTACGCCCGACTCAAAGCGCAATTGCCTTTCCAATATCCACGATCACGGGCTCAGCCCCGCGGAGGCGACCGTCAAGCTGCTCTGGCTGATCAACGAGGCAAGGCGTCTCGGCCTGACCGGGGTCGAACTCAAGGAACGCACCCCACAAGCGCCCTCAGAGCTACAGAGAGAAGAAAAAGGACGCCTCGCGCCGTGAAACAAGAACTGCCAGCAGTAAGTGCGATGCCCCCGCAGCTCAACCGGAAACTCAGCGCCTTCCATCTATGGGGTATCGCCGTCGGGCTGGTTATCTCCGGAGAGTATTTTGGGTGGAGTTATGGCTGGGCCACCGCGGGTACGCTGGGTTTTCTGGGTGCGACGATTTTTGTAGCGTTCATGTATACCGCGTTCATCTTCAGTTTTACCGAGCTCACCTGCGCCATTCCTCACGCTGGAGGACCTTTCGCCTATGCGGAGCGTGCTCTTGGCAGGTTGGGCGGCACTGTCACGGGGTTGGCGACACTCGTCGAATTCATTTTCGCCCCACCTGCGATAGCGCTTGCCATCGGCGCCTATCTGAACGTGCAGTTCCCCGGTCTGCCGCCCAAACTGGCGGCAACAGGAGCCTATCTGGTTTTCATGACGCTGAATATTGTGGGGGTCCAGATCGCGGCCACGTTCGAGCTCTTCGTCACGATCGCAGCGATCGTCGAACTGCTCGTCTTCATGGCAGTCGTCGCGCCTGCTTTTTCCTGGGCGAACTTCAACCATAACGGGTGGGGGGCAGGATCCCATTTCGGCTTTACCGCAATGGGCGGTGTTTTCGCGGCAATTCCCTTCGCCATATGGTTTTTTCTGGCCATAGAAGGGGTTGCGATGGCCGCCGAGGAGGCGCGCACCCCTCAACGCTCCATCCCTGTTGCCTATAGCGCCGGCGTTCTCACCCTCGTGACGCTGGCGTTCGGGGTCATGATCTTCGCCGGAGGCTCAGGCGACTGGGCGACACTCGCCAATCTGAATGACCCTTTGCCTCAGGCCATGAAACGCGTAGTCGGGTCACAAAGCCCGTGGCTCTCCATGCTGGTATGGCTGGGCCTGTTTGGGCTCGTCGCCTCTCTCCATGGGATCATCATGGGATTTGCCAGGCAGATTTACGCGCTTGCCCGGGCAGGAATTCTGCCGACAACGCTGGGACGACTGCATAATCGCTTCCACACCCCTCATCGCGCGACCATTGCCGGAAGCGCGATCGGAATCGTTGCCATTTACGCCGATGATGTCGTCTCGATTGGCGGTCAGTCCCTGACGGCCATCCTCGTGACACTCTCGGTTTTCGGCGCCCTGACCATGTACGTTATGAGCATGATCAGCCTTTTCGTCCTGCGTCGCAAAGAACCCGGTCTCGAGCGAGGATACAAGGCGCCGCTCTATCCCTTGCTGCCCGCCATTGCCCTTTCAGGGGCTGCAGTCTGTTTTATTGCCGTTTCGTATTGTAATTTCTTATTGTTTCTGGTCTATATTACACTTCTGATTATCATTGCCATAATATCAAATAATCTCACAAGATAAAGGACAGATAATCAATAATAGTCCGGATATGCGATGGACAAACCAATCGGCCGAATGCTCTTCGCAGGCACGGTCTTCATTCTCGGATCAACCTCCTGCCGCAAGGCGTCCGCTCACGAACCTTCAGCAAGCGCGGCTTCTCACTCTTTGGACGGCGTCAGCACTTTCCAGAGCGAGAACGTGGAAACAGACCGGGCCAGCCCTCCCCAGCGTATGGAGGATATCCAGCGGGGAACCGGCCCTCTCTCGGACCATATTGGCAACGCGCCTGGCCCAGGCGACGCCTCCGGTATTCCCGCACAAGCGAACGGCAATCTTTTCCCTGCCGTGCCCCCCAATCGCCCGACATACTGGAACGGCATAGAAGGGCATCTCACTGTCGAAGGGGGCATCGCAGGAAATCCCTGGACAAGATCTGGGCGTAATTTCGGTCA
Source organism: Asaia krungthepensis NRIC 0535 (assembly GCF_025995175.1). GTDB lineage: Bacteria > Pseudomonadota > Alphaproteobacteria > Acetobacterales > Acetobacteraceae > Asaia > Asaia krungthepensis. Next base: position 128,085 of record NZ_BAPV01000043.1, read on the forward strand.
GTTTTATGTCGATCGCGCCAACACGGTCACGCTCAACCAGATCATGGGGGCGCTCTCTCATCCCGTGACCAATATTGGATCAGGATACGGTCTCGGGTTCGTGATGGAAGTGATGTACGGCTCTGATGCACGCTTCGACCCAACAATCGGCATGGCGGACAAGGCGCTGACAGGGCTCTATCAGATCGCCCCGAGCCAGGCGCATATCGATCTGCATGTGCCTTGGTTCGTCAAGCAAGGGATCGATCTGCAACTCGGTCAGATCTGCGGGATCATGGGTGCCGAAGGTACCCCGGCCCTTGCCCGCCCATTTTATACGGTGAATTACGCCTCGGCCTATATCGTGCCGTTCGAGACGGTCGGTATTCTCTCAACCACCCATTTTACCGGACATCTCGATGGTATACTGAGAGTGGACGCGGGCAATTCCACCACTTTTGGCAATGCAGGTAATAACAGCCGCCCGAAAGGATATATCGGCCTCGCTTTTACTCATCTCATGGCGGGGAAACTCGACGGGCATCTCATCGGTCATTTCGGGCCCCAGGGGAATAACGGCCCTGTGCGTCGCTCCCCGGATGGCTGGACCAGTATCGGTATCGGACGCGCCGCCAATCGAGAGATGCTCTTTAACGGAGATGTCCTGCTGACCTATCATTTTGATGACCAGGTTTCGATGACAGTGAACGGCACCTATCTGCATGACAATATCACGCGCGATGACAGCTACGGGGTCACGACCTAACTGGCCTGGGACATCGACCCGAGCCTGCGGCTGAATTTTCGTGGCGAAGTGTTCAGGGATAACACGGGGGCCATGATCGCTGCCTATGTCAGCACTACATCCTATACCGACATGCTCCGCAATGTGCCTTATCCCTACTATGTTGCGTCGCCTACGACCTATGGCGCCCTGACTGTCGGCGCGAGTTGGAAGCCCGAATTCATCAACCGGCATATCCATACCGGTCAGTTCACATTCCGTCTGGAAATCAGACTCGACAAATCGCTCAATGGCACACGTCAATTCAACCGCCCGGCCCCTTTGGGTGAGACGGTGGTGCGCGATGGGACCAACAATATGCTCTGGTTCTCCTGCGACGCGATCTGGTCGTTCTGAACCGCGGATGCCAGAAGACGATACGTCAGGGCAAACCAACCGACGGGCTAACTCACCTCGCCTTGCCGGTCAGGCTAGGACGCATCTAGCGCTCTTCGCGGAAGTAGGGAATGCCAAGTGCTGCCGGTGCCGCCATCAGGCGCCGCATGCCTGGTAAAACCAAGGCAGGCAGGATCATGAACATGATCGTGCCGAGATACGGAGTCATGTTCAGGACGGCCGGGGCAATCGGCCAGCCCTGCGCCTGGCCAAAAAAGCTGAGCGACATCACCAGTCCGAACAGCAAAGCGGAAGCCGCCGCGAAGACAGGCCGATAGCCACAGAAAATCACCAGCGCTACGGCAATCCACCCACGCCCGGCAATCATGCCTTCAGACCATACGGGCATCACGGAAAGCGTCATGTCGGCCCCCGCGAGTCCGGCAAGCGCGCCCCCGGTCACGACGGCCCACAGGCGATAGCGCCGGACCGGTATCCCCACAGCATCCGCCGCGGCAGGATTTTCGCCAACGGCGCGCAGGCTCAACCCCAGTCGCGTACGGAAGAGCAGGCAGTGGCAGGTAATCGGCAGGATGATGAAGGCGAGATAAACGAACGGGCTCTGAATGAACACAGGACCGATACCGGGCAGACGGGACAGACCCGGGACAGACCACGAGCCGAAAATGGCAGAGACCGGAAGCCCCGCTACGGCATGCCCGAGAACAGCGCTGAGCCCCAGTCCGAGAAAAGTGAGCGCCACGCCGCAGAGTGTCTGATTGGCGGAACCGTTGACCGTCGCCAGGCCAAGCACGAGAGCACCGGCACTTCCCGTGATCAGGGCGGCAAGGCATCCGAGCCATGGAGAGAGCGAGGCATCGGCGGCCAGAACGGCCATGACAGCGCCAAGCGCCATGAGGCCCTCAACCCCAAGATTGATCACCCCGGCCCGTTCGGCAATCACCTCGCCCTGCGCCGCCAGAGCAAGGATGCTGCCATAGGCCAGGGCATGGAGAACGAGTGGCAGGAACGCCGTCATGATTTTGTCTCCAGACGCACATAGGCTGCCAGCTCATCGCTTACTGCAACGGCAAAGACCAGAAGCCCCGTGATGGCCAGCACTGAAGAGGCACTGACCTGGAGGGTCTGCAACACGATGCCAGTATTGAGGATCACCGCCATGAGGAAGGCAGCAGGAATGAGAGCATAAGCCGATTGGCGCGCCAGCAGCGCCACGACGATCCCGAGATATCCATAGCCATGCGCAAGCCCGCCCTGGAGACGATGGACGGTTCCGAGCACTTCCATCATGCCGCCAAGACCCGCCAACGCCCCCGATGCGACAAGAGCCGTGAAGAGGCGCGGCGCAACCCTTATGCCTGCGTAGCGTGCAGAGTCAGGATTGGAGCCGCAAAGGGATAATTCATAGCCGAAACGGCTTCGTTTAAGCAGGGCGCCCAGCGCTACGACAAGTGCCAGAGCCACAGGACCGCCCCAATGAACGACGCTGTACACAGACGGCAAAGCCAGCATCATACGCTGGCTTGAAACCTGCGCGTCCGTCACGTGATCGGCCCAGGGACCTGTCACAAGATAATAGACAAGATAGGTAGCAATGAAGTTGAGAAGAAGCGTGGTGATGATTTCGCTGACGCCGAGCCATGCGCGCCCTGCGGCAGGCACAGCACTCCATGCGCCCCCGGCCACAAGGCTCGCGAGCATGGCGACGGGCAACGCAACAGGAGCCGGTAGAGGGGCGAATAACCCTACTGCCGCTGCAGCCGTTGCGCCTGCCAGAAACTGACCTTCAGCGCCGATATTCCATAACCCTGCCCGCAGCGCGAGCCAGACTGCCGCCCCGGTCATGAGAAGAGGCGTCATGTAAAGAGCAAGATTTTCCAGTCCGAAAACCGTGCCGAAAGTCGATTTGAGCACGAGTCCGCAGACCATCCCCAGCGGCAGACCCAGCAGCACAAGAACGATTGCGAGAACGACAGCGACCGCACACAGGGCCAGGGCCCTTCCGATCATGATGCGTCTTGCCGGAACGACAGCCAGTCTGGTCCGTCGGCTCATGCCCCCCCTCCTGCATCACGACCGCTCATGAGGGCTCCGAGTGTTGCCCGGTCGAAGCCGGAACGATCCACGATTGTCATCAATCGACCTGCGCAGAGTACCGCGATACGGTCACTCAGGGCCATGAGTTCGTCCAGATCCTCCGACACGAGGACGACGGCACGCCCTTCATCGCGAATTTCGGCCAGGGCCTCGCGCATAAGGGATATCGCGCCAATATCCAGCCCCCGGCTGGGATAGCTTGCAATCAGGGCCAGATGGCTGATCATCCTCTCACGCGCCAGGACAAGTCTCTGCTGGTTGCCTCCCGACAATCCGCGCATGGGTGTGGAAGGGTCCGCCACCGTCACGCGGGCCTGATCGAGTAGCGACCGCGTGAAATCGCGCGCAGCCGCCGCGTGGTAGGCCATACGTCCTCCCACCGGATGGGTACGGAAGACGCGCATCACCGCGTTCTCTGTTACCCCCAGAGCCGGTGCGAGCGCCTTGTGAAGCCTGTCTTCGGGCACATAACCGATACCGGCCTTCCTGAATTCTCCCGGCCCACGCCCCTGCATGGCGGTCCCCGCAACATGGACCTTCCCGCTCAGAGGAATGCTCAGCCCTGCAAGGATATCGGCAAGTTCCGACTGGCCATTCCCGGTCACTCCGGCGATACCGAAAATCTCCCCGGCCCGGACATCGAGAGAGAGCGGGTGCAGCCGTAATCGGCCGGCGCTGTCACGAAAGCTGACGTCCTCAAGCGCGAGGACAACATCCGCCCTTCCCCGCGGTGCTGACCGGGGATAGGCCGTTTTCTGCTCAACCGGACGGCCGATCATTTCGGTAACCAGCGTGGCAGGGTCCGTCTTGTCCACCCGGTGACTCCCAGCAACGCGACCATGACGAAGCACGGTCACCTTGTCGGCCAGGGCCATGATCTCGTCGAGCTTGTGGCTGATCAGGATGACGGCTCCCCCGCCGTCGCGAAAGCGACGCAACGCAGCGTAGAGCTCGCCCACCTCCAGCGGACTGAGAACGGCGGTGGGCTCATCCAGTATGAGCAGTCTCGCCCCACGGGACAACACACGCAGGATTTCCACGCGCTGCTGCTCGCCCGACGTCAGGCTGTCGATCGGAGCATCCGGACGGATATCGAGACCGAAGCGTTTTGCTTCTGCCTGAGCGCGTTCCGCGAGGGCCGCAGCGGAAAGCCATCGTCTGGTCTCGCTCCAGCCCAAGGCGAGGTTCTCCGCCACGGTGAAGCGGGACACCAGCTTGAAGTGCTGATGGACCATGCCGATACCCGCGCGGATTGCGGCCTCGGGACCGTCGAAGGTTACGCCGTAACCGTCGAGGATCAGCTCGCCCTCATCTGCCTGATAGAGGCCCGTGACAACATTCATCAGTGTGGATTTCCCGGCGCCATTCTCGCCGAGCAGAGCGTGTATTTCTCCGGGATAGAAATCGATCGAGACATCCTTGTTCGCGATCACGCCCGGGAAATACTTGGCAATTCCGGAAAGGGAGAGGAGCGGTGGCGTCCCTGCGGGCAGGCTTTCGGGCCGTGCCCCCTGAACGGCGTTGGCATCGTGCAGATACTCAGACAAGCCCTGACACTCCCTCGACCTGCCAGTTCCAGTGGAAGATTTCCATATCGGTCATGGTCTGACCTGCGGGAACCCGAACCTGTCCCTTTGAGTCCTTGATCGGTCCTGTGAAGGGGGACCACCCAGCCAGCATACGATCACGCGCGGCATCGGCTTCTCTCTGGATCGCCAGTGGCACGCGCGCTCCCCATGCATCGCGGTCCACACCATGGCCAAGGGTCAGGAATGTCCCGGCAGGGCGCCAGCGCCCTGCGATACGCGCCTCGATAGTCTGCCGATAATAGGCGACGAAATCGAGCATGACCGAGCTGACATAGGCATCGGGTCCGAACTGACGCATATCCGTGTTCCACATGGCGGCCCAGACACCGCGTTCCTGTGCGACACGCAGATAGCCGGGGTCATCCATGATTCCGCAGAGGAAATCGCAGCCACTATCGATCAGCGCGGCCCCTGCCGAGGCTGCGGCCTGAGGATCGAACCATGAATTGATGGAGATGACACGCATTGTCGCTTCCGGATTGACCGATCGCGCACCGAGCAACGTGGCATTAGCGCTCGCAATGACCGAGGTGGTCGGAAAAGACGCGATATAGCCCAGCCGACCGTTGCGACTCAGACGGGCAGCCGCGATACCGATCACATAGCTCGCGTACCAGTGCGTGATATAGTACCAGCCCAGATTGCCTGTGACGTTGTTTCCATCGCATTCCAGAAAGCCCACATCCGGCGCTTGATTCGCGACATCCTTGATGAAATCGCCATAATCCGATGTCGAGATCACCATCTGCGCGCCCTCAGCGACGAACTGGCGAAATATCCTCGTGGCATCGGCTGAATAGGGAATGCTCTCGACATAGAGCGAGCGCATGCGCGGGAAATGATCCTTCAGGGCCCGGATGGCCTTGTCGTGCATCTGCGTCCAGCCACCGTCATTGACCGGGCTGGTATGGCCAAACCCTACGAGCAGATCCTCTTCGGCAATCGGAGCGAAACGTGTGGCCGCGCCCGCGCGCAACGGAAGGCCAGCGCAGCCCGCGGCGGCAAGAAGACGCCGGCGAGTGAGACCTTTGGAAAAGCTCAGTGACATGAGGGAATTCCGGGCATGACGATGAAACCGGGCCTCTGGCGTAGCTGGTGCACGAAGCGGCGTGTGGCTGGGTAAAGATCCATGGAGATACCGAGATCGCGCGCCAGCCCGGCGACGGGGAACACCACGATCTCGATGAAACCGGGCATCTGTCCCGAAAGCCATGGCTGGCCGGAGAGATGACAGGCCGCGAGACGGTCCTCAAGAGCGCGAAAGAAGTCTCGGACTGCCTCTGTCTCGCCCCTCACCGGTACCGGCGCTGAGAGGGCATGACGACGCGCCGTCGAAAACTGACCCAGCCCCTCGAGTGCCCATTTCAGGATGGTTCTTTCCTCGCCGTCGGGGAAGGACCACTCCACATTCGGCAGGCGAGAGAAATACTCGAAGATATCGACCAAACCGACGCAATACACGTCATCCCCGTCACTCAACACCGGACCGTAGATTTCAGCGCGCCTGTCCGTGACCTCGGCCAGAGGTACAGCCAGAAACGAGGCCGCAAGACGTACAGCGTAGCTGCGTTCATCGGGCATCCAGCCATGGAGGGTCAGCATGCAATCTCCTCCAGCGTGTCCCGCATCCGTAAAAGCCAATCGGCCTCACGCCGCAGCGAGGTCTCGTCCCGCACGGCAAGATGGACCATCGCCACGTTCGGCTCGGGCATATGAAATGCGATGAGCCGGTCTGCAGAGATACGCCAGTAATGCTGATCGAGCACGAGAGCACGGCGTGTTTCGTCCTCACTGGCCCTGATGGCCAGGCTGCGAACCCCATGCCATGCGCCCTCTGCCGGGGCACGGGGTACCCTTTCATCGCTGGCGGCCATCGTCACCCATATCATCCCCGCCGTCTCCACCACGGTGTAGGCATGGGTTTTAATTGTTGAGGGAGGATTGAGCGCCGGATGAGCCGGAATGACGCGGCAGCGACCCTCGTGGTCGTATTGCCAGCCATGATAGAGGCAGGCGAGCCGGTTCTCCCTGATAAAACCAAGGCTCAGCTGCACGCCGCGATGGGGGCAGCGATCCTCCCATGCCTGCAGCTTTCCCACTGCATCGCGCCAAAGCACCATTTCCTGACCGTCATGGCGCACCGGCACAACCTCGCCCTCGGCGATATCCCGCGAGAGTGCGACCGGGATCACGAAAGGGTTCTTTCAGACCAGTCCTGAACGAAACACCGTTCCGGCCCGGTCAGACACGCCATGACAAACATCCCGACAAGGGCATCGGCCCCACGGAGAACGAGAACGATCTCGTTCGAAGTCAGATGTTCCGTTGCGAGATCGAGCGACAGAAGCGAGGCGCGTGCTTCGGCGAATGCCCGGAATACGTGCGTATCGAAACGACCTTGGAGGCGCAGGGCTGTCGCGATCGTCGTTTTCCTTCCATTCAGACAAAGGTCGATGTTGCGATCCTGCCAGTAATAATTTTTTTGACAAGTGGATGGGCACTATTAATGTTACCGGACACGCAATGATCGGTGAGGCGCCAGAAATGAAGTCATCGGGTACGGCCGATCCGGTCTCGCAGCAGCAATGGTATCCGCTTGGCATGAGCGAGAGCCTTACTGCGTATTACGCCGAAACCCTCCTTCTGGATCTGCCAATACGCTTTCGACGGGCAGCCTCCGGAGATCCTGAGGTCCGGCAAGGGGAGATCGCCCTGCCCGCCTGCGAAAGATTCGGGTACCTCTGGACCACGCTCAACACCGAGGCACCGGACCCGTCGCTGATACCCCGCATCGACGAGGCGGATGAGCCGGACCGCCGGCTGGTTTGCTGTGGCTCGATAACGGTCAATGCTTCAGGACTGCGTGTGGTCGAGAATTTTCTCGATATGGCCCATTTTCCGTTTGTTCATACGGGTATTCTGGGTGCGGAGCCGCACACGGAGGTGGAACGCTATCGCGTGGAGACACGCGAGGACGGCAACGAAATCTGGGCTACCGAATGCAGGTTCTTCCAGCCTCAGGCAGCTTTATCGGCTGAAGGGGGCCTGATGACCGACTATGTGTACCGCATCGCCTCCCCCTTCTCGACACTGCTTTACAAAACGAACCCGATCGACACAGACCGCAAGGACGTCATCGCCCTTTTCGTCCAGCCCATGACGCCGGGCAGTTGCCGTGCCCATCCGGTCATGTTCCTGCTGGACGATGAATCGGATCTCGATGCGCTTGTCGAGTTCCAGCAGACCATCTTTCTTCAGGACCGCAGCATCCTCGAAAGTCAGCGCCCTGTCGCCATGCCTCTCGATGCTGGCAGCGAAATTCCCACTTTGGCGGATCGGTCCTCTGTCGCTTATCGCCGCTGGCTCAAGTCCCGCGGCGTCACCTATGGCGCCTCAATGAGCCCCATGACAATTCTTTCAACGGAGCCCGCATGATGATGACGATCGCACAAGATGCGACCGAGGCCGACCTCACCTTCCTCCGGGAGGCTTTCAGCGTCGCTGAAGGCTCCCGGCTCGAGGGTGACCATCCGTTCGGCGCCGTGCTTGTCGACGATCAGGGCGTTGTCGTGATGCGCCAGGGCAACGGGTTCAGCAGCGAGGGGCATGACATGACCGCTCATGCGGAGCGGCTGCTCGCCAGCCGGGCAAGCAAGGCCTTCGGCGCAACGCGCCTGCGCGGTTTCACTCTCTACAGTTCTGCCGAACCCTGCGCGATGTGCGCCGGCGCGATATACTGGGCCGGGATCGGACGCGTCGTCTATGGCCAGTCCGAGGCTCATCTGAAAGGGATGACGGGCGATCATCCCGAAAACCCCACGCTTGACCTGCCCTGCCGTCAGGTCTTCGCAGCCGGGCAGACGCCAACCGCGGTGATCGGTCCCCTGCTCGAGGAGGAGGCCGCCGAATTGCAGCGCAGCTTTTGGGAGGCAAAACGCTGACGGACTGAAACACCGCCCGTTCTCACTTGCGAGATGACGATCCGGATTGCCGCTTATCCGGGACAGGGCCAACGCGGATCATCCATCCATTTGCGTTCAGGACCCTGACATGACTTACGCCCCTTCGCTTCTCATCACCCACGCTTATCTCTATCTTGATCGCGGCCTCGAAATTGCCGATGGCTGGATCCATCTCGACAAAGGGCGGGTCGCCGGTTTCGGTCCGATGACCATGGCGCCCCCTCAAACCGCGAAACGGCTTTCCGCCGGAGGGCGGATCGTCACGCCCGGTCTGGTCAATGCCCATCACCATATGTACCAGAATCTGACGCGGTCCTACGCACCCGTGGTCAATGGGACATTGTTCGAATGGCTCCAGGGGCTTTATCCGCTTTGGGCGACACTGGATGAGGAGAGTGTCTATCTCTCATCCTATGTTGCCATGATCGAACTGCTGCTCGGCGGGTGTACCACCTCCATGGATCATCACTATGTGCATCCGAGGCCGAGACTCATCGATGCGCAGGTCAGAGCCGCAAGGGATATCGGTTTCCGCTTCCACGCCACACGCGGCTCGATGACTCGTTCGGTCAAGGATGGCGGGCTGCCGCCCGACAGCGTGGTGCAGAGCGAGGACCATATCCTTGAGGACTGTGAGAGGCTGATCGGGCTGTATCACGACCCAGAACCAGGTGCGATGATCCGTGTCGCGCTTGCTCCCTGTTCCCTCTTCAGCGTGTCGGAGACGATCATGAAGGAGAGCGCCGCAATGGCAGAACGTCTGGATGTGCGGCTTCATACGCATTTAGCCGAGGATCACGATGAGGACCGTTATTGTCAGGAAGTCTATGGCTGCACGCCCACCGAGTATTTCGAGCGTTCCGGCTGGGCGAGCGAGAGATCATGGGTTGCCCATTATATCTATCCATCTACCGACGAGGTGGACCGCCTGGCCCAAAAAGGAGTCTGCGCCGCGCAATGCCCCTGCTCGAACATGATGATCGGTGGGGGTGCCGCCGATGCCATGGATTTGCGACGACGTGGCATGCGTGTCGGGCTCGGCTGTGACGGTTCCGCGTCGACCGATCACGCCTCGCTCTGGCTGGAGGCGCGCATGGCGCTGCTTCTGGGACGTTTCCGCAATGGCCCCCACAGCATGACCGCCCGTGATGCGCTGGACATGGCCACCCGTGGTGGTGCGGCATGTCTGGGGCGTGAGGACGAGATCGGGCATTTGAGACTGGGAGCCTGCGCCGATCTGGTCATCTGGGGGCTTCCCCCGTTTTCCCGGGCCGGCGCCCTCAGTGACCCGATTGAGGCCCTGCTGCGATGCGCGCCCGCGACGGCCTGGACCACCATCGTCAACGGCAGGGTTCTTGTCTCTGAAGGACAGCCTTGCCAGTCCGGACTGGAGCGCATTCTCAGTGAGCATGAGCGTGCAGCGCGGCGCATGCAGAAGCTCGATCACGGCTGATCCCGCAGCCGTTGCGTCACCCCATTCGACTCATGATCGGGCATGAGGGATGCCAGAAAGAACGTTGAACCTTGCGTGAGGTGATATGGGGCGTGGCAACCTGCCTAGCCCCACACCGTTGGCTGAGCAGGCCAGATCGCAAGACCAGTTCCAGTATTCATTAGCATTTTATCGCCTTGGGCTGGTGTAACCGGTGACTGCAATGACCGCTTGGCCATGGCGGAGGTCAATTCGTCTGGCGCGCATTCGAAAACAGGATGTTTCCGGTCTGAGACACATTGCGAAACTGGCCACCATCCCCGATGCTCCCTTAATCATTTGTGTCCCTATCCCAGAATTCAGGATTCCAGTCTTCCATGAGTCATGATACGCCCCTGATTGGAATCCTTGTGGTCGGGCTCGGACTCGCCTTCATCCTCGGCACAATCGCGCAGCGCATCAGGATCTCCCCTCTCGTTGGGTATCTGCTCGCCGGTATCGCTGTCGGACCCTTCACACCGGGTTTCGTAGCGGACCAGCCCCTCGCGGCTGAACTCTCGGAAATCGGCATCATCCTGTTGATGTTCGGTGTGGGGCTTCATTTCTCGCTCAAGGACCTGATCTCGGTCAGGGCGATCGCCGTGCCAGGGGCATTGCTCCAAGTGGCCTCCTCCATCGCCATAGGTGCGGGTGTCGCCTGGATGCTGGATATGCCGATCGGGGCCTGCATCATTTTTGGCATTGCGCTCAGTGTCGCGAGCACAGTCGTGCTGCTGCGCACCCTGCAGGAGCAACGCCTGATTGAAACCGAGCGTGGCAGGCTCTCTGTCGGTTGGTTGATCATTCAGGATCTCGTGACGGTCCTGGCGCTCGTCATATTGCCGCTCTTCGCGCCCATCATGCGCAGCGGCAGCCATGAATCTATCAGCCTGACGGGGCTGGGGCTCGCCATCGCCCTGACGCTCGGCAAGGTGGCCGCATTCATGGCGCTCATGCTTGTCATCGGGCGGCGGGTGATACCGGCCATCCTGCACTACGTGGCACATACAGGCTCACGTGAACTGTTTCGTCTAGCGCTTCTGGCACTTGCGCTCGGGGTCGCGTTTATCGCCACGGAGTGGTTCGACGTTTCCTTTGCCCTGGGCGCCTTCGTAGCCGGCATGGTGCTCAGCGAGTCAGAGCTGAGTCACCGCGCTGCAGCAGAGACCCTTCCCCTGCGTGACGCCTTTGCCGTGTTGTTTTTCATCTCGGTCGGGATGTTGTTCAATCCGCTTGTGCTGATCAGGCAGCCCCTGCCGCTCATTCTCACATTCCTGGTGATACTGGTCGGTACGCCCCTCGCCGTCATTGCCATACTGCGTCTCTTGCGCCAGCCTTGGAACACGACGCTCTTCATTGCGAGCGGGCTCGCCCAGATTGGCGAGTTCTCGTTCATCCTTGCGGCGCTCGGCATGAAGATGAAGGTTCTGGACGGACGCGCTCAGGATCTGATTCTGGGGGCATCGATCCTGTCCATCCTGATCAACCCGTTCATCCTGATGGCGACACAGCGTATCGAGGCCTGGATCACGCGGCACAGCCCAGCACCAGCCGTGCCGGTCAAGGATGAAACCGGCATTCTGCTCCCTCCCCCCACGCCGACACAGCTGGAAGGTCACGCCGTGATTGTGGGCTGCGGGCGTGTTGGACGCCTTGTCGTTGAGGGGCTGGTGCGTGATGGCTGGCGAGCCCTGGTGGTCGAGACGGGTAAAATGGCCGACCCGTTTCCGGCCGACAACAGCATTGAACTCATGTTCGGCAATGCTGCAGAAGCCCGCACGATCAAGGCAATGAACCTGGAGAAGGCGCGGCTGCTCATGGTGGCCATTCCCGAACCCTTCGAGGCCGGACAGATCATTGCGCAGGCCAAGGCAATCAATCCCAACCTGATGATAGTCGCGCGCGCTCATTTCGATAGCGCGGTCGCTCATCTCAAGGAACTTGGCGCTGACCATGTCATCATGGGCGAGCGAGAAATGGCGATGGCAATGCTGGCAACGGCAGTCGATGACCTTCCTTTCGATGGGCGGCCGCCTATGAGCGATCCCACGATCGAGACGGGTCTGGACCCGCTCCCTGCCTGACAGGTCTTCATCCTGCTGCCCGGATACTGAACTGGAATGAGGGTTGAGCGGCGCTCGCTGGGTCTGCTGCGACGCCGTCGCGTCATGCGGCCCCACATAGCCCTCTATCGCTACGGTATGTGTCGAAACGTATCATTTGTGGCTTTCCCGTCATAGCGGTCAGGTTTCCGATACGGGGACGGTCCATTTCACAGCGCTGTCACAAATAACGCTATAAATGGCTTTGCCGCGGGGTCGGACAACCTTACCGACACATCCAGATGGCGCCTTCTGGGGGTGGTTGGAGGGAAATCCAGTCTCGCATGTGTAACAAAAAGATACACATTTGGTTCATCCTCATGAGGATCAAAGCGATGTTCTCACGCTCGGCGCGTCTGTTCTGCACCACTGCGCTCGTCACCCTACTCACCCCGGCTGCCCATGCGCAGGATGCTCGCGAAACGTCCCAACATGGTATTGCCCAGACAGGTGCTCCGCAGCACGGCACATCGCGCAAACAGGCTCCAGCCACCAGCATCGCCAGGCGCCCGACGTATGAGGATCTGGCGGCACCTTCCATGCTTGGAGCGACCGCCCCGACAGATGAGCGCATCGAAGTGACGGGCCATAATTACGGTGACGGCGTAACCCGGCGCGCTTTCGGCGGAGGGTTGATGACCCCCTCTGACAGTCCGAAATCCGTCTCTGCCGTGACGCGTGATTTCATCGCCAAACAGAACCCTGCGCTGAATCCGATGCAGCTTATCGCGCTGCTGCCTGGGGCCAACGTGTCGGACACCGACCCACTGGGCATGACCGGCGGGAACCTCTCGGTGCGTGGGCTGACCGAGTCACAGATGGGCTTCACTCTCGAAGGATTCCCGATCAACGATATCGGCAATTTCGCCGTGTATCCTCAGGAGATCGTTGACGCGGAAAACCTGAAGACGGTTCGTCTGGCCCAGGGCTCTGCCGATCTCGATAGCCCACATATCAGCTCCTCCGGCGGTGTGGTCGATATGTACATGATCGACCCCAAGATGAAGACGGGGGGGATGATCGATGCGACCTATGGATCTTTCAACGCCACGCGCGGCTTTCTGCGGTTCGACACCGGCAGGATCGGCGCGACAAATCTGCGCTCCTATTTTTCCTATTCGCAGAGCCGTCAGGATCACTGGCGCGGGCCAGGCTGGGACAACAAGAAGCACGGTGAAATGAAGATCGTGAATGACTGGGGCGAAGGCAACCGGATCTCGCTGGCGGTTGTAGGCAACAACATCCAGAACAACGCCTATCCCAATGTCTCGAAAGCAAGCTGGGACAAATGGGGCACAGGCTTTACAAATCCCGTGGGAAGCAGCGGTCTCACTGCCTCCGACCCCGCCAACACGGTCTATGATGCCAATTACTACGTGCCTTCACGGGCGGGATCGGTCAATTACTACAAGACGCGACCCAATCCATTCACCAATATCTATGCATCAATGCCATCGACCTTACGTTTGTCAGACAAGCTGATCCTTACCGAAACGCCTTATTTCTGGTACGGTTACGGCAATGGCGGCGGCGCGCAATACACCGACATGTCCAAATTTGTCTACGGCAAGCAGACACTGGCCGGTACGGTCAATGGCGCCGGCAAAGGCATGCAGGTTCTGTATAACCCATCCCTCACCGAGACCTATCGCCCTGGTGCAACAACAAAACTCACGCTGACAACCGGCATCAATCGCTTGATGATCGGCTACTGGTTTGAGTACGCCAAGCAGCGCCAGACCGCGCCTTTCAGCTTTGTGGGTGCGGACGGGACGCCGTTGAGCCAGTGGGGGGACGAAAACAACGTGGTTCTGAGCAACGGTGTAAAAGCGCAGTACCGCAATACCCTGACCCAGACACAGGTCCATACACCGTTCATCGGCGACAGCCTGTCGCTGCTTCATGACAAGCTCACGATCGATGCCGGACTGAAATACTCCATCGTGAAGCGTTCAGGGACAAACTACCTGCCCGACGTCCGCAACCGGTACGTTTCGACCGACTATAATCAGGCTCTGCCAACAGCCGCCATTCGCTACAAGATTGACCGCCATAATCAGGTTTTCGTTTCCGTGGCGACCAATTTTCGCATGCCTCAGAATTACGCGCTCTACGATGCAGGCAGTTTCAACCAGCGTACCGGACTTTATTCCACCCTCGCAAACCCGGATCAGAAAGCAGAGATATCGATCTCGGAGGAGGCCGGCTGGCGCTATCAAGACGATCTGATTTCGTCGTCGATCACCTATTTCCACTACAATTTCACGAATCGTCTTTACACGCAGTCGGTACAGGATGGTGTCTCGGGCTCGTTCTATACGACAAATATCAATGCAGGAGGGATGCATTCTGACGGGTTCGATGCCGAATTTGGCACCCGACCGATCTATAATATGCGGCCCTACGTCTCAGTGGAGTACCTGCATGCTGTGACTGACAGCAATATCCCGGCCGGGTCAGGAAGCGGCGCAGATTATGTTCGCAGTGCCGGTAAAAAGGCGCCGCAGGCACCTGATTGGCAGGTAGGGTTCGGTCTGGATTATGACGACGGAACACGCTTCGCCAACTTCAACCTTAAATATGTTGCTCGGCAATATGCGACGTTCATGAACGATCAGAGCATTCCGGGCTATGTGCGCATGAATATCGGGTTGGGATATCGCTTCCCGAAGGTCAGCATCTTCAAAAGCCCGATCCTGCGCCTCAACCTCCAGAATATCAGTGATAACCGTTATCTCAACTGGATTCAGTCACCGCAGGCCAATGCGAATCCCACGACAGGGGTGTTCGGCAAAACGATCAGCGGCTCGGTTCCCACATACAAGATCGCATCGCCTTTCGCCGCACTGGCAACATTGTCCAGCGACTTCTGACAACAGGTTTTGCACTGTTGGTTAGTCTCCATTCGTCTGTGCAAGAAGAATGGAGACTTTCGCAGATGACAACACGGGAAAACGATTCACACATCAAATCAGACCATTAGCGAGACATCTTGCGCATACTATAAATATCACGCTCTGATCATCGTTTTGAATGTTTGTATGAGCTAGATATTCCAATATTATATCGCATATTTTTGACCTTTTCGGATTGATACCCACAACTTGACATTTCCCGAACCTGCAGGTTAGGCTCATCGTGAGCGGCTCAGGAGCCGCGTCATCCACGCCGTCCAGCAGCATTCCGATAAACCCACCGTGTTCGAATTTGCTTGAAGCGGTTGTTGCTCTCTTTTCGCTTACGCCAAACGCTGCCAAGTCGAACACACCTCTCGGCGTGCCTCGAAATGACGTCGAGCCAGAAAGCCCCGTAGACAAATTGCCGTATCATGCAGGTCCATAGCATAATCTGATCGATCTGGTTCATAGCCTGCGGCGGCGAAGCAGGCGACGGTCAGTCTGTGACAGACATCGTCGATCGCACTGCACGCCGCATCCTGGAGTGCATCGGTGGGTCGAGGTGCCCCTCGCCTGATCCATGCCTTCATCTTGGCGAAGATGGTCTCGATAGGGTTGAAGTCGGGACTGTAGGGCGGCAGGAACAGCAGGCGGGCACCGACTGCCTCTACAGCCTCACGCGCTTCGGCGGTCGTGTGTCGGCAGATTATCCTGAGTGACGGCGTCTCCTGGCGACAGCGTGGGAGCAAACTCCTTGCGGGCGTAGGCGGAGACCTATTCGCAGGTCATCGGGCCATCCAGCATCATCGGTGCGGTCATGCCGGACAGGCGCAAGCCTCCGATGAAGGTCGTGATTTTCCAATGCCCATGGGGCACAGACATCCGACAGTGCGTGCCACGGCGTGAGCGTCCGCGCAGGCGGGCCATCTTCGTTGAGACGGACGTTTCGTCGATGAAGACCAGCCGGGCCAGATCTAGGTCAGACTGGTTGTCAAACTAGGCTGCGTTGACAAAAGACCGGGGCCGTAGCCTGGCGGTGGCGAGATTGAGGAAGCTCTCGAAAGACAGAATGCTCTTGTCGTAGCGGGTGGCGATCCGGCGTTGCTGCTTGAACTTGCCAAACATACGTTCGATGCGGTTTCGGTCCTGATAGCGGCGATAGCCGGGATGCTCTGGCGCTTTACGGTTTGAGCGTGGCGGGATGATCGGTAGGATGCCCCGCATCAGCAGGCATTGGCGGAAACCGTCACCATCGTATCCTTTGTCTGCCAGCAATGCCCTCGGCGTAGCGGCCGGGATCGCGATGAGCGGCTCGGCGCTAGTATAGTCCGATGCCTCACCACCGGTCAGGATGAAACCAAGAGGGCGTCCCTGATTGTCTGCCCGGGCGTGGAACTTGCTTGTAAAACCGCCGCGTGATCGACCAGGAGCGTTCATACGAGCCCCCCTTTTCCGCCCGCAGTCGAGACATGGCTGCGAACGCTGGTGCTATCGGTCATGTGCTGACAGTCATCGGTAAGGCCCAGATCGACCAGCGTCTGCAGCATCGCGTCCCATACGCCCTGTTCAGCCCAGCGGCG
>NZ_BAPV01000044.1:0-2500 GCF_025995175.1 Asaia krungthepensis NRIC 0535
ATGGTTGCGGGGGCAGGATTTGAACCTGCGGCCTTCAGGTTATGAGCCTGACGAGCTACCGGGCTGCTCCACCCCGCGGGGGTGGTGGTGTGATTTGTGGGGTGGATCAGGGGACCTGGCGGCGACCGACTTTTCCGCATCTTGAGATGCAGTATCATAGGCGCTGGGGCGTTTCACGGCCGAGTTCGGGATGGGATCGGGTGGAAGTCTCCCGCCATAGCCACCAGGTCTTCTGATCCACCCGACAACTGTGTGTCGGTGTGGAGGTTGGTGTTTTGTATGATGATTTTGCGTGGATGATTGCTATGCATGTGTATGCTCTCTTTGTGAGAGCGTTGTGTGAGCGATATGGGCGATTAGGACCGGTTAGCTGCACGTGTTACCACGCTTCTACACCCGGCCTATTGACGTGATGGTCTTTCACGGCCCTGTGAGACCTAGTTTTGAGGTGGGTTTCCCGCTTAGATGCTTTCAGCGGTTATCCCGTCCATACTTAGCTACCCGGCTGTGCCGCTGGCGCGACAACCGGTACACCAGAGGTATGTTCATCCCGGTCCTCTCGTACTAGGGACAAATCCTCTCAAGTCTCATACACCCACGGCAGATAGGGACCGAACTGTCTCACGACGTTCTAAACCCAGCTCACGTACCACTTTAATCGGCGAACAGCCGAACCCTTGGGACCTGCTCCAGCCCCAGGATGTGATGAGCCGACATCGAGGTGCCAAACCTCCCCGTCGATGTGGACTCTTGGGGGAGATCAGCCTGTTATCCCTAGAGTACCTTTTATCCGTTGAGCGATGGCCCGTCCACGTGGGACCACCGGATCACTATGGCCGACTTTCGTCTCTGTTCGAGCTGTCACTCTCACAGTCAGGCGGGCTTATGCCATTGCACTCGACAGTCGGTTTCCGACCGACCTGAGCCCACCATCGCGCGCCTCCGTTACACTTTGGGAGGCGACCGCCCCAGTCAAACTGCCCACCATGCAGGGTCCCGGACCAGGCTAGACTGGTCTCGGTTAGACATCAGAAAAATTCAGGGTGGTATTTCAAGGACGGCTCCACCGGTACTGGCGTCCCGGGTTCGTAGCCTCCCACCTATCCTACACAGGATGTCTCTGATGCCACTGCAAAGCTGCAGTAAAGGTTCATAGGGTCTTTCCGTCTGACCGCGGGTACCCCGCATCTTCACGGGGAATTCAATTTCGCTGAGTCGATGCTGGAGACAGTGGGGAAGTCGTTACGCCATTCGTGCAGGTCGGAACTTACCCGACAAGGAATTTCGCTACCTTAGGACCGTTATAGTTACGGCCGCCGTTTACCGGGGCTTCAATTCAATGCTTGCACATCTCCTCTTAACCTTCCGGCACCGGGCAGGCGTCAGGCCGTATACGTCGTCTCTCGACTTCGCACAGCCCTGTGTTTTTACTAAACAGTCGCTACCCCCTGGTCTGTGCCACCCGCCTGTGGTTGCCCACGGACGGGTCTCGCTTATCCCGAAGTTACACGAGCAATTTGCCTAGTTCCTTCAGCATCGTTCTCTCAAGCGCCTTGGTATTCTCTACCAGTCCACCTGTGTCGGTTTCGGGTACGGTCTATACGCCAGAGCTATTTCCTGGAATGCTCCAAAAGCCTGGTCAATCCAATAAGACCAGACAACATATCGCATTCGTCACTTCTGGCAGGCCCAGTAATATTCAACTGGTTCCCATCGACTACGGCTTTCGCCCTCGCCTTAGGGGCCGGCTCACCCTGCGTGGATTAACCTTGCGCAGGAACCCTTGGACTTTCGGCGACAGTGTTTCTCGCACTGTTTGTCGCTACTCATGTCAGCATTCGCACTTCCGATATCTCCAGAGAGGGTCACCCCGTCTCCTTCGCAGACCTACGGAACGCTCCGCTACCGCGCATATCATAGATATGCACCCACAGCTTCGGCACGTGGCTTGAGCCCCGTTACATTTTCGGCGCAGGGTTTCTATTAGACCAGTGAGCTATTACGCTTTCTTTAAAGGATGGCTGCTTCTAAGCCAACCTCCTGGTTGTTTTGGAATCCCCACATCCTTTCCCACTTAGCCACGATTTGGGGGCCTTAGCTGGTGGTCTGGGCTGTTTCCCTCTCGACAATGGACCTTAGCACCCACTGTCTGTCTGCCACGCTCATACTCCTCGGTATTCGGAGTTTGGTTAGGTTTGGTAAGACTTTGGGTCCCCCTAGCCCATCCAGTGCTCTACCCCCGAGGGCAATACGTGACGATCTACCTCAATAGATTTCGCGGAGAACCAGCTATCTCCGAGTTTGATTGGCCTTTCACCCCTAGCCACAGCTCATCCCCGACTTTTTCAACAGGCGTGGGTTCGGCCCTCCAGTGCGTGTTACCGCACCTTCAGCCTGGCCATGGCTAGATCACTCGGTTTCGGGTCTTCTGCCAGCAACTCATGCGCCCTATTCAGACTCGCTTTCGCTACGCCTACACCTACCGGCTTAAGCTCGCTGC
>NZ_BAPV01000045.1 GCF_025995175.1 Asaia krungthepensis NRIC 0535
GTATCCACGGCAATATGCCGCTTGCGCCCGACGACCTTCTTGCCGGCGTCATAACCTCTTGTTTGCGCATGCGGTGCCTTGATGCTCTGGCTGTCGATCACCCCAGCGGTCGGGCTCGTCTCGCGACCTGACCTCTCCCGATCGAGCATCAGTTCGACGTCATGAATAGTCTGAA
>NZ_BAPV01000046.1 GCF_025995175.1 Asaia krungthepensis NRIC 0535
GCTGGTGGGCATGCCGATCCCTGCGCGCTGTATGGCAATTGCGTGGTCGGCACGTCTGAGAGCATCGCCCTTGCCGGTCCGCGTCCGCCTGCTGGTGGGCATGCCGATCCCTGCGCGCTGTATGGCAATTGCGTGGTCGGCACGTCTGAGAG
>NZ_BAPV01000047.1 GCF_025995175.1 Asaia krungthepensis NRIC 0535
ACTAAGCCGGGATGAAAGGGGCGTGCCCCTTTACGGGGGCAGGGCAGCGCCCTGCAGACGCCTCCCGCTGCAAGAGCCTCTTTCATGGGGCTCCGCCCCATACCCCGCCAAGAGACGGTCGTCCTTTGGGAACCTGCTCAACTAAGCCGGGATGAAAGGGGCGTGCCCCTTT
>NZ_BAPV01000048.1 GCF_025995175.1 Asaia krungthepensis NRIC 0535
CCCCCAACATCACAGCTGGGATAGAATCACACCAGCAGCCCCTGACCAAAGGGGTTTTTCGATCCCTCCACCTGTTCGCCGACGGGGCTTGCGACCGGCTCCAGCTGATGGACAAGGCGGCCTATCTGCACTTCGTCGTCGAAGTCATCCGACGCCGGGATGGAGCGAAGGGCTTCAAGATACTGCCCCAT
>NZ_BAPV01000049.1 GCF_025995175.1 Asaia krungthepensis NRIC 0535
ATCGGTCCGCTTACGGCGTCGTATGACGGCAAAACGTGGAAATACACTGACGCCAACGGACAAGTGGTTTTGAGCGCGCAGAACACCACGACCGGCGTATACCAGACCAAAAACGGGTTTATTTCTTATAGTATGAGTGGGGGCTATATCCTTGTTAGTAATGACAAGATCGCGGACCCTACAAAGGTAAGTTGGTCCAACCAGTCGGGCGTTGTACCGGGATCGACGCCTTTCCCCTCATTTGGAGGTGCCAGCACATCTCTGAAGATCACCGATTCCGCCGGAAGTAGCGCAGTCACTTACGATCGGGTTTCTGGAGGCGTGACCGCGCAAGGGACCTATGATCCGACCGCGCACGCTACCATGCCCAGCGTAACTGTACCGTCAGGCTACCTGCCCGACACACTGAACGATGTGTACATTTATGTGCTGAATGCTGACGGGACAGTTTCTGCCAGCAACGATAATGCGGC
>NZ_BAPV01000050.1 GCF_025995175.1 Asaia krungthepensis NRIC 0535
GCCGCGGCCACTGCCTGAAAGACTGAGTGATCTCAGGGGTTTAGGTAGGGTTCTTTGAAAATTGAATAGGTTATGGAAGGGATATGTTGGCGGCGCTTTGGTGTTGTCTGAACCAGTGGTTCTGATGATGAGAGTGCTGACTGATTTATTCTTTTTCGAAAGAACTACAGACGTCAGTTTTTTT
>NZ_BAPV01000051.1 GCF_025995175.1 Asaia krungthepensis NRIC 0535
CCATCGCCCGTGATGACAGCATCGCGCGAGACGGCGCCGGCGCCCTGCACGGCCATGTAGCCGCCATTGACGGTCTCGCTGAGGCCGGTGCCGCCGCTCCCGATCAGGATGGCGCCGTTACCGGCGGCGTTGCCGCCACCGGAGCCAAAGCCTGCCCCATTGGCCGTGAAACCTGAACCGGTGCCGTTTACAATGATCTCGGTACCGCCCGCATAAACTGATCCATCGCCCCCAGCCTGGATCTGCGTGTTGAAACTCGTACCGCCGGAATAGGTCCAGATGGTGCCCCCCGAGAGGGCTGTAGCGCCAGTTAGCGTGCCGCCGCTCGATACATAGATCCCACCCTGCGCGCTCGTTCTGACACCGGAGACCGAGCCGCCGGATTGTATGCGGACAACGATAAATCCGCCTGAGGCCAAGCCACCCGAGAGAGACCCGTAGACATTGGGTTGTCCCTTGATCAGAGCGTTTGGGTCGAGTGTCGCAGAGCCGCCGAA
>NZ_BAPV01000052.1 GCF_025995175.1 Asaia krungthepensis NRIC 0535
TAGTGCTGGTGGACGAATCTGAGCCAGAGGAAGGCTGAGGCGATTGAAACAAATCCGAGGCAGGACTGTGCGGTCTTGTCATATCGTGTGGCAACACGCCGCCAGGTCTTGAGCCTGTGGAATATGCGCTCGATGCGGTTACGGAGCTTGTAGGCGTGCCGTTCGTGGCTGGCGGGGTTTCGCCTCCGGCATTTGGCCGTGATCACTGGCCGCGCGACGGTGTATGCGATGTCGGCCCGGATCTGATCGGCATCGTAGCCGCGATCTGCCAGGAGCTTGTCGAGACAACCGCCGATGGCGCGGAACAACGGTCCGAAGCCCTGCTGATCATGCGCCTACCCCGGCGTTAAGACGAAGGCGAGCGGGAGACCACGCGCATCGCATCGGGCATGGAGTTTGGTCGAGAAGCCGCCGCGTGATCGGCCAAACGCCTCGGCCGGACCAACGCCTTTTTCATGCCCGCGGTACAATGGCGAGCTCGCACAACCGTGCTGTCGATCATGTCGGCCGAGCGGTCACGCCCTGCGAGCTCCGCCAGAGTTTCAAGCAAAGCATCTAACACGCCCGGCTCAACCCAGCGGGGGTAACGGCGAAAGACGCAGTTCCACTTGCCGTAGTAGGACGGAAGATGGCGCCACCGCGCGCCCGTCCGCGTCATCCACATCATGCCGTCGAAGAACCGACGATCATCCCCGGCAGGGCGGCAACCACGTCCCGTCTCGGCCGGCAGCAGCGGGCCGATCAGCGCCCATTCCGCATCCGTCGCCCCGATCGTCTCGTCCAATCCCAACTCCAAATGACAGTATTGAGTCA
>NZ_BAPV01000053.1 GCF_025995175.1 Asaia krungthepensis NRIC 0535
GGGTTCGAAGAACCGTTGATTGGCGCGGCTGGCTCCTGATTTCTGGTTTGTGGCGTGCTGACTGACGGTTCCTGGGGTGACTTTTGCTCTGCGTTTTGAGCAGATCGCGGGCTATCGCCATTGGGAAGGCTACGCGCTCGCGTTCAGTCTTTCGAGGAAGAGGAAGCGGCGCATGTTGTAGACGATATTGGCCAGCCCGATCCTTATGGTGGCTCGCGTTATGCCCACGGTCCGGACGAACAGTCCCGTCTGCGATTTCTGATCGGCAAAGACATGCTCGACACGCGACCGGATCACCGACTTTCCGGCGTTGGACCGCTGGATGTGACGAGGCATAGGCTTGAGATGCGGCTTTTTCCTGTGGATTTTCGAGACGAACCCGTGTCGGTCTATGAAATCCTCATTGGCTTTCGAGCGATACGCCGTGTCTGCCCAGACGCCTGAGGCGGTATTGGTTTTATCCAACAGCCCCTCTCTTAATCGCGCACCATCACTGGCGGCGGCATCTGTGATTGGGAGCGTCCCATCCTCCTGCCGCTTTGCCTTCGTGAACTTCAGTGTCCAGCGCGCATGACGGTCCTTGTGCGACAGCTTTGCCGGTTTGTCCTGCCAGTTCTGTGGGATCCGTCCTTCCCGAAGATCGGTTTTCTCTGCGTTGGAGTTCCGCTGCCTTGGAGCAGCCACCAGCGTTGCATCCAGGATCTGGCCCGACATCGGTAAATACCCGGCGTTGCGCAATGTGGCGTCAAAGCGCGCGAACAAATTCTCGATCGCTCCCGCCTGGGTCAGGCGTTCACGGAACAGCCAGACCGTCTTGGCATCGGGTACCCGATCCGATAACGCCAGCCCCAGGAAACGCATGAAGGACAGACGGTCATTGATCAGATACTCCGTCCGGTCATCGGAGAGATTGTTCAGTGTCTGGATTACCAGGATCTTGAACATCAGTACCGGATCGAACGGCGGACGCCCGCCCTTGCTCCCGTCCGAGTAAGCCAGAGCCTTCTCCAGATCAGGGCGGAACGCCTCGAAATCCACAGTCCGGGAAAATGCTTCGAGCTGGTCACCAAGCCCACTTAACCGCGCAAGCCGCTCGTCACCGTCAAAGAATCCCGCCTGCTTCATCAGCCATCCCCCCCAACATCACAGCTGGGATAGAATCACACCAGCAGCCCCTGACCAAAGGGGTTTTTCGA
>NZ_BAPV01000054.1 GCF_025995175.1 Asaia krungthepensis NRIC 0535
GTATCCACGGCAATATGCCGCTTGCGCCCGACGACCTTCTTGCCGGCGTCATAACCTCTTGTCTGCGCATGCGGTGCCTTGATGCTCTGGCTGTCGATCCCCCTTGCGGTCCGGCTCGTCTCGCGACCTGACCTCTCCCGATCAAGCATCAGTTCGACGTCATGAATAGTCTGAAACAGAAACCGCCGGGCCAACTCTCGAAACCA
>NZ_BAPV01000055.1 GCF_025995175.1 Asaia krungthepensis NRIC 0535
ACTTCGTCGTCGAAGTCATCCGACGCCGGGATGGAGCGAAGGGCTTCAAGATACTGCCCCATCGATGGGTCGTGGAGCGGACCTTTGGCTGGATGACCCGCTGGCGACGTCTCGTGCGTGACTATGAGCGTCGTATCGACGTCTCACAGGCCATGATCCTTGTCGCCATGGGCGCCA
>NZ_BAPV01000056.1 GCF_025995175.1 Asaia krungthepensis NRIC 0535
AGCATCAGTTCGACGTCATGAATAGTCTGAAACAGAAACCGCCGGGCCAACTCTCGAAACCAGCCATAGACCGTGCGCCAGTGGCCGAAATGGATCGGCAACATCCGCCAGCCACAGCCCGAGCGGACCAGGTAACGCACCGCGTTGATCACCTCGCGAAATTCGATCTCGCGTGGACGGCCCATGCGCCCCGGTTC
>NZ_BAPV01000057.1 GCF_025995175.1 Asaia krungthepensis NRIC 0535
TCTTTCAGGCAGTGGCCGCGGCATCGTCCGCTGCGGTGAACGGGCTTTTAGACCCCACACCCCCCACCGTCAACACCATTCTTCAAAAAAATGACATGAAAAGGAAAAAACCTGGCCGGATCGTTAAAAGATATAGCACGCGTCAGAGACGAAAAAAGGGGGCCGAAGCCCCCTCCCCCAACGACCTTCTCCCGATCGATGATCAGAAATCGACGCTGGCCGTACCACCGACGAAAAAGGGCGATGCCACGTAGTACGTGGTGCTTCCGGCAGAGATTTTGCTGCCGAATACGCCCGTCGTGGCTTTTCCGTTGGCGGCTGTGCCATTCACGAAGCCGAGGTAGTGGTTATTGGTGATGTTCTGCAGGTTAAGTTGCAGGACCGGGTTCTTCATGAAGCCGAAATTATGGAAGCGATATCCGGCATGGACGTTCATCGTCACATAGCTTGGGATCGACGTGTCATTGTTGAACGTCGAGTACTGCTTGCCGACATATTTGAGCGCGAAGCCACTGAACAGATGGCCATCATCATAGTCCAGATTGAAAGCGACCTGCTGCTTAGGCGTTTGCGGCGCGAATTTGCCTTTGCTGAAAACGTAATCCCCATTGCCGCTCGCTGCGACATTGCTGTCAGTGCGCGCGTTGATGTATTCGGCCGAGATATAGGGACGCAGATGATACAGGATCGGACGGGTTCCGATTTCGAAGTCCACACCGTCAGCATGTGAACCGCCGCCATTGATGCTCTGCGAGTAGTACGACCCGTTAGGCAACACGACCGTCTGGGTATAGAGCCGGTTGGTAAAGTTATAGTGGAAATAGGTCAGGGTGCTATTGAACAGCGAGCCCTGATAACGAATGCCAGCTTCCTCGGAGATGGAGATCTCCGGCTTCTGGTTCGGGTTTGCCTTCGTGCTATAGCCTGCTCCCTTCGTATAGGTGCCGGCATCGTAGAGCGACGTGTTCATCGGAATGCGGAAATTGGTCGTCCCGGACGCAAAGAGCTGGAACTGATCGTTCAGCTTGTATCGGATCGATGCAGCCGGCAGTGGCTCGTTCCAGCTTCCGTTGATGTACGGGCCGGTAGAGGTGTTCGGTAGGTAGTTCTGCCCTGCACGTGTGATCATGGCGTATTTCAAACCGCCTTCGATCGTGAGCCGGTTGTTCAGCAAGGACAGCGAGTCATCGATGAAGAGCGTATGAATGCGCGTCTGGGTCAGGGTATCGCGGTACTGTGCAGTGACACCATTCGACAGGACCAGGTTCGGACCACCGCCATATTCGTCGAGAGGCGCGCCGGTCGCAGGGTCAACCAGTGAGTACGGTGCCGTCTGGATCTGCTTCGAGTATTCGAACCAGTAACCGACCATAAGGCGGTTTGCACCCGTATGGAGCGCGAGCTTCGTCACGGCGCCAGGGCGGTAGGTCTGGGTGTTGGACGGGTTGTAAAGCAGAAGGCTTTTGGTGTTCGAGGGGTTATACTGACCGATCGATCCACTGAGAGACTGCGACCCGTATTGCTGGCTCGTCAGGCTTTCATTATACGCGCCGCCGCCATTGCCATTGCCGTACCAGAAATAAGGCGTCTCGGTCAGCGTGAGATGATCAGTCAGGGTGAATGTCGACGGTGCGCTGGCGTAGATATTCGTAAACGGGTTCTGGTGAAGCTTGTAGTAATTGGCGCTCGGTGACTTCGGGTTCCACTTCGAGTCGTAAGTGTAGGTCGTTCCGTACTTCTGCCAGTTCGCCAGGCTCATTGAAGGGAAGAGCGTACTGTCACTCTGATTCCCGACGATTGCCAGCGAGATACGATTGCCCTGACCCCACTCATTCACCCATTTGGTCTCGCCATGCAGCTTCTTCTGCGCACCGGGTCCGCGCCATGAATCTTCATGGGCCGCTGAAAAGGATATGTAGCCCTTGAGATGCGTATTGCCGATGCGCCCCGTGTCAACCCGGCCAAAAATGCGGCGGGCATTGTAGCTACCGTATGTGCCATCGAGGTGCCCGCTGAACTTCTCGGTCGGATCGAGAAGGTACATATTCACCGCGCCACCCGACGCGCTGATATGCGGGCTATCCAGATCCGCCGATCCCTGCTCGACATTGATCGTGCGAAGATTCTCTGAGTCCACGATTTCCTGAGGATAAACGGCATAATTGCCGATATCGTTGATCGGGAACCCTTCTAGCGTGAAACCAATCTGACTCGCATTGAGGCCACGTAGCGTCAAGTTGCCACCATTCAGGCCAAGGGGATCGACCGAAGTGGTATTGACGCCTGGCAGCATGGCGATGAGCTGCATCGGGTTGAGACCCGGCGTCTGTTTGGCAATGAATTCCTGTGTGACCGTCGAGCGCGATTTGGCCGCGTCCTCGTGAACCATAAGACCACCACCAGCAGACGTATGACGGCTGGCACGCACCTGCACTGTCTCGCTGCGGGCAGCATCGGTCGGTGCGGTTGACCCCATCATCGAAGGACCATCATCGGCGGAATGCGCCCGCGATTTACTTGTTGATACCTTCCCAGCACTCGATGAATCCGACCGTTTCTGTTGCGCGTTGGCAACGGATACAGTAATGGCAAAAATCGACGTTGCACAAAGACAATAACGAGCTCTAAATTTCATCACTTTTCCTGCAAACGGAACTTGATCGTTAACGATATTTATTACGATTTGATGACGTTTAACATGAGATTTCGGAAAGCGTGATGAAAATTTTATGACGAGACATAGAGACATCTTGGACATATAACGTTACGTTCGGACATTTTCGGATACAGTCGACTGGAAAATATTCCCAGCCTGCAGCCGGGTATAAGATGGGTTCACGATATGGTCCGGGTCAGGAGGCGTTTCAGCGTCACCTCTTTCTCAAATATGGATTACGGTGGTTCGGGCGAACTCGTGACCAATTAGTCAAAAAATACGAGGGTAAACGACACCACTGAAAACGATCTCTTTGGTCAGATTTTAATTTGGATCGCAGTTCTTCGCTCACCGGACCGTCAGGCCTCTTGACACCCCTGCCCCAGCATCAAATGCGCAAACTGTCGGCGGCCTTGCCGTGACCCAATGTTTCGCGCTTCGGAGTCCAGATGGACACCGAATCGTCGAAGCGAGCCCACGTTGTAGGGCATGAGCACTCTTGGCCCCCGGATGGGAGTCACCCCACTTACTCCTCAGGATATAAATTGTTCGCAGGGGAACGGGGATATCTACGAAACGCCGGCGCTGCGGGACACCTTAACTCATAGTGGGCCCTGATCCGGAAGCGTCTAACCGCTGAGCAAACCGACACGCCGCGAGCATCGCCTCGCAAGCCTCTCTTTCCCTTCGTCAGGGCACCACTACGATATGGGATTTGAGCAACTGCGGTTGGGTGTTCAAAAAGAGCACGACCGCGCATTCCTTCATGACAGAGCGCAAATTCGGCGGGAACGTCGAAATCTGGCCATCGTGCTTTGGTTCCGGATCAATCGCGTCGTGCCGCTAACAAGATGCGGTGGCCTCCCGACCACCCAAAGAAGGCCGCGCTCAACCGCATTGGCCGATGACACCTGAAACAACTCGAGTTCTCAGCCTGTGTATCAGCTATCAGTACGCGCTTACCCCGCACCTAGTTTGCAAGCGGCCTCGCCGCATGCCTCACGGGAAAGCCGTTCAGGCCCCGGACGCCTGATGGGGGGCAGATGCATATTATGCCAGTTACAGGCTCAGCGCCTTGGAACCACCAAGGCAGACAGTCGATGACGATGTGATGTCCCCAACTCTACCCCTAAGCGGCGACGCGAAACCTGGATTGTCCGAGGGGTGGACAGCGCTGCTCTGTGATGGGTCACGTCGACGCGTAAGGATCTATACATCCGATAACCGTTTGTCCTTAGCGGGGACATTCTGGCGGGATGGCGCGGACGTCGTACAGAAACCTGGACGGAAAAAAGCGTTACTCGTCCCGTGGCCGCTATAAGTTTTATGTCAGGATAGAATTTTTGGCTGGGGGACCTGGATTCGAACCAGGGCTGACCGGGTCAGAGCCGGTAGTTCTACCGCTAAACTATCCCCCAGCATCTGTGCAGAAGCTGTTTGCCTTGCGGTGGCGGTGAGATAGCACCCGGCCTGGACAGCCGCAACCCCCAAATTCTGTTTTTTTTCATTATTCGGATAGCAACGCTGGATAAAATCCTTGCTGCGCCCGGCGCGCGCTATCACATTGTTTTTTACACAAGATTTCCGCGTACGCGCTCAGAGGCAGGGAGGACGATCATGGGTTACAGCCGAAACGACGTGTCGTCGCCATCACCCGCACAAACAGCTTCACCGCGGCATTTTGCGGCGCTGGACCTCGGGACGAATAACTGCCGCCTTATGATCGCCCGACGCACGACGCACGGCATGCAGATCGTCGATCGTCAGAACCGTATGGTTTGCCTCGGAGAAGGCCTGATCGAGACGGGCGAACTGAGTTCTCATGCCATGGACCGCGCGGTACGCACCCTCGAGGCATATGCAGCCCGCATGGACGGGCTGGCTGCGCTTCAGGTTCGCGCTGTCGCTACCGAAGCTTGCCGCCGGGCGATGAACCGCGACGTCTTTTTGAGCCGCGTCCAAGCTGAGACAGGTCTCTCATTGGAAATCATTTCGCCGCGTGAAGAGGTCGAACTCGCCGTCGAAGGGTGCCGCGCTCTCCTTCATCGCAACCCGCGCGGCGGCAAACGGGCGATCGTGTTCGATATTGGCGGGGGCTCGACTGAAGTTGCCTGGCTACGCCTCACGCCCGACACGCATGATCATGAGGTCGTGAGCCTCGTGAGCCTGCCATTCGGGGTCGTCACTCTTGCCGAGCATTTCGGCCATCGCCGGAATGGGGGAAGCCCAGGGACGGTCGCCTCCTATGAAGACATGGTTCGGCTTGTACAACAGCCGCTTCTGGCCTTCGAGCGTGTGCATCAGATCTCCCGCGAAATGCAGAGAGGCGATGTCCAGATGCTGGGGACGTCGGGCACGGTGACCACTCTCGCGAGCATGGCGCAAAACCTCGAGCGTTATAATCGCCATGCTGTTGACGGCTTTCTCCTGAACTCCACCGCCGCGCATGACGCCATGGCTCTTGTGCGCAGTACTGCGCAAGGCGGTCAGGCTGCACCCGCGGGGCTGTCGCCCGATCGGCAACACTACATGTTGCCAGGCTGCGCCATTTTCGACGCGATCCACAGAATTTGGCCCGCAGAGCAGATCATCGTGGCCGATCGCGGCCTGCGTGACGGCATGGTGGCGCGCATGGCGTCGGAAACGCGCAACAACCCTTATATGGCGGCTAGCGGTCGCCGGCATGCTTTCAGCCGAAACGACCAAGCGAATTATCGTGGCCATAATGCCTCGTCTTCCTTTATGGGACGCGCATGACCAGAGATAGTGACAAGCGCGGCCGCAAGCCGGGCAAGCCAACTGAACGACGCATTCCCGGCAAGGCACTCAAAAGCTCTGCCGCGCCGGGCGAGACTGACAGCGCCCTAGATGGGAGTTCGGTCCAGACAGCGCGCAACAAGACGATCACTCTGCGTACGGCTCGAGGGCGGTCCACCGCGCAGCAGCGCTGGCTGAACCGCCAGCTGAATGATCCCTATGTGGCGGCCGCCCGCAAGCAGGGCTGGCGTTCGCGGGCTGCGTTCAAGCTGATTGAAATCGACGACCGGCTTAAGCTGATCAAGCCCGGCATGAAAATCATCGATCTTGGCGCCGCGCCGGGAGGATGGACGCAGGTTGCGGTCAAGCGTGGCGCAAGTGCCGTGGTGGGCGTTGACCTGCTCCCGGTTGATCCCGTGAGCGACGCCACGATTATCGAAGGCGATTTTACCGATCCAGACATGCCTGCACGCCTGATCGAGCTTCTTGGCGGTCCCGCCGATCTGGTCCTGTCAGACATGGCGCCGAACACGACGGGTCACGCCCCGACGGATCACCTGCGTATCATGGGCCTCGCTGAGGGCGCCCTTGATTTTGCGATGCAAGTGCTTGCTGTCGGTGGCGGCTTCGTGGCCAAGGTGTTTCAGGGGGGCTCCGAGCGCCAGATGCTCGAACCCATGAAACTCGCATTTTCTAACGTTCGCCACCTCAAGCCGCCTGCATCCCGTAAGGAATCGAGCGAACTTTACGTGGTGGCAACCGGGTTCAGGCCCGAACGCCTGAATCCCGGCCTTGCCGCGGAGGATTAATTACTCCGCCACGTCCCACAGCCAGGCGGCACCGCGTACGCCTGAGCTGTCGCCGTGTTTGTTACGGACGATGGGGGTGGTGCAGGTTGGCGTAATCACGTGACGAGCCAGCAGGGGCGGTACACGCTCATAGATGCTGTCGAGGTTAGAGACGCCACCACCCAGCACGATGATATCGGGATCGAGGAAGTTGATCGTCAGAGCGCAGGCGCGCGAAAAGCGATCCATGTAGCGATCGAGCGCGCCGATTGCCGCGATGTCTCCGGCAGCCGCAGCCTCTTCGATGCCGGCCGTGTTATGGTGCCCGACACCTTTCCAGTCCTTGGCAAGCTCAGGCCCGCAAAGATAGCGCTCGAGACAGCCCTCATTGCCACAGAAACACTTCGGGAGAGGGAACTCCTCCATGCGCACCCAGGGGAGCGGGGTGTGGCCCCATTCGCCAGCAATGCTGTGACGACCGCCGATCACCTTTCCGTCAACAACGATGCCAGCGCCCATGCCTGTTCCGATGATGATGCCGAAGACGGTACGATTACCCGCCCCTGCGCCATCGGCAGCTTCAGAGAGTGCGAAGCAATTCGCATCGTTCTCGACGCGCACCGAACGGTTAAGCGCACGATCCAGATCGATGCCGAAGGGCTGATTGTTGAGCCAGGTGGCATTGGCGTTCTTGATCAGGCCGGTCTCGGGCGAGATGGAGCCCGGAATGCCGATCCCCAGCGTGGAGCTGAGCTGACCCGGCTTAGCCAGATGGGACGAGACGCTACCAAGGCGCTGGTCCACGCTGGCGACCAGGTCGCGCACGGCGATCACGGCGTCTTCATAAATTCCCGGATTGGGGACACGTTCACGCAATTGAAGATCGCCCGCGCGATCAAGAACTGCGATTTCGATCTTCGTCCCACCGAAATCGATGCCGAGGCGATAATCAGCCATCTCATGCCTTACTGATGTTGCTTCTGAAAACTGGCGCGCATGTTGCGGAGGAATAGGATCGGAGTAAAGATCTATTGGCAAAACAGCGCCCGATCTTGAAACACACATCAAGCTGCGCGCATAGTCCCGAATATGACGCCCTCCCCCACAGAAACGTTGCTCGACCTGCGCGGGCTCGCTTGCCCCCTGCCCGTGCTCAAGGCGCATCGCACGCTCAAATCACTCCCGTCAGGCGCGAAGCTACGCGTGTTGGCCACAGATCGCGCCAGCGTGGCGGATTTTCAGGCATTCTGCCGTGAAACGGGACACGCGTTAGTTGCATTCTCCGAAGACGGGGAGACACTTTCCTTTGTCATCCGTCGCAAATTGGACACAGCTGTGTCTTCCCCTGTTACGGAATAATCATAGTCATTACTTCCTTGGGCTTGGAGAATGGAGTGCGACACGCTATCCCTCCTTCCCATCGAGCCGTTTCCTATAACGGCGATTTTCCGAAACAGCGGAGCGGGACGGCATTTCAGGCATGGACGCACAGCTTTCACAGCTCTCTTTCGAGGATGCCCTGTCAGAGCTCGACAGGATCGTTCGCGGTCTGGAGAGCGGACAGATGAAACTTGAGGATGCGATCAGCGCCTATGAGCGAGGAGCCGCCCTGCGCCGCCACTGTGAAACCAAACTTTCGGAAGCGGAGATGCGCGTGCGTGCCATCACCCAGCGTGACGGCGAAACGCAGGCGGTCCCCCTTCCCGAGTTCGACGAGCCTTCTGGCGGAAAAGCCCCATGACGATCACCTCTCTCACCCAGACTGCAACGCCCGAGGCCCTGGCCGCCTCGCTCGGCACTGCAGCCCGCGCCATCGAAGCCACGATCGATCGCCTCCTCCCTATGGTCGAGGGTGACGAATCGATTCTGATCGAAGCGATGCGCTATGCGGCTCTCGGCGGCGGCAAGCGCCTGCGCGGCTATCTTGTAACAGAGATCGCCAGCATTTTCGGCGCCGAGCCGGAGGGCGCCCTGCGCGTTGCGGCCTCCGTCGAGATGTTGCACGCCTATAGTCTTGTCCATGATGATCTGCCGGCAATGGATGATGACGATCTGCGTCGCGGCCAGCCCTCGACGCACAAGCAGTTCGACGAGGCCATCGCGATCCTTGCAGGCGATGCCTTGCAGACCTCGGCGTTCGAAATCCTGGCCGATCACGCCACGCATTCCGATCCGTCCGTGCGTATAGCGCTCGTCACAGCGCTGGCTCAGGCTTCGGGTGCGGCTGGCATGGTGGGCGGTCAGGTGGTCGATATCTGCGGTGAAGGCAAGGCACTTCCCCTCGATCAGGTGCGGCGCCTCCATGCCATGAAGACAGGGGCGCTTATCCGCTACGCGGCTGAGGCCGGTGCCATTCTGGGTGGCGCGACACGCGTGCAGCGCGACGCCATCATTGCGTATGGGCGCGATATCGGCACAGCCTTTCAGGTGGCCGACGACGTGCTCGATACCACCGCAAGTGCCGAGGAACTCGGCAAGACCGCCGGCAAGGACGAAGCCTCCGGCAAATCCACCTATGTCTCCCTGCTGGGTATCGAGGGCGCACGTGCGGAAGCCGCACGCCTTTCCGAGCAGGCCACACAGGCCCTGACTTCTTTCGGGACCGAAGCAGCCGCGCTCAGAGCCCTGGCCCATTACATCGTCGAGCGCAGGAATTAAGAGAATGAGCGATACCACCAAACCGACCAACGCCTCGTCGATCCCGACCATGGGCCGTTTCCCCCATCTCGACCGCGTGGTCATTCCGGCCGATCTGAGAAACTTCTCGACTGAGCAGCTCAAGCATCTCGCTGAGGAACTGCGCTCCGAGACGGTTGACGCCGTTTCCACCACGGGCGGGCATCTTGGCGCCTCACTCGGCGTGGTCGAACTGACCGTGGCCATGCATGCAGTCTTCAATACGCCTGATGACCGGATCATCTGGGATGTCGGCCATCAGGCTTATCCCCACAAGATCCTGACCGGGCGGCGCGATCGTATTCGCACCCTGCGCCAGCCTGAGGGCCTGTCGGGCTTCACCCGCCGTGCGGAGAGCGAGTACGACCCGTTCGGCGCAGCCCATTCCTCGACCTCGATTTCAGCAGGTCTGGGCATGGCGGTGGCGCATCACCTGCGCGCAACCGACGACCCCTCTTATGAGGAGCGCAATGTCATTGCGGTGATCGGCGACGGCTCGATTTCGGCAGGCATGGCCTATGAGGCCATGAACAACGCGGCGGTCGCGGGTCCGGGCGCCAAGCGTCTGATCGTGATCCTCAACGACAATGAAATGTCCATCGCGCCGCCGGTCGGCTCGATGTCGAACTACCTGTCGCGCCTTATGACCTCGCGCCAGTTCCTGAGCCTGCGCGACCTCGCTGGCAAGTTGGCCAAGCGCCTGCCTGCCGGGCTGGAGCGTACCGCCAAGCGCGCGGACGAACTGACACGCGGCCTGATCACGGGCGGAACGCTGTTCGAGGAACTCGGCTTCTATTATGTCGGCCCTGTCGATGGGCATGATCTGAACCAGCTCGTGCCAATCCTGCGCAATCTGCGCGACAGCGATGAAGGCCCCGTGCTGCTCCACGTGATCACCGAGAAGGGACGCGGCTACAAGCCTGCTGAGTCCGCCGGTGACAAATATCACGCTGTCAGCAAGTTCAATGTCGTCACCGGTGAGCAGAAGAAGGCGCCCGCCGGACCGCCGAGCTATACCTCCGTCATGGCCCGCGAATTGCTGCGTCACGCCGAGATGGATGAGCGCATCACGGCCATCACGGCTGCCATGCCCTCGGGCACGGGTCTGGACAAGTTCGCCCAGAAGCATCCCGAGCGCTTCTTCGATGTCGGCATTGCCGAGCAGCATGCCGTCACGTTTGCTGCTGGCATGGCATCGGAAGGGCTGCGCCCATTCTGCGCGATTTACTCGACCTTCCTGCAACGCGCCTATGATCAGGTGGTGCATGATGTCGACCTGCAAAATCTGCCGGTCCGCTTCGCAATCGACCGTGCCGGTCTGGTGGGCGCCGACGGTGCCACCCATGCAGGGTCGTTCGATCTGAACTATCTATGCTGCCTGCCGAACATGGTGGTGATGGCGCCGAGCGACGAGGTCGAACTCACCCATATGACGGCAACGGCATGCGTCTACGATGCAGGCCCGATCGCCTTCCGCTACCCGCGCGGGGGCGGCACGGGTCTGGACCTGCCGGAAAAGGGTGAGGTGCTCGAGATCGGGCGCGGCCGGATCGTGCGTGAGGCAACGCGTCAGCCGGGCAGCAAGTCGGGTGTGGCCATCCTCTCCCTCGGCACGCGTCTGACCGAATCGCTCAAGGCTGCCGATCATCTTGCGGCCCAGGGCATTGCCGTGACGGTTGCCGATGCCCGCTTTGCCAAGCCGATCGACACCGCCCTCGTCGAGCGTCTGGCCCGCGAGCATGACGTGCTGATGACGATCGAAGAGGGCGCTGCTGGCGGCTTCAGCAGCCTTGTAGTGCGTCATCTGGCCGAGACGGCACTGCTGGATCAGGTGAAGTTCCGCCCCATGGCGCTGCCCGACACCTACATCGACCACAACCTGCCGGAAGTGCAGTACGACGAGGCAGGGCTGAACGCACCGCAGATCGTCACTACCGCCCTCTCCGCCCTCGGTGTCCAGAACGCCCAGCAGACGGCCTGATGGCCAAGAAGCGGGCTGACGTCCTGCTGGTCGAGCGCGGCCTTGTCGAGAGCCGCGCCCGGGCACAGGCCCTGATCATGGCGGGACTTGTCTTCAGCAAGGACCGCCGCATTGCCAAGGCAGGCGATATGCTTGCCGAGGATGCCGCGCTCGATCTGCGCGGACAGGATCATCCCTGGGTGTCGCGTGGCGGGCTCAAACTCGATCACGCGCTCAGCCATTTCGGGCTGGACCCCAAGGGGCGGATCGCCGTCGATGTCGGTGCCTCTACGGGAGGGTTTACCGATGTCCTTCTCACGAACGGCGCTGAGAAAGTCTATGCGGTCGATGTCGGCCATGGGCAGATCGCCTGGAAGCTGCGCTCCGATCCACGCGTGGTGGTCATGGAAAAGACCAATGCCCGCACGCTGGATGCCTCGATCATTCCCGATCCGATTTCGATTGTCGTTTGTGACGCCAGTTTCATCGGGCTTCGCACGGTGCTGCCCCCTGCCCTCGCGCTCTGTCAGCCCGGCGGCTGGGCGGTTGCGCTGATAAAGCCGCAATTCGAAGCCGGAAGGTCCGAGATCGGGGCGAAGGGCGTGGTGCGCGATGCGGCGGTTCATCAGCGCGTCTGCGCCGACATCCGGGCATGGTGGGAAGGTCTCGATGGCTGGGACGTGCTCGGTATTGATCCCAGCCCGATTACCGGCCCTGAAGGCAACCGCGAGTTCCTGATCGCCGCGCGACGCCAGTAACAGCGTTGCGGGGGGGAGGCCGATGCCACCCGCCAGGTCTCGGATGCTAGGCCTGAGGAAAGCTCTCTGGAGCCGCTCTGAATGCGCCGTACCCGCTCCCACCGCCTCATGGTGGTTTTGCTTGCGCTCCCGGGGCCCCTTCGTGATAGAGCACCCGCATGTCCGACATCTCGACCCCACTCGACCTGAATGAGCAGGAGCGCGCGCGCATCCTGGCCAAATCCGCTCTCTTCGCCCCACCCCCAGCGGTGTTACCGGATGGGAGGCGTGACCTTGTGGGCCTGTCGCGTGAGGAGCTGGTGGCCGAGATGGCCGAATTCGGTGAGAAGCCTTTCCGCGCGAAGCAGCTCTGGCACTGGATCTATCATCAGGGCGCAACCGATTTTTCGCGCATGAGCAGTATCGCCAAGCCGCTCCAGGCCAAGCTGGCCGAGCGCTATGTCGTCGGTCGCCCCGCGACGAGCCTCGAACAGACATCCAGCGACGATACGCGCAAATTCCTGTTCCGCTTCCGCGACGGCCAGGAAGCCGAAACGGTCTATATCCCCGATCGTCGGGAAGACCGGGGCGCGGTCTGTATCTCGTCACAGGTTGGCTGCACCCTATCCTGCACCTTCTGCCATACCGGCACCCAGAAGTTGGTCCGCAATCTCGGCGCGGCAGAGATCGTGTCCCAGTTCATGGCAGCGCGCGATTCCTATGGCGAATGGCCCAGCCCAAGGGGCGAGACACCCCGTCTGCTCTCGACCATCGTGCTAATGGGCATGGGCGAACCCCTCTATAATTACGACAACGTGGCTAAGGCCATGCGTATCGTCATGGATGGCGAAGGGATCGCGCTTTCACGCCGTCGCATCACGCTGTCCACCTCCGGCGTCGTCCCGATGATGGATCGCTGCGGCGAGGAACTGGCTGTCAATCTCGCTATTTCCCTGCACGCCGTGACCAATGATTTGCGCGACAAGATCGTGCCGCTCAATCGCAAATACCCGATTGAGGAGCTCATGGCAGCGTGTCGTCGCTACCCGGCAGCCTCGAACTCGCGCCGTATCACCTTCGAGTACATCATGCTGCGCGGTATCAACGACAGCGAGGCCGATGCGCGCGAACTGGTGCGCCTGATCAAGGGCCTTCCTGCGAAGGTCAATCTGATCCCGTTCAACCCCTGGCCGGGTTCGGAATTCAAACCCTCCACGCGCGAGCAATTACAGAAATTCGCTGCCATCGTGATGGATGCCGGGTTTGCTTCGCCCATTCGCATGCCGCGCGGTCGCGATATTCTGGCAGCGTGTGGGCAGTTGAAGACCGAGAGCGAGCGCCTGCGCCGCAACACGACGGCAGAAGTGGAATAAGAAACGCGCGCCTGGCGGCAGAGTCTGGCCTGATTGTCTGACGGGTGATAAGAATGGCGCCGTATTCGTCATTCTATCAGAGGGAAGCCTGGCCTCATGACCGCCCGGGACGTTAAAAAAGTTGTTCTCGCCTACTCGGGCGGGCTGGATACTTCCGTCATTCTGCGCTGGCTGCAGAAGGAATATGGCTGCGAGGTCGTGACCTTTACTGCCGATCTCGGCCAGGGCGAAGAGCTGGAACCGGCCCGTCGCAAGGCGGAAATGTTCGGCGTGAAGGATATTTTCGTCGAGGATCTGCGCGAAACCTTCGTGAAGGATTTCGTGTTCCCGATGTTCCGCGCCAACGCACTGTATGAAGGCCAGTATCTGCTGGGCACGTCGATTGCGCGCCCGCTTATCGCCCAGCGTCAGATCGAAATTGCCAAGATGGTCGGTGCCGATGCCGTGGCCCACGGCGCGACCGGCAAGGGCAATGATCAGGTTCGTTTTGAGCTTGGCTATTATGCGCTTCAGCCCGATATCAAGGTCATCGCGCCCTGGCGCGAATGGAACCTGACCTCGCGCACCAAGCTGCTGGCCTTCGCCGAGGAAAACCAGATCCCTGTGACCAAAGACAAGCGCGGCGAGGCACCATTCTCCGTCGATGCCAATCTTCTGCACTCGTCGTCCGAAGGCAAGATCCTCGAAGATCCCGCAGTGGCTCCCGATGAGATCGTCTTCCAGCGCACTATCTCCCCGGAGAACGCCCCGGATGTCGCCACCGAAATCGCGATTGATTTCTTCGAGGGCGATCCGGTTGCGCTGAACGGTGCGACTCTGTCGCCCGCAGAATTGCTGACACGTCTGAACAAGCTCGGCCATGACAATGGTATCGGCCGTCTCGATCTCGTCGAGAACCGCTTTGTCGGCATGAAGTCCCGCGGCATCTACGAGACGCCGGGCGGCACGATCCTGCTCACCGCCCATCGCAGCATCGAATCCATCACGCTCGACCGCGAGGCCATGCACCTCAAGGACAGCTTGATGCCGCGCTATGCCGAGATCATCTATAACGGCTTCTGGTTCTCGCCCGAGCGTCACATGCTGCAGGCTCTGATCGACACTAGCCAGAAATCGGTCACGGGACGTGTTCGCCTGAAGCTCTACAAGGGCAATGTGATCTGCGTCGGTCGTGAAAGCCCGAACAGCCTTTACGATACCCGCGTCGTCACCTTTGAGGACGATGAGGGCGCCTATAACCAGATCGACGCTCAGGGCTTCATCAAGCTCAACGCGCTGCGCCTGCGTCTGGGTGGCCAGATTGGCCGCACCGGCGGCAAGCCCTGATCGCACAAGCGTCAAGAGGTCCATCATGCGTCTATCCCGCTCTCTCAAGACCCTCGTCGCCGGGGCGTCTTTCCTTGCTCTGGCCGCCTGCGGCGGCCCGAAAGAAGAGCCGGAACTGACCCCGGAGCAGTTCATGGCCAAGGTCCGCGCCGAGCCCGGCGTGAAGACCTTGCCGGATGGTCTGGCTTACAAGGTGCTCAAGTCGGGCCCCAAGGATGGCGAGCAGCCCTCCAAGGGTCGACAGATGATGCTCATCTATGAAGGCCGCCTGCCAGATGGCGGTATCTTCGACAGTTCCGAGCAGCATGGTAATGGCGCCTATATGCAGATGACGCTGGACGGCCTCGTCAAGGGCTGGATGGAAGCCCTGCCCATGATGCATGTGGGAGATACCTGGATGCTGTATGTCCCGCCCGAGCTGGGTTACGGCAAACGTTCCATGGGCATCATTCCGCCCAACAGCCCGCTCGTGTTCAAGATCCAGCTTCTCGGTCTGGGCGGTCAGGAGCAGTAATCCTGTCTCGCCCCTCTCTCGTCCTCGCTCTTCTCGCCAGCCTCGCATTGAGCGGGTGCGGCAAGAAGAGTGCCGGGCAAAAGCTTTATGGCCCCAATTGCGGTATCTGCCATCACGGTGGCAGCGGATTACCCGGCGAGGTTCCACCTTTGGTGGGTCGCCTGGACCTGATTGCCAGGACGCCAGAGGGGCGCGACTATCTCGCCCGTGTCATGCTCAACGGGCTTGACGGCCCGATCAAGGCAAATGGCGGTCGCTATAATTTCTCCATGCCAAGCTTTCGTCGACTGAATGACGAACAGCTCTCACTCATTCTGAACTGGCTGATAGAGCGCGGAGCGACAAAACCTGCCCCTCATATCGGGCCCGAGATTTTTGCCAAAGCGCGTGAGACCGAGATCGGCTCGAATCGTGTCTATGATCTGCGCGAAAAACTGGCGGCCGAGGGGCAAATTCCCTGATCAGGCAGGGCACCTCTTCCGCCCTTCGCACTTTATTTCGCGCGCTGTCTCCACGTCCACGCCTCGCCTGAGCACGTCTCTCCCTGAACGGGAGCGAGCATACGAGGCAGAAAAGGCAACCATAATCCCCCTCGCAACATGCGCTCACGTTTCCGACAAGGCGTGTCCTCAGGATGTTCGGTCAAAAATATATATCTAGGGCTCGTATAGACGCGCGGCGGTGTCTCGTTCGCAGGCCAAAGCGGGGTGATCTCTGCGCAACAGAGCCCTGTTCCACCTGCCCTCAACTCATTGGGTCGCCTACCAAGTATAGGGCGACGGTCGTTTTTAATCGGGGCTCTGCCAATGGGTATCGCACCGGGCCTCATACAGATCCTCATCGCCCGTCTCGAGCAGGTGCCCTGTCGGGCGTTTCTTCGCGGTCCAGGCGGCGGGCGCACCGCAGCGATGGCAACGTGCGGTCAGTGGCACATAATGATCCGCCAACGCGCGCAGGCGGTCCATGACCACAAAGGCTTCGCGCCTGTAATCGGTATCGAGCCCGGCCACAGTCACATTGACCCCCTTATCGAGAGCACGTTCAATATCGCGCGCAACGTCGCCCTTATAATGCGGGGCGATCATAAAATGTCCCTCATCGAGCAGGATATGGCGGTAGGCGGCAAAATCCTCCGGCCAGGATGACACGGAGCGCGCGGCACGAGAGAGCCCGACGCGGCTCTTGATCTGTGCCCCGGAGCGCGTGTCGAAGGCAGGTGCCAGACAGAGTGTCGCCGCATCATCGGGGTAGTCGCTCAGCAGATGCGCCGATTTCCCGGCGAACATCGGCCCTGCAAAAACAGTCAGAATACCCCGCACCCGCCTTGTCCCCCTGTTACCCCTCGCCCTGATCCTCCCGGGAGCAGAACCCGGCCCAGAACCTGAAGGGGTGCCCTTACAGGGATTTGCATTATCAGGGCAATCTTTCCCCTTGACCGCTGAGGGAGCGCATTCGACAAGAACGGCCATGCAACGTGTTTTTTCCGGCATTCAGCCGACCGGTGTCCCCCAGCTTGGCAATTATCTTGGCGCAATCCGCAACTGGGTGCGTTTGCAGGACGACCATGATTGTGTGTTCTGCCTGGTCGACATGCACGCCCTGACCGTTTTCCGCGAGCCCGAGCAGTTGCGCCGCGATAATCTGGCACAGGCCGCCTGCCTGATCGCCTCGGGCATCAACCCTGAAAAACATGTTCTCTACAACCAGTCGGCCGTGAGCGCGCATGCGCGCCTCGGCTGGATCTTCAACTGCGTGGTGCGGCTGGGTTGGCTCAACCGCATGACCCAGTTCAAGGAAAAAGCAGGCAAGGACCGGGAACAGCATTCTGCTGGCCTGTTCGTCTATCCCGCCCTGATGGCCGCCGATATCCACACCTTCCATGCAACACGTGTGCCGGTGGGAGAAGATCAGAAGCAGCATCTCGAGATCGCCAATGATATCGCCGCGAAATTCAACCACGATTATGGCGTGGCCTTCTTCCCGGCCATCGAAGCCCTCATTCCTCCCTCGGCCGCGCGCGTCATGAGCCTGCGCGACGGCACAAAGAAGATGTCCAAATCGGATCCCTCTGCCCAGTCGCGCATCGAACTGACCGACACGGCCGATGATATCGCACTCAAGATCCGCAAGGCGAAGTCCGATACCGAGGCGCTTCCCTCGGAGAGCGCCGGGCTCGAAGGACGGGCAGAGGCGCGCAATCTCGTTACCATTTACGCCGCCATGGCTGATCAGAGCGCTGACGATGTACTTGGTCGCTTCGGTGGGCAGGGCTTCGGACCGTTCAAATCAGCCCTCGCGGAACTGCTCGTCGAGAAGCTTGCCCCGGTCGCAGATGAAACGCGCCGCCTGCTGGAAGATCGTACCCATCTGGAGCAGATTTTGCGCCAGGGTGCCGCCCGCGCCAATGCCATAGCCGAGCCCATCGTCACCGAGGCGGAACGTCTGGTCGGGTATTTGCGCTAGTTCCCAAGGCGAAGTCCCTCACCCCAGGCGCTCAACTTACAGGAGACATCATGCGACAGGTCTTTCACCGTCTTTCTGTCCGCACGCGTGGCAAGGGCCTGACGATGATCACGGCTCCTATCCTGGATTGGGTTGCCGGTAGCGGGATCGAGGAGGGACTGCTGACGCTCTGGTGCCGTCATACCTCGGCCTCGCTCATCGTGCAGGAAAATGCCGACCCCACGGTACAGCAGGACATCAACAGTTATTTCGAGGATCTCGTCCCTGAATCACGCATCTATCAGCATGATTATGAGGGCTCGGATGACATGCCTGCCCATATCCGCACCGTGCTGACCAATGTGCAGCTGACCATTCCCGTGATGTCCGGCAGGCCGGTTCTTGGCACCTGGCAAGGGATCTATCTGTTCGAGCACAGACGCGCCTCCCACAGCCGGGAACTCGTTCTGCATCTGATGGGCACGTGAGCCTTGCAAGCGGGCAGCTCAGAAACTGCTGCAACCGCGCGAGTCTTGCCGAGCGTCTGACATGCAGCCGCTGACCAGCCCTGTCCCGAAGCGGTGTCGCCGCCTCGGGACATCGGACGAGCCGTATCGGTACCCGCCCTTCATCCGGAACAACTCGGCCCCTTTCACCAGCGCCTGAGCCAGAATTGGGCCGGACAGTTATCCTGCATGTGCGGGGATGAAAGATAGGATGGTGATGACGGGAAGTCGCCCATCTTGTCAGGATTCAGAGTGAACCAGAGCTGGGTCAGCACCACGCGCTTGTCATGATCCGTCTCGCAACGCAGTTGCAGTGCACGGGGCAGGTCGGAACCGGTGGATTGGCGGAAGAAGGCGAGAACTTCCTCATGCGTCACGACCATACCGGCGCGCTGACCGAGAAACGCCATCATGGGTGAACGGACAAATCGGGCCTGAAGAGCACTCGCCTTGGCGAAGAATATCCGAGGGTCGTAGCCAAAGCAGGCACCATGTTTGACCCACTCATGCACGACGAGCGACGGCGCCGTATGAGGTACGATCTCGGCAAGAGTCTGGCTCAGGGCGTTATCCAGTACAGGTGGCCCTGAATCCGGTCCCAGCAGACTACATCCTTCGCGCCACCAACGCTCCACAGGGACGCCCTGTGCCTCGAGCGTGTGTGGCTCGGAGGCCCACAGACCGTGCAGCCCTATGAGAGCCCGGCGAGGCTGATCCGGTGTGCAGCCACTCCCCGTCGAGCAGAAGCCGGGCTGCCAGGTCAGCGCGAGGGTATTATGCGCGAAATCCCCATGGGCCGTGGGCGTCAAGGCGGCAGGATGGGGGTTACGAGCGGTACACCCCGCGACAAGGAGCAGGGTGAGAACGACAATCCAGCGGGTCATGAGGGGGCTCCGAGAAGTCGGGCGTGATGGGCCACATGATCCGCGATCACCGTCTGGATGAACCAGTAAGAATGGTCGTAACCCTCATGGTAGCGCAATTTCAAAGGCTGGCCCTTGCGTGCGGCCATGGTCTCGAGCAGATCCGGGCGGAGTTGCTCCGCCAGAAACTGGTCAGCCATCCCCTGATCGATCAGGATCTCCCGGGGGTGTCTCTTTCCGGAGTCGAGGAGCGAGACGGCATCCCACTCGGCCCAGCGTCCAGCATCTTCCCCCAGATACGCAGCGAATGCCTTTTTCCCCCAGGGCACAACAGACGGGTGAACGATCGGCGCAAGCGCACTGACCGAGTGCCACAGATCAGGTGCGCGCAATCCGTGGATCAGTGCCCCATGGCCACCCATCGAATGCCCCATGATTCCGAAGCGGGATTCTGTCTGTCCAAGGGCGGTGCGGATCAGGTCAGGCAGTTCGGAAGCGATATAGCTGCCCATACGGTAATGATCCGACCAGGGCGAGTTTGTGGCGTCCAGATAGAAACCGGCCGCACTCCCCAGGTCATAGCTCTCATCCTCGCCCGGAACGCCCGCGTCTCTCGGCGAGGTATCGGGGGCGACAAGCATCAGGTTCTCCGCGGCAGCGTGAGCGATGATCGTCGATTTCTGCAGGAAGGTTTCATGCGTGCAGGTCAGTCCCGCGAGCAGGAACAGAACCGGCGTACTCTCCCCCCTCAGGGCGGCCGCGGGCTGGAATACGGAAAAACGTGCCTCCAGCCCCAGCGTGCTTGAAGGATGGGAGAAAACGCTGACCGCCCCGCCATGACATGCCTGGCTCGAGATTGTCGTCAGCGTCATGCATCGAATTCCACAACCGAGCGGATCGACTTGCCCTGGCTCATGAGATCGAAGCCATGATTGATCTCCGACAGCTTGAGATGCTGTGTGATCAGGGAATCGATGTTGATCCGCCCTTCCATATACATATCC
Source organism: Asaia krungthepensis NRIC 0535 (assembly GCF_025995175.1). GTDB lineage: Bacteria > Pseudomonadota > Alphaproteobacteria > Acetobacterales > Acetobacteraceae > Asaia > Asaia krungthepensis. The sequence continues at coordinate 19,603 of NZ_BAPV01000057.1, forward strand.
ACGATCTTCGGCACGTCAGTGCGCCCGCGTGCGCCGCCAAAGGCGGAACCTATCCAGCGTCGGCCGGTCACCAGCTGGAACGGACGCGTCGAAATCTCCTGCCCCGACCCGGCAACACCGATCACACAGGACACGCCCCAGCCACGATGCGCGCATTCGAGCGCCTGACGCATCAGCTTGACGTTCCCAACGCATTCGAACGTGTAATCCGCGCCGCCTCCAGTCAGTTCGACCAGATGCCCCACCAGGTCGCCATTCGGTCCCAGATCGGCAGGATTGACGAAATGGGTCATGCCAAATTCACGAGCGATCTTTCCGCGCTCCGGGTTGAGGTCCACACCCACGATCTGACGCGCACCAACCATCCTGGCACCCTGGATCACGTTCAGCCCGATCCCGCCCAAGCCGAACACGACCACGGTGGAGTCTGCCTCGACCTTTGCCGTGAACAGCACGGCACCGATCCCGGTGGTCACCCCGCAGCCGATATAACAGATCTTGTCCAGAGGGGCGTCTTCACGGACCTTGGCCAGGGCGATCTCGGGCAGTACCGTGAAATTGGCAAAGGTCGAGCAGCCCATGTAGTGATGCACCGGCCTGCCCCGATAGGAGAACCGTGTGGTGCCATCGGGCATCAGGCCCTTGCCCTGGGTCGACCGGATTGAGGTGCAGAGATTGGTCTTGCGCGACAGACAGGACGGGCAGGAGCGACATTCGGGCGTGTAGAGCGGGATCACGTGATCGCCCGGCTTGAGGGAAGTGACCCCCGCCCCAACCTCGCGCACGATACCTGCCCCTTCATGGCCGAGAATCGCGGGGAAAAGCCCCTCGGGATCATCACCGGAAAGCGTGAACTTGTCCGTGTGACACAGGCCTGTCGCCTTGATCTCGACCAGAACCTCGCCTGCGCGCGGACCCTCCAGTTGCACCGTATCGATTTCCAGCGGACGACCGGCTTCGAGCGCCAGTGCAGCGATGACATCCATAATCAGTCTTCTCCAGAATTTGGGTTATTCACGATACGTCACATAACCATCTGCGTTTTAACGAGTTTTATCGCGAAACTCTTGGCTATGATGCCCGGACTCTCGCAATGAACAATCTAGGGACCAAGATACCTTGATCGTTGACAAGAACTACGGCCTTTGGATCCTGCTTCGTGAAACGGCCGTCCCTCTCGGGATACTTGCTCTTTGGGATTTCGTCGTCGTTATCCTTTACCAGGTCTATCATCAGGAATGGATGGAGCAGCCCGCCCTGCCCATTTCACTGATGGGCTCGGCGCTCGCCCTGTTTCTGGGAGTCAGAAACAATGCCGCCTATGCACGCTGGTGGGAAGGGCGTTCGCTCTGGGGTCTGATCACCAATAACTGCCGATCCTTCGCCCGAGAGGCCGCGACCCTGCTGGGCGGCCGTCCGGATCTGGCGCGCGCCATGGCGGCCTATCCCTATCTGCTGCGCACAGCCCTTTCGAATCTCGAACAGGGGCCTGAAGCCAAGCGTCTGCTCACACCCGAGATGTATGCGCGTGTCATGAGCCGCGCCAACAAGCCCAACGCCCTGCTTTACGAAATCGGTCTCGGCGTCGCAGAAGAAGTCGCTCTTAAAAATATCGACGGCGCGGTGCACGGCACGGTCGATCGTATCCTGTCCGATCTTGCCAATGCACAGGGTGGCCTGGAGCGCATCAAGAACACGCCTCTGCCCATCCAATATTCGGTTCTGCCGCTTCTGGTCGTGCATGTGTTCTGCATTGTCCTGCCACTTTCAGCAGTACAGTCGCTTGGCTGGATCACCCCTCTTGGGTCCAGTCTCGTGGGCTTCCTGTTCCAGGCGCTGGACAAAAGCGGACGTGACCTGCAGGAACCGTTCGTCCCCAGCAAGCACGCTCTGCCCATGCTCACCATGTCGCGCAATATCGAGATCGATCTGCTGCAGCCCATTGGCGACGAAGTGGGTAAGCCGATCGCAACGAGCCGGGGTGTTCAACCCTGAACAGCCCGTGACGCGACCCGGCATCAGTATTGCGCCGGGTCTCATCGCGACACGAGACATACTGCGGAATTTCTGATATAAGCTCGTTGCATGAGCACGTTCAAAACCCCTCCCAAGGGAGGCATGACAGACGCGATGGCGCGTAGCGCCGCCGCGCTGACCGCAACTCAAGCCGATACTCATGCCGGAGACGATGATCCCTTCCAGGAAGGGGATTCCATTGTCTATGCCGCACATGGTGTAGGCCGCGTCGATCGCATCGGTATCGATGAAATCGCCGGAACGAAGCTGGAAATCATCCAGATCTCCTTCCCCGGCAACCAGATGACCCTGCGTATCCCGCTTTCGAAGGCGCGCAAATCCGGTCTGCGCAAGATCGTGACACGCGATATCGTCGAGAAGGCGATGTCGATCATCAAGGGCAAGCCGCATGTCAGCAAGGGTATGTGGGCCCGTCGCGCCGTCGCCTATCAGGAAAAGATCAACTCGGGCGATCTGATCCAGATCGCCGAGGTGCTTCGTGACCTGCGTCGCAATGTCGACAGCCTCGATGGCAGCTTCAGCGAGCGCAAGCTCTTCGAAGCGGCGCAGGAGCGCTTTGTGAGCGAAGTCGCGGTGCTCGAAAACAAGGATCCGACGGCTGTCCTTCAGGCCCTGACGGAGACAATGAAGGCTGCCTGATCATTCAGGCATCCTTTCGCGATCACGGGCGTTTCTCCTCCCGACCTGATCTGCCAGCTCTCTCGGAGCTGGCTTTTCTTCGGATGAGAAGGAGCACGCCGCGTGACGGAACAGAAAAGCCAGCGTTTCGCCCATAAGAAAATCCTGGTGACAGGAGCCTCACAGGGCATAGGCGAAGACATCGCCATGCATTTCGCGAGTGAAGGCGCGCAGGTCGCAATCAATGGGCGCAAGGCCGAAAAGCTCCGCCCCCTTCTGGACAAGCTTCCCAAGCCTGCCAGCGGCAGCCATCTCATCGTCGCGGGCGACATGTCGGTCGAGGAAGACGTCGATCGGGTCATGAAGGAAACACTCGAGGGCTTCGAAGGCCTTGATGTGTTGATCTGCAATGCCGGGATGCAGATCGAATGTCCCTCCGAGGATATTGCGCTCAAGGATTTCAATATGGTGATGGCGGTCAACGTGACCGGCGTTGTCCTCTGTGCGCGTGCCGCCCTCAAATACTGGCGCGCGAATGATCTGCCCGGCAATATCATCGTGAACAGCTCGGTTCATCAGCAGATCCCCAAACCTCATTATCTTGGCTATTCGGCCAGCAAGGGTGCTGTCGGTAATATTGTCCGCACTCTCGCGCTCGAATATGCGCGCTATAACATCCGCGTGAACGCTGTGGCTCCCGGCGCGATCGTTACCCCGATCAACGACGCATGGGTGAAGGATCCCGTGAAATATGAGGCTACTGCCAAGCACATCCCCATGAAGCGTCCCGGGGAGTGCCGCGAAATCTCCGATGCGACAGCCTTCCTTGCATCGAAGGAATCGAGTTATATCACGGGTCAGACCCTGTTTGTGGATGGCGGACTGACGCTCTATGCCGACTTCGAGCAGAACTGGTCATCCTGAAGCGTTCGAGATCAGCACCCATGTCTCTCCAGCCTACCATCCTCGTTGTCGAGGATGACTTTCTCATCAGGACATGCCTCATCGAGTTTCTGGAAGACAGCGATGTCCGTGTCCTCGAGGCTGATAACTGCGAAACGGCTCGTCGTCTGATCCACAGCGACGAGCCTCTCGATGTTGTCATCATGGATATTTCCCTACCTGATGGAAATGGCGCGGAACTCGGTCAGGAAAGCAAGGAATGCAGGCCTGAATTGCCGATCATCTACACAACGGGCCATGGCATCACGATCGGCAATCAGTCCTCTCTGGATCGGGTCATGACCAAGCCTTACCAGCTTGATGCGATATTGAGCGTGGTGCAGGAGCTTGTCCCGGCGGGCTGAGATATGAGCTCCGACGCCCCTCCCCCATTGAAAGCCCTGCTGACCGCTTTCCACCAGAACGCGTCGCAGGCATGCCTTGATCTCGCCCGCCAATGCGACACCGGAAATGCGGCGTTTCATCCCCTGCAAAGTCTTCTTCCTCATGCGGAGGCTCACGACAGGAGAAAAGATCTTCTCCTCATAACGGATATGGCGCTTGCGGCCCAACCGGAAGATTGCCGGCTCCTGGAGCTGAGTGGCGCGCTGCGCATGCAACTTGGTGATATCGACGAGGCCATCGAACAGTTGCGCCTCGCTCTTGCCAGACGCCCCAACCACATGCCTGCCCTCAGCACATTTGCCTGCGCATTGACCCAGGGCGGGCATTTCGATGAAGCCCTGGTCGTGCTCGAGAAGATCCGCGCGCATGATCCTTCCGACCCGAGCGCGCTCTCGAATATCGCCTATCTTCACTCCGCCACAGGCCACCTGCACGAGTCGCTCAACCTTTATCGGCAGGCCATTCACGCCAAACCCGACCACCCTCAGATGCGGCTGAACTATTCAATCGCTCTGCTCAAAGCAGGATATTTCCAGCAGGGCTGGACCGAGCATGAATGGCGTTTCCAGCTACCGGGCCACACCACACTGCCCATGGCGCGTCTGCTGCCCAATATCACTGCCGACCTTGATCTTCGGGGCAAACACGTCCTGATCACCCAGGAGGAAGGGTACGGCGACAGCTTCATGTACCTTCGCTTCATCCCCCTTCTTGCCGAGAGGGGTGCGATCATTCGCCTGTGGGGCGCAGATGTCATGGCCGATCTCTGCGCCCGTGTGAACGGGGTCGACACCGTGCAGGTCGGTGGCGACATCCCCCCTTATGACTACCATTGTCCGTTCATCAGCCTGCCGCGCGCCTTTGCCGCAACCGCAACCCCGTTTGGCGTCCTCCCTCCCTATATCGCCGCTGACCCCGTCAAGTCGGCCGTTATCGCCAGCAGAGTTGCGCAGGACCACAATCTGCGTGTCGGGCTGGTCTGGGCTGGCGCGCCGCGTCGCGACCAGACCGAGGCCTACATGCTCGACCAGCGTCGCTCCATGCCGCTCGACTGTCTTACGCCTCTCGCAGAACTCACCGGGGTGACGTTCTACAGCCTCCAGAAAGGCGAGGCCGCGTCCCAGATCGCCACGTCTCCACTGCCGATAATCGACCTGATGCCGGAGATGGACACCATGGACGATACAGCGGCACTGATCGATAATCTCGATATCGTCGTATCGGTCGATACCTCGATGGTCCATTTGGCAGGCGCCATGGGCAAGCGGGTATTGCTGATGGACCGGGTCAATCCATGCTGGCGCTGGATGACCGGCAGGGAGGACAGCCCATGGTATCCCTCCCTACAGATCCTGCGCCAGACCACAGCCTGGGACTGGCGCGGCGTCGTCTCAGAAGTGCGGGACAGACTGGCAGACGCTGCAAGGCATAAACACATATGACCCACACCTATCAGGACGCGCGCAACAGGCTCGATACCCTGCTTCTGAAACCCGGACGGATCATCCTCGGTCTCGTCGGCGCACCGGGGGGCGGCAAATCCACACTGGCAGCCAGGCTTGCCGCTGATTACCCGGGAGTCGCTCAGGTCGTGCCGATGGATGGATTCCACTTGGCCAATTGCGAATTGCAGCGGCTTGATCGCGCGGGCCGCAAAGGAGCTCCCGACACTTTCGATGCGGCTGGATTTGTCGCGCTGATGCAGCGCATCAGGGCACAGCAAGACAATATCGTCTATGCGCCGCTCTTTGCACGCGAGATCGAGGAGCCTATCGCAGGGGCTATTCCAGTCCTGCCGGAGCGTCGACTGGTTATCGTGGAGGGTAACTACCTGCTATGCGAGGGGCCGTGGGCTCCCGTGCGGGGCCTGCTTGACGAGAGTTGGTTCGTCGCCACGGATGAGGCTCTGCGCAATGCATGGCTGGAGGCCCGTCATGTACGCTACGGCCGCAGCCTGGATGAAGCGCGCCACTGGATTGCCGTCACTGACACCCCCAATGCGAGGGTGATTCTCCAGACCCGTGACAAGGCCGACTGGATCTACACCCCCGTGGACGACACGCCGGTCTGAGCAGCGGGGCCTTCAGCGTCCTGACAGCGCCAGCCTCTTACCGCGCGGTGCGCGCTGCGCGGCAAGGGGTGTTTCAGTAATCGAAGCCGTAGCTTAGTCCCACGCTCGATCCCGGGTCATTCTCCGGCGTCGTGAAACCCGTGATCTGCCCGCCTGTCCCGACAGTGGTGTTGAGCTTGAGCCGTTTCGTCAGATCCACCTGGACCTGCGCCTGCGTGCCCGATCCACTGGTGGCCTGTTTGGCGCCTACATACACGCCCTTCATGACATATTTGCCTGCCTCAAGGCTGGCCCCACCATTATTTACGCCGCTCCCACCGCCGACTGCGAGCCGGTCGAGTCCCAGGAAGCCGCGCACCTTGTCGAGTGGGTCGAAACTCGAACCACCGCTGATCTGGGCCACGGCTGCGGCGAGGCTCGCCAATTGGGTTGGCGAAAGGGAAGCTGTGGTACTGCCGAAGAGCAGCATAGCCAGCACCTGATCACGCGGGAGCGATGGCTGAGAGGAGAAGTCGATCTTCGGCGCACTCGCATATCCGCCGACAACAAGACTCGCTGTGGTTCCCTGCACATTGCGATCGGCACGGAAATCGAGAGACGGGTCCAGCTTGTGGTCGACGCCTGAACCGTCGAACGCAACGCGCCCCTTGGTAAAGTTAAGGTTGACACCGGCAAGATTGAAAAAGCCGCGCTTGAGATCGAAGCCACCTGAAATATCGGGGGCCGTACTGACCCCGCCAACATGCAGCTTGCCGGACATCTCCGCATCCAGCCCATGGCCACGAACGAAAAAACTGCCCGGGGAGATGACCGAGACATCCAGCCCGATCACCATGGATCTTGCCTGCGCTTCACGCTGCTCTCCCGGGCGGATGACCGTCAGTTGCGGCACTGAGGCGGGCATGGAGTTCGGAATATTCACGATGACCGATGGCAGGACAATCTTGCCGTCCACATCCAGACGCGCCGATAACTGGCCGTGGGCGCGCAGGTCAGTATCGATGACGGCGGTGAGCAGATCGCTCGTCACGGGCTGAGCCTTGCGCGCCATGACGCTGATGTCGAGTGGCAGACCCGGACGCAGGACGCCAATCGTCCCTCCCAGAGCAATCGTTCCTTTACCGGCATGCGCCAGAACGTTCTGGAGGGTGAGGCTGTCATTGGCCGCCAGGATCGACCCGTTAATGTCGGTCAGGCGCACACCCTGACCATAATGGGCAAAATTGATGTGCTCCAGCGTGACCCGCCCCGCAGCACTCGGGGCGGACATATTGCCTGAAAGCGCCAGATCGATGGCCGTTCTGCCACTCAGCGCCATGCCCTGCGCCCCCAGCACCGCATTGGCGACTGCAAGATCGACGGCACCATTGAGCTTCATGTCGAGCGCACCGCTCCCGCCAGTCGGTACGGAACCTGTGGCCCGAAGGCTGATCTGACGTCCTGCATCGGCCTGCGCCGTGATCTGCGCCCGCTGCCCTCCCAGAACGGCATTGGCCTGCATGGAAAGCGGAGGCAGGGACTCGCCCTGGCCGGAGCGCATCCTCAACCCGCTGACACTCAGCCCCGCCGTGCCCGCAGGATGAGCGAGATCTCCGGACAGATCCGCCTGAGCCGCGATCGATCCTGCCGCATCGAGCGTCGGCATGAACGGCCTGGCCAGAGCGGGCGTCACATGGGTCACCCTGAGATGCACATCGAGACGCGGCTTGATCGTCCCTGCCAGATCCAGACTTGCAGGAGCGACACCTGGCGGCGCCACGCTCAGTTGCATCCTGTCAACGCCCAGCTTCTCGCCGAAACTGATCGTGCTCGTCCCGCCAAGACGGACAGTCTCGCCCTTCACCGAGGCTGCGAGACGATCGAGTCGTACGGTCCTTTCCGGCAGATCGAGCAGCAGCGCTGTATCGATGGATGCCGGGGCCGAAGCGACATTGTCGAACGTCCCCTTGAGGGTCAGGGCGAGCGCCTCGAGCGGACCGCGCGCCGTCAGGGTGGCGTTGCCCTTCATGTCCTGGAAGGCAACGCCGTTAAGCCCGAGGCGCAGATCCATATCCGGCTTGTCGACCGGATCACGGATGGTGCCTCCCAAATCGAGCGCGCCGATTCGGGCTGGAGGAGCCTGAACTGTCCCCTTCAGCGATACGGTCATGATCGGCGGCTTGTCAGGTTCGGGATCGCTCGTATGCACGTCCAGAGCGAGACGACCGCCCAATGCATGCCCTGCCAGGGCACTGAAGTCGTTGAGGTTCCCGGCCGTGATTGCGAGGGCACCCAGAGGGAGTTTGGCCCCCGGGGGCAGGGTGAGATGCCCCTTTCCGCTCAGGCTGGCCCAGTCGAGCCTGTCGAGAAGCACTTCGGCAGCGCCGTCATGCTGACGCGAGAAACCTGCCTCAAGGGCCAGTTTGCGACCATCGAGCTTTCCATCGGCGTGCAGCGTGCCTTCCGGAGCGTCAGGCAGATGTGCGACAGAAAGGTCGAGTGTCAACGGGCCCGGGGGTACCGCACTTGCGCCAATCTCCCCTTTCAACTGCACGTGCGCCCCGAGATCGCTCATCCTCCCTTCGGTGTGAGCAGCCAGAGCGACATGACCATGCAGTTGCGGTGCCGCCGCCTTGAGATCGGGCAGCGTCACAAGCAGGTCATTGAGCAGGGAGCCTTCGCCTCCCAGAACCGCCCTGCCCTCATCGTGAAGATGAAGTGCCCGCCCATCGAGGGTCATATCCCTGATCGTGATCGTACGAACGCCCTGGCGCTGGGGTGACGCAGCCACGTCCAGAGACAGGTTCGCGTCGTCACCGAGCAGGGAAACGAGCTGTTTCATCCCACCCGTGATCGCAAGGCGGTCCGTCAGCCTGAGGCTGGACTCACCCTGTGGAAGGTACGCGAAATCGGCATGGGTCACGCTATGTCCGGCCAGATCGACCTTGCCAATGGAAGCCAGGGCGCCGAGATCGGGCAATACAAGATCTGCAACGCCCCTGATCTCCGGTTTGAGGCGGGCCGACGAGGTGAGCTGAAGCAGTTTATGACGGATGCTGAGGGTCAGAGGCTGCCCCTCCTCATTAGGCATGGCAACGAGTTCTGCCTCTACAGGGGACTGGGCGATCAGCCCCGCAGGCACGCCGGGCGCCCGAACGCCATCGGCGCGCAGATGCACGGTGATTTTGTCGGCTCGCGCGCCAAGCCCTTTATCGCCTCCGAATGAGGCAGCGAGATGCGTGACACCGGCATTGGCTGCGGCCAGCGAGTCGATATTCAGCGCGCCCTGCCCCGAGGGCGCCAGCAGGTCGCCCTGCAAGTCGGCATTCAGGGTCAGGCCCGACCAGTAGACGCCGGGTACAGGCGTCATTGCGGGGGTAGAGGCTCTGACAGACAGAGTGCCGGCGTGGCGGGTGAGATCGATCCCCCCATGGGCCGAAGCCTCGATCTGTCCCGCCTTGAGCGACAGACCGAGCGTGTTGGAGACGACCGGCCCTGACAGGTCGAGCGTGAGGGCGAGCGGGTCGAGCGTGTTCATCCCCGCGAGCTGGGTCACAAGGCCATTGGCCTCATCCTGCATGTTCAGGTGAAGGTTCAGGACGTTTCTCGGAGTGGCGAGGGCGAGAGCGATCGTCGCCGGTCTGTCCAGTCGTCGAAGTGTGAGACCGAGATCGGCCACCGGCAGTTTGTCAAGCTTGAGGCCATCGAGCACGGGAGCCAGATCGCCCAGCCGCAGATGCCCCTGGGCCGAGAGGCTCATGGGAAAGCCAGCAAGGCTCTTGCCAAGATCGATGCGCCTTACATCGAGATCCTGCAAGGCAATCGCGATGTGGAGGCTCGACGGCGTATCGGGACCCGGCTTTGTGGGGGGAGCGGATGGGTCTGCCACCGGCAACCGCTCGAAACGCAGGCCCTCCGCCTGAAGCAGCGAGGCGCGCACAGTCATATGCAACAGGGCCAAAGGCGACCAGTCGAGACGCGCCTGGTCCACGGTGAGGTAAGGTCCGAGGTGATCGTTGATCGTGACCCGTCTCAGACGCAAATGGCTCGGGAAAAACCCGCCCATCCCCTGGATCTGGACCATATTCCCGGTCAGGCTGGCGGTCTGCCTCTCGATCACGCGCTGCCCATAGGGAATATTGGCGAAAACCATAAGACCCATGACGGCCAGGATCACGAGCGTGACCGGAACACCGAGCAGCAATGCGGTGGTCCAGAGCGCGATGCGTTTCCAGCGGCGCCTGCGCGCTGGCGCGGGGCCCGTATCGACGGATAATGGGCGACCGGCCTGTCTGGCTTTTGATTCGAGTTTATCGGGCCCGGGACGTTGCGGCATCAGAAAGTCTCCCCGAGGCCAATATAGAGTTCCCACTTATCGCCATGGGGCGGCCTATTTGCAGGCAGGGCGACGTCGAGACGCACGGGTCCTATGGGCGTGTAGTAGCGAATCCCGGCGCCATAGCCCACGCGCAGGGTCCCCTGGAACGGGCGGCTTCCCACCCCGACCTGCCCCGCATCGACAAACGCCGCGGCTCCGAAGCTCTTGAGTATGCGCTGGCGGAATTCAACAGACCCGGCATCGAGCGACGTCCCGCCTATGCCGTACTTGCCGTTTTGCGGTCCCACCCCCTGATAACGAAAGCCGCGCACAGTGGCAGGTCCACCCGCATAGAGCCTCTGATCGGGCGGGATCTGATAGGTCGACGCCCCCTGCACCGACCCCACGATGCCACGTACCGCGATGACAGACCGCCCGGCTGCGCTGATACCCAGATGATGGAGGTCGAAATAGGTCGATGCGCCAGCACTCATGATCGTGAAGAAGGCACTGCCGTTTTCCAGCGATTCGGACGGTGTGACGTTGAGATTGACGCGCACGCCATGGGTTGCCGGATCGATCGGATTAGAGAGTTCGGTGCTGTCATAGGTCGCGCCCAGAGGTAACTGCACGATCAGATAGTCGGTCGAAACCCCGAACTGCTTGATGTTTTCCTGCTCGGCCAGCACGCTTCCCGAGACATTCCAGAACTTGCTCAGTTTGCGGATCAGCCCCCCGCGGACCAGGAGCGCGGTCTGATGGTAGGAATAGAGCAATTGCCGGATACCCTCGACGCGCAGGCTCAGATTCTGGTTCCGGCGCATGAAATCCGGCTTGAGGAAATCAGCATAGACATCGTAGCCAAGACCCTGCTGCGCGCTCCCGCCGAGCCCTGTGACCAGAGCCGTAAGCCGAAGACGCTCGGCTGCACCGAACAGGTTATGATGCGTCCAGCTGGCGCCCAGACGCCCGCCCAGATCAGTTGAATACCCCAGCTGAGCCGATACGGTGTGGCGTTTCGACTCCTCCAGCGAGAAGCGCAGCGGCATGGCCTGGCTGACACCCTGGGTACCTGCGCCCTTGGCAAGCGCAACCAGAGGAGGGGAATCATGCACCCCCACGGACGAGAAAATGCCTACACTCGCCAGATCCTGACGCGCCTCCTCGATCTTGCTCGGTTGATAGAGCTGACCATCATGAATGAGCAGGCGCCGTCGCAGAAATTTCTCGCTCGTGCGCTTCTGGCCGGAGAAAGCGATCGGCCCGATATCCACAACCGGACCGACGCCCACCGCGAATTCGAGATCGAGCGTGTGGGTTGCAGGCCTCAGATAGGCGACCGGAGTTCCAACGCTGGCCTCAGCATGTCCCTCCTCGAGCAAGGCATGGAGCAGAGAAGACTGCGCGACGAGAACGTCGCTCGCCACAGCCCTCTGTCCGGATTGCAGAGCGAATGCCTTAAGCTGGGAAGGCGTCAGGCTGACTGGCATGGCCTCCTTGCTGCTATTCGCTGCCGACGCGGTCTGTCCGGTCTTGCCAGATGGCTCTCCCGGCCCTTTCTGCCCTGACGGTGCTTTGCCCCCCCCGTCTCCGGTGGCTGATTCGTCGTGAGGCTGACCGTCGTTCAGTGCTCCCCTGACAAGCGTGATCTTGCCGAGATGGAATTCCGGACCGGTAACGGCCTCGATGACGATCCGTAATTTGCGGCTGCCATGAAAGGCCGCGAGGCGGTCGGGCAAGGCGGGGTTGCGGCCATCGATGGTTCTCCCATCAGGAAGATGGACTGTTATCACCGCATGCCCGGCATAGAACCCACGGCTTTCGAGAGCTGTCTGGACACGGTCGTAATCGCCCCGGATGCGCCCAGCCAGGGCATATGGATCGACATTGCGCGTCTTCTGCAACGTGACAAGCGTGGAGGCTGCGGCCACCATCGGATCGAGTTCCGGATCCGATGAAGGGGTGATATCGACATGATAGGCTGTATCGGCCTGGGCCTTGTCTCCCGCGCCGGCCTTTGCAGCGCCCCCCGTGGGGGACGATACTTTCGTTCCGGTGGCTGCCGTCGCGCAGCGACCAGGAACGAATGCGCCGAAAACCGCAAGTGTGACGAGCAGGCCGAAACGTGTCGGACAAGCCGAACCGGTCAGGCGGAGGACCGGATCGACCAGGTTCCGATCAGAAGAAGCATGTTGAGGCGACAGCAATAGAACTCCTGCTGCTGGAACAATGTGCGCGGTCGATGACACGAAAGAATGGCCCGATCATGTCATGGTCGGTCACGCAAGAAAAGGTTTGAAACCATGGCTTTGCGTCCGTCGGACGCTGTGTTTCAGACGCAAGGGGATGGGTTTCGTTCAATCTTAATCAAATCGTCGCTGGATCGCTGTTGTCCGGTTTAGGCGTTTCGCGTTAGGTATCCGTCAATGACAGACGCGATCACGCGCCGCCGTCCTGCAAGTGACGCTTCCGGCCCCGACTCCTGGACCGCCCCGCTCGAGCCTGCTCTCTCGACTGAGCCAGCCGCCGGGAATGGTATTCTATGCAGGCTCAGGGCCATCCGGCGCATGGGGCTCTCCTGTCTCTGGACACTGCTCGCCAGTGTTCCGCAGCGCGTTCTCCTCAAACGCCATGGTGCCGCCAAAATCGTTTTCGCGCGGTTCTACTGGGCGACGATATGCCGGATTCTCGGCATGAATGTGCGTGTCATCGGAGAGCCAGCCGGAACGATACGGGACAGCATGGCCGTCAGGAACGGCGAACGTCCCGTGATTTTCGTGGCCAATCACTCTTCATGGCTCGATATCGCCGTGGCCGGAGGCATCCTGCCCACCGTGTTCGTGGCGAAGCAGCAGATTGCAGACTGGCCCGTAATCGGCACACTGGCACGGCTCGGCCGCACGATCTTCGTGAGTCGCCAGCGCAACAATACGGGTCGCGAACTTCAGGCGATGACCGATCGCCTCAATAATGGCGACAACCTCATTCTGTTCCCTGAAGGGACCTCGACTGACGGCACGCATGTCCTGCCGTTCATGTCGTCTTTCTTCGCGATTGCCAAACCGAGCCGGGTCGATACCACGCTGCCCACCCCTCCCTCGGTCCTCATCCAGCCCGTTTCCATCGTCTATGACCGCCTCGATGGACTCCCTATCGGTCGCGCCAGACGCACCGCACTTGCATGGTATGGCGACATGGAGCTTGCCCCCCATATCTGGTCGGTCACGCAGTGGCGTTCTCTGGGCGCTACCGTCATCCTGCATGAACCGGTCGATCCTGCTGATTATCCGAGCCGCAAGGAACTCTCGACAGCCGTGCAGGAGATTGTCGCCCTTGGTGTTGCCCAACTGCACCATAACCCCGACCACCCCGAGCCAGTGGTTCACTGACCTGCTCCCCATTCCGGGGCCCGGCACCCCGAATAGAATGCGGCCGCGATGACGCCTGGCGCGCCCGATGGCCCGAATATTAGCCATGCATTTACTGCCGGTATCCGCTACAAGAACGGCAGGACATTCCAGAATGCGCGCCGAGACCCGTTGACAGCCTTTTCTCCTGAATGGGCCGCCCGCGGGGTTTTTCCCGCCCAGAAGACAGAGCCGAGAGCTCAAGGCAAGGACACGTGACGGTCGAGACGATCACCGACAGCAAGACAATTCCCCAGAAAAGCAGCCCGGCCAATTCGCGCGGCCTGCATGTCATCACCTGGGGCTGTCAGATGAATGTCTATGACAGCGCGCGTATGACGGATGTGCTGGCGCCTCTGGGCTACCAGCCTGTGACCTCGCCCGAGCAGGCTGAGATGGTCATCCTCAACACCTGCCACATTCGCGAGCGTGCTGCCGAGAAGGTTTTCTCCGAGCTCGGTCGCCTGCGCAAGATCAGCGAGGAGCGCGTATCTGCCGGGCTCAAGCGTTCGATCATTGCTGTTGCGGGATGTGTGGCCCAGGCGGAAGGCGAGGAGATCCTCGCCCGTGCACCCTATGTGGATATCGTTCTCGGGCCGCAAACCTACCATCGCCTGCCCGAAATGGTGGCCCGAGCCGCCCGCGCCGGCGGGGCTGTGATCGACACGGACTTCCCTGTCGAGATGAAGTTCGATTTCCTGCCAGAGGCCTCGGCGCCTCAGGTGGAGGGCAATCTCACAGCGTTTCTCACTATTCAGGAAGGCTGTGACAAGTTCTGCTCTTTCTGCGTCGTACCCTACACGCGTGGGGCCGAAACCAGCCGCTCCCTCCCCTCCGTGCTGAACGAGGCGCGTCGCATGGTGGAGAGCGGTGTGCGGGAAATCACGCTTCTGGGCCAGAACGTGAACGCCTATCATGGCGATGACGGCGAAGGCGGTACAGCCGATCTGCCGCGACTGGCGGCCGCTCTTGCGGCTCTGCCGGGACTCGAACGCATTCGCTACATGACCTCGCACCCGCGGGACATGGATCAGGCGTTGATCGACGCCCATCGCGATAACCCGGCGTTGATGCCTTTCCTGCATCTGCCGGTCCAGTCGGGTTCGGACCGTATCCTCAAGGCCATGAACCGGGGCCATACGAGCGACGAGTACCGCGCCCTGATCGCAAGGCTGCGCGAGGCCTGCCCCGATCTGGCGCTGTCCTCGGATTTCATCGTAGGTCATCCCGGCGAAACGGAGGAGGACTTCGAGGCGACGATGCAGCTTGTGCGCGATATCGGCTTCGCGCAGGCATTCTCGTTCAAGTATTCGCCCCGTCCCGGCACACCTGCAGCGGGTCAGCCTTTCCAGGTTGACGAGGCCATCAAGGATGTCCGTCTTCAGCGCCTGCAAGCGCTGCTGCGCGAACAGCAGGACGCGTTCAACGCCGATATGGTCGGTCGTACCCTGCCCGTTCTTTTCACGGGACGCGGGCGCAAACCCGGCCAGATCACCGGGCGTTCACCCTATCTGCAACCGGTTCATGTCGAAGGCTCGGATGAGCTCATCGGCCAGACAGTGCCGGTTGTGATAACCCAGCGACTGACCAATTCGCTGGCCGGTACACTCTTACGGGAGAGAGTCTGCGCTTGAGCCACCCCACGGCACCCCAGTCGCATCCCGAATACGGGACAAATGACCGTAACTCCAGGCGGCACCTCCCGCCTGAAACCCCTCCTGACGCACAGGGCCAACGCACCTCGGCGCTGAGATTTGGAGATAATATTCTCCTGCAGCAATTGCTGGGCGATCATGATCGCCATCTTCTTCGGCTCGAACAGGGTTTCGATGTCCGCCTGACCTGCCGCGGCAACAAGATTGCCATCACGGGTGAGGCGGCGTCGGTCGCGCGCGCTCAGGCCGCCATCACCGCGCTGTACAATCAGCTCGAACATGGCGGCAAGATTGATGGTCCGGTTGTGGACAGCGTGATCCGTCTTTCGGCCCTGCCCCGCCCCGGCCGTGGAACGGAACCGCGCAACGCGCAGCGTGAAACCCAGGCACGCGCTGTCGAAGCCCCCCGCAACGATACCGATGGTTCGACGCCTTTCCTCGATCTGCCCGCCATCAAGACCAAGCGGGGCGCCATTGCGCCACGTTCGCGCGGTCAGGCGGCCTATATGCAGATGCTGGCCAAGACCGAGCTGACTTTCGGCATCGGACCTGCAGGCACTGGCAAAACCTATCTTGCCGTGGCGCAGGGTGTCGCCATGCTTCAGGCGGGTCAGGTGGATCGGATCATTCTCTCGCGTCCCGCCGTCGAGGCTGGGGAGCGTCTCGGCTTCCTGCCGGGCGATCTGCGCGAGAAGATCGATCCCTATCTGCGTCCTCTCTACGATGCGCTCAATGACATGCTGCCGGGCGATCAGGTCGCACGACGCATGGCCAATGGCGAGATCGAAGTGGCGCCGCTTGCCTTCATGCGCGGGCGCACCCTCGCCCACGCCTTCGTCATCCTCGACGAAGCCCAGAACACCACCCCGGCCCAGATGAAAATGTTCCTGACCCGTATGGGACAGGGGGCACGCATGGTCATCACCGGCGATCTCAGCCAGATCGATCTGCCCTCGGGCGTCGCATCCGGACTGCGTGAAGCGGTAGAAACCCTTGAAGGCCTGCCGGGAATTGGTATTACGCGTTTTGAGTCCGCCGATGTCGTACGCCACCCGCTCGTGGCGCGTATCGTAGACGCTTATGATCAACGAGTGGCTGCGGCACGGGATTATTCCCGAGGCAGGTCGCGCCGGGAATACAATGGAACCTCGAAGTAGTTTACCCCAATCCGCCGAAGAACCGTCCTCTATTACGAGGGCGGCGCTTCGCTCACGTCTCGATCTGATCGTGGCCGATCGCCGCTGGCGCGCCAGCGTGCCCAATCTGGAAGCGCTCGTTGCGCGCTGCCTTGAGGCAAGCTGGCCCTGGCTGGATCGCGATCGCATCCCCGCCTTTCTTCTCGCGGGAGATCACGCCATCAAGGCGCTCAACGCGACATTCCGTGACAAGAACAAGCCGACTAATGTCCTCACTTTCGAAGAGAACGGGACATTCGGCGACGGCGATATCGCGCTCGCCTACGAAACTGTCCGCCGTGAGGCGCAGATCAGCGGCAAGAAATTCCCGCACCATTTTGCACATCTGGTCGTTCATGGTCTGCTGCATCTGGCGGGTCACGACCATCATCGCCCGGACGAAGCCCGTCTGATGGAGATGACCGAATCCCGCATCCTTGCGCGTCTGGGTATTCCTAATCCCTGGCGTCTGGGCGGGGGGCGCGGCGCATGAGCGAGAGCGACGAGCACCGCCAGCGCCCCGCCAAGGGGCTATTCGGCATCTTCAACCGCAAGGGGCGTGAACAGGGGCTGCGCCTCTCGATCGCGGCCCTGGTGGAAGAGGCCGCGGCCCCCCATCCGGAAACCGGTACGCGCCCCGAACTCGACCGGCAGGAACGCGCGCTGATCACCAACGTGCTGCATCTGCGCGAAAAGACCGCGGATGATGTGATGGTACCGCGCGCCGATATCGTCTCAATGTCAGCCGATATCACGCTCGATGAGGCGCTGGCCTTCATGCGCCGCGAGAATCACTCGCGTGTGCCGGTCTATCGCGAGCATCTCGACAACGTCATCGGTATGATCCACGTCAAGGATCTGATTGCCTATATAGGCACATCGGAGGCCTTCGATATTGAGCCGCTGCTGCGTCAGCCCTTGCTGGTTGCCCCGCAGATTCCCGTGCTCGATCTGCTGTTGCAGATGCGCCAGAGACGCACCCATCTGGCTCTGGTCATCGATGAATATGGCGGGGTGGATGGTCTTGTGACCATTGAGGATCTCGTTGAAACGATCGTTGGCGACATCTCGGACGAGCATGACGAGCCTGTTTCGGCCATGATCTCCGAGCGCGCCGATGGCTCCTTCGATCTCGATGCCCGCCTGCCGGTCGACGAGCTCGAAAACTTCATGGGGCCGCTGCTGACAGAGGCCGAACGTGAGGCAGAAATCGAAACCGTCGGCGGTCTCGTATTTCGCTTGGCCGGGCATGTTCCTATCCGCGGCGAAGTTTTCACCCATGAGAGCGGTCTTGTCTTTCGCGTGACCGACGCCGATGCACGGCACATACGCGCCCTTAGAATGCGCGTGCCAGCGGATTGGGTACGGAGCGATGCCGACGCGCCTCATCGCGGGGATGACAAGCACTAGCAACGCCAGACGAAAAGGGAGCGGTCTGCCCCTGCAGGGCAGGCCGCCTCTTGACGCCGTGTGGCTTCCGGTCTTCAAAACTTTGACATCATGACCCGGGAGTGTTCCTCAATGTCTCTATATCGGCGTAGTTTTCTGGCTGCTCTGCCTGCTCTTGCGCTCATCCCGAAGGCACGCGCGGAGGATGCGCGGCTCACGCCCCGCACTCTGGGCAACCCCAAGGCCCCGGTCACGGTGAATGAGTGGTTCTCCCTCACCTGTACCCACTGCGCGCATTTCGAGATGACCGTTTTTCAGGACGTCAAGGCGAAGCTGATCGATACGGGCAAGGTCTTCTACGTCTATCATGACTTCCCGCTCGATCAGATCGCCCTGCTGGGGGCCATGGTGGCGCGCTCCCTGCCTGTTGACCGCTATGTTCCCTTCGTCAATTCGATGCTGGCCAGCCAGGATCGCTGGGCTTTCGCCCGTGACGTCGACCCCAAGAAACAGATCCAGCAGATGGCCGCTCTTGCCGGCATTTCAGCCGAACAATTTGCCAAGATCGATGCAGATGATGCATTCCGTCAGGCGCTGGTCGCCCAGCAGGATGCTGACCAGGCCAAGTACAATATTGGCGGCACGCCTTTCTTCATGTTCAACAACCAGCCCTATAACCAGGAGCTTCTGACCTTCGAAGCCTTCGAGGCCGAAGTGAAGAAAGCTGGCGGCTAAACAGAGGACCCCGCTTTTCGCGTATGTCAGCCAAGATCACGCGCCTGCGGATAGCGGGTTTCAAGAGTTTCGCCGATCCCGCCACGATTGATATCCTTCCCGGCCTGACGGGCATTGTCGGGCCGAATGGATGTGGCAAGTCCAACGTCGTCGAGGCCCTGCGCTGGGCCATGGGAGAGAGCTCCGCCCGTGCCCTCCGTGGCGGAGAACTCGATGATCTGATTTTTGCAGGCACAAGCGCCCGCGCCGCGCGCTCTCTGGCGGAAGTCACGCTCTGGCTGGAGGACGCAACCGGCCTCGCTCCGCATCCATTTGGCGAGGCAGATGGGCTCGAGATCTGTCGACGGGCCGAGCGCGGTTCCGGCAGCGATTTCCGGCTGAATGGGCGTGCCTTGCGCGCTCGCGACATCACGACCATGTTCGCCGATCTTTCCTCCGGCGCGCGCAGTTCCTCCATCGTCAGCCAGAATCGCGTGAGCGCCCTCATCAGTGCAAAGCCGGAAGAGCGACGCTCGCTGCTCGAAGAGGCCGCAGGGATAAGCGGGCTGCATGCCCGACGCCACGATGCGGAACTCAAACTTCGTCAGGCCGAGGGCAATATCGAGCGCAGCGAGGATCTGCGGCAGCAGATCGAACTGCGCCTGGAACAGCTCGACGCCCAATCGACCCAGGCGCGTGCCTATCGCGGTCTCTCCGAGGCCATACGCGATGATGAGGCTGCCCTTTCCTGGCTGGTGCACAAGCGCGCTGCGCTTTTGGTGGAGCGTACCGAGGCCCTGCTTGCGGAAGCGGAACGCCAGCGTGACGAGGCCGGGCGCGGTGCCGAAACCGCTGAGAAAGCCAGCGCCTCCCACAAGGAGAGAGTTCTCTCCCTGCGTGAAACGGTGGAGACACTACGTGCGGCACGTGACCGACTTCGGGTCACCACGGAGACAATCCGGGAATCACTGACACAATCCCGCGCAGCCTGTGCCCAAACTAGATCCCATCAGGAGCAGCGACTCACCGATCAGAGTATCGCCCGGGCACGCATCGACGAGGCGATCACAAGGCGGCACACGCTGCAAACCAGCCTCGAGGAACTCGATGCCCTTCTGGCGGCATTGCCTGAAACACTCGTAGAAAAGCAGGAGGCCGCCCGGCAATCCGCGATAGCCCTGAGCGACATCGCGACGGAAGTCGCAAGGCGAAGCGAGACGCTTGCACGGGACCGGCTTGCCGCAGAGACACTTGCCAAAGACCATGAGTCCTCCGCGCAGCGCCTTGCCACGCTCGAAACCGAAGAAACCGCACTGTCCGGGACGATCGCCACGCTTCAGGCCGAGATGCCTGACGAGGCGGCTTTGCAGACACTCCAGTCAGGACTGGATGAGAAGCGCCAGACCCGCCAGCGCCATGAGCGGGAGCTGACCGTCCTGACGAAGCGTCACCAGGACGCGCGCCTGGCGGTGGCGGCAGCCGAGCAGAGTGTCGGCCAGGCCCGACGAGATTCCGATCAGACCCGCGAGACACTCAAGGGGCTGGCAGAGCGTCATGATGGTCTCCTGCGCCAGATCACCTCTCATGAAGCCGAACTCTCTGCTCTCGAAGCGTCCCGGATGGACGATGAGGCCTTGGCGCGGGAAGACTCTCTTGTTGTCACCCTGCGCCAAGCGCTGGACGAGGCACGCCGCACCGCCGAGGCGTGTCAGGAAGGTCTGACGCGATCGCAACAGGCGCAGGCTGAAGCCGAGGCCGAAGCCGGAAGCATTGCACGTCAATATGCGTTGCTCGAGAAAGAGCATGAACAGGCGCAGCAGGCTTGCGCGCGGCACGATTCGCAAAGCCAGGTATCCGAGGACCAGCGCCGTGAATTGCTTGCGGGTCTCCCAGATCAGGGCAAAGTCGAAGCGGCGCGCCTGAAGCGGGAAGAGACAGAGGCTCGCCTTCAGTCCCTGAATTTCGAACGGGAAGCACTCTCTGCCGAGCGGAATACCTGCCAGCGCGAATGGGACAGCACGAGCGCCGCCAGCCAGACAGCCGCTGCACGACTCATGGCGTTGCAAACCCAGCATGAGGCGCTGCAAGCGGTGCGAGCCGGTACTCTTCTTCACGATCCCCTCGTGGAAACGCTTGTCGTTCCCGCGGGACTGGAACGCGCTGTCGCCGTGGCGCTGGACCAGACGCTGGAAGCATCGCTCGATGCCAGCGAGAGCCGCGCATGGGTCATTCTCCCTGAACTCGAAGCCCGCTCCTTCCCACCGGAATGCCAGGTGCTTCACACGCTGATGTCCGCGCCACCTGCGCTTTCCCGTTGTCTGTCAGGGATTGCCCTGGTTGAGAATGAGGCAACGGGGAGAAGGCTTCAGTCAGCTCTGTTGCCGGGGCAATGCCTTGTCAGCCGGGACGGCGCCCTGTGGCGCTGGGACGGGTATCGTGACACGGGCACCCTGCCCTCGGGCGCTCTTGGGCCAGTCGAAACAATGGCTCGGCTGCGCAAACTGGAGGATGAGATCCAGTCGGTCGAGGCGGAACTGCCCGGATTGCGAGCGCGGGAAGCAGAAAACCAATCCCGTTATAACGATCTGACCGCATGCCTCGGCACGCTGCGCGAGGCCATGCACCGTGACGAAACACTCCTGCCCGGGTTGCGTCGTGAGGAGGAGGCGCTTCTGGCGCAACAGAACCGTGTAACAGGTCAGCTGGCTCTGCTTGAGGAGCGTCGCAGCGAGGCCGCGATCCAGCACGAAGAAGCGCAACGCCGCGCCGAGAATGCCAGCGCGGCGCTGAAAAGTCTCCCTTCCAGGGAGAGCGTGGAGGCCAAACGCTCATTGACGCAGCGTGTCGCGAACGCAGCCAGAGAAGCCCATACCGAAGCGCAGGCGAAAGCACGAGAAGCAGAGACGGCCCATTCTCAGGCCCGGGAGCATGCGACCCGGCTTCGCCTCCAGGAGGAGGCCCGCAGCGCAAAGACAGTGACGCTCAGGGCTGTGCTCGGTCAGGCGCATCTTGACCGGCAGGACGTCGCTGCACGGCGGACGGAGCTCGAGGCCCGCGATCACGAGACGACGCTTGATGGCGCGCAGGCCGCGCTTCGAAGCAGGCGCGACATGCTGCAAACCATCGAGCGAGAGCTGGAAATATCGCGTGAAGCGAGTGAGACGCTGGGGCGGGAGATCGGTGCGGCAGCCCGTGACCTTCAGACGAGGCGTGATCTCAGGCTTGGCCTGACCAGTCGACTTTCGGCTCTTATACCACAGCACGATGCTTTGGTGAGAAGCCTGGAGACGCTGCACGCGCATCGCGAAAGCCTATCCCCGGTGCCGGATCTGGCGCCGAGTGAACTGGAACTGGCACGGTGCCGTGAGGCCGAGACAGCGCGCCGTGAGCAGGATCAGGCCTGCCAGCGTTCCCTGCGTGAAACCGAGTCAAACCTGACGACCGCCACGCAGGAGAAAGCTCAGATCATCCTGCGCCGGACCGAGGCTGACTCCCTGATCAAGAGCCTTGAGGACGATCTTGCTCGCCTTGCAGAACGCGTGACCGAAGGCACTGCAGAGCTTGCCCGTGTCGAGGCAGAAGCAGCCCGGCTCGAAATGAGTACAGAACACAATGCCGATGCGCTCAGGGAAGCAGAAAGCGACTTTTCTGCTGCGGCTGAGGCTCTCGCAGAAATCGACCTTGCCATCGAAGCCCTCACCCAAACGCACCGCGAAGAGGAACAGCGCTGCGCAACCGCGCGAGAGACCGCCATACGGCTCCAGGAGCGGCTCGAACAGGCGCGCGCCCAACTTGCCAAGCTGGCAGAGACACGCGTCGATCTCCCGGAGCAATCCTTCGATCTACCTCTGACGGAGCAGAGCGAAACCACGCTCAAGCGTCGTCTGTCACGCAACGAGAAAGAGCGTGAAGCGCTCGGCCCCGTGAATCTTCTCGCGGAGCAGGAATATGCCGATGCCCGCAGCCAGTCGGACCATCTGGCGCGCGAGCATGCCGAGCTAGAATCGGCGATCAATCGTTTGCGGGGCTCTATCAATGCCCTGAAAAAGGAAGGACGCGAGCGGCTCCAGTCCGTCTTTGTCGAGGTGGACCGTCACTTCCAGTCCCTCTTCAGCCGCATGTTCAATGGCGGGAAGGCGCATCTCGGTCTTGTAGGAAGCGATGATCCACTCGAGGCTGGTCTGGAAATCTTCGCCCAGCCTCCGGGCAAGAAACTCTCGACCCTCTCTTTGCTCTCGGGGGGCGAGCAGGCTCTCACCGCGCTGTCGCTCATCTTCGCGACCTTCAAGTGCCAGCCCTCGCCGCTGTGCATTCTGGACGAGGTCGATGCCCCACTGGACGATGCCAATGTCGAGCGGCTCTGCGGCTTGCTGAAGGACATGGCGGAGGAGGCCCAGACGCGCTTCCTGATCGTGACCCATCACCAGCTGACCATGGCGCATATGGACAGGTTGTTCGGCGTGACCATGCAGGAGCGCGGCGTCAGCCAGGTTCTCTCGGTCGATCTGTCGCTGGCAGCCAGTTTCGCGGAAAGCGGGTCTCTCGCAGTGGTGCCCTGAGGCGAAGCGGTTATAACCATGTCTTTATTGTGTTTTTCTCCCGATCCTGCCCATAATGACGGTTTCGACATGAAGTCACATTGAAAGGCCGATCCGATTTCGTTTTCCCCACCGCCTCCTCCCGATCTTTCCCGACTGAGCGCCGGTCGTGGTTTGCGCGTAGTGGGCGATGTGCATGGCGATCTCACGGCTTTCGAGCATGCTGTGGCAACCGACCGCTTCATCATCCAGCTCGGGGATCTCGTCGATCACGGGCCAGACAGCGCAGGCACATTGAGGCTGATGCTGGATCTGATCGATGACGGGCGCGGACTGTTCATTCTTGGCAATCATGATCGCAAACTCGGGCGTGCGCTCGAGGGCCGAAGACTGAGGCGCGACCCGCCGCTGGAAGAGACGCTGCACCAGCTCTCTGGACCTGTTCAGGCAGGCTTGCGCGAGCGGGCCTATGAGGCCATCGCGGAAGCACCGGCCTGGATCGTACAGGACGATCTGATCTTCGTGCATGGCGGATTTCACACCGACATGCTGATCGAGGCCCCGCCCCCCGCTCTCGGTTCGATGACGCCTCTCCTGTCGCGCGCGCTTTTCGGTGAGACGACAGGACGGATGCAGCCCGATGGTTATCCGGAAAGACGGTTGCGCTGGATCGATCATATTCCTGAGGGTCATGTCGTCTATTGCGGTCACGACCGCCGCTCGACCGATGGGCGTCCCTGGATAAGGGACGGACGCAATGGAGGTCGCGCTATTTTCACTGACCTTGGCGCCGGAAAAGGCGGCCATCTAGCCTGGATTGATCTGGATGTCTGAACACGAAACACGCGCCCTTCTCGAACAGCACCGGCAAAGCATCGACAATATCGACGCGGCGCTGATTCACATGCTGGCTGAGCGCTTTCGCCAGACCCAGGCCGTCGGGGAGCTCAAGGCCCGCTCCGGCCTCCCGGCAGCCGACCCTGCACGTGAGGCCCGGCAGATCGAGCGTTTGCGCCAGCTTGCCTCTTCGGCGCGCCTCGATCCGGACTTCGCGGAAAAGTTCCTTGCGTTCATCATCAAGGAAGTGATCCGTCATCATGACTCGATTGCCGGGCGCAGTCCGCGCTGAGTTGGAGCCGACCATGACGACGCATCGGATCATTTTCGTCAGACATGCCGAAGCCGCACCCGAAATGCTTGGGGGCAATGACCGCGACCGACCATTGACCGAACGCGGCGAGCGCGACGCCAGGAACATCGGCCACAAACTGGCGAGGCTCGACTTCGATCTCTCGAATGTCCATCTGTGGCATAGCACCGCGAAACGAACCACCCAGACGGCAGGAGCCATTGCAGCCTGCCTTCCCGTCTCCCGGGAAGTGTTCGGGCTCGATGCGCTCTACGATCTCGACCTCTATGGCATTCTTGAATTGCTGCGTGAGACGCCAGGATCCGTACAGACCCTGATCATCGTAGGGCATAACCCCGCCATTGCCGAGACATGTCGTCATCTTGCCAGCGATGCCATTGATGGCCCTGTGGCACGAGAACTGATGCAGGGTTATGAGCCGGGAACGGCGACCTTGTTTACCCTTGGATCGGACTGGGCAGGATTGTCTCCCAACACGGCGTGTCTTGGCGCCGTGATTCGTCCTTGAGGCCCGTCTGGTCGGAGTCCTCACCCATATGTTGATTGCCTCCGTGCGGCACAATTCGTAAGGCGTTTTTCATGGCTGATCACGACACCAACGGATCCATTCCCGAAACGGCGACCCTCAGCATTGGCGAGCGCTCTGCCGAATTTCCCCTGCTCAAGGGAACGCTCGGCCCAGATGTGGTCGATATCCGCAAGCTCACCGCCCAGACCCAGATGTTCTCCTTCGATCCTGGTTATGGCGAGACAGCATCCTGTCAGAGCGCCATCACCTTCATCGATGGTGACGAGGGCGTCTTGCTGCATCGCGGCTACCCTATCGAGCAGCTTGCCACCGAGGCCAGCTTCGTCGAGACAGCCTATCTTCTGGTTTATGGGGACCTGCCCAATCGCGAGGATTATGACCGTTTCCAGCAGGACCTGAAGGAACAGGCGCTGCTCCATGAGCAGATCAGGAATTTCTTCAACGGCTTTCGCCGTGATGCTCATCCTATGGCCATTTTATGCGGCACGGTTGCGGCGCTTTCGGCCTTCTACCCCGACGCTGTCGATATCTCCCATGAGGCCTCACGCGACCTCTCGACACGCCGTCTGATCGCCAAGGTGCCGACAATCGCTGCCTGGGCCTATAAATACACCGTGGGCGAGCCTTTCGTTTATCCCGATAACAGCCTGACCTTCTCTGAAAACTTTCTGAAGATGCTGTTTGCCCGCCCTAACGCGGAATACAAGGTCAACCCGGTTCTCGCGCGCGCCATCGATCGCATCCTGATCCTGCACGCAGATCACGAGCAGAATGCCTCGACCTCCACAGTGCGTCTGGTTGGCTCGACCGGCGCAAACCCCTTCGCCTGTATTGCCGCCGGTATCGCGGCGCTCTGGGGACCGGCCCATGGCGGCGCCAATGAGGCCGTGTTGGGCATGCTCGCCCAGATCGGAACCAAGGAAAATATCCCTGCCTTCATCGCTCAGGTCAAAAACCGCGAGAGCGGCGTGCGGCTGATGGGATTCGGCCATCGCGTCTACAAGAATTTCGACCCGCGAGCCAAGATCATGGAACAGACCTATCACGAGGTCGTCTCCGAGCTTGGGCTGAAGCACGACCCGATGTTCGATCTCGCGGCAGAGCTCGAGCGCATAGCGATCAACGATCCCTACTTCGTACAGCGCCGACTCTACCCGAATGTCGATTTCTATTCGGGGCTCATTCTGAGAGCCATGGGCATTCCAACTTCGATGTTCACCGTTCTCTTCGCCGTTGCACGAACGGTCGGCTGGATCAGTCAGTGGCGTGAGATGATCGAAGAGCCGGGACAGCGTATCGGCAGGCCGCGCCAGCTCTACATAGGCGAGACACGGCGCGACTTCGTACCGCTTTGTCGTCGAAGCTGACACCACGCAGCAAGTGTCTGGAAACACAAAAAGCCGGGGCTACTCCCCGGCTTTTTCTTGACCCGTATCGTTGCAGACCTCTTCGGACAATGGCGCTTTTCAGCGATCAGGCCGAAAAGACGGTCTCAGCAATCGCAGCCCGGCGTCGCACCCTTGTCCTGGCGGACAATATGATGATCGATCCATTCAGAAACCAGACGGCGCGCCTCGTTCAGGGACGCCTCCGGGTGGTGGATGCGATAAAGGGTCGTGCATGCGGTGAAAGCCTGGATGTCAGGCTGGCCCACTTCCCGCAATTCTTCATACGCCGTGATCACGGCGCGTTCGCACTTTCGGGAAATGCGGTTGAGATCGACAGTCACGCAAACTGGTCCTAGTTGAGAATTATTTTCAATTGGCGCATTCTAAATCTTTTCCGATGGTAAATGCAAGCACGGCCTATGGAACGAAAGCGCGAGGATTTTCTCTTCTTATTTGTCTTACTTTTCTCGCAAAGGGCGGATAATCCTGCATCGCTATAGATTATGGAGTGATAACAGATGGCTCTCAGCAACGAGATCAATGGTGGCGCGGTTCGTCAGACACAGTGGGACCGGGATGCCGCGCTGACGACGGCGCGTATCCTGCTGGAAATCAAGGCCATCAATTTCCGGCCTGACGAGCCCTACACCCTGACCTCGGGCTGGAAGTCCCCCGTCTATATCGATTGCCGCAAGATCATCTTCTTCCCACGCGCCCGCGCGAAGATCGTCGAACTCGCCGTCGAGAAGATTGGCCGTCATATCGGCTATGAGAGCATCGATTGCGTGGTCGGTGGTGAAACCGCGGGCATTCCGTTCGCCGCCTGGATTGCCGATCGCATGATGGCTCCGATGGCCTATGTGCGTAAAAAGCCCAAGGGCTTTGGCCGCAACGCCCAGATCGAAGGCGATGTGCCGGAATCGATGCGGACGCTCCTGGTTGAGGATCTGACCACGGATGGCGCCTCGAAAGTCCGCTTCGCCAATGCGCTACGTTCAGCAGGCGCCCTCGTCGATCATACCTTTGTCGTGTTTTTTTACGGCGTGTTCCCCGGCGCGCAAAAAACGCTCGCCGACATGAATGTGTCCCTGCATTCGCTCTGCACCTGGTGGGACGTGCTCGAGGCCTGTTCGGGTGCCAATTACTTCTCGGAAAGCGACATTCACGAGGTCCGTCGCTTCCTAGAAGATCCCTGTGGCTGGTCCAAGGCCCATGGTGGCGTCGGGAGCGCCGAGGAAGCCGCAGCCCTCAAGGCCAAGGCGGAGGGCTGACTTGCCCCTGCCCCCCGGGCGCGTTCTGGCCTTTGATTCGGGCATCGGCGGACTGGGTGTGGTGCAGGCTTTGCGCACCACCCTGCCCCCCGGTACCCGGATTGACTATCTGGCCGATAACGCTCTCTTTCCTTATGGCGAGCAGGAAGATCCAGTGCTCGTCGCGCGTATCCTTTCCCTCATGGAAGACCGTATCGCGCGAGTGCGGCCCGATGTCGTGCTGATCGCCTGCAATACCGCCAGCACAATCGCGCTCGACGCCCTGCGCGCGCGTTTTGCCGTGCCGTTTGTCGGTTGCGTCCCGCCGGTGCGCTGGGCTGCCCGGGTGAGCCAGACCCGCGTGTTCGGTCTGCTCTCCACGAGAGGAACGGCGCGACGTCCTTATCTGCGCAGCCTGCGTGACACCTATGCAGCAGATTGCGAGATGATCGTCCATGGCGCTCGCGCCCTCGCCGATCTCGCGGAGAAAGCCTATCTGGGCGAGGCAGTCGATGACCGGCTCGTGGCCGAAGAGCTTCGTCATCTCTTCGAGGCGCCGAATGGCGAGCGTATCGACACGATAGGACTAGGCTGTACGCATTACACGTTTCTCAACGAGGCGTTTCTGAGACTCTGCCCGCCGGATATCCACTGGCTGGATCCCGCCATTCCGGTTGCTCAACAGGTCGGGCGCATTCTCGATCAGCGCTCACCGAGCGCGAGCGGTACCGATCTCCCCGAAACACTCTGCCTCACGGGGCCGACCCCCACCCAGGAAGCGCTCGAAAAAGCCGTTGCCCGGCTTGGCTATAACAAGATCACGATCGTGGAACACGCCAGCGTCTGAGATGGCGCGCCTTACCGCATTGCGGTGACGCCTCACATACCCTCAACACCTGACGGCCCAGTCCGACTTTAACGCCAGACACGCGCTATCCCTGATAATGCCGGGGGCGTGTCAGGCCGGCCCAGAGCCCAATCCCTGCCCGTTCGGTGAACCAGCTATGCCGTTAATTGGCGCGGCTGACCGTGTAGGATGCGGCGTCGATCATCAGGCGACGGATGGGGCTGTCAGGGAAGATCGACAAGGCCTCGATGGCCGCATCGGCATAGACGCGCGCGCGATCGAGCGTGGTCTGGATGGCGCCCGTCTTTTCGATCAGAGCGAGTGCGTGAGGCAGATCCTCCTCGGTCTGGTCACCCGTCTCGATCACGCGCAGCCAGAAGCCGCGCGCAGCTTCATCACCGGCATTGAAGGCGGCGAGAACCGGCAGGGTGATCTTGCCTTCGCGCATATCATCGCCCACCGTCTTTCCCAGAACCTGCTGGTCGGCAGCATAATCGAGCGCGTCATCGACAAGCTGGAAGGCCATGCCCAGATTGGTGCCATAAGCTTCCAGCGCGGCCTCCTCGGCCTCGGGGCGTTCTGCCACGACCGCGCCCACCCGACAGGCGGCCGCAAAAAGCGCGGCCGTCTTGCCATGGATGACTTCCAGATATTTCTCGATCGGCGTCGAGAGATCATTCTGGGTTGCCATCTGCAACACCTCGCCTTCTGCGATGGTGGCAGAGGCGGCGGACAAAATGGCCATTACCTTAAGCGACCCGTCGGCGGTCATGAGCTGGAAAGACCGCGCAAACAGGAAATCACCCACCAGAACGGAGGCCTTGTTACCGAACACCGCGTTGGCAGAGGCCAGACCACGGCGCAAGGTGCTCTCATCGACCACGTCATCATGCAGCAGGGTTGCGGTGTGGATGAACTCGACGCAGGCCGCAAGCCCGACGTGACGCTGCCGCTCGGGAGAAGGCTCGTAGCCGCACAGACGCGCCGAAGCGAGCGTGAGAAGCGGGCGCAGACGTTTACCGCCTGCCGCGACCAGATGCGCGCCGAGCTGCGGAATAAGCGGTACCGGGCTCTGCATGCGCGCCACGATCTCGCGATTGCAGGATTCCATGTCGTCACGAAGAAAATCGGAGAGCGCATTCAGAGCGGAACGTTCTCCGCTGGCTGGGCTGGCTACGCTGTTCTGTTCCTGAGCCTTCGTATCGGTCAGGCTGTCGGCACCACCCAAGGCAACTCTCCACTTCCTACTTGGCCACTGACGACCCTGATGCAGTATAAGGCATGTGCCGGGTTTCGTCCCGGCGCAGGAACACACCGAGGCAGAAACCGACTTTCATGCATGACCCAGCCAGACCGGATCACCAGCCCTCTGACAGTCAAAACCATATGAGCGGCAGGACCGTTCCGGTCAACCCGGCCACCTTAAAAGCTGAGGCCGCAGAGGTGACTACCGAGGAAACCATGACCGGTTATCTGCTCGACAGACGCGTGCACTACCGGCAATTCACCCAAGGGTATCGAACCGGCATCGAGCCGGTTCTCATGGCGGCTTTCGTGCCGGCACAGCCCGGCCAGAGTATTCTGGAGGCCGGGTGCGGCGCCGGAGCAGGTCTGCTCTGCCTTGCAACACGCTGCCCCGGTATTGCGGGGGTCGGGCTTGAAGCCGATCATGCCACGGCCTCGCTTGCGCAGAGCAACATGGAGGAAAACAGCCTTGGTGAACGGATCACGGTCGTCACCGGCAGTCTCCCCGATATTCCCCCTTCCCTGCGCCATATGACCCCGGGAGCGAATGGCCGGTTCCACCATGCGATGGCAAACCCGCCCTGGCACCCGGCCAACCATACGGGAGCGGAAGACGCCCGTCGCAGACTTGCGATGACCATGCCTGAGGGTGGATGGGTCGCGTGGATCTCGGCATTGTCGCGCTGGATCCTGCCCGGAGGCAGCCTTACCCTCGCCCTCCCCGCCGCGGTCATCGACCTTGCCTGTGAGGCCATGCGCGGTTCAGGCTTCGGCGGCCTTGTTCTCTGCCCCCTCTGGCCCAAACAGGGACGAAGCGCAAAGATTGTCCTGCTACGCGGAATCTGGGGAGGGAAAGGCGTGTTCCGCCTGATGCCGGGCCTGATCCTGCACAGGGATGAGGGCGGCTATACGGCGCAGAGCGAGGCCATTCTGCGCGGGATGGAAGCACTGAAATAGACTGCACCTGACCGTTGCAGGGTTTGCCCATACAATCAGGTTGCGGCATGAGCCCCCGAGGGAGGCGCGCCGACAGTAGATATCGTTATGGCTTGGAGTGCAGAGGTGGCGGATTACCCCGCCACCCTTTCGCTCAGGAAGCGAACACATCCGCCTCGAAAGCTTCTTCCCACGATCCGGAGGTGGAAGCGCGCGAGTATTCCGTCGAACGGTTCTCAAAGAAGTTGGCGTGTTCGACGGCATTGAGCATATCATCCAGCCAGGGCAGCGGATTCTCCTCGATGCCATAGAAAGGATCGAGCCCCAGCTGCGTCATGCGACGATCAGCGATGAAGCGGATATAGCGCTTCACCTGATCGGCGCTCAGCCCCTCGACATCGCCCATCTCGAAAGCCAGATCGATGAAGGCGTCTTCGTGCTCGACCGTGGTCGCGCAGATTTCGGCAAGTTCCTTCTGGAAGTCTTCCGTCCAGATCTCCCGGTTTTCACGCACAAAGGTGCGAAACAGCCGGATCATCGACAGGCAGTGCAGCGTTTCGTCACGCACGGACCAGGAGACAATCTGCCCCATGCCCTTGAGCTTGTTGAAACGCGGGAAGTTCAACAGGATTGCGAAAGAGGCGAAGAGCTGAAGCCCTTCCATGAACGCACCGAAGGCGGCCATGGTCTTGGCGATCTCGCGCTTGTTGTCGATATTGAAGGACTGCATGAAATCATACTTGTCCTTCATCTCCTTGTATTTCAGGAATGCCGAGTACTCGGTCTCGGGCATGCCGATGGTGTCAAGCAGATGCGAATAGGCGGCGATGTGGATCGTCTCGATATTCGAGAAGGATGACAGCATCATCAGCACTTCGGTGGGTTTGAAGACCTGGCTGTAATACTTCATGTACGCCGAGTTCACCTCGACATCCGCCTGGGTGAAGAAGCGAAAGATCTGCGTGACCAGATGGCGCTCGGACTCGCTGAGCGTACGATGCCAGTCCTTCACATCATCGGCCAACGGCACTTCTTCGGGCAGCCAGTGCACGCGCTGCTGGATCAGCCAAGCGTCATAGGCCCACGGATAGCGAAAGGGCTTGTAGACCGGATTGGCGGTCATGAGGTCGAAATGCTGTTCTTCGGCGTGCGATACGCCCGAACCGTTAGTTTCGCTCATCGGCTTTTCCTGATTCTGGGATTCTGGAGATTCTTGTGGGGGTCGTTGGTTTTGTTCGGGCTGAGCGTCAGCACGATATCGCCCTGGGCATCGGTCAGCAGCAGCGTACCCTGATCGACCTGCCAGCCCACAACTTTTCGCGCGGCAGCAAAAAACGTGTCTTCCTGGCTCATGCGGCTGCCGGGACAGGCCATTCGGGTTCCCGCCATAGGACCGAAGGTGAGAGCGTTACCACTTGCCGTCACCCGGCCCATGAGGCGGTTGCATCCACCTGTGCCAGACAGAAAGCCATCGGCACGAAAGGTCAGAAAAGCCGGGGTCGTGGGATCGACGGCATCAGAGCCGATCCGATCGATCACCCAGTTGCCGACCAGAGCACTGGGAAGAGGCGATGCAACGGCCTCAACCACGAGGGCTGTCTGGTCTGGCACCGCGCCGAGGCCCATGACTGCCTCCTTGCTGATATAGAGCAAAGAGGTGCCATTTCTGATATCGGCACGCAGGGCATAATGATGGCCCGGTTTCAGCGCCGAGGGATCATAACCCAGCGCATAGCCGAAGGTCTGACCGCCAACGGGTGAGAAAACCGTCTTGCTCAGCGTAATGGCGGGGGCGTCAGCCAGACTGACATCCTCCAGAACCACGCTCACCTGGGCATTGGGGGGCAGATCGACCGTCCCCTTGATTGTCACTGTGCCGCGCAATGTCGCGGCAGACATCTGGGTCTGAGCCTCGGCGCGCATGACACAATCCGGCAGTGAGCCGAGCAGAAGGGCCGATGCCAGAAAGGCTTTCGTCAGTGACCCTCTCACTGACATGAAAGGCATTCTTCATAGCTCGTCGTAGCAGCGGGCTTCTTGGCCGCTTCGGCAGCATTGGTGCTGTAATCCTCGTCTTCGAGGATATTGTTCTTCAGTGCCATGTCACTGACCGCATCGGCACGCTGGATAGACAGCGAGCGGCAGTAATAGAGCGACTTTACACCGCGCTTCCACGCCAAGAAATGGATCTGGTGCAGATCACGCTTGTGAATATCCGCAGGCAGGAACACGTTGATCGATTGCGCCTGACAGATGAAAGGCGCGCGATCCGCAGCGTGCTCGACCACCCAACGCTGGTCGAGTTCGAAGGCGGTCTTGTAGACGTCCTTCTCATCCTGGGTGAGGAAGTCAAGATGCTGGACAGAGCCCTTATTCAGGGTGATGGACGACCAGATCGCGTCGGTATTCTGGCCCTTCTGTTCGAGCAAATGCAGCAGGTGGCGGTTACGCACGGTGAAGGAGCCTGAGAGCGTCTTCTGCAGGAACACATTGGCAGAAATCGGCTCGATACCGGGGCTTGCATTACCGGCAATGATCGAGATCGACGCCGTCGGTGCAATCGCCATCTTGTTCGAAAAACGCTCCATGATGCCGTATTCGGCAGCATCAGGGCACGGACCAAGCAGTTCGGCCAGATGCTTCGAGGCGGCATCCGCCTGAACCTTGATCTGCTGGAAGATACGCTTGTTCCATACGCGCGCCATCACGCTTTCGAACGGGATGTTGCGGGCCTGCAGGAAGGAGTGGAAGCCCATCACCCCGAGCCCGACCGAACGCTCGCGCATCGCCGCATAACGCGCGCGTTCCATGTCATCCGGCGCGCGATCGATAAAGTCTTGAAGCACCCGGTCGAGGAACAGCATCACGTCCTCGATGAATTGCGGATTGTCCTTCCACTCTTCCCAGGTTTCGAGGTTGAGCGAGGACAGACAGCAGACAGCGGTCCGGTTCTTGCCGTGATGATCGAGGCCTGTCGGCAGGGTGATCTCGGCGCAGAGATTGGAGGTCTTGACCTCGAGCCCGGCAAGCTTGTGATGCTCGGGGCGCGCCTTGTTCACGTGATCGGAATAGATGATGTAGGGCTCGCCCTGCTCCATGCGGGCGGTCAGGATACGGATCCAGAGCTGGCGCGCCGGTATACTGCGGATGACGGCCATATCCTTGGGAGAACGCAGGCCCCATTCCTCGTCCTTCTCGACGGCGCGCATGAAGTCGTCTGTCAGCAGAACGCCGTGATGCAGGTTGAGTGCCTTGCGGTTCGGATCGCCACCCGTCGGGCGACGCATCTCCACGAACTCCTCGATCTCCGGATGCCAGACCGGCAGATAGACGGCCGCAGAGCCACGGCGCAGCGAGCCTTGCGAGATCGCAAGGGTCAGGCTGTCCATGACGCGGATGAACGGGATGACACCCGAGGTCTTGCCGTTCTTGCCGACATTCTCGCCGATAGAGCGCAGATTACCCCAATAGGACCCGATGCCGCCGCCCTTGGAGGCGAGCCACACATTTTCGTTCCACAGATCGACAATACCGCGCAGGCTGTCATCTGCCTCGTTGAGGAAGCAGGAAATGGGAAGCCCGCGCGTCGTGCCACCATTGGACAGAATCGGGGTGGCCGGCATGAACCAATGCTGCGAGATATAGTCATAAAGACGCTGGGCATGGGCAGCATCGGCACCATAATAAGAGGCGACGCGCCCAAACAGATCCTGATAGTGTTCACCCGGCAGGAGATAACGGTTATCGAGCGTCGCACGCCCGAAATCCGTCAGAAGGGCATCGCGTGAGCGGTTGACGCGCACGGGGTGATGACCCTCAAGCTGGACGACATCGTCGAACATATCAGGCTCGGCTTCAATGTCCTGGGGAGCGCGGGCACAGGGCTCTGGCAGGGTATCAGCCGCTTCGGTCTCAGCCTCACGGGTCGTGTCTTCTAGCAGGCTCACGGGCTATCTCCCCAAGATCAAATCGAGATCAGTAACGCTCATTCCGTGTGTCCTCTTGGCGCAAGTCCGCCGGTCGAGACAAGCAATATATCGGGTTAAATTTCGCCCCGGACACTACATCTGGTGTTGACAGGCCCAGAAGCCCTTGGGGAACCTAGAGTTCCACGATCCGGCTGATTTAACGTAGCGCAATCCGCGTGACCCCGATGACACAGCTGCCCGGGATGAACATTTGTCGCTCCCCTGCGTTGGCTGACCAACCGACCCCGATCGGGCTTCGGAAACGCAGGAGATCCCTCTATGACGATCAAGAAATCAGCCAGTGCGCAGTGGAGTGGCGGCCTCAAGGATGGCAAGGGCACCATCTCGACCCAGAGCGGCGCCCTTTCCGAGCAGCCTTATGGCTTCAACACACGATTCGAGGACAAGCCCGGTACGAACCCCGAGGAACTGATCGGCGCAGCCCATGCCGGTTGCTTCACCATGGCGCTCTCCATGATCCTCGGTGAGGCAGGCCTGACGGCGACTTCGCTCGAGACGAAGGCGACCGTCTCCCTCGACAAGACAGAGGGCGGGTTCGAAATCTCGGCCATCCATCTCGACCTCAAGGGCAGCGTTCCCGGCGCCGATCAGGCGAAGTTCGAAGAGCTCGCGACCAAGGCGAAGAATGGCTGCCCCGTTTCACAGCTCTTCAAAGCCGATATCAGCCTGACCGCGAGTCTGGCCTGATATCGTTTCGTGGCCGCCCCCTCGGGGGCGGCCATGACGTATACTTAACGCCCGCGGTGCCAGCTATTCTGTGCTTGATCACGTAGGAGGTGATCGACCAGCAGACACGCCATCATTGCCTCTGCCACCGGCACGGCACGGATGCCGATACAGGGATCATGACGTCCCTTGGTGATCACGTCGATATTTTCGCCTTCGCGATTGACGGAAGGGACCGGCACCAGAATTGAGCTGGTAGGCTTGATGGCAAAACGCGCGGCGATGGGCTGCCCGGTTGAAATGCCACCCAATATACCACCGGCCCGGTTACGCTCGAAATGCAGGACGCCGTCGCGCATGCGCATGGGATCGGCATTGTCCTCTCCACGCAGCGTTGCCACTCCAAAGCCCTCTCCGATCTCAACAGCCTTGACGCCATTGATACCCATCAGTGCCGCGGCAAGTTCGGCATCCAGCTTGCCATAAAGGGGCGCCCCGAGCCCTGCCGGGAAATTTTCCGCCACAACTTCCACCAGTGCGCCGATAGAGGATCCATCCTTGCGCACACTGGCCAGCAGCCCTTCCCACTCGACTGCCGTTACCGGATCGGGGCAGAAAAGCGGGTTGCGGCTTACTTCATCCCAATCCCAGCGTGTGCGGTCGACAGCCAAGCCACCAACCTGCACGAGGGCGGCACGAATGACCGCGGCCTTGCCGAGCAACTCGGCAATCACGCGGCGCGCCACCCCCCCTGCCGCGACCCGACAGGCGGTTTCACGCGCCGAAGATCGACCGCCGCCACGATAATCGCGATGGCCGTATTTCAGGTCATAGGTCACATCGGCATGGCCAGGGCGATAACGCGAGGCAATGTCGGAATAGTCCTTGGACCGCTGGTCGGTATTCTCGATCATGAGCGAGATTGGCGTCCCGGTCGTACGCCCTTCGAACACGCCGGACAGAATGCGAACCTGATCCGCTTCCTGACGCTGGGTCGTGAATTTGGACTGCCCAGGGCGACGCCTGTCCAGCCAGGGCTGGATGTCGGCCTCGCTCAGGGCAATACCCGGCGGGCACCCATCCACCACGCAGCCAATCGCAGGCCCATGACTCTCGCCCCAGGTCGTGACCCGGAAAAGAGTGCCGAAGCTGTTATCCGACATGTCAGCCTTCTGAGGTGACGACGGCGATATCGGGCGCGTTCGGGTTTTTCATGCCAACGATATGATAGCCGCAATCCACATGATGCACTTCGCCGGTCGTCCCGGAGGAAAGATCGGACAGGAGATAAAGCCCCGACCCGCCAACATCCTTGAGAGAGACATTGCGCTCCATCGGTGCGTTGAGCTGGTTCCAGCGTAGAATATAGCGGAAGTCACCGATACCATTGGCGGCCAGCGTCATGATCGGGCCAGCCGAGATGGCGTTGACGCGGATGTTATCCTTGCCCAGATCGGCCGCCATGTACCGCACCGATGCTTCGAGCGCGGCCTTGGCCACACCCATCACGTTATAATGAGGCATGACGCGTTCGGCGCCGAGATAGGACAGGGTCAGGAGCGACCCCCCATCCGTCATGAGAGCGGCGGCGCGGCGCGCAACGGCGGTGAAGGAAAAGCACGAGATATCCATTGCCTTGAGAAAGGCGTCGCGAGGCGTATCGACATAGCGCCCGCGCAGGAACTGCTTGTCGGCCCAGCCAATGGCATGCACGACAAAGTCGATCTTGCCCCAGGCCTTCTCGATCTCATCGAAGGCGCGGTCGATATCCGCATCGTCGCCCACGTCGCACGGTATGACGAGACCAGCGCCCACGCTTTCCGCCAGCGGTCTGACGCGCTTGCCCAGAGCCTCGCCCTGATAGGTGAAGGCAAGCTCCGCCCCCTGTGCGGCGCAGGCAGAGGCGATGGCCCAGGCAATGGAGCGGTCATTGGCGACGCCCATCACTAGACCGCGCTTGCCCGCCATCAGCGTCCCGGTAGGGAGATCGAACGAAGCGGTGGACATGAGGCAGATCCCGGTTAATGTCAGAAAAAGAAATAATAACGCTCCGCTTCGTCGCACATGCCCGCCGCGCAAACAAGTCTCGAGATGACACGTTAGGACGGGCAACGAATACGGACCGAATAGACGCAGGAGAGACCCTGTCATGGCAGACGATACAAGCCTTCCCCTCATTCCACTCGACGCAGACCCCTTTTCGCTCTTCGCGGACTGGATGAAGGAAGCAGAAACCACCGAGCCGAACGATCCCAACGCCATGGCACTTGCGACGGCTACCGCGGAGGGTGTGCCTTCGGTTCGCATGATCCTTCTCAAGGGAGCCGATACACGCGGCTTCGTCTTCTACACCAATCTGGAAAGCCGCAAGGGAGGGGAACTCCTCGCCAATCCCCATGCCGCCTTGTTGTTTCACTGGAAATCGCTGCGCCGCCAGATCCGTATCGAGGGCCCGGTCGAGCCCGTCAGCGCTGAAGAAGCCGATCGCTATTTTGCGAGCCGCAGCCGCAATTCACGTATCGGCGCCATCGCATCGGATCAGTCCCGCCCCCTTGCCGACCGTTCGGAATTCGAGAACCGCATCCGCGACGTCACTGCGCGTTTCGAAGGGCAGGAACCCGAACGACCTGCCAACTGGTCCGGCTTTCGCCTGGTGCCACGGGTGATGGAGTTCTGGCAGGACCGCCCCTATCGGATGCATGACCGCGCCACCTGGACGCGTGAGGAAAATGACTGGGCCGTAACCCGGCTTTACCCCTGAAATTCGGACCTCGGGATACTCCAGCCTTCGCAGGCTGCGTTGTCTCCCCGGCGCCTTTCTTCACTCGTTACCCTCGTTCAACCAAGTGAGACCCCCCATGGCCAACGACGTCAGAAACATTCTCGTCCCGCTCAACGGCGCGGGTAATATCGATGCCGTCCTGCGTGTGGGACTGCTTCATGCCCGCGCCTTCAATGCCCATCTCTCAACGGTCCTTGTGGGCGACGACCCGAACGAGATGGCGGCGTTGACAGGTGAAGGCCTGTCGAGCTCGATGATCAACGAGATGATGGAGGCCGCCGAGCATGAGGCCCATCGTCGCATGTTGCAGGTACGGCTGAAATTCGATGCGTTCATCCGCGACAACGACATCGAACCCAAGCAGGGCTTTCTGGAAAATGACCCCTTGGCTCATTCGAAATTGAGCGCTTCGCTCGAGTTTCTGACAGGCTCGGAGCACGAGGCCGTCACCTGGCGCGCACGCCTCTCCGACCTGACCCTGATGCCGCATCTCGGCCCTAACGATAATGCGCGCGCCTCCGAGGTGCTCCATGCCGTGCTGTACGATAGCGGATGCCCCCTCGTGATTGCGCCTCCTACCCCGCCCGAGACCTCCGGCACGCGGTTGTGTATTGCCTGGAACGGAACGGCCGAGGCCGCATCGGCCCTGCGCGGGGTTCTGCCCTACGCCAAGCGGGCGGAGGGCGTGCAGATCCTGACCAGCGTCGACTATCATCGCCGTGGCCCCGAAGCCGATACTGTGCAGGATTACCTGAGGCTCCACGGTGTCGAGGCCCAAATCCGCGATTTCAAGGGGGTCGAGCGTGATGTCGGCGCCGGACTCCTTGCAAGCTGCGCCGATTTCGGGGCGGACATGCTGTGCATGGGCGCCTATTCCCATTCGCGCCTGCGCCAGATGATCCTCGGCGGTGCAACACGACATGTGCTTGAGCATGCCAACCTCACGGTGCTGATGAGCCGCTGAGGCTGCTTTGCGTTGCCGCGCCGGACATGCTACCGGCGCGGTATGCGCGCTTTCCTTCCAGACGCCAGATGAACCGCAAGAGTGCCGGCGGCGCTGCAACCCGGGCCCTTCTCGTTCTGGCACGCGGTTATCTCGCCTTCGCGCTCAGAACCACACGCTGGACGATCACAGGCGCCCCCGATGCCGTTCCCGCTCTGACGCAATCGCCGTCCCGCAGGACTGATGGAGCCATCGTCGCGGCGTGGCATGAAACCCTCCTCATGCTACCGGCCATGTGCCGCTGGGGACATGAGGAAAACCCCGATCTGAAGATCACGGTCATGATCAGCCGCAACCGTGACGGGCGTTTCATCAA
The DNA here is from genome assembly GCF_025995175.1 of Asaia krungthepensis NRIC 0535. Classification (GTDB taxonomy): domain Bacteria; phylum Pseudomonadota; class Alphaproteobacteria; order Acetobacterales; family Acetobacteraceae; genus Asaia; species Asaia krungthepensis. The sequence goes on from NZ_BAPV01000057.1 coordinate 58,952, forward strand.
CGATCTCGTGGCACCGTGGGGGATCATCGGTGTCGAGGGCTCTAGCGACCGCGGGGGCAAGAACAAGGGTGGAAGCCGAGCCCTGAGACAGGCCTGCGCCATTCTGCGCGATGGCGCGATCTTCGCTTTGACGCCGGACGGTCCGCGGGGGCCTGCGCGCATCGCGCAACGTGGTACCGAGACGCTGATGCGCCTCACCGGGAAACCTCTCGTGCCTGTCGCGACGGCCTGCCTCTCTTTACGCCTGCCAACCTGGGACCGGTTACGTCTCCCCCTGCCCTTCGGTCGGGGATATCTGCTTCATGGACAGCCATGCGAGACAGCTATCACGAGCGATGAAGTCAATGAACGGCTCGACCGGCTGACGCTCCGGGCTGACAGAGCCGTAAGCCTCGGTCGCATGGGAATTGCCGATATCGTCTGGCGGGTGCTGGGCGTGATGCTGATGCCCGCCCTGCGCGGCATGATGCTGTGGCGCCTCCGACGCGGCAAGGAGCGCCACGACCGCCTTGCGGAACGTCGTGGCCGTACCGCCATTGCACGACCAGAAGGGGAAATCCTCTGGCTGCATGCGGCAAGCGTTGGTGAGGCCAACTCCATCCTGCCGCTGCTCGGAGCGTTGGCCGTGCGCCACCCTCGACGACATTTTCTGGTCACGACCGCAACCCTGGGAGGCGCCGATATTGTAGCTGCCTATCAGGCGAGCGATGACGTGGCCGCCTCGCGGCTGATTCATCAGTTCATTCCCTACGATGTCGCGCTATGGACAAAACGCTTCCTCGATCACTGGAAGCCTTCAGCCCTGTTGCTGACCGACAGCGAACTCTGGCCGGGGCTTATCCTCGCCTGCATGCGCCGTGCCATCCCGGTGGCCGTGCTGAATGGTCGTCTCTCCGCCCGGTCATGGCAACGCTGGCAACGGTTGAGGTCGTTCGCGCCCCGGTTGTTCGAGAGGCTGGATTTTGTCGCCGCCAGAGGCGAGGAAGATGCACGGCATTTCCGTGCCCTCGGCGTTCGCGACGTGTCCTGCCACGGCGACCTGAAGCAGAGCGCGCCTCCCCCGCCGGTCGATCAGGCCGAACTCGTCCGTCTTCGTGCGATGATAGGCGAACGTCCCGTCTTCCTCGCCGCGTCGACCCATCCGGGCGAGGAAGAGGTCATCTTGCGCGCCGCCGCTATCGCCCGACGCCGTGCGCCGACATTATTGACCATCATCGCCCCACGCCATCCCGTGCGCGGCGAAGCAATTGCAGCACTCGCTCCAACGACACTTCCCCGGCGGTCCTTGCAACAGGAGCCCGATGCGGATTGCTCTGTCTGGATCGCCGACACGCTTGGAGAACTCGGGCTTTTCTATCGGCTCTCCAATTGCGCTTTCATCGGCAATTCACTGTTCTCTCCCGGCGGCGGTCATAATCCGTTCGAGCCTGTACGCCTCGATGTCATCCTGGCCAGCGGGCCGCATTGCGGGAATTTCCGTCCTGCCTTCGCGCAACTCGACGGGCTGGTCTCGACTATACATGATGAGCATGAACTGGCTGGATGGATCGATGCCGTGTTGAACGAGCCTCTGAAATGGCAGGCCAGGGCCGATGCGGCGCGCGCGGCGCTCGTACCGGACGAGACCGTACCCCCCGGCCTGCTGGACAGGATCGACGCCCTATGCGGCTGAAGCCTGGCCCCCCTGCTTTCTGGAAGGACAGGTCTCCTCGCTGGCAAGCCCGTGCCCTGACGCCTGTCGCGTGGATGATCGACACGCTTGGGACTTTTCGCGCGCTCAGGGCAACGCCGTCCCTGTCCCCAGTGCCGGTTCTCTGCTGTGGCAATCTCACCGTGGGAGGCACGGGCAAGACCATCATCGTTCGCGATCTGGCGCAGCGCCTCGTGGCGCGGGGGGAACGTCCGCATATCCTGAGCCGGGGTTATGGGGGACATCTCAAGGGACCGCTTTGCGTGGACCCGTTGCATCATACGGCGCGTGATGTGGGCGATGAGCCCTATATGCTGGCAAGGGAGTTTCCGGTCTGGATCGGGGCCAATCGTGCCGAAACGGCGCTGCTTGCCGCGGAGGCCGGTGCCACCTGCCTGGTCATGGATGACGGCTTGCAGAACCATTCGCTGCGCCAGACCCTGAAGCTGATCACTATTGACGGGGGGACCGGACTTGGCAATGGCCGTCTCCTTCCGGCGGGCCCGCTGCGTGAGCCTGCATCACGGGGCTTTGCACGAGCAGATGCGGTCGTCCTGATAGGGCGGGATGATACCGGGCTCGTTCCGTTGCTGCCTGCGGGGCTGTCCACGCTTAGCGCGCGTCTTATTCCATCGGCGGCCATTCGGAAATTGCAGGGCCGTCAGGTGATCGCTTTCGCCGGGATCGGCCGACCCTCGAAGTTTTTCGAGATGCTGGAGGAGGCCGGGGCGCCTCCCATGCGATGCATCCCCTTCGGCGATCATCACGACTATAGCGAGCGCGATTGCCGACGCCTTTCAGTGCTCTCCCGCCAGCCGGGCGCTTTGCTGGTCACGACGCGCAAGGACTGGGTCAAACTTCCAGAATGGCTGCGCGCCGAGGTCACGGTCATCGACGTGGAATTGCTCTGGGCCGATCCTAGCGCCCCGGAACGGCTTCTGGACCTGCTTCTCGCGAACGTATAGAGCCGCCCAATGAGCGACAAACCCGTCATCACGTTTCTGAACCGCGTCGAATATGGCGTCGTCCGCATCGCCCTGGCAGGGCTCTCCGCTCTTCCCCCTGCAGTTGCCTCAAATCTCGGAGGCTGGGTGGCGCGGCATATTGGCCCACGCCTCGGCGTGACGCGGGTGGCCAGGGCCAATCTGGAAATGGCGCTGCCGCGACTTTCTCCTGCCGATCATGAACGCATCATCATCGGCCTGTGGGACAATCTCGGCCGGACGGTTGCCGAGTTTCCTCATCTGGCCCAACTGAAACGCGACACGCAGACAGGTCCCGGCTGGAGTATCTCGAACGCAGAGACCCTCGAAGCCATGGCGGCAGCCTCGCGCCCGGTCATTTTCTTCTCGGGCCATATCGGGAACTGGGAGATGCTCCCCCCCATCGTGGCCCGCCACGGACTGCCTTTCGCTTCGTTCTACCGCGCTGCGGGGAACCCATTGATCGATCGCCTCATCATCGCCCTTCGCAACAGGGCCATGGAATGCGACGCGCCAATGTTTGCGAAAGGCGCCAAAGGCGCGCGCCTGGCCCTGCGCCATCTCTCGCGGGGGCATCATCTCGGGATTCTGGGCGACCAGAAGATGAATGATGGAATCGAGTGTCGCTTCTTCGGCCTGCCCGCGATGACCGCCTCGGCGGCCGCAAGTTTCGCGGTGAAATACGATTGTCCGATCGTGACCGGTCGTATTATCCGCCTCGGCCCAGCACGCCTGCATCTGGAAGTCGGCCCTGTGCTGTACCCAGATATGAAAGCGCCCCGTCAAATAGAGATCGGAAGCCTGACGCAGCAGCTTAATGACCGGCTCGAAAACTGGATTACCGAACGGCCAGAATCATGGCTTTGGCTACATCGTCGTTGGCCAAAAGAGTTGTATACAAGAAGAAGGCGCTAATTAACGCGCTAAAAGCACTGTGAGTTCCGTTCCAGGGATCTTATGGGAGGCGAAACAAAGCATTGCTTTTGTGCAACACCAATCGTTTTCGATGAGGAAAAATAGCGTTCAGGCGCAATTTTACGTTGAGAGACGCCGCTTTTGCCGTCTAGCCTCGGTCTTGCACCAGAAATGAGGACGCAACGTATGGCCCAGACGCTGCCGTTTCCCAAGAACGAAACTCCAGCACCTCTCAGCAATGTGATTCCACTGCGCTTCAATGTGCTGCCTCGTCATCGCGAATATCTCTCGCAATGGCTGCAGGCCGGCCTCGCCATGGGGCTTTGCGACGCCGATATCGAAACCGAGTGTCTTAACGGACGCGAAGAGGCCGTCGCCCATATCCTGATTTGGGTCCGTGAGAATGCTGACCCGGCCTATATGATCAAACCGCGCGGTATGCGCTGGGTTCTCGTCGATCATATCCGTGACCATGAACTTGGCGTGTATGCGAGCCTCGAACTCGCCCTGCACACAGTGCGACCCGTATTGCCGCTCAAGTCTATCGCAGCTGCCTGACGCGGCGCGACCAAACCGGATTGTCCTGACCGCATTGCCCTTGCATCAGGATAGGGTACCTCGCGGCCAGACCTTGAGGGTCCGGCGCGCATGGAAGAGGCGGGCTATCAGGTGTAACTCACCTGCCAAGCCGTCTGGGCGCAGCTGAAGCCATCTTCACGCCGCCACCCGGCAAAATCTCGAAAACGGCCAGACCGCGAGCCACTGTCCCGTCTCCCTGAAGCACGAACGTCCCGTCCGATCCCGCAAAACCATCGGGGCGCAAAAGGGAGTGCTGCGAAAATCCGTCCGGCTGTTGACTGAGCACGGCTGCCATCGTCGCAGTGTCGTAAGCGACATTGGCCAGCACAGAGGGCGCATAGCCATAGCGGCTGCGATAGCGCTGCACAAAGTCGGTGCGCGACGACGGATCAGGCGCCGCGAACCACCCTCCCTGCAACGCCCCGAGCTTGCCGGCGAAGGCGCTCCACAGGGCCGGACCGAGGATGCGCGTCTGATGCGGATCGACCGACGCCTGTTTCAATCCCTCGATCACGGTCGCCAGTTGGAGGCCGGTATCGCCCAGCAGCAATGCGTCGAAGGGAGGCGGGGGCAGCACGACCGGCGCTGCGGGGGTGGCCGGGGCTGGGGCTGCGCCTCCGGCACCTGATAGTGCTGGGGCTGTCGCTCCTGTCGGCAAAGGCGGCTGCGATGAGGCAGGCTTGGGCGCAGCAGACGCATCACTGCCCAGTGGATTGATCGCGTCAGGTTCCGCTGCCGCAGTGGGTTGTGCCGCATTGCTGGGCGAACCAGCCTGCTGGGCTGCCTGATCCTGACGGGTCTGCACGGCGGCAAGCGTCTTGAGCCCGGCAATGATCGAATCGTTCGCCGCGGTATGGAACACGACCTGAGGCGAATTCAGCCCCTTCGTGCTGCAAGCCTTGGCAAGGGCATCGCCCAGCGCGTGGCCGAGCGCGTTATCAGGCAGAAAAGCCGCAAAATTCCTGCGCCCTTCCCCCATTGCGGCATCGACCAGCCGATTAACCTGCTGCTCGACCGTGATCCCCATGACCCAGACGCCGGGTCGCGCCTGCGCCTGGTCACTCGTATAGGCAAATTCCGGCAGACCGGCAGCCTGCGTCAATGCTGCAGCAGAGGCCGTCTGCGGCGCCGTGAGCGGACCGAGAATGACGCGATCGCCCTGATCAATTGCCGCTCGTGCCGCTGCCTCGGCCGTCTGACCAGGGGCGTCGGTGTCATGGATGTCGAGCATCACCCCATGGCCATCGGGCACCGCGATATGAGCAGCATTGGCCATCTGCTGACCGAGTTTGCCGAAGCGACCGGAGAGCGGCAGGAGCATACCGATCTTGCGCGTCGCACTCTCCTGGGCCGAGGGACCTACCGGGCTCACAGGCGGAGGGGTCTCGGGGCCGTTACAGGCATTGAGGGCAAAGAGCGCGACACCGGCAAGAGCGGAAACCTTGCATGCAGAGGCCGACCTGAGCGATGTGAAGGAAACCACGCGCTGACGGGGACCGAATGTCCGACCTACCATCTTACACCCATACTCCTGAAAATGATTCGACCCCGGAGGGTCCGGGTCATGCTTATGATAATTCGGGCAGTTCCGCGACCCTCCCCTCTGGCAGCCTGACCCTGGTGGCAACGCCAATCGGCAATCTGGGCGATATGAGCGTGCGGGCCATCGAGACGTTGAAGGCTGCCGATGTCATTCTCTGTGAGGACACACGGGTAACAGCCAAACTGCTCAAAGCCTATAATGTTTCCACACCGACACAGATTCTTCACGATCACAATGAGGAAGATCGTATCCCCGGTCTACTGATCCGCCTTGCTTCAGGTGCGCGCATGGCGCTGGTTTCGGATGCGGGTACGCCTCTGGTCTCCGATCCTGGCTTTCGCCTCGCACGCGCCGCCCTTGCGCAGGACATGGTGGTCGGGGCTGTGCCGGGAGCCAACGCCGCGACGCTTGCCCTCACCCTGTCCGGCCTGCCTCCCCATCCCTATCTGTTCAGCGGCTTCGCCGCCCCGCGCTCCTCGGCCCGCCGCACCCAGTTCGGCGTACTGCGTGCCGCCGAACAGGCGGGACTCTCAGCAACGCTCATCTGGTACGAGGCGCCGCACCGTCTGCTCGACATGATCGAGGATCTGATCGTCGTGTTCGGGCCGGAACGGCAGGGCGCGGTTGCCCGCGAACTCACAAAGCGGTTCGAGGAAGTCCGTCGTGGAACATTGCGCGAATTGCAGGAGCACTTCCTGCACACTGCCCCCCGGGGCGAGATCACAATCCTCGTCGGACCGGCCGATGAATCGGAGAACAACGGCGAGGAAGATCTCGATGCGCGCCTACGAAAGGCACTGCAAACCCATTCGGTCAAGGATGCCGCGACGCTCGTGGCAGGAGCAGTCAATCTGCCGAGGCGCGTGGTCTACGCACGCGCGCTCGAACTCGGCTCAGAGGGGGCAGACAAGGACTGACCCGCAACCTGATCAGTCCTGCTCCTTCGGCAGGACGAACAGGCTGTCAGGAAGCTTCGGATTGGCCTCGATATTGAAGAGGTCGATCTGCGTCTCACGGCCTTGCGAGTCCTTGACGACCCAGGAACGCAGGCTTAGCGGCGCTTCGTTGAAAATGAGGGTCAGGCTGCCTTCTCCCGGTGTTGCGCTGCGCACGAGGGTGACCTGAACCAGACCATGATCATGCGCAAAGCCTGTGACCGTCACATCTCCGGAAAGCTTCAGATCAGGGCGGAGCAATAACCCGAGCGGTGTCCTGTCGAGGGGCAACGTCGTGACCTGACCGAGTTCGCGGTCCTGGTAGACAATCTGCCCCTGATTGGCGATGAGCAGCAGCGGGCTCGGCTTGTCGTAATCGAAACGCATGCGCCCCGGTCTATCCAGCCAGGCCTGCCCGGTTGAACGTGCCCCGTCCGGGGCAATCTGCTGGAACCTTGCCTTGATCGCATGGGTCGCGTTGAGCGCGTCCTGCACGCGCGCAATCCAGCCGGCATCGGCAGGACGCAGAGCGGCGGGTGTGGCCTGCGCATGGGCCGCATCAGCGAGGCCCGGCGACACAGACAGAAGAGCAAGGAGGCAGAAAGAACGGATTTTCATGGCCGGGCGCTCAGATCGACGCTTCCTGGAAGATCGGGCGGACATCGCCCTGCCACGCGCCGTGAAAGCGCTCGAGCCAGATCTCGGCCTGGGTCGGCGCCCCGGCAGCAATGGCTTCCAGAGGGGCAAGATAGGATTCTTCACCCAGGCCTCGCGCGCGCAGTCCTTGCGCTGCCAGAGCGACCACGCGGCTTGCCAGAGCGCGTAGCCCTCCAGGAAAGGACGCGTTCATGGCCTGGGTCGGCACGGCCCCACGCAAGGCACGATAGCTGGACCAATCCTGTTCGCGCACAAGGGCTTCGGCCGCCACCAACGTGGCCGGGTCATAGAGCAGGCCCACCCAGAGCGCAGATTGTGCGAGCATCATCGCCGGACTACCTGCGTCGGCACCGCGCATTTCGAGAAACTGCTTGAGGCGGACATCGGGGAAAACCGTGGTCAGGTGATCTTCGAAATCACCCATGGTCGGGGTCAGCCCTTCCAAGGCGCTCTGCGACTTCCCCGCCAGCCAGTCGCGGAAGGATGCACCGGCGACATCACGGATCTCGCCATCACGCATCACGAAATACATCGGGACATCCAGAACCCAGTCGACATAGTGCTCAAAGCCGAAATTCTCGTCGAAGCAGCAGGGTGGCATGCCCGAACGGGCATTATCGGTATCGGTCCAGATATGGGCGCGGTTCGAGAGCAGGCCGTTGGGCTTGCCCTCATAGAAGGGAGAGTTCGCAAAAAACGCGGTGGCCAATGGCTGCAAGGCCAGGGAGACGCGCATCTTGCGGGCCATATCCTCTTCGGAGCCAAAATCGAGATTGACCTGAACCGTGCAGGTGCGGGTCATCATGTCGAGACCGAGCGATCCCACCTTGGGCATGTAACGACGCATGATGGCGTAGCGGCTTTTCGGCATGATCGGCATGGCGTCACGCGACCAGAGCGGCTGGAACCCGAGCGGCGCGAAACCCAGTCCGAGAGCCGCAGCGGGTTCACGCAGTGCGCCGAAATGGGCATCCATTTCGGCACGGGTTTCGTGCAGGTCGGCGACCGGTCGGCCGGATAGCTCGAACTGCCCTGCCGGCTCAAGAGAAACCGACTCGCCCTTATGCGCGCCCTGCCCCTTGAGGCCGATCAGCTTGCCGTGGTCCTCGATGGCCTGCCAGTCATCACCATTGCCCTTGAGTGCCTCGAGCAGGGATTCGATACCGCCCGGCGCGTAGGGGGGCGGCGAGAACGCCTCACGGCCGGATCGATCACCCGGCAGAACGAAACCGAATTTTTCATGCTCCGTACCGATACGCCAGGATTCCTGCGGCTTGGCCCCCTCCTCAAGAAGAGCAACGAGCTGGGCCTTGTTTTCGATAGGCGTATCGTTCAGGTCACCGGGATTAGACATGGGCGGTACTGGAGCCTCGAAAGGGATTTCTGGAAAAAGAAACTGAGAAGTTTCGTCCTATATGGACCGTGAGACGCGAAACGCCAACTGGGCAAGACCGGCGACCACTGCGGTATCGGCTCTGAGGATCAGATTCCCCAGCGAAATCGGGGTTACGGCCTCATGGGCGCCCAACAAGCGACGCTCGGTTTCCGAGAACCCGCCCTCCGGCCCGATCAGAAGCGCATGGTCCTGGGGTACGTTCCCAACGAGCGTGCCTTGCTGTCGTTCCAGTGCCGCAAAAAGCGGCCGCGCCCGATCCCATTCGTCCAGAACCTGCACCAGCGGGCGGAGCGGGTCGATCGCCGGTATATCGAGCCGTTCACATTGCTCGGCGGCTTCCAGCGCGATCGCGTGAAAACGCTCGGCATTGATGCGATGCGTGTTGGTACGCTCCGTGATGACCGGGCAAAAACGCCTCACCCCCATTTCGGTCCCCATGCGGAGCACGAGATCGGTGGCATCGCGCTTGAGCGGCGCAAAGACCAGAACCGGGCCATGCGTCACGACAGGGGCGCGATGCTGTCGGGTGAGCACCGCCTGCCCCCTGTCCTTGCGCTGGATCTCCAGCCGTGCCTCCCACTCTCCCGCTTCAGCATTGAACAGGTGGACGCTATCGCCCGTCTCGAGGCGGAGCACGGTTGCAAGATAACGCATCTGGCCCGGATCGAGCGCTATGGCGGCACCCTCGCCCATCATGGGCTGCAGCGAGTCGATATGAAGCCGGGGAGCGTCCTGCATGAAACCCTCTTGATGCGCGATTGACGTTCCCCGTTCATAGACGCAATGAACCGGGATGACGACATGGAGACCTGAATGACGCGCCAGACCGTGCCCCACACCGATATACGCGCTCATGGCTGGGTAGCCCGCCTCCCCGAGGGTATCAGGCCCTATATCCTGCTCGCCCGGCTCGATCGTCCGGTCGGAACCTGGCTTCTGCTCCTGCCGGGTATCTGGGGCATCGAACTGGCCGAGGGCTCATCCTCCCTGCATCGCGCCGTACTGATCCTGCTTTTCGCGATCGGCTCGCTGGCAATGCGCTCGGCGGGATGCGTGGTGAATGACATCTGGGATCGCAAGATCGATGCTCAGGTCGCGCGCACGGCGGGGCGCCCCCTTGCCAGTGGCAGGCTTACGGTACGTCAGGCGCTTGTCACCCTTGCGCTTCTTCTGGCCATCGGTGCCTTCGTGTTGTTTCAGTTACCTCCCCTGTGCTGGGCTCTGGCACCGCTCGCCCTGCTGCTCGTCGGGCTTTACCCCGCCGCAAAGCGCGTGACCTGGTGGCCTCAGCTCGTCATGGGATTCACCTTCGGATTTGGTGCGCCCATGGGCTATGCCGCCAGCGCGGGCAGGATCGACTGGGTGTGTGCGTTGCTCTATGCGGGCACCATCCTATGGCAGCTCGGATTTGATACGATCTACGGGTTCCAGGACATGGATGACGATGCCCGTATCGGGGTGCGCTCCACCTCCCGCCTCTGGGCCGGACAGGCGCGTGGCTTCATTGGGTGTTGCTATGGTGCTGCCCTGCTTCTCATTGCCACAGCCATGGCGCTGTCCCCCCTTCACTGGATCGCCTGGCCGATCGCCGCCCTGGCGGCTTTCATGCTTCTTCGTCAGATCGGGCGGCTGGATATCCGCGATCCCGCGCTCTGCCTGGCCCTTTTTCGTCAGAATGTTCCCTTCGGCATGGTGCTGGCCCTTGCCCTGATCTGCGGCCGAGCCTTTTCATGAAAGATCCGCGCGCCTTCATCAGCAGTCAGACGGTCATCGCAGTCGCACCTCTGGTACCCGAGATCGAACTGCATCTCGCCACCGAGATCACGCCGATCTGGCAGGCGACAGAGGCGCATTTGGCAGCACTGAATATCGAGCCGCCTTTCTGGGCCTTTGCCTGGCCAGGAAGCCAGTTGCTCGCGCGTTTCGTCCTGGACCAGCCCGAGCGGGTGAGAGACAGATCTGTTCTCGATTTCGCCTGTGGCGGGGGCCTTGCAGGAATCGCCTGCGCCCAGGCTGGCGCACGGGCCGTGCGCGTCAACGATATCGATCCGCTCGCGCTCGAAGCCGCCTGCCTGAACGCGGCTCTGAACAAGGTGTCTGTGGTTCCGGTGACGAACGATCTGGTCGGCACCGTGCCTGAAGGGATCGATCTGCTGCTTTGCGGCGACGTCTGTTACAATCAGCAAATGGCGGATCGCATCATCCCCTGGCTTCGCCGCTGCGCCCGGACCATGGACGTGTGGATGGCCGATCCCGGCCGTCCCTACGCCCCGAAGGACGGTATCGAGATCCTTATTTCGGCGACACTCCCGACGACGATGGAACTGGAAGGCAAGACCGCGCGGGAGACAAGGCTGTGCCGTATCCTCCCCTCATCCGGCTGAGAGACTCGGAGCGTCGCGCGCTCGCGGTTTGGTCCTGACTGTCGACGAAACCACAATCACGCTGGGCGCGTATAATGTCGGCATAGCTATCGCAGCCGAGAGAGTTACGCAGCGCTCCGTCAGGCTCTGCATGCAGGAATTGGGGGGTTTGCGTCAGACTCTCGATCTCGGCCATGAGCGCTTCAAGCTGCGCGCCCATCTCTTCTGCATCACGCTCGCCGCATTTGATGAAGCGCAGAAGCGCTGCTTCGGGGCCTGTGAAGATGATGTGTTCAGTGCCCAGCGATCCCCTGGCCTTATAGCCTCCGCGCGACGCATAGCTTAGCCCCTCCCAGTCATGCCCCTTACTCGCGACGGCCGCGCGATCACCTCAGCTGGCAACAGCACGGGCCACGAGCACTTCCACATCGTTCAATTTGGTGCAGAGCGGCTTGTTGATGCGAGCGCAATTCAGATGGGCGACAGCTTCTTTCGAACTCGGCTGATCGAACAGGACGATCCCGATATGTGTGAATCCTGACGCCGCGACTAAGTCCTGCAGCGCGAGCTTCCAAGATCATCCAGCCGGGCTCGAGCGCCGTGTTTCGATCGCGCGTTGTCGATAAAATCGACCATGCAGGTCCGTTCGGAGAGCCTCGTTCCACGCGCGCCAAGCCGCACCGCATGGGCTCGACAATACTTCAGAGAAGTCGCAGCATTCAGACCGATCAGGTTGCGCCGGTTCTCGACGATGCGGTGCCAGACCGGGTGGGGTTTCTCGAGCCAGAATTGCGACGGAGTAAAGACCCTGTCGAGAGCGACAATCTGAGCCTCACCCAGGAAATCGAGAAAGCGATGGAGGGCGAAACCGGTCTCATCGACATCGCCGGGCTGATTGCGCTCCCCGTGATGGTTCTTCCGTTGCTGTACGACGACATCGCATCAGGATTGCAGGAGAATGTGACATGCATCGGGCAGGAAAACGCCATTGAGATCCGTGTCGGAAGACACGGTGTCGGTGCCATAAAGATGCGCCCCCGCGACCATGCGTATGACCGGAGTCATGAGCGTGAACGCTCCCAGGCACTCAGCACGGTGTCGAGTGTGTCATGAATACCGCGATCCCCCTTGGTCAGAAGGGGCATCAGCAGGCGCATTTCACGCAGGAAGGTCACGGCAAAATCCGGGTCATGCCGGATGATGGAGCGCGCATTATCGAGCAGATCCGCCAGCTTGATCGTCTGCCCTTCGGCACTTGCTTGGGCAGAATGCGCCCGATCGAGCGCCTAGCGCATTGCGCGATTACCGTCTTCGGGGCGGCTGACATCGGTCAGCATCTCCACCAGAGCGCCAATATCCGGCCCGAAGTGATCGTCGATCTCAGCCTGCGTGACGGGCGTATCATCGACCACATCATGCAGCCAGGCGGCTGCCACGGCCTCGGGCCGCCCACCGGCTGTCGCCACGATCAGCGCGACCGCCTCTGGATGGACGATGTAATCCCGACCGTCATATTTGCGTTTCTGCCCGATCGAGGCATGGGCTCGGGTCGCGAAGATCCTGGCGCGACGGACAAGGTCGTTCATGAGCTCTTCTCCCTTGTGCATCTCCCGCCCCATACCGGGTCGAACCCCAATATCCAGCCTGAGCGATGCGCCGCCTCAGAGCCCAGCGATCAGCCTCTGGGGCTGAACCGGATCGTCCGTCCCAGGCTCAAACCTGCACCGAGCCAGGCAATGACCATGGCGCAGAGCAGACACAGTGTGGAGGCATGAAGACTGAACCGGAAGACACTTGCCACCAGCAAGGCGCCCAGCGTCTGCCCGCCCAGCCGGGCCACCGAGACGAGGCCACTCGCGCTACCCTCACGCCCGCGCGGAGCAGCCAGCATCATCACGCGGTTATTCGGCGGCTGGAACATGCCGAACCCAGATCCTGCGAGCCAGGTACGCCAGATGATATCGAAATTGCTGGCATCGCTTGGCAGTTGCCAGAGCAGGGCAAAGCCACACCCTGTCACAGCGAGGCCAAGACTTGAGAGCTGGGCCGCCGGGATCCGGTCTGTCCATCGACCGATCAGGAAAGACATGCTGGCTACGCCAACTGCCCAGGGCGTGATCAGAAACCCCGTGACGGTAGCAGGGCGATGGAACACGGTCTCAAGCGTGAAGGGCATGGCGATGATAAAGAAATTCGAGGCTACGAACCCGGTCATCCCCACGATGAAGGCGATCAGAAACGACGGCACTCCCAGAAGATCGACCGGCACGACAGGTTCGCTCTTCCCACGCTGATAGCGCAGCAAGGCCACCCAGCACCCTACCCCGATCCCGGACAGGGCGAGAGCGCTGAGCAACCCGCCATGTACCGCATCATCGACCCCGATGACCGTGAAGGTGAAAGCCGCAATCGTGAGCGCAACGGCAGGAAGATCGACCGCCTTGTCCGAGCGCGGCGTGACGGGCAAAGCAATGCTGGCCAGCCCCAGGGCGGCCAGGCCGAGCGGCACATTGATCCAGAAAATCCAGGGCCAGTCGGCCACGGACATGACAAGCGACCCAACGGTCGGCCCCAGCGCCACCCCGGTGCCGATGATCAGCCCGTTCAGGGCCAGACCCTTCCCGAGCTCTGCCTTGGGATAGATGAAGCGTATGAGCGCGATGGCCACGCTCATGATGCTCGCCCCCCCCATGCCTTGCAGCGCGCGGGCAAGCGCCAACTCCAGCAGGGTATGCGATAACGCGCACAGAATGGATGCGACAAGAAAGATCGCGATCCCCAGACGACACATCCGCGCAAAGCCGATCCGGGCCCCTATCGATGCCAGCGGCAACAGCATCGAAAGTGAGGCCAGCTGATAGGCGTTGATCACCCAGATGGATTGCGACGAGGCAATATGCAGATCATGTGCGATGCTGGGCAGGGCGACATTGGCGACAGCGTAATCCAGCACCGAGAGCAGAACAGCGAGCGCCACGGCCAGCATCGCCTTGGCGCGCTCGGCTCCGTACAGTCCATCTGCCTGTGGTGCCGGGCTCATGGCTCAGCTCTGGGCGATGAAGACGCGCTGGAACAGCGTGTTGGTCCAGGTCATCCCGGCCAGGAACAGAGCAGCGTCGAAACGCGGAGCGCCGTCACGCAGGAACGCGTGCTGACCGTCTACCTCATGCCATTCCAGAGCGACCGCAGCTGCCTCCAGTGCATCACGTATCTGCTTGCGGCCTTCATAGGGAACATGCGGGTCATGGCGTCCCCAGACCATCATGAGTTCCCCCCTGATCTCGGCTGCGCGGGCCAACGTCCCATCGGCACGCTCACCACCCAGCGTTCCGGTATGCAGATCTGTCGCATAGAAACAGGCCGTCGCCTCGATGGCCGGATGCAGCGCCGCACGGAACGCCAGATGCCCGCCCAGACACACGCCAAACGCGCCGAACCGGCCGCTACAGGCGTCATGGCCCCTCAACCAGTCGATGAGGGCAATGTTGTCGCTGTCGAATTGCCCGATGGGTTTGGTGTATTTGAGGTCGTTGCCACGATCCGTGCCCGGCTTGTCATAGGCCAGCACACAGCCCGGTGCCTCGTACTCATGATAGACTTCCGGCACGGCCACCAGATAGCCCAGCCCGGCGATCATGGCCGCCAGACGCTCTATGGGTGCCGTGACCTGATAGATCTCGGAAAAAAGCAGCACTGCCGGGAAACGGCCGGCGCGCATCGGCCGGAAGAGATGGACCCGCATCGTCCCTGTTGGAGTGTCGATATCTGCTTTCTCGTCGCTGCGAATAAGCATGGGGGTCTCTCCTTCAACGGTCACAGAATCGGCCAGGCCGATCGCGCAGGGCTTTCGTGCATAGAGCCTCCGGGGCTGCGGCGCCATGGCCGCCGCAAGCGCCGACTCGCGTCACCCCCCACAGCGTCGGTTGGATCGATCCAGAAATCCCGGCGCGCAAAGCCAGCGAGGATGCGGGTTGTAAGAAACCTGCCCAATATGTGAACATCCCGACAGGGTTCGACACGTTGACAGAAACCCGTTTCGACCCCCGAGATCATGCCATGTCTGCGCTTTTTGCCATCTCCCTTGCCTCCGCCGCGATCCTCGCGATCGTCGTCCTCATCGCCTATTTCAGGCTCAACCCGTTCATCGTGCTGTTCACGACGTCGCTCGCTCTCGCGCTCGCCGCCGGAATGCCTGCCGACAAGGTGGTGAAATCCTTCGAGGAGGGCGCGGGCCATGTGCTCGGCCATGTCGGGACCGTGATCGCGCTCGGCACGATGCTGGGCAAGATGCTGGCCGAATCAGGCGGTGCAGACCGGATCGCCCTGACGATTTCGAACCGCGCGGGCCGGTCGCGTGTGGACTGGGCCATGATGATCATCGGACTCCTGATCGGACTCCCGGTGTTTTTCGAGGTCGGGTTCGTGTTGCTGATCCCGCTGGCTTTCGTGCTGGCGGCGCGTACCGATATGCCGCTGCTACGCGTGGCCCTGCCCATGGGCGCAGCGCTTTCCGTCACCCATGCCATGATCCCGCCCCATCCGGCGACCCTGCTGGCCCTTTCGGCCTATCATGCCAATACCGGCCATACGATCTTTCTGGGTATCCTGATCGGCACACCCATTGCGATCATCGCCGGACCGCTTTTCGCGCGGTTCATCGCACCGCGAGTTCCGCTGACAGAGGCCAATCCACTGGCCGAACAATTCGTCAATCGCGAGCCACCCAAGAACATGCCGGGCTTCGCGATTACGGTCTTCACCATTCTTTCGCCCGTCGTGCTCATGCTGGTCGCCTCGGTAGCCGATCGCGTCTCGGCGCCCGGCACGACACTGAATACGGCGCTCCATTTCATCGGCAATACCGATATCGCCCTCGTTCTGGCTGTGATCCTGTCCTTCTACGTGCTGGGTCTGGCGCGCGGTTTCTCCCGTGAGACGATCCTGCATTTCACCAATGAGTGCCTTGGTCCGACCGCACTGATCATGCTTCTGGTGGGAGCCGGCGGTGGTTTCGGCCGCGAACTGGTGGATAGCGGTGTATCCAAGGTGATCACCGACACAGCGCTGAACGCCAACGTCCCGATACTTGTGCTCGGCTGGCTGCTGGCCGTGATCGTGCGAGTGGCCTGTGGCTCGGCAACTGTTGCCATGAGCACGGCCTCGAGCATTGCCGGACCGATCCTCCTCAAGAGCCATGGCGTCTCGCCCGAACTCATGGTGCTCGTCACGGGTGCCGGTTCGGTCGCCTTCGGCCCCATGAATGATGCGGGCTTCTGGCAGATCAAGGAATATCTGGGCCTGACCGTGCCCCAGACCATCAAGACCTGGTGCGTGATCGAAACCCTGATCGCCTTTTTGGGCCTCGGCTTCTGCCTGCTGGCCTCGCTGGTGATCTGACCGACGGCACGCTGCCAAGGCGCTCAGGTGCGCTCCTTCTGAGCGCTGACCTGTGAGAGATGCTCCCCCGGGGAGCCTCCCTCGAGGAGGCCTTCCTCCGGGAGGATCGAGCGGGTGAAATGCTCCAGGCAGGTTTTGCGCCAGGCCTCGCCAGCCGGTGAAAGCTGATGGTCCCGCCGCGTGGCCAGTGCCCAGTCAAAAGCCATGACGGGCGAGTGCAGATGCAGCGCCCTCACCCCCTCCATCCAGACGCCGCGACACAGGGCGGAAGGAATGATCCCGAGCCCCAGCCCCGACCGGACCATGGCCATGAGCAGATGGATATCCCCTGTACGCCCGACCACGCGCGGCTTCGCGCCATGCCCGGCATAGGCCTGCAGGATGAAACGGTTGATCTTGAAGTCCTCTCGAAGCAGCGCCACCCGCTCCTGGATGATTTCTGCCAAGGCACAGGAACGCCGATCTGCGAGGTCATGAGCGTCGGGCACCACGAGGCAGAGATGGTCCCGCCCGAGAGGGTAGAAATGAAGCGTTTCCTCACCGCCTGGCACGATGAGTGCCGCGATTTCGGTCTGTCCTCCACGCAAGCGCGGCATCAGCTTTTCAGACGGTGACTCATCGATTTCGAGCATCACGCCGGGATACTCACGACAAAAACCCTCGATGATTGCAGGGAAGCATACCGAAGAAAGCGCCGGAGGTACGGTGACGCGCAAACGTCCCTCCAGGCCCTGACTGTCTCTGCCCATGATCTCGCGCAGGCTCACCTCTTCCCGCAAGGTGCGCTCGGCATAACGCCTCAGGACTTCCCCCTTCTCGGTCAGGGCGATGGCTTTTCTGCCCCGGACGATCAGCTGAGCACCGAGCTTTGTCTCGAGGGACTGGACACTCTGGCTGACCGAGGGCTGGCTGACATGGAGTGCCTCGCTGGCTCTGACGAAGCCCCCCTGACAGACGACAGTCAGGAAATGGCTCAATTCGCGAAAGGTGATCTGCGGAGGGATCATAGGAATAATCCTATATAGCCAATCTGAAGATCATATTATCTTATTGACTCAGGCAGGCGTAAAGCAGGCGCCTCCACGTAATTGCGAGTTCGCTCCCATGGGCCCATCTGCCTCGACCGCCATATCGACGCCGCATACAGGCGGATTGCGCCATTCGCTCGCTGAGGATGTCTATGCCTTTCTGATCGGATGCTCTCTGATCGTGATGGGCATCCTTTGTCTGCACAAGGCCGGGCTGGTGACGGGCGGGATGGCGGGGATCGCGCTTCTGCTGTCCTATGTCCTGCCGCTCTCGCCGGGTCTGCTCTTCACGCTCATCAACATTCCCTTCCTCGCATTCGCCCTGAAAGCCATGAGCCCGAATTTTGCGGTCAGGACCATGATCGCGAGCATGGGCGTCACGGCGTTTGGCGGTTTGATGCCACGCGTCATCACGGTGTCGGAAATCAATCCGCTCTTCAGCGCCCTTTTTGCGGGCACCATCATAGGGCTCGGTATATTGTGCCTTGCCCGCCATCAGGCCGGGGTCGGCGGTACGGGCATTGTCACGTTATGGCTGCAAAAATCGCGGGGCATCAACGCAGGGCGTGTGCAGATTGCGATCGACGTCGTCATCCTGACCGTCTCAGCGTTTTTCCTGCCCAAAGACAAGATCGTCCTGTCTCTAGTCAGTGCCGTTTCGACGAGCGGTATCCTGATCGTCTATCACAGGCCGGGACGCTATATCGGGCATTGAGACACCCGATACGCGTTCATGACCCGGTCAGGGAGCGAGCGTGTCCAGAAAGTCCCGCGACGTCATGGGACGCGAAAACATGGGGTAGGTGTAGGCGATAGCGGCTTCATGCTGCGGCTGCGAGAGGCTGGCCGTGCAATCCGTCAGAGTGATCACGTCATAGCCCAGCTCGAAAGCCGTGCGCATGGTGGACTCCACACAGCAATCGGTTAGAAAACCGCTGAGCGCCACACGCGTGGTGCCGTTGTGACGCAGAATGAAATCCAGATTGGTGCTCGCGAAGCCGCAAAGTCCCCGCTTGCCGGCAATCACGACATCCTCGTCGTGCGGCGTCAATGCTTCGATGATCTGCGCGCCCCATTCGCCCTTGCGGAACGCGGAAGTCGCCTTGACTCCGGCCAGGATGCCGTAGGGTTCGGCAGGGAGTTCGGGATAGCCCGGGGCAAATTCGATCGGCACCCAGATGATCTTGACCCCTCTGGTACGCGCCTCGCGCACCAGAGCGATTGTATGCTCGAGCATGCCCGTACGGGCGATCTCGGCCTTCACGCCGTCATGCAGCGCGCCGCCCTCGGAGACGAAATCATTCTGATATTCAATCAGCACAAGGGCAGTCTGGCTCATGACTTGTTCTCCGCATAGGGGTTCTTGGTGCCCCTCAATTGCAAACGGATGGGAGTGCCGGGCAGGTGGAAGGTTTCGCGCAGCCCGTTCACCAGATAGCGTTTATACGCGTCAGGCAGCAGTTCCGCGCGCGTCCCGAACAGAATGAAGGTCGGCGGACGCGACTTGGCCTGCGTCATGTAGCGCAGCTTCAGGCGACGACCATCCACCAGTGGTGGCTGATGCCGCTCCAGTGCCGCCTCGAACCAGCGGTTCAGTTCGCCCGTGGTCACACGGCTGTTCCAGACCTCATGCGCACGACGCACGGCGGGGAGCAGCTTGTTCACCCCCGCACCGGTCAGGGCCGAGAAGGTCACCACCGGAATCCCGCGCATCTGTGCAAGCGACGTCTCGATACGATCCGCGATCGCCTGGCGCGTTGCCGCACGATCTTCGACCGCGTCCCATTTGTTCAGGGCGAGCACGCAGGCGCGACCTTCGCGCTCGATCAGCCGGGCAATCTGCAGGTCCTGCTCGTGCACGCCAAGTGTGGCGTCGAGCGTGAGCACGACCACCTCGGCCATTTTGAGGGCCTCGATGGAGGCGGAGACCGACATACGCTCGAGATCCTGCTCGATGCGCGCCTTGCGACGCAAACCAGCCGTATCCACAAGCTGGATAGGGCCAGTTTCATCATGAAGCGACACAGCAATCGAATCACGCGTGAGCCCGGGTTCCGGCCCGGTGATCATGCGTTCCTCGCCAAGCAGGCAATTCAGAAGCGTCGATTTGCCGGCATTGGGTCGCCCCACAATAGCCAGACGCAACGGCCCAGCAGGGCGCTCCTCGATTTCCTCGCCATCCTCATCGAGCGGCTTGGCGCGCGAGCGGGGCTTCTCGCGTACGCGCTCTCCCTCGGGCAGACGGTCGGCAATCTCGCCCATGAGATGCGCGATACCCTCACCATGCTCTGCAGACAGCGCGAGTGGGGTACCGAGGCCAAGCGAATAGGCCTCGAGCACCTCGTTGCTCGCGGCTGCGCCCTCGGCCTTGTTGGCCAAAAGCAGCACCTTCTTGTTCTGCTTGCGCAGCCATGCAGCGAAATGCTTGTCAGCAGGGGTGACGCCCGCGCGGGCATCGATACAGAACAGGACCAGATCGGCCTGGGCCACCGCCGATTCCGATGAGGCGCGCATCCGGCCGAACAAGGTATCGGGCGCCGCCTCTTCAAGTCCGGCTGTATCGATCAGGCGCACCTTGCGCCCGCGCAACAGGGCCTCTCCTTCCTTGCGATCGCGTGTGACGCCCGGCATGTCAGACACGATGGCCTGACGCCGCCCTACCAGCCGGTTGAAAAGAGTCGATTTACCGACATTGGGACGCCCGGCGATAACAACGAGCGGAAGAGTAGAAGAGTCAGTCACGGATCAACCATATGCGTTCAGATTGCCATCCGTGGACAGCACAAGAACCTTGCCGTCACAGATGATGGGTTCGACCAGGGTCGGTTTCTTGGTCTTGAGCGGGGCCGTGGCCTTGCCCGTCACGGCGTCGATCACCTGCAGACCGTTTTCCTCGAGCGAGGACACGCAAACGAGCTTACCGTCAGCCATGACCGGCCCAAACCAGGTCACGGCGTATTTCTGCTTCGTCTCGTTCTTGAAGCGGCGCAGATCATGGATCCAGCGCACATGGCCCGAGAGACGGTCCACACAGGCGAGCTGCTGATCGGACGAGATGACATAGAGCCAGTCACCGACGATCAGCGGCGTGTTCTGTCCGCTCGCTTCGCGCTCCCACAGGCGGCGCCCGGAGCGCATGTCGATGGCCACCAGAACCTTCGAGAGCGATACGGCATAGGCTGTGCCGTCCTTGATGACCGGCGCGCCACGCACGCAGGCCAGATCGAGCATGGCGCCACGGCCGTTGGACCCGCCGAGACTGTCGCTCCAGACCAGTTCGCCCGACTCTGCACGCAGGGCGACGAGATCGCCACTGCCGAAACCGGCCACCACTACGCCATTGGCAACGGCGGGAGCGGACTGGCCGAACATCACTGTGTCGGCCTCGGTCGCCTGATAGGTCCAGATCTGCTCGCCTGTCTCGGCATTGAGGGCAAAAAGCCGCTCATCGATGGTTCCGAAGAACACGCGACCGTCAACGATGGTCGGAGCCGAGCGTCCGGGTACGACCGTCTCGGCGCGCCACTTGACCTTGCCGGTCTCGGCGCCGACCGCAACAACCTGACCCACGCCATCGACGATATAGAGCGTGTCACCCGACAGGCCCATACCACCGCCAAGATCGCTCGACCGCGATTTGTTGCCCTTGGGGATGAACGTCCAGAGAGAACTCATCGCGGGCCAGGTCCAGGCACGAACCGTGCCGACACCATCGCGCGTGTAGATGCGACCGCCATCGATCACCGGGGGGGACTGGATGGCCCCACGGCCATTCGGTCCCAGAGCGACGAAATGCAAGAAAGCGGGCTCGGAAATTCCATGACCGATGGAGCGGGACCAGGCCAGTTGCGGACCATTCCAGCTGGCATTGACGCCCATATGGTCGGGCACCCGGCCCACGACGGGCCAGGACACCACGTTCTGCGCGGACGGAAAGCTGATCGGAGTATGATCTTCCTCGTCGATCACCAGACCCGCGCCGGTCGAGAGCACGTCATAACGCTTGCCCGCGAGGATCTGCTTGGGATCGTCCTTGAAAATGCCACAACCGCTGAGCAGTGCTGTGCCCGCCAGTGTCGAACCGAGAAAGAGACGGCGCCCCGGCTGACGCAGGGAATTCTTGTTGGTCGTGGGCATCAGCCGGCTCCGCCGAATGTTTGAAGGAGAATGGAAGCGCGCTGGCGGACACCGTCCGGCGCATCGGGCGACTGTGCAAGCCCGGTCAGAAGGCTACGCGCCTCATCATGCTGTTTGGGCGTGGCATCGGCGCGCAGATCGAGTGCGGCCAGGCCCTCCTGAGCGAAAGCGCGCCACGGCCCCGGGTTCGCCGCAAGCAGCTCGAAGCCCTTGCGCGTCTCAGCGGGGTTGGCATCGTCGATATGGCTGTTCAGCAGCAGCAGGCGGGCCAGCGCCTTGAATACAGGATCGGCGTCCCTGGAATCGATCACCCCCTGCCAGCCGGAGCGTGCCGCAGCGAGATCGCCGGACTGGGCATGGAGCTGAGCCAGACGGATGGCGGCAAACTCACGCGTGGCCCCGGGCGCTTTACCCGCCAGATCGGCAAGGACGGCTTCCTGGGTCTTCTCGGAACTGGCGCGCGCTGCGGCGTCGGGCTGGGGTGCCTGAAGCGCCTCCATAGCCGTGTAATAACGCCCCGATGCCTCGGCCTGAGCCTGATGATGACGATGGATCTGCCACTGCCATCCGCCGACACCGATCAGGGCGATAATCGCCACGCCAGCCGCCACACCTCCGAAACGCCGGGCGGTTGCGCGCAACTCTGCTGCACGCATTTCCGCCTGGGCCTGACTGAAAAACTCGTCTGCCACCGTCATCCTCTTGCGACACTATCGTTCCAACCATACAGACGCCGGGACCATGCGGCAAATCGCTTTGTTATTTCGGACATGGACCGGACAAACTTCAGACACAACCGAGCGTCAGAAGAGCATCTTTGCAGTTACACGAGGCCCTTTCATGCATTCTGAACCCGCTTTCTCGCTGACAAGGCGACGGCTCATCCTCGGCCTGCCCCTGATCGGGATCGCGTCCCGGGCCTCACGCTCTTTCGCCGCCCCCCCTGAAACCGGCACGACGCCGCTTGCCCCGGATCACCCGCATGACGCCCAACAGGCGCTGGCATCAATCGCTTCAGGATACGAGAAAGGCTGCGGTGGGAGGCTTGGCGTTCATATCTTCTGCCCGGAGACGGGGGCGGCCCTGACATGGCGCGGGGATGAGCGCTTTCTGATGTGCAGCAGTTTCAAGGCGTCGCTCGTGGCCTGCGTACTGGCACGATGCGACCGGGACGAAGACGAACTCACCACACGCATCCGCTTTCAGGACAGTGACTTCACGTCCTCGGCCTGGGCACCCGTGGCCCGCAAGAACCGCGATGCCGGTAGTCTAAGCCTCGCGGCGCTTTGCGCCGGCGCGGTCACGGCCAGCGACAATGTCTGCGCCAACATGCTTCTTCGCCATATCGGGGGCCCCGCCGCCCTCACCCGCTTCTGGCGGGAGAGCGGCGACGACATCACCCGCCTCGATGCCTACGAGCCTGAATTGAACCGCCCATCGGCCGATGCGGCTGCCAACACGACCACTCCTGTTGCCATGGCGCGTACGTTGCATCGCCTTGTGCATGGAACATTGCTGCATCCGAATTCGGCAGCGCTCCTGCGCAGCTGGATGATCAGCTGCACGACTGGAACACATCGCCTGCGAGCCGGTCTCCCCCCAAACTGGATCGCGGGAGACAAGACCGGTAATAACGGGGAGGATATCGCCGCCGATATCGCCTTTGCTGCCCCATCGACCGATAGCGGAAAATCACTGGTGATCGCGGCCTATACGGCGGGTGGCAAGCCTGACGAAATGCGGTTCAGAAGCGTGTTCCACGATCTTGGAGCCCTGGCGCCCCGTCTGATCGCCTGAACGGAAGACACGTATTTTGCCTGAACGATGCCTCTCGGGGCTGAGATTTCCAGGCCATTCGGGTTTTGCAACAAAAAAGGGACGGGCATGAATCCCGTCCCTATAGCCTTCACCCATTGGGGCGACGAAACCGCACTATCAGTGTTTTGCGAGTTTCTTCCCGGCCGCTGTCAGTTCACCCGATAGATGGCTGAAATTGGCGGCGATGCGCTGCTGAACGCCGGTGCTCACGGCATGGATCTTGGCAATACGATCGCGCGCCTCCTCGCTGATCGCCTGTTCCTCTCTCTGCGCGGCGGCAGCCACGCAGCTATTATAGGCACGCGCTTCCTTCTCATAGGCCTGGAACTTGTCCACGCTCGCATTGTAATGCGCCGTATCGGTCGCCGCGATCGACGGCGCGCTCGGCTCCTGCCCGCATTTGGCGCGCGGGTCGGCATGAGCCGAAGACAGAGTAAACCCACCGGCAAGGCAGGCGGTCGTGAGAAGCGTGAGAGCGATGCGATTCATGATCAGGCGATCTGCTGGAGAAAAGAAGTGTGCGGCATTGCGCGATAATTACGGCGCAAATCGGGCCAGACGCCCGATCGGTGCCGAGACGATCGCGTCATCGCGCATCACCACGTGGCCGCGCACGATGGTGGCCATCGGCCAGCCCGTGACCTGCTTGCCGTCGAAAGGCGTCCACCCCACGGGGCTCGCAATCCAGTCATTGCGAATCTCCCGCCGCGCCTTCAGATCGACGAGGGTGAAATCGGCATCGAAGCCAACTGCCAGACGCCCCTTGGTCAGCAAGCCGTAGATCCGGGCGGGGCCGGCTGCCATGAGGTCCACCAGACGGCTGAGGCTCAGCCTGCCTGCATTCACATGGTCGAGCATGAGCGGCAGGATGGTCTGCACACCCGTCAGCCCGGCCGGACATTGCGGCCAGGGCTTTTCCTTCGCCTCGCGCGGATGCGGTGCATGATCGGAGGAAATGACGTCCACGCGCCCGTCGCGCACGGCTTCCCAGCAGGCGTCATAGTGACGGCGATCCCGGATGGGCGGGTTCATCACGGCATACGCGCCCAGCGTCTCATAACATTCCGGGCCGACCTGGGTGAGATGATTGACCAGCACCTCGACGCTCACATGGGAGCGATGAGCGGCGAGCCATTCCAGCTCCTCGGCGGTCGAGGTATGCAGGATATGCACCGGGCGCCCCGTCTTGCGGGCCAGCGCGGTGATGCGGCGCGTCCCAAGGAATGCGCATTCCTCATCACGCCAGATCATATGGTTCACATGGGGCATGCCCGTCTCGAAAAGCGGCTTGCGCGCCTGGAGGCGGTATTCGTCTTCCGAATGGAAAGCGACGCGGCGATGGCCGCTGCGCAGGACCGCCTCGATGCCCTCATCGTCCTCGATCATCAGATCGCCCGTTGAAGACCCGGCAAAGACCTTGATCGCACAGATCCCCTCTTCCTGCTCCAGCGCCGCGAGCTCCGGCGTGTTGGCGCGTGTTGCGCCAACATACAGGCCCATATCGATCAGCGCGTTTTCCGCCACGGTACGACGCTTGTCGGCGATGGTTTCGGCAGAGGTGATGGAAGGCGACGTGTTGGGCATGTCGAACACCATCGTGATCCCGCCCAGAGCCGCAGCGCGTGTGCCTGTGGCGATGGATTCGATGGCCGCATTGCCAGGATCGCGCAGATGGACGTGGGAATCGATCATGCCCGGCAGCACGTGCAGGCCCTTGGCATCGATTACCTGTGTCGCACTGTCCCCCGTGCCGACGGCAAGGCTCGCGATACGCCCATCCGTCACGCCCAGATCGGCCTGCGCCTCTCCCCAGGGGAAGACGCAGGTGCCGCCTTTGATGATCAGATCATAATGCATGGTGTTCTCCTTCTCAGGGCACGGCAGAGGCAAGTGTCTCGAACACATCCCCCCCTGACGGGCCAGTCTCGATGTGAAGGCGGTGCCAAAGGGCATAGAAGAGCAAAGCCCAGGCGGCATGGCGCGCGCGGCGTTCTCCTGCCCTCTCGATGATGCTTCTTATCGTCTCAGGCGCGATGACCCCGGCGAAAGCAGGGCTCGACGCCACCAACGGCGCCAGACGCTTTGATTGCGCGGCGATCCATTGCCCGACAGGCACAGTGAATCCCTGTTTGGGCGCAAAGGGTTCGGCCCCCGGTACATGGGCCTCAACCCAGCGGCGCAGCAGATATTTGCCATGCCCGCCCCGTATCTTGAGGGCATCCGGCAGAGACCAGGCCAGAGCGCTCACCACCGGATCAAGCAGGGGCGTACGCCCCTCAATCGAGTGCGCCATCAGGCAGCGGTCGAGCTTGATCAGCAGATCGTTGGGCAGCCACTCATCGAGATCGAGCCCCTGCACTGCGCGCAGGCGGGTCTCGTCAGGGCGGGGATGGAAACCCTGACGCCAGGCCTTGCCATTGGGCAGGGTGCACAGACCATCCATCGTGCCACGGCGCCACGGCGGACGCCCGCCACGCCACCAGGGCCGCATGGCGCGACGGTAGCGACCATATCCGCCAAACAGTTCGTCCCCTCCCTCGCCGCTCAGGATCACTGTCACGTCCTTTCGGGCCTCACGTGCCAGAAACCAGCTCGGGATAACCGCGTAATCGGCGACCGGATCGTCCAGACAGGCCACGATCTGCGGCAAATGGTCCCAAACCATTGTCTCCGTGACCGTCAGGATATGATGCTGCGCCCCGAGCGATCGGGCCATACTGGCGGCCTGCGCGCTTTCATCGATCTCACCCGCATCGAAACGCGCGGTCCAGGCCAGAGGCGCGCCATTGCCCAGACGCGTCATGGCAGCGAGCACGGCCGTGCTGTCGATCCCGCCGGAGAGGAACATGCCAAAAGGCACGTCTGCCCGCTCATGGGCCTGCACGCTGTCCATCAGAGCCGCGTCGAGCCGCGCAAGCGCCTCGGCCTCTGTCAAATCCCTGTCTATCCGGCCATGACGGGCAGGCAGCTTTCTCGCATGATCGAGCCTGCCATTGACGAAACGCAGCGTCTCACCGGGAAGGACGCGCATGATGCCCGGAAAGATCGTCTCGCGCCCGGCCACGAACTGTGCCTGAAGCAGCTGATCGCGTGCCAACGGACGGACGCCGCGCGCCACGAGCCCGGTCGCGAGAATCGCTTGAGGTTCGGAAGCGAAGACCACCCCTTGTGCGGTCTCGGCATAATAAAGCGGTTTGATCCCGAACGGATCACGGCTGAGCGCAAGGACCGTGTCGGGGCCCGTATTGTCGAGCAGAGCGATGGCATACATGCCCCGCAACTCGAACCCGTATCCTGCCCCGCATTCGGGCCATAGAAAAAGCGGGGACTCGCAATCGCTGCCTGTCTTGAACGGCGCATCGTGCAACCTGTCGCGCAGGGCGGGGTCATTATAGATCTCACCATTCGCCACCAGCGCCAGATCCCCCTGGATCAGGGGCTGCGCGCCCCCTTCCAGATCGATGATGGAGAGGCGACGATGCACCAGAGCGGCATTGCCCGTCTCATGGAACCCTTCTCCATCCTTGCCGCGATGCGCCAGTGCCCCGGCGAGACGGTGCAGAACGACCGGATCGGGATGATAGCCGGGAAGACAAGCCATTCCTGCAATGCCGCACATGGCTCAACTCTCCTTGCTGCGCCCTGAGGCAGCCTGCCGCAAAAACGCATCCCAGCGCGCCAGAACCGTCGGAGCGGAGAATTCACGCTCGAAGCGGGCGCGCCCGTTCTGTGACAGCGTAGCCGCGAGCGCAGTGCTTTCCAGCACCCGCCCTATAGCCTGTGCGAAGGAGGCCGGATTCTCTACCTCGGCGAGCAGACCATCCTGCGTGCCGGACAGGATTTCTTCCGGCCCCTGAATGGCGCTTGCCACAACGGGACGGCTTGCCGAGAGCGCCTCGATGACGACATTGCCCAGAGGCTCGATGCGCGACGGGCAGACAAGCAGGTCACTCGCTTTCAACCACGCCCCGCTCTCCTGCACCCATCCGGGCATATGCACCCGCGCGCTGACCCCTTCTCCTCGGGCCAGAGCCGTCAAAGCCTCGCGCTCCGGCCCTTCCCCGGCGATCACAAGATGAATGCCAGGCAGACTCGTCATGGCGCGTATCAGCACATCGAACGCCTTGTTCCGATGCAACCGGCCGAGAGCGAGAATGTAGGGTTGGCCATCGGGCACGCATGACGGCCGTTCCGGCGCGATATCAGCCAGATCATGCGCGAAATTGGGCAGATAATGCACATGGTGCTCGGGCCAGCCCTGCTCGACCATCCAGCGCGCCAGTCCACGCGTATTACCGATCAGATCGGTGCAGCGCCTGTAGTTGGAGAGGTCATAATAGCCGCCCAGCCTCCCGGCCACCGGCCAGTCCCCCTTGGGCATCATGCGGGCCGCGCGGCTCATCCAGGCGATGGCGATGTCCGGTCTGAACGATGTCAGGTGATGCTTCAGGCGCGGCGTGGTCAGCAGATCGAGCCTGCCGCCAAAACGGAGCGCTCTTGTTGCGACCCCTCGCGCCTGCAACCGGGATTCCCGTCCCGGATCACGGCGCAGAAGCGCCAGCACCTCATGCCCAGCCTGATGCTGCGCCATACAGAGTCGCTCATAGAAGAGCTCGGCACCGCCACTCGGCGCGCCGGCCATCACATGCGCCAGGCGCAAAGGGGGGAGACTCTCAGGGGCCAAGCACGGGGCCCCAGCGTCAGCGAGCGGGGCGGGAGACGATGGCGTATCGGACGAGACGTGAGCCATGACCGTGTTCATCCTTCATCCGGCATCAGCTTACAAGCCTCATGCCAGACGGTCTCGACCGGGAGCCCTGCAATGGGTGCCTCCCCCTCGGGGCCGGGCGCGGCCACAAAATGGGCCGCCTTCCCGGTCGGCGCATATTCGGAAGCGCGGCTCGGGCCGAACAGGCCGAGAGTGGGCACTCCGGCGGCAGCGGAAAGATGCATCAACCCGGAATCATTGCCCACAAACACCGCGCAGCGCCGTAACAATGCCGCGACCAGACCAAGGCCGGTCTGCCCACCCAGATCGAGTACCACCCCGTTTTGGTGCCCCAATGCCTCTATAACGGGGGACGCGAGTGCTTTTTCGGCTTCCCCGGGGCCGAAGAAGACCACCGGCACGAGGCCTCTCGCCTGCATCCTCCGCCCTATCTCGACGAAATGGGCAGAAGGCCAGATCTTGCCCTCCCAGTTTGCTGTCGGTGCAAGGGCCGCATAAGTCCGCGTCGCGGGCAGGATTTCCGCGGCGAGGGTTTCCTGCTCGGGGCGGCACCACACCTCAGGCATCAGCGTGACCGGCTCGGGAAACGCCTCGGCCAGATGCCCGATACGCGCCCCCGGCCTACGACCGCCGCGGAGGATGCGTCGGCGTAATGCCGGGAGGAAAAGAGACACCCCCGATCCGCGCAGATCGATGACCAGATCCCAGAAATGCGGCGCACATGACCACCAGAGCCCCGCCCAATGCAGATCGAACGGCTTCTTGTTGACCACGATCACCCGTTCGACAGCGGGACAAGGCTCGAAATAGGAGGCCGCTACGGGGCCGCACGCCACGGTAATGCGCGCCCTGGGGTGACGGCGCATAAGTTCCGCCAGGACGCCCGAAGAGATGACCGCATCGCCCAGACGGTTGGCCGTGATAAACAGGATACGCTTCATTGCAGCCAGATCGGCTCCTTAAGCCCGGATACGAACGCCTCATGCGCTGCGCGGGTCTCGTCATCGGGGGGCGCCATTGGCCGGGGCACACGGTCCGGGTTGCCGCGGTAGGTGGCGACACCCCCTCCGCTGCCTGATACGGCGAGGCCCAGTCCGCGCTGACGGCCGCCCATGAGTTCGAGATACACTTCGGACAATAATTTACAGTCGAGTAGCGCGTTATGGGTGGTACGCGCCGAAAGATCGATATCGTGTCGTCGGCACAGGGCATCGAGCGAATTGGGCAGTCCCGGATAGCGCTTCTTGGCCATTTCAAGCGTATCGACCATGCGCGAACGCTCGAGGATCGGCTTGCCGCAA
Organism: Asaia krungthepensis NRIC 0535; assembly: GCF_025995175.1. Lineage (GTDB taxonomy): Bacteria > Pseudomonadota > Alphaproteobacteria > Acetobacterales > Acetobacteraceae > Asaia > Asaia krungthepensis. Next base: position 88,423 of record NZ_BAPV01000057.1, read on the forward strand.
GCTTTCAGCTCGGCGTTGATGAAGCCAAAATCGAAGGGCGCGTTATGGGCGATCATTTCGTCCTGACCGATGAAGGCCAGGAATGCATCCGCGATCTCGGCGAATTTCGGCTTGTCGAGCAGATCGTCGAGCGTGAAACCATGCACGCGGCTCGCCTCGGGGGGGACATCGCGCTCCGGGTTGATCAGCACGTGAAAAGTCTCGCCCGTCGGCAGATCGTCGATCAGTTCGAGCGCCGCGATCTCGATCACACGGTCCCCCGTCGCCGGATCGAGCCCCGTCGTTTCCGTATCGAACAGGATCGAGCGTTTCATGCCGGGTTCTCCATTCTAGCGATCAGGCGTTTCATCTGGCGCGCGGTATGGCCGCGAGAAAGGCCATTGTGCAACAGGATATCGGCGCGCCTGTTGCGTTCGCTATCGCTCATCTGGCGCGCGAGCAGGGCGCGGGCCTGTGGCTCAGTCAAAGAGCGCCGCCTCATGATCCGGCGCAGCCTGATGTCGAGCGGGGCAGTGACCACGATAACCGCGTCGCAGTCGCGCTCCGCCCCTGTCTCAAAAAGGAGCGGAATATCGAGCACGCAGATAGTCACTTGGCGGCGACGCATCTGCCCCAGAAAAACGCGGCGTGCCCGGCGCACCAAAGGATGGATGATCGCCTCCAGCGCCGCAATCTCGGCAGACTGGCCGATGACGGCCCGACGCAGGGCGCTCCGGTTCACAGCGCCGTCCCGCACGCAGTCGGGCCAGCGGCGCGCGATCGCCGGAACCGCCGCACCGCCACGCGCCTGCAGGACATGGACCGCTGCATCGGCATCGAAGACCGGCCAGCCAGCGCGTCGCAGGAAACGCGCCACCGTGGTCTTGCCCGCCCCCATACCTCCGGTAAGCCCGAGAACCCGCATGATCAGTCCAGAGTCTCGATCAGACGCGCACGCAGGCCCGGCGTGACCTCGGGCCGACGCCCAAACCAGGCCTCGAAACCGGGACGAGCCTGATGGATAAGCATGCCGAGTCCGTCCACCGTCGCGAGACCGCGTGCCTGCGCCGCGGCGAGGAGCGGTGTTTCGAGCGGGACATAGACGATATCTGACACAACCAACGATCCCGCAGCCTTCGTCAGGCTCCCCGCCCAGTCAAAGACATCCTGCCCCGTCATGCCGAGCGACGTGGTGTTCGTCAAAAGCTCGGCCTCTGCCAGATGATCGGGCCAGTCCTGCCAGTCGATTACATGGCCACCGCCCAGCGCGGCACTCAGAGCCTCGGCGCGCGCTTTCGTACGGTTGGCGAGCGTCACGCGACACCCTGCATCGAGCAGTGCGGCGCATACGGCACGGGCGGCCCCACCTGCCCCCAGAACCAGCGCGCGACGTGGCAATGTCACCCCCGCTTCACGGAGGGAATCAAGATAGCCGATACCGTCCGTACAGCCGCCCTCGATCGACCCGTCCGCCTCGAACACAAGCGTGTTCACCGCCCCGGCGCGTCGCGCGTCATGGGTGTGGCGATCCACCAGCGCATAGGCGGCTTCCTTGTGCGGAATGGTAACATTGAGCCCTGCAAACCCAAGCGCCTGAAGGGCGCGCACACCGCGCTCGAAATTCTCGGGCTTGAGAGGCAGGCGCAGATAAAGCCCGTTGATCCCGTAATGCGCGCACCAGCCATTATGCAGGATAGGCGAGCGCGTATAGGTGAGCGGCCAACCCGTCACGGCGGCGAGGACGGGCCGCCCCTGCGGGTACAGATCCTTCGTGAACAAGGCGTCGAGCGCAACCCTGGCCTGATCGAAACTCATTTCGCCGTTGAGATGGCGTTCCAGTAAAGCGGCAATAGCCGCGCCAGTCTCTGTGCCCAAGAGTTCTGCCCTGCCTCGTTCTCGATCAGATCCTGACGGATCTCGATTTCCAGATAGGGCAGTCCGCCCCGTTCCGCATGATAGGGCACGGTATAATCCGATGTGGCGGTCAGCACATAGGGCTCATTATCCCCGACGCAGAGATCGCCCTCGCCGCGCAGCAGATCGAGCATGATTCCGGCTGAGCGCGTGTCGCGATGATGCAGAATCCCGACATGCCATGGCCGTTCCACCCCGTTCATGCGTGGGGTAAAGCTGTGCAGGGCAATCAGCGCCGTGGGTCGGGTTCTGGCGGCCAGCAGGGCCGCGATCTGATCGTGATAGGGATGCAGGATCTCGCTCTCGCGGCGCGCACGACACGCCGCCGAGAGATTGGCGTTCCCGCCGATCGGTGTGTGATCGGAGATGGCCGGAATCGAGGTCGGGTGGCCCGGTGCCCGGTTGCTGTCGATGACGAGGCGGGAATAGACCTGCTCGACAAGATCAGCGCCCAGCAGGGCCTGAAGCGCTACCCCCACGCCATGGATACCGATATCCCAGGCAATATGGCGCCCCCAATCGCTCTCGGCGACACCGAGCCGTCCCAGGCTTTGCGGAACGGCGCGCCCGGCATGGTCGCTGACCAACAGAAAAGGCGAGTCCGATGTCGCCTTCGTGATCCTGAAGGGAGCAGGATCGTCTGGGCCGAGAAGAGGAGGAAACCCGCTCATGAATTGCGCGCACCATGCTGACTGACTAGGTTACCCCTTCTTGACCATAATCCCTACGCCATGGACAACCCCGTGACCGAGACAGATCGACCGACCGCGCCCCCGCTCCCCTCCGCCAGTGGTGAGACGAATACTCAGGGCGAGGCCCGTCTGGCGAACCCGCAATGGGGCGGGCGCTTTGCGGCCGGACCTGCGGCCATCATGGCGGATATCAATGCCTCGATCGATTTCGACCAAAAGCTGTGGCGTCAGGACATCCGTGGTTCTCTCGCCCATGCGGCCATGCTCGCACGCGTCGGTTTGCTGACCATTTCGGAAGAGCAGGAAATCCGCGACGGTCTGCATGGCATCGCGCGCGACATCGAGGCGGGCGCTTTCACCTTCTCGCAGGACCTTGAAGATATTCACATGAATATCGAGGCCCGTCTGTCGGAACGCATCGGGGAGGCAGGCAAGCGCCTGCACACGGCGCGCTCGCGCAACGACCAGGTCGCGACCGATTTCCGCCTCTGGGTGCGCGACGCCATTGACGGGATCAGCGGGCAGATCACCGCCCTTATGCGTTCCCTCGCCACGCGCGCGCTGGAACACGCCTCAGATGCCATGCCGGGTTTCACCCATTTGCAGGTGGCCCAGCCAGTGACCTTCGGGCATCATCTTCTGGCCTATGTCGAGATGCTGTCACGCGATCGCGACCGTCTGCGCGATGCCCGCGCGCGGCTCAATGAGTGCCCTCTGGGCTCGGCCGCGCTGGCCGGCACATCCTTTCCAATCGACCGCCGCTTCACGGCTGACACGCTGGGTTTCGACCGCCCGACGGCCAATTCTCTCGACGCGGTTTCCGATCGCGACTTCGCGCTCGAATATCTTTCTGCGCTCTCTCTGCTTGGCATGCACCTGTCGCGCCTGTCCGAAGAACTCGTTCTGTGGTGCTCGGCGCCGTTCAGCTTCGTGAGGCTTTCCGATGGCTTCACGACCGGTTCCTCCATCATGCCGCAGAAGAAAAACCCCGATGCTGCCGAGCTGGTGCGCGCCAAGGTCGGGCGCATCACCGGTGATTTCATGGGGCTGCTCATGGTCATGAAAGGCCTGCCTCTGGCCTATGCCAAGGACACCCAGGAAGACAAGGAACCGGTATTCGACGCGACCGAAGCCGCCACCCTGTCCCTCGCGGCCATGGACGGGATGATCCGTGACATGACGGCCAATACCGACAAGATGCGCGCTCTGGCCGGGGCAGGATTTGCGACCGCGACCGATCTGGCGGATTGGCTGGTGCGTGTGCCGCGCCTGCCCTTCCGCACGGCGCATCACGTCACCGGGCGTCTGGTCGGCATGGCGGAAGCGAAGAACTGCGATCTCGCCGATCTGACGCTCGAGGAGATGCAGGGCGTCGAGCCGCAGATCGATGCCACCATCTTCGACGTGCTGACCGTCGAGTCCTCGCTTGCGTCCCGCACCAGTGAGGGCGGTACGGCCCCTGCCAATGTCACAAAGGCCGCGCGGCTCTGGCTCGCACGCCTTGAGGAGAACCACGCGTGAAAACCCTGACGCATCTGCTCTGTCTGAGCCTCATCGCGTCCGTCATGCTGACGGCCTGTGGCAAGAAGGGGGCGCCCCATGCCCCCGGCCCCGCCAGCAAGATCACCTATCCGCATACCTATCCGCCGGAGTAACCGGCGCATCCGATAAGGAGGCGCGCGCCAGAGCGATGATCCGGTGCGCGTCATATCCCTTGTCACGCAGGGCGCGCAGGCTCTCTGCCCCATCGCGCTTCGAGAGTTTCTGCCCCGTGTCATCGCAGATCAGGCCATGATGAGCGTAGAGCGGCGCGTCATATCCCAGCAGTGTCTGCAACACACGATGGACCGAACTCGCCTCGAACAGATCCGCTCCGCGGGTCACGAGGGTAATTCTCTGGCGTGCATCGTCCACCGTGACGCAGAGATGGTAAGATACGCCGTTGTCGCGGCGGCCCAGAACCACATCGCCAAATTCGGCAGCCCGGCTGGACACTAACTGCGTGCCGTGTGGCGACCATTCCTCCCAGCCCGGGGCCTGCCCGATCGTGGCGAGTGCCCTCGCCATATCGAGCCTCCAAACATGAGGCCTATCGGCCGCTATGCACGCCGTGCGGCAACACCCACCGTAAATCACGCTCCCATCGGGAGCCCGCCCCCTCATGCCCGCCTGCACCTGCGCGCGCGAGCAGCCACAGCGATAGACGAGCCCCATGGCGTGCAAGCGCGCGAGTTCGGATCGATAGGTCTCCAGATGGTCGGATTGACGCCGGACCGGAAGCGCGCTTTCGAACCCGAGCCAGTCCAGGTCTTCGCGCAAGGCCTGCTCGAAATGCGGCAAGCAGCGCTGTGCGTCGATATCCTCGATGCGTATGAGGAACGTTCCCTCACGACCCGCCATAGCGCGTGCATGGCTGGCAGAGGCCATATGCCCCAGATGCAGATATCCCGTCGGGCTCGGGGCGAAACGTGTGCGATATCCTGTCATCAAACCTTCGCTTGCCCTGTTCACGGAAAGCTGAAATAGTCGGCGCTATCAGACAGACGGCGCGTATCTATAGGCGCTGGTTTCCCGTCGCGCTTGAGATAATCCGATCGTGCCGCCCTGTAAAAGAGGATGCGATCGATGCTTGCCAGCGCCCAGCATTTCCCCGCCCTTGTCCTGAATGCGGATTTTCGTCCGCTTTCATACTTCCCGCTGTCGCTATGGTCCTGGCAGGAAAGCGTCAAGGCCGTTTTTCTCGACCGTGTCTCGGTCTTGAGCGAATATGACGATATCGAGGTGCATTCGCCCAGCTGCGTGATGCGTGTGCCGAGCGTCATTGCACTGAAGGAATATATCCCGACGGCGCGACGCCCCGCCTTCACTAGATTCAACGTCTTCCTGCGTGATAATTTCTCTTGCCAGTATTGCCATGACCGATTGCCGACGCATGAGCTGACCTTCGATCACGTCATCCCGCGCGCCAAGGGGGGACGCACCACCTGGGAGAACGTCGTGACAGCCTGCAGCCCCTGCAATCTCATCAAGGGCTCCAAACTCCCTTCCGAAATCGGCATGCACCCGCGCATCCGTCCGGTACAGCCCTCGACGCGACGCCTGCAGGAGAACGGACGCAGTTTCCCGCCGAACTACCTGCATGAAAGCTGGCGGGATTATCTGTACTGGGACAGCGAACTCGAAGGCTGACCCTTCTTGCATGTGCGTTCCGGCTACATTTAGCCTTGCGCGAAGAGGGCCTCGTAGACAAGGGGCTTGAAGCCAAGCGTCACCCTCTCTCCCTGCGCCAGAATTGGCCGTTTGATCACGGTGGGGTGGGCCAGCATCACGGCCAGAGCCTCCGCCTCGTTGGTGATCTGCTTCTCGGCATCGGGCAGCTTGCGGAAGGTCGTCCCGGCCCGATTGATCAGAGCCTCCCATCCGACAGAACGCATCCATACGGCAAGATCATCCGCACTTAGTCCTTCCTTCCGCAGATCGTGATAGCGATAGGCAATCCCCTCTCCCTCAAGCCAGCGCCGTGCCTTGCGCACCGTGTCGCATGTGGTGATTCCATATAATACCGGCTGATTTTCCATGAGCGTCTCCTTTCCCAACTTTCGCGATGAGCTCGACCCCGCCCATGCCGGGCCTGACTGCGGGTCACGGTAACTGCGCCAACCAATCGATCATCATCCTCATTGAGCGCAGCACGGCAACTGCATCGCCGCCAAATCCGCGCAGGTGCACCAAGACACTGCTGCCGTATCAAGGCTTCCTGTACCTCAACGCATCGACCAGGATCCTGAAAGCAGGCGGTAGCTCCCGGCGGTCGGGATAATAGAGATGATAGCCCGAAAACGGAGGGCACCAGTCTTGCAGAACCCGCACGAGCCGCCCCGATGCCAGAAGGGTCAGGGCCTGATCTTCCAGAACGCAGGCAAGGCCCACGCCCTGTGCCGCAGCGTGCAGGATCATCGGCACGTCATTGAGGATGAGCGGCCCTTCAACACGCACCTTGAGATCACGCCCGTCGCGGCCGAACTCCCATGCATAAAGGCCTCCACGTGTCTGCATACGGATATTGATACAGGCATGTCCCGTAAGATCATGGGGGGTCGCGGGGACACCTCGGGACGCCAGATAATCGGGTGAGCCGACGACAGCCATGCGCAGTTCCGGGCTGATCGGCACGGCGATCATGTCCTTTGCGACCTGCTCGCCGAGCCTGATGCCTGCATCGAAACGATCAGTGATGATATCGGTCAACTGGCTGTCGATGGAAATCTCGATCACCAGTTCGGGATAGGCTTCAAGCAAACGCCCCACCGTGGGCCAGAGTATGGTCTCCGCTGCATGACGGCTGGAGGTGACGCGCACTGTGCCGGAAGGTTTCTCCCTCAGCGCACTCAGGCGCGAGAGCTGGGCATCGATGTCGCTGAGAGCGGGACGCAGCGTCGCCAGCAATTGCTCTCCCGCTTCGGTCGGAGCGACATTGCGCGTATTGCGGGTCAGCAGCTTGACACCCATCCCTGCTTCGAGCCGACGGACGATCTGGCTGATTGCGGACTGGGATGCGCCCAGAAGGGCCGCTGCCCGCGTGAAGCTGCGTGCCTCGGCAACAGCAAGGAACACGACCAGATCGCTCAGCTCTTCGCGTCTCATTGATTAGCCCTGATGATAAGACCATGCAGAATACAGCGTCTAATTTATAAAAACACAGACGGCTATATCTGTCTTCCCGAATGACCTCCGGCGCGAATTCACCCCCCGCGCGAGGTACAGAGAGCGGAGATTGAGTATGACGAGAGACCTAGTCGTGATCATCGGCGCAGGCGGTATCGGTGAAGCCATCGCCCGACGTCAGGGTGTCGGCAAAGTGCTTCTGCTCGCCGACCGCAACGTGCAAACGCTCGAAGCTGCCGCAATGCGCCTTCGTGAGGCGAGCTATGATGTCGTCACACAAAACGTGGACGTGACATCACGCGCTTCAGTGCAGGCGCTGGCCCGCAGAGCACAGGAGCTCGGCCGGGTCATGCAGATCATCAACACGGCGGGGCTATCGCCCAATATGGCCCTGGCGCGAACTGTGCTCGAAGTTGATCTCTACGGATCGGCGCTCGTTTTCGAGGTGTTCGGCGCCGTGATCGCACCAGGGGGCGCGGGGCTGATCATCTCGAGCATGGCAGGTCACATGATACGCCCATTGCCTGAAGACCAGGAAAAGCAACTCGCGTCGACACCAGCTGATGAATTGCTCGCCTTGCCGTTCCTTCGACCAGAGGCAATCCCAAATAGCATGATCGCTTATATGGTCGCCAAGCGCGCGAATTATCTGCGGGTCCAGGCCGAGGCGGTCCGCTGGGGTGAGAAAGCTGCGCGCGTCAACGCCATCAGCCCCGGCATCGTCGTCACACCACTCGCAGCGCATGAACTTGCCTCCGAAATCGGTCCTGTCTATCGCGCCATGGTCGAAGCATCGCCAGCCAAACGCATGGCGCCCCCGGATGAAATTGCGATCGCCGCAAGCTTCCTGCTAGGGCCCGATGCGGGATTCATCACAGGAAGCGATCTTCTCATTGATGGCGGCGTAATCGCAGCCATGCGTGCCGGGCGGCTCCCCGCGCCGGGTTAGTCCGTCCACATGAGCGCTTGACCGCATGCCAGGGTTGGCTCACCGGATCAGGCGGTTATCGAGAGGGACAGGCAATCGGGCGCGTCACCTCACACGCGCAGTGGCGCTCTATCAAGGCACTTCACCGGACCCGGGGGGGGACACGCCCTCTTTTGCTGCGCGCGTCGCATGCTCCACGCCTAGCCCACGGATCCGGGAGCGCAAGTCCCGCTTACAGAAAAGAGTGGTGCAGCCTGGTATGCCCGGGAGGGTGCTCATAATAGGCGCGCCTGTCGCCACCATCTTCTTAGGTACGCCGACCATATTTTCTGACCGCGAAAGCCAACCTCTCAAGGACGATACCTGCGTCCGCCAGGAAACCCTCCCTGGTCTCCAATCCATTCGACCGGGGAGGTCTCAACAACACACTGTGTCAACGAAGCAAGGAGAAACCTCGATGTCTGATGTGATCGTTCTCACCGGTGCCGGCTCGATCGGTCAGGCCATTGCGCGGCGCGTGAGCGCGGGCAAGATCCTGCTGATTGCCGATGTGACGCCTGGCAATGCCGAAACCGCAGCGAAAACCCTCGCAGATGCGGGCTACGATGTACGTACCGCCAGCGTGGATATCGCGTCTCGCCGCTCGGTCGAGGCGCTGGCAACGCAAGCGCAAGCGCTGGGGCCGATCACCGGTCTCATACAGGCCGCCGGTGTCTCGCCTTCCCAGGGTAACATCGAGACGATTCTCAAAATCGATCTCTACGGGACGGCGCTCGTTCTCGAATGCTTTGGCAAGGTGATAGCGACCGGTGGCGCAGGCCTCGTCATTTCGTCACAATCCGGCCACCGAATGGGCGCGCTCACCCCTGAACAGGACCGCGAGCTGGCCGTGACGCCCGTGGATGCATTGCTGGATCTGCCCTTTCTGCAGCCAGACGCTGTACGCGACACGCTGCATGCCTATCAGCTATCCAAGCGCGCCAATGGCTTGCGGGTACGGGCTCAGGCCATCAACTGGGGCAAGCGCGGTGCGCGGGTCAATGCTATCAGTCCGGGAATTGTCATCACGCCACTGGCAAATGACGAACTGCGTGGCCCAAGAGGCGCCAGCTATCGCAGCATGATCGAGAGCTCACTCGCCGGACGCGCAGGCACACCCGACGAAATTGCCACGCTCGCCGCGCTCATCATGAGCCCCGATGGACGCTTTATCACCGGGAGCGATTTCCTGATCGATGGCGGCACGACCGCCGTTCATTGGTGCAAGGAGTGGGATCTGTCCTGACAAGGCTGATCCCCACCCAGGAAAGGGAAATCTGCCTTCGCCTGAAAATGCCTCGCCGGTGATTCCGGTCTTCGCAACGTGGTCAAGCCACGTCCTGCCGGCGCGACTGTATGGATGCCGGGAGCACATCACAGGGTCGTGCCAATCTTGGCTCTCTGTGGGCCGAGCCTGCCATACCATGTCTTGACGCGTCGGGAGGGCAGAACTCCCGGACGGCGTGGGTCCCCAAATCCGCCCACGCCAACACGCCCCCTGATCAGGTGTTTGAAACCGGGAGGATCATTCCCACTCTAATATTTTTTCTACGATAAGCGATTGATTTTATTGTGGAAAATCTTCTCTTTGGCCGCCAGCGCCGAGGCGTAGGCCGTCAAAAACCTATCCTTTTGCTTTTGCGGGATTTTTTGGCAATTTTAGCGCAGAAAAAATTCTGTGAACTATCGGTATCTATCGACCCTTTCGCAGTGAGGCGTAGACCTCAGATCTCGAATCTTTTGCTCCCGATAAAGTACCGCCAAAATCGGCGAGATCAATACACCCACCTCGATCCTGGATTTCCGGGATGGTGGGCTGGATCAAGCGCGACAGAGGTTGAGAGGGTGAAGACAGTTTCCCGGGAAGAGCTTTACGTATAGCAAACGTTCCCCAAAAACACCGCCACAACAAATCGCAGAGTCGAAGCACGAGCGTAGACGCCCCGCTGTAACGGCCCTCCTCCTATCCAAGAGGAGGACAAATGTCTCGAGGAAAGCCAGTCGCGTAGGTAACGAACTCTCACACGGATTGCTTTATCAGGAAGAGGGCAACCGCTGCACTCACTAAGAGACAGGGCGTCAAGACCAGAGACGATCGCGCAACGCTCAGCCCACGATCAAGCGGGCAAGCCGGTCAACCTCGACCATGTCCAGGCCCGAACCCGCCGCTTCCTTGGTCTCGATCAGGACATCTCCCCCAGCCTGTTCATCGATCGGTCGAATGCCTGCTGCCAGGTAGGCCGCACGTTTGATCTGCCATCGTGCCGCATATTGCGGGTCCGACAGCATGCCGAGATGCTCCCAATAATATGTGACCCCAGAGTCCTCATCGATGATCGTGAAATCAGGCCAGCGCGTCTTGCCGTCGAGTTGCAGGGGTTGCTCGTAGACGTAGCCGACGCCCATGCCGTTCAATTTTTCTGCGATGGCCAATTCCGACTTGGACCGAACGAACTCGCCCCGGCTCGTTCGATGCATAAGATGCTTGTCGAGAAACCGTGGGCCTGAGACCGTCTTCACCTCGACCGGCCCAGGCGCCTCGAAGAGATCCGTCATTCGCCGTGCGATCTCCGAGGCCGACGGATCCGAGTATTGCCGCAACGCGCCGATGTCATCTTCGTGGAGAAGGATCAGCTCTTCCTGATGTCGCGTGATCGCTGTGTAGAGCAGCTCTCGCGACAAGGGTCGGCAATTGCGCGGCAGCACGACGAACGTGCGCTCGAATTGACTGCCCTGCGTTTTGTGAACCGTGAGCGCATAGGCGAGTTCGAGCTCTGGAGTTCCCTCCTCGCCCGAGAACTCGCTCGCAAAGTAGGTGAATTTCACGCCGGGCTGACTGGCGAACTCGACTTCGAGGTCGCGTGGGCGATACTTCATCTTTCCCGTCTTGTAGCCCCCGACGACGATTCCGATGTCGCCGTTAGCGACGTAAGCCCGTTCCTGTCGCGGGTAGGTGCGACGCCGGCCGTTGTTGCGAAGGTTGATCACCTTGTCGCCCCACAGCACGCCTTGAGGACCTGCAGGCTTAGGATATTTCGCATATGGGGTGAGCGCACGGTCGCGTACCTTGTCCCGGAACCGACGCTGGATCGCGAGATTGATCGCTTCCACACCAGGGGGGCCCGTCCGGACTGGTGAAAGGATCTGCCAGTCGTGAGCGGCCTCGGCAGCGCCGCCTTCGGCTTCACCGGCGCGCCGTGCCCAGAAAAGCACATGTCCTTCCCATTCGCTTCCGCCTAGGCTCAGCTCGAAGCCGCGCTGATCAGCGCGGTCGGCAAGCGCAAGACCTCGTACAATTTCGTCGGTGAGGCGCGGTTCCAGCTCGCTAGGGAGAGCCCAATGGGCGGTCCGCACGTGCGACAGCGTGCCGGACCTTAGCGCCTCCCACACTTCGTCTGCGCCGGCATCCAGGGGCTCGCCGCTGAACTGCCGAGCCAGCAGCACGTCGCCGCGGTCTGTCCCGCGCTGGCGGCCGATGATGGTGAGCTCGGCATATCCTGGGGCCACCTTCGGAAACTGAGGCGTATCCTCTGAAGGCGCGAGCTTCCGACAGATGTCCACAAACGGTCTGCCGGCGCCAATAGGCGGAAGCTGGCGAGGATCGCCAACCAAAATCAAGCGATCAACGCCCTCAATCGCGTCGATGAGTGCCGAAAGCTGGTCCTCTGTAAGCATCGAACACTCATCGACGATGACCGACCGATACCCCTTCTCGCGCGGCGCTTCTGGATTACGGAAGTACCGTCCGCTCGCCCCGTCATACCGCTCATAGCGCTGGAGAAACTGAGCCAGTGTCTGGCCCTCACCAAGACGTTCGGTCGCTTCCTCTAAGCGGACGCGCGCTTTCCCGGTCGGCGCCAGCAGAAGGATCCCGCCCGAGCCGATCTCTGGAAGGTCGCACAGGACCTTCAGGAGTGTCGTCTTGCCCGAACCCGCTGGACCGATAAGGACGGAGAATCGTCCGCATGCGAGTTGCTCGAGTGCGCCCGATTTCTCCCGTCGCGCCAGTTCCTCGACCTCGGCTTCAGGCCCGGTTCCCATTGGAGGCAGTACCGCATCGACGAGCGCGCGCCATTTGTGGACGATCGCGTGGCGCTTGCCACCGACGCGTTTGCGGACCGCGTTCGTGATCGCCGTGCGCGACGCCCCATAACGCCGAAGCTTCAGCGCGATTTCGCCGTCGGAGGTTCGCGCACTTTCCAACGTGGACGCGAGGTAGTCCGCCACCATATCGATCACGTCTTCGTCGACCATGCAGCGTGGGTCGAGCGGCGCTTCGATCGCTCTCCTAACGATCCAGCTGCGCGGGAGAAGCGTGTGCCCCTCGTTCTGGACAGCATGCTCCAACATGTCGGTGATCAGCGCGCGAACTCGACGCTTGTCGATCCCGTCGGTCATCGCCGCTTGAGCGGGAAGCGGCGCGACCTCGCGAATAACATCGGCTGGGAATACGCCACGATCGACGATGCCAAAGGCTATCCTTTGGGCCGCCGTCTCGTCCCGCTCATAGAGAAGGTACGGATTGGCCAAGATGTCGGCGTCGCTCGTTGCCTCGGTAAAGACGCTACGCTGAGTAGCCTGATAGGCTCGGAGTGCTTGGTCAGTGGTCAGACTACAGCGCGCGACCAGATCGAGCAGTTGTCGGCGTGGCAGCGCGAGGCTCTTCCATTTCTCGCGATAAGACGAACCGAAGCCGAGCTTCTCGGCCTGCGGACATGCCGAGGGCTTCTTCACGATGTGGTCGATAAACGCGAAGGCATCGAACACCTCGCCTTCACGACTCCCCGCACGCACGATCTCATGCGCCAGCAGCGATCCATGCGCCAGACCGAAAGCGCTCAGAGCACTTCCTAGTCCCGGATGAACGCCTCGCGCCTTCCACAGACGCGCAATCTCACGATCGATCCACGCGAGAGAGCCGGAAACGTCAGTTTCGACGACCTTCGCTGTCGCTCGCAAAGCCGCGGCGCAAGCGAGCAGCGACGCTATTGCGCCGTCATGGCCGAGATGCTCTGCGCCGTATGAGAACGCGTCGAACTGGTCATCAGGCGCAAAGGCGACGCAATCTTCGACGGGCACGCTTGCATCTGCCTGTGAAGCGGCAAGGACGTCATAATAAGGCATGAGGAAGCCATCGTCGCCACCGGGGCGAAGCGAATGGCGGACACATCGCTCCCAGAGCACGCCCTTAAGGTCACCAGGCGAGTCATAGGCGTATTCGGTATGCCCGCCAATGCCGTTGACCTTGGCAACACCGACGATTACACGGTTTGCGCTTTCCGAGAGCGGCGTCTTCTTTGCATAGAAAAAACAGAGTGACGTCTTCGGCAGGAGGGCCCCGAAGAACGTGTCCAGCATGATGAGCTGGTTCGTCTTGTCCTGAACCCAACCCGTTTCAAACGACAGGTCCGGCTCGCGTTCGGGATCATAGGCTAGCCGCAACGCTGTTGCCTTGCCGAGATCACCCTCGCTCTCGTCGCCCTCGATGTTTGATTTCAACATCCATCCGAAGGGAATGCATGCTGCCGAATAGGCTTCGATCCGCAGCTTCGTCTCGCCGAAATGGCCGTGCGTCGTAGGGCTCGAAAGCTTGTAGGGGTGCTGCTTGGTTAGAACGAGGTCGTGGTCGCACATAAAGCTGACACGCTCATCGACACATGGCGGTAGCACCGCCGGCCCGAGCTCATCGAACAACCTTCCCGCTATAGCATCCTGATCTTCACGTTTTGCCGAGGCGATGCGTCCGAGGACCAGACATGAAGTGTTCGCCGACGGTGCGGTGCAGACACGCCCATTCCAGCCACCATCATGCCAAGGCACACGTATCGTTATGTGCTGCCACGGCAGCTTTCCGGAACCGGCGATCATCTCTTCCCCTCAATACGCATCACCGCAAGACCTTGCGGAATCTTCGATCGATACTGGCCATTTTATCGCTCGTCAGATCCCGAGGACTACAGCTCCGAATTCTCTTCTGACGGCACTTTCAAATTTCTCGGTGATCAATATGGGCAAGGGCCGTCAACTGGGCCGCCACTTCCGATCCTTGCCCACCGATAGGCACCGATAGATGCCTAGTGAATTATTTATTTTTATCAGTGGGTTAGATAGTATTCTAGCGTAGTTTCGGATACGCTCGGATAGGCAAAAATCATTCCCACTCGATCGTACCCGGCGGCTTGGACGTGATGTCATAGGTCACGCGGTTGATGCCGCGCACCTCGTTGACGATACGTCCCGCCACGCGGTTCAGGAAACCGAAATCGAAGGGATAGACCTCAGCCGTCATGCCATCCGTGCTGGTGACGGCGCGCAGCGCGCAGGCCTGGTCATAGGTGCGGCCATCGCCCATCACGCCGACGGTGCGGACCGGCAGCAACACGGCAAAAGCCTGCCAGATGGCATCATAGAGCCCGGCATTGCGGATCTCTTCAAGATAGATTGAATCCACCTTGCGCAGCAGGTCGAGCTTCTCCCTGTCAATCGCACCCGGGATACGAATGGCGAGCCCCGGTCCAGGGAAGGGATGACGCCCGACAATGGCTTCAGGAATTCCGAGCTCGCGACCCAGCGCACGCACCTCGTCCTTGAACAATTCGCGCAGCGGCTCGACCAATTCCATGTTCATACGGTCGGGCAAACCACCGACATTGTGGTGCGACTTGATGGTGACCGAAGGACCGCCGGTGAAGCTGACAGATTCGATCACGTCGGGATAAAGCGTGCCCTGAGCCAGGAACTGGGCACCGCCCAGCTTGGTCGCTTCTTCCTCGAACACTTCGATAAACAGGCGCCCGATGGTCTTGCGCTTCACCTCCGGGTCCGTCACGCCAGCAAGAGCGTTCAGGAACAGATCCGACGCATCGCGATGGACAAGGCTGATATTGAAACGGCCACGGAAGGTCTTGACGACCTCATCGGCTTCGCCTGCCCGCAGAATGCCCGGATCGACGAAGATACAGGTGAGCTGATCGCCAATAGCATCATGAATCAGCTTGGCCGCAACCGACGAATCAACACCGCCCGAGAGACCGCAAATGACGCGGCCTGACCCGACCTGCTCGCGGATGCGCGCGATTTCGAGATCGCGGAACCCGGCCATGGTCCATGTGCCTTTGCATCCGGCCACATCATGGGTGAAGTTCTTGATCAGGGCTGCGCCATGCGGCGTATGCACGACCTCAGGGTGGAACTGCACCCCATAGAGGCGACGCCCTTCATCGGCGATGATCGCAAACGGTGCGCCTTCCGACCAGGCCACGGCCCGGAAGCCGGGGGGAAGTGCCGTGACGCGATCGCCATGGCTCATCCAGACCTGCTCGCGATGCCCGCGCGACCAGGCACCACGGAACAACGCGCAATCTTCGGCGATTTCGATATGGGCGCGGCCGAACTCGCGATGCTCATGGGTTTCAACCTTGCCACCGAGACGCGCACACATGGCCTGCTGGCCATAGCAGATGCCAAGCACGGGCACGTTGAGATCGAAGACGATCTCAGGGATCTGCGGCGCATTATCGTCGTGCACGCTGGCCGGGCTACCTGAAAGGATGATACCGCGCGGATGGAAACCGCGGATCTTCTCTTCCGTTGCGGTGAACGGCCAGATCTCACAGTAGACGCCGCTCTCACGCACACGACGGGCGATGAGCTGCGTGACCTGACTGCCGAAGTCGAGAATCAGGATACGATCCTCGTGAAGCTGAAGGTCGAGGTTATCGGCGTTCTGCGGGGCGGTTTCAGTCATGGCGCTCTTTCAACACGTCGTGCATGGGCAAGTTCTGTGGGCATCGTATAGGATGTTCGCAGGGCATCGTCATCCCAAAGCACGCATTTGCCCCCCGCTAAATGTCACCATTTCTTCACCCGGACGAGAGAATCATGCCCTTCCTCCCCCTCATCACTGCCACCGCGAGGGTTCGCCTGGCTTCTGAAGCAATCATGCGGTGTGGCTTCGGCATGAGGACAGCATGCCTGACTCTCCTGGGGCTCAGCGCCGGCCTGACCGCCTGCTCGCCGCCCGCGCCTCCCAGCAAGGACCCCATCGGGCTCTGGACCGGAGCGCTCGTGGCCGATGAGGGCAGTTGTCCGACGACCACTGATTCGACCCTTCAGATCGGCACCAAGGTGATCAGCTTCACCCCGGGGGATAATGCGCTGGTGCTCAAGGGCGTGCGGGGCACCGACCCACACCATTATCATGCCCAGCTCGACCTCAAGGACGCGCAGGGCAAACCCTACAGCATCGTCTTCAATGGCTATCCGGTAGGGAATGCGATCGGCGGCATTTACGGGGCTCCGACATGCCGCGCCCATATCGTCATGACCCGCCCAAATCATTGATTGAAAAAAATTCTTTTTCCCTCTTGCGGGGTCGGACAACTCGCAGTAGAACCCGCCCCACGACGCACCCGTAGCTCAATTGGATAGAGCACCAGACTACGAATCTGGGGGTTAGAGGTTCGAGTCCTTTCGGGTGCGCCAGTATAAATCGTGATCAGTCAAATGATCACTACGCACCCGTAGCTCAATTGGATAGAGCACCAGACTACGAATCTGGGGGTTAGAGGTTCGAGTCCTTTCGGGTGCGCCATTCTCTTTCTGAAAATCAGCCGTCAGCCTGACACCGTCAAAGTCGTGCCCGTGATGGCGCGTGCCTGATCAGAGGCCAGAAAGAAGACGGCTTGTGCGATATCATCCGCCTCAATAGCCCTGCTGGACGGTATATTCTTTCGCATGCGCGCGTGAGACGGCGCGGCACAGGGTGCAACCGACACCACTCTTATTCCGTCCGCCGCCACCTCATCTGACAACGCCTTGGTGAGAGCCTCAACTGCGCCGCAGGACGTCGCTTCCGGCACGTGGAATATCCTGCTGCCCGATCGTGTTGCGACAGACGAGATGTTGATGATGACGCCGCCGACACCCCCCGCCGACACGGACATCTGACGTACCGCCTCAGCGCTCATCAAAACCGTACCCAGTATATTGGTATCGATCACCGTCTCCAGATCCTCCGGGGAGGCTCCCGCCAAGGGAACGGCGCGACCCGCCATACCGACATTGTTCACGAGGACACCGATACGCCCATATGCCTCGCATCCTCTTCTGAACGTTTCTGCAATCGCCTTACGATCACGGATATCGAGAGGCAGTGCCAGCGCGCGCCCCCCTGCCCGATTGATTTCAACTGCAAGCGTCAGGACAGGCTCGCATTTGCACCAATAGGTGAGGATGACCGGATAGGCTGCACGAGCGAAGCGCAGCGCTACAGCACGACCGATATCACAGCTTGCGCCGGAGATCAGAATGGCGTGTTCGGGTTCAACAGAACGGGCCGCCAACCCCGGATGCGTACGACTGCGGGGCGCGCGACCTCCAACGGTCGTATCCATGATTTAACCCCGGTTTTTCTTTTTTTTTTGGGGGTGGCGGGAAAACGTGGCTTGAGACTAATGCACGCAACGCTGCAAGGCTGCGCATACATCGCTTTCAAGGAAAGGCTTGGGGACAAAAAGGCCGCGAGGGGGCAAGGCAGCACTACCGGGCATCTGGCGCCCCGATGTGAGAACGAAGCCCATCTCCGGGCGCGTGCGAGACAGATGGTGCCCGAGTTCGAGCCCTGTCATCTCACTCGGCATCTCCAGATCGGAAAAGACAATCCTGATCTGAGGATTGGAGCTGATGACCGTCAGCGCTTCATCGGCATTTTCGGCGGAGAGCACGGTATATCCCGCCTGCTCGATCATGTCGGAGACGTAAAGACGCAGAAGAACCTGGTCTTCAACAACGAGAACCGTAGGCGCGGTATGAATATCGCTCGAGCGGGCGGTAGCAAAAGACAGATCTGCGCACATGGTCCCCGTATCTCCCGGAAGAGCATTGAGCCATGTCAACGGCGGCGCAGGCTTACAGTTCGCTGGCGACGTTGTTACTTCTATCTAACAGTTTTGTCAGAACTCTGTTCGGTTGCGAAACCGACGGCCGTTCCGCCCTGTCCGTCATGGGCAAGTACATCGATACCGGCGATACCCCAGCTTCCATTCTTCAAAACCAGCAACGGGGCGCCACTTGCGCCTTTCGTGGCTGCACAATCGTGATCGATCAACTGCCCGCGCACCTGCACCACATGGCAATTTGAGTCACCAATCGCCAGCTCCTTACGGTCCTGCTGATACCCGGCCAGCATGGCGGGCAGGCCAGGTGAAGCAGCCACGATCGGCACGAGATCAGCGCTCGTTATCAGCGGGTGGTCGAGAATGACCGTGGCATGGTCAGCCTGACTGGTGCGCAGGGGGTGGAAAGGATCATAGGCGGGTGCAATGATAAAGCGAACCGCACGTGCAGTGCCACGCCATGAGCCCGTGTCATAGCCCAGCATGAAATGCACGCTCGAAGGCTGCACGAAACCGGCCACTTCCTCCCGCCAGAGGCAATGCGCTGCCGTCATGATGACCGAAGGTGCGACCATGAAGCCCGTGCATCGCGCGCCCAACTCCGTCTGCACACGCCCGAGCATGCGCCACGGCGTGTGACCGACATCGATGGCATGACGCTCCCCCTGCCCGACACCTGGCAAGGCAGTTACCGGCCTGCGCGCATCGGCATGACCGCACGCAGCAGCGATCATCAGGCTGAGACCAGCCGCAAGCCCGGTTTTCATGCGCAGCATTGAACCGCGTCGTGGTACGGCGACATGACTTTGCAGCCCACGTCCTGAACCCGAGAGGCGTTTCATCTACCGGTATCTTCCTGTCCCGGTCGACTCACCAGGTGATCCGGGCCGAACGACCAGGGCAGCAAGGCCTCAAGCGTCGTATCGAGCAGCAATTCGCCCTGCGCGTTCACAATTCTCACCGGCAATTCTGGAGCGCCGAACTCGCGCAGACGCTGGCGGCACCCACCGCACGGGGTACACGGTGCCTCACCTGACCCGACAATCACGATTTCGTCGATCCTGCGCCCGCCTGCCATCACCATGGCGCTGATAGCGCTGGCCTCGGCACAGTTCCCCTGCGGATAGGCGGCGTTCTCGACATTGCACCCGGCGTGAATTACGCCGTCGCAGCGTAGCGCAGCCCCAACCTGAAAACGTGAATACGGCGCATAGGCCCGCAACCGTGCAGCAAGCGCCGCCGCCACCAGATCCGTGGTCATGAAAATCCCTCTCCGCTCTGCAATCCCGGCTTGGAAGCCGCGGATTGCCCTTGTAGTCTGTCCGGCATGACACGCCACGACCCTGATATCATGAACCTTCTCGCCTCTCGCCCTTCTCTTCACATGGACGGGCAGGATGGGCTGCTTTTCGAGGGTGTCCCCCTGCAGACCATCGCGAGCGCGGTTGGAACACCATGCTGGGTAACCGGGGCTGGCACGCTGCGCAGGCGCACGCGCAATCTGCGCAAGGCCTTTACCGAACGTGGCGTCGATATCGCCCTGCATTATGCCATGAAGGCCAATGATCACCAGGCCACTCTGAGCGTGCTGCGTCAGGAAGGCTGCGGGGCCGATGTGGTCAGCGGTGGCGAGCTCCGCCGGGCAATCCAGGCCGGGATCGATCCAGCCCATATCGTGTTCTCGGGCGTGGGCAAAACCGACGCCGAGCTGATGCTCGCCCTTCAGGAGGAGATTGGACAGATCAATGTCGAGAGCGTCGAGGAACTGCGACGCCTGTCGCGTCTCGCTCGCGCCTCCAGCCTGACAGCGCGTGTTGCCTTGCGCGTCAACCCGCATATCGATGCCGGAACGCATGACAAGATCAGCACCGGGCGTCTGGGCGACAAGTTCGGCATCGACTGGGACGACGCCCCCACTCTGTATCGCGAAGCAAGTAAACTGCCGGGTATCGAGATCAGGGGATTGGCCACACATATCGGCAGCCAGATCCTCACTCCAACGCCGTTCAAGGCGGCCTATACCCGCATTGCCGAGCTCGTAAGCGGATTGCGATCCGAGGGCCTGACAGTGACCATGGTCGATTGCGGCGGCGGGCTGGGCGTCCGGTATCGTGACGAACTTGCGCCTCCGCCTGCGGCGCTGGCAGGCGCCATTGTCGAGACACTGGGCGGCCTCGACCTTCAACTCGCGATCGAACCGGGTCGATGGATTGCGGCACCCGCGGGCCTCCTGCTTGCATCCATCATCGACCTGAAAGCCCAGCGTGAGGGCGTATCCGATTTCGTGATCGTGGACGCTGCAATGAACGATCTGGCGCGACCGAGCCTCTATGACTCATGGCATGGCATTATCCCGCTCGCCCCCGATCTTGCCTATGCGGAGACGGCACCCCAGACGGTTGTCGGCCCGGTATGCGAGTCGAGCGACGTACTGGCCAAGGACCGACTGCTTCCCGCCTTGCGTCCCGGCGACCAAATTGCCGTGCTGGATACAGGAGCTTACGGATCTGTCATGAGCTCGACCTATAATAGTCGCCCCCTTGCCGCACAGGTGATGATCGAAAACGGCAAGTGGCAAATCATCCGCAAGAGACAGAACCTGGAGAGTCTCTGGAGCGATGACGTCGTTCCCGACTGGCTGGACGGCGCCGGGACGGCCACCTGACGCATGATCATGGCGCCACCCGCACCTGCCAGTTCCAAGACGCTCTCGCTTGAGGCGCGGGTCCATCAGGCGCGACATCGGGCCCGGCGCATTCTGTGGGTCGAATCCGCCTGGCTTGCGGTCCAAACACCCCTAGCCCTGGTCGGTGGCTACGCGCTGAGCGGGCTGCTACGAGTCCCGCAATCCCTGCCCGATACATTACACGCCTTCCTGCTGGCCGGTGTCGGCGGCGGGGCACTGGCTCTGGCCGCGCGCAACCTCTCCCGCGTCACGCCACCAGAGTTGCATCGCATCGACAGGCGGCTGGAGGAGAAATCGGGACTGCGGCACAGACCACTGTCAGGGCTCGATGACCTCCCCGCCGATGGCGAGGAAACCGCGTTCTGGCAAACGCATATGGACCGTCTACGGCAAAGTATCGGCCCGTTGCGCAGCGGATGGCCTGCCCTTGCCTGGACTCCATCGCGTCTCGCCGGGTGGACGGGTTTCGCCGCCTGTCTCGCTCTTGCCCTTTTCGTGGCGGGACAAAAAGCCCCGTCACGGCTCGAGGCCGCCTTTCTGCCCGGGGTCGATGACAGCGATGTTCCTCTGCCCCAGATCGAGGCATGGGTCGATCTCCCCGCCTATGCACCCGGTGCTCCGGTCTTTCTTTCATCCAACACAGCGCCGCCCCGCATCCCGCAGGATGCCACGCTCACGGTTCACGTTACCGGCGCCCGCTCGGGCCCCCATGTGCTGGGCGTGGAAACAGCCGATGTCACTGTTCGCCGGCTGGACGCGGGAAGCTGGAGCTTCACAACCCGTCTTTTGCATACGGGCCGGGTGTCGATACGATCTCGCGGGCGAACGGTTGGAGAGTGGCAATTCGACATCGAGCCCGATCTGCCACCGGAAATCGCCTGGGCATCAGCCCCGCACAAGACAGAAGACGGTACGACACTCGCCCTGCCTTATCGGGCGGCGCAGGCCCATGGTATTGCCAGAATCTGGGCCAAGATCATCCTGCCCTCACGCACCGATCTGCCTGCGCTGAACGTCCCTATCCCTCTCAAGGGCACACCGATAAAGCCACAGGGCGTTTTCGAAACAGACCTGACGGAGTCGCTCTGGGCTGGCGAGAAAGTGGCCATAACACTGCACGCGACCAGCCGGGGCGGCAAGGAGTCTGTCAGCAAGATCGAGACCCTCACCCTGCCCGCTCGGGAATTTCATGACCCCACCGCGCGCGCCCTGATCAGCCTGCGTCATCGCTTTGGCCTCGGTCAGGAGACCCCGCCTGAAGTCGCCGATGAGTTGAGAGCCCTCGCAGGAACTCTCCCGCAGGATGCGAAGGGCAGCATGCTTGCCCTTCTGTATGCCGCGGCCCAGCTCGACGACCCCGATGCTGACCAGGCACGGAACAATACGCTGGGGCTATGCTGGGCGGTGGCCTTGTATCTTGACGACCTTGCCGGAAGCGACGCTGAGACGGCGCAGGCCAATCTCGACATCCGTGCCGCCCAGAAAGCTGTGCAGGACCAGATTGCGCATATGCGTGCGCTCGGTGATGCAGGTCATACCGAGGCGGAGCAGGAGAAACTCGCCGAGCGCATGAAACGCCTCAGAGAGGCGCTGGACCAGCGCATGCAGGCCCTCATGCAACGCAGCATGCAACTTGGCACGGTCATGCCCGATATCGGCGAGACACCCGATGGTGACAGTGATCCGGTATCCCGGCTCATGCGGCGCCTTCAGTCCGAGGCAGCCAATGGCCAGAGCGACGAGGCTCTCAGGCGTCTGGATGAGCTGTCCAAGATGACGGAGCGCATGCGCAGCGCCACGCCTCAGGATCTGGCGCAGATCGCGCAGCAGATGCAGGCGCGGGCGCGTGCTCAGGCCCAGCGTGCTGCATTGCATGATCTGGTCAGACGCGAGACGACCCTGCTCGACCACGTACAGTCCCGCCTCGGCATCGGGCAGCGTGCCGCCAAAGAAGCCGAGCAGAACCAGGCTAGTGTGCCGGGTCAGGATGTGAGCACCATGCCGACAGCGGAATTGCTGCGTCAGCTGGGCATGAGCCCGCCACCGGATATGGACTCCTCAGCGACATCTCCCAATGGGTCCAACACCGCGCCCCTCACGCCGGAGCAGATCGCGATCCAGCATGAGCAGCGACGCGATGATCATGCCGTGCAACGTGCACTTCAGATGGTGGCGCGCGTCCTGAATGAAGACATCAAGTCGCTGACAGACAAGAAGATGGACGGGCTGACGAAGGCCGACAAGGACATGAAAACAGCGCGCCAGTATCTTGCTGAAGCCAAGGATAGTCCTGCCGAACAGGCCATAAGGCAGGTCCTCAAGGATCTTGCAGAGACCGGGCAGCAGATGAAAGAAGCCCAGAAAGGCAAGAACCATGGAGGCAGACCGCTAGCGCTCCTGCCCACGATGGGCACCGGTCAGCCCTCACAGGGCGGCGGCAAGAAAGGGGGAGAAGCCAGGGATCAGGGCGACGACGATACCCAGGATGACGGTAGCGACAAGAGCGACCGTGATCCGCTGGGCCGCAAGATGGGGAAAGGACATTCGGGAGCCGATACCGATGGAACGGTCCCGGATGCGGATAGTCGCGAGAGAGCACGCGAAATCGAGCGCGAGCTGCGCCGCCGTGATGCGGACCGTACCCGGCCGCAGAGCGAACTCGACTATCTGGACCGTCTTCTGAAATCCTACTGACTGCCTGCCCCCGGTGGGGCACCTCCCCTGCGTCGACCCTCTCCCTATCGTATCACCACACACGGCGTCAGACGCCCTCAGCGGGAGCAACGCCCTTTCGAGGGGGCGATGCTCGCGCGAATCGAATCGCCATGACCCGGCCATGAGGCTTTCCGACCTGATTCGATTCATAAACGGAATATCCCTCGCCACCCGGCAGGCGTCATCACGGGGCCGCGACTGCCTTCTCAGCAACATAACGATGCAAAATTGCAACATCCGAAAAACCGTTCGTGCAATGGAACGTCACAAAACGATAACGCCCTTGCAATGAAATGACAGAAACCGCAGCCTCGTGAAACAAAGTCATTCCGAGGGTTAATTTTCATGAAAATCGTTAATTTTCAGAGACGAGGAAGGCTGCTGCTCGGCGCCGCCATCTTCCTCTCCCCGGTGGTCGCCACGGTTTCCGCGCAGGCTCAGACGGCCACCAGCACCTCCCATCACCGCAAGGCCGTGCGTCACAACACCACCCGCAAGACGGTCACTACGCCGCGTCCTGCCAACGGCCCGCGCCTTGATGCGCAGACAGCGCCCGCCGCAACAATGGTTCCCGCCCGCTCTCAGGATGCGTTGCGGAATGTGGCCCCTGCAAGCACGGTGTCCTTTGCTCAGGGAGGCAAATCCGAGGAGTTGATCGTTGTCGGTTCCGCGCTCAGCACGGCCAACAACACCAGCGCGAACCCTGTCCAGATCGTGACGGCCAAGCAGATCCAGCAGACCGGCGTAACGAACCTTAACGATTATCTCTCACGCCTGCCCTCTATAGGCGCCAGCGGCACGTCGAACAGTAACACCAATGGCGGCGACGGCGCGTCCTGCGTGGATCTGCGTAACCTCGGGCAGAACCGCGTTCTTGTGCTGATCGACGGCAAGCGCACCACCCCGAATGGCGATTCAAACTGCGTCGACCTGAACACCATTCCCGTGCAGATGGTCCAGTCGGTCGAAATCCTGCGCGATGGCGGTTCGGAGCTCTACGGCGCCGACGCTGTTTCGGGTGTCATCAACATCAAGCTGCGTCACGACCTGAATACCGGCAGCATCACCATGCGCGGCGGCATCACCGGCCATGGTGACAACCGCACCGGCATGCTCTCGGCCATGAAGGGTTGGAACTTTGACCACGACAAGGGCAACATCACCCTTGGCGGCAGCTACATGACACAGGGCGGCGTCACCTCGCGCTCGCGTTCCTGGTCGCGTTACCCGCAGGTCGCTCGTGGGACCTATCCGGGCAATTCCGCACTGCAGATCGGCTCGATCATCACGCCGGGCGGCACCTATTTCGGCCAGGATTCGGGCGCGACCTATGTCGGCAACCTCGATGATGGCAGCCTGAGCCCCTATAGCCGCTCCAAGCGCTATAACTATGCCCAGAATCAGTGGCTGGTGAACGCCCTCCAGGATTCCACCCTGACGGGCGACCTGCATTACGAGTTCAACCGTCATTTCGATGTCTATTCGAACGTGCTCTATGCCCATCGCACGTCGAAGACGCAGCTCGCGCCTGAACCGGCGATCGGAAGCGTTCCGCCTTCGCCACTTCCCAACTCGATCATCATTCCAGCCAGCTATCCCGGCAACACTGCCGGTGAAGACCTTCAGCTCTATCGCCGCCTGAACGAGTTCGGACCGCGTACGAACAACAATTCGAATGACAGCGTGACCGGCATGTTCGGCGTGCGCGGCGACATCGTGCGCGACTGGAAGTATGACCTGTCCTACACCTATGGCGCCAGCCAGGTGACGAACGAGCTCCAGGGCGTCGGCAGCTATTCCAACCTGCTGCAGGAATGGGGCCTCGAGAACCAGGTCGACCCCAATGACCCTGATGGTGCGCTGATCTACAACCCGAATTCCTGTGCCGGTTCGCCGGGCTGCGTCCAGTCCAACGTGTTCACGCGTCTCTCGCCCGATGCGGCGCGTTACGCGAACTACACGACGCACTCGCACACCATGTATCAGCTGCGCGACCTCAACCTGCGTATCCACAACAATCATATCGTCCACATGCCCTGGCGGGGCGGCGGCGATTTCGGCGTGGCGCTCGGTATGGAGCATCGTGGCGAGCAGCTCTCGAACAACCCCGATCCGCTGGTTCAAAGCGGTTACTCGCTCACGAATACGGTGCAGTCCACCTCGGGCGGCTTCAACGTGACCGAAGGCTACATTCAGGGCCATGCGCAGCTCCTCAAGGACGTTGCCTTCGCCAAGGATCTGTCGATCGACGGTCAGGGCCGTTACTCGTCCTACAACACCTTCGGTGGCGCCAAGAACTGGAAGGTCGGCATCGACTGGGCACCCACGCGCGATATCCGCTTCCGCGGCACGCTGGGCACGTCCTTCCGTCAGCCGAACGTCTATGAGCTTTATGGCGGTGTCGGCCTCGGCTACCCTGCAGCTTCCGATCCCTGCGCCGGTGCATCGGGTGCCACGCTTATCGCCAACTGCATGAAGGCCGGTGTGGCCGATCCTGCAAACTTCAACTCGGCCAATTCGGGTCAGGTTCCGACGCTTTCGGGCGGTAATGCCGCGCTCAAGCCGGAAACGGGTCGCACCTACACATTCGGTACGGTCATCACGCCGCGCTGGATCCCGGGTCTCGCAGCATCCGTCACCTACTGGCACTACACCATTGGCGGTCTGATCGGTTCGCTGCCGACCCAGTACATCCTGAACGAGTGCTATGAGTACAGCGTGCAGTCCTACTGCAACTCGATCACCCGTCTGCCGAACGGCCAGATCAACACGGTCTCTGCCCTCGACCAGAACCTGGGCGACCTGCTGACCAGCGGTATCGACTTCGACCTGAACTACCGCTTCCGCATCACGCGTCATGACAGCCTGACAGTTGACAACAACTTCCAGCAACTCGTGAAGTACAAGCAGCAGCAGCAGCCCGGTGGCGACTATCTGAACCAGACAGGCGCGCTGTTCTACCAGAACGGTGTCGGCCAGCCGCGCGTGCGCGACTACGCCACCCTGACATGGCAGCATGATGCCTTCCGCATTTCCTACATGTTCCAGTATATTGGCGGCATGAACTGGAATGACGGCTCAGCTTTCCTGAGCGAGGAAAGCCCGGCGGCCAATGCCCGGATCCGTACCCCCGGCATGATCCAGCAGGACATTTCGCTCGGCTATACCTGGAATCGCTGGGATTTCAGCGGCGGCGTGCAGAACATCGCCGGCAAGAACCCGCCCTTCGTTCTCAACGGCGCCAGCAACTCTGCTGACAACACCTATAGCGGCCTCTATCTCGGCCGTTACATCTTCCTGCAGGCTGGTCTGAATTTCTGATCAACCCCATCTCCTCGCCCGTCAGCGCCAAATATGTGGTGCTGCCGGTCGGGGCGCCGGACGGAAAAAAAGGGCGGGAGGGAGATAACCCCTCCCGCCCTTTCCTTATCCGGACCACTTTCAAGCCGGGCGAAGGCGCTCAGCTCCCGCGATAGGTCGAATACCCGTAAGGCGAGACGAGAAGCGGTACGTGGTAATGCCCTTCCTTGCCCATGCCGAAATCGATCTGCACGACATCCAGAAAAGGCGGGTCGGGAAGGTCCTGCCCCTGTGCCCGGAAATAGGCCGCAACCGCAAATCGTAGCACATAGGCACCCTGCCCGACCGCGATCTCCCTCAGATCCGGACAGCGCCCGTCAGCATTGGAGACGCCTTCAAACAGCACGCGGTCATCATGCAGCAGCGTGACCTGCATTCCCTCTGCGGGACGGCCGCTGGCCGTGTCGAGTATATGGGTCGAAAGCGTGGTCATTGGCCTGTCCTGTCTTTCAGCCGCAGCAGGGCTATCTGATCGATCTGCCTCAGCGCCTCCGCCAGTTCCACCTCGGGCGACTGATCGAGGCGACGCTCGATCTCGCGACGCATGAGCTCCTTGGTCGCGCGACGCACACAGATCACGAATGGCATATCGAACCGGGCACGATAGGCGTCGTTCAGCGCCCGGAAGGCGACGAATTCTTCCTGCGTCAATCGATCCAGCCCGGCTCCCTCCTGCTCCGCTGCGGAAAGCCTGCCCAGATCGGGATCGACCCCTAATTTTCTGGCCAGTTCCGGATGCGCCTGCACCAGAGCTTTCTGCCTCGCTTCTCCCGCGTCATGGATGATCCGCGACGTGGCAGCGATCATCGTCTGTGCGTCCTCGAAGGGGGCCTGAGGCCAGGCTGCCTCCACGATCCAGGGCGTGTGTTCGTAGATGTCGCCATAGCGCGCCACAAAGGCATCACGGCTTTTCGCGCCGATCATAGTGGATGTTCCTCCAGCCAGTGGCGTGCGATATCGAGCCTCGTCGCCACCCAGACATTCTCATGCGCCTGAATATGAGCAAGAAAGCGCTTGAGCGCGAGCGCCCGTGCCGGCCGCCCCGCCAGACGGCAATGCAGACCAACGGACATCATGCGTCCGCCTTCCTCATAGAGCATGTCGAAACTGTCACGCAGATAGCGAAAGAACTGCTCGCCCTCAGTGAATCCGTTGAGCGCCACGCATTTCATGTCATTTACATCGAGTGTGTAGGGCACGATCAACTGACCCTTGCCATAGCGTCGATCATAATAAGGCAGATCGTCGGCATAGGAATCTGCGTCATAGATGAAGCACCCTTCCTGAGCGACGAGCCGGGCGGTATTGGGGCTGGTGCGCCCTTGGTACCAGCCCTGCGGGGCTTCGCCCGTGACCTCACGATGCAGCTTGATCGCCTCGCGTATGTGCTCGCGCTCCACTGATTCCGGCACGTCCTGGTAATCGATCCAGCGCAGGCCATGAGTCGCGATTTCCCACCCGGCCTCCTTCATGGCGCGCACCACGGCAGGATTGCGCGCCAGTGCCATCGCCACACCGAATACCGTGAGCGGCATTTTCGCCCCGGTAAAGAGACGATGCAGACGCCAGAACCCGGCACGCGCGCCGTACTCGTACAGGCTCTCCATCTGCATGCAGCGCGCGCCCTGAATGGAGCGCGTCCCGACCATTTCAGAGAGAAAGGCCTCTGACCCCGCATCGCCATGGAGCACGTTGTTCTCGGCGCCCTCTTCATAATTCAGCACGAACTGTACAGCGATGCGTGCGCCGTTGGGCCAGTTTGCATCAGGGGGGGCTTCCCCGTAGCCCAGCAGATCCCGCGGGTAGTCCTGTGTCATGAATGTCTCTCTCGCACGTGTCAGAGGGCGGCCACACCACCATCGCTCCGGGGATCGGTCGCCCCCTCCATGGTGCCGTCTTCATAGCGTCGAATGGCGCCCGCATGACCCATTGCGGTCGCGAAAGGCGTCAGGCTCTCGACGTCGTGACCGAGTTCGCGCAACCCGTCGAGGATGGCCGGATCGAATCGTGTCTCCATCTTGAGCGTTGTGGTGGTTTCCCCCCAGGTCCTGCCCAGAAGCCAGCGTGGCGCCGTGATGGCGTCCTGCAGACTCAGACCCGCAATCACATTGCGGGCCACGATGGCCGCCTGGGTCTGAGGCTGGCCCTCCCCTCCCATCGTGCCATAGGACAGAAGGCTGCCGTCATTGAGCGTCGCCATTGCCGGATTGAGGGTATGGAACGGCTTGCGTCCCGGTACGAGGCTGCGCAGGCGCCCGGGAGCCAGATCGAAGCTGGAGCCACGATTTTGCCAGACGAGGCCGGTTTCAGGCAGGACCACCCCGGAGCCGAATTCGAAATACAGGCTTTGGATCATGCTGACCGCCCAACCCTGCTCGTCCATCACACCAAACCACGTGGTGTCGCCCTGCTGAACAGGATGCGGCCAGGGCGCCGCACAGGAAACATCGATCTCCCCCGCCATGGTATCAAGGGCGGCAGGGTCGGAAAGCAACGCCTGCGGGGAAGTCTTCATGATGGCAGGATCGGCAATCACACGATCGCGCCAGAGGAATGCTGCCTTGGTCGCTTCCACCCAACGGTGAATGTCCTCAACCGTATCAGCCCCCTTTACCCCCAGCCTCTCGGCTAAAGCCAGAATCAGCAGCGACGCAGCCCCCTGAGTGGGAGCGGGCATGTTGTAGAACTGTCCGTGATGCAGCGTGGTCTCCAGCGGCCTGGAGACCACGGCCTGATGATGCGCCAGATCGTCCAGACTGACCGGTGAGCCACAGGCGGTAAGTTCAGCCGCGATCAGATCCGCCAGCTTGCCGTGATAGAAATCGCCCAATCCGGCATTGGCCAGCCTCCTGAGCGTCCGCGCCAGAGCTGGATTACGATGCACCGCACCAGCAATCGGCATATCGCCATTCGGCAGAAACAGCGATTTGAAATTGGGCATGTAGCTCAGCACATCGAGATGCGCCGCCATGAGCCCTGCCATGCTCTCGGTCACCACCATGCCATGCTCGGCATGACCGATAGCGTCTTCCAGAATTTGCGTGAGCGGCAGCGTCCCTCCGGCATAGGCCAAGGCCCGGCTCCACCCGGCAGCCGTGCCTGCAACCGTATTGGCGGCCAGTCCCCCGCGCCAGGGCACGGCATCGAGCCCCGCATAGAGCTCGGGCTTGGCAGACTGGGCAAGACGCCCACAGGCATCGATGGCCACTATCACCCCGTCAGGGCGACGGATGATCCAGAACCCGTCACCACCGAGCCCGGTCATGTGGGGATAGACGACAGAGAGCGTGGCCGCAACCGCGACAGCCGCCTCGACCGCGTTGCCCCCGGCCTTAAGAATATCCCTGCCCGATTGTGCTGCGAGATGATGGGGGGCCGTGACCATCCCCCTGCGGGAGCGCGCGCTGTAGAGCATCAATCCTCCAGGATTCGGGCACGGGCAAGCCCCGCGCGCTCGAGGGTTTCACCAAGGGCGACCAGACGATCCTCGCGCCCCGGCTGGGCAACGAGTTGCAGACCCAGAGGGAGGCCCTCCACGGCGAGCGGCAGGGTAAGTACTGGAAACCCCGCCAGTGTAAGGGGCTGGGTGTAGAGACCCAGATTGGCCCGTGCGGGCACGCTGCGTCCTCCCACCATGATCATGGGCGCGTCGATTGGCGGCGCCTCCCCGACAACGGCGGGAGCCACGAGAATATCGGCCTGCGCAAACGCCTCATGCATGGCCGCACGGAACCAGCGTCGCAGCTTATGCGCCTGAAAGACGTGAGGGGCCGGAACGAGCGCTCCGGCCAGAAGGCGATCGCGTACGGCGGGGTCATAGAGCGACGCATGGCTGCGCAACGTCTGGAGGTGCAGCGCCCCCCCTTCCGAGGCGCTGATCACGAACGCTGCCGCGCGCGCCGCGTCAACGTGCGGCAGTGCGACCTCCTGCGTGATGGAAAGGGCCCGGCAGAAATTGTTCAGTGCCGCGGCCATGGGATCTGACAGATCAGTGTCGAACCATCCTCCGAGCCGGGCCAGCTTGAGGGACCCGGCTTCAACGGCCCCGAGCGCCTGTCCCGACAGGATCTCGGTCACGACCCGCAGATCGGCCGCACTCGAGGCGAATGGGCCGACCGTATCGAGGCTGGCGACGAAGGGAAACGACCCTTCTGTCGGGAACAGATTCTGAGTGGGACGCAATCCCCAGACGCCGCAAAGCGAAGCCGGAACACGGATCGAGCCGTTCGTGTCCGAGCCAAGCGAGAGCGGAAAATACCCTGCTGCCACGCCCGCTGCCGACCCACCTGACGATCCCCCTGCAAGGCGGGACGGATCATGCGGATTACGAGTCAGCCCGTAATGGGCGTTATCTGTCGCAAAGCCATAGGCGAATTCGTCCATATTCGTGGTGGCCAGCGGAATTGCACCCGCCTCAACCAGACGGCTGACGAGCGCCGCGTCACAATCGGCGACGGGCCGATCGGCAAGCACGCGAGAGCCTGCCGTGGTTACCAGCCCCTCGACATCGAACAGATCCTTGATGCCGAAAGGCACCCCGGCCAGCGGTCCCGGATCGATGCCCTCCGCCACGCGCGCATCCACATGACGCGCCTGATCGAGAGCCCGCTGGGCAAGAAGCCGGGTGACCGCATTGATCCCAGCATCACGTCGGGTCACCCGGTCCAGACAGGTTTCAATCACCCCGACAGCACGTCGCTCGCCCGTGCGGATGGCGCGGGCCAGTTCAAGGGCGTTCATGGATGATACTCGAAAGCCGGTTCGAGGCGCTCAGGCAGGTCAAGCCCCATGACAAGCGCCTCATACTGCCCGATCAGCGCGAGATTGCGCATCACCTCGGAACGATATTCTTCCGGAATGACCAGTCCGAGAGCTGCCGCACGGGCAGCAAGTTCGTCCTCTCCGATCATGCCTGCTCCTCACCCTCGCGTCCGAGGCTCACCAGTTCCTCGGCATCGTACGCCAGGAGGCTCTCGAGATGTTTCTCCCCATCCTGCACGAAGAGGTCACCCGCTATGGCGCGTGCCAGTCTGTCTACCCCGTAACGCATGCCGCTAATGGATGCGCCGGACAGGCCCATGCTGGGCGTTGCTGCGAAAGTGAAATTATAGATCATGCCCAGCATCGCTGAATCTGGATGCTCGGGATCACGGGGCAAGAACTGGCTCTGCGGCCCAAGATAGGGATAGGAGTCCAGCACGGCGCTTTCTTCGCCCTCGGGCGCTGAGAAACGATCCCCCCACAGAGCGATATTCTGCGCGAAGGAGGCCGTTTCCGGACGCTTGGCGAAATCGATCACGAACCCTGTTCCGATGATCAGGAAGTCGAATACTCTCTCGCCATGGGGGGTCGCGACCCTGATCGTCTCACCATCGCGTCGAGCATCGAGCCACGGCGTATCGCCGTGGAAGCTGAAACCGTCATGGCGGCTGCACCGCCAGAACGTATCCTGCGGCGGGGGCTGATTGAGATCGAAGATACGCCGCATGAAGCGCCAGCGCGTCAGATCCGGCAGAGCGGGGAAATGGGCCAGGAACCCGGCATTTTCCATCCAGCGATACGGGTTGATCCGCGGCAGGGTCTTACGCCTGATACAGACGGCGACCGATTGTGCCCCGGCTTCGAGCGCCGTTGCGGCGTTGTCGAAGGCGGAGGCGCCACCGCCGAGCACGCCGATGCGCTTGCCACGCAGAGCCTCGAAATCGATCGGTTGATGGGTATGGGCATAAAGATGCCCAGGCACATTCTCGCGAACGAATTCCGGCACATGCCAGGACCCGCTACCCTCGATGCCGGTTGCGAGCACCAGCCGGCGCGCCCAGACGCTGTGAAGCGATCCCTCCTGGTCCTTGAAGCCCAGATGCAGCAATCCGTCCTGCCAGGTGATCTCGACCAGCTCGCGATCATGCTCGACCGGCAAGGCAAGGGTGTCACGATACCAGTCCAGATATTCCTGCCAGTCCCGTCGGTCGATTTTGCCCAGTGACCGCCACGCATCGGCCCCGTAGCGCGCCTCGAACCAGGCGCGTGGGGTCAGAGACGGAATTCCAAGATCGGGGCCTGTCACATGTTTGGGCGTACGCAGGGTGATCATGCGCGCGAACGTGACCCAGGGGCCCGCCTGGCCTTTCACCGCACGCTCGAAAACGCGCACATTATGCACGCCGATGCGACGCAGGGCGAAAGATGTGGCGAGCCCCCCCTGCCCGCCGCCAATCACGGCGACATCGAGAACCGGTTCGCCATGATGGGTGAGCACAGAGGAAACCCAAGGCCCCGAGGCATAGGCGATTTTCTCCAGATCCTCGTGAACCTGTCGGGTGAGATCGTTGAGCGCTTTGTTCGGCATGTCAGGGCACCCGATAGAAAGGATTGGGAAGAAGGAAGCCGCGTTCGGCATGACCGCCCGCGAGGTCCGACGGCTGGTCACCGATATTGGCGATGATGTGATAGCCCAGCTTTTCGATCCGAGCGCGCTCGGCAGATTTATAGTCTGAGGCCGAGGCGGTATGGCTGCCCTCAGGGCGAAGAACGAGCTCAGACCAGCCTTGATAACCGGCAGCTTCCAGATTGTGGGCCGTCCCCTCCCGCTCACCCTCGGAACGCCCCGTGACGAAAAACACCGTTACACCGTGCTGGCGCGCCATTTTGTAAAGTGCGAGTGTGGACGGGAAGGCCTGTGCTTTCGCGCTCGTTTCCCAGGCGATGACGCCGCATGGCCCCTTCGGAAGGTCATCGCAACGGCCATTGCGGTAATAGGCAAACTGGTTCGCCGCGATCTCGGGCCAGTTCGAGAGCGAAGTCTCGTCGATATCCAGAACGAGCGCCGGTTTCGTGACATGAGACGCCCGGAAACGCACCCATTCCGAAGCGTCCTGAATGACACTCGTGAAGTCCCGTTCATAGTCCCCATTATCATGGTAGGCGGTTGCCGCCACCATGGCATCGCCCACATTCATGGGCTGGGCCTGGGCATCCGTCGAGGTGAGCAGCGCAGCGCCCAGCAGACCTGCCAAAGCCAGATAGGAAACGGGATCGAAGACCACGCGCCATGCCTTGCCCCCTGCTGGACGATACGACGGCGAAACCAGTGGATGAGAAACGGAAGTCACCTGAGAGCCAGCTCCTGGAAAACGAGGTCGTTACGGTATCTTCACAGCTCGGTCGCTGGCATACAAGGCCCAGAACGACAATTATGACTATCCCCCTCCCGGAGTCCCGGCATATCACCGAAACGAACATGAGCGTCAGGTAACGTCATTGTTATTCATTTCCCAAATGAATCGAAGGACAATTATCGCACCGGCAATCATTGGCGTATCCAATCATAAAACCGTGTACATAAAATCTGTAAATGTGCCTGCGAATAGCCTTGCAACTACTTGCGTACACCCATCCGTCGAGTTAATTGAGGCGTTATACAAAGTCTCGGCCAGGAGCGGATATTGGGTGCACCTCGCGAAATAGCCATCGTGACCATTCTGGAAGCGGCTCAGAAGATTTTCTCCGAGCATGGTTTCAGCGGTGCAAGCATTGCTGCCGTCGCCCGCGAAGCCGGCATCCCCAAAGCTAATATTCATTATTACTTTTCGACCAAGGAAGTCCTTTACCAGGAGGTTCTTCGTCGCACAGTACAGGAGTGGCTCGGGGAATGTGAAACATGGCTGCGCCCGGAGCAGCCTGCCGCGCATGCCTTGCGCCATTATGTCAGGTCGAAACTCGCCTTCTCACGCGCCAATCCTCACGCGTCCAGACTCTTCGCCCATGAGGTCATCGGTGGGGCGCGTTATCTGCATGACTATCTCTCAACGACCCTGCGCCCCGCTGTCCAGCCATTCAGCCGGACTTTCGAAATCTGGATGGAACGGGGCGAAATACCGCAGGGTGACCCCATGCACTTCCTGTTCTGCCTATGGGCCATGACACAGTGGTATGCGGACATGCAGCCTCAGGTCACCGCACTGCTTGGCAAAGAATGCCTTGCGGAGCAGGATTTCGATGACGCGGCCGAGACGATCATCTCGCTCGTTCTTCGTTCGGGTCATTGAACAAAAGGCGCCTCACCCGACGCCCTGTTCTTCAGGCTTTTCTCCTCCCCCGCCCGCGAAGATCACGATCAGCAAGGCAAGCGCTGCGAGCGCTGTGCCGCTCATGGAGACGGCGGCGTAACCCAGCCCGGCCGACAGCACACCTCCGCCGAGCCATGCGCCTAATGCGTTTCCGAGATTGAAGGCGCCGATATTGACTGATGATGCAAGGGCGGGTGCCTGACGCGCCGCCTGCATGGTGCGCATCTGCAGGGCAGGCATAATGGCGAAGGATGCGGCGCTCCAGAGCAGAATGCCCGCAATCGCTCCGAATGAACTCGCCGCAAGAAAGGGATACACCAGCATGACTGCGCCGAGCACGGGCAGCATGATTTTGAGGGCGAACCCCGTGGATCTGTCAGCAAGCCTCCCGCCCAGAGCGGCACCGATGCTGAAACCTACCCCGATTGTCATGAGAGCGAGCGTGACGAGCGCATCGCCTGCCCCGGTAATGCTGTGCAGAAAGGGCGCGATATAGGTGTAGAGCACGAACATGATCCCAGCCCCCAGCGTGGTGACTGCAAGCGCCAGCAACACGTCACCCCGTACGAGCACGCGCAGTTCCCCAAGGATATCCGGACGTGCGGAACGCCCCCTCGGTGGCAGGGCGATGCTGAGTGCCAGAACCGCCAGAGCCCCGAGGAGGGCCGTGACCAGAAATGCGCTGCGCCACCCGGCATTGTCACCCAGCCATGTGGCGGCCGGCACACCGAAGATATTGGCGATAGTGAGCCCCAGAAACATCGAGGCGACTGCCGAGGCCCGACGCTCGGGAGCCACAACGCTGGAGGCCTCGACGGCGCCAAGCCCGAAGAACGCGCCATGGGACAGGCTGGTCACGACACGCCAGAACATCAGTATCGCGTAGCTATGGCTCAGCCCTGCACCGAGGTTCCCCACGATATAGAGCATCATGAGCCCGATCAGCGCAGCCTTGCGCGAGATAGCGCCGAGAAGCAGCGTCATGAACGGCGCGCCGATCATGACGCCAAATGCATAGGCACTGACCAGACCTCCGGCCCTGGGTACGCTCACATGCAGATCCTGTGCGATGACTGGCAACAGGCCCATCGGCGTGAATTCGGTCGTGCCGATGGCAAAAGCGCCAACCGCCAATGAAAGCAATGCGCTGCGTGCAGACGCCATATTACCCCCCGAAGAATTAAAGCTCACGCAAGTTCTTCTTACTTTGCAGAACCCGCGCGTCATGCCACCACTTGGTCTGATCATTCCATGAGGAGCCGGAGCAGAACAATGACCATGCCCTTTGCCGATAGCAACCACGACGCATTGTGGCTGCCTTTCACGGCCAATCGCCAGTTCCGCGACTCCCCGCGTATGCTCGTTTCTGCCAAGGGCATGTATTATCGTGATGATAAAGGGCGCGAGGTGCTCGATGGTTGCGCCGGGCTATGGTGCGTGAACGCCGGTCACAGCCAGCCACGCATCGTCGAGGCTGTCCAGAAGACGGTCGCAACGCTCGATTTCGCTCCTGCTTTCCAGATGGGGCATCCGCTTGCCTTCGAAGCGGCAGATCGCGTCGCCCGTCTTGCACCTAACCCGCTCAACCATGTGTTTTTCTGCAATTCCGGGTCGGAGGCGGGCGATACCGCGCTCAAGATCGCCATCGCCTATCATCGCCTGCGCGGCGAAGGCACACGCACACGACTGATCGGCAGGGAGCGCGCGTATCACGGTGTTGGCTTCGGCGGCATTTCGGTGGGCGGTATCTCCGGCAATCGCAAGCTTTATGGCTCGCTGCTGACCGGTGTCGACCATCTGCCGCATACGCTCGATCTCCGTCGGAACGCCTTTTCACGCGGTCTGCCAGAGCATGGAGCCGAACTCGCCGATGATCTGGAACGTATCGTCGCGCTCCATGACGCGTCGAATATTGCTGCCGTTATCGTCGAGCCCCTGGCCGGGTCGACCGGCGTGCTGCCGGCTCCCAAGGGCTATCTGAAGCGCCTGCGTGAGATCTGCACCAAGCATGGTATCGTGCTGATCTTCGATGAGGTGATTACTGGCTTCGGGCGTCTCGGTGCCTCCTTCGCCGCAGAAAAATACGGCGTCGTGCCCGATATCATGACGGTGGCAAAGGGAATCACCAACGGGACGATCCCGATGGGCGCCAATATCGTCTCGGACGAGATCTTCGAAGCTTTCATGCAGGGGCCGCGCGAGGCCATTGACCTGCCCCATGGCTATACCTATTCCGCGCATCCAATCGCCTGCGCGGCGGCAATCGCGACGCTCGATACCTATGCCGAAGAACACCTGTTCGAGCGCGCTGCGGCCCTCACGCCCTACTTCGAGGAAGCCGCGCATTCGCTCAAAGGCGCGCCGCATGTGGTCGATATCCGCAATGAAGGTCTCGTTGCCGGGATTGAACTGGCCCCTCGCCAGTCCAAGACGACACGGGCCTATGAGGTCTTCGAACGCGCCTTCAACGAAGGGCTCCTGTTACGCTACACGGGCGATATTCTCGCGATTTCACCGCCCCTGATCATCGAGAAGAACGAGATCGATCGCATTTTCGAGACGATCGGTCGCATTCTCAAATCGATCGACTGACATCCGCAGGGCGTCGCGGGGAAAATCCCGTGACGTCCGCGCGAAGATGGCTCGGACAAGCTCAATCAAACCATGCCGATGCCTGAGCCTATGCGAAGTGCTGGCCGGACGCGCATGGATACATCGCGGGGTTCGGCAAATAATTCCTGCGCCCCCCACAAGTCACGACCCAATTCATGGGAGCCTTGTCTTCCCGGGCGTATTGAGACAAGGGCAGAAAGCGCAGTAAGCCGCTCTGCATCCCTAACCGGACGGGACTAGACCAATGCCAGCCAATCTGGACCAGTACCTCAAGCTGCGCCATCTGCGTGTTGTCACCGAGATTTTCAACACCGGTCATATCAGTGTTGCCAGCGCCAATCTGGGCCTGACGCCGCCTGCGATCTCGAAAGCCTGTGCAGAGATCGAAGCGATTATTGGACACAAGCTGTTCGACAGGACCCGGTCAGGAATGGTGCCCACCGATCTGTGCCACCTCCTGGTCCGTTCCTCAGGGATTATTACGGCCGAGCTGAGAAAACTCTCTGCCGAGATTCAGGACAATCTTTTCAACACGCCACAATCGCTCACCATCGGCTATCAGTCACCATCGCTTTCAGCAGTTGCAATGCACGCGGCGGGCGTGTTGCGGCAGCAGATACCTGCGTTGAGGCTCAAGATCATACAGATCGATAGAGCCTCGCTGCTGGATGGCTTGCAACAGGATCGATACGATATCGGCTTTATCGCATTGCATCAGATCGAAAATTTCCCTGCCCTATCCAGTCAGATCCTGCTGAATGAACGCTGCTTTGCCGTGTCGCTGGAGGGCACGATGAGCCTCTCGGCGGTGCTCGATAACTGGGCGGATTTCAGGTTGCGCAACTGGGTCCTGCCGATACCGGGCTTCGCAATTCGCGACCGATTTGAATCCCTGCTTGCATCGCGCAATCTGTACAGCCCTGCAAACGTCATCGAACTTAACTCCGCCTATGACGCGCGTCCGCTTATCGTCGCGTGCAACGCCATGACCATCGCTACGAACACGATGCTCAGCAACGCAGGTGTCACTCTGCCGAGCTTCAGCCATGACCCCACCGATGACGATATCCTTCTCGCAAGTGGGGTGGTCTGGCGCACGCATTCGCCAAATCTGGGCATCATCGATCGGTTTCGCAAAATTGTGGAAGCATGGGCCAATCCGATACCTCCGGGGTGATCGACCGTCTGCTTACCCATCGGGTGCAGGGCCTCAGCAACACGACGTCACATGTATTCCAAATTTCATCTTGCCTTGAAGCAAAGATAATATCGCGCGCCTCACTACTGTCGATAGTTTCTCTCTCAACAACATCGACAGACGAACAATAGTCGCGTCACCCTCTCTCAATCGATCGAAGATGATCTGATCTGCGCCCGGATATTTCCGCATGGACGGGGCTTTCCTACGCCATTCTTCTTCCACGATTAATGACTGATTACCCGGTCGCAGAGAAAGTGAAAGCGCACTCTATCGTTCGCCGCAGCAAAGAGGCGAAACGCCCATGGCCTTCCAGCCCGATCCAAATGCCCGCATCCTCACCGGAACGTGGAGCGCCGTTAATTCAGGGGGTGTTACCGTCTTCCAAAGCGGAGCCACCGTGGTCAATCCCCCTGTCCAGTTCAACGGTGCAACGCTGAACATCATGTCAGGCGCGACAGTCTCCAACGTATTCTTCAGCAACTCGGGCGGCTATCCCCGTGTGAATGTGTCCGCGGGCGGCGTTTTGACTTCCTCCTATATTCGAGAAGGATACTTCACGGTTTTCAGCGGTGGGAAATCAATATCGAACGATATTGAATCCAATACTGCTATCGTCATGAGCGGGGGTTCTTCCGTCGAGGATCGTCTCTTCAATATCAATCGGCCCGTCAATGGTTTTACCGTGAGTTCGGGCGGGACAATCATAAGCCCTGCCGTGAGCAGCGGAGGATCACTGGGGGCCTATCCCGGCTCAATCGTGGGCGGGCAGCCCTCTGTTACCGGTGGCGTTGCAGCCTTCAACGGCGCGACCGTAGGAAGCGGGAAGATCCCCGACCCACTTGTCTTCGCCCCAAACGCGACAGTCGTCGCAGGGAACTGGTCAGCGGTCCTGGCGAATGGCAAAACTGTTTATCAAAGCGGGACTGTATCGCTGGCGGGACCGATTCGTATTTCCGGCGGCAACCTCACGGTTACTTCGGGGGCGGTAGCCTCGGGTGTCTACCTCCAATATGTGGGGTTACAATGGCCCCAAGTCTATATCCAAGGGGGCAGCACCCTCGTTTCCTCATATGTGCAGAATGGGAGTGTCTTTGTATCGGCAGGAGGTCTGGTATCGGCGAGTACCTTGGACTCCGATGGCGGGATTGTCTATTCCGGAGGAGCCGCGATTAGCAATACCTATATCAATAACGGATTTGATGCCTCCAATGTTCAAGTATTGTCTGGTGGCGTCATGTCAAGCCCATTTATTACTACCGGCGGGATCGTGCGAGTGAACCAAGGCACTGTCGTCAACCCGACTGTGAACAGTAACGGATATCTGGGCATCACGAGCGGCCAAATGATCACGTGTTTCCTTCGCGGAACACTTGTTACCACATCGCTCGGCAATATCCCGGTAGAGGACATCAAGAAGGGCGATCTGCTCACGACCTATGACAGCAAGGGTCGCCTGACAGGCGTCCAACGCGTGGTCTGGACGCATGTCAGCCACGTCGAAGTACCTCTCTTCGACGACAGGTCGGCCAGTTATCCCGTGCGTATCATGCGTAGCGCTTTCTCTGAGGGCTGCCCGGCACGGGACATGTGGGTGACCGACGAGCACTGCTTTGTGTTCAAGGGTCGTCTCGTCCCCGTGCGTATGCTCGTCAATCATACCACTATCGCATATGATAAACGGCAATATCGCTACGATTACTTCCATATC
Source organism: Asaia krungthepensis NRIC 0535 (assembly GCF_025995175.1). Lineage (GTDB taxonomy): Bacteria > Pseudomonadota > Alphaproteobacteria > Acetobacterales > Acetobacteraceae > Asaia > Asaia krungthepensis. The sequence goes on from NZ_BAPV01000057.1 coordinate 128,888, forward strand.
AAATTGGAAGAGCATTCGATCATCCAAGCAGAGCATGTCCTGACCGAAAGCTTCCTCGATAGCAACGACCTCGAGAATCAAGGGACATTCGGCAAATCATTCGTGCCGCCTGTCCCGGCCTTGCCGCTTTGCGTCGAGCGTCATTTTGTCGAGCCGATTTACCGTGAGCTCGAGGGTCGCGGACTGGGTCTCACGGGCCACTCTGTCGCGAGCCTGAATCCCTCCATCGAGGACTCTGGTCTCTATCTGGAAGCCGATGATGGCAGACGGATCCAGACGTTGAGACGCAAGGGGAACTGGCATGTCTTCATGGTCCCGGCAGATCTCCGCAATCTGCACCTCGTCTCCCGGGTTTTCAAACCCTCGGAGGCAATTGGCCCCTTCATCGACGATCAGCGTCTTCTCGGCGTTCTGGTTCAGGATATCGTCATCTACGATAGTCGTCAGACGACTGAGATCGACATCCATCTGACCCGGCGCGATTTACCTGGATGGGATGTACTGGAGGAAGGCAAGCATCGTTGGACCCAGGGGCGTGCAAATCTTCCGATAAACGATATCACCACCGAGACAGAGTTCATGCTTTGCATCGAGGTGATTTCCGGAGGGCCCTATCCTTTGGGATTTGGGACGAGTTTCCACTCTTTCCTCCAGCAGGGCTCGCCAATGATGCAGCCCAGCCAGATCGCGCAGTAACAAACAAGGGCGGCAGGTCAAACGCCGAGGGAATAAACCGGAGGGACAAACGGATCGGACGGCATTCACTGCTTTCCGATCCATGACAACGAGGTAAAAGAAACCTCGCTTTGTCTAGAATATGCGGTCCCATCGATGGTTGAAGGGCACCGGGCGGAGGTTCAGTTCCGCCGCCCCTGACATTCATGATCCTGGATTTCCTCGCCGGACGCACGGTCATCACCGCCCACAACATCGTCGAGCAAGACATATCCAGCTCCGAGCGGTGTCAGGATGAGGGTGTGATTGCCCATCTCCTGCTCGGGATGGGCGAGGCGTGCCGCCAGAATCCGAAAAGGCGAACCATTCATCGTGGCGAGATAAAGCGCGCGATACCGGTGATTGTTGAAGCTCTCGGGAAGATATGACCAAGAGGGACCGATAGATGCCTCGTTGCGATCCAGCAGAGCGCGCATTCTTGTATCGATGCAGTCAAGATGGATATGAAGCTGATTCTGCGAGCGCCCGTGAGCGGAATTGATCGCAAGAGAGAGTTCGCTCTCAGGGATCGAGCGATGATAATCCTGCCCGACACGCTCACGATAGGCCCAGGCTTCCGCGAAATAATTGGGCTGTTCAGGTCGGAGGAGTGCCGGGCTCTCCATACCGGTCACTTTTTCCGTTGGGATCAGCAGATACTGCCCTTGACCTTCTATGGAGTGGAGCAACGCAAAGCCATGGGTCTCATCATAGACGGCGCAAGGTTTGAGCCCGCGAGCGCAGCGACCATGCACAAGTTTCCAGAGCACGTCTGGATCATGGTCCTTATGAATGACCAGCCCTGGGGGTGAAGCGAGAGCCGTGCCGGTGCCAAGCATCGCCGCAGCGGCCAAGGTTAGGAATGATCTCAGCACGAACGGGTAGCTGCCGCCAAGGTCATGCTCTGCCCAAGGCGCTCGAGCCGACGCTTCACACCGCCGCCTGCGGCGAAGCTGCTTTGCGAGTCATGGCTCAGCCAGAGCACGCCGTCCTCGATGCTGAGCGACGTGTTTTTGAGCAGCGCGGCGGTTCCGCCGCAGATCGTATAGGCCAGACGCAGCGCAAATCCGAGTTGGACTGCGCGATCGCAGTCATCGGGTGCAAGAAGGCGACGGGAAACTTCCATGAGCGCATCGGCCGGGTCCGCCTCATAACGCACAGCCAGAGTTAGGGCCACGAATGCCCTTGCCTGATGGTCGAACCCGACACCGTGCATGCGCATCACACGCAGATAGGTCTGGGCCGCGCGATATTCCGGGTGATCGAAAGACCCGATATCCGACATACGGCAGGCCATGTCTCGCAGAGCCGTCTCGGAAGGGGTTTCATGCGCGAATAGCGGTGCAGTCCAGCGCACAAGATCGCCCGGGAGCTCCATGCTGCGGCTGAGGCGATGAGAAGTTTCATCGGCAAGCGCGCGGCAAGGATCGAGCGTCGCAACAGCTTGGCCCACCTTGCGCATGTACCACCCCTCACGCAGACCATCGACACTGAACACGATCTGCGATGGCTGGACGATGCGCATGAGTCGCCGCAGGACAGTGGCCGCGTAGGGGACGTCATCAAGGCGCTTGCGCGGAAAGCCGGGTACTTTCTCAAGCATCTTGCGCGGCGTGTCGATCAGCCAGGTCACCATCTCACGCGCCTCATCGGCCCCGAGCGTGTAGAGATGAACGATGTTGAGGGGATAGTGTGTGCGGGCGATCTGCAACCGCGCCAATGCGCGAAAAGCCCCGCCGACGAGATAGAGCGGTTTACCCTTCAGGGCTGGCAGCCACTCGACATCGTCCAGATCGGCCTCGACAACCTCACGTGCGCGCTTGAGATCCCCGCCGGAACGGTCTGAAAGGCGGATCACGCCAAGAGGTTTGGTGCAGGCCTCATGATGCCGCCCCCCGGCGACACGGATGAGTTCGAGCGAGCCACCCCCGATATCGGCGACCACACCATCGGCATCGGGTAGACCGCACAGCACACCCGTGGCTGCGTAATCGGCCTCCTCCTCCCCGGAGAGGATGCGGATAGGGACGCCCGGCATGCATTCATGCAGGGTTTCGACAAATTCGCGGCCATTACTGGCGTCACGTACCGCCGCCGTGGCCAGAACCTCGAAAGGATGGGCGTCCATGGCACGCGCAATCGCGTAGAAGCGGCTCATCACGTCACGCGCCAGACGCAACCCTTCCTCGTTCAGTCGACCCGTCTGCTCGAGGCCACGCCCAAGGCGCAGTGTTGCCTTTTCATTGAAGATCGGAATGGGATTGCGGGTGACGCCCTCGAACACAACCAGTCGAACCGAGTTCGACCCAAGATCGACAATGGCTGCGCGATGATGGCCTTGCGGTGCGTCAGAACCCGTCACTCTACCCGTTTCCTCAATCTTCGCGGATGCGATCGGGCCGTTCACGACGACCCGCATCCTTGTCCTGCGGTTTCTCCCTGGCCGCCGAGCCACGCCCGGAAAGCGAGGGATTATGCATGAAATACTCATGCGCCGAGAAGGGATTAGCCCCGGCAGACACACGATGCCAATCCCCCCGCGAGGAAAGCACCCAGCTTTGAAGCGTGTCACGTAAATCCATCGTCATGATCTGACCCAGGATCTGCGCGTGAACGGTCGGATTGAAGATCGGAACCATGGCCTCGACACGACGGTCCATATTGCGCCCCATCCAGTCGGCGGACGAGATGAACAGCTTCGCCTTGTGCGACGGCATGCGATGGCCGTTCCCGAAGGCAAAGATTCGTGCATGTTCCAGATACCGTCCGACGATCGAGCGTATCTCGATATTCTCGGACAGCCCCGGCACGCCGGGGCGCAGGCAGCAGATCCCGCGCACGATACCGACGATCTTCACCCCAGCTCGTGAAGCGCGATACAGCGCGTCGATGAGCGAAGGGTCGACCAGCGAGTTCATCTTCAGCCAGATCTTGGCGGGACGTCCAGCCTTGGCGTGGGCGATTTCACCATCGATCAATTCCATGAGCGTTTCGCGCAGCGTAATAGGCGCGAAGGCGAGCGCCTCCATGTCCACCGGGGTCGCATAACCCGTCATGTAGTTGAACAGCTTGGCCGAATCGCTGGCCAGTTGCGGATCGCACGTAAAGAAAGACAGGTCGGTGTAGATACGCGCGGTGATCGGATGGTAGTTTCCCGTGCCGAAATGCGCGTAGGAGCGCAGCCCCCCGGCCTCTCGCCGAACCACGAGACTGAGCTTTGCGTGGGTCTTCAGATGGGTAAAGCCAAAAACGACCTGGACGCCCGCTGATTCGAGCGATCGGGCCAGGCGGATATTAGCCTCTTCGTCGAAACGTGCGCGCAGTTCGACCATGGCCGTAACCGATTTTCCAAGTTCCGCCGCCTCGATCAGAGCCCGCACGATCGGACTGTCGCGCGACGTTCGATACAGCGTCTGCTTGATCGCGACGACATTGGGATCGAGCGCTGCCTGCTTGAGGAACTGCACCACCACATCGAAGCTCTCGAAGGGATGATGCACCACGATATCCTTGGCGCGGATCGCCGCGAAGCAATCACCGTCATAATCGCGGATACGTTCAGGGAAACGCGCCTTATAGGGCTTGAACAGAAGATCGGGCCGGTCCGAGACGATCATCTGCTTGAGGTCGACCACGCCGATCATGTCGGGCTGCACCACGACATCGTCTTTGGCGACATCGAGTTCTTCGGCGAATTCCCGCCCCATACCCTCGGGGATGGACGCATCGAGCGCTAGATGAATACCCACCCCACGACGTCGCTGCTTGAGTGCCGTCTCGTAGGAAAGGACCAGATCCTCCGCCTCATCCTCAAATTCGACATCGGAGTCACGGATGATCCGCAACACCCCGCCTTCGGCAATTTCCATGCCGGGAAACAGGCGGTCTATATGCAGGCGGATGACGTCCTCAAGCGCCACAAATCGCACATCCGGGCGAATCTCGGGTTCTTCCCTGTGAGGCGCAGGCAGGCGGATGAAGCGATCGATCTGCTGGGGCAGCAGGATGAGGGCGTCCATCGAGAAACCGGGGATGGACGGATCATTCAGTCTCAGGGCCAGCGCCATGCCCAGATTGGGGATGAACGGCATGGGGTGCGACGGATCGATGGCAAGCGGCGTGAGAACCGGATAGATCTCGTCCTCGAACTTGGCGGCAATGCTCTCGCGCTCCGCCTCGGTCAGTTCATCGCGCGTGCAAAGCCTCAGGCCAGCTTGAGCGAGTTCTCCGCGCAACAAACGCCAGATCCGCTGCTGAGCGGCGAAAAGCTTGGCAGCACTGCGACGCACACTGGTAAGCTGCCGCGCAGGCGTCAGTCCGTCAGCCGAGGGGGCAACCAGTCCTTCCCGCACCTGACCGACGAGACCGGCCACACGCACAGAATAGAATTCATCGAGATTACTGGCGCTGATGGAGAGGAAACGGAGCCGCTCGAGCAGAGGATGACGGCTGTTTTCAGCCTCCTCGATCACGCGCTGGTTGAAATCGAGCCAGGATAATTCGCGATTGATGAAGCGCGCCGGTGAGGTGACGATTCCCGGGTCGGGAATACGCGCTACCGCCCGTGTGGCGCGAGAGGCACGGGGGCGACTGTTTCGGGCAGGTCTGGCAGCCTTCAGAGGGGCGACCTTTGGATCCTTGACCGAATCCTTTTCCGAAGACGACGTCACGCGATGCGTTTCCTGTTTCTATCCAATGGGTAAACGCAGCATCCTCGCATAAGACGCCCTACGTCAAACCCCTTAACCTAAACGTCATAAACACAACCCGGTCAGCTCAGACTTTCATCGTCACAGGCCAGAAGTGCGGCCAAAGCCTCGCGAGCGAGCGCCGTTGTCAGCGGCCTCTTATGCGCCAGCGTGGCTCGATCCAGACAATCCACCGCCTCGACAATGGCGTCACCCGTACGCGGGAGATGGCACATCAGCCAATCCAGGATCGGCTTCGAGATCACCATCTGCCGTTCCGCAATCAGGCGCAGCAACAGGGCAAAACGCAGCTTATCCTCTGGCGGCATGATCGGAACGAGTGTGACCGCGCGCAGACGACTGGCCAGATCGGGCAGGATGATCGGCATACGCACAGGCGAGAGGCGCGATGCCATAAGCAGGGTCGTGCGGCACTCGCGGGTGATATTCAGCAGATGCAGAACTGCGCGCTCCGATGTCACCCTGTCCAGATGATCGAGCACCAGAGCGGTTGGCGCATTCGCAGCAATTTCCGACAGATCCGATGCATCGAGACGCGCAGCGTCCAGCACGCGCGCCTGACGACGGGCGGCCCATATATGCAGCAGATGCGACTTGCCGCAGCTATCCGCCCCGTGGATCAGGAGCCGTCGATCCGGCCAGCCGGTCTGGTTCAGCCAGTGGCGTGCCTGCGCATTCGAAGCCGCTGGGACGAAATGCCGCTCGGCGACGCTGGCAGGTGGCCGCAGCGCAAGAGCGAGCTGCAAGGCACTGGCCTTGGGCAGCAATCCGTCATTTCCCGCCTCTTTGTCCATCCAATAGCCGTTCCGGTCCTTTCCGAGCCGGGTCGGCTCCATTAGAAGGACTGATGATAACGCAACCGGCCAGGTTTTTCGAGCGAGGCGACAGCATGACCGACCCAATCTCTCCTTCAGCTAGCTATCGGGACTCCGGGGTCGATATCGAGGCGGGCGATGCTCTGGTCGAGGCAATCAAGCCTGCCGCAAAGTCCACCAATCGTCCCGGCACCATGGGGGGGCTTGGAGGTTTCGGCGCATTGTTCGACCTCAAGGCGGCCGGGTTCACCGATCCCGTTCTGGTCAGCTGCACCGATGGCGTCGGTACCAAACTGATGGTCGCCATCGAAAGCGGGCAGCATGACACGGTCGGTATCGACCTCGTCGCAATGTGCGTGAACGATCTCGTGGTGCAGGGTGCCCAGCCCCTCTTCTTTCTGGACTATCTCGCGACAGGCAAGCTCTCGGTCGAAGACGCCGCACGGGTGATCAAGGGCATCGCCCAGGCCTGCCGCGATACGGATTGCGCCCTGGTCGGCGGCGAAACCGCCGAAATGCCCGGTATGTACGAAGCAGGACATTACGACCTCGCCGGGTTCAGCGTCGGGGCTGCCGAGCGCACCGCCCTGCTCCCTGCGGGGATTGCAGAGGGTGACACGCTGATCGCGCTACCTTCGAGCGGCGTACATTCCAACGGTTACTCCCTGGTGCGCAGCATCAAGGCGATGAGTGGCCTGGATTGGAACAGCGAAGCGCCGTTCGAGCCGGGCAGTACGCTGGCCGAGGCGCTGCTGCGCCCCACAGCGCTCTATGTTCGTACGGTCATGGCCCTGCATCATGCCGGTCTGCTTCATGGCTGCGCCCATATCACGGGCGGCGGCCTTCCGGGTAATCTGCCACGCGTCCTGCCCGAGGGTCTGGGCGTGCAGATCGAGGCCGATACCTGGCCGGTACCGCCCGTGTTCCGCTGGCTCGCGACGACAGGCAATGTCGCCCATGACGAAATGCTGAGGGTCTTCAATTGCGGCATCGGCATGGTACTGATCACGCCTGAACCCGATAAGGTCCTCGCACTCCTCGCCGAGCGTGGCGAGAAGGGTTACCGGATCGGCGATATCACGGCCAATGGCCCCCGCTACGCGCTGGATGGCACGGTTGATTTCGCCCAATGACCAAGACGCCGATTGCCGTTCTCATCAGTGGTCGCGGCAGCAATATGCAGGCGCTGATCGAGGCCTGCGCGCGGCCCGACTACCCCGCGTGCATCGCCCTCGTGCTCAGTAATAACCCCGACGCAGCGGGACTGGAAACAGCGCATAAAGCGGGATTGGCGACACTGGCGATCGATCATCGTCTTTTCCCGAAAGACCGTGCCGGTCATGAGAAAGCGATCGATGAAGCTCTGGTCGGGGCTGGCGTCAAAGTCATCTGCCTTGCCGGGTATATGCGTGTCCTGACACCCTATCTGGTGGAGCAATGGAAGGGCCGGATGCTCAATATCCATCCGAGCCTTCTTCCGCTCTACCCCGGTCTGGACACGCATGCGCGTGCTCTTGAAGCAGGAGAAACGCGCCATGGCTGCACGGTCCATCTCGTGACCGACGGAGTGGATGAGGGCCCCATCCTGCAGCAGGCCGAGGTTCCGGTCTTGCCTGGCGATACCCCCGAGCGCTTGGCGGGTCGGGTGCTCGAACAGGAGCACCGCCTCTATCCTGCTGCTCTCGAAGCCTATCTCACACCATGAGAAAAGCCCGGTACTCACCGGGCTTTTTTGTATGTCCGCTTCCTCTTCGAGAAGCGTGCTTGCTACCAGTAACGTGTAGCCAGCGTGGTGCTGAGAACCACAAGATCGAGCGTGAGAAACGCGGCCAACACCACCATCAGAGCCATATGACCACGCGACCGCTTCTCCAGCCGATTTGACGCTGCCGCAGGAAACGCGACGGCCAGAAATGGCGCGATAGGCAGGAAATAGCGACCCTGAACGCCATCGATGACCGGTGCCCCTACAGGCGTCCAGATCACGTAAAGCGAGAAGAAAACTGCACCCACGGCGAGCAGGATGGCGGTGAGGGTTATCAACGTACCAGCCAGGGTCTGGCGCTGCTCGCGAGAGCGCAAGGCGCCATAAGCACCCAACGCCATACAGCAGAGCATGCCCAGATAGACGGTCCGGTAGAAGAACTGCGGCATCATCGTGTCCAGCCAGCCAAGGACACCGATAAATTCACGGACCAAATGCATGAGATGAGTCTGGAGCGTTCGATAGGCCAGCCCGGGAAGCGCCAGGGGATGGGTGATAACCCAATGAATCTGACCGCGATCCGAAACGCCGCTGCCCTCGAGGAACTGGACCTTCGCAGGGTCGAGCCCGAAATGCTGCCAGAGCAGGAACCCGAACAGGCTCATGACAAAGGGAGCACCCAGCACGAGGCGACGCTTCGAATAGCCAAGGCCGAGCGGGATGAGGCTGCAGAGAAGCAGAGGGGGCTTGCTGATGGTGAGCACCGCAAAGACAAATCCCACCCCGATCCAGAACCGGTTCGATCCCGGCTCTTCGGGCGAGAGACGCGTCAACAGCGATGCTGTGAGCACGGCCAGTCCGAAAAGAACACCGTCCTGCGAACTCGAAGCGGCGAGGCCCATGACCATGGGCAGGCTGGACAAAATTAGCAGATAGAATCTGCCCCGACGCGCCAGCGCGATCCCCAGCCCGCAGAGCACGATCGTCAGCAGGGCATTGACCACATGGACTGCATAAAGGGTTTGAATAATCCCTGCGCGCGTATGACGGGCCACGAAGGTGACAAGTGCTGCAGGCATGTAGGTGACAGGCGCATAAATCGAGGTGTTGCCAAACGATGCCCATCCGCGCCTGTTCGTCCAGTGTCTGGCGGATAACGCTTCAAGCTGTGCCAGATTCACCTTGGCTTCCGGGTGGAACCTCAACGCATCCAGCAACTCGGGTTCCTGCGGGAAGCCCTGCGGCAGGTAGCCTCCGGATTCATTCGGCCCGTTCTTGATCCCGACGATACCACCTTCCGAAATCTGGGTGACACGTGCGAAATGGTTTCGCTCATCGGGCATCTGACCTGGCGGGATCAGCAAAACGCAGGAAAGCGCCATGAGCGATGCGAAAAACAGGTAAAGTCGCGCTGGAGACTGCGGCAGGACCGATCGGAGATGATGAAGCAAAACAGATCCCCCGTAGGATGAGACCGAATAGACGAAGCGGGCCATGACGACCTGCCTTTATCCCTCGAGCGAAGGCGGCGCCTTCAGGGCGAGATAGGCCAGCCGCTTGTTTTCCTGTCGTCCCAGAGCGACGCTGTTCAGGATCAGGCCGCATACCAGAGAAAGGGCCGCCAGCAATTCGAGTCCTGTTGCCAGAACGGCCGAGGGCAGATGCGGCACGGTGTGGGTCTCAACGAAATCAAGGATGGAGCGCATGCCCACGATGCCGCCCAGGAGCGCCATCACAATGCCGATCAGGCCAAAGAACAGGAAGGGACGCTCCTGCTTCAGAAGGTTGATGATCGTGCCCAGAATGCGAAACCCGTCACGATAGGTGTTCAGCTTCGAGAACGAGCCTTCCGGCCGCTCGCTGTAGCGCGTGACCACCTCACCCATCGACATGTTCAACTGCAGAGTGTGTACCGTAAATTCCGTCTCGGTCTCGAACCCGGCGGATAATGCGGGGAAAGACTTGACGAAGCGCCTGCTGAAAACGCGATACCCGGAAAGCATATCGGACTGGCCCCGCCCGAAGAGACTCACGACAAGGCCCGTGAGCACCTTGTTGCCCAGAACATGACCGGGCCGATAGGCTGCGGCCTCCTCGTGTTGCCTGACGCCCATGACAGTGTCATGGCCGTTTTCAAGGGCCATACGCACCATGCGCGGCGCGGCTGCGGCCTCATAGGTTCCGTCACCATCGATCAGCACATAGAAATCGGCCTCGATATCGGCGAACATGCGCCGGATCACGTTACCCTTGCCCTGGAGGCGCTCGCGCCGCGTGATTGCACCGGCCGTGCGCGCAATCTCCATGGTGCGATCCGTCGAATTATTATCGTAGACGTAAATGAACGCGTCCGGCAGTGCGAGGCGCATATCCTGCACGACCTGCCCGATGGTCACTTCCTCGTTGTAGCAGGGAATGAGAACGGCAATGCGATAGGCTGCCAGGTCTTGCCGGTTCACGGCAGTGCCATCTTGGCGCGGGATATCTGCCTGCATCACTCTCTCTATCAAACGCTCACGATCAGGCGCTCCTAGCATCTTGACAGTAGAGACACCAGATCACGGCCGGTCTTTGCCTTTTGCAGGAAAAGGCCCGCCACCGAATATGGCTCAACTGGCGATAGCTGCATGGCCTCACCCCGAGATAGCGACGCTCTCACAGGGTCGAGACAGTTCTTTTCTTGTCTTAAACGGGCGCAGCGTACTGCGCCAGAATCCCTTGCAGCTTCGGGAGAAGGCACTCTGGATCGGCCTCCCACAGCCAGGGACTGATCAGTTCCACCGACCACGGTCCCTGATAGCCGCTTCGACGCACGGCATCGGACCAGGCGGCGAGGTCGATTTCCCCTTCCCCGGGCATACAGGCGCGTAGCACCGTCTCGTCCCATCCCTCGCTATCCTTCGGGCGTCGTCCATCACAGAAATGCACGCCGAAAATCCGCTCGCGATCCATGGCCGCTACATCTTCAGGAGTCGCGCCTGAAGCATGGAAATGCCAGAAGTCGACAACGACTCCGATATTGGTTGCCCCCACACGATCATAGATTTCCTGCACCTGGGCCAGGGTGTGGAACTGCGTGAAGGCCGGCAGTTCGATCATGTAGCGGATACCATGGTCACGCCCGATCGCTGCAATCGCGCCGATGTTGCGCGTCATGATGTCCATGATCTGCGTCCGGGACAGATGGTCGATCCCGTTGCGAGGCAAAACCATCACGGTCTGCGCTCCCAGCATTTCAGCTTCTCTTGTGATCTTTCGGGCTTCCCGAAGAAGATACTCGAAGTCCTCGTGGCTGTGGCGCTCGATATGATCGAGAGCACTGACATGACTCACGCGTAGTCCCGCGTCAGCGATGCGTTGTCGCAATGTCTCTATCGTGCCGCCGCAAGCGAGATAGCGAACGAGCTTCGGATAGAAGATCTCCAGATCTGTGAAACCTGCCGCTGCAGCAAGTCGGATATCGGTAACCAGACTGCTGTGAAAACTCGAAATGCCGTGAAGCGCCGTGCGCATTGGGGGATCCTTCGCAGATGGGGAGAGAAGACGCCCTCGGGGCCGCCCCTCGATCCGCTGAAACTGCCGCCTCCGCACGAGCGCGCCCACACGGCTGTTGATGGAAAACCATCGAAATCGCCATTCGCTTTCGACGCGCAGACCCTAGGCTCAGAAAGTTACGCGAATGTCATTTTTGAGGTTGGCTATGTCTCTGTCCCCATTTTCCTCCACCCTGCGCCAGATCACGGTGCGATCGACACATGTCGATCAACCTCCCCCCTGCGAAGGGTGCGGATCCAAGAGAGGGGAACAATCATGAAACGTTTCCGCGCCCTCGTCGGCGTTTCCTCGGAGCGCCATGATGTTTCCTATGTGCTGCGTATCTGTGCCGTCGCCGCTCTCGGCGGCATTCTTTTCGGTTACGACACGTCGGTCATATCAGGTGCCATCGGCCCGATCAGGGAACATTTCCATCTCAGCGATGCCGCTACGGGTTGGGCTGTGTCCAGTGTGATTCTGGGCTGTATCATCGGCGCATTCTCCTCAGGGTGGCTGGCCCATACGCTCGGACGCCGCATGGCGCTTTTCATCTGCGCCATCCTGTTTTCCGTACAGTCGTTCGGTGCCGCGCTCGCCCCCGATTTCCTCCAGTTCGTTCTCTACCGCATTCTTGGCGGGTTGGCCGTAGGGATCGCCTCGGCGGTGTCGCCCATGTACATGTCCGAAGTCTCGCCAAAAGACATGCGGGGGCGAGCCCTCTCCATGGAGCAGTTTGCCATCGTGGTCGGCGCATTGCTCGTCTATGTGGTGAACTATCTCATCGCCGCACGGGCAACCGCAGAGTGGCTCGAAACCATGGGCTGGCGATGGATGCTCGGTTCGGAAATCATCCCGTGCCTGATCTTCTGCGCAACCATCTTCCTGATCCCGGAATCACCCCGCTGGCACATGATCCGCGGGCGCGAGGACCATGCGCTTCGAACCCTGAGCCGCATTTCCAACGAATCCCATGCGCGATCGCTCATGGCGGAGATACGGGACTCAATGACCCATCATGGGGGGAACGGGCAATCGCTCGCAGCCCTCCTGAGAGACCGCCGCGCACGCTGGATCATCTTCATAGGGGCGATGGTGGCTGGGCTGCAGCAGTTCACCGGCATCAATATCGTGGTCTATTACGCGCCAATGCTGCTGAGCGCTTCGAGCGGCAGTCTGCAGAACGCGCTTTTCCAGACGATCTGGATCGGTGTCGCCAACCTCGTGGGCGGCATGATCGGCGCCTGGATTGTGGACAGGAAGGGGCGTCGACCGCTGATCCTGTGGGGTTCGCTTGGTATGACCCTCGGCCTCCTCGTCTCTTCTGTCGCCCTCTACACGCAGGATACGGGACTTCTCGCCCTGTTCGGCCTGCTCTTCTACATGGTGATGTTTGGCCTCTCCTGGGGACCTGTCGCCTGGATTCTTGTCTCGGAGATCTTCCCCAATCGCATACGCTCGGCAGGTATGAGCCTTGCCGTGGCCTCGAACTGGGTGATGAATTTCGTGGTGGCTCAAGGCTTTCCTATGCTCGCGGGCAACAGGACCCTGAACGAGGCATTCCACGGCGCCTTCTCGATGTGGCTCTTCGCCCTGCTTTGCCTCGGCTCCATGGCGTTTGTCCTGCGCTACGTGCCTGAAACGAAGGGCGTATCGCTCGAGAAGATCGAAGACACCATGCTGGGGAATGTTTCCAGCTCTCTAGACTCTGCAACAATGCCGCGAGAGCGGATCATTCCTCTCGATCACGCCTGAGCAGTCGAGCCCCTCTGCAATGCCCATGACGCCTCCTGCGCGATGAATGCCCGCGTTGCATGAGGCGTTTCGAGAATGACGCAGGGCAGCGCTATCCTGTCGAAAACATCACGATAGCGCCGCCTGTTACGACGGGTCGGGCCGATGATGTGCCGGATCATGCTCAGGCGTATGGGCTCGGTTCCTGCACCGGGAAATCCCCCCGCCCGCTGCCCCGCATGACGACAGCGCCTCACATAGCGATACAGGCTTCGTATCGTCGAGCAATCGAGCAGAATCGCCCCGGTGGCGCGCTCGAGACGCTCTGACAGGCAGGACGAGTAATTTCCCTCGATGATCCAGCTTTCCTGCTCGATGATTCGCTGATGATCGTCGTGAAATGCCTCAAGCGGGCGCATCGTCTCAAATCCCCCCGCTTCGAAACGGAGCAGGTCCAGATGTATGACTGGCAGGCCAAGCCGCCCTGCCAGAGCGAGTGACAGGGTCGATTTGCCGCTGTTAGAAGGCCCCATCACGATGATGCGTGGACCGAGCGCAGGAAGCGTGTGAACCATGTTGCCTTTCCGCTGGGTTTCTGTGCCGGGGGACGGGACTTGACGCCTTCAAGCGTGGTGGGAATTTCCGATCACGCGTCCGGGGTTCAGCAGGCTTAGCGCGCCGGACGCGGATGCATGGCGAATGACAACATGCCATCATGCCACCCGGATTTCATCCAGGAACCGGATTTTGATACGAGAGCACATCATGCATCACCAGCACGAACGCGGTATGGGAGTGGAAGAGTGGCTTCTCCTGCTCGTTCTCGCTCTGCTCTGGGGCGGATCCTTTTTCTTTTTCAAGATCCTGGTCGCTCACGTCCCCCCCTTTACCGTCGTTCTCGGCCGGGTGGGCCTTGCCGCCATTGCTCTCAATCTTCTCCTGCTTGCAAAAGGCACGCCTCTGCCACTGGATGCAGCCCTATGGCGGCGTCTCATCGTCCTTGGTGCCCTGAACAACGTGATTCCGTTTTCCGCCATTGCCTTTGGCGAAACGAGGATTTCCAGCGGTCTGGCAGCAATCCTGAACGCAACCACACCTGTCTTCACGATTATCGTGGCGCACTTTATGACCCATGACGAGAAACTGCGCTGGGGCAAGATTGTCGGAATCGTCATGGGGTTCGTCGGAGTGAGCGTCCTGATAGGTCCAGCGCTCTTCAACAACGGGGGACAGTCTTCAGTGCTGGGCGATTGCGCGTGTCTCGGCGCGGCGCTCAGCTACGGATTCGGCGGTGTCTATGCCCGGCGCTTCAGAACTATGGCACCGCTTCAGCTCGCCACCGGACAACTCACCGCAAGTACCCTGATCGCCCTGCCGCTCTCGTTCCTTGTCGATCATCCATGGCGGATGTCATCCCTCCCCGTCGAGGTATGGGCCGCTTTTGGAGGCATCGCCCTCCTCAGCACGGCGCTGGCCTTTATTCTGTATTTCAGGCTGCTTGCCACTGCGGGTGCCACAAACCTCTCTCTGGTCACGTTTCTCCTCCCCATCATGGCTCTCGGGCTCGGAAGCCTTTTCCTCGGGGAAACGGTACGCTGGTACGCGATCGCAGGACTGTTACTGATAGGCGGCGGTCTGGCCGCTATCGATGGTCGTCTGTGGCGTGCATGGCGCTTGCGGCGTACTCAATCATCCCCTTCCGTCGGGTGATCGCCCGACACGCTCAGCCCCTCAGCGTCTTGTCATCGCGGCTGCACGCTCTCTGCATCAGAGCGTCCGATGCGTCAGTGCTCTGGAATGGCCAGCTTGAGAGACAGCAGCGCGACATGCTCGGGCGTGCGTCTCCCCAGAATGAGTTTGCGTCCGGCAATGATCCATCTCATTTCCATATTTCCACCCTGCGCTGTAGTAAATTCTCCATCCATCGGGACATCGATCTCGGAAATGCCATCTGCTTCGGAGAGAATAACGCGGGCGAGCTTCGGGAGGCGTCGACCATGCTGCCTGTCTGTCAGGCCAGAACCGGTATCCGCAAAGTCAAAAGAGACACTATTGACCCGCGGCGGAAGGATGTAACAGCACTCATCGCCAGACATTCCAAGACGATCGCAAATACGCCCATCATCGGTTGATACGACAATAAATGGATCGGGAATTTCCCGGTCATTCGTATTCCTGTGACGCAAACGAGTAGGGAAACAAATGATATTATCTTTATATTCACTATTTTTAGAATCAGTTATTGATTCTTTATCCGCTCTGTACTGTGTCATCAGATTCTTTGCCTTACGCCGTCTTTTGACGATTGATCAGCCCAAAATCCCTTACCATCGCAAAGAGCGTGTAATTTAACAAATTGTGCAGGGTTGCGAAGATTTTCTCATACTTCGGCTGTCTCAACGTCAATAAGCAGTATCACGCTAGGCCTTACCCGGTTAGGATTTTGCAAATGACGCGCTCGTGAAACCCGCATCGAAGCGCCCGTCCCGGCCGGGAGTGTCGGCATCTCCGAATAAAAATGGTGCCATGATCGAGACGGAATTGGATTTAAAAACCAGCACAGCGTGCCGGGCTCGAGACACAGAACTCGCGTCCGAGCGTCAGGTGAGCCTGCCACGACGCTGGGTAGAAGCCTTTTGCGGGCTCTCAGATGCAAAAAAAGGCGGCTTTTGAGCCGCCTTTCTTCAATCTTGCAAGAGTATGGAACTCAGGCGTGGATTTCGGTCTCAGCGAAGAAGAAAGCGATTTCGTTCTTCGCGTTCTCGAGGCTGTCGGAACCGTGAACCGAGTTCGCTTCGATGCTCTCTGCATAGAGCTTGCGCACGGTGCCTTCAGCGGCCTGGGCCGGGTTGGTGGCGCCCATGACTTCGCGGTGATGCGCAACGGCATTATCGCCCTGCAGCACCTGCACTACGACCGGCTCGGACAGCATGGAAGCGACGAGGCTGCCATAGAAGGGGCGCTCGGCGTGAACCGCGTAGAAGGCCTTGGCCTGGTCTTCGGTCAGCTTGATGCGCTTCTGCGCGACGATACGCAGGCCAGCTTCTTCGAACACGGCGTTGATCTTGCCGGTCAGATTGCGGCGGGTCGCGTCGGGCTTGATGATCGAAAGGGTGCGTTCCAGGGCCATGAGGCATCTCCTGCGTGAAAAAAGAAAAGCGATGAACGCCCTTCCCCTAGAGCAAAACAGGACTTCCTGATAGTCCGCTTGACATCAAAACGCGTCCTAAATTGTCCGGGAAGATACTGTGAGCCTGCTGACCATCACCGACCTGACCCTGCGTATTGCGGGACGCGTCCTCCTCGATAATGCCTCCCTGAGCATCGACCCCGGTCGCAAGGTAGGACTCGTTGGCCGCAACGGCGCCGGCAAGTCCACCCTGCTTGCGGCTATCGCAGGCGATTTCCACCCCGACGGAGGCACGATACAGTTGTCGAACCGGGCAAGCATGGGGCGCGTGAAACAGGAAACGCCCGACGGCGACGCATCCCTCATCGAGACGGTGCTTGCGGGCGATCTCGAGCGCGCACGTCTGCTGCACGACGCGGAAACCATGAGTGATCCGACTCGTCTGGCCGATATTCACGAGCGGTTGCTGGTGATCGATGCCCACACGGCACCTGCGCGCGCAGCGAGCATCCTCTCCGGCCTTGGCTTCGACCACGACGCACAGCTTCGGCCCGTCTCCTCATTTTCCGGCGGATGGCGAATGCGCGTTGCCCTGGCGACTGCCCTCTTCCTGAACCCGGACCTGCTGCTGCTTGACGAACCGACGAACCATCTGGATATCGAAGCGACGATCTGGCTGGAAAACTGGCTCAAATCCTTCTCGGGCGCGGCCATCGTCGTCAGCCATGACCGATCCCTGCTCGACAGTGTGGTCGATTCCATCGCCCATCTGGACAAGGGGAAGCTCAGCCTCACACCGGGAGGCTATAACGAGTTCATTCGTATCCGTACGGAACAGGCACTTCAGCAGAACCGCGCCGCAGAGCGTCTGGCCGCCCAGCGCGCCCATATGCAGTCTTTCGTCGACCGTTTCCGGGCAAAAGCAACAAAAGCGCGACAGGCGCAGGCTCGCCTGAAAGCCCTGGCCCGGCTGCCGCAGATCGACTCAGTGGTCGAGGACACGCCGACCCGGTTCGCTTTCCCCGAACCCACACCGCTGCCGCCGCCCATGCTCTCGCTCGACAAGGTGAGTGTAGGATATGACGGAAAGGCTGTCCTCTCCCAGCTCTCCTGCCGTCTCGATCTCGATGACCGCATCGCCCTCCTCGGACAGAATGGCAAAGGCAAATCGACTTTTGCGAAGCTGCTGGCCGGCCGTCTGGCGCCCCTGGCCGGGAGCGTCAACCATTCCTCCCGGCTGAGGATCGGATATTTCGCCCAGCATCAGGGCGATGAACTGATTCTGACCGACACGCCCATCGACCATATGGGCCGCGCGATGCCCGACGCCACACCCGTCGCGGTGCGAGCCCAGCTCGACCGCTTCGGCCTCGATGCCGGCAAGGCGGAATCGCGCGTCGGCGATCTTTCGGGGGGCGAGAAGGCACGACTTCTCCTGGCCCTTGCCACGCGTAACGCGCCGCATCTCCTGCTGCTCGATGAGCCAACGAACCATCTCGACCTCGATGCGCGCGATGCCCTGATCCGGGCGCTATGCGATTTCGAAGGGGCGGTGATCCTCATCAGCCATGATTCCCATCTGGTCGAGTCTGTCGCCGATCGCCTCTGGCTGGTCGATGACGGCACGATAACGCCTTTTGATGATGATATGGACGGGTACAGAACCTGGCTGATCGACCGCGCACGCAAGGCTGCAAGCGATACCAGACCCGAGAGTGACCTTGACAGTGCAGGACGCAAGGATCAGCGCCGTGACCGCGCAGAACTGCGCAAGGCCCTCGCCCCCCTGCGCAAGGAGGCCAAAGCGGCCGAGCATCTTCTGGAGCAGCTTGGCAAGGAACGGGGACGCATCGAGAGCCGCCTGGCAGATCCTGCGCTCTACGAAAAAAGCGACGCCAGCGAGATCACCAAACTCAACACGAGACTTGCCGCCCTGAGGCTAGAGGAGCAGGCGGCAGAAGGACGCTGGCTCGCTGCTGAAGCAGAGATAGATGAAGCAAACCGCGGCTAGACTTTATCGTTACAGGACAGAAGATTAACGAAAAGAGAGACGATGTCCGAAACTCATCATGACGACGCCCAAGGGGCCGGGCTTGAGCTGACACGGATCTTCAAGATCCTGCGTTTCACTCTCATTGTGACCATCGTTGTGCTGGCGCTGTGGCTCATAGGCGATGTGCTGATGGTCATATTTGCGGCCACATTATTCGCGGTTATCCTTCACGGTCTGGCACGCATTCTACGCGACCGTGTGCGTATCCCCTATCAGTTGGCTGTGGGGCTCGTCGCTCTCGTCATTCTTCTCGCTATTGCAGCGCTTTTCTACTTCAGCGGGCCGCAGATCGGCGATCAGTTCGTCAAGCTGAAGCAGGCCCTCGTCACGCAATACGGTCAGGTGCGCAGCCAGATGAGCACCAGCACATGGGGCCAGTTCGCGCTCGATCATCTGCCCAAGTCCCTCGGCGGCAACGAGGCAGGGAGCGGGCCCTCCCTTGGGGCAGGGCTGGCAAATTCCGTGACTGGCATTCTCTCCAGTGCTTTTGGCCTGCTTGGGACGATCGCTGTCATTCTGATTGCCGGGCTCTATTTCGCGATGTCTCCCGCAATCTATGTCGACGGCATGCTGCGTCTCGTCCCCGAAAGCCATCGACCCGTAGCGCGCAAACTCATTCTCACGGCCGGCACAACGCTCTGGTCGTGGACAATCGGGCAGGCGTTCGACATGCTCGCTGTCGGCCTGGCTTCAGGGATCGGATTGGCCGTGCTCGGGGTCCCGCTGGCCATGGCACTCGGCGTCGTGGCCGGTCTGTGCAACTTCATCCCGTATATCGGTGCCATTCTTGGAGCTATCCCCGCCGTATTGATCGCCCTTTCGCAAGGCACCCGAACCGGTCTGATGGTCGCCGGGCTCTACTGCGTCATCCAGTTTCTGGAAGGCAATGTCCTCGCCCCGCTCATTCAGCGTCACGCCGTTCATATGCCGCCGGCACTCGCGATCCTGTCCCAGACAGTCTTCGGGACTATCCTGGGCGTCCCCGGCCTCATCCTTGCCTCTCCCCTCACCGCCGCGCTTCTCGCCATCGGCGACAAGGGAACAGCACCTTTGGCAGATGACATGAGGACCGGTGAGACCATGGGGGACGCCCCCCTTTCCAAGGATGGCGCGCGGTAATCCCCTATTCCTGAAGCTCCCTGTCTTGCTGGGAGCTTCTTCTCACCGACAGTGCCGGGCCGGCAGCCCGCTGTGACCTCCACCGAAACCCTGAGTGGCAGCAATTAAGGGCACGTCGGTCAGGGCGCCCCGGGAACAGCAGCTTTATCGAGCGCCGGGCATCTCCGGATCTCCCGAACGTCTGTTTTTTCAATGCCGCTGACGAACTGACGTGGCCGCCGCCTGCTTCGCGCCGCTGACACGCGAGACGCTTGTCCCCTTCACGCGTTCGCGAGATTTTTCTCTTGCTCCTTACACTATGTCAGCAGCGCATGGTCAGGCCGGAGACAAGAGAGGGACTCTGACAATGCGCGATCGCTCAATCGGCGAAATGGCCACCCAGTGCGGTCTTTCCATCCGTAGCTTGCGGCATCTCGAAGAAAAAGGGCTGATCGTACCCCGACGCTCCGAAGCGGGGCGCCGTGTCTATGGCGCCGACGACGTCGCCCTGATCACAAAGATCATGGTGCTCAAACAATCGGGATATCGCCTGTCGGAAATCTCGGCAGCCATGCTCGAACCCTCTCTCGATTCCCGGAGCCTGATCGACACCCAGATCCAGCATCTCACAGCCAAGCAGCGCGAGATCGCGGCCATGTTGCGCCGCCTGCACCAGACACGCGATCTCATGGAAAACTGCGCGGTGCCGGATGTGGACGGGCTCTGTTCCCTGATCAATGAGGCGCAGAAAATCATGACAAACCAGGACTACAAGGACATTGCGAAGCGTTACTCTTTCTCTGAGGAAGAATGGGATCGTTGGCAAAGCGTGGGCGCGGCACTGTTCCCCGATGACGCCCGAACGACGTACGAGCACAGCTGGGAATCCCTGATCGCGCGAGTGGAGCACGCTGTCCAACGCAATATCGATCCCGCATCCGCAGAGGCGCAGAATCTGCTTGGAGAATGGCTGCAGCTTCAGCAACCTATGCTCGACGCTCTTGGCAAGGAGCACTGGAGCAAGGCCGCCTCCATGTATGCCGATATGGAAAGCTGGCAGACAGACACGGTCAAGGCGCCGTTCAGCGCAGCGGTTTATGGCTTCATGACAGCCGCACAAAAGTGTCGCGCCGAGAAAGCGCAAGCGCCCTGCCCCTGAAGTTCAAGGCAGATGCCTACACAGCTTTGAGGCGGAATGAGGAACGGACAGCGTCGCCTGCCCGCTCCTGTCGCCATGAAAGGCTCAGGGTACGTCGGTTTTCGCGAAGCCCTGACCATCGATCAGGCGCCTGAGAGCCGCCCAGTCTTCGTCTCCGAAACTCTGGACCTTGAACCTTGCCTTCGGATTGGCTCTGGTGATCGCCGTGTTGTTCCAGTCAGCCCCGCTCACCCCCGTCCAGAGCGCAAGCTCGAAGGCTTCTCCATCCCGGATATGCCCGCTTATGACAACATCCCCCGTCGATGGCGCGGGCGAAGTCAGAGGCGCCCAGCCATGGGTGTGGGCCTGAAGCCATAGATTGAGTTCGTGTGTCTCGGCCACACTGAGAATGCGACTCTGTTTGGTCTGCTCGATCGTGAGCGTCACATCGCTGACCGGCTCGAAGCGTACCGGGCGTAACGCTGGCAACGCGAAGAACCAGATCACGGCCACGGTGGACAGGACCACCGCCACGAACCCGACAACGAGGAGTGTTTCCTTCCTCAAGCGCCCTGCTCCTGTGTCACAGGCTTCGCATCCGCCTGGCTGAAGAACGCCTGCACCGCCCCGATCACCCGGTCGATCTCTGGGTCAGTCAGCTCAGGATGAAGCGGCAAGGCAAGGATACGCGCACCAAGCTCTTCGGAAACCGGCAATGAGACGGTTTCGTCATGATGCTCGGCATAGGCAGGCTGCTCATGAAGCGGGCGAGGGTAATAGACGACGCTGGGAATTCCGGCGTCTCCCAGGCTGGCCTGCAGCGCGTCACGCGTGGCGGCATCCGGAAGCAGGATCGAGTAAATGGCCCATGCGCTTTCCGAATGGGCGATGCGATATGGCGTCTGAACGAGCCCCGAGAGTGCAGCGTCATAACGAGAGGCGATGGCGTCGCGACGCTTCAGTTCGTCTTCGAAAACGTCGAGTTTGGCCAGCAGAATCGCCGCCTGAAGCGTGTCGAGGCGGCCATTGAGCCCGATACGCAGCACCTCATAGCGCGTGCGCCCTTCGCCATGGGTGCGGAGCGAGCGATAAAGTGCGGCGCGCTCCGCATCATCGGTCAGGATTGCTCCGCCATCGCCATAGGCGCCGAGAGGCTTGGAGGGGAAGAAAGACAGCGTGGTGGCCAGAGCCTCACGCCCGAGTTTCTGCCCGTCGAGAGACGCCCCGAATGCCTGGGCGCAATCCGCCATGAGCAGCACATCTTCGGCCTCGGCAATGTCGCGCAATTGCGCCCATGGGGCAGGCTGGCCGAACAGGTCGACCCCGATGATCACGCGCGGCTCAAGCTCGCCCTGCGCGCGTATCGAGGCCAGGCGGTCACGCAGACTGGCGGGATCGATCTGGAAACTGCGCGGATCCACATCGACGAAGACCGGCGTCGCGCCGAGCAGGAGCACGACCTCTGCAGTTGCCGTATAGGTGAAGGCGGGCAGAAACACGGCGTCGCCCGGGCCGATTTCCTCAGCCATGAGGACCATCAGCAGGGCATCAGTCCCGGAGGAAACACTGACCGCATGCTGTGCGCCGCTATAGGCGCAAAGACGTGACTCGAGTTCGGCCACTTCCGGCCCCATGACGAATTTGCAGTGCTCGAGAACCGTATCGATCCGTGCGCGTAAAGGCGCGCCCAGACGCGCCTGCTGTCTGGGCAGATCGAGAAAGGAGATGGGGGCTTTATCGCTCATGGCACCTTGTTTTCCCTGTGCGGCCAGTGACGGGCCGGTCCTGTATCGCGCATGACTATGGCACAAAAGCCTGATTTCCCGAAGCCTGGCCGCGTCCCTCGGGCAGCCGGGGCGGTGTCGTATGTCGTACCTCCCCCAAAGGATTATGGGCGAATTCCGGCACAAGATCCTGAATGATCGTCAGCGCATCGGATACATCATCCACAAGGCTGACCGCCTCGAGGCGTTGCAGCAGCACGGTGGCAGCCTCGAGATCGATCAGGCGGGGGGTCGCCATCTTGAGGCCCGGAGCATCGGTGGGCACTGGAGCCTCGCGGCCGTGGAAAAGCTCCTCATACAGCTTCTCGCCCGGCCTCAATCCGGTGAAGCGGATCGCCACATCCTCATCCGGACGCAGACCCGCCAGACGGATCATCTGCCGCGCAAGGTCCAGAATCCGCACCGGCTCGCCCATGTCGAGAACGAATATTCCCCCCTGCTGCAGACGCAGATCGGTCTCGTCCTTCTGTCTTCGCGTGGCTGTGCCGCGCACACTGGCCTGCAATACGAGACCGACAGCCTCTGGCACGGTCATGAAGTAGCGCGTCATGTCCGGATGCGTGACGGTCAGTGGACCGCCCTGCTCGAGCTGGCGGCGAAACAGGGGCACGACCGATCCGGTCGACCCGAGCACATTGCCGAAGCGCACAGTCACGCAGCGGAATATCGATCCCCGCGCCTCCGCCTCTGCCGCCAATGCCTGGCAGTAGATCTCGGCGCATCGCTTGGTTGCTCCCATGATGCTCGAGGGGTTGACCGCCTTGTCGCTCGAGATCAGCACCATGGCCGACGCCCCATGACGTATAGCCGCATCGGCGACGATACGGGTGCCGATGACATTGGTCAGAACGCCCTCACAGGGATTCGTCTCGACAATCGGCACATGCTTGAGCGCCGCTGCGTGAAAAACCAGCGTGGGCCTGTGGTGGGCAAAGACCTCGCCGATACGCTGCGCGTCACGGATATTGCCAACGATCACATGGCGCGACACATGGGGAAACAGCTCCGAGAGCTCCAGATCGATCTGCCACAGCGCATATTCCCCGTGATCGAGCAGCAGAAGCTGGCTTGGGCCGAACTGCGCTACCTGACGGGCCAGCTCCGACCCGATCGTTCCGCCTGCTCCCGTGACCATCACCACCTGCCCCTGGATCAGCCGCGCCATGCCTTCGCGGTCCAGCGGCACTTCGGGCCTGTTGAGAAGATCCTCGAGCGCAATCGGGCGCATCTGGATTTCCTGTGCAGGGGTCAGATTGGTCAGGGAAGGCGCGCGCTGCACGGAGATACCGCGGGCTTGACCGGCATCGAGCACGACCGAAAGCTGCGATCCACGCCACTCGGGATCGGTGACAATCAGGGTTTCAGGCGCGGAATCGCTGTCTGCAAGACGGGCAAGCACGTCGCTCAGATCGTCTGTCGTGCCCAGAATAGGCACCCCCTGCAAACGCCGCCCCTGCTGCCCCGGTGACCGCGTGAGCAGGCCCAACACTTCATATCGTGCTTCGGGTGCGCGTTCGAGCGCGCGCAGGAACAGGTCCGCGCTGAGGTCGGAACCCGCCAGCAGGACGCGTTTTGCCTGACCCTGGGCTTGCTGACGCATACGCCCGTACAAGCGGGTCAAAAGCCGCCCTCCCCCCAGCCCGACCAGAAGCACCAGAGCATAGATCAGGGGAAAGGTTGGCGACGGCAGGGGGAAGCCGGAGAGCCAAAGCGTGAGCGAGAAAAGGGCCGCCCCCCCAATAGAAGCGGCAGCAATGCCACGCAGGTCGGCCACGCCGGAAAAACGCCAGTATTGCTGCGGAATTCTGAAAGGAAGGCCACTGACAAGGAGTGTAATGGCGCCGCCCGCGATGAACCACAGCGGATGAAGCAGCCCGTCATGAGGGGCGGCAAGAAACCGCGCCACTGGCGCGGCGATGCCTGAGATCAGCCCATCCGCCATCACATTGACGGCGATACGCCCGCGAGATCGATGACGAGGGGCCAAGGATCGGGAAGGAGGGACCGGGCTATGGGGTTGTTGCTTCGCGTTCACACGCCTCTTATAGCCCCGAAAATTCTTTTGTCGCGATGGGCAGATACGATGCCTGTCCGAGCCTGTCACAAAATGCCGGATCCGACCATGATACCCCTGATCCTCTGCTGCATTGCCGCTGCCAGCCTCAGCGCTGCCCTGATCACCCACATGATCCGTGTCGGGGTGATGGATGTGCCTGGCCATCGCAGTTCGCATGCCCGCCCTACCCCAAAAGGCGGCGGGATCGGTGTGGTTACGGGATTCCTGCTCGTGTTCCCGCTCTCGCAGCTCTGGACACAGGGAGATCTGCCGGGACCCGCCTTGCTGCTGCCTTTGTCGGGCGTGGCACTTCTAGCCCTGTTTTCATGGCTGGACGATGTTCATTCCTATCGCGCGGCACTCAAACTCGGCATGCAAGGCATTGCCGCCGTTCTGGTGCTTTTCGGGGTGGGTCTGATGCCGTTACCGGGCGGTGGCGCCTCGGCATTCGCTGACATCGTCAGCGGCAGTTTCAGCATCGCGGGCCTGCCAGCCCTCCTCGGTACAGGCTGGACCCTAGGCCTCATTGCGTTCGGAGCAGGCTTCATCTGGCTCGTTTATACGACCAACGCACTCAATTTCATTGACGGCATCAACGGTTTAGCCTCCGGCGTCATGGCTATTAGTGCTCTTGCTCTCGCTCTCGTGTTCACGAGGGTCGGGGCAATCGCAGATGCCCATGCTGCGCTGATTCTTGCGGTTACCCTGCTCGCCTTTCTCCCTTTCAATTTTCCCAGAGCCCGGATCTTCATGGGCGATGTGGGCAGTCAGGGTGCCGGGCTGGCCCTCGCCTGGCTCGGCATCGAGGCCGGGCTTGTCACGCCGTACAGGCTGATCCTGCCTTTCCTTCTATGCGGGGTTCTTTACGATGTTGCCTTCACTCTGCTGCGCAGAGCCCTGGCAGGCGATGCACTGGCACAGGCTCATCGCAGCCATCTTTATCAGCTTGCGGTTCGTAGCGGCGTCTCGCCGGTCGTCGTCACCGTGGTGCATTGGGTCTTTGCAGTATGGGGTGGAGGGATCTGTCTTCAGCCCTGGCCCTTATGGTTCCGGCTCATCGCGCTGCTTGCTCCGCAACTCCTGTGGACCGCTTTCGTGATCCAACGTGCACGGGGCCGCGACCTTGGAAAATGGTGAAGAAGTCTGACTACGCATCTCTTCCGTCAGCGCCGCTTGACGCCGTCTGCTGAGCCTCACGGACAAAGCCTACGGCGCTCGAAGATTACGATCTCGGTGCCTTGGTAGAGCGCCCTGCCCAGCGGTTCGAACCCGTTTCGGG
The DNA here is from genome assembly GCF_025995175.1 of Asaia krungthepensis NRIC 0535. Taxonomy (GTDB): domain Bacteria; phylum Pseudomonadota; class Alphaproteobacteria; order Acetobacterales; family Acetobacteraceae; genus Asaia; species Asaia krungthepensis. The sequence continues at coordinate 154,634 of NZ_BAPV01000057.1, forward strand.
CCGCAAGACGCATCGAGGCGGTATTTTCCGGATCAATGATGCAGCGTGTGGCTTTGTGGGGCGTGTATGTGTCCAGCCAGTGCAGGATGGCCGGAACTCCCTCTGTCCCATAGCCCCTGCCATGGCACCATGAGGCAAGGACCCATCCGGCCTCCGGAAATCCGTCAAGAGACGGTTCAATTCCCCGCCGGGTCTCGCCAAAACCCATCGTGCCGACAAAGCGGCCAGACGCCTTTTCCCGAACGAACCAGTAACCAAAGTCCAGAATTTCCCAATAGCCCCTGTATCGCATCAGGCGATCCCAGGAATCGGCCTCGGACGCAGGGTGGAGAGAGGTATATCGGGCGACCACGGGGTCCGCGCGCATCGCGGCAAGATCGTTGAAATCTCTCCGGGCAGGGAGGCGAAAGGAAAGATTATCCGTATCGAATTCCCGCAACATGGCCATCGTGCCCCTTCCTCCCCAGAGAACTGGTGATTTCAGAGGTCAGCCTGCCCCAACCGAGGGCGCGAGCACAGAAAAAACCGCCATCCCGGAGGAAGGCGGTTTCTCGCATCCGAGCGGGGAATGGCCCCGCGAGATGACTTTTTCAGCCAGCGATGCGGCGGACCGTCATACGCTCGACGGTGCCACGGCCCGTCTTGGCGGCGGGCTTGGCCGTGCCGGAGGCTTCGCTCATTAGCGAACGCATTTCACGCAGGAATGCCGAGCCCTTGAGCGTGCGCTGGACGAGAACCGAACGACGATCCAGCGGATCGACCTTGCGGCGGGCGAGATCGAGCTCGCCAAGACGGTCCAGTGCACGGGTGATTGCCGGCTTGGAAACATTCAGTTCCTGCGCCAGACCGCGAACCGTGTGAGCGCCATCCTGCAGATAGCAGGTCAGGAAAACGCCGAGCTGGCGTGCCGAGAGATCAGGGCCATCCTTACGGACCAGCGAAACGATCGTGTCGCGCAGGAGGTTAAGCATCTGGTCATTCTGTGCCTGGGCCATCGAAAAAACTCCTCAATGCATCGCGCTCGCAGCGCGGCTAATGGTCTTACCCGTCGCCCAAGTAAGCCACCCCGAAAATGTCCGATGACATTGATGGGCGCCACGCCTTGGGTGCGTGTCCTCACGGCGCTTGCTTTAGGAATGAAGCGGGTTGATCCCGATTAGCGTTGCATTCCTACAACATGCGTCGAACGATACGCATTCATATAGGTTCGTTTTTGAAATCGGTTTAGTATCTTTTTGTTGAAGATCAGTGACTAAGCCTACACTCACCGCGTCTTTTCATTAATCATTCGTAATGTTGCGTCCATGAGGGCGCGAAGTGCAAGCGTTTCTCCCCCCTCAGGGCGACCCGGTTTGGCACTGTCATTCCACGCATAAGTGTCGATATGTGCCCATTTTACAGTGGGTTCGACGAAACGCTGAAGGAACAGCGCAGCCGTAATCGCCCCTGCCATCGGCTTGTCGGTCACATTGCCAAGATGGGCATTTTTGCGGCGGAGCCATGCGTCGTAGCCATGCCAGAGTGGCAATTGCCACATGGCATCGCCGGTCTCCTGTCCGGCCTGGAGCAGGATTTGGGCAAATTCCGGATCATTGGAGAACAGCGCAGGCAGATCCGGGCCGAGGGCGACGCGTGCGGCGCCCGTCAGGGTCGCTGCGTTCACAAGCCAGTCGGGGGAGGATTCGCAGGCCTCCGTGAGCAGATCGCTCAGGACCAGTCTTCCCTCCGCGTCGGTATTGCCAACTTCAACCGTCAAACCGGCGCGCGTGGTGAGAATATCGCCCGGCCTCATGGCGTGACCTGAAATACTGTTCTCGACGCAGCCGAGCCGCAACTCGAGGCGCAGGGGGAGATCGGCGGCCATGATGACATGAGCGAGGGCGAGCATGAGCGCCGCGCCCCCCATATCTTTTTTCATGCGCAGCATGCCGCTGGCTGGCTTGATATCGTACCCCCCGGTGTCGAAGCACACACCTTTTCCGACCAACGACAAAAGCGGTGCAGACGGCCCGGCCTGACTTCCTTGCCATGTCATTCTGACGACCTGAGCAGGCCGGTCAGACCCGGCGCCGACTGCTGCAAGGCAGGGATAGGCGGCGGCAAGAGCCTGACCGGCGATGATCTCGACCTCGGCCTTGTGCTGGCGCGCCACACGCGCTGCCTCCACGGCGAGTTCCTGCGGCCCAAGCAGATTGGCAGGCATGTTGACAAGATCACGCCCGAGCCAAATGGCCTGCGCCATTGCCAGGGCTCCCCCCAGAGCATTTTCCCGACCCTCTGGCATGACGAGCCTGACCGGGAACTCCAGTTCGGGCCCCACAGCATAACGATACGCCCCCATGCAGAAGCCGAGGACGATCTCGGCCTCCAGCCCGGGTGCTGATTCCTGCAATCCGGAGTCGAGACGTAATTGCCATGCCCCCGGTGGCAACTGCGTGGCCAGCACCCCGAACCGTGCGGCATCGCGAGACAGGACATCGGCGACAAACACAGCGTGCTTAACCCCGTCGTTGCCCGGAACCAGATAAAGTTGTCCGGGTTCCAGCGCTCCGGTCATCTCGATCAGCGCCGCAGCATGCGCGCCCAGCAGAGAGTTGATCTCGCTGCCCGGAGTGACAATATGCACGTCTCGCGCGTTTCCTGTCTGACTGACCAGACAGATCATCTCCGGCTTGCGCATGGCTCTCCACCTTTCCTTCTCGTTCCGGTCGCCGCCTCGGTTGCGGCGTCCTTGCGACCGTTTCTTCAGTGTCTTGCAATTCCCTTCCTCATGCACAAGCATCATGACATGACGCCCCAGCACCATTTCATGCCCCGCCGTGTTCGCGCCGTGCTGGGACCGACAAATACCGGCAAGACCCATTATGCTCTCGAGCGCCTGCTGGCTCATGAATCGGGGATAATCGGTTTTCCGCTCCGGCTGCTTGCGCGCGAGAATTACGAGCGCATGGTGCGTATCAAGGGGTCTCGCCATGTGGCGCTGATCACGGGTGAGGAAAAGATCGTCCCGCCCGAGGCACGTTGGTTCTCCTGCACGACAGAGGCCATGCCCCTGACGCGCAGGGTCGAGTTCGTCGCTGTCGATGAAATCCAGCTCAGCAGCGATCCTGACAGAGGGCATGTGTTCACCGATCGCCTGCTCAATGCGCGCGGGAATGTCGAAACCCTCTTTCTGGGGGCCGAAACCATACGCCCCCTGCTCCAGCGTCTCGTGCCCGGGATCGAGATCGATACGAGACCGCGTCTGTCGAGCCTGATCCATACCGGACATACGAAGCTTTCCCGCCTGCCTGCGCGCTCGGCCATCGTGGCTTTCTCGGCGGCCGAAGTCTATGCAATCGCTGAAATCATCCGCAGACGTCGCGGTGGATGTGCCCTGATCATGGGGCAACTCTCACCCCGCACGCGTAACGCCCAGGTCGAGCTCTACCAGAACAAGGACGTGGACTATCTGGTTGCCACCGATGCGATCGGGATGGGACTGAACATGGACGTGAACCACGTCGCCTTGGCCTCCTTGACCAAATTCGATGGCTCCTCCCTGCGTCCTCTGACCGCTCAGGAATGTGCCCAGATCGCCGGACGTGCCGGACGCGGCATGAAAGACGGCACATTCGGCACCACGGGCGAAGCCCGTCCCATGTCGGACGCCCTCGTCGATGCCATCGAGGCGCATCGCTTCGACCCTGTCGAACGCGTGAGCTGGCGTAATGCCGCTCTCGATTTCGGCTCTCCCGCTGCCTTGCTGAACAGCCTCAACGCAGCCCCTCCGAAACGCGGGCTTGTTGCCGGTCGACCTGCATCGGACGTGCTGACACTCGAGAGCCTCTCCGGAGAGGCTGAGATACGGGATGCCGCGCGCGGGAAGAAAGCCACGAGCCTGTTATGGGATGTCTGCCAGATCCCCGATTTCAGGAAGCTGGGTGACGACTCCCATGTGCGGCTCTGCCACAGACTATTCCTGCACCTGCTCAATGATGGCGGCATCCCGCCCCAATGGTTCGACTCCCATATCAGCGGATTTTCGCGCCTTGAGGGCGACATCGATACCCTCATGCATCGGCTGACAGGGATCCGGGTCTGCGCCTATGTGGCTGCGAGAACGGACTGGAGCGATCGGGCCATTCACTGGCAGGAGCGCACTCGGGAAGTCGAGGACCTGTTGTCTGATGCGCTGCACGAGCGCCTGACCGCGCGCTTCGTCGATCGTCGCGCGACGTCGTTGCTGCGAAGGCTCGATCACGAGGGTTCGAGAGATCTGCTATCGGCCGTCACCCGTGAAGGACAGGTCATCGTCGAAGGCCATTCAGTCGGCACGATCGAAGGCTTCACCCTGAAGCCGGATCAGGAAGATACCCTTCCAGAGAAGAAGCTGATGCTTCGCGCGGGACGGCGCGCCTTGCTGCATGAAATCCCCCGGCGCGTTCAGGCGCTTGTCGCCTCGCCGGATGACGCGTTCTCACTCGATACGGCGAATGGACATCTGGCCTGGGAAGACGCAGTCATCGCCAGACTCACGCGCGGTGCCGCCATTCTGTCTCCGTCGATCCAGATCCTTGGGGGTGAATTCGCCGATACAAAGCAGCGTGACCTCGTTCAGGAGCGCTTGACCACCTTCGTACAGACCCGCATCCGAACCGTACTGGCTCCTCTCTACGCGCTGGCGGCACAGCCACGCGCCTCCGCCCCGCTGCGCGGCGTAGTCCATCGCCTGATGGAGAGCGGCGGGGTGGCCCCCCTCATGCCGCGCGAGCCCGGCATCCATGGCACACAGGATCTGGCTCATTTTCGGCGGCTCGGCATTCTCCTTTGCTCTCATGGCCTTTTCATGCCTGCCCTGCTCAAACCGGCGGCGATGGGTTTGCGTGCCCGGCTGGTTGCTGTCTGGTCAGGCGTCTCTCTGCCGACCATCGACGCAACCCAGGTCGTCTTGGCAGTCAGCCCCGATGTCGGGCGCCAATCCATGAAAGACCCTGCTCCCGTATCGCGCGGGCTCGAGGCTCTGGGCTGGATGCGTGCAGGCACGATATGGCTGCGGCTGGATCGCGCGGAGAAACTATCGGGAGACTTGCATCGTCTGACCCGGCGCGGCGCCTGCCCGGTGCCATCTGACCTCGCATCCCGCTACGCCCTGCCCAAAGCCCAGCTTGCAGAAATCCTCCCGGACTTCGGTGTCAGACTGCGCCCGACCGTCCCGCTGCCGCCCAACCAGTTTGGCCCCCCTGCCCCGCCGATGCTGGTAGCCTCCCGCCCGCAACGCGCATCGGTCCGCAAAACGCATCGGGGCAATCGCCCTCATGCGACCGCTACCCAGCCGGAGGGACCGTTCGCCGTTCTGGCGCGCCTGAGTGCCAGGCCAAACTGATGGGTGGCGATCTTCCCGATTACCAACGCCTCGATCTGTGGCTCTGGCATGCCCGGGTCTGTCGTCAGCGGCAGGATTGCGCTGCTTTGATCGAAAAAGGACGCATCAGGATCAACCGACAGCCGACGAGCAAACCGCACAGCAAGATAAGGATCGGTGACATTCTGGGCTTGCCGGGCTTCCCGCACGCGGGAGTCCGCATCTGGCGTGTCGTGGCTCTGGCAACCCGGCGGGGTTCTGCATCGGATGCAGCAAAACTCTACGAGATCATCGAGGAAGACGACCGGGAATAAGCGCGTCCGCACGGGCCCGGGCAAACATATGCTTGCAAGAAACGTCAAGTTCCGCCTATCTGCGGCATTCCTTTTTGCATACTCCCCGAGGGCTGAATTGCCCTCCCGGATCATCTCGGGCCGAGCGGCCCCAGCCTAAGATCGGAGACACCAATGGCCTATGTGGTCACCGAAAACTGCATACGCTGCAAATACACGGATTGCGTCGAGGTCTGTCCGGTCGATTGCTTCTATGCGGGCGAGAACTTCCTCGTGATCAACCCCGACGAGTGCATCGATTGCGGCGTCTGCGAGCCGGAATGCCCCGCCGAAGCCATCTTCCCGGATAGTGACGACCGCGCGACCCCGTGGCTCGAGGTCAACAGCAAATACGCCGCCGTGTGGCCGAACATCACACGCAAGATCGATTCGATGCCCGATGCCGATGACTGGAAAGACAAACCGGGCAAGGAAGCGATGCTTTCTCCAGAGCCTCACAAGGACTGACCAGGACTATGGCCCCCCCGGCAATTCAACCCGGGGGATGTCGGCCGATCAACCGTGATGCCCCGGACAAAACGGGCTCATACGGTTCATACGGGAGCGGACCAACCGTTCCCGGAGGCTCGCTGAACAACAAAAAGGCCCGGAGGGAATACCTCCGGGCCTTTTTGTTTATACGCGGCATTTAGTGCAGCATGCCTCACCCCATCAGGGGCAAGACACGATGCAGGTCAATGTCAGCGCGACATCATGTTCATGCTGACGTCGTGGATGATGAAGACCGTTCCACCGACGATGATCAGAACGCAGATAACCGCGAAGGCAAATGCCGTGTTGTTCCAGGACTGGCTCGAGCTGCTGTTCATGTGCAGGAAGTAGATCAGATGGACAAAGATCTGAACCACCGCCAGCGCAGCAATGACCCCGAAGGTCATGCCGGGGGACATGAGGTGCATCTCGACGATGGCGAAAGCCGCAACCGTCAGGATGGCCGCAATTACGAAGCCGATGATGTACGAGGCGAAGCTGCCGTGAGACTCGCCTTCGTGTTGATGGGTCGATGCTTGGCTCATCAGATCACACTCAACAGATAAACGAAGGTGAACACGCAGATCCAGACGATATCCAGGAAGTGCCAGAAAAGGCTCAGGCACTGGAGCTTGTCCATATAGCGTGTGCTGAAGACCTGCGAGCTGAAGCTCTGGACCATGATAACAGCGATCCAGACCAGACCACAGGTCACGTGAAGACCGTGCGTCGCCACCAGCGTGAAGAATGCGGAGAGGAACGCAGAGCGATCCGGACCGGCACCCGCATGAATGAGGTGAGCGAACTCCTTGACTTCGAGAACAAGGAAGCCGAGGCCGAGCACGAAGGTGATAGCGAGCCAGGCGAGCATCGCGCCCTGCTTGCGGGCGTAAGCCGAGATCATGCCGAAGCCGAAGGTGATCGAGCTGAGCAGGAGGAGAGCTGTCTCCAGCCCTACCCCGTCCAGATCAAACAACTCCTTGCCCGTCGGGCCACCAGCGAACTGGGTACGCATGACAGCGAAGGTGGCGAACAGCGTTCCGAAAAGGAGGCAGTCCGTCATCAGGTAGATCCAGAACCCGAACACGTTGTTCGTGTTGTGGTGCTCGTGATCATCGATGCCGTGCGCGGTGCCGTGCGGCGTTGCTGAGATATTTGCCATTGTTATTCTGCCGCCTGTGCTGTCAGCGAGCGGACATAGTTTTCCTGGTCGCGTTCGATTTCGCTGACCGGGACATAGTAGTCCACATCATTGTTGAAGCTGCGCAGGATGACCGTCGCGAACACGCCAACGAGGGCGAGCGCTGCGAGCCACCAGATCCACCAGATCGCTGCGAACCCGAGCACGAAGCTGAAGGCACCGACGAAGAAGCCGGCAGCCGTGTTCTTCGGCATATGGATCGGTGCAAGCACCTTACCCTCATAGCTGCGACGGCCCATCTGCTTCTCGGTATGGAACGTATCGATACCGTGAACGTCAGGAAGAACGGCGAAGTTATAAGCGGGCGGGGGCGAAGCCATCGACCATTCGAGCGTACGGGCATTCCACGGATCACCCGTGAAGTCACGGTTCTCAGCCAGATTACGATCGCGGATCGAGACATAGATCTGCATCAGCTGGCAGACAACACCCACTGCAATGACGGCGGCGCCGGCTGCAGCGATCAGCATCTGAACATGCCAGTCAGCATTGTCGTAATGGTTCATACGACGGGTCATGCCTTCGAAGCCGGCAATATAGAGCGGCACGAATGCAAGATAGAAGCCGACGAACCAGCACCAGAAGGCGCGCTTGCCCCAGGACTCATTCATCTTGAAGCCGAGAACCTTCGGCCACCAGAAGTTCAGACCTGCGACGTAACCGAAATAAACACCGCCGATGATGACGTTGTGGAAATGGGCGATCAGGAACAGTGAGTTATGCAGCACGAAATCGGCTGCAGGCATCGCCATCATGACGCCGGTCATGCCACCGATAGAGAAGGTGACCATGAAGCCGATGACCCAGTACATGATGCCGTTGAACTGGATACGGCCCTTATACATGGTGAACAGCCAGTTGAAGATCTTCACGCCCGTCGGGACGGCAATGATCATCGTGGCCACGCCGAAGAAGGCGTTGACGTTCGGGCCTGCGCCCATGGTGAAGAAGTGGTGAGCCCAGACGATGAAGGACAGAACGCCGATCGCAAGCGTGGCGTAAACCATCACGCGGTAGCCAAACAGTGGCTTGCGCGAGAATGTCTGGGTGATTTCCGAGAACACACCGAAGGCCGGCAGAACCAGAATGTAGACTTCCGGGTGACCCCACGTCCAGATGAGCGAGAGATACAGCTGAACGCTGCCGCCGCCATCATTGGTGAAGAAGTGCATACCCAGATAACGGTCAAGCGCGAGCTCGGCCAGGGTAACCGTCAGAACCGGGAAGACTGCCATGATCAGAACGACCGTGACGAAAGCCGTCCAGGTGAAAACGGGGAGCTTCATCCAGCCCATGCCCGGAGCGCGCATCTTCACGATGGTGACGAAGAAGTTCACGCCAGTCAGCAACGTGCCGACACCGGCAAGCTGCACGGCCCAGATGTAGTAATCCACACCGACGCCGGGGCTGAACTGCTGCTCGGACAGAGGCGGGTAGACCAGCCAGCCGCACTGAGCGAATTCACCGATGAAGAGGGAGACGTTGATCAGAACGGCGCTGATCGTGGTCATCCAGAAGCTCAGCGAGTTCAGGAACGGGAAAGCCACGTCGCGTGCGCCAATCTGCAGCGGCACGATGACATTGAGCAGACCTGTCATGAACGCCATGGCCATGAAGAAGATCATGATGGTGCCATGGGCGGAGAAGATCTGGTCATAATGGTGCGGGGGCAGATAGCCCGGGTTGCCATTATAGGCCAGGGCGAGCTGGCTGCGCATCATGATGGCGTCGGCAAAGCCGCGGAACAGCATGACAAGAGCAAGCACGATATACATGATGCCCAGACGCTTGTGGTCGACCGAGGTCAGCCACTCACGCCAGAGATAGCCCCATTTGCCGAAATAGGTGATGGCACCCAGAACGGCGAGAGCAGCGATGACGACGCCGGTGAACGTGCCAACAAGAATAGGCACATCCAACGGTATCGCTGAAAGTGTTAACTTACCTAGCATGTGTCCCTATTCCTTCATCTGCATGTCGGACATGGCGGACTGCATGTGCATGACCTGACCGGTCGACTTGTCGATGACCGTACCGTTATTGTACTTGGCCACGATGCTGTCGAAGAGGTTAGGCTGGACATGCGCGAAATACTTGACCGGAGCCGCTTCCTGAGGCGCTGCAACCTGCGGGTAATCGGCTGAGTCGAGGGAGTCAGAAGCGCCCTTGACCTTGTCGACCCACTGGTTGAAGTCGTCATCCGTCATGGCGAGCGTACGGAACTTCATGTCCGAGAAGCCACGGCCCGTGTAGTGGGCGGCTTCGCCCAGATAATCGCCCGGCGCGCTGGCCAGAAGATGAAGCTGGGTCTGCATGCCGGCCATCGCATAAACCTGCGAGCCGAGACGCGGGATGAAGAACGACGTCATGACCGAGTCAGACGTGATGCGGAAATTGATCGGCGTGTTGACCGGCACAGCAAGCTGGTTGACGGTTGCAATACCCTGATCCGGGTAGATGAACAGCCACTTCCAGTCGAGCGCCACAACTTCGACGTTCAGCGGCTTGCGGCCGGCTGCCTCGGCGGAGTGAAGCGGACGGTACGGGTCGAGCGTGTAGCTCGTCCAGATAGCGATCGCGCCCAGAATGACGATCACGACAGCAGGAACACCCCAGACGAAAAATTCGATCTTTGTCGAGTGATCCCAGTTCGGCAGGTATTCGGCCGACGTGTTGCTCTCGCGATATTTCCAGGCAAAGTACAGCGTCATGGCGATCACCGGGATCACGATGCAAAGCATCACACCCAGTTCGATCAGAATGACGTTACGGTTCTGAATTCCCACCGGTCCACGCGGATCGAGCAGATCGAGCGTACAGCCAGAGAGAAGAAGTGCCGGCGCCAGCGGCAAAAGCCGCCGCAACTTCGGCATAAGTCTATTGTTCATTGTCTGCCCCGCTCGTTGAACCGACCGTCAAGCTCTTTGGCTGCGCTACGCTGCCGCTCAACCCGACCACGGCTTGGTCGACCATGGCGACAACACCTTCAGGGGATGTCATCCATCTCTCCTATTCCAGTTGACCATGCGTATCGCGCCGCAACATGACATCATCATACGACCGCAATCATATGAAGATGTAACGTTACGTCTGCCGGTGCCATTCATGGGTCCGACCACGACACGCATCGTCCTTGCCTCGCCTTACTTCGACAGGATGACTGACCGTAACGGTCAGCGCGCCTGCCTGCACACTGGGCATCAGCGCCCAGCTATGTTCTGTTGTTTCCGCCCGATTGGCCCGCAAAGCAAGCACTGATGCTGAGTTTTAAGGGACCTGTTCACAATTTGACCACAAAGATTCACGTTGGAAATCAGGGCGTTGGAGCATTTATGCGTAATTCCGCCGCATTTCATTGCCGATTTTTTAGATTTAGTTCAGATAGAAATGGCAAGTTAATTAGACCGAAATAGTCTGGATAAACAAAAATGGGGCGCCCCACATGGACACCCCGTTAAATAAAGACGTCTGATATCAGACTATCTATCCATTGTTATTATTACGAACGCCCATAAACTGGAGCAGAAAGGTGAAGAGGTTGATAAAGTTCAGATAAAGCGAAAGCGCATCATAAACACTGCGCTTGGCCATTTCCTCTGGCCCGACATAGGACAGATAGTATTGATAGGTCGCGCGGATACGCTGCGTGTCGAACGCCGTCAGAACCGTGAACAGCACCACACCGATCAGACTGATCATGAACGACATGGCTGGGCTATGCAGGAACATGTTGACCAGCCCTGCGATAATGAGCCCGATCAGCCCCATCATGAGGAACGACCCCATCGAGCTCAGATCACGCTTGGTGGTGTAGCCCCATAGCGACATGGCCGCGAATGTTGCGGCCGTGACGAAAAACGTGCTGGCGACCGAGGTATGGGTATAGACGATCAGAATGTTCGACAGGCTCGCCCCCATGACCGCGCAGAATGCCCAGAAGAGCCCCTGTGCAGCCTGACGCGACAGACGGTTCACCCCGAAGGACATGACCATGACGAAAGCCAGCGGGGCGAAGATGGTCAGCATGCCAAGCCCTGTCGGGCGGGTTGCAATACCACCGGAGGTAATGACCTGCTGGAAGAAGAGATCCCGCAGCGAGGTCTCGGCGACACCGAAAGCTACGAAGCCCGTTAGGACCAGACCGGCCGTCATCCAGTTATAGACGCTGAGCATGTAAGCGCGCAGACCGGCATCGACCGTATCGACCCTGGCGCTACCCGCGTTACCCGGTGTGTTGCCAGAACGAGAATTTGGAACGAAAGCCATGACACCCTTTCCTGAAATACGGCCAGACTGGCCTTTCCGTGGTTCAATGTGGCGTTTTTAACATAGCGGTCAAGTGAGGCGCGTATCCCGACATTCTAAGATACACAGCACGGCTCGACGGAAACCGCAGCATTGCGGCGCGTTATCTCCCGTGATCATAATGCAAAAGCATGGCCTCGCGCCATCGAATTGCACCGGGCATCATCCAGGGCTCCAACAGGCCAGGTGAAACGATGCTCAGGTACGAAGGGAGCCCGTCACCCAAGCCCGCCAGATCGCCGGCGCGATCCCCTCCACCACTACAAGACGCAGGAAACACTAATGCGCCTCTTCACGGCGCTCGAGATTTCGAGCGAGCACAAGCGTCTCCTCTCATCCCTTCGTCGTCAGCTTCCCGGTTTCGTCTGGTACCCGCCCGATACGTATCACCTCACCCTCCGCTTTATCGGAGATATCCGCTCCCGACCCATGCTCGAGGAACTCGACCATGCGCTTGCCAGGCTGAGTAGTGACGCATTCCAGATCGAACCCGCCGGTGTCGGGGTCATCAGCCAGCCCGGACGGTTCCGCCTTGTGGCAACGATTTCACCCTCCACCGGCCTTGTCACGCTGCAGTCGCGGATAGAAGCGACGCTGCGTCGTTGCGGCATTGCCATGGAGAAACGCCGCTTTCAGCCGCACATATCTCTCGGGGTCGGCCAGGGCGATGCAGGACCCAATATTATTCGGTGGGTGCAGCAGAACAATCTCATGAAGGGAAAAGCGCTCACAGCCGAGCATTTCACCCTGTTCAGGTCATATCGCACCAGTGACGTCCCGCATTATGAGGTCTGCGCCGAGTACCCGCTCGGTGATGCAATGCTCCTCGGGCAGGAATCCTGGATGCAGCGCGAATGATCGGCGGTGACAACAGGGCGGAAAGCCTGGACAGCCTGGTCACCCGCGTTCGTCACTGTACGATCTGCGCCGAACATCTGCCGCTGGGCCCTCGGCCACTCATCCACGTCTCTGCGGGTTCGCGCATCCTGATTGCCAGCCAGGCTCCGGGCACGATCGCGCATGAGAGCGGGAAGTCCTTTTATGATCCGTCCGGCAGGCGTCTGCGTGGCTGGATGAACCTGACCGAGGAAGAATTCTACGACACGCGCAAAGTGGCCATCCTTCCCATGGGCCTTTGTTACCCCGGCAGACTGCCGAATGGGGGCGACAAACCGCCACGCCCGGAATGCGCCCCCGCATGGCGCGACCAGGTTCTCGAGCATCTCGCAGAATTGCAGCTCATCCTGCTCGTTGGATCGTACAGCCAGCATCACACGCTCGGCCGGGGCGCTGTCAGCGACCGCGTACGCGATTTTCGCCGGTATCTGCCCCGTTATTTCCCACTGCCTCATCCTTCCTGGCGAACGGGCGTCTGGGAGAAACGCGCGCCATGGTTCCAGAGCGAGGTCATTCCAGCGCTTCGCGAAGAGATAAGAAAGGCGCTCGCATGAGATGCCCTGGCCCGGATCGGTCACGAACCGGGCCATCACGGTGAGCGCTACGCTCAGGGAATCAGGCGGACATGCCTTATGGTCGAGACCACAAACCCCTCGAGCCCTGCAAAAAGGATCTGGATACCGATACAGAGCAAGATCAGCGCCGCCAGCCGACTGACAATGCGAGCCCCCGTACGACCCAATGAACTGACGATGCGCTCGGCGTAGGAGTAAAAAACCACCACAGTCAGGGCGATCGCGAGAACCGCAAGCGACAGTCCGATGATATAGCTTGCTGCAGAGGCCCCGAGTGTGCGCCCTGAGCTCAGCGCAATGGCCACCGCGATACTGCCGGGCCCGACAGTAAACGGCATGGCCAACGGGAAGAAAGCCCGGTCCCCCAGATCATTATCCTGGTTCGCCGTGTCATGATCGAAGACCTGACGCTCCTTTCGGGCTTCGCTCTCCTCAGGAGCAAGAAGCAGCGTCCAGGCACGGGATGCAACCACCAGCCCGCCAGAGACACGCAACGCATCGATGGTGATCCGGAAAAAGCTCAGGATCCATCCGCCGAGCCAGACCGATACCATGAGGATGATGAACGAATAAAACCCGACCGTACGGGCAAGCCGGACAACCTGTGGGCGTGGCCTGCCAAGCGTCGTCTGCGCAAAGATCAGGGAAGCCCCAAGCGGATTGACGATGGAAAACAGCGCCGAATACGCCATGAGCCAGATCGCTGTGACATCGCTGAAACTGACAGGCTGGGTCAGCACATGAGGCAGGTGCATTACCCTGCCCTGTCGTGGCGCGCCTTGACGGAGAGGAAATTGCGCGAATGCAGCAGACGGCGCAGGCGCCGATGCTCACCCTCGAGCACTGCCCGTACCGCCTGAAGGTCCTGCGCCAGACAGCACAGGACACCGCTCTCCCCAGGCCCGTTCGGACAGACTGTCATTCCGATATCATGATAAACGCCAAGAAGCGCCTGTCCCACCTTGATGAAGACCGGGTGACGGCCTTCCTCAACCGCGAGATCACGCAAACGCCAGATTGCGGCAATGCATTCCGCCTCGGCACCCGCTGGATCTCCTACGCCAATAATAAACTGACCGGTCCTTAGAAACGGAATACCCGCGCGACCGTTATCGTTCAATATAAGTCCACTCGGACGCCTTGGACCCAGCTCTTCAAGAGCATGAGCGAGGTTTTTGTACAAGACCTCGCTCTCACTATTCCATGGCCGCACCAGTACATGGCTGCGACGCAGCATCTGGATAACAGCGACAATACCGAAGAGCGCGGAAATTCCCAGCGCCCAGCGCACAACAGAGGTATGCGCATCGTAGATCAGCGAGCGCCACCAGGAGTGCCCGAGGTGATGCCGCAGAGCGAATAGCCCCACGCTGGCAAGACTGACAATCCACAGGGTCACCGGGGCCATGAGGGTCGGGCTGAGTGGCTCCGAGAACAGACGCGCCTTGCGGTAGTAGCAAGACCGGAAAGGCGCGATGAGGAACATCACCATCATCAGGCAGAGCGGTATCGCCAGCGGCCCCTGACGCAGGATCACGAGCGGGATGGCCAGACCGAGCAGGGTCAGAGCGGCGCGCCACGCCGCCGTCACACGCTGCGCCAAGCCTGCCGCCACGCCAACCAGCATGACACCTGTCAGGCAGAGCATGAACTCGGCGGCTTGCAGCATGAGATGCGTGAAGGCACTGCCAACTAGAGGCGCCGGTACCGCGACAGCATAGAAGACGAGCAGGATCCCCGTTCCCGCCACGACACCCGTAGCAACCGTGACCGAGAAATCGGCTTCGGATTCACGCACCACCTGACTGGGACGGCGCACGGCCAAAGCCCCTGCAACCGCACCACGTCGACGGGCCCATGCCGCATCACCGCGCAGGAAGAGCTCGTGGGCGGCAAACATTCCCCCGGCGAGAAAGAGCGGGATGATATAATAGAACAGGCGAAATGTGAGAATGACGCCGAGGATCTGGGGCGTTGGCAGATACGGGCCGAGGGCCAGCAACATGGCCCCGTCAAACACACCAAGACCGCCCGGCACACTGGCCACAAGTCCTGCCGTATAAGAAGCGATATAGATTGCCAGAAAAGCCGGAAAGCCGATGGCCGCCTGCGGGGGAAGCAGCACATAGGCGATCATGGCGGTCATGGCCATGTCAGCGGCGCTGACTACTACCTGGGCCACAGCCACCCGGAAGCCGGGAACGTCCAGCGTGTATCGCCAGACACGCATCTGACGATAGCGCAACGAGACGCAAAGATAAGCAAGGACAGCCGTCCAGGCCGCGGCACCCGCCAGTTGCAGAACGAGATGTGGCAGATGATCGACGAGCGGAATATGGCCGGGCTCGAACAGGAACACCCCACCGATAAGGGCCATGGCGCCCAGAAGATAGGTTGTCGAGCAGAATGCAATGATCTGGGCGATACCGCCAGGGGATACACCCCAGTTGCGATACAGGCGGAACCGGACCGCTGCCCCAGAAATGGCCGAACACCCGAGGTTGTGGGAAAGGACATAGGAGCAGAACGCCGCGAAAGCAGTGCGCAGGAAGGACTGCTTCGTTCCTATATGATAGCAGGCGAGCCGGTCGTAGAAGGAAAGAATGAAATAGGAGAGCACCGTGCATCCCACGCCTGCAGCAAGCGCCTCGGCGGGAATGGACTGGAACGCCGTTCGGATGTCCGCCAGCGAGAGCGATTTGAGCTCCTTCTGAATGACATAGATAGCCGCAACGAGAAGAACCAGCCCGAGGACCGCCGGCAGGCGGCAGGCCAGACGCCGCCACAGCCCCGGGGAGCGTGACTCGCCTTCCTCACAGCAGGTTTTTGTCTGTTCCTGAACGGTCATGAACCCTCAACCAAGGAAGCTGATCGTCTCTGTTACGGTCACTCTCACTCTGTAGCGTCAGATGTGTCGCGGGCGAGCGCCCCCTCAATCAGCGCGACCGTTTCCGGGAGGCCGAAGAGGGACGCAAAAATCCCGAAACGGGGCCCTTCCGTCTGGCCGAGCAGAACCTCATAGAGGCAGCCAAACCAGGCACGAAGGGGCTGGATCTGATGCTTTTTGCCGATTTCGAAGACGATATCCTGAACCTCGACGGGAGATAGGCCGGGATCGGCGGTTTTCAAGGCGTCTGCCAGATCCTGCAGCGCAACCCGCTCCAGATCGGTCGGCGCACGGAACGTCTTGGCCGGACGCACGAATTCCTTGAAGTAGACCAGAGCATGCCCGACCAGACGATCCACATAAGGATGGGTCTCGGGCGAGAGGCTCGGATCGTAGCGGCGCAGAAACTTCCAGAGCGTGTCGCTGGACTCCGCATTCGCCACAGACGCCAGATTGAGCAGCGCCGTGAAGGAAACCGGGCTGGACAGGCGCGTATCGAGTTCGCCGCCATGGATGAACCAGGCAGGATTGGCGCGCAGCGCCGACTCATCCTCGGTCACGACAGCCTTGTCGAGATTGGCCAGATACTCGTCCATCGCACGCGGGATCACGTCGAAGAACAGACGCTTGGCACGTGTGGGCTGGTTGAACATGTACTGCGCCAGGCTCTCGGGGGGCGCATAGTGCAGCCATTCCTCGATGGACAGGCCGTTGCCCTTGGACTTGCTGATCTTCTGGGCGTTCTGATCGAGGAAGAGCTCATAGGTAAGCCCTGCCGGGGGGGCCTTGCCCAGAATACGGCAGATCTTGCTCGAGAGCTTGACGCTGTCGATCAGGTCCTTGCCCGACATTTCATAATCGACGCCCAGCGCATACCAGCGCATGGCCCAGTCGGCCTTCCACTGCATCTTGGCATGACCGCCAAGCACAGAGGTCTCGAAGGTCTCGCCCGTCCCGGGGTCCTGCCACTGCACGGTCGCGGCAACAGGATCGACCTTGGTCACCGGCACCTGCATGACCTGACCGGTGCGCGGATGGATGGGCAGCACCGGCGAATAGGTTGCGCGGCGTTCGGCGCCGAGTGTCGGCGCGATGGTTGCCACCACCTCGTCATGCACTTCAAGCATGCGACGCAGGGCCGCATCGAAACGCCCCGAGGTGTAATAATCCGTGGCTGAAGCGAATTCGTACTGGAACCCGAAACGGTCCAGAAACTCGCAGAGCATGGCATTGTTGTGGGCTGAAAAACTCTCGAAGCGACCGAACGGGTCGGGAATGCGGCTCAGCGGTAGACCAAGATGCTTTGCGAGCATCTCCTGATTGGGCACATTGGTCGGCACCTTGCGCAACGCGTCCATATCATCGGAAAATGCGAGAAGACGCGTCTTGCGACCGGTCAAACGCTCATAGGCGAGACGCACCCAGGTCGTACGTGCCACTTCGCCAAACGTGCCGATATGGGGCAGGCCCGAGGGCCCATATCCGGTCTCCAGCAGGGCCGGAGCCTCTCCACCGCGCGCCTCGACATGGGCTGCGATTTTTCGCGCCTCCTCGAACGGCCAGGCTTTTGGCAGGGCGAGAGCATCGGGAGGGACAGGAGCGGTGTTTTGGACAAGGTCGGACATGATTGGACGAAAACTAGAAATAGTTCCGTTCCGGGTCAAGCAACATGGCGTTACGCGCCGTCCCGGCTGCCTCGGGAAGATGCAAAATACCTCTGTCGAGATCGCAGGTCCGACGCCGCTCTCAGGCAGGAGCATGGGGGTCGCGCTACCGAGGACCACCATTCCGTCTCAGCGCAGGGACTGCAAGGATCAGGGGCTGACCGGGACCCTCTTTCCGGAGCCAGGAGATTCATACGCGGACGAAGCGTGAACACGCGCTGGCGGTAGACAGGCTCTGCGTCTATGCTGGCGTCGATGCCCACGCCTTCCCGCGCCTCGCCCTATGATGCCCCCGCCCTGATCACGACGCGCGCGCGTGCCTCGGTTCTCACCCCCGATGGCGAGATCCTGTCGCTCGATGCGGGTGAGGCAGCGGCCCTGTTGGCTACCCTGCCCCCGCCCCTTCTGATCCATGGGCCGGCAACCATACGTCGCCTCGGCCTCACCCCGCCGGGGCAGGTCGTGCCCTGGTTCGACCTGCTGGAGCTGTTTCTCTTCCTGTTTCCGACGCGCTCGGTCGTGCCCACGCCGCGCGGCATGGGGCTGGCGCTCGGCCTCACGCCCCCTGAGCCCTGTGAAGCCGATTTCCTCCTGCTCATTCTAGAGAGAATGCGTCAGGCACTCGACGCCATGAGGGACAGCCGCGAGGCCGATACGCTAGGGGCCCTGCTACCGCTTCTGTCCCGCGCGGGCTGGGCATGGTCGGGATTTATCGAGTCCATTCTGCAGATTAATCCTGGTCAGCATCGCCACCCCTATGAGGCGCTGCGCGTCTGGCGTCGTCTCCCACGCTGGGAGGAAATGGCCCAGCGCCCGCCGCCGGGCAGCCGCCCGGTTGCACCCGCCGAAGCACGCCTGCGACTGTCGCGCATTCTGGGCGAAGGCGCGGAAACACGCCCCGGTCAGGCCGATTACGCTTCGGCGGTGACGCAGGCTCTGGCTCCCCGTGAGGGTGCAGGCATTCCTGAAATCGTGCTGGCCGAGGCAGGAACCGGTACAGGCAAGACTTTGGGTTATATCGCCCCTGCCAGCGTCTGGGCGGAGCAGAATGACGGGCCCGTCTGGATCTCGACCTATACGCGTCATCTCCAGCGCCAGATCGAGCAGGAGGTAAGTCGTCTCTATCCCGACGAGTCAGAGAGACGCAACGCGGTCGTGCTGCGCAAGGGACGCGAGAATTATCTCTGCCTTCTGAACATGGAAGATGCAGTCAACACGCTTGCCTCGCGCCCTGCACCCTCGTTTCCTGCCCTGATCGGTCTTGCCATGCTGGCCCGATGGGCCGAGGCGAGCGAAGACGGAGATCTTATGGGGGGCGATCTTCCGGGCTGGTTTGGCGATATCTTCGGCGCCGGCACCCTGTTCGGCATGGCGGATCGCCGGGGCGAATGCATCCATGGCGCCTGCCCGCACTACCAGACCTGTTTCGTCGAGCATTCCATCCGACGCGCACGGGGTGCGAGGCTCGTGATCGCCAATCACGCCCTTGTCCTGTCACAGGCCAGCTGGTCCAGCCTGGGGCGCGACGACGTGCCCGATGAGGACCAGCTCCCGACCCGTTATTTCTTCGATGAAGGGCATCATCTGCCTGAAGCTGCCGATAGCGCCTTCTCCCTCGCGCTCTCCGGGCTTGAAGCGGCGGAGTTGCGGCGCTGGCTGCTGGGTGCGGAGGGAAGCCGCTCGCGGGCGCGCGGGCTCCGTCGCAGGCTGGAGGATCTGGTCGCTGGATCGCCGGTGCTCGATGCCCCGCTTGAGGCCATACTGGGGGCAGCCCACGGGCTTCCTGCCCCCGGCTGGCTCGGCCGCCTGAACGGTCAGGACGATGCCCCGCAGCCTGCGGTGCCGGAACTGATCACCAATCCCTCCGAACAGTTCTTCCAGGCCCTGAGGGCTCAGCTTGAGGCACGCCGTATCGGCGCGCAGGGAAACGACTCCTCGGAATGCGGGCTGCATCCTGCGGGCGAGGCGTTGCGAGAGGCCACCGCCCCACTCGACACGGCACTGCGCCGCCTGCTGGCACCGCTCAATACCCTTGTAGAGCGTTTGAAAGCGCTGCTGAGTGAGCCCGACGACGCGCTCGAAGCGGCGCAGCGCCTGCGCATAGAGGCCATGATCCGGTCCCTGCGCCGGCGCGCCATCGCGCGGGTCGAAGGCTGGATCGCCATGCTCGATACCGTGCTCGACTTGCAGGACGAGGGCCAGAGCGCCTATATCGACCTCATCCGCGCCGAGTATATTCCTGGACGCCCAGGTGAACAGGATATCGGACTCCATCGCCACTGGCGTGACCCGACCATTCCCTTTGCCTCGGTCATGCAGGGCCCGGCGCATGGCATGCTCATCACCTCGGCCACGTTACGCGACCAGACGCCCGCCCGAAAGGACGATGGCCCCGATCCGAGACAGGTCGAGCAGAGCTGGCATGCGGCCGAGATCCGTCTGGGAACCCCGCATTTCATCAAGCCGCCCTTCAGGGCCTCCCTGCTCAGCCCGTTCGATTACGCCAGCCAGACGCGCGCGCTCGTCGTGACCGATATACCGCAGAATGATCTCGATGCACTGGCTGGCGCCTACCGCCTGCTGTTTCTGGCATCACAAGGCGGCGCGCTTGGACTGTTCACGGCCATCTCGCGCCTGCGCGCCGTCCATCAGCGTATCGCCGCACCACTCGACGAAGCCGGGTTGCCGCTCTATGCCCAGCATGTCGATACGATGGATAACGCCACCCTGGTCGATATCTTCCGTACCGAGCTCCATTCCTGCCTGCTAGGCACCGATGCGATGCGCGACGGCGTGGATGTGCCGGGTCAGGCGCTGCGTCTGGTCGTTTTCGAGCGCACACCATGGCCCCGCCCAGATATCCTGCATCGCGAACGGCGCAAGGCTCTCTCCCCCGATGACCCGCGCGATTACGATGACAGGCTGACCCGCATGAAGCTGCGTCAGGCCTTCGGGCGGCTGATACGCAAGGGCGATGACCGGGGTGTGTTCGTCATTCTCGACCGACGCATGCCCTCGCGGCTGCTCTCCGCCTTTCCGGAAGGGGTGTCTATCGAGCGGGTCAGTCTTGCGGAGGCTGTTCGACAAATCGGCGCGTTCCTGCCCCGGTTCGACACCGGCGGCATCCCGCATACAGGGTCTATTTCGGGGATAGAGGCCGACGAATGAGGCACGTCCCGTGAACGAGACAGCCCTGATCTCGCTGTTCGGCGATGCGCTTCTGGCAACTGGCGACCGGATCGAGGGTACCGTGCTCGATGACCCGTCACGTCCGTTTCTTGGCATCGATCCGCTCAGACAATTTATGGTCAATGCGCCAGCCGGGCTGACCCTGTATCAGACGTCGCCCGCCCTCTATCACCTGCGCGATGCAACCGGCAGGATCTGGTCCTGCGCGCCTGACGGAACCCGTGACGAGGCGATGGACCGTCTGAGCTCGAGCACCCTCTCCTGCCTCGCCCTGAGGCGATTTCCCGCCATAGCCCCCGCCTCGGATGCATTCTCGCCCATACCGCGCCGACTGCATTTCATCTGCAATGACCGAGCGACGCTCGACCCGGCGCTCATCGCCAATATCGAGCGTACCGCCGCGATCAATCCCGGCTGGGAAGTCACCCTCTGGGACGAGGCCGCGCGTTTCGAGTTCATCACCGAGCATTATGGCTGGGATGTGCTCAAGCTCTATCTGATGATCGGGCCCGAATATGGCGCGGCCAAGGCCGATCTGTTCCGCTATTTGCTGATCTTTAAGCTGGGCGGCGTGTATCTCGATCTGAAATCCACCACGGCACGCCCTCTCGATGCGATCCTGCGTGAAGACGATGCCTTCATCCTCTCGCAATGGAACATGTCAGGGTCCGGCGTGCACAGGAACTGGGGGCTCGGTGCCACCATAGCCCATGTGAAAGGCGGCGAGTATCAGCAATGGTTTCTGATCGCGCGACCGCTTCATCCCTATCTGCGTAGGGTTATCCAGCTCGTTCTGACAAGGATCGCGATCTATCGCCCCGATCTGCATGGGGTTGGCGCGGTCACGACGTTCAACGTCACCGGACCGCATGCCTTTACCAAAGCCATCTATCCTGTGCGCGACGATCATCCGCACAGGATGATCGACTCCGAAACGGAAGGCCTCATTTATTCAGTGGTGGAAGACCATCGCGCACGCAGCGGCAGCGATTATCGTACCGCTCAGACGGCCCTCGTAACAGGGAATGAAACCTATCGCCTTTGAATCTGCGCGCATCCGGCGCGCCATCGGACGCCTAGCCCGTCAGGGCCGCGGGAAATGTGACGCCCCGGCATGAATGCCGGGGCGCGCATCGGGATCAGAAATTGACCCCGGCCTGCAGGAACACATAGCGCCCGTAATAAAGGTCGCCATAAAGACCGGCGGCGCTGTTGGTCGAGGCATCGGCCACGAAGGGCGGCTGCTTGTCGAACAGATTGTTCACGCCCGCCTGGAACGTCCATTTGTTCAGGCGATAATCGATCGTCAGATCATGCGAGAACACGCCGGGGGTCTTGTAGCGGCCATAGCCAAGGGCCGTGCTCAGATCCTGCGATCCGTTATTCCAGACCATGCCACCCGTATACTTCATCATATAGGTGACGCCCCAGTTTCCATGCTGCCAGTTGACCGTCGCATAGTCACGCACGCGCGGCTGGCCCGTGCCCGACTGGTACATCAGGCGACCGGCATAATTGTACCACTGCCCGCCCGGCTCGTTCTGCTGCAGATAGCTGATGAGCTGCTGGAAGTTGTTACCCAGCGTCACCACATCCTTGCGCGTCACGCGGATACGATAATCGAGATCGAAATCGATGCCGCTCGTCCGCAGACCGCCGATATTGGCGTAGTAATCCGTCACCGAGTCCAGCTGGTCTGTGCTCGAGACGCGGGTGATGTTATTGCAATAATTCGTGCTGGCACCCGTATAGCACTGATCGAGAATGTACTGGGAACTCAGATACGAGACCATGTTCTTGATCGTGTAATGCCAGTATTCCACCGAAGCAGAGAGGCCCGGCACCCAGCGCGGCGTGATCACCGTACCGATTGTATAGGTGCGGCCGGTTTCCGGCTTCAGTGAAGCGTTACCACCGTAAAGCGTCGGCACCTGACCCGAGTTTGCCGCAACGAAGGTTGAGGTGTTGATGCCCTGCTTGGCGCAATTGGCGACCACATTGGCCGAAAGCGACCCATAGGAGCTGGCCTGGGCGCAGGGATCGGTCGCCGACGCATAACCAAGGCTGCCACCCGAATAGAGCTCGTAGACATTAGGCTGACGATAGGAGGTGCCGATCGTGGCGCGGAAGCGGATATCGCGGATCGGTGCCCAGTTGATCGAGGCTTTCCAGTTCTTGGTGCCACCGAAGGTGCTGTAGGACGAATAGCGCCCCTGGGCATCGATGGTGAGATCCTTCGCAAGGAACACGTCACGCAGCAGCGTGGCCTTGCCTTCCAGATAGCCTTCCGTGACGTTGAATCCGCCGCCCGTATAGGAGGCCGAATTGGTCAGCGTATCGCCAGAAGCCACGACGGCGTCGGGATGATAGGCCAGCTGTTCACCACGATGTTCCATGCCGAGCGCGAAGCCCAGATCGCCGCCGCCCTTCCAGGGCATGGTTGCGACATGGTTGTTATGCATACGCAGATTCAGGTCGCGCAGCTGGTAATAATAGTGATCGTGGCTGGTATAATTCGAATACGCCGCAGCAGCCGAAGAGAGCGGCTTGAACGGATCGGACAGGACGCACCCCGAAGAAGCCTGACAGACCGAAGGGTTATACACGAGAGCCGAGCTTGAATCGGTCGGGTCGACCTGCTCCAGACCATATTCCTGCAGAAGCTTCGCATAATTGCCCACGCCGGACATCTGCGAGGTCACCTGGTTCCAGCCATAGGTGTAGGACAGATCGTACATCCAGCCATGGGTGATCTCGCCCTTGGCCCCAGCGATGGCGGTATAGGTGTCTGTTGCCGTCTCGGTCCGACGGTTGCCCCACTCGCCATAGCGCTTGTACATCAGCACATCTTCGCCAAAGGTGTTGTACGGCGCATCGGCCGGAATCACGAGGCTGGATGGCAGATTGGACGGGTAGATGCTGCCCGTCATCGGCTCCGGCGCCAGAGTGGTGCTGGAGGTACGGTGACTGTACTGGAAATTGGCATAGGGCGTGAAATGGCTGTTCACGTCATAATGCGCGTCAAAGGACAGCGTGGAGTTCTGCAGCGAATTCGTCAGGGATTGCTGCGAGCCGTAATTATACCGATCGGCAGAGGTCGCGGTGTGATAGCCGGTGCCGCTGGCATTCGGCACATAAGTGCCGGAATCCGTGAAATACTTGCCCGTGGTCGGGATGGACGAGCCAAACAGCAGATCGGACGCGTCGGTCGGGTCATTGGTCTGCACATTACGCGACCAGGCGCGGTTGCGCTGCATGATGCCGCTCTTGGTCATGTACGACCCGAACAGTGTCACGTTGCCCTTGCCGTGATCGAAATTCCAGCCCTTGTAGCCGGAGATCTGGCCCGTCTGGCCATCGCCCACATCGGTGATACCGCCACGAACGGTGATGTTCGCGTCGTTCAGGTCGTGGCGCATCTTGATATTGATGACGCCCGCAACCGCATCGGCGCCGTAGAGTTCAGAGCCGCCGTCCTTGAGAATTTCAATGCTCTGAACCTGGTAGACGTTGATCGTGTTCAGGTCGACGCAGCTGTTATTGCCGTTGAGCGTGGTGCGCTTGCCATCGATGAGCACCAGCGTGCGGTTCTGGCCGAGGTTACGCAGATCGACGCATGACGACCCGCCCGTACCGTTGGTCTGCGAGTTATAGGTGCCCGAAGAGCCGACCGAGGGCAGACGCTGCAGATAGTCGCCCACCGTGGTGGCGCCTGTCTGCATGATCTGCTTGGACGTCACGATCTGCACCGGATTGGCATTGGCGTTATTCGACGTGCTGAGCGCCGAACCGGTCACGACGATGTTTTCGCTCCCACCACGGGCGGCCGAATCATCGACGGGCGCGAAGGCGCTGCGCTGTGCCGTGGCCGAACGCGTGACAGGCATGGCAGCCGTAGCAGCAGGCGTTGCCACGATGGGGGCCGCAGCCGGGCGGCGAAGGCCGTTTTGTGCGCTTCTGGATACCGCACGTTTATGGGCCTTGTGAGTTGTCGTCCCCGTTGATGCCGTCGATGCGGGAGCAGCCTGTGCAACGTGGAATTGACCCAGAGCCAGTCCGGCTCCAAGTGTGGAGACAA
Source organism: Asaia krungthepensis NRIC 0535 (assembly GCF_025995175.1). Lineage (GTDB taxonomy): Bacteria > Pseudomonadota > Alphaproteobacteria > Acetobacterales > Acetobacteraceae > Asaia > Asaia krungthepensis. The sequence continues at coordinate 179,598 of NZ_BAPV01000057.1, forward strand.
GCAGCAGTCTTCGCTTGTTCCTGATGATCTTCATGATGTTTTCGACCTCCAGTAAGGCGTTCTGGAAGCGAAAAGATTTCACAAACGAAATCACGTCCAGAGGCTTATTTCAGATCAGCACGCACAGAAGGCGATCATTGTATTTTTGTCACAACGTTACTTACCTGCGTTGTAAATTGAACTCATATATTACTTTTGTTTATTATAGATACACTTTTGAAATAATAGGACTCACTTGGAAACGTGCCCCGAGGAAGCGTCTCCCCCGGAAAGAAATCCGAACGAACGGATTTCTCATCATCCCTATGGAGATCACCTCCACACCGAGCGAGCGGCGCGGTACTCTCACGCCGTCCGCGCAAATGGGGTGGCAATCTCAAGCGCTGCGGGTTGAGAAATACGCTGTGAAAGCCCGCAATGCGGAGGGCACGTGTTTGCGGGAGGGATAATAAAGGTGAAAGCCCTCTCCCACTGATGTCCACTCGGGCAGGACGAGTTCGAGCGCGCCACAATCGAGAGCCGCTCTGGCTCTCTCCTCAAGGCAGTAGAACAACCCCCCTCCTGCACAGGCGCAGGCCAGCGATAATTCGCTATCGCCAAGAATGACCTGGCCCGGCACATCGAGCGCACATTGTCGTTCGGCCCTACCCAATTCCCAGGAATAGAGCCGCCCGGTTCCCGTGCGGATACGAATGCAGCGATGGCTCATCAGATCCTCTGGCTGGCGGGGACGTCCCATGACGTCGAGATAAGCCGGCGCACCCACGACAACCCAGTTCAGATCGTCGGTCAGACGTCTGGCAATCATGCCTTCAGGAACAGTGCCCCCATAGCGTATGCCCGCATCGAACCCCTCGGAGACTGCATCCACGACGCGATCATCCACCACGATATCGAGCTCGATGGCGGGATAAAGCGCCATGAACGCCGCCAGCCTTGGCGCCAGAAGCAAAGTCGCTGCATCGCGCAGGGTCGTGATACGCAACCTGCCAGAGGGAAGCCTACGGTAAGCCTCAAGCTGCGCCAGCGAGGCGTCGATCCGCTCGAAATGCGGGGCGATCTCCGCAAGAAGCATCTCGCCCGCGCCGGTAAGCCTGACCTGTCGTGTCGTCCGATGGAATAGTCGCACGTCCAGTTTGCGCTCGAGCTGCGTCATGGCATGGCTCAGAGCCGAACCCGTCACGCCCCGTTGCAAGGCCGCACGTGTGAAGCTGCCCGCGCGGGCGATGGCGAGAAAGCTTTCCAGACTGTCCTTGCTGATCCCAATCGCGTTCACTCGTGAATTTCTTTCATCTCACCATCAAAATGAGCGCTGTAAACCGGGAGTAGCCCGGAATGTTCCCTGTTCCCGCGATCAGACGGATCGCCATCAGGAAAGGACTCACCCCGTGACCTATCGCCCCCTCGCTCTCGTGACCGGCGCTTCATCCGGCATCGGCCTTGAACTCGCGCTCGAATTTGCGCGAAACGGATATGATGTCGCCCTCTCCGGATCGAGCGCGCAGATTTTCGATGCCGCAAAACGCATTGAGGACCTCGGTGCGACCGCTTATGCCTATCGGGCCGATGCGGCGACCCATGAGGGGGTGGAAAGCTTCTGGCAGTTCACACTGGGGCTTGGCCGACCTCTTGAGGCGGCGGCCTTGAATGTCGGGATCGGGCTTGGGGGCGCTTTCATTGATACGGCCCTGGAGGACGACCTGCGCGTGATTGCAATCAACATCACCGGCACTGTCCATATGGCCAAGAATGTGGCGCGCTTCATGGTCGCACAGGGCCACGGGCGTATCCTCATCACCTCCTCGGTTTCTGCGACGCTCCCCACGCCTTTCGAGACCGTCTATGGCCCCTCGAAAGCCTTTGGCTTCATGTTCGCGGAATCCCTGCGCGAGGAACTGAGGGAAAGCGGCGTCACCGTCACTGCCCTGCTCCCCGGCGCCACGGATAGCCGCTTTCACAAAAATGCTGGCATGGCGCGCAGCGCGATCGATCAAGGCCCCAAGAATGACAAGACCCTGGTGGCTCGTCAGGGCTACGAGGCCCTGATGAAAGATCTCGACCATGTTGTGGGCGGCGATGACACGACCAGACAGATGGTGGAGGAAAACAGGATCACGCCCGAGCCCGTCAAGGCGGCGCGCCATGCCCGACTGACGCGCCTGAATCCCTGAGCGATTTTCCTTTTCGCGCGGCCTATCCAATCAGGGAGAGGCCATTGGCGTCTCCTGGGGACCATTGCTTCAGAGAGACTGCCCGCCCGAGACCTCGATACGCTGCGCGTTCACCCAGCGATTATCCTCCGACAGGAGCGAAGCAATCATGGGGCCGATATCCTCGGGCACGCCCACGCGCCCGAGCGCGGTCAACCCGGCAATGTGGCGTCCGATCTCGGGATTGTCGCGCACCATGCCTCCTGAGAAATCGGTCTTGATGGCACCGGGCGCGACAACGTTGGCCGTTATCCCCCGTGCCCCGAGTTCCTTGGCCATATAGCGCGTCATAACCTCCACGCCCCCCTTCATCGAGGCGTACACGATCCGGCCGGGGAAGGTGAAACGGGTCAGACCGCTGCTGATATTGAGAATACGCCCGCCATCACGGAGCAAAGGCAGAAGCGCCTGCGTCAGGAAGAAAGGCCCCTTGAGGTGCTCGCGATAGATTCGGTCGAACTCATCCTCGGTGGTATCGGCAAGACCGCCATTATGCGCGCTGCCCGCATTGTTGATGAGATAGTCGAAATGGGTAAGGCCCCATCCCTTCAGGATGTCGCCCACAGAAGCGGCAAATTGCACAAAGCTGCGTGTATCGGCTACGTCAAGTTGGAGGATAGCGGCCTTCACCCCTGCCTCATGGGCGATGGCCATGACCGTCTCCGCGGCTTCTCGATTACCCTGATAGGTCAGGATCGCGCCGATACCCCGCTTTGCCAGAGCCTCGACTGTGGCGCGTCCGAGGCCGCGGCTGCCGCCCGTGATCAGGGCGATAGGCTGATGCTGTGTCATGATGCTGTTTCCTCTCGCTGATGGTGAGCGCAACATTCCATGCGGGGCGGCTTGCGATAAGGCAGGAAGACCTGTCATCATTGTTCCGTAATACGGAATAATCAGATGGATCGACTGGCGAGTATCGACCTCTTCCTGCGTATCATCGAGCGCGGCAGTTTCAGCGCGGCAGCCGCATCCTGCGGGATTTCCCGGCCTGCGGCGACGGCGGCCATACAGGCGCTCGAGCAGCGTCTCGGTGCGCGATTGCTGCATCGTTCTACGCGCCATGTACAGCCCACCGAGGAAGGCAGACTTTACTACGCCCATTGCCGGTCGATCGTCGCATCGCTGGAAGAAGCCGACAGATCCATCGGCTCCGCGCTCTCAGGCGTGATCCGCCTCGATACGGTCGGGCATCTGGCCCGCACGATCATCCTGCCCGCTCTTCCCGAGTTCCTCTCCCGCCATCCGGGACTCACCGTTCATCTGGGCGAAGGAGAGAGGCTCGTGGATCTGCTGCGCGAGGGCGTCGATTGTGTGGTGCGTGGCGGCCCTCTACCCGATAGCGACATGATTGCCCGTCCGCTTTGCCTTTTGCCCGAGATCACTGTGGCCAGCCCGGACTATCTGGCCCGCCATGGAACGCCGCGCGATCCGGATGACCTGGAAGGGCACTGCATGATCGGTTTTGCGTCCTCCCGCACGAAGCAGGTCCTGCCACTGGAATTCAATCTGGAAGGCCGTCTTGTCGAACGCATGCTACCGGCCAGGCTGCTCGTCTCCGGCGCCGAGTCCTCGGCAACCGCGGCCTGTCTGGGGCTGGGTCTGGCACAGGCGCCGCGCTATCGCTTCGAAGCCGAACTGGCTCGGGGCGCGCTGGTGGAGGTTCTGTCGGACTTCCCACCGGCACCAACCCCATTGACGCTTCTCTACCCCAGCAACAGGCAGCTTCCGCCACGCGTGCGGGTTTTCATGGATTGGCTGGTTGAGATCTTTGGGGCTTTCGACAGGGACAGGCAGCAGCACTCCAAAAAATGAAACGCCCGATTTCCGACCTCATTATCAGGCTGGAATGGCTAGGATCGCGTCATGCTGTTCGATCTTCCCTCCCATGAGATGCTCTATCAGGCCCTTCTGGCGCGCGATGCCCGCTATGACGGGCGGGTTTATGTCTGCGTCGGCACGACGGGCATTTTCTGTCGCCTGACCTGCCCGGCGCGCAAGCCCCTCGCCACCAATTGCAGCTTCCGCGACAGCGTGAGGGGATGCATCGAGGCCGGGTTTCGCCCATGCAAGCGGTGCCATCCGCTACAGGGGGGCGCAAGCCATGACCCACTCATCGCCCGGTTGCTCGACAGGCTCGATGCCGATCCGGGCCGACGCTGGAGCGAGCGCGATCTCGTTGCCCTCGGTCTCGATCCCTCCACAGTGCGGCGCAGTTTCAAGCGGCATTTCGATATGAGCTTTCTGGAGATGGCGCGCCAGCGCAGGCTGCGCGACGGATTCCTGTCGCTCTCGCAGGGGGAGTCGGTGATCGCCGCCCAGATCGATTCAGGCTTTGAATCACCAAGTGCCTTTCGCGAGGCGTTTTCCCGGCTGATTGGCTGCGCTCCCGGCACACTCACACAGGGAGGCCTGCTCCGGGCAAGCTGGATCGCGACGCCCTTGGGCGACATGCTTGCCGTCTCATCCGCACGCCATTTGCATCTTCTCGAGTTCATCGATCGCAAGGCCCTCCCCCGCGAATTGAAAGCCCTCCAGGTCGCGCTCAAATCTCCGCTCGGTCTCGGCAGAACCGAGGTTACCGAGCAGGCGCAAGCAGAACTGGACGCCTATTTCAGCGGGGATTCCGCCCGTTTTCATACCCCTTTGGCGCCCCAGGGATCGGCATTCACACGTCGCGTCCATCATGCCTTGCGAGAAATCCCGCCCGGTGAAACGCGCAGCTACGGGGAACTCGCCCGGGCTATTGGCCATCCCGGAGCCGTCCGGGCCGTGGCACGCGCCAATGGTGCCAACTGCATCGCATTGATGATTCCCTGCCATCGTGTGATTGGCACGGATGGCAGCCTGACCGGCTATGGTGGCGGGCTATGGCGCAAGCAGCGTCTGATCGAGATCGAGCGCTCATTCAACCCCGTCGCGGACGCATAGTCCCTCGGCAGGGCATTCGTTTTCCTGGTCCACCCATCCCAGCCGCCGAAAGCAATAAAGTTCGGGACCTTTTCTCATCCCGGGTCAGAGACGGGGCGACCAAAGCGTTGTCTCGCCCCCTCCTCCCACAACTCAACGTCCATTCGATCCTGCAGATGAAACTTTCCGGACTCCCGCGAGCGTTGGGCATCCTGTCTCCACAGCCATGGAGCGTCTAACTCTCTCCGCAACTCCACCACGGAGAAGCATAAGCCGCATGCTGGCTCTTTCGTTACGAGAGGGATACTTGCCGCTGCGGGTCTTGCCTGTAACAATGAGGTAACTCCCGGCAATCCTGGGAGGATAATTCGGACTAGGAACGTATAAGGCATGTCTTTCCCACAGCTCCCGTCCCAGTTACCTCCACGTGTCCCCTCGGGCGCGATCAAGATCGGCGTCGTTGCTCTGGGCGCCGTTGCGATCGTTGCGATCCTGAATCCGTTCTACCAGATCGCCTCAGGGTATTGCGGCATCCTGACCAATTTCGGCTCGGTGCAGCCCATTGCGCTGGAACCCGGTCTGCATATCGCCATCCCGGTCTATCAGAAGATCATCTCCGTCTCCACGCAGCCACAGACCATCACCTCGCATGAACAGGCTGCGACGCATGACCTTCAGGATGTCCGCACCTCCGTATCGGTCACGTTCCATATTGCCTCCGCCGATGCGCCGGGGTTCTTCCGCGATTTCCGCACACTCGATGTTCTCGCGCGCCGGATCATCGAGCCCACGGTCTCGAATGACGTAAAAGCGATCACCGCCAATTATAATGCGGAAGAGCTGATCACGAAGCGCGACCTGGTGGATGGTCAGATCAAGGATCTGATCATTCGCTCGCTTCAGCCCTATCATCTGACCATTCACTCCGTGAACACGGCGAACTTCGCGTTTTCGACGGCCTACGCGCAGGCTATCGAAGCCAAGCAGGTGGCTCAGCAACAGGCATTGCAGGCCCAGTACACGCTGCAACAGACCCAGATCTCGGCTCAGGCTCAGGTGGTTCAGGCCAAGGCGCAGGCCGATGCCGCCGTCGCGACAGCACAGGGACAGGCTCAGGCCCTGCTGGTGACGTCTCAGGCGCAGGCCAAGGCGAACAGCCTCGTCTCACAATCCCTGACACCGGCCTTGTTGCAGCAAAAGGCGCTGGATCGCTGGTCGGGCACCATGCCGACCTATCTGAGCGCAGGCGCCCCCCTGCCCTTCATTGGCTCAATGGACTCTGTGCAAAAGTAGAAGGCGGCTCCGTCAACCAGTATCGCCCACTGTTCCTGACAGGGAAGTTCTTTTGATCCGGCGCTTCCTTCGCAACATGGCGGCGGATGCTCGAATTGAAGGTGGCTTTGAGCATTGCCGTGTGAAGACTGGTCGCCTCGCCCCATTTGCTCCGCCCCACTCCTCCGCGCGAGGAACGCTGCAGGGCACGGCGTCATAGCGCGTTGCGTCCTTGGATATCGCGCTTGCCCTCGTTGACTCTGCCTTGGCCTGCTCAGATGGGAGACAAAAGAGGCGTTAACCATACCCGTGTCACGCGCAGTATGACGCCTTTTGAAACGACCCTCCGTTCCCCATCCCTGATCTCGAAATCATCCGGTTCTGCAGGCGGAGATCCGAACTCCTTGCACCGGGCACACGGGCACACGGGCACACGGGCACACGGGCACACGGGCACACGGGCACACGGGCACACACCGATATCTCTGCGCGGATCGCGTCAATAGCAGTTTCCATTAGCGCAGCTGCGAGACAGCAACGACCACGCATAGGCGCGCACGCTGACCGCAACGATCCGAGGCGTGCCCCATAAAAAAAACCGCCCTGTCTTTCGACAGAGCGGCTCTCTTGTAACCTTGATGGAAAAGGCGATGGATCAGAAATCCATATCGCCCATGCCACCCATGCCACCCGGACCACCGGCCGGAGCGGCCTTCTTCTCGGGCTTTTCGGCAACCATGGCTTCCGTCGTGATCAGCAGGCCGGCAACCGAAGCTGCGTCCTGAAGAGCCGTGCGGACGACCTTGGTCGGATCGATGATGCCAGCGGCCACCAGATCCTTGTACTCGGCGTTCTGTGCGTCGAAGCCGTGCGTGTAGTTGTCGATCTCGAGCACCTTGCCAGCGATGACAGCGCCATCTTCACCGGCGTTGAACGCGATCTGACGCAGCGGAGCCTGCAGGGCCTTGCGGATGATGTCCGCACCGACGCGCTGGTCGTCGTTCTGGAAAGCCAGATCCTTCAGAGCAACGGAAGCGCGGGCAAGAGCCGTGCCACCACCCGGAACGATGCCTTCTTCAACGGCGGCGCGGGTTGCGTGCAGCGCGTCGTCAACGCGATCCTTGCGCTCCTTCACCTCGACCTCGGTGCTGCCACCGACGCGAATGACGGCAACGCCACCAGCCAGCTTGGCCAGACGTTCCTGCAGCTTCTCACGGTCGTAGTCCGAGGTGGTTTCCTCGATCTGCGCGCGGATCTGTGCACAACGGCCCTTGATGTCGTCCGTGTTACCGGCGCCTTCAACGATCGTGGTGTTTTCCTTCTCGATATGCACCTTCTTGGCGCGACCGAGCATGTCGAGCGTGACGGTTTCGAGCTTAATGCCGATATCTTCGCTGATGACCTGGCCGCCCGTCAGGATAGCGATGTCTTCCAGCATGGCCTTGCGACGGTCACCGAAGCCAGGAGCCTTGACAGCAGCAATCTTCAGGCCACCGCGCAGCTTGTTGACGACCAGCGTGGCCAGAGCCTCGCCATCGACGTCTTCTGCGATGATCATGAGCGGACGGCCGGACTGCACAACGCTCTCGAGCAGCGGCAGCATCGGCTGAAGCGAGGACAGCTTCTTTTCATGGATCAGGATATAGGGGTTATCCAGATCCGCCATCATCTTTTCGGCGTTCGTCACGAAATACGGCGAGATATAGCCGCGGTCGAACTGCATGCCCTCGACAACGTCGAGTTCGGTGTGCAGGCCCTTGGCTTCCTCAACCGTGATCACGCCTTCGGAACCAACCTTCTGCATGGCCTGCGAGATCATCTCGCCGATTTCATGCTCGCCATTGGCCGAGATCGTGCCGACCTGAGCCGTTTCGGCAGGGGTCGTGATCTTGCGGGTGTTCGCCTTCAGCTCTTCAACGACGGCGGCAACAGCCTTGTCGATGCCGCGCTTCAGGTCCATCGGGTTCATGCCAGCGGCAACAGCCTTGGCGCCCTCACGGATGATGGCCTGGGCCAGAACGGTCGCGGTGGTCGTGCCGTCACCAGCGATGTCGTTGGTCTTCGAGGCCACTTCGCGCACCATCTGGGCGCCCATGTTCTCGAACTTGTCGGCCAGTTCGATTTCCTTGGCGACGGAAACGCCGTCCTTGGTGATGCGCGGTGCGCCGAAGCTCTTGTCCAGAACAACGTTGCGACCCTTCGGGCCGAGCGTGACCTTCACGGCGTCAGCCAGGATATCCACGCCACGCAGCATACGCTGGCGGGCATCAGCGCCGAATCTTACGTCTTTGGCAGCCATTATCTTTTCTCCAGTAGAGGTTCAGTGTGCGAAAATGGGGAGGCTGGAAATCAGCCGATCACACCCATAATGTCGCTTTCCTTCATGATCAGCAGCTCTTCGCCGTTGATCTTCACCTCGGTGCCGGACCACTTGCCGAACAGCACACGGTCGCCAGCCTTGACGTCCAGTGCCACGAGCTGACCCTGCTCATTACGGGCGCCCGAACCGACGGAGACGACTTCGCCTTCCATCGGCTTTTCCTTGGCGGTGTCCGGAATGATGATACCACCGGCCGTCTTCTGCTCGCCCTCAAGGCGGCGAACGACGACACGGTCATGCAAAGGCCGAAAATTTGTCATTATGGATCGCTCCACTTTTCTCTAAGGCGGCGTCCTTGCTCAAAAGCAACGCCGCCGGTTTGCGCGCCCGCTCAGCCGCAGCGCGTTAGCACTCCCGATACGAGAGTGCCAAACAGGTAAGAGAGCCCTGCCCTATCGTCAAGGGTCGTTCCTGTCATCTCCGTCATTTTTCACCGAGCCTTCATTATTCGCGCTGGCAGGGGCGGCGAAGGCTGCGTCCTCCAGCCTGGCCCCATCAAGTTCGCGTGCCCTGATCCCGCGCTCTAGCTCGGTTTTCAGCCTTTCGGCCCGGGTCCGACCGTGGAGGATCCGGTTTTCCTCCGCAAGGGCCGCATCCTTCTCACGTGCCACACGTTTGCGCACACGACGCAGATTGACGATTTCTGCCATGGTGATCGTTGATCTCCCGACGCAATGAACAAGAATGAAGGAGGGTCGTTCCGTGGGACACCTGATATCCCTGACCGCCTCGGATACCCATCATTTTAGCGCCTATGAAGCCGGTGAGGCCAGTGCGCCGCGTGCCCTCGTCGTGGTCCAGGAAATCTTCGGCCTGACCGATCATATACGCGCTGTCTGCGATGAACTCGCGGATCGTCACGGCTATCATGTGATCGCCCCGGCCCTGTTCGATCGCGCCAGGCGCGACGCCGTACTGCCTTATGATCAGAACGGTATGAGCGAGGGCCTTGCCCTGCGTGAACAGATCAGTTCGGACGAAATTCTGGCAGACGTGACGGCAAGTGCCCATGCGCTCAGTCATCATGGCCATGCGAAGGTTGGAATCCTCGGCTTCTGCTGGGGCGGGCTTGTGGCCTGGCAAGCGGCAACACGCACCCGCCTCTTTTCTGCTGCCTGCGCATGGTATGGGGGTGGTATCGCCTCAGTCAGTCACGAAAAGCCGCACTGCCCCGTTCAGCTCCATTTCGGTGGCGAAGACGATCATATCCCCCATACCGATATCAACACCATCCGCGAGAACCGCCCGGAAGTCGAAATCTTCGTCTACGACGAGGCCGGGCATGGGTTCGGCTGCAATGATCGTCCAAGTTTCAACCGTAATGCCCGCGATCTCGCCCATGAGCGCAGCATGGCGTTCTTCTCTACCCATCTCTGATTTTCTGAAAGCCGCATCATGCCCAGCACAGACAGCACCAATCCCCTGATCGACAGTCCGGAGCGCGATGCGCGTATCACCGCCAAGTCGCGCGAACTCTGGGAAGCCGATGGCAAACCGGGATGCGGCCCGGAAGCCTATCTCGAAAACGCCTCGGAAATCATCGGCATGGAGGAGCATCCTCATGCGGGCGAAATCCCGGTAAGCAGCCTTCCTGACCCGACCCTTGCCGATGTGCAGGTCGAAAATGCCGAAATTCAGGAGAATCTTGGGGAGTTTCCCGAGCGCCAGACCGATCAGGGCGATCGCGACCATTTCCCTGAAAAACAGAACCGATCCTGAGCAAGCTCACGTTCCAGTAACCGAAGCATCAGAAAAGGGGCCGTTTTCGGCCCCTTTTCCAAAGGCGCTTCAGCGTAGAACGCGCCCCGCCACGGCATCGAGCTTGGCAAGCATCTGGGGATCGCGTGCATTGGGTGCCGTGATGATCGCGTGATCGAGTGCACGCTCGGCACCAGAGGGGCACAGCCCACGCGTGCGACCAAGCTCAGGAATAATCGCCTTGACGAGGGCCTTCGCCTTGGCCGCATTCTGGGTCATGACCGCCACGACGGCATCTACCGTCACGGAATCATGGTCGTCATGCCAGCAATCATAATCGGTCACCATGGCGATGCTCGCATAGCACATCTCGGCCTCACGGGCGAGTTTGGCCTCGGGCATATTGGTCATGCCGATGACCGAACAGCCCCACTGGCGATAAAGCTCGCTCTCGGCGCGGGTCGAGAATTGCGGCCCTTCCATCACAAGATATGTGCCACCGCGAACCAGCTCCACGCCGATCTTTCCAGCCTGCGCCGCAATCACGTCGCCCATGCGCGCCGATACCGGATCGGCCATGCCCACATGGGCCACGCAGCCACGCCCGAAGAAGCTCTTCTCGCGCGCGAAGGAGCGGTCGATGAACTGGTCAACCAGCAGGAACACGCCGGGCGGCAGATCTTCACGCAGCGATCCAACCGCCGAGAGCGAGACAATATCCGTCACGCCCGAGCGCTTGAGTGCGTCGATATTGGCGCGGAAATTCAGCTCCGAGGGAGGAATGGGATGATCGCGGCCGTGGCGCGGCAGGAATACACAGCGTACGCCATTCAGGCGCCCGAAAAGCAGTTCGTCCGAGGGCTCGCCCCAGGGCGTCTCGACACGACGCCATTCCTTCTCTTCCAGTCCGTCGATATCGTACAGGCCCGAACCGCCGATAAGGCCGATCACGGGTTCGATGGTCACATCTTCAGTCATCAGGTTTCACCTTTCCGGTCTGACCGTTTGCAGGGTTTCAGGAACACCAGAACGGGCCATTTCGCAACCTGTCCGTGTTTTCATTTCCCCTGTCATGGTTTCAAGAGGTCTGTTTTGCTATAGGCTTGCCCATTCAGGCTGGCGAAAGACCGGCTGAGACAGAATGTGGAGCTTGCCATGAGCGAGACCTTGGATCCGAGAACATTCGGCACCCTCATCCGTGATCACGTGCCTCATGATTCCTTCAAGGAGATGGCGCGACACTGGTTCGAGACCCTGCGCGACAAGATCTGCGCCTCGTACGAGGCGATAGAAGACGAGGCCGTCGAGCGGAATTCGCCGGTGTTACGGGACAAGGTCGAGGCCGGCCGCTTTCAGCGTACTGCGTGGAACCGGAACGAGGACACCAATAGCAGCCTGCATGGCAGTGGCGTGATGTCGGTCATGCGAGGACGCGTGTTCGAGAAGGTTGGCGTCAATGTCTCGACGGTATGGGGCGAATTCTCTCCTGAATTCCGCAAGAACATGCCCGGCGCAGATGTCGATCCCCGCTTCTTCGCAACCGGTATCTCGCTCGTTGCACATCCCTGCAATCCGCATGTGAGCGCTGCGCATTTCAACACGCGCATGATCATTACCAGTAATGGCTGGTTCGGTGGCGGTGGCGATATCACGCCGATGTTTCCCGATAGCGAGGAAGCGAAAGCCGATGCCGCAGCTTTTCATGAGACGTTTCGCGATGCATGCGGGCGTCACGATCCAGCCTATTACGAGCGTTTCAAGACGTGGTGCGACGAATATTTCTTCCTGCATCATCGCAACGAGCCGCGCGGTCTTGGCGGTATTTTCTACGATCACTTCGATTCCGGAGATGCAGACAGGGATTTTGCCTTCACGAAGGATGTTGGGCTCGCCTTCTACGAAGCCTATCCCCGCGCAGTCCGGTCCCGGATGATGCAACCATGGACCGAAGCCGAGCGCGAAGCGCAGCTGATACGTCGCGGTCGCTATGTCGAGTTCAATCTGATACACGACCGTGGCACGGTTTTCGGACTGAAAACCGGTGGCAATACAGAGGCCATTCTCATGAGCATGCCTCCAGAGGTGAAATGGCCCTGACGGACGGGTCACGATTTAGCCGCAATCATCTGGCTTACCAGCGCCTGCTGGCCGGTCAGGCGGTGAAAGGGAAGAAGTGCGCAACAGGTTGACGTTTCTCGCATCGGGATTGAACCCGACGCGTCGCCGCTTTCTCTCTGCCGCCCTTGCCGCAGGTTGCGCGACCTCTTTCCCGGCCCGCGCCTGGGAAGATGACATGCGAGCGGACGCCACCTCGTCGCTCATCGACTCTCCCCGCCTCATTGTGGGCGGCGGCCCGGACTCCCTCCCCGGACAGGTCGCCCCCCTCCTCGCCACCGCGCTGGCAGGAGGGCTGACAACCCCCCCACCGATCGCGGTGCATTACGACATGGGGCGCGATGGCGTCACTGCTGCCAATCTCTTTGATAATGTGAGCCCCGAGGCGGATGGTGGCACAGCCATCCTCGCCCCGGGTGCCGCCCTCATTGCCTCGCTTTCGGGCGATAGCCGTGTTCACTTCGATTTTTCGCGCTGGGCGGGACTGATTGTGGCGCGTCGTCCCGTGGTAACATTGGCGCGGGCGGAACTGCACCGGACAATACGATCGAGACTGAGCGGGCTGTTTCATGACAGACCGGTGCGCCTTGCCGTCTCCCATCCCACCGGTGTCGAGTTATCCAGCCTGCTCGGCCTTTCTCTTCTGGGCCTTCATCCCCTGCCGGTAGACGGCTTTGCTGACAAGGCCTCGGCCCTCGAGGCCCTGAAATCGGGGCAGGTAGACGCTGTGCAACTTACCCCCGGTCCCGGGGATGATCTGGCGGCCGATATCGCCTCCGCCCCGGAAGGGATCAAGCCGATCTTCTGTTCGGGTCCGTCAGTGGCCGGTGTTCCGGGTTTTGACGCGACTTATCAAATGGCACGGGGACATGCCCCGAGCGGAGCCCTGTACCAGTCATGGCTTGCTGTCTCGAGCGCGGCGGCTTCGGCGCTGGTTCTGGCGCTTCCCATGCTGACCCCGCCGCTTGCCATCGCCCGCTGGCGTCATGCAGCCTCGGTCGCTGTGACAGATACGGCTCTGAAGACCTGGAACGATGCCCAGCACCTGGTTGTCACTGCTGGCGCGGATTCAGCATCGCTGCTCAACCAGTGCATGCCCGAGCTGACATCGCTGCTGGCCCTGAGGCGCTGGATCAATAACAACCAGCCCAGATGGCGTCAGGGTCAGGAAACACGCCCCACCTGACTTTTCGTACGCCCAAAAAGTCAGAGTCGGCTTTTTGCCCGCAACAGGATCCGCACGGCACCCTTGTTCTTCTTGTGGGTGTGAACGACTGCGAGAATGAGCGGCCTGAGATCGCCACGTTCGAGCCAGTGCGGCAATTCCTGACGGATCACCCCGCCCTCCTGTCCGCTACCGAGTCCGGTGATGACCTCGACGCATCGTATATTCTGCGTGCTGCAGGCGTGCAGGAAATGATGAAGCTTGAAAAATGCGTCCTGCGCGAAAAGGCCATGGAGATCGAGCCGTTTCTGCGGCTTCATTTTACCCGTGGCGAGGGCGTTCCAGGACGTCGTGTCCAGCCCGGGCTGACGCCCGTTGATTTCGAGACGATCATGCACCCGATCATGCCTGACTGCAGGGGAGACAGCCCGGATGACTTCGCGCACCCTGAAGGTGATCCCTGCCTGTCTCGCTAGAGCCTGAACGGGATCGACAGGCACGTGGCCCATAGAAGCGGATGACCGGGTTCCGCTCGCTGCATTCTGCATCCCGACACCCGGCATGTCGGGCAGGGAAGGGGCGGGCGAAACGGCACCGGTCGAAGTCTGACGCTCCTTGCCACTGCGTGTTGCGGGTGCCTTTCTGGACCGCATCGGCAGGATGCTCCGAGCGAAGGCTTGCCAGACTGACTCGTCTTCAGCACTCAGATCGCGTCGGGCCACTGCTCTTCCTTCTCGTCGCTCGTGCCTGAGCCAGCAAGCCGCGGGGCGGCCTGCTTACTGCGCGTCCGGCGCCTTGAGAGGGGGCTCCGCGACGACCTGTTGCAGGGGAACACCCTGATATTTCCCGGTCAGGGTTTTCAGAAACGCAACAATATCGTCCACATCGTGCTGCGACAATGTTGGATACGGTGTCTGGTAACGCGCCATCTGACGCACGGCCTGATCGAGAGTTGCCGCGCTGCCGTCATGAAAATAGGGCGCAGTCAGCGCAACATTGCGCAGATTGGGCACCTTGAATTTTTGATGATCCTCCAGAGCGTGGGTGAAGCCCTCACGACCGCTATCCACATCGGTAAGACCGAGTTTGCGATCATCGAAATAGGGCCCTTCCAGCCCCATCACCTCATAGGCATCGCCGCCCACCGCCACGCCGCTATGGCACCCGGCGCAGCCGATCGCCTTGAAGCGCTCATAGCCGCGTTTTTCCTGGGCCGTGATGGCATTGTTGTCGCCCTTCAGATAGAGGTCAAACGGGCTATCGGGGGTGATCAGGGTCTTTTCATATTCGGCGATCGCATTGGTCACCGTTTTCTCATTGACCGAATTGGGACCATACAGGCTCTCGAATGCGGTATGATATTCGGGAACTGCCGCGATGAGGCTCGCCACGCCCTGCCAGTCATGCGACCCCATCTCGACCGGATTGGTCACCGGGCCCGCTGCCTGCGCCGCGAGATCGACCGCACGACCATTCCAGAACTGGGCCACGTTGAAAACAGCGTTGTAAACGCTTGGAACGTTGATCGGCCCCTTCTGCCCGCTGATCCCGGTTGCCGTGACAAGGTTGTCGACACCCCCCTTGTCGAGCCCGTGACAGCTTGCGCAGTTGAGCTTGCCATCTCCCGAGAGGCGGCGATCGAAGAAGAGCTGGCGCCCGAGTTCCGCCTTTGTCCAGTCGACAGGCAGGCTTTCTGGGATCGGCTGGATGACCTCGCCAGCGAATTGCGGTGCGACACCGGGCGTCGCGTAATAGCGACGGCGCTGATCGGCAATCCACGCCAGCACATCGGCGCGCGCGCGCTCGGTCATGTAGGCATGGGGATGCATCAGCAGATAGGCTGCCGGCGGCATACGATTCTGGCTGATCACCTCCTCGATGCGCGAAAGCTGCTCGACGGAGGGAGGCTTGCCGGACTTGAAGGCCGCCAGGATCGGCTCGAAACGGAAATGCCTCTGCCCGGTCACCAGATCCCGCTTCATGATCTGGTTGGCAAGAGGCAGCTTGAAGTAGAATGGCAGATCGGCGTTGCGCGTATGGCAATAGTCACAACGCGTTTCCTGAAAGGCGTTGAACGCTGCGAGCGCCTTCGGATCGTGCCAGGTGGCACTGCCTGTCGGCAATCTGGGGGCGCCCTTGTGATCGTAATGGGTCAGATACGCTATGGTGGCCCCGTAAGCCACGAGGCCGGTCAATGCCAATCCCGCTATCGTTCGTTTGATCACGTTCTTTCCGGTAGCGGAACCTGACAACCTGCTTTCTCCTCAAAAACCCATGAATTTCGGGACCATGACCAAAGGCTGAACCGCTGTCAAAGTATTGTTACCGATCAGATTGATCGGTTTCTCCGATTATTGTGCCGCCATGTCACGCATAGACGTCAGATCCTGCACCTAACGAAGCCTCCCGGATGCTGCTCACCCGTATTCAAACGAGAGGCTCACCATCCCCTTCTGCGGACATCGCAGGCTCAGAAAGCATTTCGTCCTCATCGCCGGGTTCCGCCTGGCCCAAAGCAACACGAAGCCTCCGTCTGGCAACGGCCACGTAGCGGGTATCGATATCGATCCCGACACCTGTGACGCCCAGTTCCTGCGCGGCGACAAGGCTCGTCCCCGTTCCCATGAACGGATCGAGCAGGACGGTATTCTCGTCATAACCATGAAGCGTCATGCATGCTGTAGGGAGCGCCACGGGAAAGGTCCCGGGATGCAGGAATTTCTGCTTGCGATGACGGACCGTCTCATAGGGGATAAACCACGTATTGCCCCGGCAACGCCTGTCTACGGCATGACGTCGGCGATTGATGTTCGTTTTGTCCGTGAAAGGCACCCCTGCCGCGAGACGCTGCAACGGGACGTCTCCCTTATGGGTTAGATGGAAAACGTGCTCATGGTTATGGTTGATGAAGCGCGTTGAATTGACCGGTTTGAAATGCCCGTAGGTTTTTTCCTCGATCGAAACGGACTTGATCCAGACAATATGGTTTTGCAGCACAAACAGATCGCGCAGCTGCGTGATCAGCTCGAAAGGGAGCCATGGCTGGGCCGATGACCCGGCGATGTTCAGGAAAAACGATCCATCGGGTTTGAGCACACGAGCGATTTGCGCACAGATCACACGCATCCAGCCGATGTAATCATCCTCCTCGCGGCGGTCGCGATAGGTCCTATAGGCGACGCCGATATTATAGGGCGGTGAGGTCACAACGACATCGACGGAATCACCCTCCATACGCCGCATGACATTGAGCGCGTCACCCCGGATCAGGGCGTGAGGCCCCAGCGCCTCGCGACGCGCCCTGATCTTGTCATGCGACATCAGGCGGGGGGATGAGGCAGAAACACGATCATGCGCCCATGGCTGCGCAGCTTGCCGGCCACCTGTTCGGCCTCTTCGCCCCACCCGGTAAACAGGTCGGCGCGTCCCACGCCCCTGATATCGCTGCCAACATCCTGAGCAAAGGTCAGATGCATCCAGTGCCCCTCCCCGCCATTGGCCTGTGGCAGATGGGTATCGAGCCAGACCGGGACGCCGATAGGCAGGATGCTGCGATCAATGGCAATCGATCGGCCCGGTGTGAGTGGAATACCCATCGATCCGGGCGCGCCACGGTCGAGAGGCACGGTATCGATACGACGGAAGAACACGTAGTTCTGGTTCTGCTCCATGATCTGACGTGCACGATCAGGATGAGCCACAAGCCAAGCCCGAAGCGTGGCAAGCGAGACATCCTGCGCCGCCATCTCGTTCTGGTTCACCAGGATACGCCCGATCGGCACATAGGGGGCGCCGTTCTTCGCTGCATACCCCACGCGACGTACCGATCCATCGGTCATCACGAGCCGACCCGCACCCTGAATCTGAAGGAAGAACAGATCTTCCGGCGAGCGCAGCCACGCAATTTCGAGCCCACGCCCCTCCAGAGCACCGTCATCGATCTCCGATCGCGTGAAATAGGGCGCGAATTTGCCGTTGTCCCAACGCCCGGTCACCCAGTTCCCGGCCGTATCCTTCGTATGGACCAGATCGGATGGCTGCGCGTAGAGCGGCGTCTGGAATTCGCCGCCTTTTTCGGCCGAAGCATAGAGCTGGGGCTCGTAATATCCTGTCAGCAGACCGTCATTCGACACGAGATAAGGTGCGAACCATGTTTCGAAATAACGACGTGCCTCGTCTCCCGAACTCCCCACACTCTGCAATGCCGTGCAGGCACCGCTCCACTGACCCGCAAGGCTGCCATTGGGAATGGTCCCGTCGGCGCCCCCAAGCCGCGTCTCCGGAGGAAGCCGCATGATCCTCTGGCACTCGCCGCGCAGGACAGGCAGCAATGAACCGGGAGATTCCGCCGTCCATCCCTCGATCATCGCATAGGGCACCGGGGTCAGGTCGAGACGGCTTTCCTCATGCTCGGGTGCGGCGCAGGAGGCCAGCAGGGAAAGACCAAGACACGAGCCAAGGCGAAGGAAGATTTTTTTCATGGCGAACCGATTTCATCACACACCCTGACGGGCGCAAATTCATGGGCTGGCCGGAGGCAGTTGACGCGTTCCGACGACGAAGATCAGGCCGCTCTTGCTGCGGCCAGATGCCAGCTCGACGGAGCCTGGCCTTGGGCGGCCTCGCTTTCGAACTGCCACAGATCGGAGAATTCCGTGACGGATTCAGTCCCGACCAGTGGCTGTCCACCCTGGTCATTCAGGATGCTGATCTGGCGCGAGACGATCTGCACATCGATGCGGGCTTTTTCATGGCCCTCGAAACGGGTGAAGAAAGCATCGATGATCGCAAGCGTGTTCAGACCGACAATCTCGGTGCGCTGCTGCTGCTGTGCGGCCTCGCGTTCCGTAATGGCAGCGTCGAACCCGGCAAAGGCACCCGGTGTGAGATAGGTGCGCAGCTTGGCTCGGTCCCCCATTGCAAACGCCGTGACCACCTCGCGGAATGCCTTCTGGGCATTCTGGAGGAAGATATCGGGCTTGAACCCGGGCTGGGCATTGGCGATCTCGGCCAGAACCTGTCCGACCCGTGTGGCTGGCTGGGGAATATCGAATTTCGCGCTCGGTTCTTCCGCTACCGGCTGGGCCGGTTCCGGTTTGGCCTGACGCACAGCGACCGGCACGGGCCCAAGATTTTGCCCCTCGACATCCACACGGCGCCCGAGCACGGCGCGCAGACGCCATACCAGAACGAGCGTCAGCAATGCGAAGATGACGATATCGTAGGGAATATTCGACAGGACGGACATCAGGATTTCAGCTTCCTGCTCTTTTTTTCTCGACGGGCATGGCCCCTAGGTAGAGCGGCTCGACGTCCGGCACAACACCTTCCACCATTTGCCCGACCCAAAACATGGTCACAATCGCGACGGCATGAGGGCGATTTATCGGCTGTTGGCGTCCCCTGGGGATCATGCTACCGCCTAGAGGCACAAGATGCAGTCTCTCCAGACTGTGTGTTCACGACTCTCTATGTGAGGCTTCATGTCCGATACAGCCCAGAACCCGGTCAACGACCAGGGCAACCCGCCTGCCCTGCCCCTGTCGGTCAACCTGCAATACACGAAGGATCTCTCCTTCGAGGTTCCCGCGGGCGCCGCGATTTTCGCTACGCTGCGTTCTGCACCGCAGATCGCCGTCAACATCGACGTGCAGGCCAATCGCCTCGAAGAGGCGCAGCCGGTGTTCGAGGTTGCGCTGGCAATCCGCGCCGAGGCGACCGAGGCTCCTGAAACCGAAGGCGGCGCAGCCGGCCGCACGGTTTTTATTGCAGAGCTGACCTATGCCGCCATCGTCACCCTGACCGATGCCCCCGCCGAACTGGTCGAGCCGATCCTGCTGGTCGAAGTACCGCGCCTGATCTTCCCTTATGTGCGCAGCATCATCAGCGACGTCACACGCGATGGCGGCTTCCCGCCGATCGTGCTCCAGCCAATCGATTTCGTGGCACTGTGGCAGGCCAAGCGCGCTCAGCAGTTCCCCGAGACCGCAGGCAACGCCTGATCCTGTTGACCGGGAGGCCTCGGCCTCCCGGTACCGGAGCCTTACCTGGCTCCACGCGCCCCAAAGGTGCATGACCCCCGAAGAGCCTTGCTCTGACGGAAGACCAGGTCACAGAATCTATCGGATCAATATCCGAGCCCCCCGACAGAATCCCCGCACCGTGCGCTTCAGCCTCGCTGTCCTGCCCGCTCCCATCGAAGCATGGTTGCGACCTGGTCCCCATGATCACGGGCTAATTCATTCCAAGGGAACACGCCTCGCGTCCCGGTCCTATCCAAACCGAGATGAGCGCTCCTGAGACAGGCTTCTCCATTCATCGTCAGCAGAAATGGATCCGCGCATCATGCGCAGCGGCTGACGGATACTCCCGCTATGGACCACAGAAATAAGTAAAGTCTCGCTTGCAATCGAGCGAACATCGTCGAACCGCGACCAGCCCGGCTTTCTGACAATATGCGGTTCAGGAAGACAGCCCCTATCCTGGCCTGTAAAGCCCGCACGCATCCGGGGCGCGGCGGCCTTCAACCGTGGATAGTTCAAGCCGGATATTTATGGAGTATGGCGGAGAGGGTGGGATTCGAACCCACGGTACGCTTACACGCACGGCGGTTTTCAAGACCGCTGCCTTCAACCACTCGGCCACCTCTCCCGCTGTCGCCAGTCATGTCTTCCGGCGGCAGGAGCCGCCTCTTTGCCCGGTTTCATCATCCCGTGCAAGAGGGCGCTTTGGCATGCGCTGATCACCGATACACCTATTTTGAGCTCGCGAGCAGCGCCGACGCTCAACCGAGCAGTCTGAAATAGACAATGATTGCCCAGAGAGCCCCCAGTAGAAAAATTCCCATAGCAATACAGGGCAAGACGATCGACAGCAGAAATCCGCGCATAGTCTGGGCGGGCTCGGCAATCCCTGCCTGTCGCTCCAGCGCATTGACCTGTTCATCGATGGTGAACCAGGCATCATCTTCCTTGGTCATGGGTCCCGGTCCTTTCGTGATTTTCGACGAAGGATACTGAACCTCCCGCCTCGGCGCCAATCAGCTCTTCTTGTGCCGGATATCCATAACCTCCGACCTGAAACCGGTTCGTCGTTCTTCAGACCGCCGGGATAGAAGGCGCTGTCACTTCCCCGAGCGGCCAGCGTGGACTGGGGGCGGTCTGTATGCCATCCCGGAGCGGTACATTGGCTGCCTCATGGGCCCGTATCGTCTCGATGGCGGCCCAGCCCACCATCACGGCATTATCGGTACAGAGCCTGAGCGGTGGGGCGACGAAGGCGATCCCTGCCTCATCGGCGCAAGCCTCCAGCGCAGCGCGTATTGCTGCATTCGCAGCCACCCCCCCTGCCACGACCAGACTCTGCGCCTCGGGCATCATCTCAAGCGCATGACGCACCCGGTCAGCCATCACGTCGCAGACACAACTTTGGAAACTCGCCGCAATATCTGCCGCCAAAGCGCGCGGCAGGGCCGCCATGCCATAGGGGTCGATCTGGCGCGATACTGCCGTCTTGAGACCGGAAAACGAGAAATCACACCCTTCCCGGCCCATGAGGGGGCGCGGCAGTGAAATTGCACGGTCATCTCCCTCCAGAGCCAGCTTCTCCAGTGCCGGACCACCGGGCCACCCGAGCCCCAGCAGCTTGGCAACCTTGTCGAAGGCCTCTCCGGCAGCGTCGTCGATCGTACCGCCCAGCTTCTCGTATTGCCCTACACCGCGCACAGCCACGCACTGGCAATGACCGCCGGAGACAAGAAGCAAAAGATACGGAAATTTAATATCGTGCTGGACAAGCCCGGGCAGGCGTGCCGTCAAGGCATGCGCCTCGATGTGATTGACCGCAATGAACGGACGATCCATCGCGATGGCCAGTCCCTTGGCATAGCTGCTGCCGACAATCAGCCCGCCAATCAGCCCCGGTCCCGTGCAGGCTGCGAAGGCCCCCATGTCACCGAGCTTCAACCCGGACTCTGTCAGGGTTTTCTCCACAATACCGGGCAGAAGCGTCAGATGGGCCCGTGCAGCAATCTCAGGCACGACGCCACCCAGCGCCGCATGGCCCATCTGGGTGTGCACCGTCTCCGCCAGCACCCGCCCTTCAGGTGAGAGGATTGCGCAGGCGGTTTCGTCGCAGCTCGACTCAATGGCGAGAAGCGGGGCCGTGAGGAGAGAATTTGCCATTCCTCCCAATAACCCGATGCAACGCATGAGGCGAGCCGAGACTTTTCACGGATCACGCGGTGGAGTAGCAAGATCAGCCATGAAACAGACGACGATGCCCGAAGCGCTCATGTCCCAGAGCCTGCAATTGCAGCAGGTCGCTGCCGAAGCCATGCGCCGCCAGGCCTCGCCTCATCCGCCTTCGGTGCGTCGCTCGCTGCCTCTTCGGGTTGGAACGCGCGGCTCGCCGCTGGCTCTGGTCCAGACACGTGCATTCCTGACCCGTTTGACACGGTTTTGTCCTCTCCTGCGCGACATGGGGGCATTTCAGGAACACCCGATCAACACCACCGGTGATCAGGTCCAGTCCCGCCGCCTTGCCGAAATCGGCGGAAAGGGCCTGTTCGCGAAGGAAATTCACGAGTCCCTGCTGGCCCGCCAGATCGATTTTGCCGTGCACAGCCTCAAGGATCTGGAAACAGTCCTGCCGCCGGGCCTGACCCTTGCCTGTACCCTCAAGCGGGAAGACGCGCGCGATGTGCTGATCCTCAGCCCTGCGCTGCGCGACAAGGCCAAGGCGCTGGTTGCGCAGGGCCATTCGCCCCTCGATGCGCTGCCTTTCGGCGCGCGGATCGGATGCGCCTCGGTACGCCGTCAGGCCCAGTTGCTGCACAGGCGCCCCGATCTGCGATTCTGCCTGCTGCGCGGCAACGTTCAGACCCGCCTCGACAAACTGGCTGGCGGCGCCTGCGATGCCACATTACTCGCCCTCGCCGGGCTGCGCCGTCTTGGAATGGAAGATCGTGCCGATCTGATTCTGGACCCGGAACTCATGACCCCCGCCGCGGGTCAGGGGATTGTAGGCGTGACCGTGCGCGAGGAAGATCGCGAATTGCTCGACCTCCTTTCGGCTATTGAAGACCCCGAAGCTCGCGCCGTCGCGACCGCTGAACGCGCCCTGCTCGAAGTGCTGGACGGCTCCTGCCGGACCCCTATCGGCGGTTATGCCCGCCTGCGGCTCAAAAGCCAGCCTTCGGGCCGCACGCATTTCGGCGACCGTGAGCTGGTTCTGACCGGACTTGTCGCACGCGAGGATGGTTCCTTCCACCTCAAGCGCGAAATCGTCGGCGAGCCGACTGAGGCCCTGCGTCTTGGGCGCGAACTCGGATTGTCGCTCAAGGCCGACTCGCCCGCCGACATCTTCGAGGACCATGGCTGAAACACGCCAGCGGACCGTTCTTGTCACCCGACCCGAGCCGGGTCTGAGCGACACGTGC
Organism: Asaia krungthepensis NRIC 0535; assembly: GCF_025995175.1. Lineage (GTDB taxonomy): Bacteria > Pseudomonadota > Alphaproteobacteria > Acetobacterales > Acetobacteraceae > Asaia > Asaia krungthepensis. The sequence goes on from NZ_BAPV01000057.1 coordinate 202,784, forward strand.
GAAGCCCTGCGCAAACTAGGCTGGGAGCCCTGTCCTGCTCCCATGCTCACCATCCACCCCCTTCCTCTAAAAGTGCCCAGACGCGTCGATCGGATCGTGGTCACGAGCGGGCAAAGTCTCGATGCGCTGCGTCTCGCCCTGCCACCTGATATCCCGCTCACGGCAGTGGGACAGCGCACGGCGGAACGCGCGCGCGAAATGGGCTTTTCCCGGGTCGATCACGCGGCGGGGACGGCGGCATCGATTATCCATCATCTGGGCCCGTCGCCCGGGAACACGTCTCTTCTGCTGGCAACGGGTCAGGGGCTTGCAGGGGACCTGGCAATCGGGCTGCGTCAGCGGGGCTGGGCGGTCACGCGGCGCGTTGTCTACTGGGCACGTTCCTTCAGTCGGATTGCCTCTCCTGCCCGGGAGATGCTGGCTTCGGGTCAGGTCGCGGCCATCCTGTTCTATTCCCCCGCAACAGCGCGTGCCTTTCTGGATGCTTTGGGCCCCGCACGACCTCAGCTCGCCTCAGTCAGGGCGCTTGCCCTCTCACCACGGATAGGCGATGCGCTGCGCAACGCGCCTTTTGCAGATATCGCCATTGCGGCCAAACCGGAGGAGCGCCTATTGCTCGATCTGCTCGGCCCCGTCCCGCTCATGCCCTTTCCACCTTCCCGGAGGAACCGTCTTTCGTGAATTATCGACACGCCTATCACGCTGGCAATTTCGCCGACATGATGAAGCACGGGCTTATGCTGCTCATTCTGCGTCATCTCATGCGCAAGCCCGCGGGCTTTCAGGTGCTCGATACCCATTCAGGATGCGGCCTTTACGACCTCACAGCGACGGAATCGGAAAAGACCGGCGAGTGGCGCGACGGCATCGGCCGCTTCCCCCATACGGTCGAGGCACCGGAAGCGCTGGCCGATTATCTCGGACTGATCGCCCAGGCCGGGGCCCCCCACTTCTATCCCGGGTCGCCCAGTCTTGTCGCCTCGGTGTTGCGCCCGCAGGACAGGCTTGTCTGCTGTGAGCTCCATCCCGAAGATGCCCGCATCCTGCGACGCAATTTCCGCGACAGGGATCAGGTAGCCGTTCATGAGCGCGACGGCTACGCGGCGCTGAAAGCCTTCCTGCCCCCCCGTGATCTCAAGCGCGGTCTGGTGCTGATCGATCCCCCCTTCGAGCAGATCGACGAGTTCGACAAACTCGCCGAGGCGATAGCCACATCGCGACGGCTTTTCCCGATGGGCATTGTTGCGGCATGGTACCCGATCAAGCACAGGGCGCCCGTTCGTCGCTTCCATGACCGGCTGCGCGATCTCGGCCTGCGCGATCTGCTCGATTGCAGTCTGCTGCTGCGCCAGCCCACCGACCCGACCCGACTTAATGGGTGCGGCGTTCTGGTGGCCGGGCCACCCTATCAGTTCGAGGACGAGGCGCGCTCGCTGCTGGAGGCTTTGGTACCCGTGCTTGCCCCTGACGGTGAGGGGCAGGCCCTGATCACGAGGGTTGCGGAGGAATGACAAGCCCGAAAAATCATATCGCCGTCATTGGGGCAGGTGCATGGGGAGTCGCCCTTGCCTGTGCCAGCGCCCGGGCCGGCTCGCAGGTCACGCTGTGGTCCCGGTCACCCGTCGCACCCGGATGCCGCGTCCTGCCGCGCCTGCCCGCCGTGACCCTGCCGGAGGCTGTGACGGTCACCAGTGTCATGCCGGTCGAAGCCGATCTGACCCTGCTGGTCGTCCCCATGCAGACGCTGAGGCAGATCGCACCGCGTCTCCAGGGCCAGTCTCCTCTGATCGCATGCTGCAAGGGGCTCGAGCTGGGTACGGGCGCCCTCCCCCTCGACATCCTGGCTGAGACGCAGAGAGGCCGCAGCCACGCCGTGCTATCTGGCCCGAACTTCGCCATCGAGGTCGCCATGGGGGCGCCCGCCGCGGCAACGATCGCCGCACCCTCGCTCGATGAAGCACGGCGCCATGTTGCGCTTCTCTCCTCGCCCGATTTCAGACTCTATGCCAGTGACGATCCAAGCGGTGTGCAGATTGCAGGAGCCGCCAAGAACGTTGTGGCCATAGGGGCCGGCATCGCCATTGGCGCTGGCCTTGGAGAAAATGCCCGCGCGGCCCTTATCACGCGCGCCATTGTCGAGATCGGCCGCCTCGCAGCCGCCATGGGCGGTCGTGCGGCCACTATTGCGGGGCTCAGCGGGCTTGGCGATCTGATCCTGACGTGCACGGGGGCGGGATCGCGCAATTACAGTCTTGGGCTGGAACTTGGCCGCGGGGTGAGCCTCGACGAGATCCTGAAAACACGCAGCACAGTGGCCGAGGGCGTGGCAACGGCACCGGCACTGGCTGCCCGCGCACAGCAACTCGGCATTGCCATGCCCATCATCCAGACCGTCGCTGCTTTCCTTGCGGGGGAAATAGATCTCTCCCAGGCAAGGCGCCACCTTCTCGAGCGGCCGATTACCGTCGAATAAGAACAACGATAAGGACACTCCCCATGTGGATGCGTAATGAAGCCATGCGTCGCCTCGTCAGCCGGAACCGTTTCGTCCGCTTCCTGACCTTCGGGCTGCACAGCACCATGCAGATGAAGCTGCTGGGCGGTCACAAGCATCCTGTCACGCTGCGCCGCCTGCAGAAGGCACGCTCGGGCACCGACTCGCTCCTGAGCAGCGATGAAGCCTTCGTTCTCCATGAACTGGCACAGGCTCAGGCCGTCTATGCGGGTGACATGGCAGAATTCGGTGTTTATCGCGGTGCCTCGGCGGAGCTGCTCTGCATGGTCAAGAACCACCGTACATTGCACCTCTTCGATACCTTCGAGGGATTGCCCGCCCCTAAAGGTCAGGAAAGCAAGGTTTTTGAAAAGGGGGAGTTTCATGGCTCGCTCGAGAGCGTCAAGCGTAAGCTCTCAGGCTATGAGAATGTCGCCTTCCACCCGGGCTTCTTTCCTGATTCCGCAGAAGGTCTGGATGAAACGCGCTACAGCTTCGTTCATCTCGACGTCGATCTCTACGAGGCAACGCTGGCAGGTCTCGACTACTTCTATCCGCGCATGATCCCGGGTGGGATCATCCTGACCCATGACTATTCGATCATCGATGGCGTCTCCCAGGCTTTTCGTGAATATCTGGCTGACAAGCCCGAGCATGTGATTGAACTGCCTACGACTCAGGCGATGATCATCCGGCACCCGGCGTGATCCATCCCGTTTCGCACAGGCACTCTGGCGGCTTGCGCGTCTCGCCTCCTGAAAAACGAATGGCTTATTTCCTTCACGGAATCCGGCGGCGGGAGAAGAGGTTTCTGACGCCGTGACGAAAGGCATTGAGCCGGGCGACCAGAGCGTCCCCGGGTCGATCCATCAGTGCCCACGCCATGAGCGGCATCCAGATCCAGAATTCCCAGAAAAAGATGAGGTTGATGAGAGCAATCAGGCGGAAGGAGCGATGCCGCCGCAATGCCGCGACAAAAGTCGGCAGGAAAATCCAGAGCGCACAGACCGCGGCGACACCGGCGATGGCCAGAGGATTGTGTCCGTGAAGCCTCGACGCGATGTCATTCCAGACCATGATCTGCCCCTCACATTGTAACGATGCAGAAACAATAGGAAAGCGCCAGAACGATCGCAAATGACATTTCCCTCATTCTAGGCCTCGTACGACGCTCTTTTCTCCGGTCCACTCGCCTGTCAGGCGACGTCACGCGATACGCGCCGCCTGCTGATCCAACCCCAGAAATAGGGTGCCCGCCCTCCATGGCCGAAATAGGCGAGACGCGCCTCGTGCAGATGGACGCGCCCGAACATCTCGGCCCTGATCAGAAACACCATTGCCGACGCCCCTGCGAGAGGCCCTACCACGTAGACCCAGAAATCCTGCCAGGTGCCCGCCATAAGAGCTGGACCGAAACTTCTTGCCAGATTTGTGCTGTCACCCGAGAGCCATGCCTCGAACGGGTTGAGCAGGAAAAAGATCGGCCCTGAAGCCCAGGCAGCCAAGGGCCGCAATACCGGCTTGGCGCCACAATAAAGCACAACGGCAACCAGAATGGCCGTCGTGCACATTTCTCCCACAAAGGCCCACCATGGGGGGACGAAAGGCGACGGCGTGGTGGCGGCGAAATGCGCGGCCCTGCACCACGCGCCCCAGCGTGGCCAGATCAGTCCACTCGCCGCAACGAGACCCGCACCCAGTACCGCCCCTGCGATCTGGGAGAAAACGTAGAACACGGTATCGGTCAGAGCGAGACGTCGCCCGAGACAGAAAGCAAGGCTGATTGACGGGTTGAGATGAGCGCCGCTCACCCGCCCGAAAGGCGAAAGGGCTGCCAGGGTTGCGCTGAGACCGAAAACCAGTCCCTCCAGCGCCGTGAGAAGATTGGGCCAGTGAATCAGGGCACGCGCTACGGGACTGAGCGGCGAACCGATCACCACGTTCGTACAGATACCGCCGATCAGGAGAAGCGCGGTCGCCCAGAACTCGCAGACATAGAGCCGCGGATGAATAGCACGGTCCGGGGCGGGCTGGCCAAGCAGCGGGCGATCTTCGGGATGAGGGTAAAGGGCATCAGCCTCACGCGGGTGCCGCATTGCCTCGGCCATAGGCTTGCCTCCTGCCGGTTTGATCTATCCCGGTCAGGTCACATCATGCCGGACCGGGCCCGGCTTTCCTTGCCCATGGTGCTTCAGGCGGCAATAAAAAGCCCCGTGATTGCGGCGCTCATGAGGTTGGACAACGTCCCCGCGATGACGCAGCGCGAAGCAATCGAGGCGATCTCGGCCCGGCGTTCGGGTGCCACACTGCCAAAACCGCCGATCAGGATCCCGACGCTGGAGAAATTTGAAAATCCGCACAGGGCGACTGAGACAATCGCCAGACTATGCGCAGAGAGTGCGTGCGCATGGATCATGGGCGAGAGACCGAGATAGGCCACGAACTCGTTGAAGGCGATTTTCTGCCCGAGCAATCCGCCAATGACGAACGATTCCGACCAGGGAATGCCGATGACCCAGGCAAGAGGCGCCATGACAACACCGAGGAGGGTCGACAGGCTCAATCCTGGCCAGTGAAGCAGTCCCCCGATACCGTGAAGGGTACCATCGATCAGCGCCGTGAGACCGACAAAGGCCACAAGCACCGCACCCACGGCGACAGCAACGCGCGCACCGCTGATCGCGCCATCCGCGAGCGCGTCGAACAATCCGGAGGTTTCGAGAACAGGTTTGGGCATGGCTTCGCGGGCGAGTACGGCATCCTCCGGGGTCGGCCAAAGCAGCTTCGCGAAAAGCAGGCCACCCGGAATGGCCATGAAAGACGCCGCCAGCAGATAATGCATGGGCACACCGAGCCCGGCATAACCCGCCAGAACCGAACCGGAGACCGAGGCCGTGCCCGAACTCATGATTGTGAAAAGCTCTGCCTTGCGGAGTTTCATCACATAGGGACGCAAAACCACCGGCATTTCGCTTTGCCCGAGGAACACTGTCATGACAGCCGAGAACGACTCAATGGCCGTCGTTCCCAGCAAACGGCACAGCCCCTGTCCGATAAAACGGGCCAGGGCCTGCATGATACCCCAGTGATAAAAAAGCGCGATGAGCGCCGAGACATAGACGATGGCCGGCAGAACCTGAAATGCGAAAACGAAACTGTCATCGCCAAAAAGCGATGCCATTTTCGGGCTTGCCAGACCGCCGAACAGAAAATGGGTTCCTACCTGCCCATAGGACAGGACATCGCCCACCCCATCGGCAAGCGCCCCGAACAGGCGTCTCCCCCAGGGAACGAACAGCGCAAGAGCCCCGATCGCAGATTGCAGGGCCAGAGCAATCCCCGCCTGGCGGTAGCTGATCGCTTTTCTGTTTGAAGAAAGAAGAATACCCAGGGCGAGCAGCACCGCCATACCAATCAAACCGCGCAGCAACATCGACGGGCCTTCATCCCCAGTTTTCCCGGCATGATCTTCCCGCGATCACGCCCGATCGTCCGCCCCGGACTCCCTTGGCACAGTCATCGAATCCGACATGTGATCCTGTGACAGGCCCGGTCACGCTCCCCACTGGAAAGCGTCCGAAACCGTTCTCCGGGCGAAAGGGTTTACCTTGTCGGGATGCTTGCGCGCTGTCCAGCGGAAAGCCACATTATGGGCTTGGCTCATTTCGGGACATGACGAGACACCATGACAACCAGTTTTTACGATCTGGATATTCCTGCCCTGTGTGGCGAACCGATCTCCATGGCCGATTTCAGGGACAAGGTCGTCCTGATTGCCAACACGGCTTCCGAATGCGGATTCACCCCGCAATATGAAGGGTTGCAGTACCTCTGGAGTCATTACGGCAAGTCCGGCCTCGTCGTGCTCGGGGTTCCCAGTAACGATTTCGGTCAACAGGAGCCGGGGACTGCAAGCGAAATCCAGGCCAGTTGTTCACGCAACTACGGCGTCAGCTTCCCCATGGCTGCCAAATCGACAGTCAAGGGAGCTGAGGCAACCCCGCTCTTCCGCTGGCTTGCCGCTGAAGGCGGGATTCTCTCGCGTCCTCGGTGGAATTTCTACAAATACATCGTCTCGCGCGAGGGCAAGCTTCTGAACTGGTTCACGCCTCTCACCGCGCCAGATTCGGGTCGATTCAAGTCCTGCGTGATGCGCGCGGTGATGGACCGCTAGGCTGCGTAGCAGACCCGGTTTCGGTGTCTTGCGGACCCAACTCCGGATTGCCTGATTTCCTGGGGAGCATTCAGCCCTGTCGCTCGAGTGCCAGTCGAAGCCCGAACGCCATGAATACTCCACCTGTCAGCCGGTCGAGCATCCTGACCGTGCGCGGGCGGGAGAGGAACGCGCTGAGCGGCACGGTCATCATGATCAAAAGCGAGAACCAGCTCAGTGTCAGCATGACCTGAATGGCAGCCAGCAGAAGTGAGAACGCGACAAAGTTCACCCCGTGCGGGATGAACTGAGGCAGGAAGGTGATGAAGAAGATTCCCACTTTCGGGTTCAGCAGATTCGTCACCAGACCCTGACGGAAACTCGGAAATGCGCCTATCTGCGCTGCGATTCTTCTGCCGGACAGCCCGTCATCTGCGGAAACTCCCCCGGAATCAGGGGCAAGGCGGGTTCTCGGTTTGAGTAATAACCGTATCCCGACATTGAACAGATAGAGCGCGCCCGCCCATTTGACGATCGTGAAGGCAAGTTTCGAGGCGGCCAGAAGCGCGGTCAGACCGAATGCGGCACTCGCCCCCCAGATGAAGAGGCCGAGCGTGATGCCGAACGCTGCTGAGAACCCTGCTCGCGGTCCCGATGTCGTGGCGCTGCGCAACACGAAGGCCGTGTCGAGCCCCGGCACAAGGGTGAAAACGCCTGCGGCCAGAACAAAGCTCGTGAGGGAGAGGAAAACGGGACTCATGGCTTGGATTCGGGCTCCGGAATGAAGACGCTCCGATTTCGGAAACGCGGCGTCTCTTCTAGGCGGCTCCCATCCTGGCTCGCAATATTGGAGGACGCTGGCCAGACATGATCACACAGCAGGGCTTCGCCACCCTCCTTCGGTCACGAGCGCTGCCGCTACAGACCGTGCCACAGGAAAGCCATGGTGGAGGATCATTTCAAACGACGTCGTGCGCAATCTGCGTCAGCTGGATGGCGCGCTACGCCGGTTGGGTCTAAAGAGGCGCCTCGATTTTGACCCACACCCTGTTTGCTCGATCCCTGACTGGAAGCCCGGAATGCTCCGTAACCTGATCACCGTCGGTGGTTGGACCATGCTGTCCCGTATCCTCGGCCTGGTGCGCGACCAGCTTCTGGCGGCTTTCCTCGGGGCAGGCCCGGTCCAGGACGCGTATCAGATCGCGTTCCGTCTCCCCAACATGTTCCGCCGCCTGTTCGGCGAAGGCGCGTTCAACGCGGCCTTCGTTCCCCTCTTCACGGAGCGCCTCACGGCGCATGGCCGCGAAGACGCCACGCGCTTCGCCTCCGACGCCCTCTCCTGCCTCAGCGCATGGTTGCTGGGGATCACGATCCTCGGCGAAGTCTTCATGCCGTGGATCATCGAAATCATCGCTCCGGGCTTCAACCATGCAGGTGGCCGGTTCGAGATGGCCGTCACACTGACACGCATCACGTTTCCCTATCTGCTGCTCATCTGCACAGCCGCCCTCGTGGCCGGCGTGCTGAACGGGCTGCACCGTTTTTCGATGGCCGCCGGGGCCTATGTCTCGTTCAATATCGTGGGCATCGCGACCATCCTCCTGGGTGCCCTCGTTTTTCGCGACACCGCCACCTGGACCGCCATCGGCATCACCCTGTCGGGTTTCGTTCAGCTTGGCCTTCTGCTTTGGTCGGTGAAACGCGCGGGAATGCGCCTGTCTTTGCCCAGACCCCGACTGACCCCGGCCATGCGCGATATGCTGCGTCGTCTCTGGCCCGGGCTGGTAGGGTCTGGCGCCACGCAGCTCAATCTGACCGTCGACACGCTCATCTCCACGCTTCTTCCCGCGGGCTCCATTTCCTGGCTCTATTTCGCCGATCGCGTGAACCAGCTTCCCCTGGGTGTACTCGGAGCGGCAGCGGGCACAACGCTCCTGCCCGTGCTGACCCGCCATGTCGCCGAAAACGACAGCGCCGGGGGGCAGCAGACACTGAACCGCGCCATCGATTACGCCGCGATCCTCACCTTCCCCGCCTGTTTCGGCCTGCTTGCCCTTGCGCCGGAAATCATGGCCACATTGTTCGGCTACGGCAAGTTCACGACTGAAGACGCGCTCTCATCTGCCCAGTCGCTCCGGGCCTATGCTCTGGGCCTGCCCGCCTTCATCATGATCAAGGTTCTCTCGCCCGGCTTCTTCGCCCATGGTGACACACGCACCCCGGTGCGTATCGGCTTTCTCACCCTGGCGCTCAATCTCGCGCTCAATCTCGCCCTGTATCGTCCGCTCACCCATGTCGGACCACCTCTGGCGAGCACGATCGCGGCTCTGGTGAATTTGGCCTTTCTTGCGGTGATTCTTCACCGGCGCGCTGTGTTCAGGCCTGACGCTGCGCTCGTCGCGCGCATGCTGCGCATCATCGCAGCCTCATTCCTGATGGCAGTCCTCACCGTCACGCTGACCCGCATGATGGCGCCGGGCCTGGTCATGTGGCACGGGCTCATGCGTGCCATGATGCTCGGCCTGCTCATGGGGGTCGCTGGCGTCATCTATCTTGCCGCGCTCTGGGCTTTCGGTATCGCGCATCCGGACCGGCTTCTGCGCAAGGTCCTTCGGCGGGTGCGTCATTCCTGACTGCTCCGTCAAGCGTGGCGAAATTATCATGATGCCACGCCGATAAGGCATGAGCGGTTAACTCACTGTTCACATGGGCGGCCCCAGAGGATAGGATTTGGCCCATGTGGCGAGCTTCCCCAATCATGATCTGCGTCTGAGATGCCCCCCTCTGACATGCCCAGCCCGGAGATGACGGGCGAGACGCGGCACGACGACTCTTCCATATCCCGTGGGCCGACAGGCCGAATCCCCTCGGCGGAGGGGGCGACACCGGCCATGGCCCAGTGGTTTGCACTGAAGGCGCAGGAGCCGGATGCGCTGCTCTTCTTCCGCATGGGTGATTTCTACGAGCTCTTCTTCGGCGATGCCGAAACCGCTTCCATGGCGCTCGACATCAGCCTCACGACGCGCGGCAAACACAATGACACGCCCATCCCAATGTGCGGTGTGCCTGTGGCGGCCGCGCCTGCCTATCTTGCACGGCTGATCCGCCCGGGC
>NZ_BAPV01000058.1 GCF_025995175.1 Asaia krungthepensis NRIC 0535
CCGAGCAGACCGAACAGGCCAGAAAGCCCGGCGAGCCCCCACAGAAAGGCCCTCTTGCGCGCGCGATCGTACGCCTTGTCACGGCAGGCACGATCACGGAAGAAGAGCTTCTTGAAGCCGGGCGTCAGAACCTGCTTCTCGCCGTGGTTTCACCTGCGAAAAAAGTGAAGGCTTCCGACCTTTGCGGCGCGGCTTGGATCGATATCTCTACCGGGTCATTCGAAACCGCCTCACTCGGCCGACACCAGCTCGAAGAATTGCTGGCGCGTCTCGACCCGTCCGAAATTCTTGCCGATCCTGCGCTGATCCCCGCCCCGTTCGCACCGCGCCTTGCCCCGAACATCAGCGCGCCAGCCACCGATAATGCGCGCAGCCGCATGGCGCAGATTTTCGATGTGGCCCAGATCGGCATTCTGGGTGATTTCAGCGATGAGGAAATCAGGGCCGGCGCGATGGTCCTGGACTATGTCAGGCGCAGCCAGGCCGGATCGATGCCCCGGATTGCCCGCCCCCTGAGGCGCGACGAGTCCGAAACTCTCGGGCTCGATCCCGCCACACGGGCAAGCCTCGATCTGGTTCAGGCGCGGGACGGCACCTCGGAACACACGCTTCTCGCAGCGATCGACCGTTGTGTGAGTCCGGCCGGACAGCGTCTCCTGGCGCAATGGATTGCGGCTCCGTCTACCGATATCGCGGTCATTCAGGGCAGGCAGGAAGCCTGGCAATGGATCAACGCCCAGCCCGGGCTGATTGACGCTCTCATCCCTCTGCTCAGGCGGGCTCCCGATCTGGCAAGGGCGCTTGGCCGGCTGTCTTCCGCTCGTGGCCTGCCGCGCGATCTGGCCGCAACCCGCGATCTGCTGAATGCCGCCGATGCACTGGTTGCCCTGCTCGAGCCTCTGTGCGGCGAAACCACCCCAACCCTGATCAGAGAGCTTTTCGCCGGAATCTACGGTCGCGCCGACTCACTGCTTGCCACGCTGGAAAAGGCTCTTGCGGAGACTCTGCCCGCCCGGGTCGAGGATGGCGGTGTAATCGCCACAGGTTATGACCCTGATCTCGACCGCTATCGCGGATTGCGCGACGACAGCAAGCGCCTTCTGGCCGCATTGCAGCAGCGCTATGCCGAGAAGTTCAACGTCGCAACGCTCAAGATCCGTCACCACGCCCAGCTTGGCTACATCATCGAGACGTCAGTGCTTCACGGCGCGAAGCTGCGCGAGTTTCCGGAGCTCTCCTTCCGTCAGGGCACAGCCAATCTGGTCCGGTTCACGACGGATGAACTACTCGATCTCGACCGGGCCATCCTCGAGGCCGCCGATCGTGCCGCCGGGTTGGAGCGACGTCTCTTCGCGGCCCTCGTGGCAGAGACCGTCGCCCATCCTGCCCTGCCCGAACTCGCCACTCTTTTCGCCATGGCCGATGTGCTCACGGGGGCTGCGCGGCTGGCTCATGGTGGCGCCTGGTGCAGTCCGGAAATGACTCGGGACCAGAGCTTCGAACTGAGGGCTTGCCGACATCCGGTGGTGGAAGCGGCTCTCGACAAGGCAGCACGCTTCATTCCCAATGACTGCCTTCTGCCGCCCGACCAGCGTGTGATGCTGCTGACAGGGCCGAACATGGCGGGAAAATCGACCTTCCTGCGCCAGACTGCTCTGGCCGTCGTGCTGGCGCAGGCCGGGCTCCCGGTCCCGGCGGCCAGGGCGCGTATCGGTATCGTCGATCGGCTCTTCTCGCGTGTTGGCGCTGCCGATGATCTGGCACGCGGTCGCTCCACCTTCATGGTGGAGATGACGGAAACCGCCGCGATCCTGCGTCAGGCAGGCCCGCGCTCGCTTGTGGTTGTCGACGAAATCGGCCGGGGCACATCCACGCTCGACGGTCTGGCCATTGCCTGGGCCACGCTTGAGGCCCTGCATTCCCAACTCGGCTCACGCACCATTTTTGCCACGCATTTTCACGAGTTATGCAGCCTTTCCGATTCGATGCCGCGCCTGACGCCTTTCACCATGGCGGTACGGGAGTGGCAGGGTCAGGTGATTTTCCAGCACGAAGTGCGCAAAGGCTCGGCACGCAAAAGCTGGGGGGTACATGTCGCGCAACTGGCAGGCGTACCGCAGCCCGTGGTCCAGAGAGCCACCCGGCTGCTCACCGCTCTGGAACGTGATCAGGGGCGCGCCGTGCCGCAACTCCCCCTGTTCGATGCGGCTCCCCCCCCGCCCGCAGCCCCGGACCGCCTGCGCGAGGCGCTCGAGGCGCTCGATCCTGACGCTCTCTCCCCCAGGGAAGCGCTCGAGACGCTTTATGCGCTACGCAAACTTGCGCTTGAAACATAGAACGATTTGACCTGAAGATAACATCACAGGTTTTCTGCAACGCCACCTCACCTACGGATCTTAATGCGCGAACCCATCTCCCTCCTTGAAACTGACATGCAGGCGGCCCTGGCCAACGCACTCGACCGCGTGCGTCAGCCCGATGGTTCGGTTTCACGCGAGGATGCCGTCAGCCTTTTCCGCCGTCATATCGGCCGTCATCACGGCGAGATCAGGCGGCTTTTCGAGGGCAGGCAACTCAAGGGAATTGCGGCGGCCTCCATTCTGGCGCAGCTTATGGACGGCGCGATCAGGAGCCTCTTCCTGCTGGCACGCGACGCTACCGGGGCGTCGGAGGAGGGTCTTTGCCTTTGCGCGACCGGGGGATATGGCAGCGGGCTTCTTGCCCCTTACAGCGATATCGACCTTCTCTTCCTCACCGAAGAAACCGCGTCGGCCGGGACAACCGCGCAGGTCGAATACATGCTTTACTTCCTTTGGGACCTCGGCGTCCGGGTAGGGCATGCCACCCGGTCCATCACGGGTTGTCTCGAGGCCGCGCAGGAAGACCTGACCATACGCACGACGCTGCTCGATGCGCGGCGCATAGTCGGTTCGGCCGCGCTCTTCAACGAGTTCGGCACCCGTTTTTCGGGCGGTGAGGAGAGCGCGCTCTCTTTCGTCCATGACAAGATCGACGAGCGCGAGAAACGTCATAAACGCTTCGGTGACAACCCTTACATGGTTGAGCCGAATATCAAGGAAGGGCGCGGTGGCCTGCGCGACCTCCAGACGCTCAACTGGATGACACGCATCCTTCAGGATGCCAACGGCCTCAATCCCGCAAACAGACATCGTCCTCAGGAGCCCGCCTTTACCACGCTGGGCCTGCTGACAGATCAGGAAGCCAATCGCGCCAGGAGGGCCTGGAATTTCCTCTGGACCATCAGACTTCACCTCCACTACATCGCCGGCCGGGCCGATGAACGTCTCGCTTTCGACGTCCAGCCCGTCATCGGCGGACGCATGGGCTATGCGGGCCATGGACGACAGCAAGGTGTCGAGCGCTTCATGCGCCATTACTTCCTCACGACGCGTGAGGTAATGCGCCTGAGCCGGATCCTCGAGCCCAGCATCATGCAGCGCCTTCAGGGGCCGATCCGCGAGGCCCCTTATCAGGGCACGACGCTCGACGCGGAAGAGGCCAGGCATTTCCGCCTGATCAATGACCAGATCGCACCGGCCGACACGCTGTGCTTCGACAGCGATCCTCAACTGATGGTGCGCATGCTCGACGCTGCATGTCGTGATCAGCGCGAACTGCACCCCACGGCCATTCAGCAACTCATTCGCAACGAGCGGCGGATTGCCTCGCTGCGCGAAGACAGCATGACGATGCGCGTCTTTCTGGGCCTGCTCATGCGTCGGACCGAAATGAACCGCGAGAACGCCCAGCCAAGCGGCGCGGACTGGCTGACCATCCTCAACGATACGGGCTTTCTCGGGGCGTTGCTGCCGGACTGGTCACGTATCGTCGGGCAAATGCAGTTCGACACCTATCATATCTACACAGTCGATGAGCATAACATCGAGGCTGTCCGCATGCTTGGCTGGATCGAAGCCGGAGCAATGGCGGACGAGATTCCGCTCGTCTACGATCTGGCACGCGACATGCAGTCACGTCGCGCCATGTATGTCGCCACCCTTCTGCACGACATCGCCAAGGGACGCGGTGGCGATCACTCGGTTCTCGGTGCAGAGGTGGCGCAGCATGTCTGCCCCCAACTCGGACTCGATGCAGAGGAGACCGAAACAGTCTCCTGGCTGATCCTGCATCATCTTCTGCTCAGCCAGACCGCTTTCCGCCGCGATATCGACGACCCGAGAACTATTCTCGATCTGGCCGACATTATCCAGTCTCCCGAGCGCCTGCGCCTTCTGCTGCTGCTCACCATCGCAGACATGCGCGCCGTAAGCCCCAATGTCTGGAATGCCTGGAAAGCCACTTTGCTGCGCGAACTCTACACACGCGTGGCAGAAGTGCTCGAGGGCGGGCTCGCCGCCACGGAGCGCGACGAGCGCGTGAGCCATGCCAAGGAACTCGTCCGTGACGGTTTGCTGCAACAGGGCGTGAACGAGGAGCAGGCCACTCATTTTCTGACACTGGGTTATGCTGGGTACTGGCTTGGTTTCGACGCCGACACGCATATCCGCCATGCACGCCTGGTTCTCGATTCCGAAATACACTCCGCGCCTCTCACCATCGAGGCAACGCCCATCCCGCAGCGGGACGTGACCGAGATCACGATTTTCAGTGCCGATCACTCCGGGCTTTTTTCCCAGATTGCCGGTGGCCTTGCTGTTGCAGGCGCCTCCATTGTCGATGCCCGCATCCACACCCTGAGCGACGGCATGGCGCTCGATACGTTCTGGGTGCAGGACAGCAACGGGCGGGCTTTTGAAACACCGCTCCAGCTTTCGCGCCTGAACAGCCTCATCGAACAGGCGCTGTCGAGCCGCCTCGCCATCGGCAGCGAACTCGAGCGTATGGCCGATCAGCGTGCTACACGTAGAATGCGCGCCATCCACGTCCCGGCACGTGTGGTGATCGATAACCGGGCATCGGAACGCCACACCATTATCGAGATCAATGGGCGTGATCGCCCTGGCCTGCTCTACGATATCACACGCACGATCAGCGACCAGTCGCTTCAGATTTCATCGGCCCATATCACCACCTATGGCATGCGTGCAGTCGACGTATTCTACGTGCGCGATCTTGTGGGTACGAAAGTGACATCAGAGCAGCGCATGGCTGAAATCAGGTCGGCCCTTCTTGCCACCATGAGCCGTGACGATACCACGCGCCCTGTCGCTCCGGTCGCGGCCTGAGGCGAGACCCGGATTACAGGGTCAAGCACCGGTTTCCTGCTTAGGGGCGGAACGGTAGCGGTCCCTGAGTGCGTCGGCCACATTGTCAACCACAGCAGGCCAGATCTGAGCAGGTAATCCTCTCCGGTCGGGCCTGAATACGCGCATATCCGCATACCAGTTCGGCCCAAGCCAGCGCCAGTCGCCTCCCTGCCGGTCGAGCAGCCACAGCGTCCGGCCTGATGCGCCCGCGAGATGAGCCAGCATCGTGTCGACACCGATCACCAGTTCGCATCGTGCCATCTCGCATGCAGTGCCGAGCAGATCGTCGCGGACACCCTGCTCCATACCGGCAGGCTCGTCGCCCTGCTGCAAATTGACAAGCGTCACGCCCGGTACTCCCTGCAGGGGCGTGAGGAAAGAGGCAGGAAGCGATCGTCTTGCATCGAAGCGGTAGCGGGGGTTGCCGGCACGAAACACACCGACACGCCCTGTCTCGGGAGCAATTCCGAAATCGAAAATCGGGGCCGGGTCGATATGCCTAATGCCCATCAGAAAGGGCAGACTCAGGAGGGTGCATGACATCTCCGCCTCCCCCTGCAACACGATACGCCCGGAATCGAGCAACGGCCTCAGCAGAGGCATATAGTCAACCAGAGGCATAAGAGCCCGGGGCAGGTTCAGGATCAGGGGTGCGCGACGTGCCGCCTTGGGTACGAAGCGCAAAA
Organism: Asaia krungthepensis NRIC 0535; assembly: GCF_025995175.1. Taxonomy (GTDB): domain Bacteria; phylum Pseudomonadota; class Alphaproteobacteria; order Acetobacterales; family Acetobacteraceae; genus Asaia; species Asaia krungthepensis. The sequence goes on from NZ_BAPV01000058.1 coordinate 5,915, forward strand.
ACTGCAGGCAGTCACCCAACCCCTGCTCTGCCTCTATCAGGACACGCTCCTGCGTTGTCTCTCCCTGCCACCGCCTTGCATCGCCCATGTCAGGATTGAGCGCCAGCCGGTGCTCGAACCCGGCCCAGCCTGCCTCGAACTCGCCACGCCCAAGCTGAAGCATCGCGAGATTGAGATGGGCCTGATGCAGGTTCTTCTCCCCGCCGGGGGATGATTCACCCTGACGGATCACCTGTTCATAAAACGCCTCGGCTCTGCTTTCGTGGCCGGTCTCGGCCCAGAGCGTGGCGCGGTTCATCTGGATTCCCGGGTCACCGGGTGCCAGTTCGAGTGCCTCGGCGTAGACGCTCCCGGCGTCGTCCATTGCACCGAGGGCTTGAAGCACCAGCGCGAGATTATTGAGCGTCGCAGCACTCGGTGCAGCGAGCGCGAGGGATTGGTGAAGCGCCTCCAGCGCGTCGCTCATAGCCCCGGCCTCAAAACATGCAGCGCCCAGATTCGCATAGGCTTCAGCCCCATCTGGCACATGCTGCACCAGCAGGCTGAACACCTCACGTGCCTCTGCAAAATCGCGTTGCGCCATGAGAAATGCCCCATAGCGTGCGATCAGCGGGACGGGGTCGGCAACCAGCGACACGGCATGACGAAATTCCTGCCGGGCCTCGTCTGGAGAGCCAGAGCGATGAAGGAGCTCGGCCAGAAGCGCGCGGCCCCTGAAATCACGGTCTTCCATCATAAGGGCAACACGACACGCCGCGACCGCCTCTGGCAGATGCCCTGCCTCGTCAAGTGCCGCTGCCAGGGTGATATGGAATTGCGCCTTCTCCCGAATGTCTTTTGTCAGGTTCAGTGCCTGGGCCACCGATGTGATCGCAACCCGGGGCTGACCTGCCTGACGGGCAACGCAGGCAAGCCCGTGCCATGCCCCCGCACAGGCAGGGTCCTCGGCGAGCACCTGCCGCAACAGCGTTTCAGCTCTCACCCCATCGCCGCCCGCCAGACAGGCAAGGGCGGTATCGATCAGGGAGGCATGGCGACGAGGTGAAGCGGCAATCATACGCCAGATCATGCGCGCGTGACGCACGGCTTTCAATTGTGCTCAAGGCGCCTGACCATCTCAGAGAACGAGGCCGAAACGCGGTCCGATCCACGTGACAAGCAGGTACAGAATAACCGTCAGCAGGCATCCCCCCACCAGAGCAGGCCAGAAACCCACACCGTGGCGCAGCAGGAAGGGAATGAGGAGGAACATGGGGAGAGACGGAATCACGTACCAGAAGGTCGCCTCGGCGTGATCAGCCATATTCGCCGGGTCGGGCCTGTCCAGCCAGAGCCACACCATACCGAGTACCGACACCAAAGGGAGCGAGGCAATCAGGGCACCAAAGCCCGGATAACGGCGGGCAAGGGTGGAGGCGAGAGCGATCATTACGCCCGAGACCGCAGATCGGATCAGAAGGGGGAACATGGCAGGACTTTCTTCAGGACAGTTCGGCGGGCCGGGTGAAGCTCGGATACAGCACTGTGTTGGCGCGATGGAAGATCGCCACACAATCAGCGTCATGGGGAAGGTCAGAAAGGATACAGAGCGCACCCGCCATCAGTCTGAGGTTTTCCAACAGCGTCATTTGGGCCTAATAAGGGATCATGCTCAACTTTTGCGTCCTGTCCCGCAAGGCAAGCCCGAGACTGATACCGTTCCTGGCCACGCTTGTTGCGTCCAGCCTGCCTCTGGCGGCTCGGGCCGCGCATGAACGCCCCTATGTGGCTGACACGGCCCAGGCGCGCGTGATCCAGACGATTGACTTGCCCGGACAGGCGACATGGAAACAGGCCCTGCCCGTGAGGGATGGCAGCGTTTTCCTGCTTCGCAATGAGGGCAGAGGCGAAACAACAACGCCATACCTGTTGAGACTGCCCGCCGGGTCAGCCATCCCTGGCCCGTTCCAGCCCGACTGGTCCGGCAGGCCGGATGCTGCGCAACATGCAGCGCGTTTCCATCCCGTTGCTATGGCGACCAATAGTGACGGAAGTTTATGGCTCGTAGACCAGGGAGCGTCAGGGGACACACCGCACCTGCTTCGGCTGGATGCCGCCACAGGGGCGGTCATCGCTAGCCATGAACTCCCCCCGGAGGCCCTGAGCGCACAAAGCCGTTTCGCCTCTCTCGCCGTGCATGGTGAGACGGCCTATCTGGCCGATGAAGGGGGGATCGCCCTTGTGGCCTTCGATTGGCACCGCCATGCGGCTACGCGCTTTTTCGCCGGATACCCCACGTCACGAGGCCATGTGCCGCTGACCATCGATCACAAGGTGGTGCAGGCTGCCGATAACCGTCCCCTGACGCGGGATATCGCTTATCTGGCCCTGGAAACTGACGGGGCGTGGCTTTACGAAATGGCTCCCACAGGCCCGATCTACCGCCTCTCATCCGCCTTGCTCACCGACACGACCGTGACACCGGCCGAATTGATGGAAGGTGTGACGCAATGGCGCGGCATCCCGACAATCGGCGGTATTACCATCGATAACAGGGCCACTCTCTATATGACCGATATCAGCGAAGGGCGTCTGCTGAGCTTCGATACGGGCAGACACCCCCATATCCTGTTGAGCATGCCAGCACTGGTGCAGGCGGCCATGCCCGGCTGGAAGGCATCCACCGCACCCGGCAGTGCTTCAGGTGAGATCTATATTCCTGTGTCTCATCAGCTCTTGCGCATTGCCCTGCCCTGAAAACCGCGCCATTCCTGTGCTCCTGATCTTGTATTCCGCTCATCAACCCTGAAGGCCATCATGCAGTACCGTTCCACACGCGGCGATGCCCGCCCGCGCTCCTTTTCAGACATTCTGCTCGCCGGTCTGGCAGAGGATGGTGGGCTGTACATGCCAGAGAGCTGGCCGCAATTCGCCGCCGATGAATGGCGGGAAATGCGGACCCTCTCCTATCCGGATCTGGCTGCAAAAATCCTGTCGGTCTTCGCGAGTGGCAGTATCGATTTGCCGACGCTGCAAAAACTGTGCGCCAAAGCCTATGCCGGGTTCTCGCATGCGGCCATCGCCCCGCTGGTGGAGGTCGAGAACGGTCTGTTCTCGATGGAGCTTTTCCACGGCCCGACCCTGGCCTTCAAGGACATGGCCATGCAGTTGCTCGGCCAGCTTTTCGAGCATGTGCTGACCGAGCGCAACCAACGCGTGACCATTGTGGGAGCGACCTCGGGCGATACGGGCTCCGCCGCCATCGAGGCCTTCCGGGGCAGCCCCCATCTGTCCGTGGCGATCCTGCACCCCATGGGACGCACCTCGGATGTGCAGCGTCGCCAGATGACCACAGTGAAGGAGGATAATATCCTCAACATCGCCGTCGAGGGCACGTTCGATGACTGCCAGGATCTGGTCAAGGCAATGTTCGCCGATACCGGGTTCCGCAATGAAATCAATCTCTCGGCGGTCAACTCGATCAACTGGGCCCGTATCGCGGCCCAGATCCCGTATTACGTGCGTGCGGCCCTGATGATGGGCGCCCCGGACCGCGAGATTTCCTTCGCTGTGCCGACCGGCAATTTCGGCAATGTCCTCGCAGCCTGGGCGGCCAGCAAGATGGGCCTGCCGGTCCGACGTCTGTGCATTGGCTCGAACCGTAATGACATCCTGACGCGCTTCCTGACCAGCAACGACATGAGCATGCGCGCTGTCGAGCCCAGCCTGTCGCCGTCGATGGATATCCAGGTGTCCTCCAATTTCGAGCGGCTGTTGTTCGAACTGCTCGATCGTGACCCGCAAGCCTGTCGCGACACCATGCTTGGCTTCCGCCAGACAGGGCGCATGAGCGTCGATCCTGACAGATGGACACGGGCCAGATCGCGCTTTGGCGCGCTCATGCTGGATGACGAGGCGACCCTGGCCGAAATGAAGGCACTGTGGGACAAGTCACTCTATCTGGCGGACCCCCATAGCGCGATCGGCCTGGCCGCCGGACGACAGGAACAGGAACCGGGCATTCCAATGATCGTCGCGGCCACCGCGCACCCGGCCAAATTCCCCGATGCCGTGCGCAAGGCGACCGGGATCGACCCCGCTTTGCCCCCGCATCTCGCCGATCTTTTCGAGCGTGAGGAGCGTTACGAGACGCTGCCGAACGAACTCACGATCATCGAGGATGCCGTACGCCGTCATCTCAAGGGCGCGCATCAGCACGGCTGAAATCGGCCCATCGCGCAGGGGGGCTAGGATTTCCCTCCCCGCGACGCCATCTCTGACAAATCCTCGTTTCTCCGTTTTCAGGACCATCACCACTCGATGACCGATCCGATTACCGCCACCACCCTTCCCAATGGCCTTACTGTTGTCACCGAGAGGATGGAGCGCGTCGAAACCGTTTCCTTTGGGGCCTATGTCGCCACCGGCACGCGCAATGAAAGCGCCGAGGAAAACGGTGTCTCCCATTTTCTCGAACACATGGCCTTCAAGGGCACGCAGCGCCGCAGCGCTGCGCGCATTGCGGAGGAAATCGAGAATGTGGGCGGGCATATCAACGCCTATACGGCGCGCGAACAGACAGCCTATTACGTCAAGCTGCTGAAGGAGGATCTGCCGCTCGGTATCGACATCATCGGCGATATCCTCACCCACAGCACGTTTCTCGAGCAGGAGGTCGAGCGTGAGCGCGGCGTGATCCTGCAGGAAATCGGTCAGGCCAATGACACGCCTGACGACATCATCTTCGACCATTTCCAGGAAACCGCGTATCGCGATCAGCCCATGGGCCGTCCGACCCTGGGGACCGAGGCGCTCATTGCCTCGATGAAGCGTGAATCCATGATGCGCTACATGCAGATGCACTACACCACGCGCAACATGGTGATTGCTGCTGCCGGGAACCTGCATCATGAGGCCGTGCTCGATCTGGTGCAGGAACATTTTCGGGATCTGCTCGATCATCAGCCCCCTGCACGCGAAGGCTGTCGCTATCTCGGGGGAGAACACCGCGAATCCCGCGACCTCGACCAGGCCCATCTGGTTCTGGGCTTCCCCTCGGTCAGCTATAACGACCCTGCCTATCATGCGACCATGCTGCTTTCGACCGTTCTGGGCGGCGGCATGTCGTCGCGTCTCTTTCAGGAGATCCGCGAGAAGCGCGGGCTCGTCTACTCGGTCTATTCCTTTGCCCTGCCCTTTCTCGATAGCGGGCTCTTCGGCATCTATGCCGGTACGGGCGAGCAGGAAGCCGCCGAACTGGTTCCCGTTCTGCTCGACGAGCTCAAGCGTCTCGGTGACGGGATCAGCGGCGAGGAAATTGCCCGCGCCCGCGCTCAGGTAAAATCCTCGCTGCTCATGTCGCTCGAGAGCACTGGCAGCCGCTGTGAGCAGATCGCCCGGCAGATGCAGCTTTTCGGGCGCATCATCGACACCAGCGAGACGGTCGCGAAAATCGAGGCGGTGGATGAGGCCGCGATGATTGCCGCTGCCGAGCGCCTGTTCCGCGCTCGTCCCACGCTCGCCACGATCGGGCCTGTCGGCTCCATCCCGTCTTTTGAGGCCATCAGCCAAAGGCTTGTTGCATGAGCAAGGACCAGGAGCGCCTTTTCAGCCTGATCGACGCCGCAAAGCGCGCCGGAGCCGACCGGGCCGACGCGCTTCTGGTGGCGTCGCGCTCGATCTCGGCCATGTGCCGACAGGGCGTGCCCGAGGGGCTGGAGCATTCCGAGACGCTCGCCCTCGGTCTGCGCGTGTTCGTGGGTAAGCGCGCCGCCAATGTCTCGGCGACCGCACTCGATCCCAGCCGTTTCGCGGCCCTGGCCGAGCAGGCCGTTGCCATGGCGCGAGTGGTGCCCGAAGACGCCTATGCGGGGACGATCGACCCGGACCGGCAGGGGGTCTATGACATTGCGGCGCTCGACATGGTCGATCCGACCGAGGCCCCCAGCCTCGAGGCGCTGCTTGCCCGCGCACGCGAAGCCGAGGAGACCGCGCTCGGCATCAGGGGCATCACCAACAGCAATGGCGCCTCTGCCGGCTATGGCCGTGTCGAGATCACCCTTGCCGAGAGCAGCGGGTTTCATGGTGCCTATGCCCAAACCAGCCATAGCAACGGCATCAGTGTTCTTGCCGGCGATGGACCCAGCATGCAGCGCGATTATGCCGGGCATAGCGCGCGCCATCTGAGCGATCTGGACGGCCCGGCCTTGCTTGGGCGCGAGGCCGCCGAGCGCGCTTTGGCGCGGATGAACCCGATCAAACCACGTACCGGGTCCTTTCCCGTGGTCTTCGACACCCGCGTCTCGGCCAGCCTGCTCGGCCATCTGGCGGGGGCGATCAACGGCTCCGCCATCGCACGCGGCACGTCGTTTCTTTCGGGCCATCGGGGCAAGCCCGTTCTGCCGGAAGCGCTCAGCATCATCGATGACCCTACTCGCCCCCGCGGCCTGCGCTCCAAGCCTTTCGATGCCGAGGGCGTGCTGCCCAGCCCTTACGCCTTTGTCGAAAACGGCGTGCTGCAGGACTGGATTCTGGATGGACGCTCGGCGCGTCAGCTCGGTCTGATCAATAATGGCCGTGCCTCACGGGGTGTGGGCGGTCCTCCCTCTCCCGCAGTCGGGAATTTCTACCTGACGGGCGGCACAGGCTCGCGCGCGGCGCTGATGGAAGACATTGTCGAGGGCATCTATGTGACCGAGATGATGGGCTCTTCCATCAACGGCCTGACGGGCGATTACAGCCGTGGCGCTTCGGGTTTCATGATTCGTCATGGTCAGCTTGCGGAACCCGTCGCCGAGTTGACCATTGCAGGTAATCTCATCGAGATGTTCGCGGCCCTTCGTGCTGCCGATGATCTCGTCTTCCGCCATGGTGTCGATGCCCCGACGCTGAGGATCGACGCCATGAGCATTGCCGGAAGTCAGTAAGGAGTTTCCATGTCACGCCGCCTGTTCCGCGCCTCTCTTCTGCTTCTTGCCCTTGCCCCGCTTCTGGCCGCCCCGGCCGATGCGCGCCCCGGTGGCGGACGCTCCATGGGAAGCCGGGGGAGCCGCACCTATTCCCCCCCGCCCATGACCCAGACCGCGCCTTATCAGGCGCGTCCCATGGAGCGCAGCTATGCCCCGTCATCGCCAGCGCCGGGCTATAGCAACCCGATGCAGCGCCCGATGGGACAGCCCTATGGGTTCGCGCAGCGACGCCCCTTCATGACCGGTTTTGTGGGCGGTCTGTTAGGGGCTGGGCTGTTCGGCATGCTGTCCGGCCATGGTTTCCTCGGTGGTGTGGGCGGGTTCATCTCCTTCATCGGGCTGCTGTTCCAGATCGTACTGATCGGTTTCATCATCGTGATGGTCCTGCGCTGGCTCGGCAATCGACGCAACGGGGGCAGCGCGGCTCGGGGCGGCTCTGCTTTCTCGAATGGCGCAGGCACACCGACCGTGACGCTCAGCAACGCGGATTATCAGAATTTCCAGCAATTGCTGCTGGATATCCAGGCGGCCTGGAGCGCGCAGAACATGCGCGCCTTGTCCAGCATGGCAACACCTGAAATGGTGTCCTATTTCAACGAGCAACTGGCCGATTATGCCAGCCGTGGCGCGCGGAATATCGTTTCGGACGTCCAATTCATGCGCGGCGATCTCTCCGAGGCATGGCGCGAGGGCAACCTGACCTATGCCACAGTCGCCATGCAGTACTCGCTCTATGACGTGACAACCGATCAGCTTGGCAATGTCATCGATGGCAGCCGTACAGAGCGGCAGGTGGTGACGGAGCTCTGGACCTTCGTCCGCGCGGACGGACGCGGGAACTGGGTACTCTCCGCCATTCAGCAGGTTGGCTGACAAAGCAGCAGGCGGGATTGTCCCCGCCTGCCCATTGGCACTTCGTCGCTGCGGGCGACGCCTCTTACGACGCGGCTCCTCTCGAGACCTGCTCCGCCAGGGCAACGGCATCCGCGCCCGCGTAGAGGCGCATCGGAGCGGACGGATCCGTCACCGCACGCCATACGGCCTCTGCCACGTCCTGACCCGTGGTCACAAGGTCATGACCCCCCGTCAGTTGGGCCATGATCCCCTCACCGAAAACCTTGTAGGATTCCGGGAAGGCGAACCCGCCCTCGCTCAGTTTATGCGCATTGGCCGCAAACTGCGTTTCGGGTGAGAGTCCCGGCAATACCAGTCTGGCACGAACACCGAGCGGTTCGGCCTCAAGCGCGAAGGATTCCGTCAGCGCATTCACCGCCGCCTTGCTCGCCGTATAGACTGAGAGCAAAGGCAGCGCGCCGAGGGTGACGGTCGAAGTCACGTTCACGATCACCCCGGCACCTTTTGCGCGGAATTGAGGCATCACGGCCTGCATCGTAGCGATGATTCCAACCAGATTGGTTTCAAGGATACGCCGTACGAGCGGCAAGGGTGTCCCTTCGATCGCATTCAGCCAGCCAATGCCGGCATTATTGACCAGCGCATCGAGCGGGCCGACGCTTTCGAACACCCTGGCGACGCTTTTCTCATCCGTCACATCCATCGTAAGGAGCGTCACATTCTGTGCGTCCTGGAATAGTGCAGGATCGGGATGGCGCATGGTCGCTACGACGTGCCACCCCCTTGCGAGGAACAGGCGGGCCGTATCGAGTCCGAAACCGGAGGAGCAACCGGTGATCAGCACTGTGTTCATGGGAATTTCCTCATTGAGTGAGGCGATCAGGCTAACGCGCTTCCCCAGGACGATCTATAATCGTATATCCCGTTAATTTGATAGATCGTCCATAAATGTCAGATCCCCTTGGTGAGGTCGTCTCGCTGCTCCGCCCCGTCCTGACCTATAGCAAGATCGCCAGCGCTGCTGGCCCGTGGCGGCTGCGCAAGGAACCCGACGGAAGCCTGTTTTTCTCAGCCACACTGTCAGGGAGTTGCCTGTTAGAGGTGGAAGGGCGCGAGCCAATCACCCTCATGGAGCGCGACTTTCTGCTCATGCCGGACTCGGCGGCGTTCACGATGAGAAGTCTACACTCACAGTCTCATCTTCTCCCGTTCACAGTGCCGGAACGGCTTGAAAGCGGTGAATATCGCCTCGGTGAACTGGAGGAAGAAGCCGAGATTCGCAACATCGTCGGGCATTGTCGTTTCGAATCGCCCGATTCCAGTTTGATCCTTTCCCTGCTTCCCTCGTTCATCCATGTACGTGGCGGCGAGATTCTTCCCACGCTGTGCTCCGTGCTGAGGGAGGAGGCACGTCTCGAACGCGCCGGCCAGAGCATCGTCCTGTCCAACATGCTCGAAATCATGCTGATCGAGGCTCTGAGAACCTGCGGTGAACTCACCCTTCAGCCAGGCTTGCTCAAGGGCCTCTCCGATCCGAAACTGGCTCTTGTCCTGCGCCTTATGCATGGACAGCCCGGCAGACGCTGGACGGTCGAGACCCTTGCACGGTCCTGCGGTTTGTCGCGCTCTGCCTTCTATCTGCGGTTCACGGCCGCTCTTGGTGTCGCGCCGATGGCCTATCTCGCCACATGGCGCATGGCGTTGGCAAAGGACATGTTGCGGCGCGGGGGATACAGCATGGGAGAACTGGCGGATAGGACAGGATATGGCTCTGCCAGCGCCTTCAGCACCGCGTTCACGCGCGCCACACATGTCTCACCGGCCCGATATGCGCGCGAGATCCTCGCTGGCTCGTCCAGCTCGGGTCATTCCATACCACCACGAGACGAGAATGCCTGAACCGTGCCCGGCCAGATCAGGTCACGTCAGCCAGACGAGGTGATACGTTGCTCTGGATACGTATGATCACAGGCCCGAAATATTGGGCAGGTCAGGGTCAGAGACGCAGATAGGTCAGCGCGAAGAGAGACAGCATCACGATAGACAGCCCGCCCAGAAGTCCCATGATCCGCCCCTGCTGCCGGGACAATGCAGTTTCTTTTTTCATGGGAACAGGACCCGATCGATCAGAAGCGCGGAAAAAAGAAAAAACAGATAAGCGAGGGAGTAACGAAACGCATGGCGCGCAGGCTTGTCCGCCGTCAGGCTGACCCCGGCTTCATCCTGCTTGTCCAGAAGCACACGCAGGGCGAACCAGACAAAACCGAGCCCGAGAAGCGTGGCGCTGACAGTGTAGATCGCGCCGCACAGCCCCAGTACGGAAGGCACGAGCGAGACCGCCATCAGGATGAGGGTATAAACGATGATGTTCCAACGTGTGTGACGCGCCCCCTTCACGACGGGCAGCATCGGGATACCGGCCTTGGTGTAGTCCTTGCACGCGTAGAGCGAGAGCGACCAGAAATGCGGCGGCGTCCACAGGAACACGATCGCAAACATCACGACGGGCAGCACATTCATGGTGCCGGTCGCTGCCGCCCAGCCGATCATCGGTGGAAACGCCCCTGCGGCTCCGCCGATCACGATGTTCTGCGGCGTGCTGCGCTTGAGCCACATTGTATAGATGACGGCGTAGAAGAAGATGGAGAATGCCAGGATACCGGCAGCCAGCGCATTACTGGCCAGCCAGAGCAGGGCTACAGAGGCCAGCGAGAGCACGATACCGTAGATCAGTGCCCCATCGGCATCCATGCGTGCATCGGGTATGGGCCTTACCGAGGTACGCTTCATGATCGCGTCGATATCGCGATCGTACCACATGTTGATGGCACCCGCCGCTCCGGCACCCACACAGATACAGAGCATGTCGATCAGCCCCAGCGGCACCGAAGGCCATTGGGGCGCTACTGCCATACCAGCCACGCCCGTGAATACCACGAGGGAGATCACACGGGGCTTCAGAAGGGCAAGCCAGTCCTTGAGCGTTGCGCCCTGCTCACGGTCGAAAGTCGCTATTTCCATTCCGGCATCACGTCCTTCTGCGAGGCTCTGCGACGCGCTCATGAATGATCGTCCCCAGGAGCTGCAGCACGCTGCGCCAGCACCGGAGCGCGGCGCGGTGCCAGCAGCTTTGCACCGAGCGTAGCGACACAGAGAAGCGACACGATCATCCCGGTTTCGCCCACGTGCCTGAGCAGCGGGAAGAACGGCATCATGGAGAGCACAGCAACTCCCATCGCAACCAAATGAATCTGCCCGAGCCATACCGGAGCCGCGAGAGCAGGGTCCTGCTCCTGCCAGCGGTAATAGCAGCCGAGAAGGGCGAATACCGCGCCGAACAACATGGCCGAATGAAATGATTCGGGGCGTGCCGGAAACAGGTCGAGCATCCAGCCTGCCGAGAGCAGCAGCAGGGCTGGAAAACTCCAGGCAAAGGCAATGCCCGGTGCGTAGCTGCGGTGCCACAGGGACACGCACACCATGCCCATGATAGCGAAACAGGGGAGCGCCACACCAACGCCCAGCAGCCAGCCATCACTCAACCCGGGGACGGTGATCCCGTGAGCCCAGACCACGGAGACCCCGAGCGTCGGAATGGCCATGGCCAGAGGCAGGGACAGTTTCAGGGGTGTGAAATGAAAGGCGACCAGATTGGCGATCGCTCCGAGCGCAAGCTCAACGACCAGCGCCAGAACAGGGATCTGCACTTTGCCAAGCCAGTACTGCACCGTCGTGAAGGCAGCGTGACCCGAAACCAGATCATGCAGCAGACCAGCCAGGAGGACTGGCGCGACCACAATGAGCCCAAGCGAAGCCAGAAGCTGCGACCAGGCAAAGGGCGACAGATCGCGGAACCGTACTGTCCGGCATTCAAGGCATTTGACGATGGTCGACAGGGCAAGCAGGACAATGCCGGTCACCCAGAACCCCATAGCGCCGAGGAATGCCGCCGGCAGTCGAGCACCGCAGATGGCGCAGAGAGCACCGGCAGCAAGGACCAGAAGGGCGATCCGGTCGAAGCGGACCATCACCGAAGGGAGGGTCGTCAACTCACCGGGGAGAACCAGCCTGCCCATACCGCCCAGAAAAGCGGGGATCAGAACGAACAGATCCAGAAGCAGACCATGTGACAGGGCATGAAAGGGTCCGGCACCCTGCGACATCAGCCCCAGAAAACCACCTGCCAGACCGCAGAAAAGCGAAAGACCGAGAAAGGCCGCCCCGTCGGCGCGCAACACGGCACCGGTACGGGGTTTTAGTATCGGCGATTGTAACAAGACCCGTTCCTTATTCTGTCCCCGGATAACGATCCGGAGAGCTCCCGTTTCAGTGCGCTGTCACGGGGAGCCTTTCAAGAAAGGCCAGTCTGGTATGAACTGTCGGGCACGTATGTGTCAGGCAACCAGGGCCGTCTCTTCCTTACTATCCTTCTCAAGCGGCAAAGTCACGAGCGTAAACAGGCCCGCCGGGGGCACGGGCGTTATCGTGGCGCGGCTCAGATCCTCAGGAGGCAGAAGCGATTCCATGGCGAAATCGGGGTGCCAGCCGAGGGAGCGCGAGGCACGGGCCATGCCGCGCTCAACCGCAAGGCGCACACCGCCTGTCGCGAGAAAGTGGTTCACGAAAAGGATGTGCCCACCCGGTTTGACCACGCGCTTAAGTTCACCGAGCAGACGACGCGGGCTGGGAACCACCGAGGCAACAAACATGGCCACGGCGATATCGAAGCTTCCCGCTTCGAAACTGGTCGCCTCGGCGTCCATTTCGAGCAGATCATCGACATTGCCGAGTTGCTGGTTGATGACGCGCTGGCGCGCCCGTTCAAGCATGGCCTCGGACAGGTCGATGCCGGTGATATGCTTGTCACGGCTGTAATGCGGCAGAGCGAGCCCCGTGCCTACACCGACCTCGAGCACGCGCTGCCCGGGCAGGGCATTCACGGCTGCGACCGCACGACGACGGCCAAAAGCGGAGATTCCGCCGAACACAGAGTCATAGACCCTGGCCCAGCGGCGATAAGCCGCGCGCACGGCATCGGCATCGAGCGCCGAACGCGGGCGAGGATGGGCGTCATCCAGGGAAAGAGTAGGATCGAGCAAGGGGTCCGGTCGAGTCATCAGGCTTCGTTCGTCTGGTCGCACAAAATCATTGGTTCCGTCCTGAATACCTGCTTGCCGCCCACGCACAAGGGCCGGTCCTGCCCCGTAGGGCAGCCTGACGTCAGCCAGTGTGGCAGGCATCGAATTGCCTGAAGGTCTTATCCTATCTCGCCATGACTGGCGAGAGGCGGTTTGCATTTCGTCACGGCACGCGCCTAGAAGATAGGTAATAACAGGGTCCAGGCGGTCTTACGACGCCGAATGAGAACACCCGAGGAGGAGAGACCGCAGAATGTCACGGCTCAATATTTTCCTGTTCCTGCTGGCATTGGGCCTCTGGTCCTCGATCTATGTCCTGAAGTTCAAGGAGGACATCAGGGAGTGGTATCTCAACAAGTTTGACAAGACGCCACCGAAACTGCCGCCGGACGGTGAGATGCCCGTGGTGTCATTGCCGTTCCGGTACGAACTACCTCAAACCGAAGATGCCGCGCCCGCTCAGGATACGGACAAGACCAATGCTCCTGAAGCGAAGGAAACCGAAGCGCCTCCACCCCCTACGGTGAAGGCCTGACGGTCAGGCCGCCCCCACGCGTTTTTCGATCGCGTCCCATACCAGTCCGGCACTGTTGATCCCGTTGAAACGGTCCAGTTCCTGTAGCCCTGTGGGCGACGTCACATTGATTTCCGTGAGCCAGTCGCCGATCACGTCGATCCCGACGAAGATCAGACCGTTGTCACGCAGATGTGACCCGATGCGCGCGCAGATCTCCTGATCGCGCTCAGTCAGGGCTACAGCCTCGGCCCGGCCCCCGACATGCATGTTCGACCGTGCCTCGCCCGTGGCAGGCACACGGTTGATCGCCCCGATCGGCTCGCCATCGACCAGAATGATGCGCTTGTCACCCTTGCGCACCATGGCTTCGTAGCGCTGGATCATGAGAGGTTCGCGCGAGCGGCTGAAATGCAGCTCCAGGAGAGACGCGAAGTTCTCGTCCCCTTCGCGAATGCGGAAGATACCGGCTCCGCCATTGCCATAGAGCGGCTTGAGAATGACATCGCCGTAGCGCGCCCGAAATTCAGAGAGTGCAGCCACGTCCCAGGTGACGAGTGTGGGCGGCATCAGATCGGGATAGTGCGTGACCAGCAGCTTCTCCGGTGCGTCGCGCACCGATTTCGGATCATTGACGACCAGCGTCTTGCCGGGCCCAACACCATGCACATGTTCGAGCATATGGGTTGCCGTGATGTAGCCCATATCGAAAGGCGGGTCCTGACGCATCAGCACCACGTCCGTTTCGCCAAGATTGAGGCGCGAGACCGGACCGAAGCTGGCATGGTCCCCCCTGACGCGCTGCACGGTCACCGGACGCGCCATTGCCGAGACGCGACCGTGATGCAGCTCGGTCTCGGCACCCCCCTCACCCAGGCAAAGCGTGTCGACGGGATAAACGAACAGCTCATGGCCGCGCCGCTGCGCCTCGATCATCAGCGCGAAGGTGGAATCTCCGTCAATATTGACATGTTCCAGCGGATCCATCTGCACGGCTATTCTGAGCGCCATCGGCTCGGTCCTTTCGGTCTTTGAATTCATCGTGAGGGGATCAGGCCCCAGGCCCACAAGATGGGCGTCATCATGATCAGGTCTAACAGAGGTCGCGCTGCTTTCCTACGCCCGCCATACCGCATCGGGTCAAGCACTCAGGCAGGATAAGCAATCGACAGGATTTCGAGCATCACGGCGCCCCCCGGCGTCTGCAGGCTCACTTCATCCCCCACGCGCGCGCGCATCAGGGCGCGCGCAACGGGAGAGACCAGACTGATCTCGCGCCGGGTCAGGTCGGCCTCGTCACATCCGACGATAGTTACGTCATGCGTGACGTCATCCTCATCAACATAGGAGACCTGCGCGCCGAAGAAAACGCGATCACGCGTTGTCTGCGCCGCCGGGTCGATGATCAGCGCATGTTCAAGACGCTTGCTCAGAAAACGCGCCCGCCTGTCGATCTCACGCAGTCGACGTTTGCCGTAGAGATAATCGCCATTCTCCGAGCGATCCCCATTTCCGGCAGCCCAAGAGACAATCTCGACAATCCTGGGTCGCTCAACCTGCATCAGTTCCCGCAACTCCTCACGCATGCGGGCTGCCCCCTGAGGCGTGAGATAGTGAGAAAGCGGCGTCGTCGGCGCGTCACCCACGTTCTTCGATCACCCGGTAATGAATGACACCCGAGATACGCTCTCCGGGGGCAAGCACATGCACGCCGTTTTCGAGGATGCCCGGATGGTTCACCCCGTCATTCATGTTGCTCACCGCCTCGACGGCCACAAAATTCTTTTCAGGCGCGGTGAAGACTACGAGATGCTGGAAAACGGGATCAGCCTCGATCTCCATGGCATATCCCGCTGAAGGGTACCCGAGGGAAGCCTTGCCTTTCCATCCTGCAAAGCAGTTGTCGATACGTGCATCGCCAACTTTGCGAGCCGGATGGAAGCCCCACGCCCCTTCGGCGGGAAGTTGGCTGGTCGGCAACATGTCCGGCCCGTTTTCCCACACAGATCGCGCCGCAAAGTCCAGGGTCATGTCCTCGCTGCGCGCGAAAAACGGATGATACCCCATCCCGACGGGTTGAGGTCGCGTATCCCGATTGGAGACGAGCATTTCGATGCTCAGCCCGATGCGATGCAAAACGAAAGAGAGAACTGCCCGATAGGCAAACGGCCACTGCGCCGGATCGTCTCCCTTGGCCGGATCATGATCGAGATAGAGTATGGCGCGCTCGGCATCGCTCTGAGCGACAGACCAGACCCGCTCCCAGCCATTACCATGGATCGCATTGGGCTCGGCGCCAAAATTTCGGGCAAGCGTATAGTCCTGCCCCTCGAAGCTGAATCGCCCGCCCCCGATGCGGTTGGAGAAGGGTACCAGCGGATAGCCTGCCACCGGTGTGTTCTTCTGCGCCGCCAGGTTCGGGTCTGCGGTCGGCACCAGAAGATCACGCCCGCGCAACCGCCAGAATGCAAGGCTCCCTCCGAGGGACGGCAGCAATCCAAGATGGGACTCACCCAGTTTGAGCTCGATCATCCTGCTTTCCTCCTGCCGCCGCGCTTCTTGGCCGGGTCATACCCGCCGCCGCCCGGTCCGAGGGGGCGCGGCGTTTTGTCCTTGCTTCTGAACCCGCTACGCCCTGCGGTCGAACTCGGCAAGGGGGGCGGCTCCAGCCCCAGATCGATCGCCTCAAGACGCTTGATCTCGTCACGCAGACGCGCCGCCTGCTCGAAATCGAGATCCGCCGCTGCGGCGCGCATACGCTTTTCCAGGTCCTGAATGGATGCCGCCAGGGATTTGCCGACGAATTCTTGCGTGTCGCCTGCCTCATCGGGACCAACGGTCACGTAGTCCTGCTCGAACACCGAGGAAAGGGCGTCGCCTATGCGTGAGCGGACAGTCTGGGGCGTGATGCCATGGGCCTCATTCCACTCGACCTGCCGCGCCCGTCGGCGCGCCGTCTCTTCGATTGCGAATTCGAGCGATCCCGTCATCTTGTCGGCGTAGAGCAGCACCCGCCCATCGACGTTACGCGCAGCGCGCCCGATGGTCTGGATCAACGAGGTCCGGCTACGCAGGAAGCCTTCCTTATCGGCGTCAAGAATGGCTACCAGCGCGCATTCAGGAATATCGAGTCCCTCTCGCAGAAGGTTGATGCCCACAAGCACATCGAAAGCGCCGAGACGCAGATCGCGTATGATCTCGATACGCTCGAGTGTATCGACGTCCGAATGCAGGTAGCGAACCTTGATGCCTGCCTCGCCCAGATACTCTGTCAGATCCTCGGCCATGCGTTTTGTGAGCGTCGTCACCAGCACACGCCCACCCGCCGTGATGGTATCACGTGCCTCAGCCAGAAGATCGTCCACCTGTCCCTCGACCGGACGCACGATCGTTACAGGGTCGATCAGCCCGGTTGGCCGAATGATCTGCTCAGCGAAGACACCAGAAGTGCGCTCCACCTCCCACGGACCCGGCGTTGCGGAAACGAACACGCTCTGGGGTCGGAGCGCCTGCCACTCCTCGAATTTCAGCGGACGGTTATCGAGGCAGGAGGGCAGCCGGAACCCGTACTCGGACAGCACGGATTTGCGCGCATGGTCACCACGCGCCATGCCGCCAATCTGGGGCACCGTCACGTGGCTCTCATCGACGATCAGCAGCGCATCCTCCGGCAGATATTCGAAGAGCGTCGGGGGTGGGTCGCCCGGACCTCGGCCGGAGAGATATCGGGAATAATTCTCGATACCTTTGCAGGCCCCGGTGGTCTCGATCATTTCCAGATCGAAAATGGTGCGCTGCTGCAGGCGTTCCGCCTCCAGAAGCTTCCCTGCCGCATTGAGCTCGTCCAGACGCTGGCGCAACTCGGCCTTGATGCCGATCATGGCCTGATTGAGCGTCGGGCGCGGCGTCACATAATGCGAATTGGCATAGACGCTGATTTCGGAGAGATCGGCCGTCTTGTTGCCTGTCAGAGGATCGAACTCCGTGATCGCCTCGATCTCGTCACCGAAGAGCGACACGCGCCACGCACGATCCTCATTCTGGACTGGGAAGATATCGATCTGCTCGCCACGCACGCGGAAGGTACCGCGTTCGAACGACGCGTCATTGCGTCGATATTGCAGTTCGACCAGCGCCTTGATCAGACGATCGCGGTCAATACTGCCCCCGGCCTCGAGCTTGACCACCATGCGTGAATAGGTTTCGACCGAACCTATGCCGTAGATGCACGACACCGAGGCCACGATGATGACATCGTTGCGCTCAAGCAGTGCCTGTGTGGCGGCATGGCGCATACGGTCGATCTGCTCGTTGATCTGGCTGTCTTTCTCGATATAGGTATCCGAGCGTGGCACATAGGCTTCGGGCTGATAGTAGTCGTAATACGAGACAAAATACTCGACCGCGTTATCGGGAAAGAACTGCTTCATCTCCCCGTAGAGCTGCGCAGCCAGCGTCTTGTTGGGTGCCAGAATGAGAGTCGGCTTTTGCGTCGCTTCGATAACCTTGGCCATGGTGAAGGTCTTGCCCGAGCCCGTGACGCCCAGCAGAACCTGATCGACCTCGCCGTCATTGACGCCCTGCGTCAGCTCCGCAATGGCTGTCGGCTGGTCGCCAGCAGGCTCGTATTCGGATTTGACCACGAGACGCCGCAGCTTCTCCTTTGCCGGCTGGCGTTCGGGTCTGAACCCCATGAGACGGTGCTCGGGGATCGCTTCCATCGTGGATCGTGTTGCTGTCGCCATGGCTGGGAAATGGGCTTTCGGTCGGGCTGTCACAAGAGCGGGATTGAAGGCGTCAACGCCCCATGACAGACAGGGGTTCATGACGCAGGAAATCCTCACCTCCCCCAGACACCGACAGATCGTGGCCCTCGTTCAGGCGCATGGCTTCATGTCCAACGAGGATCTCGCCCAGAAGCTGGGTGTCACGGTCCAGACCATCCGGCGCGATCTCAATCTTCTGTCGGAAACCGGGCATGTGGCTCGTTATCATGGGGGCGCGAGCCCGGCCTCATCAACCGAAAACATTGCCTATGGCGAACGCCAGACCCTGCATTCCCGTGAGAAGGACGCGATCGGCGCCCTGGCGGCAGCGCTTATCCCGGATGGCAGCTCCCTGTTCATCAATATCGGCACAACGACCGAAGCCTTTGCGCGGGCGCTGACCGGGCATCGTGATCTGCATGTCATCACCAACAACCTGCATGTCGCGGTCGCCCTCTCACCCAGAGCGGATTTCCGGACCGTGATTGCAGGCGGTCTCGTACGCCCGCAGGACGGTGGGATCATCGGTGCCGGGGCCACGGAGTCTCTCTCGGGATTCCGGGCCGATTTCGGCGTGATCGGCATCTCCGGCGTTGAGGAGGATGGCACCCTGCTAGATTTCGACCTAGACGAGATTCAGTGCGCCCGGGCCATCATGCGCCATGCGAGACGGGTGATCCTGCTTGCGGATCATACCAAATTCACCCGCAAGCCCGTCGGGCGGGTTGGCGATCTGCGCGATATCGATGATTTCGTCACAGACAGAATGCCAAGCGCAGAATTCCGAACCAGCCTGTCCGCCGCCAATGTGACGTTGCATGTTACATGACCCATCCGTTGGGCAACATATAACACGAACACGTTATTAATAACGTTTGTTGTTCGTTTTTTTTCGTTTCTGTTCTATCGAAGCCTTCGCACTCGTCTGAAGCGAAGGATGCTCTCCCATGACCGACCAGAGCCGACCGGATCGAACCCGACACGATCAGGGAGGAAACCCGCCCGAGACGCTTTATGACCTGCTCGTGATAGGCGGTGGCATCAATGGCACGGGCATTGCCCGAGATGCCGCAGGACGTGGACAGAAAGTACTTCTGGTCGAAAAGGACGATCTGGCAAGCCACACCTCCTCGGCGAGCACCAAGCTCATTCATGGCGGGCTGCGCTATCTCGAATATTACGAGTTCCGGCTGGTGCGCGAGGCGCTTTACGAGCGTGAACGCCTCCTGAAAATCGCCCCGCACATCATCTGGCCCCTGCGTTTCATCCTGCCCCACTCCGCAATGCTGCGCCCGGCCTGGCTGCTGCGCACCGGCCTGTTCCTGTACGACAATCTTTGCCGCACCATGACGCTGCCCAAGACGCGCAGTCTTACCTTGCAGAAGGAAAAGGCCGGACAGGTCTTACGTCAGGACTACGTGCGCGGGTTCGAGTATTCGGATGGCTGGGTACAGGACAGCCGGCTGGTCGTTCTCAACGCCAGGGACGCCGCTGATCGCGGTGCCGAGATCTGCACGCGCACGAGGCTCGTCTCTGCGGAGCGTCACGAGGAGTACTGGGCAGCCACGCTGGAAGAGGTACCAACCGGTGAGCGCCGACGCGTCCATGCACGTGCTCTGATCAATGCGGCGGGTCCCTGGGTGGCTGAACTGCTCCAGGATCGTCTGTCGATCGAGAGCCGCAACAATGTGCGCCTGGTCAAGGGAAGCCATATTGTTGTGCCGCGTCAGTTCGAGACCGATCAGGCCTACATCCTGCAAAATCCTGACCGACGCATCGTTTTTGCCATCCCTTATGAAACCGATTTCACCCTGATCGGCACAACCGATATTCCCTGGGAGCAGGACGCGAACAAGGTCTCGATCAGCCAGGACGAAATCACCTATCTCTGCGAAAGCGTGAACCGCTATTTCCGCAAGACCATCACGCCTGATGATGTCGTCTGGAGCTATTCGGGCGTACGCCCTCTTTATGATGATCATTCAGGCAATGCCTCGGCGGTCACGCGGGACTACAGGCTCGATATCGATCATGACGGTGCCCCCGTGCTCTCGGTTTTCGGCGGCAAGATCACGACCTATCGCAAGCTCGCCGAGCATGCGCTTGAGAAACTCTCCCCTCATCTCAGGGGCCTTCCCGTCACGTCATGGACCGCGGACAAGCCCCTGCCCGGCGGCGATTTCGCCCGTGGCAGCTTCACACAACGCGTCGATGCGCTCACGCGTCGCATCACAGGCCTGTCGCATCAGACCGCTACACGCCTCGTGCGTAATTACGGCACGTTGGTCGACACCCTGATCCTGCCCGGACAGAACGCCGAACTTGGCCCGCATCTGGGCGCGGATCTGTACGGATGCGAGGTCGATTATCTGATCGACCATGAATGGGCACGCAGCGCAGACGATATTTTGTGGCGTCGCTCCAAGCTTGGGCTTCGCCTGCAACCCGGCGAGACCAGGGCCCTGCAGGACCATATCGACAGACGCCTGCACCGTAACAGCGCGGACGCTGTTGCCCCTGCCATCACCGATCAAGCGCCGCAAACAACCGAAGGCGGCGTGGCCGCCTGACCTTCTTCCCCCCTCCCCCATCCTCTGGCTAGCGGACATATTCTCATGTCAGAAAGAAAACGCTATCTCGGCGAACTGATCTCAGAGTTCATCGCCGTCACGATCATCATCATCTTCGGTGACAGCGTCGCCGCGATGATCGTGCTTTATGACCCGAACCCTTATCAGAACGCCTATTGGGGCGTCGCCATTGTCTGGGGGCTGGGGGTCACCATCGCCATCTACGCTACGGGAGCTGTCAGCGGCACACATGCCAACCCCGCCGTCACGCTTGCGCTCGCGCTCTATCGCGGGTTTTCCTGGAAGAAGGTCCTGCCTTATTGCACCGCCCAGGTCCTTGGCGGCATTGCAGGCGCGGCCATCGTCTATCTGAACTTCCATCCGGTGATCGATCATTACAACATGACCCATCACTTTACCCGTGCAGGGGATGGAGGGGCGGCGGGCGTCTTCTTCACTCATCCTGGCCTTGCGGTCACGGCCATGCACTCCTTCGTGGTGCAGATCGTGCTGACCGGGGTGCTCGTCTTCGGCATTTTCGCCATCACCTGTCAGTACAACACGCAGGCCCCGCAGGCGAATTCCGGAGCGCTCATCATCGGGTTGCTGGTTGCAGCCATTGGCGCCTCATCCGGCTATCTGGATGCCTGGGCCATCAATCCAGCACGTGATTTCGGTCCGCGCACCTTCGCATTTTTCGCCGGATGGGGAGCCTCGGCCTTTCCGGCACCGCAGCATTACTGGTGGGTGCCGATTGCAGGCCCTCTCGTGGGCGGCGTGATCGGCGCGGGTATCTATCAGTTCACGCTGCGCCCCTTCATGCCGAACTACAATCCTGAACAGGCCAAGCCCCTGACGCCGGTCCTGACGGAGCCCGTAGCGCCCCGCACCGCGACCGGCAGTTACCCGGCCACTGGACCTCAGGCAACGCCCGTTCCCTGAAAGCGCTGACCAACACCGTTCTGCCTGACACTCCTCCCTTTAGCCGGGCGCGCCCAGGGCGCGCCTGATGGAGCCACATCATGACCCAGAAGACCCATATTCTCGCCATTGATCAGGGCACGACCTCCACCCGCAGCATCGTGTTCGACAACAGGGCCCGCACGCTCTCCCTGTCGCGCCGCGAGTTCAAACAGCATTACCCCAATCCCGGATGGGTAGAGCACGATGTCGAGGATATCTGGAGCGACGCGCTCACCACCGCGCGCGAGGCCATTGCAGAATCAGGCGGCGTCGAGAAAATCGCGGGTCTGGGGATTACGAGCCAGCGCGAGACCGTGGTGCTCTGGGAGCGGGCAACCGGCAAGCCCGTGCATAAAGCCATTGTCTGGCAGGATCGTCGCACCGCGTCTTTTTGTGCCGAACTCAAGCGCGATGGCGCCGAGGAGCTGGTGCGCGCCAGAACGGGTCTCCTGCTCGACCCGTATTTCTCGGCCAGCAAGATCACCTGGCTGCTCGATAATGTTGAGGGACTGCGCGAGCGGGCAGAAGCCGGCGAGCTCGCGATGGGCACGATCGATTGCTTCCTGCTATGGCGTCTGACAGGCGGGAAGACGCATGCGACGGATGTCACCAATGCAAGCCGCACCGCCTTGTTCAATATCCACACCCAGGAATGGGACAAGGAGCTTCTGAAACTGTTCCGCGTTCCCGAGGCACTGCTGCCTGCACTTTGCGACAATAGCGGCGCGCTGGGCATGACCGATCCGGAGCTATTCGGTCAGGCCATTCCCATTGGCGGCATGGCGGGCGACCAGCACGCCGCGCTGGTCGGTCAGGCGTGCTTCAAGCCTGGCATGGCCAAGGCAACCTACGGCACGGGCTGCTTCATGCTGCTTAATACGGGGGAGAAACCGGTCACATCGCATCACAGGCTGCTCACCACGATCGGCTACCGCATCAATGGCAAGACCACCTATGCGCTCGAGGGCTCGATTTTCGTGGCCGGGGCTGCCATCAAATGGCTGCGTGACGGGCTGCATCTGATCACCCATGCCTCGCAGACCGATGACATGGCCACCCGTGTACCAGACAGCCATGGCGTTTATATGGTGCCCGGCTTCGTGGGGCTCGGGGCTCCGCATTGGGACCCTGAGGCACGCGGGCTGATCTGCGGCCTCACTCTGGGCTCGACCGAGGCCCATATCGCCCGGGCCGCGCTGGAATCCGTGGCCTATCAGACCTATGATCTGGCGCATGCCATGCGCGAGGATGGCGCAATGCAGGCCCAGACCTTGCGCATCGATGGGGGCATGTCGGCCAATGACTGGTTCTCTCAGTTCCTGGCCAATATTCTCGATACCGAAGTGCAGCGCCCGGTCGATCTGGAAACGACAGCGCTTGGGGCGGCCTTTCTGGCCGGTCTGGCAACGGGCGTCTGGCGATCCCTCGACGAAGTCGCCACCACCTGGGAGGAAGAACGCCGCTTCGCACCGCGGATCGAGCCCGGACTGCGTCTCGAATTGCTGCGTGGCTGGGAAGATGCGGTGAGACGCACCCTGACGCCCGCCCCCGCTGCATCTGGCAGCAGTGCCACCCGACACGATCGCGCCGCCTGAGTGACATTCTCCGGCAGGGCGCGCCCTGCCGGGACCGGCACCTCAGATGAGGGAAGCCAGAGCGAGCGCCGCCGCATATTGACCGACGGTGAATACCGCATGGGCCAGAAGAACAAGCCCATAGAGCTTTATCGGATTGGGCGTTTTCAGCCCGAGGAACCCGCCCCCCATGCCCGGCACCATGAGCGTCAGACCTGCAATGGTGGTCAGCACAAACCCGATCAGAATAATCGGCATCAGGCTCGGGGCGGCCACGTAACCCACGCCCCAGAAGAGCGGCAGCATCAGGGCGTAGGCGCAGCCCACGGCGTAGTGGAAGATCCATCCGAGCCCATGCTCACCCTGTGTATAGAGGCCATCCGCGTTGGGTGAAAACACCATCCGTCCCCTCCCCATCCCTGCCAGCCAGTGCCCAACGGCGCCCCAATTGGTGCGGCCGATACCGGTAGCGCGCTCCAGTGCCACGGCGTAGAGATCCAGAACCAGCGTCGAAACGACACCGACAACAAGCGTGAAGACGAGCGTTGCCTCGACAGGATGGGACATGAGAGCGTTCATGAGCAATGTTCCTCAGAGGATCGCCCCTGCGCGATCCGGGCGCCCTGAATGGCAGATCCCTGACCGAGCAGCCAGATCCGCGCGCCCTCAAGGAGCGGGAAACGCGCGATAGTGATCACACTCTGCAATTTCAGACGGGGGCATCACTGCCGGGGTGGGGCCTAGCGTGATGCGCTTCGATCCAATCGCCGTCCCCTGACGCTATTTGGGCTCTGCCTGAGCCGCGCCCAAGATGACCTGGAGACAGTGCCTCACCCGAAGATCCCGCATGGCATGCCGCGCGATATGCGTCGGTGGTCGCTCCTTATGAACGGGCCTTACGCTCGTGTGTCGTCACCCTGCGAACAGACTCAGACGAGGGAGCGACGCGCCGTAAATTATATTTCAAACTACGCAAAGATCGTTATTAATCATTGGCATATCGTTATAGAATATGTCGTATTATGTCGTATGAGGTCGATATCGTTAATTCTCACTCCCAGTGTGAGACTTCAAATCATGAATTCTGACCATATAGTCATCATTTAAAATTTCGTCCCGATTTATGGGTTTGCGAGGTTTCGTAATAGTAACCAGATGTATCAGATAAAACGTATCGGTGCAGTCCTAATTCGCCTTATGGCATCCCCCCAGCCGTCAATTGAGCCTTAAAAAGTTATCAGGTGGCTTGTATATACAATTTCCAAATCCAAGATATTCGACCGCCCAATCACATTGCCCGCGTATGTCTATTTAGAATGTCTGCTTTTCTTCTTGAGGATGAGAATCTTTATTAAAAGTTTATCTGTATAATAAACTTTTTCTCAATAGAGACTTAGTTTATTTAATGAAATAACAAGTCTGTATGGTCGATCTTCTTCAATTTGTTGACCTATTCGAAATCTCACGATATGCCGCGGAAACCGAAGTGAAACGCAATTCTAGCGTCCCAAGATAGTACGATGCCCGGTTCAAACGCAGACAAGCCAAGAGCTTGGATCGCTTGGCACGAGTATATCAAAGTAGAATACCCCCGAAAAAGATAGGAACGATACTCATGACTACTTATTACAATTCCTATCTGGGCACTCGTGATTTGGGGAGCTCAACACAAACAGTTTCGTCGCAGGGACGCGTCGTATTTTCCATCGAAAACAGCACACTCAAAATTTATTACCCAAACAAAACGGTCGAAACTGTTTCCATTGCGGGGACCTATCCGATCTATGCACAACCCAACTCACCTGCTCGCAATACTTCCGGTGACACCTTTCTCATCAGAGGGACGAACAATAAGGTTTACGTTCTCTCCGGCGACAAAGACATGGTCGCGTCGTATCCAACACTCAGGCTTAATTATTACCCGGAGGCTGAAGGTCGAATCACTTATGGCACGCTTGGCTGGCCTCAAGGATCCCTCACCGATAGCGGTATCCTTTTCTCGAGAGCCTCGGATCCCAATCCCGCCCCAGCCCCGCAGCCTGTGCCAATAACAGGCAAGGTGATCCTTTATCAAAACGGTAGTGCTGTGTCAGGGGCGGACACCATACCGCTATAGCCCACATGCCCTAGACAATACGTACCTAAAATTCAGATCAGACGCGAAGCCCCATAGGAAAACCAGATGTCAAATGCATCATGGAATCTACCGACCTCCGGAACTTTCTCTTTTACCGTTTTGAGAAGCATATCTGGTCGCTATACCTCTACTGGCAGTGGACCTCTCATCAATAATCAAGATATGTGGATGGACACGGAATCCCTAAGTAATCGATTCTTGTCTGTGACTTTTACACAGTCTGGCATGATAGTGAGTGATGGATCCAAGGTTTTGGCAAGCGTGTCTATCGAAAAGGTTTTTTCTGGAGTTTTCGGAATAGTACCAGGAATGTCATTTTTCATGCTTGAAGATGATAATGGCCAGGCGTGGATTTTGGGTACAAAAGCCATGGCTAACACTCAAGTAAAACTGCAATCAGACGGGAACATCGCTCAGGGGAATTTTGTTTGGACCCCGCAGGCGCTGAAAAATCAAACGGGCTTCGTCAAAACAGCAGATGCAAATCTAGATTACAAGATTAAGCTGTACCAGAGCGGATCTTTTATCAATGGTTACGACACATATTCCGGTATAGTAAGCTCAGGCCAGACCGCCGTAGCGAGCAGTGGGGGCACAGTTCTGGGCGGAACTGTCACGTCCGGGGCAACGGTCATCCTCAACGCGGCCGCTGTGACCAGCACGACCACTGTCAGTGGTCAGGGCCTGGGCGCAGCCAATAATGTCGTTGGTGCGATCCTCGTCGGTGCAGGAGGATCGAGCATCAGTGATAAGCTCATCGGCGGCTACATGGCTGTCCAAGGCACTGGCGCCATTTCGCGCGATGCGATTATCTCCAACAACGGCTGGCAAGATATCGGCTATAATAACCGCACCGGCGCCGCAGGAGGCGGTGTCGCCTCGGGCACCATCCTGCGTAATGCCAAGCAGTTCATCAGCTCCGGGGGATCAGCCGCCGACACCGTCATTTCCGCAGGCGGTACGGAAG
Source organism: Asaia krungthepensis NRIC 0535 (assembly GCF_025995175.1). Lineage (GTDB taxonomy): Bacteria > Pseudomonadota > Alphaproteobacteria > Acetobacterales > Acetobacteraceae > Asaia > Asaia krungthepensis. Next base: position 32,346 of record NZ_BAPV01000058.1, read on the forward strand.
TCATCTCCACAGGGGGAAGAGCCAACAACACCGTCATCAATTCCGGAGGCTCCGTCTCCATCCTCGGCGGCGGTTACGCGCAGAACGCAACTGTCAGCTCCGGCGGCACCCTGACCGGAGCCAGCGGCGCTACCCTCGACGGCGGCACCATCTCCTTCGGCGGCTCTGCGACACTCGACCCAAACGCTCTGATCAAGGGACAACCCAATGTCTACGG
>NZ_BAPV01000059.1 GCF_025995175.1 Asaia krungthepensis NRIC 0535
ATGGCAGGACATTGGCTATAACAACCGCACCGGTGCCGCGGGAGGCGGTGTCGCCTCCGGCACCATCCTGCGTAATGCCAAGCAGTTCATCAGCTCCGGGGGATCAGCCGCGGACACCGTCATTTCCGCAGGCGGTACGGAAGTCATCTCCACAGGGGGAAGAGCCAACAACACCGTCATTAATTCCGGGGGTTCCGTCTCCGTCCTCGGCAGCGGTTACGCGCAGAACGCAACTGTAAGCTCCGGCGGTACCCTGACCGGTGCCAGTGGTGCC
>NZ_BAPV01000060.1 GCF_025995175.1 Asaia krungthepensis NRIC 0535
TTCGGCGGCTCTGCGACACTCGACCCAAACGCTCTGATCAAGGGACAACCCAATGTCTACGGGTCTCTCTCGGGTGGCTTGGCCTCAGGCGGATTTATCGTTGTCCGCATACAATCCGGCGGCTCGGTCTCCGGTGTCAGAACGAGCGCGCAGGGTGGGATCTATGTATCGAGCGGCGGCACGCTAACTGGCGCTACAGCCCTCTCGGGGGGCACCATCTGGACCTATTCCGGCGGTACGAGTTTCAACACGCAGATCCAGGCTGGGGGCGATGGATCAGTTTATGCGGGCGGTACCGAGATCATTGTAAACGGCACCGGTTCAGGTTTCACGGCCAATGGGGCAGGCTTTGGCTCCGGTGGCGGCAACGCCGCCGGTAACGGCGCCATCCTGATCGGGAGCGGCGGCACCGGCCTCAGCGAGACCGTCAATGGCGGCTACATGGCCGTGCAGGGCGCCGGCGCCGTCTCGCGCGATGCTGTCATCACGGGCGATGGCTGGCAGGATATCGGCTATAACAACCGCACCGGTGCCGCAGGAGGCGGTGTCGCCTCCGGCACCATCCTGCGTAATGCCAAGCAGTTCATCAGCTCCGGGGGATCAGCCGCGGACACGGTAATTTCCGCGGGCGGTACGGAAGTCATCTCCACAGGGGGAAGAGCCAACAACACCGTCATTAATTCCGGGGGCTCCGTCTCCGTCCTCGGCGGCGGTTACGCGCAGAACGCAACTGTAAGCTCCGGCGGTACCCTGACCGGTGCCAGTGGTGCCACCCTCGACGGCGGCACCATTTCTGGCGGGGGGACGGCAACACTCGATCCGAATACGCTCATCACGAGCCAACCGACCGTGTATGGCACACTCAATGGAGGCTTGGTTTCAGGAAATCTAGCAGTTGCGTTGATCAAATCTGGCGGCGTGGCGAATAATGTATCCGCCACTGCCAGCGGTGCCGTCTCCGTATCGAACGGAGGTTTAACAAGCGGGACTACCATACTCTCAGGCGGTACAATCGTAGTTTACTCCGGCGGCACGAGCATCAACACGCAGGTCAGAACCGGCGGGGTCGGGCAAGTATCACCGGGAGGTACTGAGACCATCGTAAACGGCACCGGTTCGGGCATGACCGCATTTGGCTCGGGAATTGGCGATGGGTCCGGCGATAACCGAGGTGTTGGTGCCATTCTGATCGGCAGTGGTGGCACCGGCATCGGCGAGACTGTGAGTGGCGGCTACTTGGCCGTGCAGGGCACCGGCGCCGTTTCGCGCGATGCTGTCATCACAGCAAATGGCTGGCAGGATATCGGCAACAACAATCGCACCGGTGCCGCAGGAGGCGGTGTTGCCTCCGGTACCATCCTGCGCAATGCCAAGCAGTTCGTCTGGTCCGGGGGTTCAGCCGCCAACACCGTTATTTCCGCAGGCGGCACTGAAACAGTTTTCGGGGGTGGTACAAGTCTCACCCCTGTGGTTAGCCTTGGTGGCCAGGTCGGCGTCAACAGCGGCGGCACGTTGCAAGGAGGCAGCGTGCTTTCCGGAGGATCTGTTACGATCAATCAAGGAGGGAAGCTTACAGGTGCGTTGGACCTCTCTGCGGGCGCGAATGCGATGCTGGATGGGGGTGCCGGAGGCACAGTCAATCTTGCGGGTGACAGCTACACCAAACTGACCGTAACCGGCACGGGGAGCCCTTCGACGGTTCTTGCCGGGTTCAATGGCACAAAATCAGGTCAATCCGACCAGATCGTTCTGAGTGATATCAAGCATAGCGACATACTGAGTGTCAGTTATCCAGATGATGACCACGTGACGCTGCACCTGAGAAGCGGGGGAACGTTCACAATGTCTATCCCGGGTGTCAAGAAGCAAGGCTACACCCTCAGTGATGGTCCCAACGGCTCGACGCTTTACGAGGTATGCTTCCTACCCGGGACGATGATTGAAACGCCCAATGGGCCGCGGGCAGTGGAAAAGCTGAGCACCGGGGACGAAATCTTGGTGTCTGTCGATGGAAAACGTTTTCCTGAAAAAATCGTCTTTATCGGCAAAGGGCATGTGGTCTGCGACGATGTACGCCTCATCGACGAAGCCGGCTATCCCGTGCGGGTCAAAGCGGGCGCGCTCGATCTGAATGTTCCTGCGAAGGATCTCCTAATCACGCCCGAACACTGCCTGTTCATTGACGGTGTCTTCATCCCGGTACGTATGCTTGTGAACGGGGTGAGCATTCTTTACGATCGCACTTTCGAGCAATACGACTACTATCATGTCGAAACAGAACGCCATTCGGTCATCATCGCTAACGGTGCCCTGACTGAGAGCTATCTCGATACCGGCAATCGCGAACGGTTCATTCTTGAGAACATCGCCGAGCGGAACAACGCTCTGCCGCGTAAAACCTGGGCCCGGGATGCTGCGGCTCCGTTAGCCACATCGAGCGAGTTCATTGAGGAAGTCTGGCACCGCCTCCGTGGGCACGCTGGTATCCGCATCCAAACTCGGCATGATCTAAGTTCCGAGGCGGGCATACATCTCATTACCAGGGACGGTCGGAGGCTGTGGCCGAGCCGACGTGACGAAGCACGCTATATCTTCGACGTTCCTCCGCAATACCGCGAGGTGTATATCGCCTCCGCGACAATGCGACCCAGTGACATTATAGGGCCGTTTGTTGACGACAGACGCGTCCTGGGCGTTCTGGTAGGTGCTATCGAGATCTATGATTACGACACGTATCGCATGCATGACGATCATTTGCGCATGCCAGATTTGCCTGGCTGGGGCGCCCTCGATCAGCCCTCGTTCAGATGGACGGTCGGCTCAGGGCTGCTGACGCTTGGAATATCGCAATCGCGCATTGATCGCATTGTGGCGGTCGAAATTGCCTCCTCGGTCGATTACGAAATGACAGAGACAAGTCTGGCTTACACACAGCATTGCCTCTCATCTTTAAGGGCCTGAAATGATGATCATCGATGAAAATCTTGAGGCAATCAGAAGCATTTATCTCGATATTCTGGCAAGAACCCCACCCGTCGGCTCACGTCCAAAATTCAGCACGGACCCACAAGTCTACCTCGAGACAGACACCGGAAAGACAATCAACCCAAGTAGATCAACATCGAAATACACCATATTTAGCATCGGACACGATGTAAAAAGGACTGCCATACTGAGATCCAGAACCTTCCGGCGCTATGAGACAGTTGGAGCCTATACGGATGACACCCGACTTCTCGGCGTAAAAATTGGGGAGATACTTCTTTTCGGCCCCAACAAAACCACGTCGGAAGATAAACACCTCCGTTCGAAGTATCTTCCGGGTTGGCATCAGATAGACAGCCCGGCCAGCCGCTGGACCAATGGTGCTGCCTGCCTTTCCCTGAATGAAAGCTGCAATCATTTCAGCCGAATTCTCGCCGTTGAAATCACAGAGACTGGCCAATACGCCATCGATTAGAATGAAAAGAGAATAATGCCGTTTGTCCTGAGTGATGTTCCGATGTCCCTTCTAAATGCAGAGGGACACAGCATCTTTGTGAGTGAACTCACGGTCGGCGCGCAGCTACTCTCGCTCCACGACCATAAAATCAGAAACGATTTCGTCTCATGGGTCGGTGGGTATCGCGTCAAAGTCGATGAGTCTCTCCCCGACGTCTTGGCGGGATATCCAGTACGTATTCGCAAAAATGCGATCGCGGAACAGATACCGTGCGCCGATCTCCTGGTCACGGCCAGTCATGAGATCTTTATCGACAATCTTTTCATTCCGATAAGGCGTCTCGTGAACGGTGTGAGTATCTATTTCGATACTGACTACACAAGCTATGTAGCCAGGTCATTTGCCTTACGTGAGACAATCATCGTCGTCGTAAACGGGATTGCCCTGAAAGCCAAATCCTAGCGTCGACCACTTCGGGGGTGCGGCTTGGCTGCCTTAATGCTAAGACCGCCTGCCCAGCCCGACTTATCTGTCCTTATAGATGTCGAGCAAATACGCGCGCCGGAATCCGCGCGCATATATCGGACACTCCGCCAACTCCCGCGACTTCACCCGCCCCTCTTTGCCGCGCGTTTTCTGACTATCGGGCATCAAATCGATAAATCGGCAAAGGGCTGATAACTACAATGCCGTCAGAACTTCATATAATACCTGGAAGCAGCGCTTCGACGGTGGTGTGTATCGGCACCAAAAGCCAAGTCGATCAGATATATTGATCAAGTCATTCCAATTCCGCCTCTATCTCAAGACATCTCGTCACATTATCTTACACATCCACAGAATGTAGTGTTCAACATCCTCTATTTTTCTAGGTTGGCACATCGAGTTGCCGAGGAAGCGCATATCTGTGGTTGTTCGTACTGTGATAACGGTGCCTTATCGGCGGAAAAGCTCCTTATGGTGGAAATACAAAAGTGCCCAGCTCATCCTGGGGCTCTGACAAGGCGCAAAGCCTTGTCTCTCGGCAATGCTGTAGTGGGCGCATCGCTTCTTGCCTCGCTCTCGCGCGCACACGCCGCGCCATCGGCAGACTCAGTGATCGCGCCCCCCAGCGTCGTGAGTTCCCCACCCCGGATCTGGGGGCCCGAGGCTCCGGTGGCGTTCACGCCCGACCCGGATATCCTGTTTTACGATCCCTCATTTTCGACGGTCATTCTCGATAATGCGCCGCTCGTTCAGGCCTGGAAGGGCAAGGCGCTTTGGCTTGAAGGGCCGGCATGGTCCAGCGACGGGCGGTTTCTCATCACCAGCGACGTGATGGGCAGCACCCAGTACCGCTACCTGCCTGAGGAACGCTGCATGACGGTGTTTCGCAAGGAGAGCTATCACTCCAACGGCAATACCTTCGACCGTGAGGGGCGTCTGATCACCTGTGAGCACGGCATGCGTCGCGTCATTCGCTGGGAGCATGATGGACGCTGCACGATCCTGGCCGAAAGCTTCGAGGGCAAGCGGTTAAATTCCCCCAATGATATCGTGGTGGATGCCCAGGGCGGCATCTGGTTTACCGATCCGCCCTATGGCGACAGACTCTGGGAAGGACATCCCGATGCCCCCCAGGACGGCAAGCCGACCAAGGGCAATCTGACCTGGAATCTCGATCTGGAGGCGACCGAACAGCTTGGCGGTCAGGCGGGTCAGGAGACCCATGTGTTTCATCTTGATCCGGAAACCCGCAAGCTCAGTAGTGTACTCACAGGTGCTGAGCTTTCCGGACCAAACGGGCTCTGTTTCTCACCCGACCAGAAAACGCTCTATATCGTCTCGAGTGAGAAGGGCGCACGCCGTCCCAAGGGCGGCGGCTACCGCAATATCTATGCCTTCGACGTGCAAAATGCTGCCCTCTCGAACCAGCGTGTCTTTGCTGACATGACCCTTGCAGGTCAGAAACTGATGCCCGATGGCATCAAGGCCGACCGCATGGGCAATCTCTGGGTGGCGGCCAATGGCCCGCTCGGGCTGTGCGGCGTGTTCATCTATAACCCCGCAGGCAAGATGATCGGGCGGCTGCGTCTGCCACGCAGTGTGTCCAACCTGACATTCGGGGGTACGCAGCGCGATCGCCTGTTCATGTGTGCGGAAAATACGATCTTCACACTCGACGTCGCCACGCAGGGAGCTGGATTGTCATGACCTCTTTTTTCAAGACCCTTACCCTCTCGGCCTGCATCGCTGGCGCAGGGCTCGCTCCTTTCGGCTCGAGCCCAGCCGCTTACGCCGCGACCTCGGCCTCCCCGGAACAGCCCGCACTCGAGGTGGTCAAACGCTTCCCGTCCGATTTCAACATGATCGGCGTGGCTGTGTCCCGTTCAGGCCTCGTCTATGCCTCTGCCCCCGCCACCATGAAGCGCTACAGCGCCAGCGTGGTCCGCATCGACCCGAAAACCGGCGCGCTCGTACCGTTTCCGGATGCCAACTGGAACCGGTTCGAGCCCAAGCCGGTCAATCGCGAACTCTGGGTTTCCGTTCCCGCACTTTGGGTGGACGATGAGAACCATCTCTGGGTGCTGGATTCTTCCCTCCCCTCGGTGGACCAGAAAGCCCTGCCCCCCAAGCTCGCAGAGTTCGATGCCGAGACGGGAAGGCTGATTCAGATCTATCATTTCGGTCCTGACATCACCCCTGAAGACTCCCTCAACGACGTACGTGTGGATACCCGCACGCGCACGGCCTACATCACCAATGAATGGGGACGTGGCGGGCTGGTAGTGATGGATCTCGACACCGGGGCCTATCGTCTGGTTCTGGCCAATACGCGCTCGGGCATCGCAGACCCGAAACAGCACCTTCATATCTATGGCGAACTGGCGCGCAAAAAGGATGGCAGCCTGCCCGTCACGCAGGATGACGGGATTGCCCTCTCACCCGATCGTGCCTGGCTGTATTACCGCCCACTCACCGATCATCATTACTGGCGCATCGCGACGGCCGATCTGCTCAACGCCCATCTGGGCGATGCCGATCTGGACAAGAAAGCACAATATCTCGGCCAGTCCGTCATGAGCGGCGGGATAGAAATGGATACCTGCAATCGGCTCTGGGTCGGCGATATCGAAAATCACGGGCTCTATGCCCTGACGCTGGCGGGAGACGAACCCAAGCTGCGCACCCGGAAAGTCTACGATAATCCCGCCGTGCTTGACTGGGCGGATGGGTTCGCGATTGCACAGGGCTGGCTTTATATCAGCGACTCCCGGCTCGATGAAATCGCGTTCCAGAATAGCCGCCCGCTTCAGGGGCCAACCACCATCTACCGTATGAAGCTGCCCCCCTGTCCGCCGACGACGGCACCCTCCTCGGCACCCGATGATACGGACACGGGCCATGCTAAGCGGTAATGAGCGTGTCGCATTGGTCATGACCGGCATCAAGCCGCACAGCATGTCTCCCTTCGATACGAGGGGGAAAACGACCATCCTCAGCCCATGTGCCCCTCCCTCGCTGCCACGCATGCTCTGGGCCGGGTTCGTGGGCGGGAATATCGCGAGTTTTGTGAAATGGGGGACAGAAATGCCGCTTCCGCCCCGCACCCCAGACCGACCAAGCCCTCCTGCGGAAATGCTGCGGGATTTCGGCGTCTCGGTCGATCACCTCGTTTACAGCTATTCAGGACATCTGGTGCAGGGTGGCGTGCTTCTGGTGCATCATTTGTTTTCGATCGTGTTCGCCCTGCTTTATTGCGTGCTCTGTCGGTTCTGCCCGCGCATCGCTCTCGCCCAGGGTCTGGCTTTCGGTCTCGTCGTCACGATCCTTTTTCACGGCGTCGTGCTTCCAATGGGGCAATGGGCACCGCCACTCTGGGCACTTCCGCCCGCGGAAATCATGTCCGAAACCCTGGGTCATCTTCTCTGGGCCTGGGTGATCGATCTGGTGCGACGAGAGATCATGGGAGCGTCGCTGCCGCGCGCCTCGGCAGAGGTCAGCTCCGGCACTCTCTGACGGTGGGACAAGCGCCGGAAAACAAGCGGAGTCGGCGATCGGGTACCGGCCCTTCGAACAATTTCGCCGGCACCTTTGACGTATCCGGAATACCGCGCCGGTTTGACGTTTTCACCTGCAGCCTTCCTGAGTCCCTGCAGGCTGGCATTCACCCCCTGAACGAGGACGCGTAGGAGCCAGGGCTGGCGGGAAAAACGATGGTTTTTTTGCCACTAAGAAATACCCGTCGATGGGCATGGGCATGGATCGCCCGCGCGAGAACCTGACTCTCCACATCACGCCCCAATGCCACATAATCTTCCGGTGACTGATTATGCGAGACGCGGATGATGTCCTGCTCGATGATCGGGCCTTCATCGAGTTCGGCCGTCACATAATGGGCCGTGGCGCCAATCAGCTTCACACCGCGGGCATGGGCCTGATGATAGGGGTGCGCGCCCTTGAAGCTGGGCAGAAAGGAATGGTGGATATTGATGGTCCGCCCGGAAAGCTCCTGACACATCGCATCGGAAAGCACCTGCATATAACGTGCAAGCACGATCAGATCGGCTCCCGCTTCCTGGATGATCGCCAGCTGCTGCGCCTCGGCTTCCGCCTTGTTCTGCTTCGTGACCTTTATGTAGTGGAACGGAATATCATGGTTCACGACCAGCTTCTGGAAATCCAGATGGTTCGAGATCACCGCCACGATATTGATGGGTAGCGCCCCGATCCGCACGCGATAGAGCAGGTCGTTCAGGCAATGGCCGAAGCGCGATACCATCACCACGACATTCAGCCTCTCGCTTTCGTCGTGGAACTGCGCCTGCATGCCATGGCGTTCCGCTACGGGCGCGAAATCGCGCCTCAGGGTTTCCAGCGTTGTCCCTGTTTCAGCAACGAAACTGGTTCGCATAAAAAAGCGGTCCGTCTCCTTGTCATCGAACTGGGCAGAGTCGCTGATATTGCAGCCCTTTTCGGCCAGATAACCAGAAATGGCCGCAACGATCCCGCGCCGTGCCTGACATGTCACCGTGACGCAATAACGGCTCATTCCCGACCTCTTCCTTCTATCTCTGGCCTGAACGGGACCGTAAGACAGTGCTACGCGCACTGGCATCGCACGATCCCAAGCCTGCGCTTAGCAATTCCGTCTTTTCCTGCATAGGACCGGGTCGTTGCAGGGATGAGCGCTTCGGCGCTGAGTCTGCCCTCTTTCCATGTGCATATCGCAATGTGAAAGACTTAAGGAACCCTTCCTGCCCGACAATATCTCGGGGGGTCTCCTCCCGCCCTGAGATCAGGTCCTGAGATCGAGCGCCATACGCTGATGTTCGATGGGCCCTTTGAAGAATATTTCCCCCATCGGGACCATGCCGAATTTGCGGTAGAACCCGAGCGCGCTGCTTCTGGCATCGAGTTCCAGGCGCCCCACCCCTGCTTTCCGACAGATGGCGATGGCCTCGTGCATCATCTGCGCGCCGATCCCCTGTCCCTGCAGATCCGCCACAACAGCGAATTTGCGCAGCTGGACCAGACCGGGCCCGATAGGGCAGAGCGACAGACATCCGACAAGGCGATCACCGTCAAAGGCACCGAGATGCGTCGCTTCCGGATCCTGTGGGACGCGGCATTCCTCTTCTGTCAGACCGGGCCAGAGCACCTCACGGCGCAGCGGGAGGCAGTCATCGGTAGCGATACGGGCGAGGCGAATGGCGGGACTCATGGGCGTTCCTTCAAGCTGATTCGAGCGGAGGCGCATCACGGGAGGCTTCGTCCGTCTTGTCACGATGACCGAGACTCGCACTTCCGCAACTCAAGCAAAACCGGTTGAAAGCAAGGTTGCGCGTCTCGCAGCGACTGCAGTGTTCGAACAGTGTGAGCCCGCAATGAACGCAGTAATTGGTTTCAAGCCCATCGACCAGAATGATGGGCCTGTCACAATCCGGACAGATCTTGCGATCGATCTTGGCATAGGCCTGCTCCCGATCGACGCGCTGACGCCGCTCCTGTTCGGAATCTGCTTCGGCCACGCGACGCCGCGCCAGATAGCTTTGCATATTGCGGATGAGGACCACGCAGACCAGTACGGTCAGAAGCGCGCCCACGCCATAGCGCACATAGCCACCATAGCTTGGCAGATAGGGAACGAGCTCCACAAAGAATGCGTAGAGCGAGGCGAGAACAAAACCACGATAAAGCGGCCAGTACTGGCTGTGTCGTTTGCGCATGACCAGCCAGCTGGCCAGAAGCAGGAGTGGCAGGGTAAAGGCCAGCCTTATGGCAAATACCCGGAGCTGCGCCCTGAAAACAGCGCGCTGGAACACGGGACGATACGCCTCGTCAACGGCCTCCAGATCACGGGCGAGCTGCGCCTTGCTGGCGTCGTAGATATGGCGGCGCTGATCGAGCGCCTCGATCCTGCGTGTGACCTCGTGTTCCGCCTGTTGCAGGCGCTCAAGCGCCGCCGTGCGCGTCAGGAGTTCCGTATCCTGACGGGGGTCGGTCGTCGCCTTGCGCGTTTCGAGCCAAGCCTGAAATCCCTCGCGTGCGTTGCGCGTGGCGCTCTGCGCAGCCTCTAATGCAACGTCGTTCAGCTGGCGCTCGGCAGCAATCGCCGCGCGCTCGTCACGGAGCGCTACCTGGCGTCGCGTCATCTCAACAGGATAGATCGGCTTGTATGTGACATCACCTGCCTTGCGCGGCAGATCATTGATAACGAGGCCACCCAGCCCCACCAAAAACAGGGCGAAAACAACTGAGACGGCCCACATGGCCAGCGCGTAAAGACGCTCCGGCAGACGATTCCCTTTTTTCATTATTTTTCCGATCATCGCGGCGTCCTGACTGGACCTCACAGACGAGGGAAGCGCGATCTGACCGCGGCGTCAAATTGCAGCCGCGTGATCGCAATTGCTTATCGCGAGGCGAGGTCCTATCAACGCCCCCTCCCCCGTGATCCAGAAAGCGACCCAGAGGTTCCATGATCCGCCTTGATTCGATCAGCAAGCAGAACGGCCAGCGCGTCATCTTTATTGAGACAAGCGCCGCCATTCAGAAGGGCGAGAAAATCGGACTCGTCGGCCCAAATGGCGCCGGCAAGACCACGCTGTTCAGGCTGATCACCAAGCAGGAGAGCCCTGATGAAGGTCAGGTTTTCCAGGATCGTGGCATCACCATCGGGTTCTTCAGCCAGGATGTCGGTGAGATGGAGGGGCGCTCTGTCGTGGCAGAGGTCATGAATGGCGCGGGCGAAGTCGCCGAAATCGCCAGCGAACTGGCCCAGCTCGAGGCCGATCTGTGCGATCCCGACAAGATGGATCAGATGGAGACCATTCTCGAACGCTTTGGCGATGTGCAGGCGCGTTTCGAGGAACTCGGCGGTTACGGACTCGATAGCAAGGCACGCGAAGTGCTGCATGGTCTGGGCTTCTCGCAAGAAATGATGTCGGGCGATGTCGGCCTGCTCTCGGGCGGGTGGAAGATGCGCGTGGCTCTGGCCCGTATTCTGCTCATGCAACCCGATGTCATGCTGCTCGATGAGCCGAGCAACCATCTGGATCTGGAAAGTCTGATCTGGCTGGAGCAGTTCCTGAAAACCTATGATGGCGCCCTGCTCATGACGTCGCATGACCGCGCCTTCATGAACCGCGTGGTCAACAAAATCCTCGAGATCGATGGCGGCACGTTGACCGGTTTTTCGGGCGATTACGAATTCTACGAGCAGCAGCGCGCCCTTAACGAAAAGCAGCAACAGGCCCAGTTCGACCGCCAGCAGGCGATGCTGGCCAAGGAAATTGCGTTTATCGAGCGTTTCAAGGCGCGCGCTTCTCACGCCGCGCAGGTGCAAAGCCGGGTCAAGAAGCTCGACAAGATCGATCGCGTGGAGCCGCCGCGCCGTCGTCAGACCCTCTCATTCGACTTTGCCCCGGCACCGCGCTCGGGGGATTCTGTGGCGCTGCTCAAGCAGGTGAGCAAGAGCTATGGCACGCGCACCATTTATGACGGGCTCGATCTCCAGATACGTCGTCAGGAGCGCTGCTGTATTCTGGGCATCAACGGTGCGGGTAAATCAACCTTGCTCAAACTCATTGCCGGCGTGAGCGAACCCGATTCAGGCAGCGTCACCATCGGCGCCAGCGTGAAGATGGGCTATTTTGCACAGCATGCCATGGATCTGCTCGATGGCAGTCGCACAATATTCGAGACGCTGGAGCATGAATTCCCCCTCGCTGCCCAAGGTTCGCTGCGCGCTCTGGCGGGTGGGTTCGGTTTTTCGGGTGACGATGTCGACAAATATGTCAGCGTACTGTCGGGTGGCGAGAAGGCGCGTCTGGTCATGGCACTCATGCTCTATAATCCGCCCAATTTCCTGGTACTCGACGAACCGACCAACCATCTGGATATTGACACCAAGGAAATGCTTATCCGCGCCTTGAGCGATTACGAAGGTACGATGCTTTTTGTCTCGCATGACCGCCATTTTCTCGGGGCGCTGTCCAACCGCGTGCTGGAAGTGACGCCCGAAGGGCTTCACCGTTATGAGGGTGGATATCACGAATACGTTGCCGCGACCGGTCAGGAGGCCCCCGGCCTGCATGTCTGAGGCATTCACCTGGCCCAGTTGCATCAACGACACTTAATGGATGACGGGAAACGGATGCATGGGGCGCTGAACCGGCCGGGGTGCCAAGTCTCTGACGACGCGCTCCTGTCTCTAGCCGGGTATCTTCATCTGGTGTGCGCGCGCGTCGAACCGACATAGTCGAACGTTGGTTGAAGCACAGGCAGCCGGCGTTTCGGATCGCCTTGCGGGAAGGCAGGAAGACTTCGCGCAGGGTGTGAGATCAGCGCAAGGGCAGCAAAAGATTAGAGTCCGAGCTGTCAGGCTGCTGAACACTCGGACCTTTCACCCTCTCCCCCGAAGGGGAAGCGCTCGATAAGGGTCCAGGGGCCGCCCTCATAACGCCAGAGATTCAGGGCTGCGGCATTTGTCACAATGGGCTCGAAGCCCTCGGTGAGATCACGTAATAAGCGCCGCGCCCGGTCGGGCTCAACCTTGTTTTGCACTGTGAGATGCGGCCGCCATGCAGCGGCATCCTGCCGGGTGAGGACGTCACGCCCGACCAGGGACACGATCGACGCGCGCAAGGTGCTCAATCCCGCACTGTGGATACGGAATGCGACGCCGCGCCCCAAAGAATACGGTGCATCGATCCTGACACCAGGGGCATCCATCCTCTGACGCAGACGAAGCTGTATTGCCTGCGAGACATCCGGCGGCAGAGCATGAAACAGGGTCACATGAGCCGGGACGATATTGCGCTCTGGCGGGAAGTATTGCGTGCGGAGGGCCTGGGCCCAGTCCTGATACGGCGCTTCGAACTCGAGAGTGAGAATCAGGGGCGCCATGGTGTCTGCCTGCATGGTCCTACCTCGTGCTGGAGATCGTGAAAGCTCATTGTCCCGGGAGGAATGGTCGTGACGATCAGCACCCGAATGATCGTCCTCTAACTCGGCAACGATGGTTCGGATCCCTCCTCGGCGCGGAGGACGTGTCTCGGAGGCTCGAGATTATCCCATGATGACTCTCGGCTCGGCGCTTCCCACCTTTCCTGTCTTGCAGATGCCTGAAGCGCGAAAACCGGACAGAAGCAAATCCGGCATCTCCACTATCTGGCGAGCCAGACCTGAGGCTTCCGACTGATGCGGGAACTGTGACCGGGCTGATGAAACGGCCGCCACCTCAAATTCTGTCCTCTCTGATCCCCCCCGGGCACCGACGGGATTTGAGGCTGCTTTTCCCGCCTCGGAGGTACAGCGGTAAAACTCGCTTCAGGGTCGCAGGCGAAGCAGTTCAGGCCGACGACGCAGAATGAGCCGGGTAATCCATGTCCGGTACGGCATGATCAGCGCCATGATCTGGTCGAAGCCCCAGTCCAGGCACGATTCGTCGGGATAACTCTCTCCGGTCTGCTGCACCACGTAGCCGAGCCAGTACGTGGAAACGATGAAGATATTGGCCACTAACGGGGCAAGCTGAGCCTCGTCTATTGAGAGAATCCGTGCGCGCCTCAGTTCATCGATCAAGAGGGTGACCCGCGACGAGAGCGTTGCAGTCAGTTCAGCGACTGCCGGCTGAAGCGCGGGCTCGAGCCGGAAGAGAACATGCCCATCACGCATGAGCGCCCTGTATTTCCAGCTGAGCAAGCACCAGCCGCGCAACCTGTCGATGGCGCGTCGGAGCAACTCCCCCACTTCCCCGGGCGAGGTTGACGCTCCAGGCAGTAATGCCCCCTCAAAGAGGTCCTGGGCCTCGTGCTCGAAAGCCCTGAACAGAGCCTCGGCAATCTGGGCTTTGGTTTTGAAGTGATAGTAGAGATTGCCTTCATTGATCGAACAGCGTTCGGCGAGTTCACGCGTGGTCAGGCGATCGAATCCGGCCTCATTGGCGAGACGTCTCGCCTCCTCAAGAATTCGTGACTTTGTGGAAGAAATAGACGCCATCATCGCACTCGATTTCTAAGGTGTTCACCTTATATAATCTAAGGTATAGACCTTAGATAGCGGAGCCCGCCCGTGTCGTCATCCCTGCGCCAGACCCTGTCCTCCCTGCCGTCGCAGATCAGGGCTGTGAGTGCCACTCTGCGCAATCCCATCGAGGCGCTCCCCCCATCCGTGTTCCACGACAGGATTGTCGAGCGTCATCTGGGGAGGCAGCATATCGTGTATGTCTGTGCACCAGACCTTGTGCGCGAGGCGCTGGTCACCCATTCAGCCGCCCTGGACAAGGGAGAGGGGCTGAGGCGAGCCATCGGCCCCGGACTTGGAAACGGGCTGCTCACCGCTGAAGGTGCAGACTGGAAATGGCAGAGGCAGGCCTTGGCCCCGGTTTTCCGCGCCAGCGGAACCGATGCCTTCCTGCCCGCCATGGTCCGGGCCACCGAACATTGTGTGGAGGAGCTTGCGCGACAGGGAGGTATCGTCGCCATCGAGCAGGCGATGATGCGTTTGACTGGGCGGATCATTATCGAGACCATGCTTTCCTCCCCCGACGCGGTGGATGCTGACGCGATGGCCGAGGGTCTCGGCGTGTTCCTCGAACAAACGCGCTGGAGCCTGCTTGGCGACCTCCTGGGGACTCCGGAATGGCTGCCTCATCCTGGCAAGGCAAAGGGCCTGGCCGCTGCCCGTGCCCTGAGGGCGCAGGCTCTTGCCCAGATACGTGCGCGTCGGGCCCTCAACGTTGACGATGGGCCGGATGATTTGCTGAACCGTCTCCTGACCGCGCGTGATCCCGATACCGGACGCGTGATGAGTGACGAGGAAATCATCGATAACCTGCTGACATTTCTGACTGCCGGTCATGAAACCACGGCGCTTGCGCTGGCCTGGACGTTTGATCGCCTTTCCCGTCACCCCGAAATCATGAGGGGGGTGCAGAGGGAACTGGACAGTATTCTGCCCGGAAAGGAGAGCGCACTCGATGCTTCGACTCTCAACCAGCTCGATCTGACCCGACGCGTCCTGCGTGAATCGATGCGCCTGACCCCTCCTGCACCGATCATCATCCGTGAAGTGCGTACTCCCTTCGAGCTTGAGGGTGTGTCGCTCGAGAAAGGCACTCGGCTCGTCGTGCCCATCTATGCCCTGCACCGCCATCGTCAGATATGGGAATCCCCAGAGATTTTCGATCCCGAGCGTTTCAGCCCGCGCGCAGGAGAGCGGCCTCAGGATGATCGATATGCCTATATGCCCTTCGGTGCTGGTCCACGCATTTGCATCGGTGCGCGCTTTGCCGAGACAGAGGCCCTGACCGTATTGGCTCTCATATTGCGTCGTCTGGTGTTGACCCCTGAACTGGCCGCGACCCCACCGGGCAAGATGGAAATCACACTTCGGCCAGCACGACCCCTGCTTATGTCGGTGACGTCACGGTGAAAAACCGCGACACGCCTTGTTCTCTAGGTCCGCGGGAGGGCCTTCAATGTCACACCGACACCCACTTAGGCGCATGATGCGGCTCGCTTGGTTGCAACCGCCTTCCCTGCCGGAGTCCGAACTCCCCCAAGCGCGAACCTCACCGGTTACGCTCCAAAGACCTGATGACCGTCCAGTCTGGCTGCGGAATAACGCGGGGCCCGACACGAAGCCCGACGGCGTCCGCTCGTGCCCGAAGTCATCCACCGCGGAGCTATCCTGTAATGGATGACGCTGCGTTCAGACGGGCTCGAGAGAGCGCTCTTCGGCACACACCGATCCCACGAGGTTCGAATGTTCCAGTGTCACCCCATCAAGAGAGGGGGTCGGCATGTCGATAGCGGCCTGCATCTCAGGGAGGGTCTCAGGCTCGTGCGTTTTCAGTCCGGGATGAGCGCCTGAATCCGTCACTTCGGGCAGATCCTCCGGTGTCACCTGAGACTCAAATGGCAGGCAGATCATATTGTAGGAATAAAACCCTTGGTAAACATTGTCTGCCCGCTGCCGATGATTCCGGTCATTGAACAGAGTAGTGACATGCCACCATAGGCGGTAACCGCGCCGCCACAGATATTCGATCAAAGCTTGCGACTGCGCAGGTCGATCATTCTCGATATAGATCACCGGCCGACATGATGTGATGAGAGCGGCCGCCCCCCTGAGCACCTGCATCTCGAAGCCCTCGACATCGATCTTGATCAATCTGACCTGGCGCCCTGCCAGAACATCATCAAGACGCACACTGGGCACGATGACATCGCCAACGTTACCCTGCTCCCGCATTGATACCGAACCGAAATTGCCGGGCTGTCTGTAATCCGGTGCGCCGAACGCCACCGATCCTGCCTGGGCAGAAACTGCGAATGGCCAGGCAATTGCGTTATCGATGCCATTCAATGCCAGATTGGCGCAGAGGTTCTGAAAAAGAAATGGCTGGGGCTCGAATGCAACAAGATCCCCTCCCACAGCGCGAGCAGCCTGGGCAAGAGCGACGGTCTGGCTCCCGATATTGGCGCCCACCTCTACGACAGTGCCCGGGTGGGTGATGTACTGCCTCGGCAAATCGAGTTCGTGCTCGCCATATTCGCCATATTGGATCAGAGCCTGCCCGATATAGGTATCGAAACGATTGGCAAGCATCGTGCCATAACGCGCCTCGACCAATGCGTAGGGGTTCGTTATTGCATTCACGACAATCTGCTCCCTCTCACGCGCCACCGGTAGGTGGCCTGCATTGCTTGTTTGCCATATAGAAGCAAAGGCTGCGGAGGATACAGAAAAATTAAATGTCATCATGTATCATGACATTGTATTTCTCGGATATCGACCAATAAGTCAGAATTTCACTACAGTACCCAAATGCTGAATAACTGCACAATTAATTCTGATATTCATAGTTTTTGTTCAATTTTCATCGAATTTTTATTTATTTATATGAATAAATCGATATTCACCAATCTACAACGCCAAGTGAAACACGAAAAAAGGGGATGCCATTCGGGAACGGCATCCCCTTTGTTGTCATCTCCGTATGGCTCCCCCGTCAGAGCCCGTTGAGCGGAGGGGGTACGCGGGCTGCCTCAAGTGCCTGTTTCTGTCTCTGCGCGAGAGCGACCTCGTCAAAATCAGCAATGAGTTCCTGAAACAGCTTGTGCCAGTTGAGCTTCGCCTTCAGGCGCAAAAAGACACTCCCCAGCCCGATAGCAGAGCGATCGACCAGCACGAATTCGCGCGAGGGGCGTACTCCACCAGTACGCTTGAGCCCCTCATACACACGCTCGGCGATGTCGCGCCCGAAATTCGGATCGTCGCTTTCCTGAATGAAGCGTTCGCGATCATCCATCAGCGGTCCGTAAATGAAACGCGCCCATTCATTGAGCACGGCCGCCGTATCCCGGGAAATCCCCTTGAAGCCCCAGGCTTCATAGGCCGCAAAGGCCATCTCCTCGTTATTGTCACGCAGCGCATTAAACAGATCAATGATCCCCTTGATGAAATGCGCAGGGAAAATACGGATCGCCCCGAAGTCGAGCAGGTTCAGCCCCCAATCGGAGCGGATGGTAAAATTGCCCATATGCGGATCGCCATGGATAATGCCGTAACGATAGACGGGCGTGTACCATGCCTTGAAAAGCGCCGTTGCAATCGCATTGCGCTCTTCCTGACTGGGATTCGTGTCGAGGATTTTCTGAATACCGCGCCCCGATACCCATTCCATGGTCAGCAGGCGACGCGTCGAGAGCGCCTCGACCGGCAAAGGCACCGTCACCTCAGGGATATGCTCGAGCATCGCACGATAAAGGCGCATATGCGACGCCTCGCGCTCATAGTCCAACTCCTCGCGCAAGCGCTCCTCGAGCTCGCGCACCACCTCATCCTGCTTGATGGCGGGCAGAAATTGCTGAACCAGCCCGACGACGGCGCGAAACTGGCGCAGATCGGATTCCACCGCCGCATTCATATCCGGATATTGCAGCTTGCAGGCCACATCCTGACCATCTGACGTGACAGCGCGGTGCACCTGACCGAGGCTTGCTGCCGCCATGGCCTGATGGGAGAAGGAGCGGAACTGTCGCTCCCAGTTCACGCCCAACTCCGTCACCATGCGGCGGCGCACAAAACTCCAGGCCATGGGCGGGGCATTGGCCTGAAGCTCCGCCAGCTGGTTGGCGTATTCCTCAGGCAGGGCGCCTGGGATGGTCGAGAGGATCTGCGCGCCCTTCATCAGCGGGCCCTTGAGCCCGCCCAATGCCGCGCGCAGGTCATTCGCGTGAATGGCCTGATTGGATTTGAATCCCAGCTTGTTGCCGATCACCCGTGTCGCGATACCGCCCACCGTGCCGGAGGCACGCGCCATACGCTTGATCTCGCCGAACAAGCCTGTCTGATCCAGATCCTTGGGGGTGCTCATCGGTTAAGCGCTCTCGTCCTGTTTTTCCTGAGCCTCGAGCTCATCGATGAAACCGCTGATCACGTCCAGCCCCTTGCGCCAGAAACCGGGATCGGTTGCATCGAGCCCGAAAGGCGCCAGCAGCTCGGCATGACGTTTGGTCCCACCAGCTTCCAGCATCGCGACATAACGATCCTGGAAGGCGCCTGTTCCCCCCTGCCCCTCGGTCGTGCCCTGATACACGCCATAGAGCGCATTCACGAGGCAATCGCCGAAGGCATAGGCATAGACATAGAACGGCGAGTGCACGAAATGCGGCACGTATGACCAGTAGCTGTCGTAATCGGGCGTGAACTCGAAGGCGGGGCCGAGACTGCGGGTCTGAACCTCGCGCCAGATCTCCCCAAGACGCTCCGGAGAGAGCTCACCCTGCTTGCGCTCGTCATGCACCCGGACCTCGAACTGGTAAAAGGCAATCTGACGCACCACTGTGTTCAGCATGTCCTCCACCTTGCCCGCCAGCATGCGCTGACGACGCTTCGGATCGGTCTCGGCATCGAGCAGGGCCTGGAAGGTCAGCATCTCACCAAACACCGAGGCCGTCTCGGCCAGTGTGAGCGGCGTGGAGGAGAGCAGATAACCCTGTTTTGCCGCAAGAAGCTGATGCGCCCCGTGCCCGAGCTCATGGGCGAGGGTCATCACGTCGCGCGTACGCCCATGATAATTGAGCAGCACATAGGGATGCGTATCCGGAGTGACCGGATGCGCGAATGCCCCGGATGATTTTCCCGGCACCGGCGGGACATCGATCCACGCATTTTCCATGAACTGCCCGACCAGCTCACCCAGACGCGGATCGAAGCGCTCATAGGCGTCGCGCACGATGGTCTTGGCCTCATCCCAGGGAATCAGCCTGTCCTCGTCACCGGGAAGAGGCGCGTTGCGATCCCAGTGCTGCAGCTTCTCAAGACCAAGCCAGCCCGCCTTGAGGCTGTAATAGCGATGCGCCA
This sequence comes from Asaia krungthepensis NRIC 0535, assembly GCF_025995175.1. GTDB lineage: Bacteria > Pseudomonadota > Alphaproteobacteria > Acetobacterales > Acetobacteraceae > Asaia > Asaia krungthepensis. Next base: position 19,301 of record NZ_BAPV01000060.1, read on the forward strand.
GACGGGCGTAATCTGCGTCGACGGCCGAGACGAGGGCCTCGACCACCTCGTCTTCCACCATATTCGCGCGGTTACGGCTCGATGTCGGACGTGGAAAGCCCCGCAGCCCGTCCTCGATCGCCTTGTCCTTCGCGAGCGTATTGGTGATCAGAACCAGAAGACGCTGATTAGCGCCGAGAACATTGCTGACCTCTGCCGCCGCAATGCGACGCTTTTCCCTGTCCGGGCTGGACATCTGGTTGAGCGCGTCGCCCAGCGGGCGCTCTTCTCCCTCCAGTGTAACGGTCAGCGAGGCCATGGTCTCGTCGAATAATCTGTTCCAGGAGGCGCGACCCGTCACCGATTTTTCGACCAGAACCTGCTCGACGGCGTCAGACAACTGGTAGGGCCGCCACACGCGCAAATCGCGCAGGAACGGGGCCCAGCGGGCCAGATCGGGCTGTTCGAGCAGTGCCGCAAGATGAGCCTCATCCAGACGATTCAACTCAAGCGTGAAAAAGAGCAGATGCGACGAGATGGCGGTCAGCCGCTCGGTCATTCCCTGCGAGAAACGCCCGGTTTCAGGATCGCTCGTATGGGCGGCGAAGCTCAGCTGGGCAAAGGCCCCGAGGCGCCCCATGCGCTGATCGATACGCTCGTAATCGACAATGGCTGCCGCCAGCTTTGACGCGCCGGCCTGGTCAAGGTGGTTCTTCCAGCGCTCGGCGAAATCGCGCGCCTCAGCCTCGCACGAGGCCAGATCGCGCGCGATGGCAGGATCGGACAGCCCCGCATAGAGGTCAGACAGATCCCAGCGGGGCAAGGAGGCGCTATCGGCTTGGGCCATGAATTCGGGTCCTTGAAAATCTCGTGCCGTTCGATCTGGGGTCTTCCCGACCGATTGGCCAGTGGGCCTCACCCCGGCTTGATGGGGAAAAGCACATCTTGAATCGCGCCTGAGGCGCGAAACTCAGCGAAAAGCGGGCTCGTCGAAACCGCGCAGCTTGCGCGAATGCAGGCTGTCCACCCCGCGCTCACGCAGAAGCCGCATGGTCTCGATACCGACCATCAGATGCTGGCTTACGCGCTCACGATAGAACGCATTGGCCATGCCGCGCAGCTTGAGTTCGCCATGGAGCGGCTTGTCTGAAACGCAGAGCAGCGTGCCATAGGGCACACGGAAGCGAAAACCGTTCGCCGCAATCGTCGCGGATTCCATGTCGACGGCGATCGACCGGCTCATGTTGATCTGGGTGAACAAGGCGCGCAGCCGCAACTCCCAGTTGCGATTATCGGTGGTCAGTACCGTCCCCGTACGCAGCCGCGTCTTGATGTCGCGCTCATCCAGCCCGGTCACGCGCTCCATGGCTTCCTGCAGCGCCACCTGAACCTCGGCAATGGGCGGCACGGGCACCCAGGTCGGCAGATCGTCATCGAGCACATGATCGTCACGCACATAGCCATGGGCGAGCACATAATCGCCCAGAAGCTGGGTACGGCGCAGCCCGGCACAATGCCCGACCATCAGCCAGCAATGTGGGCGAAGCACAGCAAGATGATCGGTGATCGTCTTCGCATTGGAGGGCCCGACCCCAATATTGATCAGAGTGATCCCATCCCCATCGGGGCGACAAAGATGATAGGCGGGCATTTGGGGCAGCGAGGCCGCTGGCTGACCCGATTGCCCGTCCTTGGTGTAGATCGCATCCCCCGGCTCGACAAAGGCGCTGTACTCGCCCCCGGTATCGACCTGGGCACGCGCATAGTCGCGAAACCCGTCCACATAACGCTGATAATTGGTCAGCAGGATGAAGCGCTGAAAATGGCGTGGAGCCGTACCGGTATAATGGTGCAGCCGTGCGAGCGAATAATCCGTGCGCTCGGCTGTGAAGAGCGCCAATGCCCGAGGTGCATTCGGGTCGGGGATGATCTCGCAATTGGCGATGGTATCATCCGTCATATGCAGGTCCGGCAGGGCATAGTTATCCTGCAGAAGCCTAAGGTCCGCCTCGGTCAGACCGGTCACCGCTTCTTCCATCACATAAGGAAGCGGCATGGGTCGTTGCGACAGGCCGACATAGACCGGCTGCTTGTAGCACTCGATCAGGTTCTCGATCTGGGCGCGCCAATAGCTGCGGAACAATGCCGGGCGGGTGAGCGTGGTGCCATAGAACCCCGGTTCGAGCAGAACGCCGAAACGCGGTTTGACATCGGCGGGAATGGTGCCACGCGCCAGAGGGAAAGCAAGATAGGGATAAAAGGATTCAGCGGGTTGGCGCGCAGCAAAGGCATCCCGAAGACGGGTCACCCCCTCTTCATAGAGCGCCTCGATACGGTTCAGTGCAGCTTCAGGATCATGAAAGGGGGTAAAGCCGCTCCCGACCCGATCGAAAAGCGTGTCCTGTTCTGCTGCGCTCATCTTCCACCTGTGGCTTCGTGTTTTCGACAGGCTAGCCTGTTGCACAAGGGAGCGATAGACGCAGAAAAAGTTACGTTATAACATACCATATATGACGCATCTCCAGCTCTGCTCCCCGCCAGCCGATAATGATGGCACCTGCCGCAAGGCCCTCTGGCGCCGCCACGAAGGCGATTCCTGGGCCGCCTTCGATGCCCTGCCCAAAGCCATACGCCAGCGTCTGGCCGAGCATGTCTATGATGCCTGGTCCGTTAACGCGCTCATTCTGTGGAAGCATTACAAAAAGGTGCATGGCGCGACCGAGCGCGCCGAACGCGCGATGATCCGCTATCTGGATTACTGCGAACGCCTCGAACAGAGTGCTTTCGTGGCGCAAAATGGCCCACTGCCCCATCAACAGGCTGGCGCGACGCCGCTACGCTACGATTCCAGTCGCTGAAGACCAGCCTTGCCCGATTTGTGGATTGAACATGCCGGGACCCGCGCCTGAACAACTCATGCCCTGCAAGCCGATGTCACAACAAGCCAGTGCCGCAAAAGGATCTTCGGCTTCTTGTCGCGTTTTTCACGACCGATAGCGGATAAATGACAGCGTGTGGGTCAGGCTCACTGTTTTGTCACGCCACGCAATGACTCCTTCAGGCATAGTGGTGAGACATCATGAATTACGAAAAACAACAATCGGCTGTGCCAAACAGTTTTTTTCTTTGCCGCTTTACCTGTCCGGTGCGTCAGATACATGCCGATATTATGGGAGGGCCGCCTGGTGACGGTTTGTCGTTCTGACGCCTCCTGATCCCACTGCAGGGCTTGAACGGCCTCCCCTGCTTGGCGCCCCCTATATCGCGCATCACCCGCTCTGGAGGCGCGCGCTCTACGCCATGATGGGCGTCTTCATGCCGATTGTCGCCTCGGCGCAGAACGGATTGCTGACGGGCAATATCGGCAGCGCCGCCGGTGAGGCTGGCCTGACCACAGCCGAGGCCGAATGGCTGATTGCCGCGTTTGTCGGGGCCGCAGCTTTCGCCAATCTCGTCGTCATCAAGGGGCGTCAGCAATTCGGTATCATGTTCTTTCTGACCACCCTGCTTGGCGTGAACGTGCTGACGGGATTGCTTCTGATCCTGTTCCCGTCTTTCACCACCCTGACCATCAACAGGGTCAGCAATGGGCTCATGGTCTCCACCAATGTGGCAGGGGGCGTTTATTATCTCATCCAGGCCTTGCCCAAATCGCATCGCGTGCTGGCTATCGCGATTGCGATTGCCTGCCTTCAGATGGCCAATCCGATCGCGGCCCTGTTCCCCGTAGAGATGCTGACGCGCGGGAGCAATCATGGCTTTGCCTGTCTGGCCACCGCCATGGGGGCCCTTCAGCTTATCCTGGTTCTGCTGCTTCCCCTGCCACGCACCAATATGGGGCGTGTTTTCGAAGGGCTCGATGCCCTCTCGGCCGTGTTGCTGTGCGGCGTCTCGGTCTGTCTTGCCTCGTTCCTGACTTTGGGCAAGACCATGTGGTGGACCGACACCCCCTGGATTGGCTGGCTCCTGATCGGCACAATCGGTTTTGCCGCGGCGGCCTTCGCGTTCGAGAGTTGCCGCACACGTCCCCTGTTGCAGATCAGCTGGCTCAGCACCGGCACGATCCTGCGTTTTGCCATCGTTGCGATTGTCGAGCGACTGCTTCTTTCCGAGCAGACCACCGGTGCGACGGGTCTGCTTTCACAGGCGGGTCTGCTTAACGACCAGTACCACACGCTTTATCTGTTCGTGATCCTGGGCATGGTCACAGGCACGACCGTCATGGGCCTGACCCTTTCTGCCAGAGCCATTCCCTTCCAATGCGTCGCCGCACTCCTCGCTATTGCTTTCGCGTCATGGATGGATGCCGGCAGCAACGCCCTGACGCGTCCCGTTGACATGTATTTCTCCCAGGCTCTGCTTGGCTTTGGTACCACATTGTTTGTCGGGCCCGCCCTGCTCTATGGCGTCATTCTGGTCCTCAAATCGGACACCAGCCATTTTATCTCAACCATCTACGTATTCGCCATCACCCAAAGTGTTGGCAGCGTGACGGGCGCTGCGCTGCTGGGTAGCCTCCAATATTACTACGAGCGCTATGCGATGGTCGGTTTTGCGTCACGCCTTTCCGACACGGCTTCGTCCTCGCTTGCTGCCTCGAAGCTGGGGCTTTCATCGCTTTCGAGCACGCTGAACTCCCAGGCCAGTGTGATGGGATATCTCAATCTCTTCGGCTTCGTGAGCGTGTTCGCGCTCGCCGCGGCGGGGCTGATCCTGGGTATCCTTCTGTGCAAACACCTCATTGATCTCACGAACAGACGCTTCTCATGACAGACCAGCCCCCCTCCTCCTCAAGCCACGCTGCGGCGTCCTCAGCTGTGCCCCAAAACAGTGCTCCGCCTCCGGTCTGGCACCCGCCACGGCGCACGCTGCCTGTCCTTGCGCTTGTGGCCCTTCTGACCGTGATCGTGATCGCCTGCGTTCTGGCCGCCTTTGATCTCACGCCTTTCGGGGCGGACGGAGTGAGCACAGATGATGCTTATCTGCAGGGTCATGTGACCATCGTGGCCCCCGAAGTTCCGGGCTATATCGAAGGGGTTTATGTCACCGATTATGTACCCGTGCATAAGGGCCAGCTTCTGGTCCAGATCGATCAGAGCACCTATCTGGCGCGCGTGGCCCAGGCAGAGGCCGATCTCGGCAGCCGTCAGGCCGCCCTGATCAATAACAGGCAGAACCAGGCATCGGCTCGCGCAAAGCTTGACCAGCGCCAGGCAGCCCTTCTGACAGCGCGCGCCCATCTGACGCATAGCAGCGCCGATCATCGTCGCCAGGCCGCACTCGTGGGCGATCAGAGTGTCTCGCAGAAGGAATATGACGCGGGGCTGGACAGCTTCCATTCTGACGAGGCTTCGCTGCGCCAGGCCCAGGCTGATGTGCGCGCGGCAGAGGCGGATGTGAAATCAGCCGATGTGCAGGAAGATGTCCTGAGCGCCGATGTCCGCCAGGCCCAGGCCGTACTCGACTCTGCACGTATCGATCTGAACCGCACCCATATACGCGCCGCAAGTGACGGGGTCATCGGCCGCACGGGGGGCACGCATATCGGTGCCTATGTCGGTGCGGGAACGGCTCTCTTCTCGCTGGTGCCGAACGAGCGATGGGTGGTGGCAGAGTACAAGGAAGCCCAGACCGGCAATATCCGCGTGGGACAGGCGGCGTCGTTCACGGTAGACGGGCTGAACGGCCAGAAATTCACGGGCCATGTGTTTCGCATCGCCCCGGCGACCGGCTCGGAGTTCGCCCTGGTGAAGCCCGATAACGCAACGGGCAACTTCGTGAAGATCCCACAGCGTATCGGCATCTATATCGCGATCGACCCCAACCAGCCCAATGCCGAGAGACTGGCTCCAGGCATGTCGGTGGAATCCTATGTCGCAACGCCTGGAACAAGCACTGCGGCTGCGCCCCCCGCAACCAATCCGCAAGCTCAACCCGTGGCGAAGGATGGTGCCTCGTGAGCCGCCTTCGCCTTACCGGTCTGATGGCGGGGCTGGCTGCCCTGCCCTTGCTGCTCGATGGGTGTCAGAAGGGGGATTTCATCCTGCCTCAAGGCTCCGGTGTCACCGCACCGGCCTCGTGGCGCGCCGACAGCACGTTGCAAAATGTCGAGGGGCTCGACCCGCAATGGTGGGCCCAGTTCGGCGACCCGGTTCTGGTGACTCTGGTCACACAGGCTCTGATCGCCAACCCGGACCTGGCTCTGGCATCGGAGCGCGTACTCCAGGCACGTGCGCAGCTGCGTCTCGCCCTGAGCGCCCAGCTGCCGCATATTGACGGTCAGGGGCTTGGTATCGGCAACGGGCATCTCATCGGCCAGAATTTCAACACCTATATCATGGGCGGCGGCCTCACCTTCGATGTGGATCTGTTCGGCAAGCTACGCGAACAGACGCGCGCAGCACGTGCCCAGACGCTGGCGAGCGAAGCCGATCGTGAAACGGTCAGACTGGCATTGATAGGCGATACGGTACGCGCCTATGTGGCGTTGCAGGCCTCGCGCAGCGCGCTCTCCATCCTTGAACGCACACTCAGCGTGCGCACCGCCGAACAGGCGCGTATGAGCCATCAGCTCAAGGCGGGTTATGAAAAAACCAGCTCGCTCGATCTCGCCAATGCCCAGGTCAGCGATGCGGAGGCCCAGATCGCCTCGACCCGTCTGCAGATCGCCCAGCAGGAAGACGCCCTGAGCGTGTTGCTGGGGGATATTCCGGGCGATCAGATCAGGACCATGACCGCAGGACTGCCGCTCGAGGCGCTGCGTATGCCCCCTGTCGTGGCGCCCATCCCGGCGCGGATACTCTCGAACCGGCCAGATCTGGTTTCGGCAGCCGATCAGGTCATCGCAGCCGATCACTCGCTCAAATCCGCACGCGCTGCCTTCCTGCCCGATATCACGCTCAATCCCGGAATCGGCACCGCAGGGGGGGATTCGCCTATCTCCGGTACGGTCTGGGCGCTCGGTGGCAGTGTGCTTGCGCCGATTTTCGAAGGCGGGGCCCTGCGTGCGAAGGAAAAAATTGCGGTTTCGCAGCGTAACCAGGCCGCATGGACCTATCGCAAGACCGCTATACAGGCCTTTCGCGAAGTGCAGGATGCCCTCTCGGGGACGACCCATCTGGCGGCCCAGGAGGTCAGCCTGTGCAACAGCTTTGCCTCACGCCGCCATACGCTCGAGGATGCCCGCAAGGAACTCAGTACCGGCTATGTCAATTATTTCGATGTCGCCGATGCCGAGACGGCGTCGCTCTCGGCAGAATTGCAGACAGTGCAGATCCGGGCCTCGCGTCTGGCCGAGCTGGCCACGTTATATCAGGCGGTAGGCGGGGGCTGGAGCCCGCCGGACAACCAGAAGCCCGCCACCCACCCGCCGGTCAGAAAGGGCTGAATGTTAAACGCCCGCCTGCCATAAGGAGGCGGGCGAAATGCCCTATCGAACACGTATATCCACCGCGCTTCCCGCTCCCGTAGCATCGACCAGCGCGATATGGACGAAACCCGGTCCATCGGGTTTCCATGACGGGGTGATCCCGACCGGCGTGTCGAGCGGCACGCCATTGATCAGCCATCGATAGGGCTCGACGCCCCCCGTGGCGACCAGACCGAGCGGTGTTGCGCTTCCGTCATCGGCGAAACTTTCGACAATGCCCCCATTGGCAGGCTGCACGATCTGGGGGCCCATGCGCCCCTCGAGCTTCTGCAAGGCAGGAGACAGCCGCGCGGGCACGAAGGCGCTATCCACCGCGGTTTCGCCCTCCTCGGGAAGGATATCGAACACGCGCATCAGGACCGGTGCGCTGGTAGTGAGGCCGGTAATACCCGGTACCGCCGTGCCATCGGGCCGCCCTCCCCACACCACGGCCACCCAGTCCCCTCGAAGCCCTGCTGCCCATGCATCGCGCTGGCCATAAGAGGTGCCGGTCTTGAAAGCCACACGCAGGCCTCCAGTGTCGGCCCGCCCTCTGGGCAAGGGTGTGCCACTCAGGATCGAGAGGATCTGACGGTTCGCGCGCGCTCCGATCAAGGGGATGCCGGGACGCGGCTCCACGGGCCAGTCGAGCGTGAGGGGGCGCGATACCCCCCCATTGGCAAAGGCGGTATAGAGCCGCGCGAGATCGAGTGGCCTTATGCCGACACCCCCGAGGGCCAGGGCAAGGCTGGGCGAAGTGTTCGCGGGGAGTTTCAGCACGATCCCCGCCGCGTCCAGTGTCCCGGCGAAATATCCTGCCCCGATCATGTCCAGCGCACGGACGGCAGGCAGGTTATAGGAGCGCTGGAGCGCCGTACGCACCGTCGTGGTCCCATGAAAGATGCGGTCGTAATTACGGGGCGCATAAAAGCCAAAACGCGTGGCGCGATCCTGAATGAGCGTATCGGGCGCGAGCAGACCGAGCTGAAATGCCATCCCGTAAATGGCCGGTTTGAGCGCCGAGCCCGGTGAGCGCCAGGAGGTGATCATATCGCCCGCGCAGCCTGCACATCCATTCCCTGCGTGACCCTGCCACGCGGCGATGCTGCCATCGCGCCGGACCACCAGCGCAGCCCAGGTGCCGCCCGCAGGCGGGGGCGTTTCACGCAGGATCTCGGCCAGCCCGGTCTGGAGGCGACGATCCAGCGATGACCTGTAAACGCCACGCTGGCCCTCACGCCATTGCCATGTCAGAGCTCCAGGCGCCTCATGAACGATGCGTTCTACATGGAGGGCATAGGGCATGGCCCCCCGTCGCGACCAGCCGGTATCGGAAACAGCGTCCAAGAGCCGTGACACAGCCGCGCGTGCAGCCTCAGGATGGCGGTCGGGCCGCAAGGCGTGGGGATGGCGCGCCATGGCGATCAGCAGCGCCGATTCCTCCTCACTCAGATGCAGGGGTTCATGACCGAACCAGAGCAGGGAAGCGGCCCTTATTCCCTCGATATTCCGGCTTTCGGGCGCGAGCGTCAGATAGAGATCGAGAACCCCTTTGCGTCCATAGCGCCACTCGAGCTGCAAAGCGCGCGCCATGTCCTGCATCTTGCCCCGCACGCTGTGACGGTGCGGTTCCAGCAGACGCGCGGTCTGCATGGCCAGGGTCGATCCCCCGGAGACGACATGGCCACGCGTCACGAGTTGGAAGAAGGCGCGCGCCAGTGCGGGAGCGTCAATCCCCGGATGCTGCCAGAAACGGCGGTCCTCAATGCGCAGGAGCAGGGCAAGATAGCGCGGGTCCGTATTCGCGCGTTCGGTGGCAAATCGCCAGGCACCGTCGATGCTCACGCGGCCATCGATAATCTCGCCCCGCCGATCCTGCAGAAGCAGGGCCTGTTGCCGGGCGCGCTGCATGTCGGGCGGAAAAAGGCGATCCGCCCCCCACAGCCCGCATCCGGCCACCAGAGGGACCGCCAGAGCGCCCAGCAGAAACCCCATTCGCCGCTTCAGCGGCCTGTATTGCCGCCACAGCGTGCGTACGGAACGAACCCGACCCATTCTCGCTCCCGCATTCCCCCCAGCGCGCATCCCCTTCTCCGGCGTGGTCATCGTCACGCGGCCTCAGCGAGGCGCAATGACGATCCGACCGGCCGCCGAGCTTCCCATGACGCCAGGATTGAAGCGATCCCGGACCAGTGTTTCGGGCCGCAGAAACTGCCCCGGCGTCACCGCACGCACGATATAAGCGAGCCGGAACGCGCTGGAGCCAAGCTGATCGCTCCCGCTCGGGCGGTAATTTCCCCCGGCGAGGTCGAACGCGGCCACATAGCGGTCATCGCGCAACGCGACATGAGTCGTTCTCGTCGTTTCGCCCAGGAATGCCGGCCCGGCATCAGGTCGGCGCGTCTCGGATTCCTCATCGTCATGGCTCTGTCCCTTCACTGCCGATTCGATTTCCCAACCGGCGGGAAGCAGATCGGTGAGAATGCAGTGATGCGCGTTGCGGTCTTGCGCCTCTCCCTGGATCACCACGAGGAAGCGATCATTCTGTCGCCCCTTGGCGGGATCATAGACCGTGCCATCCAGGTTCAGGGTCGAGACATGCATGGTGAAGCCGGATACCACCGCAGCAGGCACTTCTTTCGGGGTACCGGAGAGCGTGACCGTCAGCCAGAGCGGTGTCGTGCCGGTATTGGTCAGGCGATAACCGTCCAGCTCTCCCGGTGCGGGCATGAAGGAAGCGGGCATCGCGATCGGACGCGGAAGCTCCTTGCCATTGACCGCAATACCGCGCGTCGGGTCCGGGCGGTCCATGGCGCGTGCGGCCTCCAGCAGAGCCGTGATGGTCTGTTGTGACATCCAGTCCAGAGGCACGTCGAGCATGGCGAAGCGGTCAGCCAGTTTCTGGGCCATCCCGTTATTGCCGCTCTCAGCCGCCAGGGAGACCAGGCCGCCAAGATCGCGCAGATACGTCCAGTAGCCGAGATCGAACAGGGTCGGACGCCCCGAGCGAACGGGACCAAGGGCATTGACCGCCATGCCGAACAGCATGTTGCTCATCGGGCGTTCATTGCCGAGTGCCAGACCGCCGGCCAGATGACCCAGAGCCAGGGAATTGGCGAAGGTCGCGCTGGCCGCGTTATCTCCCCAGAAGATGCGGGTTGCCCCGTCCGACAGCCGCGTGGTCGCCCGATCGCCCAAAGCCCTGAGGGCTGGAATATCGAGTCTGCCTGCGCGGGCCAACAGATAGAGCGCATAAGCGCGTGTCTCGGGCGTGACGGCTGCTTCGGTCCCGCGTGCAAAGCGATCTTCATCGCCCGGTGACTGAACCTGGGAGGTTTCAAGCCAGTCCAGCGCATGGTCGAGCGCATGAGCCGGAACCTTGTAGCCCGCCTCGCGCGCATGGATGAGGAAGTCGACGACGTAGAGCTGCTCCCATGGAAAGAGCGCGCCGTCATTCAGTCGCCATGACCCGAACCGTCCACCAGCGTCTTCCCGGTCGATCAGCATATCGATGGCGGTCCGGATACGCTTGTCGGCCCCTTCAGGAACGACGAGACGGGCAATCTGCTCATGCCCCTTGAGCGCCAGCAGACCGCGCGCCGACGCGGCAAGGCTCAGACTATCGGCCCCCATGCCCGACTCAAGCGTCTGAAGCAGGCCTATCGTGTCAATGCCCTTCACTCCGGAATAGCCCAGCGTGACGGCGGAGCTTCCGGGTTCAAACGCGTCGAGCAGACTGGCCGAGGCCTGATAGCTCTCACCCGGCGCCTGGCTCTGGAGGCTGGAGCGGGTGACGGGCAGATGGCCGGGGCGTATCTGGATGTCCCAGCTGCGCTCGAGCATCACGCGTCCCTTCGGATCCTGCAGCTTTGCCATCAGATGGGCGATACCCGCCTCCTGCGCCTGAAGCGGGATGCGGAACGACTGACGCGCGCCTCTCGCCAGCTCAGCCTCGACGTGGGTCTGACCTGTCAAACGCACGGGACCGCTCGCTGAGAGCGTGACGCTGTAACGGCCAGCCGCCCCTTCCGTATTCACGAGCGAGACGAGGCTCTCCGTCACGTCATGCGGCGCGAGAAAGCGCGGCAGGGTCAGATCGGCGAAGACGGGGTCACGCACGAGCATATCGGATTCCGATGTACCAAGCGCATCGTCGGACCATGCGGTAACCATCACATGGAGCGTCCCCTCGAAATCGGGTACAGCCAGAGGCACGACGGCCTTGCCGTCATCGCCAACGCTGACCTCTCCCGAGAAGAGCGAAACGACGCGGGTAGAGGTGACGGCAAGGCCTGCCCCACCGTCATCGCCCTCATCGCCCCCTTCGCGGATCTCTCCGCCCTGACCGATCGGGGTCATCAGATGCGCATAGCTGTCCTTGACCTCGAGCGCGAAGGCATGGCGGCCATAGACCAGATCGAACACATCGGGCAGCTTCCAGCGCGTCAGGGCCAGAATGCCCTGATCCACGGCCGAGACCACCAGATGCACGTGTTTGGCCCCTCTGACCGTTATCGGAAGATTTGTCGCGACCCGGGGACGGACAACGGACGGCGCAGCCACGTCAAGTTGCAGGCGATGCGCCGACTGATCGATCCCGATATAGCCAAGCCCCACCGCGCGAGAGGGTTCGTGAGGGCGCGACGGGGTATCGAGCGGCCTGAAGGCCGTGACCAGAACATAGGCCCCACCCGGCCATTTCGCGCTGGCAGTGACAGGGATATCCAGTCCGTCCTTGGGCAGGGTGACCGTCTGCACGCTTTCGATACGATCGGTCGCGATGAGAATCTGGGCTTTCCCGGCGAAGGGTGCCTGCACATGAACGACGGTCTTGCCGCCGATGGGCAGCACCTTGTCCCGGATCGACAGGCTGAGGCGGTCAGGGGCATTGGGCTTTTCAGCCGCGTCGGACCACCAGCCCGTGGTGAAACGCTGTGAACTGGCCGCGTTGCTTTGGGGGTCGGCAATCACCATGCGATAGCGCCCGCTATCGAGATCGGTCGCGAAATGCGCGCGCCCCTGAGCATCAGTGACAAAGTCGCCCGATTTCACCGGTTCGTCGATCACATGGCGCACGAAGTGCCAGCCCCCGCCATTCATGATCCAGTCATAGGTCTCGTTTTCGCGCACGAGAGTCCATTTGAGCGTATGAGCGGCCAGGGGGCGATTATCCGGCCCGACGAGGAGCGCATCGACCGGCACGGATTGGGGCGCGCTCTCGCCACTCGACGGCGGTGGCGTCACACGCACCCCGATGAGAGGCCTGTTGCGCCTGATCGGCAGGGTCAAGGTCTTGCTGACAGCGCGGCCAGCCGGATCAAACAGGCTGACGCGAAGCTCTGCCTTGAGCGGCAGGCTGAGCCCCTGCGGCAATTCCGGGGCGATCGTCAGACGGGCGTGACCGGACTCATCGGTCTGGGGTACTTCAACATTCTCCTGATCAGGGCTGAATTCCTGAGTCTGCAGCCCGAAAGCATATCCTTGCGCACCGGGTACAGGAGCCTCATCGCGCATGATACGCGTGAACGCCTCCCCCCTCAGATGCGCGGCTGGCGCGCCGTAGAGATAACGCCCAGTCAGGGTGACATCCAGCGGCTCACCCTCGGTGATTGCAGGATGCTCGGGCGTGGCATCTACGGCAATCGTCTGCGGCACGAAATCCTGCACAAGGAGGGTGGCGCGTCCGATCGGGGCGGAGGTCGGATCGACCAGGGCCTCGATCGTCCAGCTCCCGGCCGCTGCGCCAGGAGAAAGTGGCAGCGCCACCACGAAGCCGCCATCGGCCTGCGGCCTGAGCAGGTCCGTTCTGGCACGAACCCCGTCGGGTCGGCGCAGGACAAGCGTCAGGGGCAGATCAGGCAGCGCCTTGCCCGTCGAATCACGCAGAAGGAGTGTAGCATTGACCGTCTCACCGGGGCGGTAGATGCCACGATCGGTGACAATGACGGCCTGTTGCGGTCCCGGCGCAGGGTGACCCTCGGCACCGCGATCGGAAAAATCGAACCATGCCTGGTTCAGCGAGGTCATCGAGTAATCACCATCCGGCCCGGTCGCGATGAGCGATACCGCCTGATCGGCGCCCTTGCCCTTGAGCAGTCCGGGCGCGAATGTGACCAGCCCCTCGCTATCGCTCACCGCCTGCCCCAGATCATCCCCGCCCTGAGCGACAAGGCGAATGGCGACGCCCTTCATGGGCTGGGCCGTGGAGAGGGCACGGGCATAGACATGCAGCCCGTCAGCGCCACGATAGGTCGTGAGCGCCATATCGCTCACATTCACCCAATGCGCCGCAATCGATTGCTCCTCACGCGGGTCATACCCCTCATTGCCGGTGCGCACTCTGGGCAAAGGAGCGGCAATAGCGCTCTCGGCCCGGGGCGTACGCGCATTCTCGGCGGTGACGAGGTAAAGCCCGGGCTTCTGGCCCTGGATCACGCGCGCGATGGGGAAGGCCGTTACCGCGGTTGCGTTGCGCCCGCCCGGCGTATCGAGCGTACCGGACCAGACCTGACTCAAACGCTTCTCGCGCAACGCATTGAACTCGTAGCCGTCCAGCGCGGTCGCGCCCATATCGATACGCGGATAGCTGCCGTCGCCGCTCATGCTCTGGCTGGCATTGGGCGATACGCGCCAGACACTGACCCGCACCTGTCCCATATTGACCGTCTGGACATCCAGCCCGGCTACACTCCGGCGTGGCAGAATGAAGCCTTCACCGGCTAGGCTCAAACTAGGTGTCCGGTCCCCGGTAGACATGCCGACAGAAATCGGCGCGTCGAGCGTATTGCCACGCGCATCATGGACACCGGTCGTGAGTGTGACCTTGTAGCGTGTCGCCCAGGCCAGCCCGCCGAGGCAGAGATCGCGATTGCGTATGGCGATATCGGGGCGAATGGCCGGAGCGATCTGGACATGATCGGCGTAATGCGGTCCAGCCTGACTATCGAGCGGGGCGGCGAAGCGCAGGCAGAATTCGGGGGTCTTGCCGCCAGTATTCAGCAGACTGCGCTGGAACTGCATCGTTCCGGCCTGGGCCGCCCCGGTAAGAAGCACAACCGAGGCCGCGGAAAATGCCAGAAGGCTCTCGCCCCACCAGATGCTGTGAACTCGCCGCGCCATGTTTTCTGCCCCGCCGGTTGGAAACGAGACTCCGTGATGAGCCGAGGAGAAGCGGAAAACAAGTATCGATCACTCAATCTTCATGGATCGATATTTGAGACTAGTGTTCCGGGGCGCCCTTTATCAGCATTATGCCTGGTGTTTCCGGTCAATACGCATGTCTATGCCATATTGTGTCAATGTCGGCGGCGCGCTCCATAAGCCAGTGCCTCGCTCACCAGATCGAGCGGTCGAAGATCCAGAGACGACTCTCCCGTGTCGATCAACTGTGCAAAATGGCGATAAACCCCTGCATATTCCCGACTCTCCTCCAGAGGAATCACGTGCTCTCCCCGGCTCAGATGCGCCCCCCCCTTGGCGAGACAGAGCGTATCGCCCTCAGGCAGGCTCCAGCGGATCTCCCAGATCTCACTCGCCGGGTCGTGCCGCCAGTCGAAACTCGCCGTGATCGGACAGGCCGTTCTGCCCCCGGTCAGGCTCAGTTCCGCGCGTGCCGGGGCTTGCTGATCACCATAGAAATCCAGGCGCGCCTCCTGAAAAACCACCGGCTCCGCGTTGGTTACGGTCAGGATCGACAGGGCATTGATCCCGGCATCGAAAACACCCAGAGCGCCAGGACGCCACAGCCAGTCCGCACCAGGATGCCATTTATCAGCATTTTCCTTCCATGTAATCGCAATCGAAACGGGGTCGATATCGCTCAGCAGGGACCGTATACGGGGGATGGCCGAGGCATAGACCGAGTGCCAGGCCGCAAAAATCGTCACCCCTTCGGAACGGGCCAGATCGCGCAGCGCCTGGGCCTGGGAGCGGGTCAATGTCGGCGGCTTTTCAAGCAGCACATGCCAACCCGCCTCGATGGCTTCCCTAGCGAGCATGTAGCGCCTGTCTGGCGGGGTGCAGATCGCCACGGCATCAACCGCAATCCCGCTTTCCATGAGTGCCGCAATGCTCTCGAACACGGGAACCGACAGGTCGACCGGCACGGGTGAGACCGCAGCGACAAGGTCGAAAGACGGGCTCTGTTTCAGGGCGGGAAGATGCTCATGACGGGCAATATGCCCGACACCGATAACTGCAATACGGATCATGGACGCGGCTCCTGCAGAACGGGGGACCGGGTGCCGGGCACGGAGCCCCAGCGCGCATAAAAGACAAGATAGAGATAGCACGCAAAAGGCAGAAGATAGGACAGGGAAAGTCCGATGCGATCCGCGAGGACTCCCTGGAAAATCGCTGCCGCCCCACCTGCAATCGCCATGATCAGCCAGCCTGCCCCCTGCTCCGTCTGGGGACCAAGTTCGGCGATGCCAAGGGAGAAAATCGTGGGGAACATGATGGAATGGCACAGTCCGGTCAGGATGAGCGCCCACATGGCCACCGGGCCGGATGAGGCGATCACCACGAGAATAAGCAGCGCCCCGGCGAGGCTGACGAGCCCAAGCAACAGGTGCGGGCTGACCCGACGCATCAGCGCGGCGCCAAGGAAACGCCCTGCCATCGCCCCGCCCCAGAAGAAAGCCACGTAATGCGCGGCCTCGGCGTGGCTCATATTGCCGATCTGCTTCTGGGAGATGAAATTGACCAATGTGCTGCCAATACCAATCTCACAGATCATGTAAAGGAAGATGGCAGGTACGCCCCAGAACAGGTTGCGATGCCGCCATACGCTCCCCGATGCGGCCCTGCCCGCATCGCCATGTTCCAAAGCCGCGTGGCGTCCCGGGTCGATAGCCGGCAGGGGAAAACGCCAGACGATAACGGCCATGATAAGCAGGACAATCGCGATCAGCCCGTAGGGAAGCTGGACCATCTGGGCGTCCTGCACCCGTTGGGTCAGGGAGGCGGCGGCATCGCCCGCGGCATTGTCCTCATGGGAGCGCGCGAAGATCAGCACGCCACCGAAAAGGGGGGCCAGGGTGGTTCCGAGCGAATTGAACGCCTGAACCATGGTGAGGCGGCTGGAGGCGGAAGCCTCGTCACCAATGACCACGACATAGGGGTTGGCCGCGACCTGCAACAGGGTGATGGCCGCTGCGAGAAGAAACAGCGCGACGAGGAAAAACCCGTAGGAGAAGAAGGCACTGGCAGGGATGAAAAGCAGACAGGACACCGCCATGCCGACAAGACCGAGGATGACGGCTCCCTTGTAGCCCAGCGCCGAAACGAGACGCGAGGCCGGGAGGGAAATGACCAGATAGCCAAGGTAGAAACAGAACTGCACCAGCAGCGAGGCGGTGTAATTTAGCGAGAAGGCCGCCTTGAGATGGGGCACCAGAATATCATTGAGGACGGTCGCAAAGCCCCACATGAAGAACACGCTGGCAAGCAGGGCAAGAGCCGCGACGGAAGACGTCGCCGCTCCGGGTTTTCGGACGGAAGAAAGCATGGGCACCCCTGGGATACGGGAATTCCGGCCAAATGGCCGAAGGCATGACGCCGACCCTAGCGGATGAATTTTATGCAATAAAATAGTTAATGCGGCGTCATATATTCCAATTTGATTATGTGAAGCGTCGGGGGATAGGGGGGCATCTGCCAACCCGCTCATATCGCACGGGCCTCTGGCTCGCGCGCAGTCGAGACGCCGGTCGTGACCAGCACGAGTTCCAGCCGTTACCCTGACACGCATGTCACCTTGTTAATTTCCTGGGATAGGCTACTTGGAACTGGCCGATTGGCCTCTCTCTTCCCAGGCCTTGCCTGCCTCATCCCGACTGGCAAACACGCGCCTGATACGTGCAGTGCGCTTCGACTTTCTTGCTGAGGCGCGCTCAGGGGACCGCGGGACGGCCGATGTCCTGAAACATAGAGGGGCTTGAGGGAACATTCCTTGTGGCTTTCGAGGCTGCCGAACACCAGGACTGATGGGTGATAGTGACAGCGCACTTCGAGCGGCAGCCCAGCTTAATATATTTAAGACAGCAGAGAAATATGGGCAGGTTCCACAGGTCATGGATACGGATATTTTTCTGGTCCGTAATCTGCGCTCGCGGCTATGCGCTGAATTGGTACCAGCAGATAAATCCGCTTCGATGGGTGAGCACAAGATCGGGCCTGCGGAACTCAACGATCCGCGGTAGAGATTCAAGCACAGCGAATTAGCGATCCGACCTGACAAACCGCATCAAAGATCTCCCAGGATCGCAAGTCTGCTCGAACTCGGCCCCTGTCGCCGAGATCATTATCAGGTACTCGCTCAGCGCGTGAACCACATGTCTCCATGTATGTCCCTCACGTAACACTGATAACATTAAGTTGATACCAAGGATTGAGCAATAAGAGCGAGTCGACACTGTTCTGATACCGGAATATAGACATAAAAAAACATCAAATAGAATAGAGACACCCGCGTGATGTGAGGATATCTCGTGTGATACTAAAGTTAACCGCCAGGCTCCGGATCTGGCTCTCGGCCGCCTCTGTGCGACCCAGCGAGATAAGCTGAGGGGAAGCTGATCGATCGTGCAAACGCTGAAATATGATGGCGTAGACCTTGTGGTCCATTTTGCTCCCAATGGTGGCGACCTTGTTTGCATTACTTTCCCACCACTCGGCTACACGAATGAAGCAAAGACCAGTTTTTTTGCCCAAAAGCCGCTGGCGAAGTCAGGTATTTCTGCCATCGGAATAATGTCCAAACGTGATCACTGGCTTTACACCGAGGACCCCACTGAAGAAATAAGAGTAATGGCTCTCGTAGCCGAGCTCGCTGCGCAATATACGAATGTTGTAATCTTGGCTGCTTCTATGGGGGCCCACGCGGCGCTTCGTTATGCGTCCAGGTTGAAAGCTCAGGCGATTCTGGCGCTTGCTCCAAAATGGTCTCTCGATCCCGCCGTTTTTCCCTCGGTACCGGAGCGCTACGTGCTCGAGAATTTTCGACCATGGATGCGGGGAATGAAGATAGACAAAGAGGGCACAGCAAATGTTGCCCGCATCTATCTAGCCTATGATCCTCAAGATGAGACGGACTCTGCGCACGCTTGCAAGATAATGTCCGAGTTATCGAACATTATACCGATCCCATTCTTCTACGTAGGACATTATCTCCCCCCTGTTATCTCTGGTTCAACAAACATTGGCGCTATTGTTAGAGGCCTGGCGGAATTAACCCCGCCAAATTTTGTTTCGATGGTGCAACGAATTCGCCGACAACATCCCAACATGATGCGCGGAATTATAATTGAACATGGCGCACGCAGGCACCCACACTTATGCCTAGCGCTCATGAGAAAACTAGAGGCGGGCAAACCAGGAATCGATGGACGCAAAATATCCCGCGATCCGGTGGTACTGGCCCGCCTCCTGTTCTCACTCAGATCAGATCACGAGGCGACCAGCGATTGCTTGAGACTACTCGACACCAGGGACTGCCCCCCTTCCTTTTATTCAATACGAAGAGGTGATCCGTCCGATCCAGGAGTTTTCAACCTACTTACCTTTCATGGTCAGACGGTATACCTCGACCTGCTCAGTGAACGTGTGTTCGGCGGCCATCCGACACATGCCAACGCTAACTCGTTAAGGCTATGTATAGATTCGAGAGACGTTGAGCTAAATCCCTTCGTGGAGTTTCACGGTGAACGATATTACCTGAAAGCCGCAGGAGCCGAGATGAAGCTGTGCGTCGAGTCAGATCGAAGTGCGAGACTTGTCGAGTCGCTGAGCGGGATGTGGTCCCACCTGCGTTTCAGTGCTTCCAGGACAGAACGTGCTTACCTTCTGGCGACAGATCACGGGTTTGCAAGCTTCCTTCCTGGAGGATGCATGGAGTACTCTGATCGTGACATGCAATGGGAGGCGCTAATTCTCGTCCCTGCGATTGATGGAGCGAAGACCCTACTCAACCTGAGCGAGAGAACTGCAAGCGCAATTTCATAGCATCGTTGATGTCGCGAGGCAGCATCTCAAAATTCTACGCATTGATACTCATGGGCGTAGCCTGAGCACATTTACCTCGTGAGTGTTTATGAGCCTCTTCTAGGTCGCGTTGCCAAAAGGGGTATTTAGAGAAGCTCCATTCTGATTCAAGGCTGCTTTTTATGGGGCAGCCATGGATTGCGTAGACCTATCGGACGCAGAGTGGGACGTGATTGGGTCGCTATTGCCGCCTGAGCGAGGCGGGCGCGGCCTGCAGGCGACAACCGCCGCTTCCTGAACGGCATGCTCTATGTATTGCGCGCAGGCTGTCCCTGGCGCGACATACATGACCGCTACGGCAAGTAGAACTCGGTCTATGTCCGCTTTCGCCGCTGGGCCGAGCAGGGCGTATGGGACGCAATGCTGCAAACCCTGGTCGATCTGGGCCTCACCGATGACTGGCAGCACATGATCGATAGCACCAGCATTCGCGGCCACGTCTCGGCTGCGGGCGGAAAAGGGAGGCTCGTGCGAACGCTCCTGGTCGATCACGCGGCGGTTTTACAAGCAAGATCCACGCCCGGGCAGACAATCAGGGACGCCCTCTTGGTTTCATCCTGACTGGTGGTGAAGCATCGGACTACACTGGCGCCGAGCCGCTCATGGCGATCCCGGCCGCTACGCCGAGGGCATTGCTGGCAGACAAAGGATACGATGGTGACGGTTCCGCCAATGCCTGCTGATGCGGGGCATCCTACCGATCATCCCGCCACGCTCGAACCGTAAAGCGCCAGAGCATCCCGACTATCGCCGCTATCAGGACTGAAACCGCATCGAACTTATGTTTGGTAAGCTCAAGCAGCGACGCCGGAGCGCCACCCGCTGCGACAAGAGCATCCTGTCTTTCGATAGCTTCCTCAATCTTGCAGCCGCCAGGCTATGGCTCCGGTCTTTTGTCAACGCGGCCTAGCATCAGGGTACTCGATAAATCTTGGCCCATATGGCCGAATATCCGAGCAAAAAGCTCCCTCTGATGACGAATTCGCCAGCACCTGAAGTTCATGCGCGAGCACGCGCAACTTAGGTTCGACAACTCCCACCATAATCATCGCGT
The DNA here is from genome assembly GCF_025995175.1 of Asaia krungthepensis NRIC 0535. Classification (GTDB taxonomy): domain Bacteria; phylum Pseudomonadota; class Alphaproteobacteria; order Acetobacterales; family Acetobacteraceae; genus Asaia; species Asaia krungthepensis. The sequence goes on from NZ_BAPV01000060.1 coordinate 39,784, forward strand.
TCGCTTCCTTCGACACGAATGCGGCAAACGGCGGCAGTTCCTATCGCGGCATCTAAGTCTCTTATCAGTCGTTGATTACTGAAGGACGCATATACCCCCGAACAACAAGAAACTATACTGGTAAGCTTTTGTATATACTAAACAAATATTGATCGTTTTATTCGACACTGAATCACTCGCAAAAGTTGTGCCACCTGAATCTGCGTCAGGATGTCCGCGCCATTCTTCTCGGTATCATGTGGAGCCCTCTCCCGAGGCCGTTAACTGAAGCTGTCGCGTTAGATCTGAACACTGCGAATACTGGAGTTTGTAATCGGCCACTCATCGTAGACAGCGCCGCGGCACAACGTCGTTTCACTCATGGGAAAAACGTGCAACCGATCAGAATCCGTATAGTTTGCGGTTTCGCAACGCCGCGCAGACGGACGCGTTTAAGAATACTCTGTCTCCCAACGCGCCCTTACGAAGGCCTGTCGGAGACAGAGATTTTTGGTTCTAGGCCGATAGGGCCTGGTTCGTGCCTGGCAGCTCGTACCCAATGATACGGGCGTAATCCCGTGGCACAACCTGCCAGAACTGCGACAGGACACGGTCCCAACGATGGAGCAGCTCGGCAGCATGGGCGCTGCCCGTCTCATCCGCATGACGCTGAACGAGTCCGCGCAGGGTTTCCTCCCATTCGCTTCCCGCTTCGACACGTCCCCACAACACGGTATCGGGATTTACACGACGCTCGAAAGCCCCCTCACGATCGAGCACGAAGGCCATGCCCCCCGTGAACCCGGCTCCGAAATTATCGCCGATATGCCCAAGGATCACGACCGTGCCGCCGGTCATGTACTCGCAGCCATTCGAGCCACAGCCCTCCACCACAGCGGTCGCTCCCGAGTTGCGCACTGCAAAGCGCTCACCCGCCTGCCCGGCCGCGAAAAGCGACCCCGCGGTCGCGCCATACAGCACGGTATTGCCGATGATCGCATTGTCGTCGGACCGCCACGGCGCGGTGGGTGAAGGACGAACGACAATCGTGCCACCCGACAGACCCTTGCCCACATAGTCATTGGCATCGCCAACCACGTCGAGCTTGAGGCCCTGCACGGCGAACGCCCCGAGCGACTGACCGGCTGAACCACGCAGACGCAGGGTCAGATGCCCCTCGGGCAGGGTTTTCATGCCGAATTTGCGTGTGATCAGCGATGAAACGCGCGTGCCGATAGCGCGATGCGTGTTCTGCACCGTGTAGTGCAGATGCAGCTTCTCGCGATGATCGAAAAGCGGCGTCGCATCGGCGATAACCTGAGCGTCGAGCGTCTCCGGCACCTCGTTGCGCCCCTCACGGGTGCAATAGCGCGCATCCGGCCCCGGATCGGCCTGAACCAGCAACGAGTTCAGATCCAGATCGTCCAGATAATCCGCACCGCGCGAGACCTGACGCAGAAGATCCGTGCGACCGATGATTTCTTCGACGCTCTTGAAGCCAAGCTCGGCCAGAATGTTGCGCACGTCCTCGGCGATGAAGGAGAAGAGGTTGATCACCTTCTCGGGTGTGCCCTCGAACTTGGCGCGCAGCGCCTCATCCTGAACGCACACGCCCACCGGGCAGGTATTGGAATGGCACTGGCGCACCATGATGCAGCCCATGGCCACAAGGGCCGCTGTGCCGATGCCGAACTCCTCGGCGCCCAGCATGGCCGCCATCACCACGTCGCGCCCGGTCTTGAGACCGCCATCGGTACGCAGGGTCACGCGATGGCGCAGACGGTTGAGTGTCAGCACCTGATTGGCCTCGGTGAGCCCCATCTCCCAGGGAAGACCCGCATATTTGATGGAAGATTGCGGGCTCGCCCCCGTGCCACCGCAATGGCCCGAGATCATGATCGCATCTGCCTTCGCCTTGGCCACGCCAGCGGCAATGGTGCCGATGCCGGTACGGGCCACGAGCTTGACCGTGACAGTCGCCTCCGGATTGATCTGCTTCAGGTCATAGATGAGCTGAGCCAGATCCTCGATGGAATAAATGTCATGATGCGGCGGCGGCGAAATGAGCGTCACGCCAGGTGTGGCATGGCGCAGCTTGCCGATGAGTTCCGTCACCTTGAAACCGGGCAGCTGCCCGCCCTCACCCGGCTTGGCACCCTGGGCGACCTTGATCTCGATCTCGCTGCAATTATTCAGATATTCCGCCGTGACGCCAAAGCGCCCCGAGGCCACCTGCTTGATTTTCGAGCTCGCATTGTCGCCATTCTCGCGCGGTGTGAAGCGCGACGCGTCCTCACCACCCTCCCCCGAATCCGACTTCGCGCCGATACGGTTCATGGCAATCGCGAGGGTCTCATGCGCTTCGGGACTCAGCGCACCGAGAGAGATGCCCGGTGCCACGAGACGACGGCGAATGGCGGTGATGCTTTCGACGTCTTCCACGGGAATCGGCTCGCGCACCCGGCGGAAATCGAGCAGATCGCGCAGAGCGGTCGGCGGCTGACGACGCACGGCATCGGCGTAACGCTTGAACAGCGAGAAGCTGTCAGTCGAGACGGCCGTCTGAAGCATATGGATGAGCTGGCCACTGAAGGCGTGGACTTCACCCTTGCGACGCAGCTTGTAGAGGCCGCCAATCGGCAGGGCATCCACACCGCCCGCATAGGCCGTTTCGTGCGCCTTGAGCGCATTACGGGCCAGACCCGGCAACCCAATGCCGGAGATGCGCGACGGCATGCCGGGGAAGAACTCGGCCACGAGCGCGCGCGACAGGCCGATGGCCTCGAAATTATAGCCCCCGCGATAGGCTGAAACGATGGAGATGCCGGATTTCGACATGATCTTGAGCAGACCCTTGTCGAGCGCCTTGCGATAACGCTCCACCGCCTCACGCAGTGACAGCTCGCCGAACAGGCCACGCTGCAAGCGGTCCGCGATGCATTCCTGCGCCAGATAGGGATTGACCGTGGTGGCCCCCACACCCACCGTCACCGCCATACCGTGCACATCCATCACATCGGAGGAGCGGACATTGAGCGAGGTGAAGGTACGCAGGGACTGACGCACAAGATGGATATGCACAGCGGCGGTCGCGAGGATCATCGGGATCGCGACGCGCTCTTCGCTCTGTCCCTCGTCGGAGAGGAAGAGATGGGTACAACCGCCCCGCACGTAATCCTCGGCCTCGTGGCGGATACGCGCGATGGCATCGCGCAGCCCGGCCTCGCCATCGGCAGCGCGGAAGGTGCAATCCACCGTCGCGCCATCCTTGCCGCAGAAATTGCGTAGCGCCTCGAACTCACCCGTGGTGAGGACAGGGCTCGGCAGTTGCAGCAGGTCGCATTGCTCGGGGGACTGATCCAGGATGTTGCCCAGATTACCGAGACGCGTGACGAGGCTCATCACGTTCATTTCGCGCAGGGAATCGATAGGCGGGTTCGTGACCTGGCTGAAGCCCTGACGGAAGTAATGGGCAAGCCCGCGATAGGTGCTCGAGAGAACCTGAAGCGGTGTATCGTCGCCCATCGAGCCGATGGCCTCTGCAGAGGTCTCGACCATGGGATGAAGGATGGTCTCCATCTCCTCATGGGTCAGGCTCATGGCCAGCTGGCGACGACGCAGCTGGTCGGGCGTAAACAGCACGGGCTCCGCGACATCCGAGCGCACGACCGAACCGATATTGCGGATATTCTTCGTCCAGGAGGCAAAATCCTGACGCTCGGCCAGAAGATCGAGCAGTTCCTGCGGCGCGTAGAGCTTGGCCTCCTGCAGGTCCAGACCCAGCGTCTCACCCGGCCCGAGGCGCCCCTTCATGCGGGTATTGGCGTCCTGCACGCGCACCATGCCGGCTTCGGACCCCACGATGAGCAGATCGTCCTGCGTGATGGTGTAGCGCAGCGGGCGCAGACCGGCGCGGTCGAGCCCGGCTACAACCCAGCGTCCATCGGTCGCACAGATGGCGGCCGGGCCGTCCCAGGGCTCCATCACGGCATTGCAATAAGAGAACAGCGCCCGATGCTTGTCGGTCATGGCCGCATTGCCACCGGCGCTTGCGGGCACCATCAACGTCTTGGCCATGGGGGCATCGCGCCCGGCATGGGTGAGCAGTTCGAACACGTTGTCGAACATCGCGGTATCGGAGCCCGCCGCCTGCACGACAGGCTTGAGATCGCCCATATAGGGGTCGAGCTCGGCATTCGCGAGACGCGTCTCGTGGCTGCGCATCCAGTTCACGTTACCCGAAAGCGTGTTGATCTCGCCATTATGCGCCAGACGGCGGAAAGGCTGGGCCAGCTTCCACGTCGGGAAGGTGTTGGTCGAGTAGCGCTGATGATAGATCGCAAAGCGTGAGACGAAACGCTCATCCAGCAGATCGGGATAGAAATCGGTCAGGTTCTCGGCGAGGAACATGCCCTTGTAGATGAGCGAACGACACGACAGCGAACATACGTAGAGATCGACCTGCGCGGCGGCGGCGGACTTCTCGATACGGCGGCGGATCACGTAGAGATCGCGCTCGAATTCGGCCTCGGAGCGGTTCAGGCGGTTACGCACCATGATCTGCTCGATCTCGGGACGTGTCGCATTGGCCTTTTCACCAATACAGGCGGTGTCGATCGGCACCTGACGCCAGCCATAGATGCCATAGCCGAAATCAAGGATCTCGCTCTCGATGATCGCGCGCCCTGCTTCCTGCGCAGCCAGATCGGTCTTGGGCAGGAAGATCATGCCAACGGCAATACGACCCTCGATATGGTCGTCACCCGCGCTGTGGATCGCCTCGGCGAAGAAATCCTGCGGGATCTCGACATGGATACCGGCACCGTCGCCGGTCTTGCCATCGGCATCGACCGCACCACGATGCCAGAGCGCCTTGAGCGCCGCAATACCGGCCAGAACCACGTCACGACGGCGCTTGCCGTCCAGCGCGGCCACCAGCCCGACGCCGCAGGCATCACGCTCCATGGTCGGGTCATAAAGGCCTTCGAGGGCGCGGACATTGTCCTGATAGGACTGGATGAAGCTCTTCTCGGTCATGGCCCTTACTCCGCCGCCACTGCCTGTGCGGCATGGTCTGATGTCATGCTCTCTGCGCCAGAGAGGAATTGATGCATTTCAGCCGCAGCCTCGCGACCGTCGCGAATGGCCCAGACCACGAGCGAGGCCCCGCGCACGATATCACCGCCCGCAAAGACGCCCGGCACACTGGTCTCGAAGCGCCCCGGCGTGACCTTGAGGGTGCCCCATTTGGTTACCGCCAGTTCAGGCGCATTCCAGTCGCCCGGCAGATCCTCGGGGTCGAAACCCAGCGCCTTGATCACAAGATCGGCCTCGATCACAAAGCTGCTCTCGGGCACGGCCTCGACCGACTGGCGGCCGGAGGCATCGGGCAGGCTCAGACGCATCTTGTGGGCGCGCACGCCGCTGACGCTGCCATCGCCCAGAAAAGCTTCCGGGCCAGCGAGCCAGGCGAAATTGACGCCTTCTTCCTCAGCGTTTTTCACTTCCTGAACCGATCCCGGCATGTTGGCGCGGTCACGGCGGTACAGGCAGGTCACTTTCTCGGCGCCCTGACGGATGGAGGTGCGTACGCAGTCCATGGCCGTGTCGCCGCCACCGATCACAACCACATGCTTGCCCCTGGCATGGAGCACGGCGTCATCGCCCGGCGTTTCGCGATAGCCACGGCGATTGGACGCCGTGAGGAAATCGAGCGCCTGAACCACACCGCCGAGCCCACTGCCCGGCACGGAAACCTCGCGCGAGCGATAAACGCCAGTCCCGAGGAAGACCGCATCGTGCTTTTCACGCAGCGCCTCGAAAGAAAGCCCACCCTCGCCTTCCCCGATGGGGGTCGAGAGATGGAAGACGATACCCTGAGCTTCGAGCAGTTCATGCCGACGCGCCAGCACGTGCTTCTCGAGCTTGAAGCTCGGGATGCCATAAACCATCAGACCGCCAACACGGTCGTGACGATCATAGACATGCACCTGATAGCCCAGTGCGCGCAGCCATTCCGCAGCGGCGAGCCCGGCTGGCCCAGCTCCGACGACGCCCACGCTCTGCGCGCGCTCGCGGGAGGGCATGCGTGGCTTGACCCAGCCCTGATCAAACGCCGTCTCGGTGATGAATTTCTCGACCGCACCGATGGTGACGCTCTCGAAATCCTTCTGGATGACGCAATTACCCTCACACAGGCGGTCCTGCGGACAGATGCGCCCGCAGATCTCGGGGAAGGTGTTGGTGGCGGAGGAGAGGCGATAGGCCTCCTCAAGACGGTTTTCCGCCGTCAGTTTCAGCCAGTCGGGAATGTTGTTGCCCAGCGGGCAATGAACCGAACAGAAGGGCACGCCGCATTGCGAACAACGGCTGGCCTGACGCTCGGCATGATCCACGGCAAAAGCGCGGTAGATCTCGCCGAAATCGTCGCGGCGCTCCGAGGCCGCACGCTTTTCAGGCATTTCCTGCGGCAATGACACAAATTGCAGCATCCGTTCGGCCACGACACGTTCTCCCCATGGGCAAGCAGACGCCGCGGGCGCCGCTTTCAAAACATGACGGACAGGTACGGCAGGCGGCACACGGGCATAAGTCAGAATTACTGACCTATAACCCGCTTAATCCGCATTTATCCGATAAAATATGCGTTTCGTGGCGGGATAAAGGACCGATACGGTCCTTTCATTTGAGAATAGTTCGCAACACGCTGATTTTTCTCAGATATTCCGGTGCTCGATCATACAGGCTTTGCGGCACGACTCCGAGTGTTTCAAGCGACCCTGTCGCTGATGTCACGATATTGTCTTCGGAGAGCATGGCGAGCTGGTCACGCGTCAGCAATTTCCCGGGGAGACGCTCGAAAAGCATTGCCTGGATTTCCGCCAGCCCGTTCGGCACCGGCAGCAGGCGGGGCGTACGTCCAACGGTCTGCGCCACAAACTGCATGATCTCTTCCATGGTGATCTGCTGCGGTCCACCCAGTTCGTAGATACCCATGTGTTCTTCCGTAAGGCAAAGGGAGGCAGCGCGCGCCACGTCCTCTACATAGACGGGTTGCAGCTTGGTTTGCGGATAATAGACCGGCAGTGCCGGGAGGCATTTCGCCATGAGGGCAAACAGCGTCAGGAAGCTGTCACCAGGACCAAACACGACACTAGGCCGCAAAAGCGCTGCATTCGGAAAAGCCTCCGTGACACGACGCTCCCCCTCCGCCTTGCTACGCCCATAGCGTGATGGCGCATCGGGTGCAGCACCAATCGCCGAAACATGGACGAAACGCGACAGTTTTGCCTCGCTTGCTCGCCGCGCGACATTTTCAGCGGCTTCGACATTCATGCGCTCAAATGTCGTGTGCCCTTTTTCGGTCAGGATCGACACCAGATTGATGGCCGCATCGGCGCCCCGCAGCGCGGCGCGCACGGACTCCTTCTCTGTCACGGAGGCGTAAACCGGCATGATACTGCCCTGCCCCGGCTTCGTCGCCAGCGCCGCGGCTTTCTGCGGTGCGCGTGAGGCCACGCGCACGTCATATCCAACATCGGCAAGCTGGCGCACGAGCGCCCGACCGATAAATCCGTTGCCCCCGAAAACGGTGATGATCGAACGGTCCATGGAAAAAATTCCTCTTTTTCTCAAAGGGGGTGTTGACGCTCCCCGCATCCACCGGTAAACGCCACCTCACCGAACGGGATGCCGGAAAAAAAACGGCGCCCCGGACAGCCTCTGAGCCCAGATGGCGGAATTGGTAGACGCGCAGGTTTCAGGTACCTGTGTCCGCAAGGACGTGGAAGTTCGAGTCTTCTTCTGGGCACCATACGAAAAACGGAAAAGCCGACGAGAAATCGTCGGCTTCCGTTTTTTCTAGCCCCAGGGTTTTTCTGACATGGCCGCAGCGAGCGCTTCGATCCATCTCCATGATGGCGATCTCCCCGACGATTTCGATCTGGGTCCGGTGGTCGCGGTCGATACAGAAGCCATGGGTCTCAACCCCCATCGTGACCGCCTGTGCCTCGTGCAGCTTTCTGCAGGCGACGGTGAAGCCCACCTCGTCCAGATTCGCCCCAAATCACTTGGCGGACGCTATGAGGACTGCCCGAATCTCAAGACCCTCCTGGCCGATGACAGCGTGACCAAGCTCATGCATTTCGCCCGTTTCGATGTCGCCCTGCTTCAGCATGCGCTCGGCATCACGGTCGCTCCCGTCATCTGCACCAAGATCGCCGCGCGTCTGGTCCGCACCTTCACCGACCGTCATGGTCTGGCCCATCTGTGCCGGGAGCTTCTGGGTGTCGATCTGGCGAAGCAGCAGCAGACGTCTGACTGGGGCTCCCAGATCCTGACCCCTGAACAATTGAGCTATGCGGCCTCAGACGTCCTGCACCTTCACGCGCTCTGGGCCAAGCTCGAGGCATTGCTGATCCGTGAAGGGCGTCGCGAACTCGCCCAGGCATGCTACGACTTCCTGCCCGCGCGTGGCCGTCTGGACATTCTCGGCTATGAAGAGCCCGATATCTTCTCGCATCGCGCCTGAGTCCGATAGACCTGCTTTAACGGGTCAACGCCTGTTTTCTCAACCGGAATAGCGGCTGGAAAGACCCGGCTTCCCATGGCAGGGTGATTGACGTCAGGCCTGCAAAGCGGGAAGAGAGCGCATGACCGAGCTTCCCCACCAAGGTGCCGATAATGTGATCCTGCCAAAGGCAGTGCATCGCTCAGCGCTGGACAGCGCACAGGCTACCCTTACTTCCGAGGCCACCGGCCTTGCCGCTCTGCAGGAGGCGCTTGCCACGCCCGGGTCGATGGGAAGCGCCTTTACAGAGGCCGTCGCCCTTATCGAGGCCACGACGGGACGCGTGGTTGTGTCCGGTATCGGCAAGTCCGGTCACATCGGGCGCAAGATCCAGGCCACCCTCGCCTCGACCGGGACCTCGGCGATCTTCGTCCACCCCGCAGAAGCAGCACACGGCGATCTCGGCATGATCGAATCCCGCGATGTCATGCTTCTCCTCTCGCAATCGGGCGAAACCAGCGAACTTGCCGCACTGCTTGAACATGCTGCCCGCCATGCCCTTCCGGTTATTGGCATCACGGCATCGCGCAGTTCCACCTTGGCGCGCGCAAGCAGCGTGGTTCTGTGCCTGCCACGCGCGAGCGAGGCATGCCCCATGGGGTTGGCCCCCACCACCAGCACAATCATGCAGCTTGCGCTCGGCGACGCCCTGGCGATCGCCCTGCTTGAACGTCGAGGCTTCACGGCCAATGATTTCAGCGCTTTCCATCCGGGCGGGTCTCTTGGCGCACTTCTCAGACCGGTGCGCCGCCTGATGCATGAGGGCGCGGCCATGCCTCTGGGGACGGCTGACATGAGTTTGTCGAACGTGATCATCGAAATGACGCGCAAGGCCTTCGGCTGTATCGGCATCGTCGATGAATCGGGCGTGCTGGTGGGGCTGGTCAGCGACGGAGACCTGCGCCCCGCCTTGAACCGGGATCTGAACATGACCCGTGCGGGCGAGATCATGAACCGCGCACCCATCACCACCCATGGCGACGTCCTCGCTCAGGAGGTCATCCACCTCATGACCGCCGGACGAAAGGCCATCAGCAGTCTTTTCGTACTGGACGAGACAAGAAGGCCGATCGGGATTATCCATCTTCATGATCTGTTGAGGACGGGAATCGCATGACCGCGCCCAATACCCCCGACGCGGGTTCCTCGGATGATCGCAAGCGCCCGCAGCGCGATGATTTCTCACGCGATGCCGCCGCTCTGGCCGCTTTGCGCGAGGCCATGCGCGACCAGGGCCAGTCACGCCAGCGCAATATCCCGACCTCGTCCGACCTCGCTTCGCGCCGACGCCTGCTGGACACAGCCAAATGGGCGCTCCCTCTTCTGGCCGCGCTGCTTCTCGGATCGATTGCCGTCTGGCCGGAAATCGCTCGCTGGCTCAGCGCCAATCGCGCAGTGATGCAGGAAATGTCCCGCATGAAGGTGGAGAGTGGGAATCTCGAGGGGGCGATCTATCGCGGCCTCGATGCCCATAACCGGCCTTACATGATCACCGCGCGCATCGCCCATCAGAACGGACCCGACCGGGTGGATCTGGTCGATCCTGTGGCCGATACCCATATGGCCGGTGGAGGCTGGGCAGAGATCAAGGCAGATACGGGCGTCTACATGCAGCATGAGCAGACACTCAATCTGACCGGGCATGTCGTTCTATACCGCGATGACGGCACGCTGCTGAACGGCCTGACCGCCGATATCGATCTGCATCGCAGCGTGATTGCCTCGAATGACTGGGTCCATGCGGAAGGGCCATTTGGCATCCTCGACGCGCAAGGCTATTTTATCGACCAGCACGCCAATCTGCTGCAATTTGTCGGGCCCCAGCGGGTCATTCGCAATGATGACCGCCAGGATGCCATGCCGTCTCTCACTTCACCTGCACACAAGGCCCCATGATGCGCCGCCTCCTTCCTGCCCTGACCCTCGGCACCTTGCTGACGGGCTTGCCGGTTCCCGGCGCTTCGATTACCGGCCTTGGGGTACCGTCGGCCCGCGCCCAGGCGATCGACATGTCGCACGGGGAGCAGGTCAATATCAGCTCCGCCGGCCCCCAGACCTATGATCACGACGCCCAGACGGTCACGTTTGTTGATCAGGCGCGCGCCATACGCGGGGATGTGACGATCGATGCCGACCAGCTGATCGGTTTTCTGCGCAAGAAGGCCCCGGATCCGAATGCCCCGAAGCCTGCTGAGGACCAGGGCGCCGACAAGAAACCCGGTGACGATGGTGCCATGGGGGGATCGATGGAGCTCTACCGCATGGAGGCAATCGGTCACGTGCATATCTATACCAGCACAGATCAGGCCTGGGGGGACAAGGCGCTCTACGATATCGACCAAGCCGTTCTGGTCATGACGGGCAAGGCACTCAAGCTCACCACCCCTCAGGACGTCATGACAGCGCGTGACGTCATGGAGTATCACGCCAATACCCGCATGTCGGTCGGGCGCGGTGACGCCACCGTGACCACCAATGATGGTAAACGAATCAAGGCCGATGTGCTCGTGGCCTTCAGCAAGCCCGACTCCGCCCAGACGAATACTCCCCAGTCTCCTGCCCCAGGCGGTGATGGCACTGCACGGTCGTCCAAGCTCGATCGTGCCTATGCATGGGGCCATGTGATGCTGCGCACACCGAACGAGACTGCCACCGGCGACCGGGGCGTGTATGTGTTCGACACCCAGATGGCCCGCCTGATCGGCCATGTGCACGTGACCAGCGGTCAGAACCAGAATAACGGGGCCTCTGCCATCGTGAACATGAAAACCGGGGTGGCTATCATGAACCCGGCCCCAGGCCAGCGTGTCGAGGGACTCGTCATCCCCAACGAGGCTGCGAGCAGCAAGCCCGGAACGATGCAATGACGGGTGCAGAAGGAACGCTTGTGACAGCGCCGGTGGAACGGGGATGAACGATACCGTGACGAACAATGAGGAAACCGTCGTCCTGCGTACGCTCAGGGACGATCCGATGACCAGCACAGGGCTTATCGCCCATGGTATCGGCAAGAGCTACAAGAAGCGTCAGGTCGTGCGCGATGTATCGATCCAGGTTCAGCGTGGCGAGGCCGTTGGGCTGCTCGGCCCGAACGGCGCTGGCAAGACGACAAGCTTCTACATGATCGTGGGGCTGGTCCAGCCGGATACCGGCACGATTACCCTCGATGGTGCCGACATCACGCAATTGCCCATGTATCGCCGCGCCCGCCTCGGGATCGGCTATCTGCCGCAGGAAGCCAGCATTTTTCGTGGGCTGAATGTCGAGCAGAATATCCTCGCAGCTCTGGAAGTGGTCGAGCCCGATTATGACCGCCGCCAGACCATGCTCGATGGGCTGCTGGCCGAGTTCGGTATCTCTCATCTGCGCCATTCGCCCTCGCTCGCCCTGTCAGGCGGCGAGCGACGTCGCCTCGAGATCGCTCGTGCGCTGGCGAGCCAGCCGAATTACATCCTGCTCGATGAGCCTCTGGCGGGCATCGACCCGATTGCCGTAGGCGAAATCCGCGATCTTGTCTCGCATCTCAAGGATCGCGGTATCGGTGTGCTGATTACCGACCATAACGTTCGCGAAACCCTTGAGGTCATCGACCGGGCCTATATCATGCATTCCGGTCAGGTGCTGATGGAAGGCATCCCCGAGGAGATCGTTGCCAATGAGGACGTGCGCCGCGTCTATCTGGGAGAAAACTTCTCCCTCTGATCGCTGATGGCGCGGCTCACTCTTCAGCCGCGCCAGACGACCGGGCTCGTCATGACGGCCGAGCTGCAACAGGCTATCGGCCTGCTTCAGCTCTCCAATCAGGAACTCCTCACCGAACTCACCCTGGCGGCGGAGGCCAATCCGCTTCTGATCGTCTCAGCCCCCGGCGCGGACGAGCCCGGCTATGAGGAGCGTCCCTGCACCGCCCTGGATGAACGCTCCGTCGACCTGCCACCCGATCTGGACCCCGATACTGCCCCACCCGATTTGTCGCGCTGGGAGGACGATCCCCTTCTGCGTCACGGTGCCCTCGATAGCGAAGACCGCACCGGGCTGGAGCCGAGGGCCGCAGAGCCCTCGGTGCTCGATCATATTCTGGCGCAGATCCGGCGTTGTTTCCCCTTTCCTCGGGAACAGGCCATCGCCCTCGCTCTTCTTGATGCGCTCGATGAGAATGGCCGTCTCGACACCCCGCCGCAGACTCTCGCGGCAGAGCTGGGCTGCACGCCGGGGGAAATCGAGGCGATGAGGGAGCAGATGCTCCTCTTCGACCCGCCCGGATGCTTTGCACTCACTCTTGCCGAGTGTCTCGCAGCACAGTTTCGTGCGGAAAACCGATACGATCCCTCGGTGGCATGTCTGCTCAATCACCTCGACTGGCTTGCGCGTGGCGAGCATGAGAGGCTGCGCAAGGCCTGCGGTCTGGACGAGAATGACTATGCCGATCTTCTCAGGGAGTTACGGACCCTGGATCCGCGCCCCGGCGCTGCGCTTGCGCAAGCCCGGCTGGATGCAGCGATTCATGATCCCGATTCATTCCACGAGGCCGCTCCCGATCTGATCATCGCTCTGGAGGACCATAACCCCGTCATTTCCCTCAACCCTGCGACATGGCCGCGTCTGGAAATTGACGACGCCCTGTATCGCAAGCTGCTGCGCGGTCGGGAGACTGATCACGAATACGCCAGGGAGAAGCAGGGAGAGGCCAGAACGCTGCTTCGCGCCGTCGAGCAGCGGGCACGCTCTCTGCTTCTGATCTGTGAGGCCGTTGCCCGACATCAATTTCATTTTCTGATCGAGGGCATCACAGCCCTGCGTCCCCTCACACTGGCACAGATCGCCAGTGCGACGGGGCTGCATGAGAGCACAGTCAGTCGCGTCACCGCGACCCGCCTGGTCGAAACGCCCCATGGTGTCCTGCCATTGCGGCGGTTTTTCTCGACGGCTCTCGGGGAAGAAGCGGAAGAAACCAGCGCAGACGCCATCAAGGCCCGCATCCGACAGATCCTCAACGCAGAGAACCCGGACGCCATCCTGTCGGATGATGCGGTGACAGCGACGTTGCAGGCGGACGGGATTGCGATACAGCGACGAACCGTCGCCAAGTACCGTGAAGCTCTTGGGATTGCAGGCTCGGCGCAGCGACGGCGCGATTACAGGATGAAAGCCACCCTCGCAGCGCGGGGATGATCGATCCCCCCTGCTTGACGGCCCGACGCCTGCAGGGATTCAGAGCGCAGCGACAGCGGTGATCTCAACCAGCCATGCGGAATTGACGAGGCGCGCCTCGACGGTGGCGCGAGCAGGCTTGTGGTTGTGATCCAGCCAGGCATCCCAGGCGCGATTCATCCCGTCGATTTCGGTGATATCGGTCAGGAATATCTGCACCGAGAGCAGACGGGTCTTGTCTGTACCGGCTTCCGCCAGAAGCACATCGATCTGGCGCAAGATATCGGCGGTCTGGCCCTCAGTATCGAGCGACGAGTCGTCGGCAACCTGACCCGCCAGATAGAGCGTATTGCCATGCCGCACAGCGCCGCTCAGACGGTTCTCTTCCGCAAAACGCTGGATATCGACGGAACGGTGGTTCATCTCAATGCACCCAGGCCGGAATCATTTCATGGTCAACGATAGCCTCGAAAGCACTCGATCTGTCTTCGGCCAGCGCCATCGGTGTTCCATCGGCCGCGTGGATGGCAAAAGCGGCTTCGCCCTCATAGACCACGGGCTTCACGTAAGCCACGCGGCTCATGCCGAACTCCTTCAGATCTTCATGCGTCATGCGACGCAGATCGGACGGGAGCGCTTGGGGGCTTGCCGCTTCTTCATTGCGCACGGTTTTGGTCATACTGCTTACTTTCACTCAGATCGAAACAGGCAAGCTACCCGATGGAACCCAGATGCCTGGGACTTCAGGGCTGTCTGTTCCAGTATCACTCGTCGTCGAGATCGCGAATGGCGCGGCTTCGGCGTGGTTTGGGCATCTCGATATGGGTAGCCCGCGTCACAGGATGCTCCCGCCGACCGGCACTGATCTCTATCCGCTTGACCCTCACCTCCGGCTGCGGACGGAACAGGTCGATATGGAGCAATCCGTTATCGAGCCATGCTTCGCCGACCTCGATATTCTCTGCCAGCACAAAGGCTTTCTGGAACTGACGCGCCGCAATACCGCGATGCAGGAAAACCCGGCCCTGACTGTCATCGGTCTGACGCCCACGGATCACGAGCTGATTATCTTCCTGGGTAATATGAAGATCGTCCATCACGAAGCCTGCGACCGCCAGAGTGATTCGCAGGGTGGTCTGATTGAGCTGCTCGATATTATAGGGGGGATAGCCGTCAGACGCGGTTTTGGAGGCGCGTTCGAGCATCTGCTCGAGATGGTCGAAACCGAGGAACATGGGTGACGTAAACAGACGGCCTGACATGCAGCCTCCTCCATGAGCGAGACATAAGAGAGATCGAGCCCGAATACGGCGCAAGATCACTTTCCCGATATGGGCATATTTGGCGCGCGCTGCAAGCGCAGCCACGTGCACAAACCCATGAAGTTTCGCAGGGTTAGCCCCTTTAGAACTGGTTTTCTGGAGGCCGACTCGTTACATCCGCAGCATCATGACAGCCCTCTCCTTCCTCACGGACATCGAGTCCATCGCCCCGACACCGATCCTGGTCGCCCCCCAGCCTGTCTTGCGTGCGATCGCGCGTGAAGTCACGGCAGATGACATGGCGCTGGTGAAGTCCCACCTGCCCGGCATGTTTTCCGCCATGTACAAGGCGCCGGGCATCGGGCTTGCCGCTCCGCAGATCGGACTCGGGCTGCGTTTTGCGCTGGTCGACGTATCCGATGAAGGCGAGCGCAACCCGATGGTGCTGATCAATCCAGAAATCATCGAAGAAACCGAACAGCTTGCGGCGCGCGAGGAAGGCTGCCTTTCCCTGCCCAACCAATATGCTGAGGTCATCCGCCCGGTCGGCGTGCGCATGCGCTACCGCACGCTCGAAGGGGCCATCGAGGAAATGGAGGCAGACGATCTTCTGGCAACCTGCCTGCAGCATGAGATCGATCATCTGGACGGCATTCTCTTTGTCGATCACCTGTCCAAGCTCAAGCGCAACATGATCATGCGCCGCCTCGCCAAGGAACAGAAAGGGCGCTGATACCATGCGCGTGGTCTTCATGGGGACGCCGGACTTCTCTGTGCCGGTCTTTGAGGCACTCCGGGCCGATGGGCACGACATCGTGGCTGTCTACACCCAGCCACCGCGCCCGGCCGGGCGCGGCAAGGCTCTGCGCGCCTCTCCGGTCCAGAATGCCGCAGAACGTGCGGGCATCGCCGTGCGCTCTCCCACGCGCATCAGAAACAACGAGGAAGAGCTGGCCTTTTTCGAAGCGCTCGGGGCCGACATCGCCATCGTCGTCGCCTATGGGCTCATCCTGCCTCAACGCATGCTCGACGCCCCCAAGAAAGGCTGCCTGAACATTCATGCCAGCCTGCTGCCGCGCTGGCGGGGAGCCTCCCCCATTCAGTCCGCCCTGCTCGCGGGCGATGCGCGCAGCGGTGTGGCGATCATGCAGATGGATGCCGGCCTCGATACGGGTGACGTACTGGCTGAAGCCGCCGTCGATCTCGGTCCCGATGAGACCGCCGCCACCCTCCATGATCGTCTCTCCTATCTCGGCGCGGAGCTGCTGATCGAGACCCTGCGCCGACCGTTCCTCCCGACGCCCCAGCCGAGTGAGGGCGTGACCTATGCCGAGCGCCTGACACGCGAGAGCGGGCGCATCGACTGGTCCAAACCGGCAGTAATCATCGACCGTCAGATACGCGGGCTCACGCCCTGGCCTGGGGCCTTCACCACGCAGGATGGCGTGGTGCTCAAGATCGGCCAGGCACGCCTCGTTTCTGCCACGTCCCCGCTCCCGCCGGGAACGGTGCTCGATGACGCCCTGACAATTGCCTGCGGCGAGGGGGCATTGCAAATCCTGACCCTGCAGCGCCCGGGCAAGGCGATGATGAAGGCCACGGATTATCTGCGTGGCACGCCCGTGACCAGAGGATCGATCCTTGGTTCATGACGGCCCCGCCCCGGGCTATCGCCGCTGGGCGCTGAAGATCGAATATGACGGGACCGGTCTGGTGGGCTGGCAAAGACAGGATAACGGCCTCTCCGTTCAGCAACTCCTGGAAGAGGCCGCCTCGAAACTCGCTGGCGATGCGCCTGTCATGAGCGCCACCGCGGGGCGCACCGATGCGGGGGTTCATGCCTCGGCCATGGTGGTTCAGCTCGACCTGCCCGAACAGGACAGGCTCGACGCCCGACAGATCAGGGACGGGATCAGCTTCCACCTCAAGCCACATCGTGTCGCCGTGCTTGAGGCCGCCGCTGCGCCACAGGGCTGGCACGCCCGGTTCTCGGCGATCTGGCGCCGCTATCGCTACACCATCCTGAACCGGCCGACACGCCCGGTGCTGGATGCCGATCATGTCTGGCATGTGAGGCGACCGCTCGACGCCAAGCTCATGAGTGAGGCAGGACAGAGCCTGCTGGGCCGCCATGATTTTTCGTCTTTCCGTGCGGCGTCCTGTCAGGCAAGCAGCCCCATCCGCACGTTGGATGTTCTGGACGTGACGCGACAAGGGCTACATTTGCATATCGATGTGCAGGCGCGGTCGTTCCTGCATCATCAGGTGCGCAATCTTGCAGGCTCGCTCCAGATGATCGGCAGCGGTCAATGGCCTGTGAGCAAGCTGCGTCAGGTCCTCGAGGCTCGCGACCGAAGACAGGCCGGACCGACAGCCCCGTCAGAGGGGCTCTGCCTTGTCGCGGTTGGCTATGAGAGCGATCCCTTCGCCTGATCCGGCCTGCTATCCAGCCAATGCTGGCGCAGGCGGGAAATGTACCCTCAAGGCTTGGGCAACGGTCCCATGATTTCCTTCAACGCGTTGTAATGGGGCGGAAGAAGTGCTGCGATCAGATACAGCGCCGCGACAGCCCCGTTGATAAGCACCACCAGAAGGGCGGCCTTGCCTCCGGAAATATTGAGACCGGCGCGGGCGACGAACCAGGCCAGCCAGAGCTCGTAAAGCTCGACGCCGATCATCACCCCGGCCAACGCCGGTCGCGATGTCGCCATGCCTGGCATCAGAAGCTGCATGACGCAGATCACAATCAGCGACAGGACCATGGGCAGCCAGCTGCTCCAGAGCAGGGCTGTGGCATAGCGCGGCCATAGTGCCTCGCGTGACCAGAAGCGCGCCGCATACTGGGAGACGACAAGCCGGGTCAGAAGCGCCGAAACCAGGATGAGAACCTTGGTAATCTCGGTGGAATTATAGCCCTGGACGAAGGTGGACAGCGCCAGCACGATGAAAAGCGCAGCGCTGGGAGCAATTGCAGCCAGCAATGCTTCCGGCGTGTTGCGAAAAGCCGCGATACCGAGCTTGTCGCCGCGTCCAAGCTGCATCACCCCGCGGATGATACGCGTGGCAGATGAAGCCGGAGTGTCGGGCTGATTAGCGGAGCCAGGTGTCACAGTCCGAATGCCTCGAGATAATCACGATAGATAAGGGTCAATGCCCGCAGATCGGCAATGGCCACACATTCATCCGCCTTGTGCATGGTGGCGCCCACAAGACCGAACTCGGCTACGGGACAATAAGAGGCGATGAAACGGGCATCGGAGGTGCCGCCGCCGGTATCGAGCCTCGGCATGCGCCCCGTGTGGCGCGAAATGACCGCCGAGAGTGCACTCACAGCTTGGCCGGGCTCTGTCAGGAATGCCTCTCCGCTGATGCTCGCCTCGACACGCGCATCGGGTGCATGGTCTGCGACGCAGCCGCGTATCCATGCCACGAGGTCCTCGCCGCGATGCTCGGTATTAAAGCGGATATTGAGCAGCGCGATCGCTTGGCTCGGGATCACATTTGTGGCCGTGTTCCCCACATCAACACTCACTACCTGAAGCGATGACGGTGCGAAATGGTCGTTACCCTCATCCAGCACACGCATGGTCAGTGCACTCAGGATCGGCAGAAGGCGGTGGATCGGATTATCGGCCAGGTGCGGATAAGCCACATGGCCCTGAACGCCATCGACCGTAATCAGGGCGTTCAGGCTGCCGCGTCGGCCGATCTTGATCACCTCGCCCAAGGCATCGGGGTTGGTCGGCTCGCCCAGAAGGCAGAAATCGGGGATCTGCCCCCTCTCCTGCATCCATGGCAGGACAACCTTCGTTCCGTGCTGTGCAGGGCCTTCCTCATCCCCCGTGATCAGAAGGCTGACCGAACCCTTGAGGGGCCGCTCGGCCTGCAGGGCGGAGACCGCCGCGATGAAGGCGGCAATGCCACCCTTCATATCGGCGATACCACGCCCGTAGAGCATTCCCTCTGCGCGCTGGGCGCCGAACGGATCATGCACCCAGCCCGGACCGGGGGGAACGACATCGGTATGACCGGCGAAACACAGATGCGGTCCGCCCTCGCCCATCCGGGCAAACAGATTGGGCGTCTCGGCACCTGCAGGGCCGGAGTCCACCCGATCAACGGTGAAACCGAGCCCCACCAGGGTGCGGGTCAGGAGTTCCATGGCCCCGTCATCGGCCGGTGTGACGGAGCGACAGGCGATGAGCTGCTCCGCCAGGGAAACGACGTCGATCGTCACGATCAGTCGCGCAGCAATTCGTTGATCGAGGTCTTGGAACGCGTGCGCTCGTCGACACGCTTGACGATCACGGCACAGGCCAGATGCGGTGCATCGGGGGTGCGACCGGGCAGTGTGCCGGGGACGACCACAGAATAGGCTGGAACGCGGCCCATGAAGATCTCGCCCGTCGCACGGTCCACGATCTTTGTGGAAGCCCCGATGAACACGCCCATCGACAGCACAGAGCCGCGTTCGACCACCACGCCCTCGGCCACTTCAGAGCGCGCGCCGATGAAGCAATCATCCTCGATGATCACGGGAGCTGCCTGAAGCGGCTCGAGCACACCGCCAATACCGGCACCGCCGCTGATATGCACGTTCTTGCCAATCTGGGCGCAGGAGCCGACCGTGGCCCAGGTATCGACCATCGTGCCGCTATCGACGCGGGCGCCGACATTGACGAAGCTGGGCATCAGCACCACACCCGGTGCGATATAGGCCGAACGACGCACAATCGCGCCCGGCACTGCACGGAAACCAGCCTCGGCAAAACGGAACTGGTCCCAGCCATCGAACTTGAGCGGCACCTTGTCGAAGCCCGGAACGCCGCCACAGGCGCGTTCGGCCACCCGGCTATCGGTGATACGGAAAGAAAGCAGAACGGCCTTCTTCAGCCATTCATGCACCACCCAGCCATTCTCGCTGGGTTCGGCCACACGCAGCTTGCCTTCGTCGAGAGATGTCAGAGCCTGTTCGATCGCCTCGCGCGCCTCACCTTCCGTGTGAGCGTTGAGCGTATCACGACGCTCCCACAGGGAGTCGATCACGGTGCGCAGATCGGAAACAGGCATTATCAGCCATCCTTTAACAGGGTTACTCAGGTGAGCGGACCATGCTCAGGACGCTCCCGGAAGTCAACGAATCTTCCTGAAACGATCCGTTAAGGAGTAATTAAATACCACGGCCTATAGTCTCGGCCATCCGCCATCGGGCTATGACCGGTGCAGGCACATTCCCAGCCGCGACGGCGGGGAAGAGCCATTTCTGCCTTTCGGGATCGACCATGATGGACGTTTCTTTTTCCGGCCTCATGCGCTCAGTCTCATCCCATCTGCCGCCACTCGGACGCGCGAGATGGACCGCCCGGAGGGAGGCCGGATTCATGGCGGGCCTGCTCGAGACACTGAGGTCATCTATTTCCGTCTCTGACGGGCTGAAACTCGCCTTCGAGCAGTTCTGCCGGGAAACACGTCCGGAGCGTGCGCTCATCATGAGTTCAGGTCCTCTGGTCATCCCGCAACCAACCGAGGCGCAACTGCATATCCTGCATGCATGGCCGTCGCATCAGCCCGGGCGCGATCCGCGCTCACGTGAGGAACGGACGGCGACGACTCTCTGTCTCCGGGCCATTGCCGAAATTCGCCATCAGGGGGAGATCGGGCTGATCATCTATTTCCGCCGCAGTTTTCCGAAACGCGCTGCCGCTGCGTGCCGTCGGGTTCTGGAAACACTTGTCCAGACTGCAGCAGCAATGATTGAGGTCGATCACCGCTATAGGGCGCTTCTACGTGCCCTTCCTTTCGATCCCCTCACCCATCTGCCAGTCTGGAGCCTTTTCCGCGAGAAAGTCGATAGGCGTTTCGCTAGGCTCGATCACGAGCAGCTTCCCGCTACCCTGATGCTTGTCTGCTTTTCAGGTCTGCTGCATACGACGAGCGACATCGTCGAAGCCGAGGAGGCTGTGGAGCAGATTGCTCATGTGCGCGATGCGATCAGCTTTCTTCAGCGAGCCATACGCCCGACCGATCTGATCGGGCAACTCGACAGGGAGAGCTATGTTCTGTGGCTCGATGGCGGCGACCGCTTTGCCTCAGTCGAACGCGCCGAGCAGATCTGTCGCCGCAAATATCTGTGCTCAGCCGGGGCCAACCCGCTCGTATCCGTGAAGATCGGACTTGTGACCCGGGAACCCGGATCGACCGACTCACTCGATGTGTTCTTCGAGAGAGCGAGGCTCGCCCTCTCGATTGCACAGGAAGAAAACGTGGACTGGTATTTCGCCCACGAAAGCGCCTGATCAGGCAGCGCGGATCAACGTGCCTGATCCCTTATGGGTGAAAAGCTCGAGCAGACACGCATGAGGGACACGTCCATCGAGGATGACAGCGGCGCTGGCGCCTGCCTTCACAGCCGCCAGGCATGTCTCGACCTTGGGAATCATGCCCCCTGAAATCGACCCATCGGCAATGCGACGACGTGCCTCGTCGGCGGTGAGCTCCGGAATGAGCTTGCCATTTTCATCCAGCACACCCGCAACATCGGTCAGCATCAACAGACGCGAGGCATTGACGCTGCCCGCAATTGCCCCTGCAGCTGTGTCGGCGTTGATGTTGTACGTCTCTCCCTTGTCCCCCACGCCCACGGGCGCAATGACGGGAATGAGGCCGGAGCCGAGAAGCGAGAACAGGACCCGTGGGTCGATTTTGACGGGTTCGCCAACGAAGCCGAGATCCTGAGGCTCATCAGTGCCTGAGCGCGCATCCCGGCTGACATGCATCAGTTTGCGTGCCTGAAGCAGCCCGCCATCCTTGCCTGAAATCCCGACCGCAAGCGCCCCGGCCCGATTGATCAGATCGGCCACCTGCTTGTTGACGCTCCCGGAGAGCACCATTTCGATCACTTCAATCGCGGCCTGATCCGTCACGCGCAGCCCATCGACGAAGCGCGATTCGATGTTCAGGCGCTTGAGCATGGCGCTGATCTGGGGACCGCCACCGTGGACGACGATGGGATTGATCCCCACCAGCTTCAGCAGAGCGATGTCACGACCGAAGGCGCTGGACAGATGATCCTTGCCCATGGCGTTACCGCCATATTTTACGACAATCGTATCCCCGGCGTAGCGACGCAGGAACGGCAGGGCGCTGGCGAGAAGAGCCGCCTGCTGCTGTCCCTCGTCATTCATGTCCGGCAGCGTCAGTTCAGAAAGATCCTTTGTCATCCCTGCATCCCCTCGGGTGCCGCACCGGCGATCAGCCGGGCGATTTCCGCACGCAATGTCTCGATGCCCAGCCCTGTCTCACTGCTGGTTGTGGCGATATGCGGATAAGCAGCAGCGTGCTTCGACAAAACGGCCTCTACCTCGGCAATCTTGGCCTTGAGCTTGTTCGGGCCCATTGAGTCCGCCTTGGTGAGTACGACCTGAAACAGGACGGCGGCGCGGTCCAGCATCACCATCACATCGCGATCAGCCTGCTTCAGCTCGATACGGGAGTCGAGAAGGAGGAAAACCCGCGCAAGCGTGGGGCGACCGCGGAGATAGGCAAACATCATCGTCTGCCATTCTTCCTTGACCGATTTTGCCGCCTTCGCAAAGCCGTAACCGGGCATGTCGACCAGAGCGAGGCGACCGCCAAGATTGAAGAAGTTGAGCTGCTTGGTGCGTCCCGGCTCCGAGGAAGCGCGAGCCAGCCTGTTGCGCCCGGTAAGCGCGTTGATCAGGCTCGACTTGCCGACATTGGAGCGACCGGCAAAAGCCACCTCGGGACCCGCAAGGGGAGGCAACTGGTCGAGCTTCTGCGCGCCGAAGAAAAACTCGCATTCCGACGCGAAGAGCAGGCGTCCCTCCTCGACCTGCTCCTCAGTGAAAACTGTCGGATCTTCTTTCTGGCTCACGACTTGCTGACGGCCTTTCCGCCCTTTTTCTGGCCACGATCAATCTGCATCTGGATCAGCTTCTGCTGGCCATAGCTGAGGATGTTGTTCCAGGTGTAATAGATGACGATACCCGCCGACAGACGGCCTAGAAAGACCGTGTAGATGATCGGCATGAACTGCATGATCTTCTGCTGGGCAGGGTCCATGCTGACCATGCTCTGACGTTGCATCAGCCAGATGGTGATACCGAACAGGATCGGCCATACACCCACATGCAACATTTCAGGCATGAAGCCAGTGCTGAAGGGCAGAAGACCGAACAGGTTGAAGATGGTGGTCGGATCGGGCGCGGAGAGATCGCGGATCCAGCCATAGAAGGGCGCATGACGCATCTCGATGGTGATATTCAGCACCTTGTACAGACAGAACGCGACAGGCGCCTGAACCAGCAGCGGCAGACATCCACCGGCCGGGTTCACACCCTCTTCCTTGTAAAGCGCCATGATCTGCTGGTTCTGAGCCAACTGATCGCCCTTGTTATGCTCGCGAATGGACTGGATGCGCGGCGCAAGCGTGCGCATGCGGGCCATGGACGCAAACGACTTCGTCGCCAGCGGATACAGGATCAGCTTGATGATCAGCGTCATGATCAGCAGCGCGATACCGAAATTGCCGACATGGCTGTAGAGCCAGTGCAGCACATGGAACATCGGGCGCGTCAGGAACGCGAACCATCCGAAATCCACGGCCTTGTAGAAATAGGGAATATGAAGGTCGTCCGTGTACTGGTCGAGGAGGTTGACCTCCTTCGCGCCGGCAAAGACCATGCTCGTTGTCGCGACGCTGGAGCCCGGTGCGATCTGGATCGGCTGGCTTGCCAGCGTGTCGACGATATACGACCCTTCCTTGGCATTCGGCACGAAACGATAGCGCACCGTCACCCCGGCCTTCTGATCGGGAATCACGGCGGTCAGCCAGTATTTATCGGTAATACCGGCCCAGCCGCCCACGCCGTCAGCCGACCATGCGGTGTTGTCCGGCTTGGCCGCACCCTTGCGCATGGTCTTGTAGGATTCCTCGTCCAGTCGGTCATTCATGACCGAAAGCGGGCCCTCCTGAACGATCATACCGCCGGTTTCGACAGGCTTGTAATCGCGCTCGACACGCTGGAACGGCGTCAGCGCTACAGGCGCTCCAGCCTTGTTCTCGACGCTCTGGGTGATGGCGAACAGGTAGCGGCGGTCGAGCTTGATCTCGATCCGGAAGAGAAGGCCCTGTCCATTGTCCCACTGCATGGAAACCGGATGATCGGGCGCAAGCGTCTTGTCGTCGCTCGACCAGTCCGTGTTGGCATCGGGCAGCCTGAGGGTCGAGCCTGCAGGAGCCTGCCAGCCCAGTTCCACGAAGCTTGGCTGGGGACCTTCGCTTGTCTCGAGCAGACGGACCAGCGGGGAATTCTTGTCGAGCGTCTCGAAATAATGCGTCAGCACCAAATTATCGAAACGCGCGCCGCGCAGGCTGAACGAGCCCGTAGCATCCGGCCCTTCAATGGCGATACGCCCAGCCGGCCCAGCCGGAACCGCCGCACCATTGGCCGGGGCGCCACCGGGTGCCGCCACAGGCAGGGCAGAAACTTTGCCAGCCTCGGGCGTCTTGCCCTGGGTCTGCTCGGTGGTCTGGGTCTCGGCGTCTTTCTTAGCGTGCTGGGGCACGAAATAATCGAAACCGATCAAGATCGCGGCCGAGAGACTGGTTGCCACGAGGATGCGCTTGATATCCATCAGCCGAATGCCGGTCTTTCCATGAGGATGAAACAGTAAGGTCGCATGCCAGGGCGAGACGCCATGGTTGCAGCCGTTGAAGTGACCGAATTCGGTGCACAAAACAATAGGGAGCGGCAGATTTCGATGTTTTCCGCCCTCACGGCACGGGATCGAATCCCCCGGGACAATAGGGATGGCACCGTAACAGGCGTCGTATCGTGAGCCATGTTCCCCTGGCCACGCCGTGTTTTACCAGGGCCTCTTGTGCGTAAGCACTGCATGAGGGGTGAAACCGGCAATTATTGCCGAGTTGCGGGCTGATATAGCGACGATACACGTGCAAGGCGGCAAGAAGGCAGAGAAGAACGATCTTCCTGCCAAGCGCGATCACAGGGCCTGCCCCTTCTTGAGCGCATTTTCGAGGTCAGCGATCAGTTTGTCGAAGGGGCGTCCTCGGGTCGAATCGCGACCGATCAAGACAAGATCGACCGCATTCAGTTCGGTATCGCGCGCCACATGTGCCAACGCCGCCCTCAGGCGGCGACGGGTACGGTTACGCACGACGGCGTTCCCGACTTTCTTCGTTACCGTATAGCCGACACGGGCCGGAGCGTCGTCATCGGTTCTCAATACCTGCAGCACGAGACCCGATGTCGCTACCTTGCGACCCCGACTGGCAACCCGAAGAAATTCGGGTCTCTTCCGGAGCTTCTGAGGCAGGCCCGTCAAATCGGAATCAGGCCGAGAGCTTCTTGCGGCCCTTGGCGCGACGGTTGTTGATGACGCGACGGCCACCGACGGTTTCCATACGCGCACGGAAGCCGTGACGACGCTTGCGGACGAGCTTGGACGGTTGATATGTACGCTTCATGGCGTCATTCCTCAGGCAATGAATGATGGTGAAGCCTCAAGCCTCACCCCGACAAGAAGACGACACAAGGCTGACGCCATCTTCCTCTGTGCGCGGGCTTTTACGGGCCCGGAACTGCGCTGTCAATCAAATCAAGGAGTCCAGCCATGACGTCAGGCGATGACGTGAGCCATACCGACGCCGAAACGCGCCTCAAAACCCTGCGTCACGACTTGCGCAACGACTTGGCCACTGCACTTCTGGCCGCAGATATGCTTGCATCAAGCGCAGATGAAACAGTGAGACGCCATGCCACAGCGATCGTGAGCGCGCTCGACAAGGCGACGGATCGCCTCAAACGCTCGAGATATCCCGGCTGGAGATCCGGCTATCCAGACTAAAGCCGGACCCGCTCCGATCGAAATCGGGGTGCAGGTCCGGTGGATTTGTCAGAACGTGTCTTTCTGAATGATCTCGATCTTGTACCCGTCCGGATCTTCGACAAAGGCAATGATCGTCGTGCCGAATTTCACGGGCCCTGCCTCACGCGTAACCTTCCCGCCTGCCGAGCGGATTGTCTCGACCGTACGCGAAGCATCGGGAACGCCAACCGCGAAATGGCCGAATCCGTTGCCGATCTCATAGGGGCCTTCCTGATCCCAGTTGAAGGTCAGTTCAATTTCGGCCTCACCATGGGCATTATCGTTGAAGCCCATATACACGAGCGTGTAACGCCCGTCGGGCACTTCGCGACGACGGATCTCGCGCATGCCGAGAACCTTGTAGAAGGTGACGCTCTTGTCGAGATCCTGAACACGGATCATCGTATGCAGATAGCTTGCCATGGGTCTTCTCCGAAAAAACGAATAGGGCAGAGGTCAGTCAGCATCCTGACATTCGACGCTGCTCAGACCGTAGAGAAACAACCCCGACCGGTCTGCGGTTGCCTCGCAGCCGGCAGGATCGGTCACAAGCGTCCCCCCGGTTTCGAAAGCAATGCCGCGCAGCCCCGCCGCTGCGGCATTGCGAACGGTCTGTGGGCCGATCGTTGGCATATCGGCGCGTTTTTCCTGGCCGGGCTTCAGCATCTTCACCAGAACCCCGCCCGGGCCGGGCTGAAGCAAAGAACCCGCGCGGGACAGCATGGCATCGGTTCCTTCGATAGCCTCGACCGCCAGAACCAGATTATCCTGCACGACACAGCCCTGCCCGATATCCAACGCACCAAGCCCCCGCACAACGGCCACACCGCGCCGAATATCGGACATGGCCAGCGCATCAGGCTGGATTTTCCCTTGCGGGCCGGGGCGTCCCAGGGAACTGGTGAGGAACTCATGGGCGCCTCTCACCCGGAATCCCTCCTCACCGAAAATGCGAACAAGAGCGCCAAGCAGCCCGTCATCGCCCGAAAACAGGGCGCGACCAACGCGGGCCATCAGGCGCGCGCCCTCGGCGTCGGGCCGCAGATCGCGCAGGGCCGGGCGCTTGACCGGCCCAATGAGCACAATGTCCTGACATCCCGCCTCACGCAGGGCGGAGAGAATCTCGCCTGCCGCAGCAAGCCGTATGATGCGATGCGGCCAATCGCCGATCCTGGCCAGGTCGACAAAGTCCTGGAACCCGACGATGAAGACGTCGCCACCCTGCTCGCGCACCGCAGCGGCAACCTGGAAAGGGAGTGGCCCTCCCCCTGCCAGAATACCGACAGGGGCCATGATCAGACGCCCTCGGTGTCGGCGGAGAGTTGCGAGGGGCTCGCGGCGCGCACCAGACCACGGCGGCTCTCGGCTTCCATGAAGCCGATGATTTCTTGAACGCGGGCACTTTCTGCGAAGTCGCGCTTCACGGTAGCGAGCCGGGCTTCGAGAACATCATCCTGTCGACCGGTGCGCGGGTAGAGGACGCGAAACGCGCGGCGCATCTGCTGAATCTCCTCGGCGCTCACGCCCTGACGACGCAGCCAGATCCAGTGCAGCCCCACCAGACGCGCGCGATTACCCAGCACGCTGCCATAAGGAATGACATCGGCCTCAACACCGCATACGCCACCGACCAGCGCACCGCGCCCGATACGCACAAACTGGTGCAGCGCTGCGGCACCCATGATGCGCGCACCATCACCGATCTCGACATGGCCACCCATGACGACATTGTTCACGATGATCACGCCATCACCGATGACGCAATCATGCGCGACATGGGCATTGGCCATGATCAGGCAATGCGCGCCAACGCGGGTCAGAGCGGTGCCCTGTGCCGTACCACGGTGAATGGTGACGTTCTCGCGAATGACCGTATGAGCCCCGATCACGCAGCGTGTCGGCTCACCGCGATATTTGAGATCCTGCGGCGCGAGGCCTATCGTTACGAACGGGTAAATCTCGACATGCGCGCCGATCTCTGTGATCCCGTCGACAATGACGCTGGCATGAAGTCTGACACCCTCGCCAAGCGTCACGTCGGGGCCAACTGAACACCAGGGCCCGATGGTGACATTCTCGCCAAGTATCGCCTCAGGGGCGACAAGGGCGCTCGGATGTATGCTGACGGTGCTGGGCCAATTTGACACGGAACGATCCACGAAGCTGTTTTTAACCCATGATCATGGCGCTGAAGGTTGCCTCGGCAACCGAGACGCCATCGACGCGCGCCACACCCTTGAAGCGCCACACATTGGCGCGGGCGCGCTCCTTCACGACTGTGATATGCAACTGGTCGCCGGGGCCGACAGGGCGACGGAACTTTGCACCCTCGATTGTCATGAAATAGACGAGCTTGCCTTCGAATGCTTCACCCAGCGTCAGCACGACGAGCGTGGCCGCAGTCTGGGCCATGGCCTCGACAATCAGCACGCCCGGCATGACCGGCTGCGCCGGGAAATGGCCGGTGAAGAAAGGCTCGTTGATGGTGACGTTCTTGATGCCCGTCGCCGACTCACCCAGCTTGATATCGACCATCTTGTCGATCATCAGAAACGGATAGCGATGCGGGATGGCCGACATGATCTTCATGATATCGATTGCCTCGATATCGACCGTGTCGGTTTTAGCTGCCACTTCCTTGTTTTTCTCTTCCGCAGAGGCGTCCAATTTTCTGCTCACTTCTTGTTCCTGAGCGAGGCCGATCGGGTCGGCTCCCTCATCCATCACATGACATGACGGCAGGTTTAACGTGTCCGCCCGCTTCTAGCAAAACTCTGTAGTCGTGACCACACTCCGTAAAGGCAGGGTCAGCCCTCGGTTTTGCTGTCTTTCTTGGCCATGCGGCGCAGGAACGCGACGTTGCGAAAGAACTCCCTGAACGGCATGGCCGGGCTGCCGATAACATCGGCGCCTGCATCGACATCGGACATCACGCCACATTGCGCACCGACACGGGCCTTGTCGCCAATCTTGATATGACCGATCAGCCCGGCCTGAGCCGCAATGGTCACGAAATCGCCGAGTTCGGTCGAGCCCGAAATACCGGCCTGGGATACGACAATACAGCAGCGACCGAGTTGGGCATTGTGCCCAATCTGGACCAGATTATCGATGCGCGTTCCCGCACCGATCACCGTGTCACGCATCGACCCGCGATCGATGGTGGAATTCGCGCCGACCTCCACATCATGCTCCAGGATCACCCGACCGAGTTGCGGCACGGTCTCGAACCCGGCAGGCCCGATAGCGAAACCGAACCCGTCCTGGCCGATCCGTGCACCGGGATAGAGCGTCACACGATCACCGAGAATGGCGTGAGACACGGAGACATGCGTGCCGATGCGGTTATGGCTTCCCAGAATGACGCCGTCGCCGATTGCCGCATGAGCGGCAATCACACTATGGGCGCCAATCACCGCGTGAGCACCGATCGTGGCGAAAGCCCCTATCTCGACCCCTTCTCCGATCTGCGCCGTCTCATCGACCCATGCCGTGGCATGAACGCCGGCTCTCGCCGGCGTAACAGGATGAAAGCGCGCAGCGATGCGGGCCCAGGCCAGATAGGGCACCTTGCTGACCAGCCCCACGACGCCTTCGGGTAGCTTGTCCCTGAAGGCGGGACCCAGGATTACCGCGCCTGCTTTCGTCTCCGCGAGAAGCGGCAGATAGCGCCGATTATCGAGAAAACTGATTTCCTGCGCTGTGGCTGCCTGGAGAGGCGCCACGCCGCGCAGCATGACATCCTCTGCCCCATCCTGCCCAACGATCTCCGCCTCGGCGCACTCGGCCAAGGTGCCGATCGAGAACGGCCCCTCGCGATGGAAGAAACGGGGATCGCCCGGAAGAGCGTCTGAAGCAGGCAGGGTCATGATCGCTCAGTGCTTCCGGAGGATCGAGGCTGGGGCTGCCTCGGGCTGTGCCGGAGCCGCCTGCGCGGCAGGACCGGGTCCCACCTGAGACGTCGTATCCTCATCGGCAGTCGTCGGCATCTTGCCAGATTTCGCCAGAACCTCGGGATCTACATCTTCGGCCGGGATGAACACGTGCGGCAGCACCTTGTTCAGGACCTTGGCGGTCTCTTCCGTGATATCCTGTCCGTCAACATGCAAGGCGACCTGCTCGCTGTGCAGGACAAGATTCATGCTGTGCGACGCAGCGACCTGACGCACAATCCGGACCAGTTCACGCTCGATCTGGTTGAGCGAGACGTTCGCTGCTTCCTGGATGATGCGCGCGCGATTGGCAAAATCACGCTGGGCATTGGCGCGACGCTCCTGAAGATGACGCTCGCGAAGCTGAATCTGCTCGGACGTCAGCGTACGGGCGCTTTCCTGCAGCTTCTGCTGCTCGGCGCGCCAGCCAGCCTGCTCCTTCTGCGCAGCCGCAGCGAGTTTATCGCGGCGCTCACCCAGAACGCGCTGCGCCTCGGCTGCAGCACTCGACAGACGCATGACCGTCGGGATGCTGATCACACCAAGCAGGGCAGCCGGAGGCGGCGCGGCCTTGGGCAGGTCGGGCGAGTCGGGAATGGGCGGCTGCGGCAGAACAGGCGGCGTCTCCGGCTGCTGCATGGGCTCGTCGGAATCCTGGGCCATAGGCTGGGCAACGGGAACACGACGGACCTGGCGCTGTGCCGGAGGGGGCGCGGGCTGGGCTGTCTTGGGAACGAACCAGCCCCCGTTACCCGAGGAGTTCTGAGCTGACTGCGCCTGGGCAAGGCTCGGCAGGCTGACGGAAGCGAGCAATGCCGAAGCAGCCATGAAACGGGCTGCCGAGAAAATGGACATGGAAACCTCTGTTCAAGACCGGGTGGTCATTGCACCCGGTGCCGGGGCAATGACGCGAGACGGTAAGGCTGAGATCAGAATTGCTGACCGAAACCGAAGCGGATCGGATAGAGACGGTCGTTGCGCGATTTGCGGATAGGCACGGCGGCGTCGATATTCACGAGACCGAACGGGCTCTTCCAGGAAATACCCAGACCCGTGGTGACACGCGGGGTGAGCGTATCGCCTGTGACCGGGGTGTATCTGGATCCGTCGGTCGCCGCATTCGTATAGAGATGCTTGACGCGCAGTCCGGCAAGGCTACCGGCATCGACGAAGTAGCGGCCCGAAATACCGACATCCTCACCCATTGGCAGCGGGAAGTTCAACTGGGCAGACGCGGTGTAGATGAAGCGGCCACCGATCAGATCTTCCTGACCAGGCTGCGGGGTCGATGCATTGATATGGCCGGAACGCGGACCCGCACCACCCTGAAGGAAGCCGCGCAGGTTCTCGCCACCGAGATAGAAGTTATCGATGATGCTGACATTGCTGCTCTTGGACCAGTCGCCCATATAGCCAGCGCCGCCCTTGAACTGCAGACCCCAGTCGTGATTGCCCGTGACCGAGTCCAGCGGCAGGTAATATTGTCCGTCAAACTTGGCACGCAGATATTTCACGTCGCCACCCAGACCGGCAAAATCGCCACTCAGGTTCAGCACGTAGCCCTTGCGGGGCCGCATGCGATTATCGCGGCGATCATAGGTCAGGGTCGTGCTCAACTGGGAAAGCAGAGACCATCCGGCAGAATCCTGCACGTAGTACGACGGCACATACGCATAGCCATAACTTTCGATATCGCTCTGGCTGAAGATGTTGCCGACGCGACGATCGATCAGCGAGTAGCTCCAGGACTGCGAGAGGTAGTTGTTATAGGAGTACCCCATACGCAGCGTGGCGCCGTAACGACCTTCCTTATAGGACTGATACGTCTGGTAATTGTTCTCGATGCCGAAAATATCGATACCGGCCACGATGTTGCGGTTGAGGAAGTAGGGATCCGTCAGCGAGAGATCGACCTGCTTCTGGTAATAGGCAACCGTTCCGGAGATACCGGCATCCATGCCCGTACCAAGCAAGTTGTGCTGCTTGACCGAACCGTTACCAAGAATACCGACGTCGGTCGAGTAACCGCCACCCAGCGAGAATTCGCCGGTCGGCTTTTCGACCACGTTCGCCGACACGTTCACCTTGTCCGGCGCAGAGCCCTGTGTCTGGTCCACGGAAACCGTGCTGAAATAGCCGAGATCCTGCAGCGCGGCCTTGGAATACTTGCGATCGAACGGGGTGTACGGGTCGCCCTCGGCCATTGGCAAAGCGCGACGGATGACCTTGTCCTTCGTGACCGTGTTGCCGTTGATGTCGATGCGCTCGACATACACATGCGGCCCTTCATTCACATCGAACAACAGATCGACGATGCGCTTCTCGGGGTTGCGAGCAATTTCGGAGCGCACCATGGCGAACGGATGTCCGGTCGCCTGCAGGCGCTCCTGCATACCGGTCACGTTGTTCTGAATTGCCGTGCCGTCGTACCACTGATGGGGGAACAGATCGATGTACTGCTTGAGATCCTTCGCCTCGACATGACGCAGGCTCGAACGCACATCCATCTTCCCGATGCGATAGCGCGGGCCCTCATCGACGGTGAAGGTAATGATGAAATTCTTGCGATCAGGGGACAATTCGCCCGTCGCATTGATCATGTGGAAATCCACATAACCGTTATGCAGATAGAAGCGACGCAGCAGCTCGGCATCGTACTTCACGCGCTCGGGGTTGTATTCATCCGAGGAGGAGAAGAAGCGATACCACTCCGTCTCCTTCGAGGAGATAACAGAGGCAAGGCGCGCTTCGCTGAACGCCTTGTTGCCGACGAAAACGACCTTGTTGATCAGCGTCTGGCGCGCTTCGTTGATCTTGAAGATCACATCGACGCGGTTATGGGACAATTTGATGATCTGCGGCGTTACCGTTGCGCCAAAGCGCGCCTTGGAGGCGTAGAGATCGAGCAGTTTCTGGCGATCGGCGGCGGCAGCCTGCGACGAGAAGACCGCACGCGGGCGCATGCTGATTTCCTTGCGCAGATCCTCGTCCTTGACCGCATGATTGCCCTCGAAGGCAATGCGGTTGACGATCGGGTTCTCCACCAGGTCGACCACGAGGGTGCTGCCCGAGCGACGCAGCGTCACATCCTTGAACAGGCCGGTCGCGTAGAGGGTCTTCAGAGAGCGATCGAGATCGTCCTGGTTGAACCGGTCACCGGGCTGCACCACCATATAGGAGAGCACGGTGCTGGTCTCGATGCGCGTATTGCCCTTCACATCGATCGCCTCGATCGCCTGGCCTGTGCCGGGACGCTGCTCGGCGGCATGATGATGAGACGGACGGCGGGTTTTCTGCGCCTCGGCCTGCCCTGAACAAACAGGAAGCATGCAGACCGAAGCAAGGAGAACGAGACGTTTACCTGACAAGACGGACGTTCCTTAACTTCATCAACCCGACGTGAAGGTTTATTTCAGACAATTTAAATTTGCGCAACGAAGCCACGGCCTCTGATCTCGCATATCCAGATCGGACGTATCCGACTTATGCCCTCTGAGGCAAGCGCCCCGCCTCATGAAGTGTCGTAACACTCTGTGTCAAAGGGCGGGGAGAACGGCGGTTTTCAGTGGAAAAGACCGAGATTGGAAAGATCGTTGAAGGTCGAGAACAGGAACAGCGCCGCAATAATCGCAAAGCCTGCCTGGTAGCTGACCTCCTGTACGCGCCGTGACACCGGCTTGCCACGCACGGCCTCGGCTACATAAAAAACGAGGCGGCCACCATCGAGCAGAGGAATCGGAAATAGGTTGATCAGCCCCAGATTGATCGACAGCAGCGCCATGAAAGAAAGAATGCTCGCAAAGCCGTAATGGGCCACCTGACCCGAAAGCTGGGCAATCCTGATCGTCCCCCCCAGTTCCTTGGCGCTCCGATGGCCGGTGAGGATCTGCCACACACCCTGCAGAGTCTGAACCGACACCGTCCATGTCTCGTGCAGGCCCGCCGTCACAGCGTAACCAAAGCCCATGGGCTTGCCCGGCACAAGTTCGGCCATCACCCCAATACTCCCTGTATCGGGCGCACCATTCTTGCCTGCCACGCGGTCCAGCGTGATCGGCAGGCTCAAATCCTTGTCACCTCGTTTGATACCGAGCGTTGTATGTTCGCCCGGCATTTTCACCGCATGCGCCTGGATATCCGCGAAATTGAAGACATCCAGCGTTCCGAGGCGGGTGATGACATCGCCCTTCTGCAATCCGGCACGTTCGGCGGCGCTATGGGGAGCGACCTGGGCGATCTCGTTCTTCAGCTCTGGCTTGCCCACAGAGACGTAGAGCACGGTGAAAAGCAGGATGGCGAAAATGAAATTGAAAACCGGCCCCATGACAATGACCAGCATGCGCGAGCCGACCGGCTTGTCATGGAAGGTCTGACCCGGCACCCATGCCGCCTTCTGCTCGGCTGTTGCGTCCTCCGGGTCCTCGAAGCCATGCGGCTTGACGTAGCCTCCCAGCGGGATCGCCGCCACGCGCCACTCTGTACCCGTGCGATCATGCCAGCGATAAAGCGCGGGGCCGAACCCGATGGAAAAAGTATCAACCTTCACCCCGCGCCAGCGCGCCGCGAGGTAATGCCCCATCTCATGCACAAAAACGAGCACGCCGAGAATAAGGGCGAAGGCCAGAATCGTCACCGCAAACTCATGCATGAAGCGTCTCCGCACCGTTCAGTGAATTGCTACGCTCACGCGAGACGAAGACCTCCGCCACACGACGCGCTTCCCGGTCCCAGTGCAACACATCGTCGAGCGTATCGAGGGACGGTGCGCCCAGCTTCTCCATGGCATAGGCGATGGTGTCACCAATGCCGAGAAAGCCGATGCGTCTGTTGAGGAAGGCCTCGACCGCGATCTCATTGGCCGCCGAGAAGATTGTGGGCGACGCCGCCCCTGCACAAAGTGCCTCGCGCGCGAGACGCAGCGCCGGGAAACGGACCTCATCAGGCGCTTCGAAATCAAGGCGGGCGAGACTGGCCAGATCGAGACGCGGCGAATTGGTCTGCATACGGTCGGGCCAGGCCAGTGTGCTTGCAATCGGGACACGCATATCGGGTGCGCCAAGCTGTGCGATCAGGCTGCCATCGCGAAACTGGACAAGGCCATGAACCGCAGATTGCGGGTGCACCAGCACGTCGATCCGGTCATTCGTCAGCCCGAAGATGCGGGCAGCCTCGATCACTTCGAGCCCCTTATTGGCCATCGACGCAGAGTCGATGGTGATCTTGGCGCCCATGCTCCATGTGGGATGTTTGAGCGCATGTTCCGGCGTCGCGGCCCGCATGGTCTCGATCGAGGCGCAGCGGAAGGGGCCGCCCGAAGCCGTGAGAATGATCTTCTCGACGCTCTCGATGGGACTGCCGGTCAGGCTCTGAAAAATCGCGTTATGCTCTGAGTCCACCGGCAGAAGCGTGGCCCCGGCGGCAGCAACCTCGCGCAGCATGACGTCGCCAGCGCTGACCAGAGCCTCCTTGTTGGCAAGGGCAATCGACCGCCCGTTGCGCGTGGCGGCCAGTGTCGGTTCCAGCCCGGCTGCCCCGGTAATGGCGGCCATGGTCCAGTCCGCTTCCATGGCGGCGGCCTCGATCACAGCCTGACGACCGCCTGCAACGCGCACGTCACTGCCCTTCAGACGCTCCGTGAGCTCCGGGAGCAGGGATTCGTCATTGATCACAGCCAGTTCGGCGCGGAGAGACAATGCCTGCTCAGCCAGAAGCGCCACGTTGCGCCCCCCGACAAGTGCGCGGGTCTGGAAGCGATCGGGCTCGGCGAGCAGGAGATCGATCGTCGAGCAGCCAATACTGCCGGTGCTGCCGAGAACGGTGATGCTGCGCTTAGAAGAAGCCATGATCCCAGGATACTCCAGATCAATGCGATATTGCAGATTACGATGAAACGATGAAATGGCGGAAGGCGGACCAGAGCGCGAAAGGGGTCGCCTTCCAGAATACCTGTCCGGGAACGGCAAGCGACACGAGCGCGGCAAGAGGGGCCGCGGCCAGCAGCCCATCGAGCCGGTCCAGCAATCCGCCATGACCGGGGATCAGTTTGCCCGAATCCTTGATCCCTACGCGACGCTTGGCCGCACTTTCAGCAAGGTCTCCGGACTGGGCGGCGCAACCGAGGATCATTCCCCAGATGAGCCCGCCAAGCATTCCCGCGCCTTGACCGCACCAGGCAACCAGAAGTCCAGCCAGACCGGCGAAGACCAGCCCTCCCAGAGCCCCTGACAGTGTCTTGCCGGGCGAGATACGGGGCGCCAACTTCGGACCGCCGAAGATACGTCCGCTGATATAGGCCCCGCTATCGCTGGCAATGACGACCGCCACGATAAAGAGGACAGCCAGAGCCCCGTGTTCGGGCAAGCGCAGCCATAGCAGCGAAAGACCACCGAGCGACGCAACAGCCACACCGAGCCACTGTGCCAGCCCGAAGAGTGCTGCTGCGGGGATAAGCCCCAGAGCAATGCGCCAATCGCCCTTCATGGCGCAGACCAGCCCGATCACGGGCCAGGAAAGCAGAAGCCAGCCACGCCAGGACCGCCCTGCCCCGCTGAAGGAAACTCCCGCCATCGCCATGGCTTCCCAGACCAGACCGGCACTGACCAGAAGAAGCATGATGCGATAAGGCACTCCGCCCATCGCGATGCAGAATACCGCCACCGGGACGATGACGGCTGCCGAGATCAGCCGCAATCTCAGGTCCGACCAGCGCGGATTGGCCGTTTTCGTCGTCACAGAGCGCCATCCGGAGCGAGACGCTTGCCGAAACGACGCTCACGACGCGCGAAATCGGCCATCAGGGCGTCGAAATGGCTCTCATCGAAATCAGGCCACATGACATCCAGAAAAGCGAGTTCCGCATAGGCCGATTCCCAGAGAAGGAAATTGGACAGACGACGTTCGCCGCTCGTGCGGACAATCAGATCGGGATCGGGAAAGGAGGAGGTCTGCAAAAACGCGCCAAAATCCTCTTCTCGCATGGCTTCCGGCTCGATCTCGCCACGCAGGACTGCTGCGGCCAGACGCTTGGCCGCACCGAGCATGTCACTGCGCGCGCCATAGGACAGCGCAAGGATCATCGTGAGGCGAGTATTGCGCGCGGTCAAAAGACGCGCGCGCTCGATTTCGGCACGTAAGCCTGCGTCAAAACGGCTCAGGTCACCGATGAAGTCCAGCCTCACATTCTGTTCGTGCAGTTCTGCGACCTTGTGCCGGAGATAGAAGCGCAGCAGTGAGGTCAGGTCGGAAACTTCCTCAGCCGTGCGATTCCAGTTTTCCGAGGAAAACGCATAAAGCGTCAGATAACGCACACCCGCCGCGATAGCCGCCTTCACGCAGCGGCGTACCGCCTCGGCTCCGGCGCGATGACCTGCCATGACAGGCTTGCCACGTGCCCGCGCCCAGCGGCCATTGCCATCCATGATCACCGCCACATGACGTGGCATGGCAGCAAGATCGGGTGCGGCCGCTGGTGAAGTGTGAGCGCGTGAGGAAGACACTGACGTCAATCAGACCTGCTTGATCTCGCGTTCCTTGTCCGCGAGCATATCGTCTACCTTCTTGACGTATTGATCCGTTAGTTTCTGAACGCCTTCGGACCACACTTTCATGTCGTCCTGGCTGATCTCGCTCTTCTTTTCGTGGGTCTTGATCTGATCCATGCCATCGCGACGCACATTGCGCACGGCAATCTTGCCGTTCTCGGCGTAGCGCCCAGCGGCGCGTGCCAGTTCGTTGCGGCGCTCTTCCGTCAGCTGGGGGATCGGCACACGCACCGTCTGTCCATCTGCGGCAGGATTGAGCCCAAGACCAGCATCGCGAATAGCGCGTTCAACGGCACCCACCAGCCCACGATCCCAGACCGAAACCGTCAGCATGCGGGCTTCGGGTACAGCAATGGAACCTACCTGGGTCAGGGGTACTTCGCTGCCATAAGCCTCGACGCGAACCGGTTCCAGCAGATTCGGGCTGGCGCGGCCGGAGCGCAGGCCGGACAGGTCACGGCGAAGGCTCTCGATAGCCCCGTCCATGCGGCGCGTCAGGTCTTCGAGCAGGTCATTCAGCTCAGCAGGCATTGGTCTCTCCTTCACGAAGTCTCAGATTGGAGGTGTCGGTTACGGGCGGATCAGGCCGCTTCGATAATCCGGGTAAAGCGGCCTTCGCCGCGCATGACGCTGGCGAACGCGCCCGGCGCGTGAATATTGAAGACGATGATCGGCAGACGGTTCTCACGGGCCAGCGAAATGGCTGTAGCATCCATCACGTTCAGATCGCGTGAGAGCACGTCCATGTAGGACAGCTCGTCATAGCGTTCGGCATCGGGAACACGGCGCGGATCGGCCGAATAAACACCATCGACCTGCGTGCCCTTGAGCAGCACATCGCATTCCATTTCGTTGGCACGCAGGGCGGCGGCTGTGTCGGTGGTGAAGAACGGATTGCCGGTACCCGCCGCAAAAATCACGACGCGGTTCTTCTCCATGTGCCGCACCGCGCGGCGGCGGATGTAGGGCTCGGCAATCGACGACATCTGAATGGCGGACATGACGCGTGTGTCGATCCCGGCGCGCTCCAGTGCATTCTGCATCATGAGGGCATTGATGACCGTGGCGAGCATCCCGGCATAATCGCCCTGCGCACGATCCATTCCCTTGGCCGCTGCGGCAACGCCACGGAAGATGTTTCCACCGCCGATCACCAGACAGACCTGAACGCCACTGCGCGACACTGCCGCTACATCGCTGGCGATGGCCTCAACCATCTGCGGTTCGATACCAAAGGAGCCCTTGCCCATCAGGGCCTCGCCCGAAACCTTGAGAAGAACGCGCTTGTAGCGTGCAGAAGTTTCGGTCATCGCATCCTCTATTCACAACAGCCCGGTCAAGGCCAAGTCAGAACCCGCGCCTCTCTTATAGGGCGCGGCTTGTCCCCACAAGAACTTCTCAGGCGTCGTCCAGCCCGATCGCCCGCAGTCTGGCCTTTTCCTCATCCCAGCCCGCGCGCTCACGCACGTTCAGGAACAGATGGCACGGACGCTCGAGCAGTCGTCCCAGATCGAGGCGGGCCCGCTCGCCGATACTGCGTATCTTGCGCCCCCCCTCACCGATCAGGATCGCCTTATGGCCGGGACGGGAAACATAGATCGTGGCATCGATCCGCACAGAACCATCCGGCCTTTCCTTGAAACTCTCGGTCTCCACGGTTGCCTGGTATGGAATTTCCTCGTGGGTCTGCATGAAGATCTGCTCACGGACGAGTTCGGCCGCGAGGAGCCGATCCGGCAGATCGGTCAGATCGTCCTCAGGATAGAGATAGGGTCCCTCTGGCAATTCGGCCGCGAGATGATCGAGCAGATCCTCGACGCCATCGCCCGACCGCGCACTGAGCATGAACACATGTTCGACAGAAAGCTGCTCGGTGATCGCCTTCGTGAGCGGCAGGAGTTGCTGGGCGCTGACCAGATCCGTCTTGTTCAGCACCAGCCAGACCCGGCGCTTCTGTTTGGCCAGAGTGTCGATGACCGACTGAGCCTCCTCACGTATGCCTGCCTTGGCGTCGATCAGAAGGAGCGAAATATCCGCGTCCTGAGAGCCGGTCCAGGCTGCTGCCACCATGGCGCGGTCGAGCTTGCGTCGCGGCTTGAAAATGCCCGGCGTGTCGACAAGCAGAATCTGGCTGGTCTGACGCATGAGAATGCCAAGCACACGAAAGCGTGTCGTCTGCGCCTTGGGACTCACGATCGAGAGTTTGGCACCCGTCATCCGGTTGATGAGAGTGGATTTTCCGGCATTCGGCGCCCCAACCAGGGCGACGAAACCACAACGTGTCGTCATTTTCTGTCCTTCGCGCCTTTGCGGCCGCGGTTCAATCGCCGGAGCAGGACAGTCGCTGCCTCGCTCTCGGCCTGGCGTTTGCTTCCCGCAACGCCTTCCCCTGTTTCACCCATAGCAGAAACCGACACTGTAAAGCGCGGCGCATGTGAGGGCCCCTCCATTGAGAGGGTTTCATAATCCGGCAGGGACGAGCCTCGTGCCAGAACGAATTCCTGAAGAGCTGTCTTCGGATCCTTCGGCGGCGTGATCTGGGAGACCAGAAGATCCTTCCATTTTTCACGAACGAAGCGCCGGGCGGGATCGAGCCCCCCATCGAGATAGAGCGCACCGAGAAGCGCTTCCATTGCGTCAGCCTGGATATTGGCCAGCCCGCGGATATTGGCCTGTTCCTCGTGTTCGGCAATGCGCAATGCATGCTTGACACCGATGCTCTCGGCAATCGGAGCCAGGGCATTACGCGAAACGAGTGAAGCATGGCGCGGGCCCAGTGCGCCCTCAGGCTCATCCGGAAACTGTTCGAGCAGCCATTCGGCCATGATGAGTCCGAGAACGCGATCCCCGACGAACTCGAGACGTTCGTTCGATCCTGTCTCTGCCGGTTTCGCGCCACGCGGTGCGCGGCGTCCCTGACGTGCAGAAACGGCGGAGCGGTGCGTCAGCGCCTGACGCAGGAGGGCAGGATCGGCAAAACGATGACCGAGCGCTTCCTGCAAGATGTCCAGAATGTCGTTTTCGCTACTCATGCGCCGAACTCAGTGCATCGTCGCGAAGAGATGGCTCCAGCGAATCTCGAAGGGCCACTGCCAGAACTGCCACAGCGGATGGACCGCCTCGTAGGAGAAGAACACGAAGCGCGCCTTACCGACCAGATTGACCATCGGGACATAACCCAGATCCGAGCCGTTATCGCGCTGGAACCGGCTGTCCCCGCTATTGTCTCGATTATCGCCCATGGCGAAGAAATAGCCTTCCGGCACGACGTATTCGCGGGTGTCATTCTGCTCACCCTCGTCGGTCTGTTTCAGGATCTGATGCGTGACCGGAGCCGCTCCCGCACTGCCGGGCAGGGTTTCAAGATAGCGTATCCCTGTCTGGGGCAGACGGTTCTCATCCATGACCGAATAGGCGCCAAGCGATGTGCGCGGCACCAGCGTTCCATTGAGGTAAAGTTCGCCGGCGCGCATCTGCACGCGATCGCCCGGCAAACCAATGATACGCTTGATGTAGTCGATCGACGTGTTTTGCGTGTATCTGAACACGGCCACATCGCCACGATGAGGGACCGTGTTCCAGATACGCCCCTCGAAAAGAGGGGGCGAAAACGGCATCGAGAAGCGCGACCAGCCATAATCGTATTTGGTCACGGCGATATAATCGCCCACCTGCAAGGTGGGGATCATGGATGCGCTCGGGATATTGAACGGCTCGACAATGAGCGTGCGTATCGTCATCAGAACGACGATCCAGACGATCACGAAGCGTATGATCTCCAGAGGGGTGTCTTCTTTTCGCTGGGCGGACATCGCCTCGGGTGTCTTTTCGGTCATTTCCGGTTCTTAGCGCAGGATCATAGAGGTTGGCGACATTCAATCACCTGTCCCGTGGGACAGACTGCACAATCACATAGGCAAGGGCATAGGGGGGCTCGTCACTCAGGCTGAGCTGGATGTCGGCGAGCTCACCCGGCAGTGCCATGGCTGCCAATCTCTCAGCGGCCATGCCCGCCAGATGAAGCTCCGGCTTGCCCAGTTCGTCGTGGCGTACTTCGATATCGACTAGCGCCAACCCATCGCGGAAGCCGCAGCCGAGCGCCTTCACACAGGCCTCTTTCGCAGCCCAGCGTTTGGCATAGATACCGAGGCGCCCGTCCCCCTTGCGTGTCTCGGCATAGGCGATCTCGGCCGGGGTGAAACCGCGTTGCAGAAAGCGCTCACCCGAACGCTCTATGGCGCGCCCGATACGACGCATGTCGCACAGATCGGTCCCTATGCCCCGAATCATGCCGGATTCCCGGTTCGCATTCAGTTGCGCGCCCGTTCGACCTGCATCACGCCCTGCGCGGAGCGGAGCGCGGCGATCATGGCGGAAAGATGCCTCACATCGCGCACCTCAAGATCGACCAGAATCTCCATGAAATCGAGCTGGCGGTTCAGGATACGCAGATTGACCACGCTTCCATTATGCTTCGAGGCCGTATTGGTCAGGGTGGTCAAGACGCTTGATTCGTTGGCGGCAATCACACTCACTCGGCCGATATGCGGCGCGGAACGCTCCCCCTGCGCCAGAGCCTCGTAATCCCAGTCGATTTCCAGAAAGCGTTCCGGCGTTGAAGAGAACGCACTCAAATTCTGGCACGCGCGCTGATGGATCGTCACCCCCTTGCCCTGGGCGATGATTCCGACAATCGGATCACCCGGCAAGGGATGGCAGCACCCTGCAAAATGCGTCGCGATCCCGGAGCCGATTCCGGTGATGATCGAGCCGCTTTTGGCGCCATAACGTTGCGGGGCACCAAGACCGCCCCCAAGACGCCCCGAAAGACCGGGCACCATGCGGGGTGCACGATGGGTCTGACGCAACTCCGGATAAGCCGCATTGACGACATCGCGCGGACCGAGCTGTCCATTTCCTACGGCAACATAGAGATCGTCGATGCTTGGCTGACGCAGATCGCGCAGCAATGTCTCAAGGATTTTTTCGCTGCCATCGACACCTTCCTGACGGAAAGCCTTGGCGAGCGCGGTGCGTCCTGTATCCAGATTGACCTGACGCTGCTGCAACGCCACATGGCGGCGGATACGCGCTCGCGCCTTGCCGGTAACGACAAATCGTTCCCATGACGCCGAGGGCGTTCCGCCGCGCGCGGTCATGATCTCGACCTGATCGCCATTCTGCAGCTCGTGGCGCAGGGGCATCAGGCGACCATTGATCTTCGCCCCTACGCAGGCGTCGCCAACTTGGCTGTGCACGGCATAGGCGAAATCAACAGGCGTCGCCCGGCGAGGGAGCGAGATCAGCTGTCCTTTGGGGGTGAAACAGAAAACCTGATCCTGATAGAGTTCCAGCTTGGTGTTCTCTAGAAACTCATCGGGAGCCTCGGAATCCTCGAGAATTTCGAGCAGATCCTGCACCCAGCGCAGCTTGTTCAGGCCGAGTGCCGCAACCTCGGAATTGGAGGCCTGAGCCTCGTCACGCTCCTTATAAGCCCAGTGAGCCGCCACACCATTCTCGGCGAAATTATGCATATCCGCCGTGCGGATCTGGATCTCGATTTTCTGGTTGCGCGGCTGACGCAGCGTCACTCCGGTATGCAGGCTCTGATAGCCATTGGCCTTGGGAGTCGAGATGTAATCCTTGAAGCGCCCGGCGATCATCGGATAGGCCCCGTGGATCGCCCCGAGCGCCGCATAACAGGCATCGCGGCTGGGCACGATGACGCGAAATGCCATGATGTCGGAGAGCTGCTCGAAAGCGACATTGCGCTTTTGCATCTTGGCCCAGATCGAATAGGGCGACTTCTCTCGCCCTGTCACGTCGATCTGTGGCAGCCCAACCTCGGCGCAGAGGAGTTTGAGCTCCTGCTTGATCTGCTCGATAATATCCGCGCCATGCCCGCGCAGGAAGTTCAGGCGCGCCCTGATCGTGGCGTCCGCCTCTGGCTCGAGCTGCTCGAATGAGAGGTTCTGAAGCTCCGTCTTGACGCGATCCATGCCAATACGTTCCGCAAGCGGAGCGTAGATATCCATGGTTTCACGCGCGATACGCAGACGACGATCCTGACGCTGCACGTAGTGGAGCGTCCGCATGTTATGCAGCCGGTCAGCCAGCTTCACGATAAGCACGCGGATATCGCGCGACATCGCCAGAACGAGCTTGCGAAAATTCTCGGCCTGTTTCGTCCGGTCGGACTGAAGTTCGAGGCGCGTCAGTTTCGTCACGCCATCGACGAGGCTGGCTACCGCCTCTCCGAAACGGTCCTTGAGAAAAGCATGAGTGATGCCGGTATCTTCAACCGTGTCATGCAGAAGGCCGACCATGATGGACGGCACATCCATGCGGAACCCGGCGAGGATATTGGCAACAGCGATGGGATGGATGATGTAAGGTTCGCCATTATCGCGCTTCTGCTCGCGATGAGCCTTCTCGGCAACGGCATAGGCTTCTTCGATCCGGGTCAGGTCCGCGTCAGGGTCGTAGGACGCAACGCGACGGAGCAGTCCGGCGATGGAAGGTATGGAGGCCGAGATGTTGGCGCCGGGGAGAAGGGTGTCTGACATACCGAAGCTCTCCCGCAACGCGATGGGTGGATGAGCGACATCGGATCACAGAATGACCCGATATCGCAAGGGCTCAACGGCGGTTGCGACCCCCGAATTCCGCTTCGAACGACGCCTCGAGTTCGGCGGTGGACATGGTTTCAGCCATGTGAGCGTGTTCTTCCTCGGTGGACACGTCCTGAAGGCCGAAAATATTCTGATCGGTCGGGATCAGATCCATCACTTCCTCATCGACGGGCTCCGGCT
This sequence comes from Asaia krungthepensis NRIC 0535, assembly GCF_025995175.1. Taxonomy (GTDB): domain Bacteria; phylum Pseudomonadota; class Alphaproteobacteria; order Acetobacterales; family Acetobacteraceae; genus Asaia; species Asaia krungthepensis. The sequence continues at coordinate 83,941 of NZ_BAPV01000060.1, forward strand.
CGGGAGCACGGGCGAGAGAGCGAACGATGCCGTCCTTCAGTGCTCCCAGATTGACCTTGTCTTCCGCAATTTCGCGCAGGGCGACAACGGGATTTTTGTCGTTGTCACGGTCAAGCGTCATTTCTTCACCACGTGACAGTCCACGCGCACGCTGTGCAGCAAGGAGCACCAGATCGAAACGGTTGGGAACCTTTTCGATGCAATCTTCAACGGTTACGCGTGCCATAAACTCATCCCACCCTGTCTGCGCGGTTCCATGTGAATTGGCCTGTCTATCATACGGAGAGATCAGGGGCAAACATTCGGTCATGCATTCATGCAGCGCCAGACAGAGGATCAGAGGCGACGAGCCGGAAGACCAAGACTGAAGATAATCATGTACGGAAGATAATTCTGCAAATTTCGATCTCTGTATTATTAAATGATTTCAGAACATCCCGCTGATGTAGAGTGTTCCACGCAGGCCGTGGCCATTGCTGCAGACCACACGAAATTGGAACACATATGCTCGAGAAGACTGAAAAAACGGCCGTATTCATCGATGGGTCGAGTCTGTATTTTACTGCAAAAACCCTTGGATTTGAAGTCGATTATAGAAGGCTCCTTCGCTATCTCAAATCGAACACGAGATTGATACGCGCCCATTACTACGCCGCAATTCCAGAGACTGAGGAGTATTCGCCGCTCAAACCCTTGACGGACTGGCTCGCCTATAATGGTTACATGCTCGTGACGAAAACCGCTCGTGAGTTTACCGATCAGACAGGGCGCCGTCGCCTCAAGGGAAACATGGATGTCGAACTCGCCGTCGACCTGCTGGAACTTGCCGACCGGATCGACCACGCCGTGATCTTCAGCGGCGATGCGGATCTCAGACGCGCGGTCGAGGTCATACAGCGCAAGGGTGTTCGCGTGACGGCCGTATCTTCCCTGCGATCCTCTCCCTCTCTTATCGGGGACGATCTACGGCGACAGGTCGACCAGTTCATCGAGCTGGGAGATATCGCGGCAGAATTTACCCGCAGACAGACCGAGACCGCCCCTCGACCTCGCTCGGCCCCGGTTCGCCACCCGGCCGATATCGCAATGGATGACCGGATCGACGACTGAAGAGTAGCCGTCGGGTGTGGCGCATCCCCGGCGGATGTTCCCCAATAAAGTCCTGACAGCTCAGGAAGCATCCGGATCGACTCACACCCCGAGCCGTATGAACGTCTCGCAAAGAGGCAGCCCCGAAGTCCAACGACGATGCGCCCGAGCCACAGTCATGGCAGGCATTTCGCGACCCTGCCGCGCCCTCTTTACTGCCCGCGACGCCTGAACCCACAGGGCGATGACAACGGTTCAAACCTCAGCATCCTCCCTAGACCTCCTGTCATCTCTCCTCAGGCAGGGCCCATCCGGGCGCGGAAACTTGATTGGCGATCAATCAGACACACATTGACACATTGTTACAGCCTGAGGCTCACATACGTTCAACCGGCCTTGTGCGGACATGGTCCTTATGTTCTCGCCCGCAACCGATGCCGCGACGATGCTTTACTGTGCAGCACAGAAACCAAGGGTGATGACATCATGATAGACGGGAAGCAGGGCGAAATCGGGTTTATCGGTTATGGCGCCATGGGCGCATTGATGGGGAGCAATCTTCGTAAGGCAGGATATGATGTGCGCGCCTATACGCCATCGGGACGACAGCAGGATGAAGCGACCCCTATCGTCTCCTCCGCGCGCGCTCTGGCGCAGGAAGCCGACATTCTCATCCTGTGCGTCCCGAATGATGCAGCGATTTTTGCCTCGGCCGAGGGAGATGAAGGATTTCTCGCTGGCGCCCGTCGCGGTACGCTGATTCTGAACACCAGCACGATCTCTCCGGAAGCCACGCAGAAACTGGCCGAACGTGCGACGGAGAAGGGTCTGCGGTTCGTGGACTCTCCGATGTCGGGCAGCACACCGGAGGCTGAAAAGGGTGAACTCGTCATGCTGGTGGGTGCCTCCCATGATGACCTCGAGGCCGCAAGACCCGTACTCGGCGCCATCGGCAAACTGACCATTCATGCCGGCGAGGTCGGTGCCGGAACACGGCTCAAGCTCGTGATCAACGGCATTATGGGGGCAACGCTCAACGTGATTGCTGAGGCAGTCGGCTATGGCCTGTCCAGCGGACTTGATCGCACAATGCTGTACCAGGCTCTGGCACAGGTTGCGGTGATCTCGCCGCATCACAAACGAAAGCTCGGCTGCGCCGAGAAAGGCGACTTCGCGCCACAATTCCCGACACGCCTCATGTCGAAGGATATGGGCCTTCTCGTCTCGGCCGCACGCAGCACGCACAGCTTCTGCCCGTCTATTGCCATTGCCGATCAGGCATTGGCCCTGTCGAGCAAGCGCCACGCCAACGACGATTATTCCGCCCTTTTCGGCGCGATCGAGAAGAGCGTCGTGAAGCAGGACGAGCCCGCCAACGAGGCGTGATCGCTCCATTCCGTTACGGCGGGTTGACGAAACCCGCCCGGCACCATAGCTGCCTTGGGTGACCAAGCAGCCCCGCTTTGTCCTCACCATGTTTGTCCAGGAGACGTGACCATGGCTTTCGAACTGCCGTCCCTCCCCTATCAGTCCAGCGCCCTCGCCGCTTCCGGCATGTGCCAGGAAACTCTTGAGCTGCATCACGGCAAGCATCATCAGGCTTATGTAACGGCGCTCAACGGCTTTGTGGAAGCGAAGCCGGAACTCCAGGGCAAGAGCCTTGAGGAAATCATCCTCGCCGTGAAGGGTGACGCTGCCTCGGCGCCGGTCTTCAACAACGCTGGCCAGCACTGGAACCATATCCTGTTCTGGAAGAATCTTTCCCCCACCGGTGGTCAAGTGCCGTCGAAGCTTGCAGCCAAGATCGATTCCGATCTGGGTGGCCTAGAAGCCTTCAAGGCCGCTTTCAAGCAGGCGGCCATCTCACAGTTCGGTTCCGGCTGGGCGTGGCTCGTTCTGGGCGCCGACGGCAAGCTCGCCGTGACCAAGACGGCCAATGGCTCGAACCCGCTGGCCGAGGGCCAGGGCCGTGCCCTGCTGGGTCTGGATGTGTGGGAACACGCCTATTACCTGGACTTCCGCAATCGTCGCCCGGATTACATCACCAACTATCTCGACAAGCTCGCCAATTACGAGTTTGCCGAAGCAGAGCTGCTTTCCGCCTGATCGCAAGCTATCGCGCCGGGCGCCTGGCCCGGCGTGGCCGCAGCGCATGAAAAAGGCCGGCCCCAAACGGGAGCCGGCCTTTTTTACGCACTAGGGAGTCGCGCCTTATTTGGCAGCCTTACCGCCATCATTAGCTGGCTTCGCCGTGCTGGTGAGAACCTGCGACACGTTCTCGCGCATCAGCTGGATCTTCACGCCGGGAGCAATCTCGACTTCGATCTCCTTGCTGCCATCGCGCGCAAGCTGAACCACACCCACGATACCGCCGCTGGTCACAATACGATCGCCGCGACGCAGGGCGTTGAGCTGCGCCTTGAGCTCCTTCTGGCGCGCCTGCTGGGGACGGATGAGCACGAAGTAGAAAACGACGAACACGAGGATCATCGGGAGGAATGAGATAATCCCGCTGTTGGCGAGCATGCGTTTCTTCCATATGTCGAAGGATCAGGGACCGGACGCGCCCGAAAGCCAGCCGGAATGGCCCCGGACCATAATTGGTCGCGCCCGCACGTCAAGCACAGCCACGGAGCAAGGGTTATATCAATGGACGCCGTTCTTCTCGAAAAGCTCGATCGCATTGCCTCCGCACTGGAACGTCTCGCGCCTGCCCCGGCTGGGCCGGCCAGCCTGGAGAGCCATGACGCATTTCTCTGGCAGGGTGCCTCGGCAATGCTGCGCGGCGTTGAAAAGGTACAAGGGGTCAACCTGTCCCTGCTACGCGGTATCGATCGCCAGGCGCGTCACGTGCTCGAAAATACGCGTCATTTCGCTGCTGGCCGCAGCGGTAACAATGTCATGCTCTGGGGCGCGCGGGGCATGGGCAAATCTTCGCTGGTCAAGGCCTGCTTTGCCGAGGCCAATCGCGCCCACCCGCACGCGCTGGTTCTGATCGAGATCCAGCGCGATGATCTCTCCACGCTTCCACGCCTGCTCGACATGCTGCGCGCGCAATCCCGGCGCTGCATCGTGTTCTGCGACGATCTCTCATTCGAGACCCAGGACGCCGATTACAAATCGCTCAAATCCGTTCTCGATGGCGGCATCATGGGGCGCCCTGAAAACGTCCTGTTCTACGCCACCTCGAACCGCCGCCATCTCATGCCGCGCGACATGATGGAGAATGAGAGCGGCAGTGCCATCAATCCCCAGGAGGCGGTGGAGGAGAAAGTCTCCCTTTCCGACCGTTTCGGGCTCTGGATCGGCGTGCATGGCTGCAATCAGGAAACCTACCTTGCCATCGTCGATGGTTACGCTGCCGACCGCAAGCTCGATATCCCCAGGGAGAGCCTGCACCGTCATGCGCTGGAATGGGCCATGGAGCGCGGCGGACGCTCCGGACGCGTTGCTGCACAGTTCATCGATCATCTGAGCGCGACGCTCGCCTGACAGCATCACCCGCAAACAAAGAAACCGGACTGGCACAGCGCCAGCCCGGTTGAAAAGTGACAGGGTCAACGGTGAAACCCTGCAGGACCGTTAGGTCGATCCTATAGGGCTGCCACAGATCAGAACGTGGCGTTCAGACGACCGTAGTAATAGGCACCGTAGATCGGAACACCCGACGAGTCGGTGTCATAGATCTTCGGACCCAGATAGTTGGTGATCGGGTTCACGTGGCGCGGACGCTGGTTGAAGATGTTGTTCGCGCCGATGGCGAAGTGCCAGTGCTCGGTGAAGCGATATCCGACTTCGATATCTGTCAGCCAGGCCGGGGTGTTCTTGAATTCGGCCCATTCGGTGTTGGAGTACTTGATCGCGGCCGGTGCCAGATCTTCATAGGTCAGCAGCGACTTCGTCTCGCCATAGCGGGTCTGACGCAGGTTCACGTCCCACTGGTGATAGGTCCAGTAGGCGTTCAGGATCAGCTTGCTGCGCGGTGAGCCCGTGGTGAGGTAGCCGACCGTCTGGGCATTGGCCGCAGGGTCGCCGAAGGCATTGGTGTTGATATGGCTGATGCGGGTCCGGTTGAGATTGAGCATCGCGCTCAGGTTGAGCGTGCCGTAGCGGCGGAGATGCAGAAGATAATCGGACTGCAGATCGAGACCTTGCGTACGCGTGCTGGCCACGTTGGCGAAGTAGTTGGCCGTCACGTTGTCCAGTTCGATCCCGCTCGGCAGGTTCACGCCCGTAAGAGCAATAGCATCGAGCGCCTGCTGACCATTAACCGTCGCCGAGCCGATGATCCGGTCACGAATGTTGATCTGATAGACGTCAACCGAGACATGCCAGTCCTTCAGCGGCTCGGCGATGATACCACCTTCTGCGCTGGTCGATCTCTCAGGCTTCAGGCGCTGCGCACCAATGGTCTTGCCCGCAGCACCAACCGTCTGAAGAAGACCCGATGCACCGGTCGGCGACACGTTGAGCGCCGAGTAATACTGCTCAGGCATGGTGGGCGCACGGAAACCGTTGCTGATCGTACCACGCACCGCCAGCTTGCTGGTAATGTCATAACGCGTCGTGACCTTGCCGTTCTCGGTATTACCCATATCGGTGTAATGCTCGAAGCGCCCGGCGAAATCGAGGTCCCAGTGCGGCAGCGGATGGAAATCGCCATCCAGGTAACCGGCCCAGATATTACGCTGCCACTTCCCGGCGTTCTGCGGGGTGAGGCCGGCAAAACCCTGCGTGCCGCCAAGTTCATACGAAGCCGGTTCGCCTGCCTTGATCGTGTACATCTCGAGACGATGCTCGGCGCCGAAGGCCAGCGTCATCGGCACGACATCCGCGATGCGGAAATTACGTCGTGCGTCGAAATTGCTGGTCCACTGGGCGAGAGAATAGCTCTGGGCGCGCACGGTGGTGGGGGAGAACCCATAAGCCTTGTAGTAATTCGGGTTGAAGGTGTTCTTGTTCCCGATATCGTCGTCATCCTGGCCGTACAGCGTGCTCAGATCCCAGCTGAATCCGAAGAGATTATCGCCCTTGAGGCCCAGATTGGCCTGGAAGTCGTTCTCCTCGATCGTCTCCAGCGGCGAGAAGCCATAGGGATAGGCGCTGGGCGCCACAGTAGGCACACGATAATTCTCGTAAGCCTCGGAATGACGATGAGCATAGGTGATCAGACCGTAGGTCTCGATGCCCTCTGTGATACCCTTGCCCCACTCGATGGAGAGGTTTTCACGCGTCTCTTCCGGGTTGGACAGGATCTTGTTCGAATTGGCAGGCCAGCTCGAGGTCGGGGTCCAGCGATGATCGTTGGTGCTTTTGAGGTTCGAGACCCAGTGATCGGTGTGATAGACCTGACCGCTCAGATGGACGAAGCCGTCACTGCCCCATTTGAGACCGCCATCGGCCCCGATCAGATACTGCCAGCCATCGCCGTTATAGGCATTGGCACCCGTCTGCGCGACGGTGTTGATGCCATGATTGGTCTTCTTGGTGATGATGTTTACCACACCTGCAATAGCGTCTGAACCATAGAGCGCAGCCGCACCATCACGCAGGATCTCGATATGGTCGATCGCGCCCGCCGGGATCATGTTCAGATCGACCGGGGTCGAGCCCTGCTGCGGGCCTGCATCGGCATAGATGTTAGCCGTGGTGTTACGACGCTTTCCGTCGACCAGCACCAGAACCTCGTTCGGGTTCAGGCCGCGCATACGGATGGCAGAGGTCAGCGCACCGGCATCGGCACCGTTGGCCGTGACCGTGATCGACGGATCGACGCGTGTGATGGCGTCCGCCAGATTGAGCTGACCGGAGCGGCGCAGGGTCGCAGCCGAGACAACGGTCACGGGCACAGCACTGTCACGTGCCTTTCGATTGAAGGCATGGGTGCCGGTCACGATGACCGATTCCCCGCTATCACCGCTTGCATCTCGAGCCTTGCGCGTACGGATCTTGGGGACGGAATGCAGGGCCTGATCTGAGCCAATCGATGTCCGGTGATGAACCGCGCCCGCCTTCTTGGTCTTAGGCGATGTCTGGTCGACCTGCTGCGTTGCGGCCTGGGCCAGACTGAACCCGAAAGGCAGGGAGAGAAGTGTCGCTGCGGTCAGAATTCTTCGTTTTGTGAACATCGTTCGAGCTGTCTCTCCGTGGGATATAACCAGAGACAGTCTAGGCAGCGTTCCGGAAACGTTACAACATCGAAAGGGAATTTTCTTTCGGAACCGATCTGACTGAGGCAAAAAATACACAGTTTGTTGCACAACAAGCAAGCAAAAATGACCTTCAGCGCAAGATCCTTTCGTGATTTTAAGTCTTGCGCATCTTTATTTCGCTATCGCGGCGCACGCACTTGAGCAAGGCGAATGCCGCTGTTCCCATGCGCGCCAAGCCTGCTACTGTTTGCGGGCGCATCAACATGCAGGATCCAGGGGCCCATGTTCCACACGGAGTTCGGCTCGCAGGAGGTCACGACAGGATACCCATGACGGAAAGCCTACTTACCGAAAACGAAGCCATCACGATGGCAGAGAGACGTTGCTCCGACGCCATGAGACTTGGCCGTGATGCGGTCGATCTGCGCCGCGTGAAATGCGATCCCGATTACTGGTACCCCGTGGCCTGGTCCCGCGAGCTCAAGAGGGGCAAGACCATCGGCACGCGTTTTGCCGGGCAGCCCATTGCTCTGGTTCGCCCGCAGGAGGGAAGCGTGTTCGCGCTTGAGGATCGCTGCGCACACAGACAGGTGCCGCTGAGCAAGGGGCGTGTCGAGGGTGAGGCTGTCCAGTGCTGCTATCATGGATGGGCCTATGGCCGCTCGGGCCGCTGCATCGATGTGCCTTATCTGGGCAAGGGGAAGCTGCCCAACGGAGTGCGCACCTACCCCTGTCGCGAGGTCGACGGTCTGATTTTCGTCTTCCCCGGCGATCCCGATAAAGCCGAAACCGTTCCCTTTCCCCGCCTTGGCTCTGTCGCCGACCCTGCCTACAAGACGCGCCGTTTCGGCGAGCATGTGAACTGCCATTACAGCTTCATGCATGAAAATCTGATGGATATGAATCATCAGTTCATGCACTCCAAGCAGATGGGCAAGATGAAGCCGCGCTATCTGGGGGGTGAAAACGAGCCCCGCATGGTCGAGGCGCGTTACAGCTTTGCCCGCGTGGGCGGCAAGCAGCCATGGGGCGAGGCTCTGATCTTCGGCGAACGCCGCGATGCAAGCGCCAAACACGCCCACCGTGATGTGATGACGATCCGCACCGTCTATCCCTACCAGACGTTGCACATCCGCACGGGAGATGAACCGCCGGTCATGGATCTGTGGATCGTCTACGTCCCCCAAGATGAGGATCACCTGACCTGCCGCGTTTTCGGGCTCTTGTCGATTCGTCGCCCCAAGCTCAAGGGCGCGCTCGATCTCGCCTGGCCGCTCTTGGTCGGGTTTACCAACCGCATCTTCGCGGAAGATCGCGAGATTGTTGAACTCGAACAGAATGCGTGGCGCGAACTTGGCGGAGATCGCAATCAGGAGGTTTTCCCCGTCATCAATTCATTGCGCGACCTGCTGCGCCGCGCCGGCATCCAACCCGCCTCTCCCTCTGAATGAGCCTTTCGCTCGACGTATCACCCTATACGCTCAGACCGCTCCAGCCTTCGGACGGCACCTCTGTGCATCGTCTCGTCAACGACTGGAGTGTGGTGCGCATGCTCAGTCACCTGCCCTTTCCCTACCCGCGGGAACTGGCCGACCAGTGGATCACGAGCACCATCGATCGCCAGAGGACGGGCACAGCCTGGCATTTCGCCATCTGTGACGGGAACGATCTGATCGGCTGCATCGGCCTGTCCTTGGGTCACCCTGGACAGGCCGCGAAAATCGGGTACTGGGTCGGGCGTGACCACTGGAAAAAAGGCATTGCGACGACCTGCCTTCGCCCCGTCATCGACTGGGCATTCGCAACCCTGCCCATCGTCAGGATCATTGCCGATGTGGCGGAAGATAATCCGGCTTCGATCGCCTTGCTGGCCCGGCTGGGCTTCAACCAGACCGGCACGTCCCGCGTACCGTTTCTCTCCCGTGGCCCTGAGCCCCAACCTGTCCTGACCTACACTATGAACCGTGCTACCCAACCCGTCGTCCCGGAACCGGGCCTGCCTGCCACGCGCATCCTCCTCGTCGTGGCAGGCGTTCTTGTCGACAATGCGGGACGTATCCTTCTTGCCCGGCGTCCGCCTGGCAAACCCCTTGCAGGGTTATGGGAATTCCCCGGCGGCAAGGTCGAGCCCCATGAATCGCCTGAACAGGCCCTGATTCGTGAGCTCGATGAAGAGCTGGGCATCGATATCTCCGCGGGATGTATCGCCCCATTCACCTTCGTGTCCGAGAATATCGGTGCGCGGCACCTCATGATGCCGCTCTATCTGTGCCGACGCTGGCGCAATACGCCCACACCCCGCGAGGGACAGGAACTCGCCTGGGTCAGCGCCGAACAGCTCGGGGACTATCCCATGCCAGCCCCTGACCGGCCGCTCATCCCGCTGCTGCAGGATCTCATGGCCGGATAGCCCGAGGATTGATCGCCCCTTTCGAGGCGGCTTTCAGTTAGCCTTGGCAGGGGCCAGAACCAGCGGATGCTGCGGCAGGCCAGCCTTATCGGCACGGAAAGTAAACAGGCTTCCCGATTGCGGCTCACGCGACAATGTTTCCTCGTCGATGCCCTGGCGCGCGCTCGTCACATAGGCAGTCTTGCGATCATCGCCGCCGAAGCAGACTTTGGTGATGTTGGTGGCGGGCACTTTTATAGCGGCGCGCTCGACGCCTTCCGGCGTGAAGCAGCGGACATGACCGCCATTCCAGGTCGAGGCCCAGACATTCCCCTCGCAGTCAGTCACCACACCGTCCGGATAGCCCTTCTCTTCGGGCAGATGCACGAATACACGCTTGTTCTCGAGATTGCCTTCGACCGTGATGTCGAACCGATAGATATTGCCGCTCGGCGTGTCGCACGCATAAAGCACCTTTCCATCGGGGGAGACGGCGGGGCCATTGGCCACCGTGTATCCCGTATCATGGCGACGGAGCACGAATCCCTGCGGGGTATGGGTGATGCTGTAAATCGACCCGCTCGGAGCCTCCTCGGAATCATCCATCGTCCCGAACCAGCCGCGACCATGCAGGTCGACACAGGCGTCGTTCAGACGGTTACCGGGCAGATCGCTCTCGACATCGACCAGTTTGGCGAAGCTGCCATCGGTGGGATCGAACCGGTAGAGCCCGTCCGGCAGTCCGGCCAGAAAGCTGCCATCCTCAACCGGCATGAGAAACGCAACCTTCCCCGGTGCCGCCCAGTGACAGGCCTCTCCGAGAGACGGCGTGAACCTATGGACTTTCTGGCCGTTGATATCGACGAAATAGACAGCGTTTTCGCTGGAGATCCAGACTGGCCCCTCACCGAGCTCGGCGCGGACATCATAAGCGCATGAAGCGCAGGTCTCGCTAATCTGTTCAGCCATTTCTCTACTCCCGCGAAAAAGTCATCAAACCGTTCGGGCGTAACGCATGCGGACCCGGTATGGTTGACGGTATTTCAAGGACCTCAGAGTTACAGCGAGCCTCTCATGACGCCAACAGCCTGCCTCCTGATCATCGGGAATGAAATCCTCTCCGGCCGGACCCAGGACGCCAATATCCGCTTCATTGCGACTGGCCTTGCCCAGGCAGGGATTGCCCTTGAGGAGGTCCGGGTCATTCCGGACAAGGCCAGACGAATCGTCGAGACGGTTGCGACCTGCCGCGCCCAGTTCGATCATGTTTTCACCACGGGCGGGATCGGGCCCACCCATGACGATATCACAGCAGGCTGTGTGGCCGAGGCCATCGGCGTGCCACTCGAGATCCATGAGGAGAGCTATCGCAAGCTCGAGGAATATCTGGGTAAGGAAAAATTCAACAAGGCCCGTCAGCGCATGGCCTGGCTGCCGCGCGGGGCAATTCCTATTGCAAACAGCGTGTCGATCGCACCGGGCTTCACAATCGCCAATGTGCATGTAATGGCGGGTGTACCCTCCATCATGCAATCCATGTTCACGGCGCTCCTGCCCAACCTTGAGGGTGGTGCACCGCTGCGCTCGGTGGCGTGGCATGCCGATCTGCGTGAGGGAACATTGGCAGAGGGACTCGAGCAGATCCAGAACGACTTTCCTCTGCTCGACCTGGGATCTTACCCTTTTGAACGGCAGGACGGACGCAAAGGCGTTTCTCTGGTTGCCAAAGGCTACGATGAGGCCAGCGTGACCGATGCGGGTGAACGCATCAGAACGCTGATCGAATCTCTCGGTGAGACGCCTGTGTCTGGCGAGCCCGCCCCCTGAGATCAGCGGCCGATACGGCCTCCAGATCGATTGTCAGGAACGGACAAAAAAGCCGCCCGGTATGGAACCTGGGCGGCTTCTTCTATGTCATCGAGGCAAGCGGCGAGGCGAGAACCCGGCTCACCTCACTGCATCACAGGGCGTCACGACCCATGGCGAGAAACTTCTCGCGGCGCTTCGCCACCAGGGCCTCGCCTTCGAAAGGAACCAGCTCGGCCAGCACATCGCCAATGGCATCGCCCACCGCAGCAATGGCCTCATCCGGGAAACGCTGTGCCCCACCGATCGGCTCAGGAATGATCCTGTCGATCAGACGCAGCTTCAACAGATCCTGCGCGGTCAGCTTGAGAGCCTCAGCCGCAGTCGACGCCTGCTTGGGATCGCGCCACAGGATGGAGGCAGCGCCTTCCGGCGCAATGACGGAATAAATCGAATGCTCAAGCATGAGCACGCGATCGCCCGCGCCAAGCGCAACAGCGCCACCGGAGCCGCCCTCGCCGATGATGATGGCCACCAGCGGTACAGGCGCACGCAGGCAACAATCGGTCGAGCGCGCGATGGCCTGAGCCTGTCCACGCTCTTCGGCATCAATGCCAGGCCAGGCGCCTGAGGTGTCGATAAAGGTCAGGATCGGCAGACCGAAGCGCCCGGCCATTTCAACAAGACGCTGGGCCTTGCGATAGCCTTCCGGCTTCGGCATGCCGAAATTATGGCGCAGGCGCGACTCCATGTCGAAACCGCGCTCCGTGCCGATTACCATCACCGCCTGACCGCGGAAGCGGGCAAGACCACCGACAATGGCCTGGTCATCATGGCCGAGGCGATCACCGGCGAGCGGTGTATAATCCTCGAGAAGGCCCCGGAAATAATCGAGGGCACGTGGGCGCTGGGCATGACGCGCCACCATGACCTTCTGCCACGGCGTCAGCTTGGTATAAGCGGCCCGGAGCTGCTTTTCCGCCTTGTCGGAGAGCTTGCCGATTTCGTCGGCAATGTTGATGCCTTCGCCGTCCTTGGCCATCTGGCGAAGTTCGGCAATCTTGTTTTCAAGCTCGGCAACCGGCTTTTCGAAATCGAGATACTGACGCATGACCCGCCGATAGCACGGGTTCCAGTGCGACAACAATCCATTGCGTCATGATCCCGCACCGTCGGAAAGCGGATGATGCTGGGCAAGCACCTGACGCAGTCTTTCCTGCATCACATGAGTATAGATTTGGGTGGTGGCGATATCGGCGTGGCCGAGCAGCATCTGCAGGGCGCGCAGATCCGCCCCGCGCTCCAGCAGATGGGTCGCGAAGGAATGCCGGAGCACATGGGGTGAGACCTGGTCGGGATCGAGGCCAGCCCGAAGCGCTGCCTGAAACAGGATTTTGTCGAACCCCTGCCGTGTCAAGGGTTTGTGAGGGTTGCGGCCAGGAAACAGATAGGGGCTGTCGATATCGCGATCATGATGCAGCAGCGCGCGCGCTGCGTCGCGTGCCGCGTGCGAGATCGGGATAAGGCGCTCTCGCCCGCCCTTGCCACGAATCAGCACCATGGGCGCCTCGCTCTGGAACACCCGTCCCGGAAGCGACAGCAACTCGGAGATGCGCAGTCCCGTCGTGTAAAGCAATTCGAGCGCGGCCCGGCTGACCAGATCGCGCCGGGGATCTTCATGACCACGGCATCCCTGATCGAGCAGCACGTCGATCTGCGCTTCAGAGAGCAATTTGGGGAGAGGCTTGTCGAGACGCGGCATGGCAACGCCCTCGGTCGGGTCTCGGGGGCACCAGTTCTCGCGCTGGGCGAAACGGTAGAATTGACGCAGGCAGGACAGGCGACGTGCTGCACTGCTTGAAGAGAGCCCGGACTGGACACCGGAGGCACTATAGGCCGAAATTTCTGACTGCGTGGCGTCCAGCAGGGCGACCGGTGCCCCGACGCAGGACCGCGTCAAAAAAACGATGAAATCGGCAAGATCGGCCGCATAGGCCTGTCGCGTGCGTGGCGCAGCGTTACGCTCCGCCGCCAGCATTTCAAGAAAGGCCTCTGCCGCGGGCGGCAGGGCACCTTCCCTCGACATCTCAGTGCTGAAGCGTCGGAGAGGCCTTGGGCTCCGGCATGGCAGGCAGAGCCTGAGCAGGCTGTCCCATAGTCACCTGACCCTGTGCGGCCGAAGCCGGCATGGTGGGGAGTGTCTGGGTCTGGGTAGTGGCTGCAAACTGCGTGCCCGGCAGATCCTTGTGAACGATCGTCTGCACGGGCAGGGGCGGGTTCATGCCCAGCTTGAGAAACACCCCTCCGAGGCCCAGCACGATCAGAACGAGAAGCGCGAGGGCGATCCTGGGAAAGCTCAGCGTGGACATGGAAGCTCCTGAAAAAGGGCGCGATGAGACAGTGGCCTGTCCGAACTCAGGCTCCGCTGGTGCCTGCTCGGTGGCGAGGTGCTCTCCTGTATGTTAGCCTTGCAGGAATGTCACGCCCCACCTTTTTTCCTGATCGATCCGAAACGATGTCAGACCTGCCTGATCCTGCACCCGGATCGGTCCCCTCCCCGATCGGTTCTCCTTCCGGGATCATCGTACTCGTCGGGCTGATGGGGGCCGGAAAGACGACAATCGGCCGACGACTGGCAACACGACTCGGCCTCGATTTCGTCGATGCCGATCTGGAGATCGAGCGCGCCGCAGGATGCACCATTGCCGAGATTTTCGCCCGTCATGGTGAACCCGCCTTTCGTGACGGAGAACGGCGTGTCATCCAGCGCCTGCTTCAGGGGCCACCGAAAGTCCTGGCCACCGGCGGGGGAGCGTTCATCGACGGGCAGACACGCAGACTCGTCAAAGCCCATGCCCGCTCAATATGGCTGCGCTGTCCGCTGCCGATCCTGATCAAGCGGGTATCAGGGCGGACGGGACGCCCCCTCCTCGACAAAGGAAATGTCGAGACAACCCTCGCTGCGCTTCAGGCCCAGCGACACCCTATCTATGCAGAGGCAGATATCATCGTGGATTGCGGAGATGACAGCGTCGATCACGGCGCCCAGCGCATTATCGAGGCGCTCGACACCTATGACCATCCGCTCAGGGTCCCGGTCACGCTTGAATCCCATCGGTACGAGGTTCTGATCGGATCGGATCTGATCAGCCGCGCCGGAGCCTATCTGGCGCCCATCCTCCCCCGGAAGAACGCCGTGGTGATCACGGACGAGACGGTCGCGACCCTGCACCTGCCGCGTCTCATGGCGGGCCTTGCCGAAACGGGGATTCAGGCGACGCCGTTCGTCGTGCCGGTCGGTGAGGAATCGAAGTCGCTCACACGCTATGCCGCATTGATCAACGATATCCTCGACCACGGAATGGAACGCCGTACCACCGTCATCGGCCTGGGAGGCGGTGTTGTGGGCGATCTCTCCGGCTTTGTTGCCGCCAGTATTCTGCGCGGTGTGCCCTTCGTGCAGATTCCGACTACCCTTCTCTCGCAGGTGGATAGCTCTGTAGGGGGCAAGACAGGACTCAATGCCCGCGCGGGCAAGAACCTCATAGGGGCTTTCTACCAGCCCCAGATCGTCCTGGCCGACAGCTCTGCCCTGGCCACCCTTTCACGCCGGGAGCGTGTGGCTGGTTATGCAGAAATTGTGAAGGCCGGTCTTATTGCCGATCCTGCCCTTTTCAAATGGTGCGAAGCCCATGGTGCCGAGATTCTGGATGGTGACCCTGCCGCTCTCGCCGAAGCCGTGAATCGCGCCTGCCGTTTCAAGGCAAAGGTCGTGATGGAGGACGAAAAGGAGACGGCAGCGCAGGACGGACGCGCGCTGCTCAATCTGGGCCACTCCTTCGGTCACGCCCTTGAAGCCCATTTTCGTTATGACGGGCGTCTCCTGCATGGCGAGGCCGTCTCGATCGGTCTCCATCTGGCCGCAGCCCTTTCCGTGAAGCTGGGTTATTGCCCCGAGGAGGATCTGCGCAGGCTCGACGCGCATCTGCGTGCTCTGGGCATGCCCGCCGGGCTCGACTGGTTCGACGAGACGCTGAGCGCCGACGCCCTGATCCGGTCCATGGCACGTGACAAGAAGGTCAGTGACGGTCGCCTTTCCTTCGTGCTGATGAGGGGGATCGGCGAGGCTTTCACGAGCAGGGATGTTGAAATGGACACGGTGCGTGACGTTTTGGTCGAGGCCGGTTGCAACGCCTGACCGGAACCCCGGCCAGCCGTGAATTTGCTTACAGATCAGTCACTCCCCTCACGATCCGTTGATGACACGAATCATTAAAAACACCGCTAGAGAAAGGCGCTGCATAAGAAATTGTTAATTGGACGAAATGGAGTGTTGCAGTTTGGACACGGCTATTTCGTCTAATCGTCAAATACCCATGGAACTCACTTCCTGAACCGGAACTGACGGCTCTATACGCACTTATGCATCGCGCTGACCCTGTTGTCGCTTCGCCTCTCCGGAGGGAAGTCAGCAGGTTCGAATGGATGAATTTATGAGGACGAAACTAATGCGTCTCCGCACGGCACTTCTGGCCATGACGTCGATGGCAGCCGCCCCGACGATCGCCATGGCGAGCACCATCACCGGCCCGTATGTCAATATCGGCGGTGGCTACAATCTGGTTCAGCAGCAGCACGCGACCTTCGCTCCGACGACGCAGGCCGACGGCGGCAACGGCACGGGCGGTTCCAGCTCGCGTTATCGCCACAAGGACGGCTTCACGGGCTTCGGTTCGTTCGGCTGGGGCTTCGGTAACGGTCTGCGCGCCGAAATCGAGGGCGTGTACAACTACTCCCAGATCAACCATCGTCGTCCGACCTACGCGAACGGCACGACCAGCGGTTCCGACCAGTCTTACGGCGGCTTCGTCAACGTCCTGTATGACATCGATCTGGCCCAGTTCGGCATCAACCTGCCGATCACGCCGTTCGTCGGTGTCGGTGCAGGCTATCTGTGGCAGCACTACAACCCGATCACCACGGCTTACACCAACGGCGTGACCAACCGCGTCGGCGGCACGCAGGGTGGCTTTGCCTATCAGGGCATCGTCGGTGCGGCTTATGACATTCCGGGCGTTCCGGGCCTCGCCATCACCGGTGAATACCGCATGATCGGCCAGACCTTCACGGATGGCGCTTACCGCTCCACCACGTGGAACCGTAACGGTTCGGGCCTGCACAAGGGCAACGTGAACTTCGATGACCGCTTCAATCATCAGTTCATCGTCGGCCTGCGTTATGCCTTCGACACGGCTCCCCCGCCGCCGCCGCCGGTTGTCACGGTTGCTCCCCCGGCTGTGCAGCCTGCCCGCACCTACCTGGTGTTCTTCGATTGGGACAAGTCGAACCTGACGGGTCGCGCTCGTGAGATCGTTGCCCAGGCAGCTCAGGCTTCCACGCACGTCCAGACGACGCGCATCGAAGTCAACGGCTACACCGACAACTCTGCTGCTCACCCCGGTGCACGCGGCCAGAAGTACAACATGGGCCTTTCGGTCCGTCGCGCACAGTCGGTCAAGGCTGAGCTGATCCGTGATGGCGTTCCTGCCGCTGCGATCGACATCCACGGCTACGGCGAGCAGCACCCGCTGGTCCCGACGGGTCCGAACACCCGCGAGCCGCAGAACCGTCGCGTCGAAATCATCCTGCGCTGATTTCGGCCTGAGAAAGGAGCCTCTCCGGAGGCTTCTTGATCGGTTCCAGAAAAAAGGCCTTCGGCATTCGTGCCGGAGGCCTTTTTCTTTTCCGAAACCTCTTGCAGGATGAGCGTGGCATTACATATAAGTAATATACCGATGAGGCAGCGCGTTCATGCGACAGGCCTCGAAGGAGACCTGTCATGGCTCAGACACTGCATATCAATCGCTCGGACCGCTCCGGCCTTACTCCCCTGCATCACGACGGAGAGAATATCTTTCTGATCCTGGGTGCCCTTGTGGGCGGCGTGTTCGCCATGGGCGCTATCGCTTTGCTCACCCTGTAACGGGTCACTCTGCGGCCACATATACAAAAAAAGCCCCGGTGATTGCCGGGGCTTTTTTCATTCCGTCGCCGAACACCGCAGGACTGTGACGACCTGACCGGGCGCAGCTCGCGGCAGGAGCGCTCAGCTACTGAGCCCGATCTGCTTGATGTCGTGAAAAGCCAGATCAGGATTCATCTCGACCGTACGGCGCATCATGAAGTTCGAGCTGGCAAGGAAGACGGGATCGCTGTCGAGGTCATCCGCCATGGCAGGGCGGTTGGCCATCGAAAATGCCTCGATCTTGGTGCGCTCACCGGTGACCCAGCGCGCGATGGTATAGGGCGTCGATTCAAAACCGATGGCGACGCCATACTCGCCTTGCAGACGCGATTGCAGCACGTCGAGCTGAAGCGTCCCCACCACCCCAACGATGGGCGGCAAACCGTCCTGGGGGCGGAAGAGCTGCACCACCCCCTCCTCTGCCAGTTCGACCAGCGCCTGACGCAGCTTCTTGGCCTTCATGGCATCGTCCAGTCGCACGCGACGCAGGATTTCCGGCGCAAAATGCGGAACCCCGGTAAAACGCAGTTCCTCGGTCTCCGAGAGTGTATCGCCAATACGCAGCGTGCCGTGATTGGGCAGCCCCACCACATCCCCGGCAAAAGCCTCTTCCGCCAACTGGCGATCACGCGCAAAGAAGAATTGCGGCGTATGCAGCGCGAACTGCTTGCCCGTGCGGACGTGCTTCAGACGCATACCGCGTGTCAGGCGCCCGGAGCAGATACGGGCAAAGGCCATGCGGTCCCGATGATTCGGGTCCATATTGGCCTGGATCTTGAAGATCAGCGCCGTCACCTGTTCCTCATCAGCCTTGACCTCGCGCGTCTCGCTCGGCTGGGCGCGTGGCTCGGGGCCGTACGCCACAAGTGCATCGAGCAGATCGGTCACCCCAATCTCCTTCATGGCACTCCCGAAAAAGACTGGCGTCAGATGCCCGGCATCGAAGGATTCGCGGTCGAAGAGCGGAAGGGCAGCCTCTGCCAGTTCGAGTTCTTCCGACAGAGCAATCATGCGCGCATCTGACTGCGCCAGCGTCGCGGCCTCGCCGCGGATCTCACGGGTGCGCATGTCGTATGTGCCCGCAAAATGCCCGGCGCGGCCGATCGGCCAGGTGGCTGGCGAGGTATCGAGTGCCAGTGTCGAGGCGATCTCATCCAGCAGACCGAAGCAATCCTGCGCCTCACGATCCATCTTGTTGATGAAGGTGACGATGGGAATGTCACGCAGGCGACAGATTTCGAAGAGCTTGCGTGTGCGATCCTCGATCCCCTTCGCCGCGTCAATCACCATGACGGCACAATCAACCGCGGTCAGCGTGCGATAGGTATCCTCCGAGAAGTCTTCATGACCCGGTGTGTCGAGCAGGTTGAAGACACACCCACCATATTCGAAAGTCATGACCGAAGTTACGACGGAGATCCCGCGATCGCGCTCGATGCCCATCCAGTCCGATTTGGTGCGGCGACGTTCACCCTTTGCCCGCACGTTACCCGCAAGCTGGATCGCCCCACCGGCACGCAGGATACGCTCTGTCAGGGTGGTCTTGCCGGCATCTGGATGGGAAATGATGGCGAAGGTCCGGCGGCGGCGGATCTCGCTGCCAAGACCGGTGGCGGAAACGGGGGCGGACGCGGCTTCGGACATCGAGGGGACCTTCGCTTGAATTCAGGGACCAGAAATGACGAATGCCGGACCAGGGTGACCCTGATCCGGCATTGGCCAGAAAACACCCGGTAGAGACGGGTCTTTTAGCGCGAGTAGAACTCGACCACGAGGTTCGGTTCCATCTGCACGGGGTACGGCACGTCGGACAGACGCGGGCTGCGAACGAACTTGCCCTTCATCTGGCGGTGATCGACCTCGATGTATTCCGGCACGTCACGCTCGGCGGACTGGGCGGCATCGAGAACGACGGCAAGCTGCTTGGACTTCTCACGTACTTCGATGACGTCACCGTCACGGACGAGGTACGAAGGAATGTTCACCTTGCGGCCGTTGACCGTCACGTGGCCATGGCTGACGAACTGACGAGCAGCGAACGGGGTGATCGCAAACTTGAGGCGGTAGATCACCGCATCCAGGCGACGCTCCAGCAGGTCGATCAGGTTCTCTGACGTATCGCCCTTACGACGGACGGCTTCGTCATAGTACTTGCGGAACTGCTTCTCGCTGATGTTGCCGTAATAGCCCTTGAGCTTCTGCTTGGCCATCAGCTGGATCGAGAAGTCGGAGGGCTTCTGCTTGCGGCGCTGGCCATGCTGACCGGGGCCGTATTCCCGCTTGTTGACCGGCGACTTGGCACGGCCCCACAGGTTTACGCCCAGACGGCGATTGATTTTGTACTTGCTCTCTTGGCGCTTGCTCATGTGCAAGAACTCGCTTCGACTTCGGGTTGTCCTGACGCTGCGCGACAACCGCATGTTGCGCCGGTAGGCCTTTCCCCGAATTAGGAAAGACGGGCGCATCCCTCGAACCGCTGTCACGGGATGCAGAACCCGATATGACAACGGCCGGCATGTCCACGTTCCCGGCAATAGCGGCGGCTCGTATAGGACCCCCCCTCGACTGTCAACCAAAAACGCGGCCCCTTAGAGCCCAGCCTCGGCAAAAGCACGCTCGGGGGAACATCCTGCTTCGCGATGCGTCAGGATATTATCGCGCCACAGCGGGGCGCATTGGCGTCATTCCAAGGAGAGGAACCCGAAATGGCCATTTTCAAGTTCAACCGTGCTGCGGGGCGCAAGCTGAACGATCAGGCAGAAGTCACCGCCATCAACCCGGCCGGCGCCCCTGCCCCGAAGGCCCCCCACGAGAACCTCATCAAGCGCGCCTTCAAGCAATATGGCATGTCCCAGCTTGCCGTATCCCATATCACGGTGCGCGATACGACCATCGCCGTGAAGGGACGCGCGGAAACGGCAGCAGAACGTGACGCCATCATCCTTGCGGCCGGGAATATTGCCGGTATCGATACGGTCCATGCAGATATCACCGTTCCTGAGGGAACGCCCGCTCCCGTCTTCCATCAAGTGTCGCCGGGCGAGACACTTCAGGCCATTGCCGAGAAGACAGACGCGGATGTGACCGTCGACGACCTTCACAAGGCCAACGAGGCCGAACTCGCCCATCATGACGGGGTCTATCCCGGTCAGACCATTCGTATCCCTGAGGCCTGAAGCCACATTATTGCGGCGGAAATATCCATGCCGATCCGCTCAAGCCGGATCGGCACATCCCTGCCCGGCAGCGCTCAATGTGCCCTCCAGGGCGCGCCACAGAGTAAAAAACAGCCGTACCGAAAGCAGAACCGACAGAATTCCCAAACCTCCTGCGAGCCCGATCCAGAGCCCGACCGCCCCGTAACCAGCCCTGAACGCCAACCAGTCTCCTCCCAGGATGGAGACAGGAACATAGGTGAGCACCATCATCAGCATGGGCATGAACGTGTCATGGCAGCCACGCAGCGCGCCGGAACAGACGCATTGCACGCCGTCAAGGATCTGGAAAATGCCTGCAATCTTCAGCAGCGAAATCGCTACAGGCATCACTGCAGCGGCGTCTGCGCTCCCGGAATCCAGATAGAACCCGGCGACGACCTGCGGAAAAACGAGGAGCATCGTGGCTGTGAAACTGGTCCAGAGCACCACCAGCATGACCGCCCCAAGTGTCGATCTCAACGCTGCCGCCGGCGCCCCCGCGCCAAGCCAGTAGGCGACACGGATATTGACCGCCTGAGAGAGGGCAAGACTGATCATGAAAGCCGTGCTGGTCACGCTGAGCGCGATCTGATGCGCAGCAGACGACACAGCGCCAAGCGCCCCGGCATGAAGTCCCGTCATCTGAAAGGCGAGAAGCTCCGCCCCGGTCGCCCCCATCATGGGCAGCCCAAGACGCAGCATCTCACCCAATGCCGCACGATCGGGACGCGTGAGGCGCAGATGCAGCTTCAGATGGGACTGGCTACGCGCGAGGACCACCAGAAGGATTGCCACCGACCAGCCTGTGGCTATGGTCGCACAGGCGGAGCCCCAGAGCCCCATTTGGGGCAGGCCGAACCGCCCGTGTATCAGCCCGTAATTGAGCAGACCGTTCAGCACGGCCATGCCTGGCATGGTCCAGAGCAGCAGACGCTCGCTGCCGAATGCGGGCAGAATGATCCGCAGCAGACCGATGATCACCAGATCAGGCAGCAGTGCCCAAAGCAGCAGATGCATGAACTCGCTGCCCTGCGTGACGATGATCGCAGGCTCATTGAAAAAGCGCAGCAGAGAGCCCGCAGGCAGCAGGATAGCCAGGACCGGCAAGCAAAGCAGGAGCGCGAGGAGCACACCCGACGTGACAATACCCGAGAGATCTTCCAGCTGCCCCTGAGCCGCGAAGGCACGCCCCCGTGCGCGGGAAATCAGGATACTCGCCCCGCCCAGAGCCGCCTGGAAGGTGATGAAGGTGCAAAAAAAGAGATTGGTGGTCATGCCCCCGACGGCGAGTGCCGTAGCCCCCAGCCCGCCCAGCAGGATGGTATCGGTCACGTTCATGGCCATCTCGCTCAACTGCGAGAAACTCAGTGGCGCAGCAATTCTGATCAGCGCACGCAAGTGCTGGCCCCAGCCGGGCGCCGTCATGGAAGAGCGAATTTCTGTCATGATGCCCTGCTTATACCAGTGCGGACAGAAAACCAGCATCAGAAGCCGTAAATTAGAGTTGCGCTCAACGCGGGGCTGACGCATCTACTCTGGATCATGGCCACCCCTCCCTATTCCTTGTCCCTGCATGACAGCCAGACACGGCGGAAACAGGTTTTCACGCCGCTGGACCCGGAAAATGTACGTGTCTATTACTGTGGCCCCACAGTGTATGACGCCGTGCATATCGGCAATCTGCGCGCCATGCTCAGTGCCGATATTCTCGTGCGTCTGTTGCGCACGTTGTTCGGGCAGGTCACCTTCGTGCGCAATATCACCGATGTTGATGACAAGATCACCGCACGCGCTCAGGCCAATGGCGAGGATATCGCGAGCCTGACCGCCCGTACGACCATCGCCTTTCATGAAGATGTGGCGGCACTTGGCATTCTGCCCCCCGATATCGAGCCGCGCGCGACCCATCATATCGACGACATGCTCGCCATGATTGCCCAGCTTATTGCGAACGGCCACGCCTACGAAGCCGAGGGACATGTCCTTTTTGCCGTGGATCGTTGTGCCAGCTATGGCAGCCTGTCCGGGCGAAGCCCGGATGATCTTCTGGCCGGGGCCCGTGTCGAGGTCGCTCCCTATAAGCGCCATCCCGGTGATTTCGTGCTCTGGAAGCCGTCAACGCTGGAGCAGCCGGGATGGGAGAGCCCTTACGGGCGCGGCAGACCGGGATGGCATATCGAATGCTCCGCCATGTCCTATCGGTATCTGGGTGCAAGCTTCGACATCCATGGCGGAGGGGACGACCTGATGTTCCCGCATCATGAGAATGAGCGCGCCCAGTCTCTCTGCTGCCATCCGGGAAGCAGCTTTGCACGGTACTGGCTGCATAATGCCATGCTGCTCTCCAATGGCGAGAAGATGTCCAAGTCTCTCGGGAATTTCTTTTCCATCCGTGAGGTGCTGACACGAGCGCCCGCCGAGGCATTGCGCTTCCTCATGCTGGGAACGCATTACCGCTCGGTGCTCGACTTCACCTGGGAAAAACTGGATGAGGCCAAACGCATTCTCGACCGGTTCTACCGCGCACTCGAGAAAACACCGACCAACCAGCAGGGCATCGTACCGGCGCCTTTCATGCAGGCCTTGTGCGACGATATGAACACACCGCTTGCGCTCTCCTGCCTGCACCCGCTGGCCGATGCAGCCTTGCAGGGTGACGAAAGCGCTGCGGCCTCGCTCAAGGCCTGCGGCAAGCTGATCGGCATCCTGGAGCTTTCCCCGGATAGCTGGTTCCGCGCGGGCTCTGATGAAGCCGCCATCGAGGCCCTGATTACCCAGCGTAGTGCCGCCAAGAAGGCGCGCGATTTCGCACTGGCTGACAGTCTGCGCGCCCAGCTTGCCGAGCAGGGCATCATTCTGGAAGACACGGCCCAAGGCACGACATGGAGGCGCGCATGACCGGACG
Organism: Asaia krungthepensis NRIC 0535; assembly: GCF_025995175.1. GTDB lineage: Bacteria > Pseudomonadota > Alphaproteobacteria > Acetobacterales > Acetobacteraceae > Asaia > Asaia krungthepensis. Next base: position 107,504 of record NZ_BAPV01000060.1, read on the forward strand.
CGATGGCGGCGCCGATATCGGCCCGATCGGCGAATTCAGCCCGGTTGTCATTCTGGTTCGTCCCCAGCTTGCCGAGAATGTCGGCACGACGGCGCGCGCCATGGCGAATGGCGGTCTGTTTCATCTGCGCCTTGTTGCGCCGCGCGATGGCTGGCCGCAGGAACGGGCCTGGTATGCGTCATCCGGGGCTGACCGTATCCTCGATGCCGCCCAGGTGTTCGATACGGTCGATGAAGCCGTGGCCGACCTCCACCACGTCATGGCCACCTGCCCGCGCCCGCGCCATATTGTGAAAACGGTCATGACGGCACGTGGCGCCGCCTCGGAACTGCGCGCCATTGCGGATCGTGGGCTCAAGGCGGGGCTGCTTTTCGGGCCGGAGCGCGCCGGTCTGGATAACGAGGACATGGCCCGCGCAGACGTGCTGATACGCTATCCGCTCAATCCGGATTTCATGTCACTCAACCTGGCCCAGGCTGTGCTGATCATGGCGTATGAATGGTGGATGGCCTGCGAAACCACCCCGCCCCGCACGCTTATGACGAACGAGACCCATGTGGCTACAAAGGGCGAATTGGAAAATTTCCTCGGGCATCTCACCCGGGATCTCGATGAATGCGGTTTTCTGCGCAATGAGCAGAAGCGCCCAGGCATGGTGCGTAACCTGCGCCATCTTTTCCAGCGTGGGGAAGTCACCGAGCAGGAATTGCGCACGATGCATGGCGTCGTGACCGAATTATCCAATGGCCGCAAAGCCCGGCAGAAATAGGTCCCCCGACGATGTTCCAATGCGTCCATCACATCGCGATCATCGCTTCGGATTATCAGAAATCGCGGCACTTCTATACCGAGATCCTCGGGCTGAAGATCATCCGCGAGGTCTGGCGGGCACAAAGACAATCCTGGAAATGCGATATCGCGATCGGGGCGACGCAGATCGAGCTGTTCTCCTTTCCCACACCACCCACACGACCGACCCAGCCCGAGGCCGCAGGATTGCGCCATCTCGCTTTCGGTGTTGACGATATGCAGGCCGCCGTGGCGCATCTGGAAAGCAACGCAATCCAGTGTGAGCCGATGCGAACAGACCCCTACACAGGCAAGCTTTATACTTTCTTCGCAGACCCTGACGGGCTGCCGCTGGAGCTTTATCAGAGCTGAGTGATCCTGCGCGCAGGCCAGCTAGCCCTCCCAGCAAAGGGCCGACCCATCCTGCGACAGTGCAGCGTGGCGCACGATCCTATGGTTCGGTCCGTCTTGCACGGATTTCCCCACAGATAGACAAACGCCCCATCCTGGTTCTCAGATGAGGCCCTGCTCCTGCTTGGCGTAAAACTCGGATAGCGGAGGGGCGACCTCCTCCAGCGACCGGTTCTCCGCATCCACCCCCCAGATCCAGGCGACGATACTCGCGCCGATCATGAGAATGGCCGCCGCAACATAACCCATTACGAGAAGAGAGAGCTTCCCGGTTCCGATGAGATGCCCGAAGATCACAGGTGCCGCCACGCCGCCAAACAGGGTCCCGACGGCATAAAATACCGCGATCGCGAAGGCGCGCATCTCCAGGGGGAAAAGCTCACTGGCCGTGAGATAGGCAGAGGAAGCGGCTGCGGAAGCAAAGAAGAAAATGCCGCACCAGGAGAGGGTCTGGGTCGACGCTGTCAGCAGATCGGCACCCATGGCGTAAGCCACGCCCAGCATCATCAGCCCTGAGACGGCATAGCTCAGCCCGATCATGCGGCGACGCCCCCATGTATCGAACCAGCGCGCGAGAATGAGCGGCCCCAGGAGGTTCCCCAGTGCGAGAGGCAGAATGTACCAGCCGACATTGCGCGCCTCGACCGCATGGTATTTCGTCAGCACCATCCCGTAGGTGAAGAATACTGCATTATAAAGAAATGCCTGTGAGATCATCAGGACGAGCACGTACAGCGAACGCCCACGGTAGCGCTGGACCATGATCTTGATCATCTCCATCGGACTGAACACGCCTGCCGGATAGATCAGAACCTTGGGAAGCTTGCTCTTCCACCCTCCTTTTGGCTCGGCACAATGAGATTCCACCAGCGACACGATGGCATCCGCCTCTTCCACGCGGCGATGGGTGATGAGCCAGCGCGGACTTTCCGGCACAAAGGTGCGCAGCAGCAGCACAGCGATGCCCAATAGAGCGCCGAGCGCAAACGCAATGCGCCAGGCCAGCCAGACCGGGATGATGGCAGAGTCGAGAAGCCAGACCGAGCCGAGCGCTCCGAAGGCGGCTCCTGCCCAGAACGTGCCATTGACCATGACATCGACACGGCCACGCAGACGGGCCGGGACGAGTTCGTCGATCGCCGAGTTGATGGCAGAATACTCGCCGCCGATACCCATCCCCGTGATGAAACGTGCACAGGCGAAGCTTCCCAGCCCCCAGGAGAGCGCCGACGCCCCAACTCCCACCACATAAAGGGCGAGGGTGAGAAAGAAGATCTGCTTGCGCCCGAGCTGGTCCGTCATCCAGCCAAAGATCAGCGCGCCCAGCACGGCTCCGGCGACGTAGGCCGATGAGGCAAAGCCGATCCCTGTCTCCGTCAGGCCGAGCGTGTCCCGTCGTTCAAGCGACGGGGCGAGCGATCCGATGATGGTGACCTCAAGCCCATCCAGAATCCATGTGATCCCCAGCGCGACCACAATCAGCATATGAAAACGCGACCATGGGAGACGATCCAGACGTGCGGGAATATCCGTCTCGATGGGTCGGCCGTGATCCTTGGATCGGGCGTTGGATGAGAGCAATGAGCCAACCTTTTTGAATTACAGAATGTTTATCCTTCGGTATGGGTCCTGACGTTTGACAGAGGCAAGGGTTCGCTTCCTCACGATTCACTGAGCCTTTGATCCGATCTTTGGGCAACCGGATCACACCCCGCCTGCTCTCAGCTCCGGCTGAACCATCCCCGACGCCACGCCCCACGGAGCAGCACGAGCGAAACCAGTACGAGCGGGGCCCAGACAATGGCCTGCACGAGGAACACCCAGAGATCAGCCAGAGTCTCGATGAAAAGTTGCCGCGTCTGTCGCAGGCTCTGACGGAGCGGACTTACCACCTCACGCGCGCTCTGGTAGGTGACCGTGACTTCCTCCGTATCGATCTGGCGAGAGAGATCAGCCTTTTCCTGCTGTGCGAACTCAAGCGCAGTCTGGGCTTCGGAGAGCTCCCTGGCGATCTTGATCAGATCATCCGTCCGCCCCGCACTCTGGCTCTCGAGGGCTTCCAGCCGGTCACGATAGGTCGTGAGTTGCGCCAGTCCGCGTTCGACATCCGTCACACTGCCATGAAGATCGCGCTCATTCGTGTTGGCATTGCTTGTGACGACATCATCCAGCCGCTCTCCCGGGAGGATGGCGCTGGCGGCTTTCAGGAAAGCCTCGATGCGATCATGAGGGAGACGGGCCGAAATGCGGGCCTCATGCGTAAACTCGCCGGGTCCGCGCTCCTCGGTCTCCATATTGGCCGAGACGAGGGCACATCCCTCCATACCGAGACAAAGATCGCGCAGCTGCGTGAAATGCGTCGAGACCCTCGCAGCGGGGACGGTCATCATCAGAGTGTGGTCATAAGCGATATCGCTTCGCCCGGCCTTGCGCGCCGCTGAAAGCCCCACGAAGCGGGCGACGCCGACAGAGGCTGCTCGTGGAGCTGCCATGGCCATGACCGGCGGATCAACGCTGTCTGCCGTGCTGGCCGTATGGCGGTGCTTGCATCCGCTCAGGACAAGCACACAGGCCGATACCGCGCCGAACCTGATCAAGCCTGCAGCCAGTCGCGACGTTGTCGAAAGCACCATCGCCTCCACCCCTCATACAATTCGTACCAGAGAAGCCAGGATAACGCATGACTGAAGGCCGAAATGAGGCATGGGGTCACACCGGCCGGAGCGGCTACCTGCCATCGCCGATGACTATGTGAGGGGCGTGTCCAGCACGAGTTATCCCCAGATTCGAGGAACAACTCTGCGGATCAGGGTGTGTATAAGCTGTTGGCAAGCCGGGATAAAACAACTCGGTCGGATATTGGATCGATCCAGTTTTTGCGACCGGATCGACCTTACAAGGCTATCCAGCTCAGGCTTTGCGGGCTTTGAGCGCCTCGGTCAGCTTGGCCATGACGATTTCGGGGGTCCCCGCACTATCCACAGTGATGACATTCTCGTCCGCTCCCGGCGGCTCGAGCGTTGCGAGCTGGCTTGGCAGCAGGCTCGGCGGCATGAAATGGCCGATGCGCTGCTTGAGGCGCTCCGCAATCGTGCGCTCGCTTGTCTCGAGATAGACAAAGGTCACGTCCAGTCCGTTGCGCAGCGTGTCGCGATACTTGCGCTTGAGCGCAGAGCAGGTCAGGACCCCGCCAGTCGCCTCATGCGCGCGCAGCCATTCATGACAGATGCGCAGCCACGGCGCACGATCGGCGTCATCGAGCGGAATGCCGCTATGCATCTTGTCGACATTGGCTGGGGGATGAAGGCTGTCCCCCTCCTGAAACGGCGCACTCAGATAGGCAGCCAGTCCCTGGGCGACGGTTGTCTTGCCACAGCCCGAAACCCCCATGACGACGAACAGGCCGGGCTTTACCCCGCTGGATACCCCACTCATGCTGTCAGCCTCTGCAGCCCCGAAGCGCCGGCAACCAGAACCTCGGAGGTGATGTCAAGGAAGAGCCCGTGATCGACCACGCCCGTAATGGAGATAATACGATCAGCCAGAGCACGCGGCTCCTCGATGCGCTCATAATCGCAATCGATGATGATGTTGTGGTTATCGGTCATATAGAGCGAGCCGTCTTCCTTGCGACGCGGTACACAGGACTTGGCCCCTGTTTTACGCAGCAGGTTCTCGACGCGCTCCCACCCCCAAGGGATGATCTCGACCGGGACCGGCATATGGGTTCCCAGATCCTTAACGATCTTGCTCTCATCGACGATGACGATGAATTTGCGTGCAGAAACCGCAACGATCTTCTCACGTAACAACGCGCCGCCCCGTCCCTTGATCAGAAACAGGGAGCCGGTCTGGACCTCATCCGCACCGTCGATCGCGACGTCCAGATAGGGATCATCCGCGAAATTCGTGATGGGGATGTTAAGGCTCTGTGCCTGAGCTGCGCTTGCTTCCGAGGTCGGAATAGCCCGGATCTTGAGCCCCTCGCGACGGACGCGCTCACCCAGTGCGTCGATCATGAACTTTGCCGTGCTGCCTGTCCCCAGGCCAACGGCCATACCGTCTTCGATATAGGCAATTGCATGAGTAGCTGCCTCGCGCTTCAGCTCGGCAACCCGTGCAGCGGCGGTGTCTGTCGCGGCATCAGTCATTGGACAGCCCTCCCGCGGCTGCCTTGTCGACAAGGAAGACCACCTCGCCTTCCGAGGTGATATGCGCGGCCGGAAGGGCTTCCTCACCCGCACGAACACGCGCCAGCATCTCGGCCTTGCCAGCCCCTTCGATCAGGAACACGACCGCGTGGCTGGAATGAATGGCGGGGTAGGTCAGCGATACGCGGTCATGCGGTGCATTGTCGGGTGTGCAGGCAGCAACCCATTTGTCGCGCTCCTGCAGGATCGGCTGACGCGGAAACAGCGAGGCCGTATGACCGTCAGGCCCCATGCCCAGCATCACCACATCGAAAAGCGGCTTACCCGGGATCAGGTGATGGCTGCCATAGAGGTCCTGCAACGCATTCTGATACCAGACGGCGTCCTGTGCGGCCGTTCCATCGGCTGGGATGGGATGCACATTCTCTGTCGGCAGATCGACATGCTCCAGAAGGAGCTCGTCGGTCATGCGGAAATTACTGTCCTCATGCGTGAACGGCACATGACGGTCATCCCCGAAAAACACATGGGTATGACGCCACGGGAAACGCGACGCGTATTCAGGTTCAGCCATGATCTTAAACAGGCGTTTGGGTGTCGACCCACCCGAAAGCGCCATGACAAACGGACCGTCTTTCTTGGCCAGCGCCTGATCGAGCAGCCACTGCGCCATTTTCCGGGCGACAGCCTCGCCATCCTCCAGAATTACCACGCGGGCAGAGGTCACATCATGTCCACTCATAATCTTCAATCCTTCCTGTCAGGCCAGCATCGGCTTCGCTGGCCTGTCTGGCAGGGTCTCCCTGAACGGGCCGAGCCCTGTCTTGTCTGCCGATAAATGTCTGGCCTCTCCGAGGCCACGGGTTGGGCCTCAGGGCGCGCGCGGGAGAACGAATTGCTCCATTGCTTCGGCCCAGCCATCGGCGTCGTTTCGCCCCGTCGTGACATGCGCATGCGCGCTGACTTCGGCAGAGGCATTCCCCATGGCAATTCCAAGCCCTGCAATGCCGAGCATCGGCACATCATTGGACATGTCACCAATGCAGGCAACCTCCCCCATGGGAATGCCCAGACGCTTGGCCAGAGCCTTGGCCGCAAAGCCCTTGTTGGCGTCCTTGTGGGTGATATCGAGATAGTAATCCGAAGAACGGTGCACACTGGCCTGACCGGTCAGCATGGCACCCACTTCCACTTCCATCCGCTGAAGCAGCGCCGGATTGCTGCTTGCTGCCATGATCTTGCCGACACCGCTCAGATACGGCCCGAAATCCGGCACGACGACCGGCTCGATGCCGACGGATTTGCGCTCATGCTCGACGTAATAGGCCCCGGGATCACGAATCAGCCAGTCATGGTCACGAAACAGCCATGTGTCGATCTTGTGCACCGAGAGCGTGTCGCATGCCGATTGCACAGCCGATTCGGAAAGAACCAGGTGAGACAGGATCTCGTCATCCGGGCTGACAATGAGCCCACCATTCAGAGCGCCAAAAGGCGTCTTGAGATCGAGCTCGTGATGGTAGCGCAGGATGCCTTCGGCGGAACGCGAGCTGACGAGACAGAGCGCGATCCCCGCCTTAGCCAGCTGCCTCGCGGCCTGATGGGTCGAGGCGGCAAGCTTCTTATCGGGACCGATAAGCGTGCCGTCGATATCGGAAACGACAAGGCGTATCGTGGACGCCATAGGCGGCAACGCTGCGTGAATGGCATCCAGATCGACAGTCATGACATCTCCTTCTTGGGTGTGAGATTGGTCTAGTTGTTCAGGTCCAGCCAGCGACGACCGCTGCGGGCGAGCAGTTCATCAGCTTCACGCGGACCGTCAAGACCACCCGGATAGAAGCAGAGCGGCGATTTATCGGCGATGTTCTGGGTGAAGGCGGGCTCCACGATGCGCCAGCCTTCCTCGATGGTATCCGCGCGCTGATAGAGTGTCTGGTCGCCAATCATGCAGTCATAGATCAGCGTCTCGTAGCCGGTGCTCGGGCCTTCGCTGAACCAGTCGGAATAATCGAACTTCATGCGCACGCCGCCCAGACGCACGGACGGCCCCGGTACCTTTGCGGAAAACTGCATTGTCACGCCCTCAGTCGGCTGGATATGCAGCACCATGATATTGGGCGTGAGCTTGTCGACAGGCGTGTCACGGAAGAGGGCGAACGGTGCCTGTTTGAAATGGATGGCAATCTCGGTCTTGCGACGACGCAGACGCTTGCCGGTCCGCAGGTAGAACGGCACGCCGGCCCAGCGCCAGTTATCGATCCGCAGCTTCATGGCGACATAGGTTTCAGTCTGGCTGCCCATGGCGACATCAGGCTCCTCGCGATAGCCGCGAAGCGCCTCAGCTTCGTCCCCCACCCCGAAAGACCCGCTGACATATTGCCCCCGGACCACCTGGGAGAGGTCGATAGGCTGGATGGCACTCAGCACCTTGGCCTTCTCGTCACGCACGGCCTCGGCATCGAAGGAGGTCGGGGCCTCCATCGCGACCATGGAGAGAAGCTGCATGAGATGGTTCGGCACCATGTCGCGTATGGCACCGGTGCTTTCGTAGAAGCGGCCACGGCGCTCCACGCCCACGGTTTCGGCTGCTGTAATCTGCACGTGATCGATATTCTGGCGGTTCCACAACGGCTCGAAAAAGCCATTCGAGAAACGCAGGGCCAGAATGTTCTGGACGGTCTCTTTCCCGAGATAATGATCGATACGATAGATCTGGTTTTCATCGAGTGAGCGCAGCAGGCGAGCGTTCAACGCCTTTGCCGACTCCAGATCCGCACCGAAGGGCTTCTCGATGATGACACGACGCGAAACCGTATCGGTCTGGTCGGCCAGACCTGACTCTCCGAGGAGATCGACGATGGGCCCGAAGAAGCGCGCCGCTACGGCAAGGTAGAACACGGCAGAACGATCGCCCAGACGCTCCTTGAGCGCCTCGAAGGTCGAGAGCTCCTCGAAGGAGCCGCGCAGATAGGTGATACTCTGCGAGAGGCGATCCCATACATCCTGACGCAGCTTGGTGGCATTGGTACCACGCTTGCTCACGAAGTCGTCCAGGGCGCCCTTGAGCTGTTCAAGGAGCCCCTCGGTCGTCATCTCAGCCCAATCGACCACGATGATCGAGAAATCTTCGCTGAGCAGACCGGCAGAGTCCAGATTATAGATAGCAGGGACCAGAAGTCGTTTCGTCAGATCACCGCCACCGCCAAAAATGACCATGGAGCCTGGGGGCGCCTGGCGAACCCCGCGCGATGTCTCGTTACTGGACAAAGCCGCATGTGCAGGAGCGGAAACGTCGACCATATGACAAACCTTTTGAGTCGATAATCGGAGAGCCGGAGTGCGAGCGGGAGCGAACAAGCTCCCGCTGGCATTCAGGCAGACAGTGTAGAGAAAAAAAAAGGGCCGGGACCAGTGCGGTCCCGGCCCGAATTCTCACTTCTTCTCGACGTGACCGCCGAAGCCGAAGCGCATCGCGGAGAGAATCTTCTCCGCGTAGTTATTGCCCGAACGCGAGCGGAAGCGCGTGAAGAGCGAGGCTGTCATGACCGGTACCGGCACCGATTCCTCGATGGCGGCTTCGATCGTCCAGCGACCCTCACCCGAGTCAGCCACCTCACCCGAGAACTCGGAGAGGGATTCGTTCTTGGCGAGCGCATCGGCCGTCAGGTCGAGCAGCCAGGACGAGACCACGCTGCCGCGACGCCACACTTCGGCGATATCGGCCATGTTCAGGTCGAAGCGCTGGTCTTCCTGCAGGACCGGCGAGTTCTTCGACTTCATGACGTCGAAGCCTTCGGCGAAGGCCTGCATCATGCCGTATTCGATGCCGTTATGGACCATCTTGACGAAGTGACCCGAACCGGCCGGACCGCAATGCAGATAGCCTTCCTCGGCGCGGGGATCGAGGCCTTCACGGTCGCGACCGATGGTGCGCACAACGTCGCCCTTGCCCGGTGCCAGCGCCTTCAGGATCGGGTCGATATGATCGGCCGAATCCTTGGTGCCGCCGTACATCATGCAATAGCCGCGATCGAGGCCCCAGACGCCGCCGGACGTGCCGACGTCGATGTAGTGAATGCCCTTTTCCATCAGCTCGTGAGCACGACGAACATCGTCCTTGTAGTAGCTGTTGCCACCATCGATCACGATGTCGTCCTTGCCGAGCAGGCCGCGCAGTTCCTGCACGCAGGCTTCGGTGATCTCACCGGCCGGCAGCATGACCCAGACGATCTTTCGCTCTGCCGAAAGCTTGCTGACCAGATCGGAAACGGAGTTCGCGGCGATCGCACGGCCCTTTTCGGCACGGTCGAACGTCTTGGTCACAACTTCAGGCGTGCGGTCGAACAGCACGACGTCATGACCATGACGGGTCAGGCGCACTGCAATGTTGCCGCCCATACGGCCAAGGCCAACAATACCGATTTGCATCTCTAAAACTCCTGCACAGTTTTCCTGTGCCCTCTAACTACCACGTCAAAAAACAATCCGCCCCGTTGGAGCGGGGCGGATTGCGTCAGTCTCAGACGGCGTTCTTGATGACCGTCGCCAGTTCGGTGAGGCCAGCTTCAAGCGGTCCCTTGATATGCACACGCAGGGCACGACGGCCACGCTCGGACAGCACGTCGAAATCGCCGCGCGCCTGAGCCGCCTTCACCACGCTGAACGTGAAGCGTTCACCCGGCACAGCGAGATCAGCATGATCACCGGCTGTGATCTGCAAGAACACACCGCTATCAGGGCCGCCCTTATAGGCCTGGCCAGTCGAATGCAGGAAGCGCGGGCCGAATTCGGCTGCCGTTGCGACCTTGAGCTGGTCGCGCAGGTTGAGGCGAACGTTCTGGATCCACTCGCGCGTCTTCAGATCACGCTCTACATAGGCGAGGACACCCACATAGTCGCCAGCCTTCACGCGACCAAAATGCGCCTTCAGGATTGCCAGCGCATCGCCACCACCCAACGCCTTTGCATTGGTGTCGTCAGCGAAGAACTCGAACACACCCGAGGTTGCAAACGGCGTCTCGGCCGGAAGCTTGCCCGTCTCGTTGAAGGCGGTCGTGAGCTTCTTGGTCTCGATCTTGCTGAACTCGACATCCGGCTGATCGAACGGATCGATTGCCAGCACCGAGCCTGCAACAGCCGTGGCATATTCCCAGTGGAAGAATGCCTGGGCGATATCGAGCTTGTCAGCCAGGTCGATCGTCACGACCGGTTCACCGGCGGCGACGAGAGCGGCAATGGCCTTTTCCTGATTCGGGCACGGCGCATCGGTAAGGCGCAGATAGGCGAAGACGCGATCCTTGCCGTAGACGCCCGGTGCACCGAGGGTCTCGTCATCGATCGGGATCAGGCCGGTGCCCTTCTTGCCGGTCGACTCTGCCAGAAGCTGCTCGAGCCACGCGCCAAGGTCATAGATCGCGGGTGAAGCGATAATCGTCACCTTGTCACGACCAAACTTTGTTGCGGCCGCACCGAGGATGGCACCGAGCTGAAGCGCCGTATTCTGCGCCGGCGGGGTGCTGGCCGAGGCGCCCTTTACGGAACGCAGAGCCGATTCGAGGAACGCACGAACGTTCAGACCGGCGGCGGCTGCGGGGACGAGACCGAAATTGGAGAGCACGGAGAACCGGCCACCAATCTGCTTCTCACCGTAAAAGATCTTCCAGAAGCCATCGCCCTTGGCCACCTGCTCCATATGCGAGCCAGGATCGGTCACGGCAACGAAGTGCTTGCCGGGGGCCGAGCCGAGCGCCTTTTCGGCAGCCGCGAAGAAGTAGGCCTTCAGGATGTTCGGCTCCAGCGTGCCGCCCGATTTGGACGAGACAATGAAGAGCGTGTTCTTCAAGTCGACGGCGTTCTCATATGTCTTCACCTGCTGCGGGTCCGTGCTGTCGAGCACGTGCAGCTTGGGGAAGCCTGCGATCTGGCCGAAGGTTTCCGAAATCACTTCCGGACCGAGGCTTGAACCGCCCATGCCGAGCAGCAGCACATCGCTGAAGCCCTTAGCCTTGACTTCGCTGGCGAAGGCTTCGAGCTCGGCGACATGAGCCAGACGCTCATCGACGATATCGAGCCATTTCAGCCAGCTGGCTTCGTCACCGCCAGTCCAGACAGAGGCGTCCTTGGCCCAGAGCTTGCGGCCCTTGCCGGTCTTGCGCCAGTCTTCGAGAACCGCATCAGAGGCGGCTTTCAGATCGGCCGGAAGTTCGGCCTTCTGCTCGATCAGTTTGGACCCGAGAAACGTGGCCTGCTTGTTTGCTACCGCCCCAAGCAGCTGGTCGAAAGCATCGCAGAACGAAGCGCAGCCTTCTGTTACAAGGGTCTTGGTGACGCCGTCGAGGTCGAGGCCGAACTTGGCCTGCTGCTCGAGCACCTTGAAAGCATCTTCCACGTTTTCAGTCAGGCTGGCGCGCAGCTTGCCATGATCACGGAAGGCATCGAAGGTTGCGGGCGGGATGGTGTTGACCGTGTCCTCACCGATCAACTCTTCAACATAAAGAACGTCAGAGAAGGTCTTGTCCTTGGTGCCCGTCGAGGCCCAGAGCAGACGCTGCGGCTGGGCGCCAGCAGCAGCCAGCTTCTTCCAGCGCTCGGAAGCGGTCACTTCGAGATAATGCTGATAGGCAACCTTGGCGTTCGCGATGGCAACCTTGCCACGCAGAGCCTTCAGCGCCTCGGCATCCTTGTCGCCTTCCTTCACGCGACGGTCGATGGCCCCATCGATCTTGCCGTCGATGCGCGACACGAAGAACGACGCCACGCTGGCGATCTTGCTGATATCCTTGCCCGCTGCATGACGGATCTCAAGGCCCTTGATGTAGGCTTCGAGAACATTCTTGTAGGCTTCGAGCGAGAAGAGAAGCGTGACGTTGACGCTGATGCCTTCCGAGGTGACTTCCTGGAATGCCGGAACACCTTCAGGCGTGCCCGGGATCTTGATCATCAGGTTTTCTTCGCTCACGGCAGCCCACAGGCGGCGGGCTTCGTCAGCCGTGGCCTTGGTGTCGAAAGCGAGATAAGGCGACACTTCGAGGCTGACATAACCATCGAGGCCCTTGGTCTGCACGAATACCGGGTGCATGACCTTGGCGGTCGCCTTGATGTCGGTGATGGCCAGTTTCTCGTAGAGCTCACCGGGGGAGAGGATTTCCTTCGCCAGCAGATCCTTGATCTGGGCGTCGTAATCCGTACCGTAGCCCATCGCCTTTTCGAAGATGGCCGGGTTGGAAGTCACGCCACGCAGGCCGTCCTCGTCCACAAGCTTCTTCAGGCTGCCATCGGCAGTATAGGATCTCTGGATGAAGTCCAGCCAGGGTGACTGGCCAAATTTGGAAAGGTCACGCAGCGGGTTCCCGCTCGTGGCGGCACCCTGCTTCTGTTCGACGTCCATGACGTACTCCTGTCTGTCCACCTGACGAGCTCCATTGGGACGCTCGCCTCAGCTCAGGTCGGCCTTCCGACCCTGACCTCGTATTGAGGGGGCCAAAGCACGCTAGGGCCCCGAAAGGCCCGACCGCCGAGGAAGCGGTCAGGCCCCGGTAGTCGTCTTACTTGCGGGCAGCCTGCTCGCGGGCCGCATCGTAAACCTTCTCCGGCGTGAAGCCGAACTTAGTGAGAAGGCTCTTAAGCGGTGCGGAAGCGCCGAAGCTGTTCATCGCGATGATCGAACCGCCGATGCCGGTGTAACGATCCCAGCCGAAAGCAGCAGCCTGTTCAACAGCCACACGTCCCTTGACGTCCGGCGGCAGCACGCTGTCCTTATAGGCCTGGTCCTGCTCTTCGAAGAGGTCGAAGGACGGGAAGGAAACCACACGGGCCTTGATCCCCTCGGCGGTCAGCTTCTCGTAAGCGTCGACCACCAACGAGACTTCCGAGCCCGAAGCCATCAGGATCACATCCGGCTTGCCTTCACAGCTCGCCAGGACATAGGCGCCCTTCGCCACGCCAGCGGCGGAAGCATACTTGCTGCGATCAAGCGTCGGCAGGTTCTGACGGCTCAGAACGAGCACGGCAGGCTTATGCGTCTGCGGGATCAGGGTGCGCCAGGCTTCAGACACTTCGTTGGCGTCGCCGGGACGAATGGTCATGATACCGGGTGTGGCGCGCAGCTGGGCCAGCTGCTCGATCGGCTGATGTGTCGGACCGTCTTCACCAACACCAATGGAGTCATGGGTGAAGATGTAGATGACCGGCAGCTCCATGAGAGCCGACAGACGGATCGGGGCCTTCATGTAATCCGAGAAGATCAGGAAGCCCGAGCCATAGGCCCGCAGACCGGCAAGCGCCATACCGTTGCAGATGGAGCCCATGACGTGCTCGCGAATGCCGAAATGGACATTGCGGCCGCCATAAGTACCACCCCACTGCGGCGGCTGGAACGAACCAGCGCCTTCGAATGTCAGGTTCGTCTTGGTCGAGGGCGAAAGGTCAGCCGAACCACCGATCATCCAGGGAATGTTCTTGGCAACGGCGTTGATCAGCTTGCCCGAGCTGGCGCGTGAGGCAACACCCTTCGCGTCGGCTTCCCAGACCGGAATATCCTTGTCCCAGCCTTCCGGCAGGCGACGCTCGAAGATGGCGCGCAGCTCAGCGGCTTCCTTCGGATATTCGTTGGTGTAACGATCGAACAGGGCATACCAGTCTGCGCTGGCCTTGGCACCGCGCTTGCCCAGACCTTCCTGGAAATGCTCCAGAACGCCCTCGGGCACGTGGAATGCGTCGGTCCAGGGCCAGTGATAGGCCTTCTTGGCACCGGCAATCTCTTCCTCACCCAGCGGCTCGCCATGGGCCGAGGCCGTGCCAGCCTTCTTGGGCGCACCGAAGCCGATGACCGTGTGCATGACGATCAGGCTCGGACGATCCTTGACGGAACGGGCTTCCTCAAGCGCCTTGCTGACAGCGGCCGTGTCATTGACGTCATTGACGGTCACGACATGCCACTTATAGGCGCGGAAGCGCTCCGCCACGTTTTCCGTGAAAGCGAGGTCGGTCGAGCCCTCGATCGAGATCTGGTTCGAGTCATACAGCCAGATCAGGTTGCCCAGACCCAGGTGACCCGCCATCGAAGCCGCTTCGGACGAAACGCCTTCCATCATGTCGCCGTCACCACAGAACACATAGGTGTGGTAGTCGAACAGGTCGAAGCCGGGACGGTTGTAATGGGCGGCGAGATACTTCTCGGCCATCGCCATACCGACGGAGTTGCCACAGCCCTGACCCAGCGGACCGGTGGTGGTCTCAACGCCGGAGGTGTGACGGAATTCCGGGTGACCGGGCGTCTTGGAATTCAGCTGACGGAACTGCTTCAGGTCCTCGAGCGTCAGGGACGGGCTGTCGAGAACCTTGTCCTTCACGACATCGCGAATGCCGGTCAGGTAGATTGTCGAATACAGCAGCATCGACGCATGGCCGACGGACAGGACGAAACGGTCACGGCCAGGCCAGAGCGGATTGGCCGGATCGTATTTCAGATCGTTCTGCCAGAGGGTGTACATGACAGGAGCCAGCGCCATGGCCGTTCCCGGATGGCCTGAATCGGCCTTTTCCACACCATCCATCGACAGGGTGCGGATGGTGTTGATGCTCAGCTGCGCGATGTCAGAGACACTGGCGCCGGCCGCTCCACCGGTTTCCGCGTCGAACGCGGACGGGTTGCTTAAAGAACGCATCAAAAATGGACCTCCGAATTAACTCTCTGCGATGGAAAACCATCAGCCGGACAGACGCCAATGTTCAAGACCGGTTTCTTGCCTGAGACAACCCCGTCGGGGAACCTTTTCGCACAGATCGCCATGCAGAGTTCGTGACCGTCCTCACCTCGCATGGCACGCCATGGGGAAGACCCTCACCGAAACACGATAACCATACGCCCTTCACCGGACGATGTTCCGCTGCACCGCACATATTGCCTCAAAATCCCGACAGCATTGACACCAAACTGAAACCTACCGGCCCGGCAATACATTGCGTTGCGCATAAGACGCCCATTGCCCACATTGTGCTAGAGTCAAACCCTTCACGACTGCTCGACTACACGAAAATTTGCATGATTTTTTGCTGCTACGCCATGTCATCGCGTTGCTCGCATCGGCAAAGCCCCGCCTGAGAGCCTGTCATGATCGCTATCGCCCGCGTTTACCCGCCCTGAGGGATGCCTTGACCCCTTCCCCACGCTCAGGGGCACCACCCGACGCGGCCCAATGCCGGTCTTTTGACCGGGAGACTTTCGGGACCGTTTTGCCCAACTGATGACAATTTGCGCAGGCGACATTTTCCCGCGCGCTGCTTCCTGATCGTCCGGTGCTCGGCTATCAGGGAGAGGCTATGACAAGACAGGCCACCCCATGACAGAGATGATGCCCGCGGGCAGCTTTTCGCCGGAACAGATCACCGCTCTGTTCATTGATGCCGCTCGGCTAGACGATACGGAGCTTCTCACCCGCTTCCTCGACGCCGGCATGGCGGTCGATGCGCAGGATAGCCGCGGCTACACAGCGCTGATCGTTGCCGCCTATAATGGCGTCCTTCCCGCCACGGCCCTGCTGCTAGAGCGAGGTGCGGATCCGAATATGCAGGATGCGAAGGGCGCGACGGCCCTGTCCGGTGTGGCCTTCAAGGGACATCTCGCAGTGGCGGAACTTCTTGTTAGTTCTGGCGCCTCTCTCGATATCCCAAGCCATCTGGGTCGTACCCCCCTGATGTTCGCCGTCATGTTCGGCCGTCAGGACATGGTACGGTTCTTGCTGGCGAAGGGGGCCGATCCTGGCCACCGCGATGCCGAGGGCCTGTCGGTGCGCGATATCGCCGAGACCCACGGGCAGAGCCATCTTTTCACCCAGGATGGAACGACCCTGTCATGAGCCGCTTCTGGAACCCACTCGTCGCCAGTCTCCACCCCTATATCCCTGGCGAGCAGCCGCAATTTTTGGATATCCTCAAGCTCAATACCAATGAGCTGCCTTACGGTCCCAGCCCCGCCGCCCTGACCGCCATGCGCGAAGGCTGCGAGGACTCGCTCCGCCTGTATCCGGACCCGACCGCGAAGACACTGCGCGAGGTCATTGCGCAGACCTATGATACGAGCATTGATCGTGTTTTCGTTGGAAACGGTTCAGACGAGGTTCTGGGCCATGCTTTCAGAGCGCTGATCTCGCCTGAGAGCCCTATGCTCTTCGCGGATGTGAGCTACGGATTTTATCCGGTCTATTGCGGCCTGTTCGATCAGCCCTATCAGGAGATCCCGCTCAATGCCCGGTTCGAGATCGATGTCGAGGATTATGCAATACCGTGCGGAGGGATTGCGATAGCGAACCCCAATGCCAATACAGGTCATGCGATTCCCCTCGAGGCCATCTCGCGTCTCGCCTCGATGCAGCCAGACAGAACCATCATCATCGATGAGGCCTATGTCGATTTTGGCGCGCAATCCGCCATTCGGCTGACGGAGGAACACGACAACCTTCTGGTCGTACAGACCCTCTCCAAATCGCGCGCCCTCGCGGGGCTGCGTGTCGGTTACGCCATCGGCCATCCCGACCTTATTGAGGGGCTGGTGCGCGTCAAGGACAGCTTCAACTCCTATCCGCTCAGCCGACTGGCCCAGACCGGAGCCGCCGCCGCCATTGCGGATGATAAATGGCTGACTCAGACGACCCGGCAGGTCATGGCGACCAGAGAGCGATTTGTGCAGAACCTTGCAGGGTTGGGCTTTGACATTCTTCCATCCTGTGCCAATTTTGTTCTCGTGCATCACCCCGCACATCAGGCTGGCGATCTGCTGGCAGGCTTGCGTGAACGTCATATCATCGTGCGACAACTCAGTGCGCCCCGCATACGCGACTGGCTGCGCATCACGATCGGCACGGATGCGGAGATGAGCCGTCTGATCGGGGCCCTTGCCTCCATGGGTCTGACGACGCGCTGATATACGGCGCCCGCCCGCCCCTCCGACAAAAACCGGATGAGGGCCTGTCCGGATGCTTGCGCGCGTCCGGCAGAGTCCATGCAATGAAGAATCCCGGCTACAGCCGGACAGGAAAAGAAAGAGTCGACCATGCGCACCTATACGGGACAGCTTTCCGACAACCAGCCGATCCGTCGCAACCTGGCGGAGAAACAGAAGCAGTTGCGCGACCTGAAGGAAACCTTGGCCACAATGAAGCCGCATACCTCCCCTTCCCTCAGGGAGAGCGTGCAGCGTCGTATCCGCGAACTCGAAGTCGAGATCCGCGCAGCTTCCCGCGAGGACAAGCCCGCAACATCGGAAAGGCCCCAGCGGCAGGAACGCCCGCGTCGTGCGCCGCGCCGCGCTCACCACGCCGAAACATTCGGCGAGTAAATTGCGTCGGTTCCAGACCGGGATCAGGGCCGTCCCCTGAGGGCAGCTACCGGGCCGGAACGCGCTCAGTTCTTGAGGAGATATCGTGATGTCTGAAGCCACCCTCCCCTTCGCAGATCGTCTGGACAGGCTTGGCGAAGTTGCCGTCAGGATCGGGCTCAATCTCCAGCCCGGTCAGGAACTGGTCGTCTCGGCGCCGCTGGAGGCCGTTGCACTCGTCAGGCGCATCACCGAACATGCCTACCGGGCGGGCGCCAGCCTCGTCACGACGCAGTACAGCGATGACGAAGCCACACTGGCCCGTTATCGCTTTGCCTCTGATGATGCGCTCGACCACTCCGCCCAGTGGATGGCCGATGGTATTGCCCGCGCGTATCGCGAGGGGGCGGCGCGACTGGCGATTACGGGCAGCAACCCGACCCTGCTCAACGGCCAGGATCCCGCGCGCGTCTCCCGGGCGAGCCGTGCTGCATCGCGCGCCAGTCGCGAAGCCATGGAAATTATCACCCGCTTCGATACGAACTGGACCATTGTCGCTTTTGCCACCTCTGCCTGGTCACAGCAGGTATTCCCCGGACTGCCGGCTGAAGAGGCCCAGGCACGGCTGTGGGACGCAATCTTTGCCTCCTCACGACTCGACGCCCCCGACCCGGTGATCGCGTGGCAGCAGCATAACGCAGCCCTGCATGCCAAGGCGGCGATGCTGAACGACCGTCGCTTCCACACCTTGCATTTCACCGGCCCCGGCACAGATCTGCGCGTCGGGTTGGCGGATGGCCATGCCTGGGCAGGCGGCTCCGAGCGCACGACAAACGGTATCGACTGCAACCCGAATATCCCCACCGAGGAGGTATTCACCACCCCTCACAGTCATCGCGTCAGCGGTCATGTTTCGAGCACGAAGCCGCTCTTTCATCAGGGTACGCTTATTGACGATATCCGCGTGACATTCGAGGACGGTCGGATCATCGAGTCCCATGCAGGCAAGGGCGAAGACGCGCTGCGCCGTATTCTGGAGACCGATGATGGCGCCGCTCGTCTGGGCGAGGTCGCTCTCGTGCCGCACGCATCGCCGATTTCCGATACGGGCATCCTCTTTCGCAATACGCTGTTCGATGAGAACGCATCCAGCCATATCGCACTCGGGCAGGCCTACACGAAATGCCTGTTCGATACCGAGGGCGCGAGCCCGGACGAACTGGCATCACGCGGGGCTAATATGAGCATGATCCATATCGACTGGATGATCGGCTCGGACAAGATCGATCTCGATGGCCTCTACGAGGACGGCACGGCCACGCCGCTGATGCGCAAAGGAGAATGGGTATGATCTTACGTCTTAAAACAGCCTCACGGTGCGCAGCCCTCCTTCCGGCGCTAGGCCTGACGACGCCGTCCCTCACGACCGCGGAAGCCCAAACAATGCAAACGCAAGGAATGCCGCCCCAGGCCATGCCGGGACAATCAGCCCCGGCACAATCGGGCAGCATTTCTCCTGAAATGCGCCAGGATATCGAAACCGGATTGCGCTATCCCCTCCCCGCAGATTTCATGTCCCGCGCAGCCCAGACACTTCAGGCGCTGCAGGCGGCCAATATCCGCCCGCCGAATTCAACCCAACTTTCTCTCCGGGCCACCATAGCGCAGATTGCCTCGATTCCTGGCGTCCCCGAGATCCTGAATGCCCATGGATTCACGCCTGAGACTTTTCTAATGGGTATGACGGCTTTCGGTATGACGCTGGCCGCAACAAACGGTCAGGCTTTGCCAGCAGGGCTCCCAGCACCGAACCCCGCGAATGTGACACTTTTTCACGCTCATCCGGATCAGGTGACAACACTCATGCAGGCCATGGGCGCACCTCCAGGTCAGAACTGATTACGCGCAGACCCTGCGCCCGACAGCAACGCAGTTGAGCGCGCAGGCATGAGACATCGATCTGACTGACACCCCTGAGGAAAATTCCGTGACGAAAGAGTTCAGGCTGGACCCGACCACGCTCCCTGCCGCCCCCATGCTGGAACTGGCACAATCGGGGTTCCTCGTGAGAGCAGAAAGGGAAACACCCGAGAACGGTGTTCCTGCCTTTATGCTTTCTGAGGATTGGAAGACACTCGAACACCGTTTTGCATCAAATAACGCGGAGCATGCCAAGACGGGAAGCGGCTTGCTGTCTGCTGTCGAGAACGCGACGAGACGTCTGATGGGGCATGCTGCGGAGGCCCTGGCAAATAGTGCTCCGGGCGAAATCGGATCGACATTGAGCCTGCGGACAGACCTGTTCGCGGAGAATGCAGAAACCTTTCTCTCCTTCCTGCGGGACCAGACCTATGAAGTGGCCTGTCTGGTCATCGGGCCGCGTCCCTGGGCATCGGTAGCCCTACCTGACCAAGTCTAGCGACGCAGAAAAAGGAGATGGCTCAGGGTACTACAGAAGGCCTGGGACCATTCTCTGAGCTGACCGGACTGGGATCACTGTTGCCTTTACGGCGCGCTGCAGCACGCGCCTGGATGAAGGCCTGATAGGCAACCGCGACATCAATCGCGACCTCGCGCTCCGCAACGCGGGCGCGCTCTATGGCGGCTCGGGCTTCGGGCAGCCAATTGACGAAGCCCTCCACAGCACAATCCTCATCATCCGACGCCAGGACGGAGCGCTCCGCAGTAACGATATCTGCCTCCGCGTTACGCCTCGCCCGGCGTACCCCCGTCTCCCGGCGGAGTATGGCTGTAAGAGCCTGCGCCCTGTCCATCATCTCATGCCAACGCTGCAGCCTGCTGCTTTTCCTGATTCGCACGGCACCTACTTCTCACTTCAACTCATCAGGCACACGGTAGGGAAAGAGCACCGCCCCCTGGGACGGCATCTAAACGGAGTGACACAGGCTCAACGATGCGAGCACCGTACCACTCTCTCAGATCACGCCCTCACCCAGGTCTTCGTGATACAACCTGAGCGCGCATCAATTGATGCCGCGAAGTCTTCGCTTTCCCACCCGTAGCTGGGCCACGTCAAAAGCCGTTAAACACAATGATGTTAGTGCTATACAAAACTCTCGGCCAGCGGACAAATCTACGTTTTTCGCTCTTTTTCAACGAAGGTATCAGTCGCTCATTACGAAGAAATCGTAAGGTTTATACGTTAAAGACTCGTTACTTATCGGAAGAAATGTTTTTGCTCCAAGCAAGTATTTTTCTTGCGGGCAGCAACCTCAGGTAGTAACAAGCGATCATCAACCCCGGAGATTGATGAGATGCGCCTCCTCCTCGTGGAAAGCGATCAAGCTACAGCCCAAGCGCTGATCAAGACACTCAAACAGGGCGGCATTACTGTTGACCATGCGCAGACCGGGCATGAAGCAATCGATATGCTGCGCCATTACGACTATGATCTCGCACTGACTGAACTGACTCTGGAAGATCTCGAGGGCTTTGAGGTCATCCGTCGCGTGCGGAAAACGCAAATACACACGCCCATTATTGTGCTGAGCGGCATGAACCGCCCCCAGGCAAAAATAAAGGCTTTCCACGCAGGGGCGGATGACTACATCACGAAGCCTTTCGATACTGACGAGCTCCTGGCGAGACTTCAGGCCGTCTTGCGCCGTTCCCGCGGATTCAGCACCACAGTCATGACCGTCGGTCCCCTCTCGCTCGATCTGAATGCGAAAAGTGCTTCCGTCAACGGTAACCACGTGCAGCTGACTGGCAAGGAATACGCCATTCTCGAGCTTCTCGTCCTGAGGCGTGGAAATGTGCTGACGAAGGACGCCTTTCTGAATCACCTTTATGGTGGGATCGACGAGCCGGAGATGAAAATCATCGACGTCTTCATCTGCAAGCTACGTCGTAAATTACAGCAATTCGGCGCAGGACATCTTATCGGTACAGTATGGGGCCGCGGCTATGTGCTGCGCGAGGAGGCCAAACCGGTCGGCCCGGTGCCGGCCCCGGATGGTACACAAGTCGAAACGAAAGCTCTGCAACCTTCGCTCTAAGAGGGCGATTTCATGTTCGGGGCATGATTCATGGGGCGAGCAGAGCCTTTTCCCCAGGGGGGCGCCTGAAGGATTGCCTGACGCACGAAGAGACGCGCCTGTGCGACGGCTTTCCTGACGCTCGCTCCCTGGGCCAGACCGACGGCTATGGCGCTCGCGAGGGTACACCCGGTGCCATGAGTATGAAGGGTTTCGATCCTGGGGTCCTGGTACCGCAGGCTTCCTTCGAGACCCGTGAGAATATCCACGACTAGATCCCCGGGGAGATGGCCCCCTTTAGCGAGCACCCATTCTATCTGATGTTCTGCTCGAAGGAAGGTCGCTGCATGTTCCATCTCGCCCTCGGTTTCTACACCCTGGCCGCTCAGGGCCGTGAGTTCGGGCAGGTTCGGTGTCAGCATGAAAGCATGACGATAGAGTCGCGCGAATGCAGCCTCGCCGTCATCGGTCATCAGACGCGCACCGCTCGTAGCGACCATGACCGGATCGATGACGCAACGGATGCCAGGATAGCGCGCAAGCGTATCGCCCACGGCCTCCATGATCGCTGCGTTACCAAGCATGCCCAGCTTGATGATGTTCGCTCCCAGATCGTCCAACACGACACGTATCTGGTCCGCAACCAGGCCCGGTGAGAGATACTCTATGCCGATGACGCCCTGCGTGTTCTGCGCTGTAACCGCCGTGATGGCAGTCATCGCGAAACCGCCGAATGCGCTGATCGTCTTGATGTCGGCCTGTATGCCCGCACCGCCCCCCGAATCACTCCCCGCGATGACGAGCACGCGCCCCTTCATCAGGCGGCGACCGCTTCCTGTACGGCCGTACAGATCGAGGTGACGATTTCCTCGACGAGGGCTGGGTCTTCCGCTTCGACCATGACGCGGATCAGCGGCTCGGTGCCGCTCTTGCGCAGTACGAGCCGTCCTTTACCGGCCAGTTTAGCTTCCGCTGCCGCACGAGAGCGGGCCAACGTGTCGCTTCCCAGCGGATCACCACCCTGATAGCGCACATTGCGCAGCATTTGTGGAAAAGGCTGGAAGACGCGCAGCACCTCACTGGCGGGACGCCCTTCCTCGACGAGCACCGCGAGGACCTGGAGAGCAGCAATAAGCCCATCTCCGGTAGTCGCGAAGTCGGAGAGGATCATATGCCCTGACTGCTCGCCACCCAGCCGCAGGCCGTGCTCGCGCATTTTCTCCACGACATAACGATCACCGACCGCTGTGCGATGAAGGGTAATGCCGTTTTCAGCCAGAGTCTTTTCGAGCCCCAGATTAGACATGATCGTTGCAACAGCATCATTGCTACCGAGCCGCTCATTGCGTTGCAGGAACAGCGTGATCAGACCGAGTATCTGATCTCCGTCGACGATGACGCCCTTCTCATCCACGATGATAACACGATCCGCATCTCCATCCAGCGCGATACCCAGATGCGCCTTATGCGCCAGAACCGCCTCCTGAAGGGCCTCGGGATGGGTAGAGCCGCAAGACGCGTTGATGTTCACGCCATTCGGCTCGCACCCGATCTTGATCACATCTGCCCCTAATTCCCACAAGGCCGTGGGGGCGACCCGATACGCCGCGCCGTTTGCACAATCCAGCACGATACGCAGGCCATCCAGCCGCGAGCCCTTGGGGAAGGAAGCCTTTGCTGCCTCGATGTAGCGACCCGCTGCATCATTGAGCCGGGAGGCGCGGCCGACTTCTTCCGGCGGGGCCATCTGCGCTGTCAGATCCTGATCGATGAGCGACTCGATTTCTGCCTCGACCTCGTCAGAGAGCTTGTACCCATCCGGACCGAAGAGCTTGATGCCGTTATCGTAGAACGGGTTGTGCGATGCGGAGATCATGACACCCAGATCTGCACGCAGAGAACGCGTGAGCATGGCAATGGCCGGGGTGGGCAGAGGACCAACCAGAATGACGTCCATGCCGGCCGAGAGAAAACCGGAGACGAGGGCGCTCTCGATCATGTAGCCTGAGAGTCTGGTGTCCTTGCCAAGCACAACACTGTGTCGGTGGGCGCCGCGGCGAAAATACAGCCCGGCAGCCTGACCAAGGCTCAGCGCAACATCGACCGTCATGGGAAAGCTGTTCGCCTTGCCGCGTATCCCATCGGTGCCGAACAGCTTGCGGCCTGACTTCAGTTCTTTGCTCATACTGGCCCTTCCTGACGCGTCTCGCTGCGCGAGATATCCAGGAGTTCAAGCACACTAACCCCCATGAAAAAAGGGGGCTTGCGCCCCCTTTATTTCACATATTCTGACAGATCAGCCGGCTTGGGGCGACGGGTTCAGCCCCTCTGTACCGGAGGAAGGTTCAGGCTTCACGGTCGGCACCGACGAGCGCCGGTTTTCGGGAGCCGCGTCGTCGCGTTCGATACGCTCGAATGTCTCGCCCCGCAGGACCTTGCGTACCTCGTCGCCCGTGAGGGTTTCATATTCGAGCAGCGACTTCGCGATACGATGAAGGGCATCGATGTTCTCGAGCAGCAACGCATGAGCCTGCGCATACGCTGTATCGATCAAAGCCCGGATTTCTCGGTCAATCTCCATGGCGGTCTGCTCGGAGACGTTCTTGTTCTGCGTGACCGAGTGGCCGAGGAACACCTCCTGCCCATTATCGCCATAGGCCACCATCCCAAGCTTGTCGCTCATGCCCCATTCCGTCACCATGCGGCGCGCGTAATTGGTGGCCATCTTGATGTCGCCAGAAGCGCCCGTCTCGACGTTTTCCGCGCCGAAAATGATTTCTTCCGCCGCGCGACCGCCCATCGCCAGAACAAGCTGCGCCTTGAGCTGCGTACGGCTCATGTTGAGGCGATCACCCTCAGGCAGGATCTGGACCATACCCAGAGCTCGCCCACGGGGGATAATTGTTGCCTTGTGGATCGGGTCGGAACCCGCGGTCAGCAAAGCGCAGATAGCATGGCCGGATTCGTGATAAGCGGTCTTGCGCTTCTCGTCTTCGGTCATTGCCAAAGAACGACGCTCGGCCCCCATGAGAACCTTGTCCTTGGCATTGTCGAACTCGAGCATCGCTACGGTACGCTTGCCCAGACGGGCGGCGAGCAATGCGGCTTCGTTCACGAGATTGGCCAGATCCGCACCGGAGAAGCCGGGCGTCCCGCGAGCAATGACACGCGGATCAACGTCGGAAGCCAGAGGCACCTTGCGCATATGGACGCGCAGGATTTTTTCACGTCCGGCAACATCCGGATTGGGAACAACAACCTGGCGGTCAAAGCGACCGGGGCGAAGAAGGGCCGGATCGAGGACGTCAGGACGGTTGGTCGCCGCAATCAGGATGACACCCTCGTTGCTTTCAAACCCGTCCATCTCGACCAGCATCTGGTTGAGTGTCTGCTCACGCTCGTCATTGCCGCCACCGAGCCCGGCACCGCGGTGACGTCCCACCGCATCGATTTCATCGATGAAGATGATACAGGGAGCGGACTTCTTGCCCTGCTCGAACATGTCGCGCACACGGGACGCACCGACACCGACGAACATCTCCACGAAATCCGAACCGGAGATCGTGAAGAACGGGACATTGGCCTCGCCTGCAATTGCTCTGGCGAGCAGCGTCTTGCCTGTACCCGGAGGCCCGACAAGCAGCGCACCCTTCGGGATCTTACCGCCAAGACGCGTGAATTTCTGTGGGTCCTTCAGGAACTCAACGATTTCCTCGAGTTCGCATTTGGCCTCATCGATACCAGCGACGTCGTCAAATGTGACGCGTCCCTGCTTTTCGGTCAGAAGCCGCGCGCGTGATTTGCCGAACCCCATGGCACGACCGCTGCCGGACTGCATCTGACGGAAGAAGAGTATACCAATCCCAAGCAGAAAGATCATCGGCAGCCAGCTCGTGACAGCACGGAGGATGGGACTTCCATCCGCCTCAAGCGGCTTGGCCACAACCTCGACACCCTTGCTGGTCATACGCGGTACGAGGCCGGGATCGACGGGTGCGTAGGTCTCGAACGACGTGCCATCCTTGAGGGTGCCTGTGATGTTCTGGTTCTGCACCACGACAGACCGCACTTTGCCTTCATCGATATCGGTGACGAAATCCGAATAGGCGAGTTGCTGCGCCGCGTGTTGGCTTCCCGTCGGCTGGAACGCCAGGAAGAGCAACAGCGCCAAAACGATGATGATCACCCAGAGTGCCAGGTTGCGGCCAAAATTGTTCATCACGGTCTCTATTGTTTCCAAATACCAGGTCAGGAATCGGCCAGTTGTAAAGTGGCTGGTCCCCCCGCCTGCCGGGGCAGACATCGATCATAGTTGAGGTCTAACATAAGCATTCGGCAGGACGTTCCCAGCCCCTTGCGATCAAGTTTTCACTTATTGCGCGTATTCCGGCCAGAATGAGGCCTCTGTCAGGCTGAGCGACGGTGAAAACGTCACGCGAAAGCCAACTTCGCCCGGGCAGGCTGCTGCTTCCAGCGACGGCACGTCGGCAAGATGTTCCCCCCGCCATAAGGCAGGAAGGGACGCCAGCACGCGCGATGGAAGGCCGCTCGAGCGAAAATCGCGGGAAGCAGTTCCCAGAGCCGCGATGGTAAGCCCGGGACCGGGTGGCGGACCGGACGCGCGGAACCGGTTATCCCAGAGTGTACCCTCGGCCACAGGAATGCGTGACCGTGCCGCCGCAGGTTCCCGAAGGAGGAGCCATCCCGGACCCAGCTTCCCGGCGCGGCAGAGCATGGCGCCCCCCAATGTCATCGGCTCGGGTCTGGCAATCAGCGCGGCAAGGATATGCGGCGCGGGTGGATAGGCTGCGCCCGACACGATCTGCCAGAGCCTGCCCAGAAGAGCGACATCTCGCGGAAGCGTTTCCATCACCGCAAAGCCCAGCCGATCCATCCTGATCCCGACCGTCAATGCGGCAGTTCTGAATTGAGCTTGGTTGCGCCGCCCGGCGTGCACCCCGATCTCCTGCAGCGAGGTCGCACTGCGCACTGTGGAGAGAGACTGCCTGATACGCACCCGTTCGAAAGCAGGATTGCGGTTGCTGGGATCTTCCACCCATCCAAGCGAAGCTGCCCTGAGGGTGGCACGAAGGCGATCGGGGGGGATCCGAAGCAGAGGACGAAGATAACGCAGAGCGGGAGTTTCCCGGGAGAGCGCCATTCCCGCGAGACCGTGGGACGTGCTGCCATGATTCTGTCGTATCAGAAACGTTTCGATCTGGTCGCGCTGGTGATGACCCAACGCAAGATCGAGGATGCCATGCGCGGCGCAGGCTTTGGCGAGACTTCGATATCGTGCATCACGCGCATTCGCCTGCACGCGCCGGGTTCCATCGAGATCATCGAGACGTAACACCTCGACAGGAATGTCCATCTCAGTCAGGCGCCGTGCGGTGTCCCTCGCCTCGATGGCGGAATCGGAACGCAAACCATGATCGACCACGAAGGCGAAGACGGCGCGGCGCCAACGCCGCATGAGCCATGCCAGACAAAGACTATCGGCCCCGCCAGACACAGCGATGCCGATCGGAAACTCAGGTCGGTCAATCGGGAAAGGACCGAAAACCGCCATGAGATCGGCGAATTCCTGTGCGCCGATCCCCGGAACGCCTGTCAGTGGCAGCTCGCTCGCCCCTTGAAGCTCGTGAGGGCTGTCTTCACGCGCGGCGCGGGGCTGGGAAATTCGGCTTCAAGCTTTTGCAGTGCCTGACAGGCTGAATTCTTGTCCCCCATTGCGAGCATCGATGCCGAAACTCCCAAGAGAGCCTCCTGGGCACGGGGCGATTTGGGTGAGCGATTATAGGCGTCATAATAGGCGACTGCAGAATCGCGATACTGCTTTTGTCCGGCGAGCGACTGTGCCAGCAGGAACTGCGATTCCAGCTTGCCATTGGCTGTCTTGGCCAGCTTGAGCGCTTGGGTTGCATCACTCTGAGCGGTCGCATAGTCACGGCTTTTGAGTGCGGCCTGACCGGTCTTGAGCAGTTCCAGCGCCGTCGCGGGCTTGTCCGCCGGTGCGGCAGGGGAAGCAGGCATCTGGGAGCCCGCATCGACGGCACTAGGCGCCGCTGCAGCTGGGTTGCCACCGCCACCGCCACCGCCATTCTGGGCGGCAAACTGCATGTCGCCGATCTGCTTGGACAATGTGGCATTCTGGGTCTGAACCTGATTGCTCAGCTGATCGAGCTCACCACGCATCTCCCGATTCTCGTTTTCGAGGGTCGAGACACGCTGCAGGAGCTGCGACACCAGATCACCGTTTCCGGCGCTTACCGCAGGAGCCGGGGCACTCCCGGACGGGGCCGCCGCCCCTGCATTGGCCTGAACCTGCTGTAGTTGCTGGCTGAGTTGCTGGATCTGGTTCTGAAGGGCAATCCCCTCACGGCTTGTCACCTGGGCCTGGGCTACGCTTGGGCCAAATCCGGTGACGAGGGCTGCGGAGGAGAGAATGAAGAAGCGGGAAACTCGGGCACCGCGCATGGCGCATCCTTCAGTCAGATCATGGGTGCGGGCACCATGCCACGCAGTTTGATTGCTACCATAAAGCAAAACCGGCTGACGCATAAGCGCCAGCCGGTTCCAAAAGCCTGTATCGCTGCCTGATCACTGCAAGACTACAATGACCTAAGGAAAGCGTGCACGCGACCGAAGCCGTGTCACGCCTGCCGCAGCGTCAAGAACCGATTACTTGACCGAGGTGATCGCGTTACGGTTCTGGGCCCATGCCTGCTCGTCATCACCATCGGCCGTCGGACGATCCTTACCATAGGAGATCGTCGTGATGCGCGAAGGAGCAACGCCCTTGGCGACCAGATAGTCGCGAGCGGCGTTTGCACGACGCTGGCCAAGAGCAATGTTGTATTCTTCCGTGCCGCGGTCATCGCAGTTACCGGCGATTTCAACGCTGACCTGCGGGTAGCGGGCGAGCCATGCTGCCTGCTTGTCGAGGGTTGCCTGCGCATCGCTGGAAAGCGTGTTGCGGTTCAGGTCGAAGAAGACGCGGTCGCCGACATTGGCGACCAGATCGGCTTCGCTGCCGGGCGCAGCGCCGGTTTCCTGAGCCGTTGCGCCTGCACCGGTCGATGCACCCTTGTTAGATTCATCCGAGCATGCAGCCAGAACGACTGCGAGGCCAAGCGCACCGAGAAGCTTGAAATTCATTTTTGCCAACCCTGAATATAGTCCCCATCCGGGACCAGGAAGCGTGACGACAACTAAAGACGAAGGTCGGAGTTCCCGTTTTGCTTGCTGGTTACCAGAACCATTGGGCCTTACCGATCCCGACGACCAAGATCGGCCATACTCATTCCCGCGAAGCGCGGTCAAGCGGCATGACTACCATCGCGCGCCAAGTCGCGTGGATTTCATTAGAAATTCAGAATTAGTGTCTCCAACGCCACAAAACGCGGCGCCAGAGACACGGTGTTCAGCCCTGAAGCGGCGACCAGGCCGGATCAGAGGCGCCCGTATCGGTGCGGATGGGACGCTCATGGAATCCGGTGATATCGATCGTCCCGATTCCGCTCGAGAATCCGGCACCGCCCGCCCCGGCTGCCGACTGGCGGCAGAAGGCAATGACGCGGCCATTGGGGCAGAAGGTGGGGCTTTCGACGGTGAAGCCTTCGGTGAGGATACGTTCACCCGTTCCATCGGGGCCCATTACGCCCAGGGAGAAACGTCCATTGGCGATCCGCGTGAAGGCAATCAGGTCGCCGCGCGGCGACCAGACTGGCGAGCCATACGTCCCGTGGCCATAGGAAATACGACGGGCACCGCCGCCCGAGGCGCTCATGATGTAAAGCTGCGGCGAACCGCCACGATCGGAGTTGAACACGATCTGGCTGCCGTCAGGGCTGAAGCACGGGCTGGTATCGATCGCACCCGAGTTGGTGATCTGGCGCTTCGAGCCGGAGCCGAGATCGACAACATAGATGTCGGACCCACCACCGCGCGTGGCGGAGAGCACCACCTGACTGCCATTGGGCGCGAAACGCGGTGCGAAGGAGATACCCTCGAATTCGCCGAGCATGCGCTGGCTGCCCGAACCGAGATCGAACGTGTAAACGCGCGGCCGGTTATTGGCATAGGACATGAACGCAATCTGGTCGCGCACCGGGTTGAAGCGCGGCGTCAGAGTCAGCCACTGGCCCGACGTCAGCATATGGCCATTGGCGCCGTCCTGATCCATCACGGCCAGACGGGTGATCTGGTGATGGCGCGGGCCGGTACGGGCGATATAGGCGATACGGGTATCGAAATAGCCCTTCTCGCCCAGCATGCGCTCATAGATTACGTCAGCGATCGTGTGGGCGATGCGGCGCCAGTTCCCCGCAGAGGCCGTGTAGGCCGTGCCCTGGATCTGCTCACCTGTCAGCACGTTCCACAGGCGCATTTCAACGCGCGTGCTGCTCGACCCGGCAGCGCTGCCAGTCACGGCCGCACGGGCGCCTTGCGCCTTGAGCGCGGCGAAGTCCGGTGTTCCGCCCGAACCCGGCAGCACGGTGAAAAGACCCGTGCTGTCCAGATCGGAAGAGATCACACCCGTGATCTGCTCACCGAGCCCGGGACCGAAAGATGGGATCGAAATGGGGATCGGCGCGGTCCGGGCCTGGTCGACCGTGATCTCCGCTTCACCCGGCGCGCTTGCCGCCTGAGCGAAAGCGCCGATCGGGGTTGCCAGCAAACCGCCTGCGGCAATCGATGCTCCCAGCACAGTGCGACGCGAGAACAGGGTGGAGAGGCTCTGGGCCTGCTCATCGGTCAGCAGGGGCATATCGGTACGGGACGTATCGCGTGACATGAATTCGAGTCTCTTGCGCTCTGGAAGGAACATGATCGGAAAAACCTCAGGGTCGGAACACGAATTTCAGTTCGTGTGTCTTGCCCAAAAGGTTCGACGGTATAGGGAGTTTCGAGCAGGTCGGGCTCAACACGGCATCGCGCGCGCGCTCCGCCAACGCCCGATAAGACGGGTCGGCTGCTGCCTTCGCCTGGGTATCGGGTGCAAAACGGGCCATCCTTGCCTCTCCGGTCGCATCGATCGTGACAATCAGATGCGCGCTAAATGAGGCATAATTACGCGCTTCGGTATCCTCCGAGTAGCAACGCCGCACGGAACCCCCGATCGCCTTCTGCTCGGCCGAGCTGAGCGCGTTGGTGATATCGCCATTGGGCGCCCCTCCCCCATTTGGCGCGCCACCCTGCTGCGGGTTCGCGCGGGCTTTCGGCGGATGGGTCTGCTTCTGGTCGGCGCGCATAGCGTCGAGCGTCGCCAGCAGCGAATGCGAGTCGGCCTGTGTCTTCTTCGCCGCATTGGGTTGCGTGATATGCGAGAAGGTCGGAGTCTCCGGCAGCTTGTCGACAGGCTGCGTCTGCGGCGACGGCGGCGCTACCTGCTTGGACGCGGACGGCGGTGACGGCTTGGGCGGCGAGGCCTTGATGGGCTCTGCCGAGTCGTCGACCATTTTCTCCGGCGTCTTCACGTCAGGCAGAGGCGGCGTCTTGCTCTCCGCTGGCGGCGGAATAGGCGGCGGCGGCGGCGCAGGCGGCGGCGGTTCTTCCACGGGTTGAGGCGTGGGCGGCGTCGGGGCGGGCGGCGCATCGGTAGGGGTCGGGGCGGGCGCAGGCGCGGGCTTTGGCGCAGGCGTATCCGCCTTGTGCGGGGTTGCCGGCGGACCGGAATCCTCGAACGCCATTTCGACGGGCGGGGGTTCGGGGGGCTCGGGCGGCTTGCTCATGGGCAGGCGCACAAGCAGGAAGCCGATAAACAGCGCATGCGCTGCAACCGACGCTCCCAACGCATAGCGGAAGCGCCGGACATCGGACCGACGGGGACGCAGCAAGGCTGCTTCTCCTCTGGTTACTGGCCCGCGGCGGGC
Source organism: Asaia krungthepensis NRIC 0535 (assembly GCF_025995175.1). Classification (GTDB taxonomy): domain Bacteria; phylum Pseudomonadota; class Alphaproteobacteria; order Acetobacterales; family Acetobacteraceae; genus Asaia; species Asaia krungthepensis. The sequence goes on from NZ_BAPV01000060.1 coordinate 139,047, forward strand.
TGCTGGGCCAGCAGCGCCACGTGCGTGAAGCCACCCGAGGTAATCTTCCCCATGATGTCCATCACCTGTCCGTAATTGATATGAGCATCAGCGCGGACGAAAATGCGATGCTCCTTGTCGTTCTGGGCGGCCTGCTGCAACTGGGCGACAAGCTGATCGGCCGAGACCGGGTCCTCACCCAGATAGATACCGCCATCGGCCTTGATCGACACCGTGATCGGCTTCGTATCGGCATTGAGCGGGCTGGCATCGGTTTTGGGAAGATCGACATTGACGCCGCTCGTCATCATGGGTGCCGTCACCATGAAGATGATCAGCAGCACGAGCATGACGTCCACCAGCGGCGTCACGTTGATCTCCGACGCCGGGCGTCGCCTGCGGCCGCGTGCGGGGCCGCCCCCTGCAGACATGCCCATGGCGCTTAGCTCCGTTCTTCCGACTGGCGCGACAGAATCGCGGCAAATTCAGTGCCGAAAGCATCCATCCGCTCGGCGAAATGATCGAGCGCAGAGCTGGTCACGTTATAGGCCACATAGGCCGGAATCGCGGTAACAAGACCAATGGCCGTCGCAAAAAGGGCCTCGGAAATACCCGGCGCCACGACAGCGAGATTGGTGTTGTGCATGGCCGCGATCGACCCGAAGGCGTGCATGATACCCCAGACCGTCCCGAACAACCCAACAAAGGGTGCAACGGGACCAATGGTCGCAAGGGCCACGACGCGGCGGCTCAGGCGATCCATTTCACGCGCAACGGTGATGTTGATGGCACGATCCACACGGTCGCGCACACCACCGCGCGCAAGATCGATGCCGGTGATGCGCGCCGAGCGGCGCCATTCGCCCATGGCTGCGCCGAAAACGGCCGCCATCGGGTGGAGGGGTTTGGCACCATCGGAATCGTACAGATCCTCAAGGCTCCCACCGGACCAGAAACGATCCTCGAATTCTGTCGCCTCGCGATTGACGCGACGGATCAGGATGATCTTCTCGATGATCACGGCCCAGACGAAGGCGCTGCACAAGATCAGCCCCACCATGACCAGCTGCACCACGATGGATGCATGCAGGAACAAGTCCAACGGTGACAACCCTGAAGCGGCGGCCCCTAGGTCAGCCGCATTTACCGCTCGATCCAAAAAAACCTCCTGAGGCTTCGTTCTGCGACACGCCTATACAGTGCATGCGTCATACGCGCCTATCCCGAATCGTCACGCATCATCACATGCCGCCTGTCCTCAGGTCGGGCTCGACAATGCCTCCAAGGATGCACGCCATCGCGGCGGAATTCGGGCAGGTCGCCCGGAATTCTGCATGATGCATGCCAGCTCGACTGTCAGCGTGGCGGCATGCATGTCGCCACACGTCACGATCTGGCGCAACTGGCAACGTGCGGAACCCATCGAATCGATCGTGGTCGTGATCTCGGCCCAGTCATCCAGACGCAGGGGACGATGATACTCAATGGCAAGTTTCGTTACGACGAAGACCAGCCCGGTTTCTTCCTGCAGCACCGAAACGGGGGTTCCTGCCATGCGCAGGGCCTCGGTACGCGCGCGCTCGGCAAGCGCCAGATAGCGGGCATGATAGACAATACCGCCTGCATCCGTATCTTCGTAATAGATACGGTAGCCGATCTTATGGGCTTTCATCGTTCTCTCTCAACAGGTCGAACTGGTTGGAACGGGCCGAGTCAGGAGCGCTCAGCCCCAGATGCGTCCAGCCGCGCTCTCCCAGCATCCGCCCGCGCGACGTGCGAAGCACCAGACCTTCTTGGATCAGATAGGGCTCGATCACATCTTCGAGCGTATCCCGCGCTTCGGCCAGCGCTGCGGCAAGCGTCTCGACGCCCACGGGGCCACCATGATGATGCTCGGCAATACGCTTGAGGTAACGCCTGTCCATCGCATCCAACCCAACCGAGTCGACCTCCAGTCGGTTTAAGGCCGCATCGGCCATCACCCGGGTGATGGCACGGTCACGCGGCGCGCCAACGGCAGCAAAATCACGCACACGACGCAGGAGACGACCGGCGATACGCGGCGTGCCGCGCGACCGACGCGCAATTTCTTCAGCCCCATCTTCGGTCAGGTTCATGCCGAGCTTGGCCGCGCCGCGCGAGACGATCAACCGCAATTCCTCGGCGGTATAGAAAACAAGGCGTAACGGTATGCCGAAGCGATCCCGAAGGGGTGTAGCGAGCAACCCGGCGCGCGTCGTGGCGGCGACCAGGGTGAACGGGGCGAGGTCGATACGCACCGAGCGCGCTGCTGGCCCCTCACCGATGATCAGGTCGAGCTGGAAATCCTCCATCGCGGGATAGAGCACCTCCTCGATGGCAGGCTGCAGGCGATGAATCTCGTCGATGAACAGGACATCGTTGGGCTGCAGATTGGTGAGGATGGCTGCGAGGTCACCCGCACGCTGGATGACAGGCCCCGATGTCGCGCGAAACCCGACACCGAGCTCACGCGCCACGATCTGGGCGAGGGTCGTCTTGCCCAGACCCGGCGGCCCATGGAGCAGGACATGATCCAGCGCCTCGCCGCGGCTGCGCGCCGCCTGGATGAACACGGAGAGGTTCTCGCAACTCGCACGCTGCCCCGTGAAATCATCCAGTGTCTGGGGACGCAACCCGTGGTCGTTATCCTCCATGCGACGCTCGGGCGTCAGCGGGCCTCTGTCAGTCTCGCTCATGATCGCATTCCACCTTCGCTGCTATCCAGCTCTCTATCCTGACCTCTGCCTCGCTCTCTGGCCTGCCGCCGGACGTGACACCCATGTTCCGACGGGATCATCGCGCCAGATCCCGCAGGGCAAGGCGGATGATCTTGTCGAGCGTCGCGCCTTCATGCTCGGCCAGTATACGACTGAGCACGGGAAATGCCTCGACACGACGAAAGCCGAGCCCGGCCAGCGCCTGCAGGGCATCCGCCTCGACAGAGCCTATAGCGGCGCTGGCACTGCGCCCGATCGGCGTGGCACCGCTGGTCGGCATCTTGCCCACTTTGCTCTTGAGCTCGGTCACGATGCGCTCGGCCAGACGTGCGCCGACACCCGCCGCACGCGTCAAGGCCGCCTTGTCTCCCGCGCTGATCGAGAGCACGAGATCGCCCGGTGTTGCCACGGAGAGTATGGCGAGCGCCACTTTTGCGCCGACACCCTGCACGGTGGTCAGGAGGCGAAACCACTCCTGCTCGTCTGCGGTCAGAAAACCGAAAAGCTGTATTGCGTCCTCGCGCACCACGGTCTCGATCAGCAGCCGGGTCTTCTCGGGAGCGGCCGGAAGATTGGCGAGAGTGCGTGTCGAGGCGGAAACGAGATAACCGACACCATTCACGTCCAGAATGCAGCGATCCGTTTCCGTGCTCACCACAATGCCCGTCAGCAATCCGATCATGATTTGTTCCCCTCACCCGTTTCACGGGCCCCTGAAATCACTCTGCCAGACATACGGCCTCCCGTCACTCAGGGGGATGACGCCGGCGTCCCTGTCAGGCCATACGCCTGCCGGAAGAGACCTGCCGTGCCGTTTCACGATGATGGGCATGACAGATCGCTACCGCCAGAGCATCTGACGCATCGGCCTTGTGAATGATCGCTCCGGGTAGAAGGCGCTTGACCATCATGGTGACCTGCTCCTTCGTAGCGGATCCAGTACCGACCACCGATTTCTTGACCATCATGGCCCCGTACTCAGCCACGGGCAGGCCTTCATAGGCGGGCGTCAGCAGGGCCACGCCGCGCGCATAGCCCAGCTTCAGCGTCGAGGCGCCGTTGCGGTTGACATAGGTCTCTTCCACGGCGGCTTCGGCGGGCTGGTAATCGCGTATCAGCTTTTGCAGCGCCCCGTGCAGCTCGCACAGACGCAGGGGGACGGATTCCGCCCCATCGGTCGCGATCACGCCGGAGGCAACATGCTGGAGCCTGTTGCCCTCCACATCGATCAGACCCCAGCCCATGAAGCGCAGACCGGGGTCAATCCCGAGAAGTCGGATCAAGCAGCCAGTGCCTGGGCAACATCGTCGGGGATATCGAAATTGGCATAGACGGCCTGAATGTCGTCATTGTCTTCCAGAACGTCGATCAGCTTGAGCACCGAGCGCGCTTTTTCCTCATCCAGCGTCACCGTGTTCTCGGGGCGCCAGTCCAGCTTGGCCGAGCTCGGCTCACCGAAACGCGCCTCAAGGGCGTCACGCACCGCGAAGAGGTTCTCCATCGCGCAGGTGATCTCATGCGCGTCCTGGGTGAGCTCGGCATTGTCGGCGCCGGCCTCGATCGCCGCATCGAGCATATCGTCTTCCGATGCTGCAGCCACCGGATAAGTGACCACGCCCAGACGCTGGAACATGAACGAGACCGAGTTGCTCTCACCCATCGAGCCGCCATGCTTCGAGAAAGCCGCGCGGACTTCGCTGGCCGTACGATTGCGGTTATCGGTCAACCCCTCGACGATGACGGCGACGCCAGCCGGACCGTAGCCCTCGTAGCGGACCTCGACGTAATCCTCGCCACCACCAGCGCCGCTGGCCTTCTTGATGGCGCGCTCGACATTGTCCTTGGGCATGTTCGCCTCACGCGCTGCGATCATGGCGGCACGCAGGCGAGGATTGGAGGATGGGTCAGGCAGGCCGGAACGCGCCGCGACCGTGATTTCACGCAGGATCTTCGCAAACTGCTTGGCACGCTTGGCGTCCTGCGCACCTTTGCGGTGCATGATATTCTTGAATTGCGAATGACCGGCCATCAGAGCCTCCTCAACCTTGGGTGTCTCAGGCCAGACGGCCGTGACAATGTTTGAATTTCTTGCCCGATCCACAGGGGCACGGGGCGTTGCGCGGTGTCTCCTGCGCGTAACCGCCCTCGATTTCCGGCGCATTCATGCCAGCGCCCGGTGACTGGAAGAGTGCCGAAGGCTGCATGCCCACCTGACGGGGCTCGAGTCCTGCCGCGGAACCCGCGTCATTCGGCGCAAAAACCTGCTGCCCCTCGGTCCCCGGGAAAGGATCGGCCTGCTGCACCACCTCGATACGGGACATGGTGGTCGTCACGCGCAGTCGCATGTCGTCAAGCATCGCAGTGAAAAGCTGGAAAGCCTCATGCTTGTATTCGTTCAGCGGATCGCGCTGGCCATAGGCGCGCAGACCGATTCCCTGACGGAGCTGGTCGAGCGCATGAAGGTGCTCCTTCCAGACGGCGTCGAACGAGGTGAGAAGAACCTGCTTCTCGATATGGCGCATGATGGTCGGACCGATATTGGCGGAACGCGCAGCCTGCGCCTGAGCCGCAGCCTCCTCCACACGCTGGATCACGAGGGCGGCGTCCATGCCGTCTTCCTTCGCCCAGTCGCTGATCGGCAGGTCGAGATTCAGGAGAGAGAGCAGATCGGCCTGGAGCGCCTCGCTCTCCCACTGCTCGGCAAAGGCCTTCTCGGGGATACGCGCATGAACGGCTTCCTCGATGCCCTGCTCGCGCAGCTCCTGGATAATACCCGACACATCTTCCATCGCCATGTATTCCCGGCGCTGGGCGTAAACCTCCTTGCGCTGGTCATTCATGACGTCGTCATATTTGAGGACATTCTTGCGCATGTCGAAATTGCGCGCCTCGACCTTCTTCTGCGCACGCTCGAGCGCCTTGTTCAGCCAGGGATGAACGATGGCCTCGCCTTCCTTCATTCCGAGCTTGGTCCAGAACGCGCCCATACGCTCGCCGCCATAGATGCGCATCAGATCGTCTTCAAGCGACAGGAAGAAGCGCGAGGCACCCGGGTCGCCCTGTCGGCCCGAACGGCCACGCAGCTGATTATCGATGCGGCGGCTCTCATGGCGCTCCGTACCGATCACATACAGGCCACCGAGCTCCTTGACCGTGCCATGATTGACCGCAATCTCCTCGCGCAGGCGCAGGATCTCGGCCTCATGCGCGGCCTCGTCCTCGATCTTCTCCAGGCTCTGGCGGATCAGCATGTCCAGATTGCCGCCCAGCTTGATGTCCGTTCCACGGCCCGCCATGTTGGTGGCAATGGTGATCGCCCCCGGGGCACCGGCCTGCGCCACGATCTGGGATTCCATTTCATGAAAACGCGCATTCAGCACGGAATGCGGAATGCTCTTCGAGCTGAGCAGGTTGGACAGATGCTCACTCTTCTCGATTGAGGTCGTCCCGACCAGAACCGGCTGGCCCGACTTGGAGACTTCCTGAATCAGATTGGCGACGGCTTCGAATTTTTCGCGTGCCGTGATGTACACCTCGTCATCCGTATCCTTGCGCGCGACAGGGAGATTCGTGGGAATCTCGACGACTTCGAGCTTGTAGATCTCGGCAAACTCGTCCGCCTCGGTCATGGCGGTACCGGTCATGCCCGAGAGCTTGGGATAGAGACGGAAATAGTTCTGGAAGGTGATCGAGGCAAGAGTCTGGTTTTCCGGCTGGATCTCGACGCGTTCTTTCGCTTCGAGGGCCTGATGCAGGCCGTCGGAGTAGCGACGCCCATCCATCATGCGCCCGGTGAACTCGTCGATGATGATCACCTTGCCGCCGCGCACGATATATTCGACATCGCGAGCGAAAAGCGTGTGGGCGCGCAAGGATTGCTGCACATGATGCATGACGGCGATGTTGTGCACGTCATAGAGTCCGCCTTCATGAAGGACACCTGCCTCACGCAGCATCTCCTCCACCAGATCTGAACCCTGCTCGGTCAGGATGACCGAACGCAGCTTCTCGTCCTTTTCGAAAGCCTCGGGGTGCTTGACGAGTTGGACCACGACATCATCGACGCCGCGATAGAGTTCCGAGCTGTCATCTGCGGGACCGGAGATGATCAGAGGCGTGCGTGCCTCGTCGATCAGGATCGAATCCACCTCGTCCACGATGGCATGATAGAATGGACGCTGGACCATTTCCTCCAGCGTGTACTTCATGTTGTCGCGCAGATAATCGAAGCCGAATTCGTTATTAGTGCCGTAGGTAATGTCGGAGCCATAGGCAGCACGCCGCTCGTCATCGGACAGGTTGGGCACGATCACGCCGGTGGTCAGGCCGAGAAAGCTGTAGAGCTTGCTCATCTCCTCGGCATCGCGCCGGGCGAGGTAGTCATTGACCGTCACCACATGCACGCCCTTGCCGGCCAGCGCGCTAAGATAAACGGCGAGTGTGGCGACGAGGGTCTTGCCCTCACCCGTTCGCATTTCAGCGATGCGACCGGAATGGAGCACCATGCCGCCCACGAGCTGAACATCGAAGTGGCGCATGCCCAGAACGCGACGCGAGGCTTCGCGACACACGGCAAAGGCCTCGGGCATGATCTTGTCGAGACTTTCCCCCGCAGCGATACGGCCCTGGAATTCTGCGGTCTTGGCACGCAGCGCCTCGTCGTCGAGCGCCTTCACGGCAGGCTCGAGCGCGTTGATTTCCGGCAGGCGCTTCTGATAGCCCTTCAGCGAGCGATCATTGGCGGTGCCGAATACGGCGCGGGCGATACGAGCGAACATGACTGTCCTTCTGGCGAACTGGCCCGTCTTGGACGGACCGCGAACTTGAGAGGCGGATGATCCCTTCCCGCCGGGACCGGAAGAGGCCGGTGCACAGGGCACTGACCGTCAGACTGGGCGGGGGCGCAGCGCGCCCGCCGGGGCAGGTTCGGGATCGTCCACGCGGGAAAGGAGATAAGGCGCGCCCTTGCCTTGGTCAACCGAGCAGCGCAACGATCCCGGGCGGTAGACCCGGCCCCGTGCACGATTTCTTCATGAAGAGTGCCATCAAAACCGGGATTAGCGTACCCGGCGGCCTTGCCGTGCCGTCAAGCCTGCGCCATGCTGACCGAAGTTCCACGAGTTTTTCGAGGTTGTTTCTCCATGCGGCTTACCCGCCCGGCTCTTTTCTGCGCCGCCCTCATTTCCGGCACGACTCTGGTGGCTCCGGCCTTCGCCGCGCCTGCCCCTGCCGCCCCGGCAAATGCGGCCCCGGCCGCTGCCGCTGCCCCTGCCGACGCCAACCCGCTGATCGCCTCGGTCAACGGCCAGAAGATCTATCTGGATGACGTCAAGAAGGCTGCTGCCGGCCTGCCGCCGCAGGCGCGCCAGCTTCCGCCCAACACGCTGGTCAATATTCTGCTGAACCAGATCGTCAGCCAGAAGGCCATCCAGATCGATGCGCTGAAGGAAGGCCTCGAAAAGAAGCCCGACGTGAAGGCCCAGATGCAGGATGCCGCCGATAATGCGCTGCAGAATGCCTATCTGCAGGAAAAGGTCGCTCCGATGGTGACGGAAGACGCCATCAAGCAGGCCTATCAGGCAAATTATGCTTCCAAGAAGGGCGAGCAGGAAATCCATGCCCGTCACATTCTGGTTGCCGATGAAGCGACCGCGAAGGACGTGATCAAGCAGCTCGACAAGGGGGCGAAGTTCGAGGACCTCGCCAAGAAGCTCTCGACCGACAAGGGTTCGGGCGCGAGCGGCGGCGATCTGGGCTGGTTCAAGAAGGACGACATGCTGCCGGAATTCTCGAAGGCCGCTTTCGCCATGAAGCCCGGCACCATCAGCCAGACCCCGGTCAAGACCCAGTATGGCTGGCACGTGATTCAGGTTCTCGCCACGCGTGAAGCGCCCGTTCCGCCGCTCGACCAGGTGCATGACGAAATTCGCCAGCAGCTGATCCGCGACAACGTGCGCAAGATCGTTGAGGAGGCCCAGTCCAAGGTCAAGATCGTGCGCTATGACGCTCAGGGCAAGCCCATCAGCGATGCCCCTGCCGCTGCACCTGCGAAGAAGTAATGCCTGTTGGAAGGTGAGGTATTCCCCCTCACTTTTCACTCATTGTTCCAGTCTTTTCACCTGAATTCAGGGTGAAGGGCTGGACCTGAGGCGCGAGCCGTGCATCCTCCTTCCGACGTTTACCGTTCGGAGACAGATCATGGCCAAAGCCCTCCCCCTCTCCCCCCTCGCCCAGGCTCTGCCGCGTCTTGAACCGGTGGCCGGTGTACGCCTTGGCGCTGTCGCTGCGCAGATCCGCTACAAGGATCGCCCCGATCTCATGATGATGGAATTCGTGCCCGGCACGACGGCGGCTGGTGTGTTCACGCGCAGTAAATGCCCCGGTGCGCCCATCGACTGGAGCCGCGCCGCCCTGGCTCAGGGCAAGGCGCGCGCGCTCGTCGTGAATTCCGGCAACGCCAATGTTTTCACAGGCCGCGCAGGCATCATCGCCACGCAGATTTCGGCGGCGGCTGCGGCACGCGTCGTTCACTGCCCGGCGACGGAAGTCTTTCTTGCCTCGACAGGCGTGATCGGTGAGCCGCTCGACGCAGAGCGTATCAGCGACGCCATGCCGGGTCTTTATGAGGGCCTCTCTCCCGAGGGATGGGAGGATGCGGCGCGCGCCATCATGACAACCGATACCTTCCCCAAGGCGGCCATACGCAAGGTCGAAATCGGGGGGAGCACGGTGACTATCCAGGGTATCGCCAAGGGCAGCGGCATGATTGCCCCCGACATGGCCACGATGCTGGGCTTCGTTGTGACGGATGCAGCCATATCACACGACATTCTGCAGGCCCTGCTGGTAGAAGGCACCGAACGCAGCTTCAATGCGATCACGGTCGACTCCGATACCTCGACCTCGGACATGGTGCTGGTTTTTGCAACGGGTGAAGCCGGAAACGAGATCGTAACCTCCCTCGCCGATCCAACTCTGGTCGCGTTCCGCGAGGCGCTGAACTCTCTGCTGCTCGAGCTTGCCCTGATGGTCGTACGCGACGGCGAGGGCGCCACGAAACTCTTCACTGTTCGGGTCAGCGGCGCCGTCTCCGATGACTCAGCCAAGAAGATTGCCCTTGCCATTGGCAACTCGCCTCTCGTCAAGACCGCCATCGCGGGCGAAGACGCCAATTGGGGACGAATCGTGATGGCCGTGGGCAAGAGCGGGGAGCCCGCCAATCGCGATACACTCTCGGTCGCTATCGGAGGCACCTGGATTGCACGCCAGGGGACGGTTGTCGAAGGTTATGACGAGACCCCGGTGGTGGATCACATGAAGGGACAGGATATCGACATCCAGATCGATCTCGGGCTCGCCAACGGCCATGCCCAGATCTGGAGTTGCGATCTGACCCATGGATACATCGACATCAACGGCTCCTACAGAAGCTGAATTTCGTTTCCCTCGACCGGCCCTCATGGGCCGGTCGTCCCCCCCTTTTCCTCCCTTCCCATCCGACAATTTTTCGGACAGACCTCATCGGAAGTTGCGATTGCACCGCATTTTCATTTGATTTAGTACTTCCGCTGTCCCTTTTTGTTCAGGAGAGGGCATCCCGTGTCTGGACGGACGCGTTGATTGCACCCACATTATGGGTCATGAGCCAGCACAGCTCACGGTAAACGCAATCATATCAGCGTCGTACTCCATGCCCGGGCGACGCCGAGGAGGAACAGGCATGGCAAATGGATTTCGCGTGGTCATCATCGGCGGCGGTGTTGCCGGGATGGAAACAGCGATGACGCTGGGTCGCGGTCGTCACCGCGACATCGAAACCACGCTGATCGACAAGGGCGCCGTGCATTACTGGAAGCCGATGCTGCATGAATTTGCAGCTGGCACGGGCGAAGAGTCGCGCGATTGCACGACCTTCATCGAGGCAAGCCGTCGCTTCGGCTTTCGCTTCATCCAGAGTTCATTGAGTAGTGTGGACCGCGAGAAGCATGAGATCCGTCTCGCGAATGACGAGATCATCCCTTACGACATGCTGATCGTCTCGCTCGGCTCACGTTCGAATGATTTCGGGATCGAAGGGGTGATGGCCAATTGCACCTTCATCGACTCCCTGCCGGATGCCAGCAGCTTTCACGAAAAATTCCGGGCGGCCTTCCGCGACGCTGCCGCGCGTAACACGACGCTCGAGGTGGGTATCGTCGGGGGTGGTGCAACGGGCACGCAGCTTGCGGCCGAGCTCTGCAGCGCCATCGATCTGGCGCCCGGATATGGCAAGGAAGCACGTCGTACCCTCCTGCGCCTCTCCCTGATCGAGACAGGCAAGCGCATTCTCCCGGCCTTTCCCGAGCGTGTGTCGAATGATGCGCGCAAGCAGCTTGAAGCCCTCGGGGTCAGCGTTCTGACCGAGGCGATGGTCACCTCGGTGGACGAGGCAGGCTTCCACCTCAAGGATGGCCGCGTCGTACCGGCCTCGCTGCGTGTATGGGCGGCCGGCGTCCGCGCCAGTGCCGCGACCGAGCTTTTCGAGGGCCTGGACATCGCGCGCGGCGGACAGATTGTGGTGAACCACCATATGCAGTCGACTCGCGACACTTCGATTTTCGCCCTCGGCGATTGCGCACGAATCAATGACTCGCCCCTCCCGGCAACAGCCCAGGTAGCGCGCCAGCAGGGAATCTATCTCGGTCGCGCGATCCCGATCATCGCGCAGGGTCGCGAGCCCTCCACTTTTGTTTACCGCGACCGTGGTGCCGTTGTATCGCTGGGTGACTATAATGGGTGGGGTATGGTCGGCTCCTCGACAAGCTTCGGAGGCGGTCTCCTACGCGGACTGGCACCAAGATGGCTGCACGATCTGATTTTCCGTCAGCATCAGATCGGCGTTATGGGCCTTGCGCGCGGGACGGCAGCTTTCCTGAAAGCCCATCTGAACCCGACCCGGCCTCGTCTGGACAAATAACATCCGATCAACGGTAGTCTCGATCCATGCCTCTTCAGCGTTCACAATCCCTCCCCCCGGCCGAGGCCGAACGTCTCGATGCTCTGGTGCAGGCGCTTCAGGCGCAAGGTTATGCCTTCGAACGGGGCCCGGAGATGCGCTCCTTCCTCCAGACATTCGGCTTCGAGGACTGGGAACGTTTCGCAGAGAGCTGGAACAGGCTTGGGCTTGATCGCTACATGGCCGATGGCGGTCGCTACCGTAAGCGGCGCTACGCCACCTATGCCCTGGCCGGAGGGCGTATCGACCGCAAGCGTCACCAGCCGCACTATCAGAGCCGCGACTATAATCTGCTGAATGGTGGGATAGAGCGCTGGTTCGGGCCGATCGAGGATGCCATTGCATCCCATCCGGTCATGCTGTCCATTCTCAATGCTGCCCATCTTTTGGCCCTACGTATGACCCCGGCCTCGACCCAGCCAGATAGCTGGCACGCTGAGGTGCATCAGTTCCGGATCGAGGCCCAGTCGGGCAATCTGGGCCGCCCTACCCCAGAGGGCATGCATCGCGACGGGGTGGACTGGGTGTTCGTCCTGATGGTCAGCCGCGAGAATGTCGCATCGGGGGTGACGACAATCCATGATGACCACAGGCAGGAAATAGGCTCGTTCACGCTTGCCTCGCCTCTCGATACCGCTCTGGTGGACGACCACCGCGTTTATCATGGGGTTACCCCGGTGGAGCCCATCGACCCGGCCCGGCCGGCTTATCGCGACGTACTGGTCGTGACCCTGCGTCACGCGTAAGAGCTTCGGTCACAAATCGATCTTTGCGAGTCGGCGCGAGATGAACATGAAAGACAAGTCGATGCGTTATTCCACGGCTCTGGCGCGGATTGCTGTGCTGAGCACGGCCTTGTGGTGTCTTGGTGCCCCACTTACCTCGGCCAAGACACGCCACGCCGCTTCGTCGAATAATCCCGACCCGCACCCGGTCATCCTTTCCTCCCTGCCAGGGACCAATCTCGACCATGAGGCCCGCCAACTGAACGCGGCCGATCTGGCAGATGCCGCCAAGCACGACGACCAGCCGGTCGTTCTTGTGGCTTCGGCGCCTCTTTCGTCTGACAAGACGGATATGGCCCTGTTTGTGCAGTTGCAGTCAGCGCGACTTTGCGGCTCGGCAGGCTGCTCGACCTCGGTCTACCTGCGCCACAAGGGAGGATGGAAACTCGTGCTGGACTCAGTCAGCGGTGCCATCTCAGTGCTGTCGAGTCGCCATAATGGCATGAATGACCTGCTGATCGACAAGAACGATCGTTGGACCTGGAACGGCACGATTTATCAGGATGGAGCTCCCGCCGCTGCACCGCAAAAAGCTGCGCCGAAAAAGACGGAGGACGCTCCAAAAAAGAAGCTTCTGCGCGGCTGAAACAATCAGTCGGATTTCGGAGGCTGGAGCGGGTGAAGGGAATCGAACCCTCGTATGCAGCTTGGGAAGCTGCCGTTCTACCATTGAACTACACCCGCGTGATGCGTCTCTTAGCGCAGCCCGACTGCCGATGCAATCGCCCCTGCCCCCGTTGACGAAGCCAGACAGCTTTGCGCATAGTCAGGCCCGTTGCCCGCTCGGACGAGCAGACGACCCTCGCGATTTGAAAGGCCGGATTGCGGCGAGGTTAAACAACAGCGCTAAAGAGGCCCGGGATCGTCCGCGTCCCAGGTTTTCCACGGCCAGAATCGCACCCTATCCCTCGGTGCATTTTGGAGTGTCTTTTCCATGACAGATCAAACATATGGCCCGTCCACGCGCCTGCTTCACCAGGATGTCAGCCGCACGGAACATGGCGAAACCAGTGAATCCATCTTTCTGACCTCGGGCTTTGTCTATGACAGTGCCGAACAGGCCGCTGCCACCTTCACCGGTGAGGTGACCCATTATCAGTATTCGCGCTTTGGCAACCCGACCACCGATGCACTTCAGGCGCGTCTGGCCCTGCTGGAAGGGGCCGAAGCCTGCATCGTCACCTCGAGCGGCATGGGAGCTGTTTCCTCCGCCTTATTGTCGCATCTGAAGCAGGGTGATCGCGTTGTCGCCTCACGTGCGCTGTTCGGCTCCTGCTACTGGATCGTGACGACGCTTCTGCCGCGTTATGGCATAGAGACGGTACTGGTCGATGGAGATGACTGGGCGGGCTGGGAGGCGGCGCTTTCTACCCCGGCGGGCGCCGTTCTCATCGAGAGTCCCTCTAACCCTATGCTGGACGTGCTCGACATCGAGCGCATCGCCACACTGGCGCACCAGGCCGGCGCTCTTCTGATGGTCGATAATGTCTTTGCCTCCCCCGTGGGACAGAAGCCCCTCGAACTTGGCGCGGACGTGGTGCTGTATTCCTGTACCAAGCATATTGACGGCCAGGGCCGTGTGCTCGGTGGAGCTGTTCTCGGGCGCAAGCAGTGGATCGAGGAAGTTCTTCAGCCGTTCACACGTAATACGGGGAACGCGCTTTCTCCGTTCAATGCCTGGGTACTCCTCAAGGGGCTCGAGACCCTGCCGCTACGTGTCAACGCCATGGCGTCCAATGCGAGCGCCGTCGCGCATTTCCTGGAGAATCAACCGGGAATCAAGCGTGTATCCTATCCCGGTCTTGCCTCTCACCCGCAGCGCGCGCTGGTGGAGAAGCAGATGAGCAATGGGGGCTCTCTCGTTGCTTTCGAGGTCGAAGGCGGGAAGGATGCGGCATTCCGCTTCATGAACGCGTTCAGGCTGATCGCGATCTCGAACAATCTCGGTGATGCGCGGTCACTCGCCACCCATCCTGCCACGACCACCCATTCCAAGGTCGCCGCAGAGGAACGAGCCCGTCTTGGAATTACAGACGGGGCAATTCGTCTCTCGGTCGGGCTGGAGGATAGTGTCGATCTGATTGCCGATCTTAAACGAAGCCTTGCTGCGCTGAATGGCTGATTGCCTTTGACGCAACCCTGAGCCTACAAGGCGGGCATGTCGTCGCACAAGCCCGCCCCCTCCCGCCTCGCAGCCGATCCGGAAACGAGCATCATCGAAGCCATTGAAGCTGCACCGCGCTATGAAGCGACGACCGGCGATGTGACCGTGTCAGTGCGCAGCTTCTGGCTGGAGGACCAGTCACAACCTGAAGACCACCATTACGCCTGGGCCTATCATATCCGTATCGAGAATGGCGGTGATGAGACGATCCAGCTCCTGGGACGCTTCTGGGAGATCACCGATGGACGGGGCAAGACAGATCACGTCCATGGTGAGGGCGTCGTTGGCGAACAGCCGATCCTGATTGCGCAGGAAATTTTCGAATACACATCGGGCGTTGCACTCCCCACGCCCTGCGGCTTCATGCGCGGGGTCTATTCGATGATCATCCCCGCCACTGCCGAACGTTTCGACGTCGTCATCCCGGCTTTCAGCCTGGATAGTCCCCATCGTCTCGGTCTCGTTCACTGACAATCATGCGGCCACGTCCCTCAAGCTTGGCCTGATAAAGAGCCTGATCGGCCCTCTCCAGCGTATCTGCCCAGCTTTCCTCGGGAGAGGTACGCGCTATGCCCGCACTGCATCCGATTGTCAGCGCGCCCACCTTCGTCTCGAAGGGAGTCTCACTCAACGCGGCCAGTAGAAGGGCAACGCGTGCATGCGAGGCGTGGGCATCACCGTGGATGACAATCAGGAATTCCTCGCCGCCGTAGCGACCGATGATTTCATCGGGCTTCTTGTCTCTGAGCAGGCGTGACCCGATACCGGCGAGAATCTCGTCGCCAATCATGTGCCCGAACGTGTCATTGATCGCCTTGAAGTAGTCGACGTCGAAAAGCGCCAGTGTCGCCGAGCGATATTCACCGTCGTAATCAGGACGGGCGAGCTTTTCCAGCAGACGCTTCGCACTTGCCTCTGCCGTCCTACGATTCATCAGGCGGGTCAGACCATCCTGACGGGCCTGTTGCTCGAGAGCATCCTGCGCGGCGCGCATCTCCCTGGTGCGCTCATCAACGAGAGCTTCGAGCCGTCTCTGGCGCTTGACCAGATAGCGGAACCTGAACCGCGTGAGAGCGTAAGGAACCGCCACGACGGAAATGACGTAAACGGCGATAAGTGGCCATGTGGCCCACCAGGGGCGCTGCATCCTGATTTCAAGGATGATCGGCCTGGATATCAGATTGCGATTATCGTTGATGGCCTGCACCACAAGCCGTGAATGACCGGGCGGGACGAAATTGTAGCGTATCTCACCGGTTGTCGTCTTGATCCAGCTCTGATCGACACCCTCCAGCCGGTAACGAAAATAGGTTGTCGGTGCCAGAGCTGTATTGAGCGACCCTAGCGTCACCATCAGCGGATCGCGCGAAAAAGGGACGGCCTTTTCTGGCAGCAGATGATCGCCGAGCCGGACCTGCACGAAAACGGGATTTAATGCGGTTTTTTCGAAAAAATGCTCCGGATGCATCAGGTGTGAGACACCTCGAGTGGTGGTCACCCAGATCGTGCCGTCATGGTCCTCAGTCAGTCCCTGCTGATTGATGTTGGCTGAAATCAGCCCGTCATCCTTCGTCAGGCGGACCCATTGTTGGCCGTCATAAGCCGCAAGCCCGTTCTCGGTCCCAACCCACAGACGCCTGTGGGAGTCTGCGAGCAGGCTGAAGACGATAGGGGATCCCGTGCGCCCCGGATCGATCTGCTCGATATGTGCGACGCGTGCCCCTTCAAGGGTGAGATGGAGCAATCCTGCGCGCGCGCGCAGACCTCCGACCCACAGATCATCGTGAGAGGAAAATGCCATGGTCATCGGCGAAAAATCGCGTGAGTTCGGCCAGTGCGTGACGGCTTTCACCCAGTGCCCGTCGCTCCCCCGTCTGTAGAGAGCCCCGCCAATGGCCGCCCATGGCGTACCGTCGTCACGCATGGCAAGGGCGCCCGAAGGTTTGTCCAGAGCTTTGCCTTTATCATCCGTCGCAAGCACCGGCGAGGAACCATCACTCTCCATAAGCTCGAAGAGACCGTCATCGGAGACGATCCACAGCCTCGAGCCGTCAGCCGATTGCCCTAGCCCCATGACGCGGCTCATGGGCAGTTTGCGATCGCACACAAATCCCTGCGGGCGATCCTGACAATGGAGCAGGAACTGATCGTCTACGGGGGCCCAGTAACCCGAACTTCCGTCCTTCAATCCGAAGAAGAAATTCCCTTCGCGCAGACGCTCGCCGACCTCGTTATGATGCAGCGGATAGACCCCGTGGTCGGTGAACAGCAATTGCCGTCCGTTATCGGGCAGCACTGACCAGACCGATCGTATGCTCTGAGGCTCCAGATTTTCCCAGACGCCCCAGCCAATAAGTTTGGTCAGTTCGACAGCATCCTGAACGGTCCAGAGCTGTCTATCCTTGTCGACAAAGCCGAAATAGATATCTTGTTCACGAGATAATTCGTGGTTGAGCGAACTCCAGTAATCACCGTCATAGGACAGGAGGTGACTTCCATCAAAGAACACCGTTGCGTCAGACGATCGGGCTGTGAAGAGCGGACGATCAATGATCGTTCCCCTGTCGAAATCCCAGCCCAACGGCAAAATCGTGACACGACCGCCGAGCTCCGGGATCAGGAGTTCTCCGCGACGGTAGGCGAAAAGAGATCGGTTTCCGCGTTCGTACATCTGCTTGGGTACCGCAGCATCCTGCGGCAATACGAACCGGTGAATACCCGTGACGTCGCTGAACTGATTTGTCGCAACATCCCGCAGAACAAGATGGCCGTCGAGTTGCTGGGCTTGCTTCCCGCCCATCGGCAGTGACGCTTCGCAAGCGAGCACGGGACCTGAGGCAAGACTGCAAGAATGCACTCCCCTCGAATCAAGGGCGAAAATGACGCTCCCTTCGACGTAAAGGTTCTGGATCCGTCGTACATTAGCGGTCCTGACCGTACGGAATTTGAAAGCCGCCGGGGACGTACGTGCACTGGTTGGCTGATCAGAAAGGTAGAGAGACCCATCACGTACGGCCAGCAAGCGGCCATCAGGCAGAAAACTCAGCGTGTCAGCATGGGAAACCGCCCCGCCTCCTCCAATCAGCGGAACCTCGTAAAATCGCTGACCTGAGAAAAAATAAAGGGCGCGTAGCGTGAGAGCATACAGGTACCCTTGCCGATCCTGCGCCATTCCGAAAATATACGAGCTGTCGATCCCATCGCGCTGGGAAAACAATCTCATTGGCAGATCAGCATCCGGGGCCGAACGAGCCTGGCCCTGCATCAACAGGGTGAACATCAGCGTGGCCAAAAGCCACGATTTCAAATGCGGGCGGCGCACGGCGGCTGCTGTTTCCCCGCAGGGCACAGCAGCCGTTTCAGGTTGGAAAGATGCACTTGAAGCTATCACTCGACTCCTGAAATCCCCGCCTATTTTATCGTCTACGAAGTCTAGGTCATGCGGAAGGGCTAGTCGTTAAAAAGCCGCAATATCAGCTCAGCCCAACCCTGTCGTCATCTGGAGCTCAAACGAGCCTGTACACCCCAACTGCGACCGAGCGATAGGCCGCAAGAGCGATGCTCTCAGACGTACCGACCACGCAGTTACCGTACAGCGCGCAGGGATCGGCATGCCCACCGGCAGGCGGACGCGGTCCGGCAAGAGCGATGCTCTCAGACGTACCGACCACGCAATTGCCGTAAAGCGCGCAGGGATCGGCATGCCCACCGGCAGGCGGACGCGGTCCGGCAAGGGCGATGCTCTCAAACGTGCCGACCACGCAATTGCCATACAGCGCGCAGGGATCGGCATGCCCACCAGCAGGCGGACGCGGACCGGCAAGGGCGATGCTCTCAGACGTGCCGACCACGCAATTGCCATACAGCGCGCAGGGATCGGCATGCCCACCAGCCGGGGGACGCGGACCGGCAAGGGCAATATGCGCCTCTGATGAGGAAGCCCCATGCCCGACGCTGCCGGTGGATGCAGCAGCCAATGAGCCAAGCGAGGTAATCGTTCCGGTTACGATAAGTACGGAGAGTGACTTCGAAACAAGAGAGCGAATAGACATGGGGCAGATCCATTTTCAAACGCGAGCGTTATTGCTTGCCCAATTAATGGATCGATATACCCAGCAAGTCTCGCGTCGATATGGAATGCCCCAACGGCAGAGTTATAAAAGAACAGAATAATCTGTATTGGTTCTTGTTTTTTGTTGATGATGTTTCCTGCCTTATTTACGTTTTTCTTGCCCCACAATCTGGGCTCCAATCCTCTGTTTCCGGTTATATTCCCATCAATACCCGTTACTCTCTTTTTTGATGATAAATTAACCGAATATTAGTCTCGCGACTGGGAGAGCTGGAGGCAGGCCAACAGACACTCAAGCGGCGTTCAGATCACACTCTGAACCCAACATGTGGATCACAACGAATTTGGTTTGAATTAACGTGACAAAAGCTTAAAGATCACACTGACTTTGGGATTTCTCGTGTGATAACGGCGATCCCACGGCTGGCCCTGCCATAGACTGCTACGACTAAGGTCTTCCCATATGAGTAACGTTACAGCCTCTTCTCCAATAGAAACCAAGCTTCCACTGGTAGGGAAAATGATGCTCGCTGCCATTCTGGCAGCAGTCGCCGGGCTGATGTTCGGTCTCGACATCGGTGTGATTTCCGGCGCGCTCGGCTTCATTGCCAAGGAATTTCAGGCGAGCGACACCGCCCAGGAATGGATTGTGTCGTCCATGATGTTCGGTGCGGCTGTCGGCGCGCTGGCCGCCGGTCGTCTTTCCTATGGCCTGGGCCGCAAGAAGGCTCTGGTGTTCAGTGCTGCCCTGTTTGTTCTGGGCGCGATCTGCTGCGTCATTGCTCACTCGATCACGCTGCTGATCGTCGCGCGCGCGATCCTTGGCCTTGCTATCGGCATCGCCAGCTTTGTAGCGCCTCTCTACATTTCCGAAGTTGCTGACGAGCAGCGTCGCGGCAGCCTGATCTCGGTCTATCAGCTGATGATCACCATTGGCATTCTGCTCGCATTCATCTCCGATGCGCTTTTCGCCTATTCCGGTGCATGGCGCTGGATGCTCGGCATCGTGGCCGTGCCGGGTGCTGTTTTTCTCGTAGGGTCCCTGTTCCTTCCCGACAGCCCGCGCTGGCTCATGCTGCGTGGTCGTCATGACGAGGCGCTGGAAACACTTGCTTCGCTCCGCACCACCCGTGAAGAGGCCGAAAGCGAGATTCGTGACATCGCTGCAGGATTGCAGCAGAAGCAGCGTGGCTTCTCGCTCTTCCTTGAGAACCCGAATTTCCGTCGCTCGGTCATGCTGGGTATCGGCCTACAGATCGTGCAGCAGCTCACGGGCATCAACATCGTGATGTATTATGCACCGCGCATCTTCGAAGTCGCTGGTTTCGGTCAGGACGGTCAGATGTGGGGCACGGCCATCGTGGGCCTGGTAAACATGCTGGCTACCTTTATCGCCATCGGCTTCGTCGATCGTTGGGGCCGTCGTCCGATGCTTATCGCGGGCTTCATCATCATGGCTGTCGGCATGGGCGCTCTGGCGATCCTGCTTTCGCTCGGCCAGGATTCGGGCACCATGATGCACTACCTCTCGGTCGGTGTGCTCCTCCTGTTCATCACAGGTTTCGCCTTCTCGGCCGGTCCGCTCATCTGGGTGCTCTGCGCGGAGGTTCAGCCTCTTCAGGGTCGTGATTTCGGCATCGCTTGCTCAACCTTCACCAACTGGATCGCCAACATGATCGTTGGCGCGACCTTCCTGACGCTGCTGGGCACGCTTGGCGCCTCGCACACCTTCTGGCTGTATGCAGCACTCAATGCTGTGTTCATCCTCGTGACGCTTGCCTTCGTGCCTGAAACGCGCGGCGTTTCGCTCGAATCTCTCGAGCGCAAACTGAACCAGGGTGTCCGTCTGCGCGATATCGGTCGCTGATCGCCCGGCTCCGGTATTGCCTGCAGCAATGCCGGGCAGGATCTGAATGAGGGAGAGGGCCTTGCGGCGTGCTGCAAGGCCCTTTTTCTTGGCTTGACGACGTTAAAACAAAGCAGCATTCCCTGAACATCATGCGTATTGCTGCCATCCTCCTCGCCGCCGGTTCCGGTCGTCGCTTCGCTGATGCCAGCGTTGCCCCCGCGACTGGCCTCGCCGCCATGCCGAAGCAGTACATGCTGCTCGGTGGCAAAACCGTCATTCGTCATGCTGCCGAGGCGCTTCGTGATCATGTGACGCTCATCCAGCCTGTAGGAGACGACCCGCTGCTCGCACAGGCGCTGGAGGGGATAGAAACCCTTTCACCTGTACCGGGCGGTCGTGAGCGTCAGGATAGCGTGCGCGCAGGACTGGAAGCCCTGGCCCTGTTGCCCGAGCCTCCCGATCTGGTGTTGGTCCATGACGGTGCGCGCCCCTATGTTCCGGCCGAGGTCGTGACCAGCGTGATTGATGCGCTGGCGCAGCATCCGGGGGCTATTCCTGCGGTGGCAGTGGCCGACACCCTCAAACGTGGCAAGGATGGCCTGGTCGATACGACAATTTGCCGCGAGTCCCTCTGGCGCGCCCAGACACCGCAGGGCTTCCATTTCCCATTGCTTCTCGACCTGCATCGCCGCCACCAGGGTCCCGTGACCGATGACGCCTCACTGCTCGAGGCCTCCGGACATCCGGTGGCTCTTGTTCAGGGTGCAGAAGACAACATCAAACTGACACTCCCGGAGGACCTCGTGCGCCTGGAAAGACTGCTCGGCTCTACCCCTCTCCCGCGCACCGGGCTTGGTTACGATGTCCATGCCTTCGAGGCAGGGCGTCCACTTATTCTCTGTGGCATCACGATTCCCCATGATCGAGGCCTCGCCGGCCATTCAGATGCCGATGTCGGCATTCACACTCTGTGCGACGCCATCTATGGCGCTTTGGCGGAAGGGGATATCGGACGCCATTTCCCGCCAACTGACAATGAGTGGAAAGACATGGACTCGGCGCGCTTCCTGATCCATGCGGGTGAGCGTATCCGTCAGCGCGGCGGCATGCTCATCAATGCCGATGTGACCCTGATCTGCGAACGCCCCAAGATCGGTCCGCACGCGCAGGCCATGCGTGAACGTCTTGCCTCCCTGCTTCAGGTCGATGTCGATCGTATCTCGGTCAAGGCGACCACATCGGAGCGTCTCGGGTTCACCGGACGTGAGGAAGGCATTGCCGCAACGGCTGTCGCCACGGTTCTGGTCCCGTGAGCAACGGCTTTCCGGAATGAAAAAAGCCCGGCTGAAACGCCGGGCTTTTTTGTGGTCAGCTTCCGGAATACCGGAAAGTGGATCGCATCAGAGCATGTTGTCCGCCCACGGCAGTACGCGCTGGACGATGACGGCACTCCGCTGCCTTCCGAAGGGCGTAGGCCGCGATCCGTTCGGAAAAATAATCAGCCCTTGATCGCACAGATCACGACAATAACGGGCGTCGCCGCAAGAAGGAGCCAGACATTCTGCACACAGCGCGCAACGAAATGAGCTGATCTGACTTTGAATGGAATACGGCGAATGAGATTTTCAGCGACGACTTTCTCATCCAGAAAGGCCTGAATACGAGAAGACATATCTGATCCTTGCCTGAGTTCATATGGATAACCCGATACTGCTTAGGATCCCCTGTCCCAGCAGTCGAGTAACCAATGATCACCGAATGTGATGACCTCTTAGGCGAGTGAATTAGGCAGCAAACATGGCGAAATCATGCCTGTTTCGTCTCGGATTGGTGCGAAAGCGCATGAAAACGCAGAGCCGCCGCCAGATCCATACCGTTACGCTCGATCTCACCGATCAACGCATCGTCCTCGCCCCATTGCGCCATCTGATGACGCTCTTCCACACTGGCCATCGCCAAGGCTTGCTCGGCAAGGAGCCAGCCTTGCACGAGTCCAATAGCGATGATGAGACTTCCGGTCGCAGGAGCACAGACCGCCGCACAGGCAAGTCCGGGATCGTCCATCGCCTTTAGAGCGCAACCATAGGCTTGCTGTAGAGCAGGTTCTATCGTCACTGGCATGAGGCTGCGCGTGACCGGCGGCCTGACACCATGGCGACGGCTGAACTCGTCCAGAACCGGATCGAAGAGCGCGTCCTGCTCCCGTCCCAACGAACCACTGGCGCGATAACATAGCAGGTCATTATCGCCATAGGCCGCAAGGCCGCCGATGATCTGCGTGCGGTCCGGCGCAATCCGCTCGATCTGCGTGCCCGCCATCTGGGTCATAGGCAGATCGCTCGTCCGGAACGTGGCACCCGCAGGGATAGCACGCCACTCTTCCGCAATAGCCTCCGCCAACGCCCGGGATGAGACGGTGAGCGTGGTGCCGCCAGGAAGACGAAAAGCACGTCCGTCGAGACGCACGGTAAAGGCAAGCTGTTCCGCCTCCTGCGCGACCGCGACGTCATTCCAGAAACGTTTGAGGGACTGGCTCAATGCAATATCCCCAACCCGTGAAGCAGTTCGGATGCCTGGGAGTGCTTCTTCGGCGCTGGAGCGGCTTCACCGACAAAGGATTCCCGGGACGCACTCAGGATGTCCGGGCAGTTGTCTGGAACAGCACCTCCGATCGTAAGCTGAAACCGTCCTCCTGCCCCTGCTTCCTGACGCGCCTGCGGTGAGGCCAGCGTTCCCGTGACCAGCACCGGTGTAGACGCGCCCGTTCCACCAAAACCGATCCGAGGCAGAAGATGCAGGTCGAGCGTCCCTGCTCCCAGACCATAGACTCCATGACCGGAAAGGCTGAGGGCGCCGGCCTCCATCCCGATCGTGTCGAGCTGGGCGTTGCCATTCTCGAAACGGGCGTGCAGCCCGAGACAGCGGACATCGAGATCACGATGAGACAGGAGAGACCGGGCAGCATCTCCAAGATAAGGCCCGAGTTGTGACGCATCGATGGTCCCACCGACCATGGACAGCCCAAGATGACCGTTCATGCTGTCGATCAGTGCAGTCTTGCTGTCACCCTGCGCGTCGATCTGCCCCACGAGCATCAGTGGGCCTCGAAACAGGTCCGGAAGGCCCAGCAGGTTCTGGCCCAGCGTCGCAGGAAAAAGCAGCGGCGAGAACGTGACACTGACATGTGCAGGGTGCGTCGCCATGTCATAGACGGCCTGACCCGACAGGGTCATCCCGTTACCCTCTCCCTTGATCCTGTCGAGCGTCAGCTTTCCGCGATCAAGACCGAGATGGGTCGTGACCCCCGAATATTCAGCCTTGTTGAAGCGAATCGTATCGGCGGAGATATCGACGGAAGCCTGCCCCTGCCTCAGGACAGACGCAGCATCCGGAACGGTCTCTTCGATGGTCGCTCCCCCGGGAAGAGGTCGCAGAGGAGCCGCACCTGCGCCGGTTGCGCTACTGTCCTGCGTGCTGGCTGATCGAGTGAGGGCGGTGATCGGCGATGATACAGCAGAAGGAGTTTGCACGCTGCCCGGCTTGCTGCCGTTTGCAGCATCCTTGCGCCCCAACCAGAGGCCGCTGAGCGCATCGAGATCGAGATGCGTGAAATGCAGCTTGCCCTCCAATGACGATAGAAGAGGCATTCTAGCTGTCGCTTCGAGCGTGCCCTCTGCCTCGTGGCTTGTCAGGGAAAGCTGCCTGATCTGAACCACACCCGACGCATCGCGCAGAATATTCCCCTTGAGGGCAACGTCGTGAAGTGCAGTCTGCATGACGTCAAGGCTCTGCGCCTGCCCATCAAGCGCAAGGGCAGTGTCATTGACCCCTACCTGACCGTTCACATGGGCCGTCAGGCCCGAGGCCGATCCCAGTCGTGAGGCATCACGCATATCGAGTGAAACGGGTAATGGGGTGGCCAGCCCTGACTGCCATGCCGTTCCGGCCTGGGCCAGCGTGCCAAACCGCCCCTGCAGCGCGATTTCGGGCTTCACGCCCTGGACCACGCCACTGATCGTCAGCGCGGAAGAAAGAGTATCGGCATCGGCATGGACGGTGGATATCGAAACGCCATGCCAACTCGGCGAAGCATTAAGATGGAAATGCAGATGGTTGATGCCGAGCCGTGCAATATCGAACCCGGCAGACCCATTCTGCGGATCAGCATCGAAAAAGCCGATCTCACCGCCAATACCCCGATAATCTGGCAGTCCTGCATTCGGAAACAGCGCCTCAAGGTCCCTGAGCGATGCGATCTCACCCCGTGCAACACCCGAGAAACCGCGCAACTGGCGCGTATTCGTGATCTGGCCATCAAGATTGAGCCAGTCCTGCTGCTTGCCGTCCTGCCCCAGCGTGGCACCCAGACTCACCGCCCAAGGCGGGTTGTCGCCCTGGAATACGGATAACGGTCCGACATGACCGTTGAGGCGGAACGGCGTTGTGCCCTTCAGGCCGTGAATATCGAGATAGGGGGCCGTCGAAGCGAGTCCGTCGAACTCCGCATGGTCGATCATGACCTCGCCGCTGCGATGTGCCCTCGTATCATTGAGCGCAAGCGTCATCCTGTTGAGCTTGGCTGACCCGATCCTGAGCTTCCAGTTCGCCTCCGGATGCGGCGCGCCCTGAGCTGCCGCTCCCGGTTCCCTGTCCGATGTTCCGGAAGGCCGCTCGAACTCCCAGCTTGCCCTCCCCTCAGGATCACGCACAAAGAAAACGCTTCCCTGGTTCAGGGTCAGGGTTTCCAGCCGTATCTCTCGCCACATGAGCGGGATGAGGGCAATCGATGCGCGTATGTCCCGTGCACGAAGGGTAGGCTCGTCCGTTGCGCCGTTACGCCCGTTGAGAACGACGTCACGGGCGCTGAAGCCCGGCCAGGGAAGAACCCCGACGGAGAAACGCGCCATTGTGAGATCGCGTCCCGTCTGTCGCTTGACTGCGGCAATCACGTCCTGTCTGAGATTCGACCGGTCGATCAGGACCTGCGCCGTGACGGCCAGACCGGTTGCGAGCACCAGAACGACGATCAATGCTGCAATCAGGCGTTTCATTTCTTGCCTCCCCTGGCGCCGATCCGTTCCGGTCTGGGTGTGTCACCCGCAGTAAAGCCGAGATCCTTGAACGTATCGCGCATATGGGACGGCAGAGGGGCCGCCACACGCAGCCTGCCACCCGCCGGATGAGGGAAATCGAGCGCGCGCGCATGAAGATGCAGGCGGTCGATAAACCCCTCCATATGCGCGGCCTTGCCGCCATATTTAGGGTCGCCCAGAATTGGCGTACCGAGTGTCTCGCAATGAACGCGCAACTGATGAGTGCGCCCGGTCAGCGGCTTCAGCGCCAGCCAGGACAGGCGCTTGCCTGCGGCGTCCACCACCTCATAATCGGTCTTGGCCACCACGGCATCTTCATCGTCACGTGTGGCGGCGATCATAAGCGCGCCATTACCGGCACCGAGTTTGGCCAGAGGCTGATCGATGACGCCGGTTCCTGGCATGGGACGCCCGACGACAATGGCCCAATAGGTCTTTTCGACATCGCGCCCGCGGAACGCGGCCGCCAGCTTGGCCGCGACACCAGGAGTACGCGCCAGAAGCAGAAGCCCGGACGTATCGCGGTCGATACGGTGCACGAGGCGCGGTCGGTCGGATAAATCGCCACGCAAACCGTCCAGCATCATGTCGATATGCTTGGTAATGCCCGGGCCACCCTGCGTGGGCAGACCCGAGGGCTTGTCGAGCACGATCACATGATCGTCGCGATAGACCACCATGCGCTCGATCTCGCGGGCCAGCTGCGGGTCCAGCGGCGCAGGGCGATCGGGTTGGGCGGCCATGGGCGCGGGCAGAGGCGGAATACGCAGGCTCTGCCCGGGAGCCAGACGGCTTGCCCCGGTCACGCGCTTGCCATCGAGGCGCACCTGCCCCGTGCGGCACAGCTTTTGGAGCGCCCCCTGGGTGAGGTCGGGATAATGGCGGCGAAACCAGCGGTCGAGGCGCATATCGGCCTCATCTTCACTGACAATACGGGTCGTAACACTCATGGGCGACGGCTTGCCCGTATTGCGGCCTGCCTGTCCAGATTTTTTCTGATCTCACTTTCCCTGCCCCGGTCTGTGGGCTGGTAGAGCGCGACACGGTCCATTTCATCCGGGAAGTAATTCTGACCCGAGAACCCGTCTGCCGTGTCGTGATCGTATTCGTAGCCCTTCCCGTAGCCGATATCCTTCATCAGGCGGGTAGGCGCATTGCGTATGTGATGAGGCGGTCCGAGGCTGCCTGTTTCCCGGGCAAGTTTGCGTGCCTGGTTATAGGCCCGATAAACAGCGTTCGATTTCGGCGCCGTCGCCAGATGCACGACAAGCTGCGCTAGAGCCAGCTCGCCCTCGGGGCTGCCAAGTCGCTCATAGGTCTCCCAGGCAGCAATCGCGAGTGGCAGGGCAGAAGGATCGGCCATGCCGACATCCTCAGCCGCAAAACGGGTCAGACGACGCGCGATGTAACGCGGGTCCTCGCCTCCTTCGAGCATGCGGGCAAACCAGTAAAGCCCGGCATCGGGGTCGGAACCACGCAGGGATTTATGCAGCGCGGAAATCAGATTGTAATGCTCTTCGCGGTCCTTGTCATAAAGCGCGGCACGCCGGGCAACGACTGTAGCCAGACCGGCCGTATCGAGATGTGTTCCCTCAGGCAGGGCCTGCACCTGCTCGACCAGATTGAGCAGGTAGCGCCCGTCTCCATCGGCCATGGCCCTGAGCGCGGCCCGCGCCTCGATTGTGAGAGGCAAGGACTGGCCGGACTCTGCCTCGGCGCGCTGCAGGAGCCTGTCGAGACCGTCATCGTCCAGACGGTTGAGCACCAGAACCTGACAGCGCGACAGCAGGGCTCCATTCAGCGCGAAGGAGGGATTTTCCGTCGTTGCCCCGATGAGAATGACCGTGCCACGCTCGACATAAGGCAGGAACCCATCCTGCTGGGCCCGATTGAAGCGATGGATCTCATCGACGAAGAGCAGGGTGCCGCGCCCGGTTTCCTGCTGGAAACGCGATGCCGTCTCAAAAGCCTTTTTCAGATCCGCCACGCCGGAAAATACCGCTGAAATCTGCTCGAAACGCAGCTTCGCCTCACGCGCCAGCAGACGCGCGATCGTGGTCTTGCCGCAGCCCGGACCACCCCAGAGGATAAGGCTTGGCAGCGTGTTGCGGCGCAACATCTGGCTCAGCAGCCCATCGGCGCCAAGCAGATGATCCTGCCCAACAACGTCCGCGAGCACTCTCGGCCGAAGCCTGTCAGCGAGAGGCTGGGTCTGACGGGCTTGCGTGGTCATGGACGCAGATGCGGGTCCGCGCGCATCCGGGCCGGAAACAGCCGGGTCGCGCATGGTGCTATCGCCCCCGGTCCGGGACGCCTCATGATGCGAGGCGCGTCGCGAAGACCCCGGTCCGCCAGATGATCCCGAAGGGCCTCCAAACAGATCCGCATTCCCGTCGTCGCGCATGACCGCTCTCCTGCACTGTCGCCACTTCAGATCCCGCGTCCGAACCCGGGGCATCCCTTGCGGCGTTCGCTGCTTCTGCGCCGCGACCAGATTGGGCGGTTCAGGAGAGTAACGAATGCCCGTCAGGAGCCAGACCGCATATCCAGACATAAGACCCCTGGCGGGGTAGTAAACCTGACTTATGCGCCTGCCGACCTTATTTCGCCAGTTCGCGCATCACGCCGGGTAACAGCATGGCGAAAGGATTGACCGAGAGATCGGGATTATTTGCCGTACCTTTGACGGTGAACGTCGCGGCAAGCACACCGCCGCCCTTCTCGGGTGAGAAGAGCTTGCCGACATTGGGCAAACGCCCCGGTGCCGCATTGATGCCGAAAACCGGAACAACTGTGCCTCTGAGATCCAGGACACCGCTATCGAGACCGATATTGCCCTCAAGCGTGGCACCGAGTGCCGGGTTGCCCAGATGCCCCTCATGAATGGTCATCACATCATCATGGAGCCTGACCGGCAGGTGCAGATGCTGCACCTCGAACCGGTCATGGCTCGCCTGGGACCAGTTGAAGACCGAAAGATGCGTGGCTGCCGTGAGCGCCGCAGGGGGCTGCCTGAACGTGAAAGGCGAAACCGATATCACACCCTGGAACGGCGGCAGCGTACCGGTGGCACTGTCTCCCACATGGCCTGTTACCCGGGCCGTCCCCCCATCGAGACGTTCGGTCATGCCGGTCTCGGTCAGGAGGAGGCCGAGATTATCGACCCGCAGATCGAAATGGCGCCCGTCTTGCCTGGGAAACAGATCGACGAGAAGACCCACGGGCCTTTTCGCTGTGAACCGCGCCCGCTCGAGCCGATCGTTGCGATGTTCGAGATGCGCCGTGACCTGCCCGAAGAATTTGTGAGGTCCGTAGAAAAGCCGTTCGGTCGCCAGATCGACAGTCCAGTTCAACCCGCCCGTCTTCTTCCCGGTTGAGGCATCGGCTTCCGGAGCCGAGGGCAGTGTGGCCTTCTTCCCCTTTCCGAGGACGTTTCCATCGCCCGCAGGTTTTCCTGCATGCAGAAGGCTGGACATATCGAGGTCCTGCGCATGAACATGCACATTGACCGCGGCCCCTTCCTCACCCGGGAGTTCGATGACGGCGTCGCCGTTCGAGCGCCCAACCGTGAAACCGTCGAGAACGATGGCGCTCACACGTCCTTCACTCACGCGCCCACTGCCAGCCACATGCAGGTCCGGGCCTTCTGCCAGCACCCGGTCGAGCGCGACAATGTGCCCGTCTTTCAGTCCGATATGGGCTGAGGCGCTCGCCTCGGTCCCTGCGCTCTTGCGCCAGACGGGAATGGACAGGTCGGCGTCCTGCAGATCGAGAGCAAGATCGACATCGGCCCGGCCATCGAAACGGGCATGATAATCCGAGACAAGCTCTGCCCTCCCATGGAACAAACCATTATTCGTGATGGAGGCCCGTCGGAGCGCGGCCTCGTCGAGCTCGGAGACTGCGTGAACGGACTCGCGTAATCCTCCTTCGCGACTCAGGAAATTCTCCTCCATGCTCGCCTCGGTCGGGACACCGTCCAGCAGGCCATACCCCTTCAGGGTGAGCCTCTTCTCCGTGGCGTCGAGAACACCGCTGGCCTCGGCCAGATCGCGCCCGAGAACCACATTGCCGAGGCTGACATGCGAAAAACGCGCTGTTGCCGTGAGATGGATCTGATCGTTTTCAATGTGGGATGAGAGAGGCAGGGTGATGACCTCCCTGACCGTCACCGCGCCGTCAGGGTGAGTAAAGGGAAGCGGGTGTCGTGAAAGAAGGTGCAACCGTGGATGGGCGAGCAACCCAAGACAGGCGGAAAGATTGCAGGAGAGATCGAGAGCGACTTTCCCCAACTGATCGCGAGCGAACAGATCGCTGATCAACATCGAACCGCCATCCATATGGATCACGGGCGCGCCTTGCCGTTCAGAACTGGGCTGCACACCACCGAGAAAATCGATCCTGAGCGTATCAGGTGTCTCGAAGCTGAAGCGTGCAGCCACGTCCTGCGCAGGGGGTACCGGGCGGAGCCAGTGGACCGTGGCGTGATCGACAGAGAGGGATGCGGCGGTACGGACAGGACGCAGACCACCCCAGCCCGTTGCGCTTCCGAGCGTCGACTCGATTGCTACTCCGCTTCCTGCCCCGGCAGTGAGGTTGCGGGTGACCCATTTGCGCGCGCCTTTCATCAGGATGCGCGGCCAGATGGCGCTCAGATGCGGAACATCCAGCGCCGTGGAAGACGCTGAGAGCCGGGCCGTAATCTTTTGCGGCGAAAGCAGGGAATCCGCCTCGACCGCTCCTTGCGCGCCGAACCGGGTGACATGGCCCAGATCATCCACCAGCCCGATACCGGCGTGGAACTCAGGAACGGACAGCCTCCCCCCGGCAAGATGGACCTCACCACGGATTTCTCCGCTTTCGATCGAAAGAGGCGGGTTGTCGCGCTGGTCGATCGATCCCTTGCCGAGAGTAAGCGCCAGATGCGCTTTACCCGGAGTTGGCAGGACCGATCGATTGTTCCCGGTTGCGTCGGAATTCAGAGGAAAGTGAAAAGAGAAGCTCGCGCTCACTGGCACGTGCCAGTTGGAGGCCAGAGGGAGCAGCCCGCCAAACAATTGTGGCTCGAATGGAGCGATATCGAGACGGCAGTCCACCGCATCGAGCCCCGTGGAAGCGGTCGATCTAAGCCTGATGGAATGGTCTGGATCGGGCCCAACCCATCCGGCGAGCGTGCCGTTCCAGCCGAATAGCGCATGCACGGGAGCGCGCCGGAACGATGCCGTCTCAAGCTGGGCGGTCAGATCGCTCCCGCGTACCACATGCTGGTCCTGTCCGGTTCCGATAGCGTGACGCAGCACGACTCTGATCGCTCTGAGATCGACACTGACCAGATGAATCGGAGAAAACTGGTCGGGGCGCGATCGACCATGCCGGGCATTCGGCCAGTCGAGATCGATCGAACCATCCGGATGGCGGTCGAGGATAACCGAACCAGTGTCGGCGCTGATACGGGTAGGAACGATCCTGCCATGCGATAACGGCCCCATACGCAGATCGATGCTCGCATGGGCGATAGCCAGTGTCGCTGTTCCGTCCTGACGCAGCACACGCAGGTCCTGAGCCATGATCCCAAGCTCGGGATGAAGGTGACGCAGGCCGGGATGCCAGCTCAGCGATATCCTGCGCGCCGTCAGCCGACCCGCGGGGCGCCCGGGTTGGCCACTCGCCTGGACGGCCAACGGCATGAAGCGCGCGGCGAGCGGCGTGATATCGAGCGGCCCTGAAGACAGCCGCCACAACAGCGAAACGGCCGCTGCCGAAAAGACAGCGACCGGAAGAAAAACGACAAGCGCTCCGAGACGGACCGCCCGCCAGAGCGCATGATGAGGGAAATCACGCGGCACTCTTGCAGCTGGAGCCTAGAGTTCGGATGCAGCTTCGGTCACGAGAGCCACATGGTCCGCAGGCTTAACCTTGCGCCAGATCGCCCGGATCACGCCCTCAGCGTCGACAAGGAACGAACTACGCTCCATGCCGAAATAGGTCTTGCCGTACATGCTCTTCTCGACCCAGGTGCCATAAAGGTCGGCGAGTTCATGCTCGGCGTCGCTGACAAGGGTGAAGTCGAGCCCGTATTTTTTCGCGAACCGGTCAAGTTTGTCGACAGGGTCCGGGCTTACCCCGATGACCCTGAGACCAAGCGTGCCCAGTGTCTGCTTCTGGTCGCGCAGGTCGCAAGCCTGCGTTGTGCAGCCAGGCGTATCGGCCTTGGGATAGAAATAAAGGAGATAGGGCTGCCCACCTAGCGCCTCGCTCTCGACAGTCTGGCCATTCGAGGCCGGCAAGGAGAAAGCGGGCGCCCTGTCGCCAATTGCTACCATGATCAGACCAAGACCTCTGTTCTCAATATGCGGGATAAGCGGGGTAAGAGGGATAGACTGCAACCGGCGGCGGGTAAACCACGCGCGGCGGGGGCTGATAGACGACAGGCGGCGGGGGCGCATAGACGACCGGTGGCGGTGGGGGGGCCACATAGGGCCGTGCAATGGCACCGATGACGGCACCACCTACAAGGCCGCCAACAAGACCGCCGACGAAGGCGTTACCGCCGCCACGATGCCAGCCACGATCACCGCGCCAGCCGCCACCGCCATGCCAGCCAGGACCGCCCCAACCGGGGCCGCCGTAACCGGGGCCGCCGTAACCGTAGGGGTGAGCCTGAGCGAGCGGAGCGCCTCCCAGAAGGCCTGCAAGGGGCAGAGCCGCGAGGCCAATTTTCAGGATATGACGCATGAAGAAACCTCCTCGTCAGATCGACCTGGACAGATCGGCCAATCCGATATCCAGCTTATACAGTCCATATGGTGTCGATTTTGGGACGGAACAGGACAAAATCCGGGCCAGATTGTAACATAATCGCTCAGGCACCGTCGGAGATCCCTGCCGGGGGTCCCTTTTGACGGCGTCCCCAGGTGGCACCCCCACGATCTGCAGATCAGTGATCCAGTCTGACCGGGCTGGTTTCGTGAAAGCCGCTCGGCTCGACGAAAACATCAGGCCCTTGGGCAGCCGGGACGTAGCTCACCGCCCTGATGATCTCTGTGCCATCATGCGCGGCAGAGAGCAGGACGCCATCGTCGCTGTAACAGAAATCACCGGCTTGTCCGTCGGTGTCGGTAGTGGACCAATGCGTGCAACCCTGACCGGCCACAATGTCCGGCGCGCCGCGCTGCCATGAACCGGCGGCACGTGTGCCGGGCGGCGCAAACTGCGCATCGGGCGACCCTGACACGCTGTAGCTTTTTGTCCGTGTATCGACCACCGAAAGGCGATGGGCGCGGTAATCGGTCAGCATGATCAGACCGGTCGCTTCGATGTCGATACGCTGCTGCCAGTGGGCCGCATTCCAGCGCATGCGCTGACGATAATGCTGGCCGTCAGGGCCTGTCGCGTCATATGTCACGTCAACATCCACACGCGGTGTGACATAGGGCGTGACAGCTGCCTCCGCCTCGGCCTGTGCCGGGCTCAGGGGCTGGGCTTCGGACTGACTAGACGCGAGAAGACCAAGACCAGCGGTCATGACGCTGGCCATCAGGATCGACGTCTTCATTTCGGAGCCGCTGAACTCATGGCGCCGCCGCCATGCACACCGCCTCCATGGGGAATGGGCATCTGGGCCGTGATCTGCTGATAATCGGCGGGAGCCTGGAACTGTGCTTCCGCAACAGGACCGTAGGTCACGGTCTGCGCCTCGAGCTTGCCGTGCAACCCATCGGCATCGACTCCCTCCTCGCTCAGAATGACCCCGTCTTCTGTCACGCAGGCCGTCGCCTTGCCATGCGACGAGGTGATCGTCCATTTGTTACAGGCCAGGCCCGCCACGCTGCCGGTACCATCGGGGGCGTATTGCATGGCCATGTCCAGCATGAATGGATTGCGCAACCCGTGCTTGGGGGAGAAGCTCGTATAGACCCGCTGCTTGTGCATGATGAGCGTCACGCGCTGCGCCGGACGATCGAGAATGGTCGAACCTGCGTGGTCCGGCGAATCGATGCGCAGCTTGTCGCCTTCCGCCTTGAACTGGACGATGGCCTGAACCGGCTTCGGCATTTTCTCCGGCTGCACCGCGTAGACCACAGTCACGTCGCGTGCGGGGGAGAGGCGTGGATGCGATTGGCTGGTGGCGTCCTGCGCCTGTGCCACGACACTTCCTGCGGACATCGCAACGGCCAGCGACAAGAGAGTCGCGCCTTTTACCTGGAACATCGACATGGTTATTTCTCCTCTGTGCCGCGCCGGACCATAATGCCTTCGCGCAGACGGGTTATTTCTTCCCTCAGCCTGCCGAGCGACACATCCTGGTGCCACGATGCCTCAATTGCGAGGGCGCGGTCCAGCATCAACCGGTAAGCACCATCCGGAACGGTGAGGCAGCCAAATGTTTCCAGATGCGCTGTCGGGAACTGGGCATCGAGCAGCGTGAACCCTGCCTGTCTGAGGGCCGCCACCAGATGAAGAAGGGCGATTTTCGAGGCATCGGTACAGAGCGAAAACATGCTTTCACCGAAAAATGCTCCGCCCATCATGACGCCATAGAGCCCGCCGACCAGTTCGTTCCCGCGCCACGTCTCGATTGAATGAGCGTGGCCAAGGTCATGCAGCAGGGTGTAGCGCTTCTGGATACGATCGCTGATCCAGGTTTCTTCCCGGCCCGGAGTTTCAGCGCAGAGACGGATCACGTCGTTGAAGCAGCGATCGCTCGTGACCGCAAAACGTCCCTGCAGGGCGGTCCGCGCAAGACGGCGCGGACAATGGAATTGTGCGTCCAGGGGGATCACGCCACGCAACAGGGGCCGATGCCAGCTGATTTCACTGGCCTCACGCCCATCGGACATAGGGAAGATCCCCATTCGATACGCACTCAACAGATGTCCGGGTGTGATCGGGTCGGTCATGACGTGGCTCCCAAAAAGGGGAAGGTCAGGATGGTTCCACAATCCCGGGCGTAAGGGCAGCGTGGTAGAGCCGGGCATCCCCACGTTTTCTCATGGTCGTCACGCACCAGGGCGTGATAATCGAAGCGTACGACTTTCATGCGAGGATCTCTCATGCCGCTCACATTCGTTTATCTCATCGGGATTGCATTGAGTGCCATTCTGGCTTTCTTCGCCCCGCATTACCGGGTGCTCTCCTTCGTCATGACAGCGATATTCTCGATACAGCTCATTCCGGTAGGCCTGCTCGAAGCCCTTGGCGGAGCCCGCTCGAGATCCTGATCGCCTGCCCCCGGCATCGGACGGGACAAGCCTGAAAGGTTTCTCCATCCCAGATGCCCGACAGGATGCGGCCCTTTCAGGGAGAGGGCCGCATTTAGGCAAGCTCAGGGGGTAGCGTCGACCGGTCCCTGATGCTGCTGCATATGCTGCGCCGTGTCGCGCACGATCGGCCCATGCTGCCGTTCGAGACGACGTATGGTGAACTGGGCGCGCGCCAGAGCCCGGTAATGGGAGAGGAAGGCCGCATTCAGCGACGCTCCGCACAAAGCTCCCGCGACAGGGACCATCTGCAGGGCGAATTTGCGCGACAGGCCGATACCATAATGCGAGGCGACCTCGGCAATCAGCAGGACAATCGGCTTGCCCCGCATGAGCGCCCGCGCCGAAAAGAAGCCGAGTTCGCTCTCATCGGCATTCTGGCCGGACATGAAGCCTCTCAGGGCGAAGACCTCGAGGCAGGCGCGACGCGTATCGTCGTCGCTCAGATCTTCCCCTTCTTCGCGGGCAATGCGTGCAATCTCACGCATGATCGTGAGCGTCGTGAACCCGATATCGGGCATCAGCCCTACGATACCGCCGAAACCACCAAGCGCGCCTGACATGGCGACCGCCGCCTGAGCAGCCGGATCGCGCCATTTGGGCGCGCGCGCACCCGATTCCTGTGCCATGCCAAGCACCGCGATATCGAAGGCGCGAGCGATAGAGGCTTCCGCGAGTCCCTGAAGTTTCGCTTGGATATTGGGAGCCATCCCCAGCCCCTGCATACCGATACGCGTCGCCTGTCCGACAGCCCCTCCCATCAGATCGGCAAGACGAACGAGGACACCCCGGCCATGCTCGACTTTCGCCAGCGCCGCCTGCAGCTGGGCGAGCGAGTCGCTATCGAGGGCGAGAGGGGCAATCTCACCGGTCATGGTGCCTGTCGAGCCTGAAGCTTTGGCCATGGGTTTTCGTCTCCCTGCTGAGCGGGCGCTCGCTATAGGCGGTCGCCGCTTTTTCATGTCATGGTGGGCAACGCCCGACCGCAGCGCCTGTCACCAAATATTGTGACAAAGCCTGTTTTTTTTCATTCTACAGCGCCACGGGAAAACGAAACAGTCGCGCCCCAGTTAGGGTCGCACACATCACAGCGAAGCCCGATCCGACAGGAGCACCGGTATGCCCGACAAGCGCTTTCTTACGTTCCCGGCCCCCAACGCGGGTATGGCCCTGATCGCTTCGCTGGCTGTCCTGCCAGCTCTCGGCGCTTCGGCGAAGGCAGACCCTGCCAGTCAGCTCCGTTCCATGGAGCATCCTCTCACCCCGGTTGAAAAAGTGGCCCTGCCCGATGGCGGGGCTCCGCCACCGCCCCACGGTTATGAGGTCACGGAGGATTTCGACACCTCGCTGCGCAATTACTCCTATAAGGTGCGTGCGCATCCTGCGCTGGGCCTGCCAAATTCGGAAGCCCATCAGAGCACCCAGATCCCCAATGATGCGCCGTCGCATTTTTCCTTCCTGGGATGGCCCGTCAAGTTCAATGCGCCGGTCAGGCCGCCCTACGAGAACTCGGCCTATCACAATTATGCAGGCTCACCAGGGAACGGGCAAACCGATGTCGTGGCACAGTCTGATGCGGCTGGCACGGCGCTATGGACCAACAATCAGAGGTAAAGACAATGAGCGAGCCCTCTTCAGGCAATGGCGTCTCCACAGTCAATCCGGCAACAGGAGAGACGCTGGAGCACTATCCTTTCCTGAGCGATACCGCGCTTGACGCCCTGCTCAATCGCGCCGAGCGCGGCTTCCACTCATGGCGTGCCAAATCGCTCGGGGCCCGGCTCGACCTTCTGCATCGTTTCGCGGCCCAGTTGCGGGCGCGTAAGGAAGATCTCGCGCGTCTGGCAGTACTGGAAATGGGTAAGACCATCACGGCGGCCCGCGCCGAGATCGACAAATGCGCGTCCGTCATAGACTGGTATGGCCAGCACGCCCCTGCCCTGCTCCGCGACCGCCCGATGGAGGTTCCCGCTGGCAAGGCGCATCTCAGCTATGCCCCCACGGGAATTGTTCTTGCCGTCATGCCGTGGAATTTCCCCTACTGGCAGATCATCAGAGCGGCCATACCGATCATGGCAGGGGGAAACGGATTTATCGTCAAGCCTGCGGAAAACACGCTTGGCTGCGGTCTTCTGCTCAACGACATCGCCCGTGAATGCGATCTGGATGACGTGTTCATCAGCGCCAATCTCGCGCGCGAGCAGACGGCACGCGTGATCGCCGACTCCCGTATCTCGGGTGTCACTGTCACTGGCAGCGTGAGGGTGGGACGCATTCTGGCAGGTCTGGCCGGACAGAACGGCAAGAAGACCGTGCTCGAGTTGGGCGGATCCGACCCGTTCATCGTGCTGGCCGATGCCGATCTGGACAAGGCCGTCGACGCGGCCATTGCAGCCCGGTTTGCGAATTGCGGACAGGTCTGCATCGCCGCCAAGCGAATCATCGTGGAAGCGACGGTCGCCGAGGCATTCACGGAGAGATTCCTTGAGAAAGTCAGGGCGCTCCGCCTCGAAGACCCGATGGATGATGGTGCCTTCATCGGCCCGATGGCACGTCCTGATCTGCGCGACGGACTGCATGAGCAGGTCAGGCGGAGTATTGCCGAAGGTGCGCGCCTTGTCGTCGGGGGGGAGCCAGTGGATCGCCCCGGCGCGTGGTATGAGCCGACGGCGCTTCTGGATGTCACGCCAGGTATGACGGCGTTTCGGGAAGAACTTTTCGGCCCCGTGGCGTGCATCATCACGGCGCGCGATGTCGATCACGCAATCGAGCTCGCCAATCGCACAGAATACGGTCTCGGCGCCAGTTTGTGGACGCAGGACGACAGGCTTGCGCTCAGTCTTTCGAAGCGCATCGAATCGGGGGGCGTCTTCATCAACAAGGTCACCGCCTCTGACCCTGCCCTGCCGATCGGCGGTGTGAAATCGAGCGGTTATGGGCGTGAACTGACAGAACTCGGCCTCCATGAATTCATGAACATCAAGACTGTCTGGGCCGCCTGAACCCTGAGGCTCCCCGCCTCGGCCCGGCTGAGCCGGGGCGGTTTTCGGCTGCGCTGCGCGGCAAGACCCCGCAATCATGCGCGCATAACACTGCAATCGGAAAACTCTTGCGTTATATCTTAAGATAATACAGTCTTAAGATATAACGGAGGACATAATGCATTTCAGACATCACCTGCGCCATGTTTTCAATCGTCACGACGGATTCGGTGGCGGCGGCCATCGCTTCGGCGGACGTTTCGGACGTCACCGGGGAAACGATATTCCGGGAGGGCGCAAACTCAGCGCCGAGGAGCTTCAGCTCATCATCCTGGCCCTTCTGTCCGAGGCGCCAGCCCATGGGTACGAGATCATCCGACGCCTCGAGGAACGCTCGAACGGCTTCTATAAACCGAGCCCGGGCATGGTTTATCCGGCCCTGACCTATCTGGAAGAGATCGGCCAGGCAGAGGTCACACAGGAGGGGACGCGCAAACTCTACACCCTGACCGAAGCTGGCCAGTCCCAACTTGCCACCAACAGGGAAGAGGCTGACCGCATCCTCGACATTCTCGCACGGATCGGCAGTCGCATGAGCGAAGTCCGGGAAGCCTTCGCCGGATTGCACGACATGGATCCTGAAGCGGCGGACGGTCTGCACAAGGCGCGGCACATGCTGAAATCGGCCCTTTATCAGCGGCGCGGCTGCAGCCCTGTCGAAGCCCGTCGCATCGCCGCGATCCTGCTCCGGGCTGCAACCGAGATCATCTCCGGTGACAGCGCGGCAAAGGATCCCTCATGAGCACTATCTCGCCCGGGAACGGCAGCGACCGGCTCCCCACCAAGATCCGTCATCCCTTGCGCCTTCGCCGCATCGCGGTCTCCCATGTCGTACCTCTCTCCCAAACGATGCGCCGCATCGTATTCAGTGGTGAGGATCTGCATGATTTCGTGACGGCAGGCGTGGATGACCATGTGAAGCTGTTCTTCCCCCGCCCCGGCATGACGGAACCCGTCCTGCCCGATCTCAGCGCCGATCGTTCCGCGCCACGCCATCCGGACGTGATCGCACGCGATTACACGCCGCGTCGCTTCGACCCGGAGAATCGCGAACTCACCATCGATTTTGTTCTGCATGAGATAGGGCCTGCGACTGAATGGGCGGCCCAGGCCCGACCGGGCCATGTGCTCGGCATGGGCGGTCCCAAAGCCTCCCATATCGCGCCGCGCGCTTTCAGAAATCATCTCTTGATCGGCGACGATACCGCCCTCCCGGCCGTAGCGCGCACCCTTGAGTCTCTCCCCCCGGATCACAGTGCCATCGTCGCTCTCGACACGGGTGAAACCGACAGGACCTATCCCCTGCCCAGCCATGCACGGGTGGATATTCATCGCTGCGATCGCGCCTCCGGCCAGAGCCTTGCCGGTCTGGTGCGGCTGATCGTTTTACCTCCGGCCGAGACGCTCAATGTGTGGATTGCAGCAGAGATCGAGCAGGTAAGGACCCTGCGGGACCATCTGGTCAATGAAGAGGCCATACCCCGCGCCCAGATAAGGGCCGCAGGATATTGGCGCCGGGACCATGCAGCCGGTGGAGCGCGGTTGGATGACTGAACGCCGGGGTCATGGCTGATGTGCTCCTTTCGCAGATCAAGCCATGGCTCCACACCCGATAAGGGCTCTCTGCCACATGCGACAT
Organism: Asaia krungthepensis NRIC 0535; assembly: GCF_025995175.1. Lineage (GTDB taxonomy): Bacteria > Pseudomonadota > Alphaproteobacteria > Acetobacterales > Acetobacteraceae > Asaia > Asaia krungthepensis. Next base: position 178,662 of record NZ_BAPV01000060.1, read on the forward strand.
GCATCGGGAGACGGAGTGTGTTTCCGCCTCCGAAGAGGAAGCGCAACAAGGAACACTGTTTTCACCCCTGAGCGCGGTCCTCCATGGCCCCACCCCATGACTGCGGATCACGCGATCAGGTCATGGTGCAGCGGACACGTTCGGAGAGCGCACTGCTGAAGCGCGCCTCGTCCCAGTCTTCCTGCAACGCCTGCGTGAAAAGTGCCTGCTGGCTCTGCGGCGCCAGCCCCCCTATCGGCGGATCACGGTCGAGATTCGTCGGGAAAGCGTATCCCTCGGCGCTGGCCGCGATGACATGACCGATCCCGTCATCACTAAGTCCCCGACTTGCCCTGAGCTTTGCGAGCACAGGATAGAGGGTCTGGGCCATGCGCGCCCTGTCCATGCTTTCCATCGCACGCCCGAACGCCGAAGATATCTGCAACAGATTGGCCATTCGTCTGATGGCCTGCGAGCGGTTGCTTCCTGCTGCGTGAAACAGGGCCGGATTGAAGAAGACGGCATCGCCCTTATGCAAAGGAAGCTGCACGTGGTGCTCCGTGAACCACGCCCTGATCGCGGGGCTTTGGGTCGCCAGATAACCCGGCCCGTATAGCTGGGTGAACGGCATGTAGAGTGTCGGTCCACTCTCCAGGGGCATGTCACAATGCGCCACCGCCCCCTGAAGCGTCAGAAAAGGCGAAAGAGCATGGACATGGACCGGATAGCGGCTGACCTGCTCTGGAGACTGAAAGCCCAGATGATAATCGCGATGCACGGTCTGCGCCTCTCCCCCTGGATTGACGACATTGACCTGCGACGTGATCTGATAGGCAGGCCCCAGCCACGCCTCGCTGACGAGGGCGAGCATGTCGTTCGCATAATAGCGGGCAAATCCTTCCGGGTCGAAAAGACAGAGCTTCTCGAGCGCGTTCCAGACCCGATCATTGGCCCCGGCCTTCGCGAAATGATCGCCGGATTCCATGCCGTTGCGCTTCTGGTTACCGATCAGCTTCTCGAACTGAATCGTCACATGATCGAGTGTTGTCAGGTCATCGAAGGCCTGTCTGAGCACGACGATCCCCGGACCATCCTTGAGAACCTCTATCCACTCGGCCGTGACGCTTTGGCGTCCTTCCGGCGTCTTAACCAGCTCCCTGAGCACGGCGCAGTCATAAATCGGCACCTGTTCCGCCCCGATCCCGGCTGCAAGCGGATAGTCGCGCAGGGAAATGCGCCTTTGCGAGAGAGCCTCGAGTTCGTCGAGCACGACATGGTCCGGCGCATACCAGTTCCGGCTGGCACGAAGAACGGAGAGATTGTCAGCTTTCATGTGTCTGTCTCCTGAACATCTGTTGCCCATCGCCGCGGACCCCGTTCTGCGGCTTTGCGGGAAACGATGTTCACCGGATTACAATTTTGTCATGCACGCTCACAGGCGCTAGATACCTCAGAAACACCTCAGGGAGACATGTGTGCCGCACCCCGCCCCCATGAAGGATATCGCCCGGCAGGCGGGAGTTGGCCTCGCCACCGTGGATCGCGTCCTGCACCGAAGGGGCGGCGTCAGTGCCGCGACGACACGGCGTGTCCACCAGGCGATCGGGGAACTGTCCCGGCAGACAGTCGAAGCGTCGCTTCACGGAAGCCGGATGGTGATCGACCTCGTGATGGAGGCACCGAAACGTTTCTCGTCCGCAGTGCGCAACGCGCTGGAGGACCAGTTGCCGATGCATCAGCCTGTCGCGCTGCGCGTTCGCTCCCACCTTTGCGAGACGGCGACCGGCGAGGAAATTGCGGCGATCTTGGCGCGCATCCGAAAGCGTGGGTCCAACGGCATCCTGCTCAAGGCGCCGGACCATTCGGGTATTCGTGAGGAGATCGCGGCGTGCCGGAGGGCGCATATCCCCGTTATCACGCTGGTGACGGATCTGCCCGGCTCAGACCGCCTTGCCTATGTCGGGATGGATAATCAGGCGGCAGGCGGGACCGCAGCCTGGCTGATGGCGGGCTGGATGCCTGCCCCACTCTATCAGGGCAAAGCCGTTCTTGCAGTCATTTCGAGCTATCGATTTCTTGGCGAGGAGGAGCGCGAGATCGGGTTTCGCGCCGTGCTCCGTGAACGCGCTCCCCATCTCGGGGTGGTCTCGCTTGGCGAGGGGGGCGGGCTCGACTGGCTGAGCCACGACCTTATCCGGTCAGCCCTTATGGCCCATCCGGAAATCGAGGCCGTTTACTCGATTGGAGGCGGCAATCGTGCCGTAGCCCGCGCCTTCGCTTCATGCGGGCGCAGACCGGTGATCTTTGTGGCGCATGACCTCGATCACGACAACCGCGCCCTCCTGCAGGACAGGACCCTGACAGCGGTGCTGCATCACGATCTCGCCGCCGATATGCATCAGGCCTGCGCGCTGTTCATCCAGGCCAATCGCCTGCGTTCGGCTCCGGTTACGGCGCGACCCAGTCCTGCGCACATCATCACGCCCATGAACATGCCGCCTTTCACCTGACGGCGCGGGTAAGTCCTGGGTACGGGGCGGGTCGGATATCGCTCCGCACCTCAGGCAATGAATTTCGCCTGGGCCTTGCGTATTGACGGGGGCGGCAAGGTTCCTTCAGGCGTATGGGCGTCCTGTATGCCGGTGCCGAGGGCGGTCACGACCGGCACCACGCCCCCCCATAGGCTGGAAGGCAGATCATCCGCATCCTCGACCGGTGGGCCAGTGCGAATCTTGGCGCTGGCAGCGTTGATATCGAGAGCGATCACACCGGTTGCCTTGAGTTCCTGCGGGGTCATGGCACGCAGTTCCCCGCTGCGGCCTGGCAAGAGATGGTCGGTGATGGCATTCAGCGCCTTCTCGTGCTCGTCATCCGTGACCTTGCGTGCTGTACCGTGAACCACGGCACAGCGGTAATTGACCGAATGATGAAAAGACGAGCGTGCTGCCACGATTCCGGTCAACTGGGTGACCGTGACGCACATCTTCTGCCCATCGAGCCCCATCAGACGCGTCTTGGACGCGCCATGCAGATAGAGGGTGCTGCCGACACGGGCATAGGCCATGGGCATCACCATGGGCCGTTCCTGCGAGACGAAGCCGACATGCCCGACGAGACCCGTGTCGAGAATCGCGTGGATTGTCTCTTCGTCATAATGGGCACGCTTGCCCTGGCGGGCCTTCGCATAGTCGGGAACCATGTTTCGCATCCTTCGAGGCAAGGGTTTTCGCTCTTGACGTCTCTGCTCCTAGCGGTCGAACTGGCCTCAAACGAGTTCCGGTTTCGGGTTATTTTCTCATGCCAGTTTACCTGCCTGCCTTTTGCCATCCTGACCCGCAAGCCCCTAACTCGCTTCCGGTGCAGGTATTCGGGGCTTTGAGCGCCGCCATCCGTTCGGGCAGAATCACCCAGGGGGAAACGCTCCCTTCTACGCGTCAGGCAGCCGAGATACTCGGCCTGTCGCGGAGCTCCGTTTCGACCGCCTATGACTTGCTGCGCGCTGAGGGTCTGATTGCGATGCGACCGGGTACTCGACCGGTCGCCTGCCTACCGGCAGCGCACAGGACAGAGCGCAAAGGCGATACAGCGCCTGCGCTGTCACGGCGGGGTGAGGCGCTCGCACGCGATCCACGAGCCACGAATTACGCCACGCCAGAAGGCCGCCTCTCACCCGGTCTGCCCGACGAAACCCGTTTTCCTGCTGATCTCTGGGGACAGATCCTAAGACGGCATGCCCGCCACGCCCATGGCGAGGAAGCCTGTTACGGCGGCTATCACGGCGCGCGCGCCTTGCGTGAGGCCTTGTGCACGCGCCTCGCCAGTGACCGGGGGCTTGTGGTGTCGGCAGACCAGATTCTGATCACACCCGGTACTCAGGCTTCACTCAGTCTGATTGCCCAGACAATGCTCGACCCCGGCATGACAGTGGCCATAGAGAACCCTGGCTATCTCGGTGCCCGCGCGGCATTCGAGGCGGCTCAGGCGGTCATCAAGCCTGTATCGGTCGATGAAGGCGGGCTGAACCCCGATCATGTTCCGGATGATGCGCGACTTATCTACATCACCCCCTCCAACCAATATCCGCTCGGGGGACGCATGGAACTGGCAAGACGTCTCGCGCTGCTGGAGCGGGCACGCCAGCAGAAAGCCCTGATCCTCGAAGACGATTATGACAGCGAGTTCCTCTGGCACGGGCGCGAGATTGCGGCCCTTGCCGCGCATGGTGCAGGAACCGACACTGTCTATCTCGGCTCCGCGTCCAAGACCCTTTTGCCGGGCCTCAGACTTGGGTGGATGGTTGTTCCGGAACCCTATGTGGCGCCGCTTCGCGCCGCGCATCGTACACTAGGCTATGCCGCCAATCTGCACAGCCAGCTTGCTCTGGCAGAGCTCATGAACTCGGGGCAGTACCGCATGCATCTGCGTCGTATCGCCCGGCTCTACCGCCAGCGCGGCCTCGCGCTCCATGAGGCGCTTTCCTCACTCGATTTCATCGACGCGCTCGCCCCGCGCGGCGGGGTACAGCTTGGTCTGCGCCTCACCCTGCCGGGGCGGGAGCAGGATTGTCTGAATGCGCTGGCAGCATCGGGGTATCGGGCGGGGCGCCTCTCGGCGCTCTGTCTGGGCCCCGTCATGGAAGGGCTTGTGATCGGATTTGCCACATTGCGCCCCGATGACCCGGCGCGGATTGTCGCCATCCTGCGCCGCGCGATCAAGGGGTGAGGTCGCCCGTCAGGGCTTGCGCCAATGCCCCATGGTGCAAAGATGCTCCCATTCCGGCGGTCGTACCGGTGCCACGGAGAGGCGCGACTGACGAAGCAGCGCCATTTCTGACAAGGCAGGATCAGCCTTGATCGTTGCAAGCGAGACAGGTGTGCCAAAAGCGCCGCGGGCTGCCACATCGACACACACCCATTGTCCCCCCTCGGCCGTCGGGTCGGGATAAGCCTCACGCACGACCTCGACCACGCCGACAATCTGCTTGTCCGAGACCGAATGATAGAAGAAGGCCAAATCTCCGCATCGCATGGCAGAGAGGTTGTTGCGTGCCTGGTAATTGCGCACGCCTGTCCATGGCTCGACGCCATTCGCCACCTGCTGCTGCCACGAGAAGGTCTCGGGCTCGGATTTGATCAACCAGTACTGCATCAACGACCTTCCGATATCGGCGAAATTTGTTACGCTTATCGAAACAAACTGCCCCTTGCCTTCTCCCCTCTCCGCGCGGTTTACCGTATCAGGACAGCTTTCGATCAAAAACCTTCAGCGGACAGAACTTTTGCCGTCTATATCATGCCCGGATGTCGAGGGAGAGAGGACAAGAGTGACGAAAGCCACGCAGCAGATCACGGCGCAACGGGATGTGCAGGGCTCTTTCCTGCATCGTTTTGCCAACCCTGGACGGTTCCTGCGCCTCTCGCGCTGGCTCCTGCCTATCCTCTCGGTGAGCGCCTGTGTCCTGCTTGCCGTGGGGCTGATCTGGGCTTTGTATGTCGCACCGGCTGACTGGCAGCAGGGCGATGCCGTACGGATCATGTACATCCACGTGCCCATGGCCATTCTGGCCTCGTCAGGATACGCGGCACTCGCTGTCTGCGGCGCGCTCTCCCTTGTCTGGAAACACCCTCTTGCCGATCTGGCCGCTGTCGAGATCGGCCCGGTCGGTGCCGTGATCACGGCGCTATGCCTGATCACAGGGTCGCTCTGGGGTAAACCGATGTGGGGCACATGGTGGGTCTGGGATGCACGCCTGACGTCGGTGCTGGTGCTGTTCTTTCTCTATCTCGGGCATATCGCCCTCATTCAGGCCTTTGACGATCCGCAGCGTGGCTATCGTGCGGCTGCCGTGCTTGCTCTTGCCGGTGCGATCGACCTGCCCATCATCAAGTTCAGTGTGACCTGGTGGAACACCCTGCATCAGCCTGACAGCATAACCCTGACCCATGCCCCTGCCATGGCGTTGTCTATGCTGCTGCCACTCGCGATCTGCATGGCCGGATTCACGCTCGGTTTTGCAGCACTCGTGGTTGGACGGGTCACGTCCGCCATTCTCGAGACAAGGGCGCAGCAGATGCTCACCCGCAGGCTTCGCCAGGGAGAAACGGCATGACCCACCTGCCCTATATTGCCGCCTCCTATGGGCTGACGCTCGCCGCAATCGCCGTTCTCGGCTCCCAACTCGTCTGGCGACTGCGTCGCGCCAGACAACGCCTCGCGCTGGTCGAGAAGCGCGCGGCTTCAGGAACCCGCCCTTCATGACTGTGACGCGTACCGTCTCCCAACGCCGCATGACACGCAAAACCCGTCGCCTATGGCTGGTGCTGAGCTGTCTTGCCTGCTTTGCCGTGGCCACGGCTTTGGTCCTCAACGCGTTTTCTTCCAGCATCGTCTTTTTTATGGCGCCTTCACAGGTGCTGAAGACCCCACCCGCGCCTGATCGCGTGATCAGGCTGGGAGGCATGGTGGTGGCCGGCTCACTTCGGCGCACCGTACAGGGACAGAGCCCGGTCAATCTGTTTCAGGTCACCGACGGGCAGGCCGCCATCGAAGTACGTTTTGAGGGTATCCTGCCCGATCTATTCCGGGAGGGCCAAAGTGTGGTGGCCCTGGGAACCTGGGTACCCGGCAAGGATTTTGCAGCGTCGGAAGTGCTCGCCAAGCATGACGAGACCTACATGCCCAGGGAAGTTGCCGAGGCCCTGCAGCGCAGCGGCAAATGGGACCCGCGTTTCGGCAAACCGCCCTCGGCTGAAAGCTGGAATACCATGACAAGGAACGAGGCACAGGCAAGTCGCGCGAACAGCGGCAGCCCCTTGCCATGATGACGGTTTTCGGTGCCGAGGAAGGGCATTATGCCCTTGCCCTCGCATGTGTGCTTGCCCTTGCACAGTTCGTTCTGCCGCTCTGGGGCGCGGCACGCCGTCGGCAGTTTCTGCTCGACCTTGCCCCTGCACTGGCCTGCGCCCAGCTCCTGGCCCTGGCCTATTCATTCCTGAGCCTGATCATCTGCGCCATTGAGGATGATTTCTCGGTGCAGAATGTTGCGGCCAACTCGGCGATCAGCAAACCGCTCTTGTACAAGATCACCGGAGTGTGGGGAAATCACGAGGGCTCCGTGCTACTCTGGGCACTTATCCTCGCGGTTTGCGGAGGTGCTGTCGCCTTGCTTGGGCGGGGCCTGCCTCTGGTGCTCAAGGCCCGTGTGCTGGCCATACTCGGTGGCGTTTCCACAGGATTCCAGCTTTTCTGCCTGCTGACATCTGATCCGTTCGCCCGCGTCTGGCCAGCTCCGCCCGACGGTCAGGGAATGAATCCGCTGCTTCAGGACCCTGGCCTCGCTTTCCATCCGCCGGTCCTCTACACTGGCTATGTCGGGTTCGCGGTGCCCTTCGCTTTTGCGGTTGCTGCGTTGATCGAGGGGCGTGTCGACGCCGCCTGGGGACGCTGGGTGCGCCCCTGGGCCGTTGCTGCATGGTGCTTTCTGACGCTTGGCATCGCCATGGGCTCGTGGTGGTCCTATTATGTCCTCGGCTGGGGCGGCTACTGGTTCTGGGACCCGGTCGAAAATGCTTCGCTGATCCCATGGCTGACCGGCACCGCGCTTGTGCACTCGGCCGTGGTGGTCGAAAAGCGCGATGCCCTGCGCATCTGGACGGTGCTGCTCGCCATTGCCTCCTTCTCCTTTTCGCTATCCGGCACGTTTCTCGTGCGCTCCGGCATTCTGAACTCCGTTCATGCCTTTGCGAATGATCCCGCGCGCGGCGTCTTCATTCTGGCGCTTCTTGGAATCGTGATCGGGGGATCGCTGGTGCTTTTTGCATGGCGGGCGCCCTCATTGAGCGCAGGCGGCCTGTTTGCCCCTGTCTCGCGCGAGGGCGGACTGGTGCTGAACAATATCCTGCTCTGTGCCCTGTGCGCCGTTGTGGTAACGGGCACCATGTACCCCCCGTTCATGCAGATCCTGACCGGGCGCACACTCTCGGTGGGGAAGCCCTTCTTCGATGCGACAACCATTCCCCTGGCCCTCCCCCTGCTGATTGTGATGGCGGCAGGGACCATGCTGCCCTGGAAGCGTGGACATCTCGCTCCCGTGCTACGCCGTCTGCGACTGGCGGCCTTCGTGACCGCCCTGTCTCTGCTGGTGGGGCTCATGATGCTGGAAGGTATCCTGCCAGCGCTCTGCGCGGCGGCAGCGCTCTGGGTCATCCTGTCCAGCCTGACCGATATGGCACTCCGGATTGCCCCACGTCTGGACCGGGCTTCGACCTGGCGCGCCAGACTGGGGGCTGCGGGCCAGAGGGCGCGTCATCTGCCTCGCGCCATCTGGGGAAGCAGCATTGCCCATATCGGTGTCGGCGTGACGGTTCTCGGCCTGACGGGCATGTCACAGGCAAGACACGATGTCGTTGAGATCGGCATCGGTCAGACCCTGCATCAGGGCAATCTGGACTGGACGCTTCTGGCCGTGAGGCAGGAGAAAGGGCCGAATTATGAGGCGCTCGTGGCCGATCTCGCTGTCGCCCGCAACGGGCGGTCTGTGGCCATACTGCATCCCTCGCGGCGCGATTTCACGAGCCAGCATCAGGTCACAACCGATGTTGCCATACGCACCAATCTGATGCGCGATCTCTATGCCGCCCTTGGTGACGCTCATGGGGGCACTCATGACGGCGGACGAGAGGCACGTTATGTGCTGCGTCTGCACAACAATCCGCTCGCACCCTGGATCTGGCTTGGCGGGATCATCATGGCACTGGGGGGCGGGCTCTCGCTCACCGATCGTCGCCATCGTTTTGGCGCGCCCATGAAACAGGGACGGACAAATGCAGCGATGGAGGGAGCCTGATCATGACCGCCTCGACGCGACGTCGCCTGCTCATGGCCCTGCCTGTTGCGGGGGCTGGTCTGATTGGCGCTGGCTGCTGGAAGATGCTGTCCTCCATGCAGGCGGGCAGTTTCGATCCCCGTGCAATACGTCTGGATGCTGCCTCACGTGACGTGCCTGATTTCACCCTGCCCGGCCTTTCCGGCGGAGAGAAAGGCTTCGACACGGCAGCCCTGCGCATGAGCCCCGTTCCGGTTCTGGTCAATTTCTTCGCTTCATGGTGCATCCCCTGTGTCGCCGAGATGGCCACGCTGCGCGCGATAGGGCAGCAGATTGCCTTGTGGGGCATCGCCTACAAGGACAAGCCTGAAGATGCCCAGCGTTTCGTGACACGCGATGGATCGCCCTATGCCCGCGTCGCGCTCGATCAGAGCGGCATGACTGCCATAGACTGGGGGGTGAGTGGCGTGCCTGAGAGTTTTCTGGTGCTGCCCGGCGGTCATATTGCCTGGCATGGCGCTGCTGCGCTCGACGAGGCCGTATTCCAGCGCGAGATCCTCCCGCTTGCGAGGCAGAAGCGATGAACCGGGCCCAATGGATGGCGATGATGACCATCGCCCTGCTCGGCATTGCGCTCCCGGCCCGAGCGCTCGACGATCCTTCCGAGAAACTGTCTGACCCGGTGCAGGAGAAAAGGGCCGAGACAATTGGCGCTCAATTGCGTTGTCTCGTGTGCCAGAACGAGTCGATCGAGGATAGCAGCGCCGATCTCGCCCGCGACCTGCGCCATGTCGTTCGCACCCATGTGGCCGCAGGGGAGAGCGACCAGCAGATCATGACCTGGATGACCCGACGCTATGGCGAGTTCATCAGGCTTCGCCCAGGGTTATCGGCAGCCACGCTGCTTCTCTGGATCATGCCGGTCCTGGCACTCACGGCGGGTCTCCTCGCGGCGTTTCTCATGCTGCGACGGCGTGCCGCCGCCACACCGCAGCCGGAGGCCCTTACGGCGGCTGAACAGGCACGTCTGGCGCGGATCATGCAGGAAGAGGGACCTGCCTCATGAGTGGCGTCGGTTTTCTCGCAGTAACCCTGATGGCCATGCTGCCCCTTTTTGCATTGCTCCTGCGTCGGCCTGCCCGGACTGCATCTGCTGTCACGGCACGCGGTTCGGCGCTGACCCTCTATCGCGAGCAGCTTCACGATCTGGAACGCGACCGCGATGCCGGGCTGATCGACGAGAGCGAACGGGCGCGCGCCGAACTCGAGATACAAAGGCGTATCCTGAGTGCCGATTCCATGACCGAGCACGCCATGGCCCCACAGGGAGACCGGAAGAGACTGCTAGGACTTCTCGCCCTGCTCCCGGCATTCGGTTTTGCCCTTTATCTCGTCAATGGGCACCCCTCCTTGCCGCCTCAGCCGCACGGCAGCGCCCATTCCGCGGTCAGCCCGGAAATGCTGCGGCTGTTCGACAAGCTCGCCCGGCAAGTCGCATCCATGTCTCCGGATGATCCCGATTATGTGCGCCAGTCGATCCTGCTCGGGCAGGTTGACGAGCATCTGGACCGGATCGACAACGCCATTCATGCCTATCGTCAGGCGCTGGCAGTGCGCTTCATTCCCGAACTCGCCTTGCAGATTGCGGAACTCCAGACACAACGCGACGGGCATATCTCGGCCGATAGCCTCGCGCTCTATCGCAGGGCGCTTGACGCGGCCCCGGCCGATGCACCCTGGCGCCTTGCGGTCGAGGCGCGTATCGCGAGCGGGGAGCACGATCAGGCGCATTGACACCTGTGTGACCGATGCGGCCTCCGGGGCTGCATCGGGAAATCGACCCTCAGAGGGGTGTCGGATGCCCTTCACAGATGGCGCGCGATCCTTTCCCTGAGCCGCCGCCATCTCGTATGCAGCGCGAAATGGCGCGCCGCATCGAAGTCGGGCGCGACCTCGCACCGATTGCCGAAGTCCCGTCCGAAAGAGACCAGCGCGCCCTGCCTGAGATAACGCGCATAAAGCAGCGATGTCCGGTCGGTCTGCCAGGAGGCGGCCTGACACAGCACAGCAGCAAAAGCCTGCGAACGCGGGGGCAGCAGATCCGCCGCTTTTTCCGCATAGCCCACCGCGACCCAGCGATAATGATACCGGGCATAGGGCGTCACATCGCTTTCGGCATAGCGCTTGCGCTCATCCGGCGTGATGAATGGCCCCTTCAAAGCCCTGTCTGCGCGCTGCTGCGCCGTCAGGCTGCCTTCCGGCACGTCCTGCGCATCACTCGAATAGAGGCTTCGTCCCGCGCCACCCGCATAAGCACCGCCATAGGCCGCATAATCCGGCCCTTGCTCGGTACCCATGATCTCCATGCCATAGATTCGTACCAGATTCGCGGCCTCGAACCAGCCCTGGGCCCGGCTGACGCGCGTCCACCGCGATCGCGCATCGTCAAGCGCCTTGGCATAAGCGCGCACCCATTGGCGAAAGGGCTGGAAGATTGTGCGACCGTCTTCGGTTCTCCACCCGTAGCGCGGGTCGTCATCCTCCGGGAAATAGGCCAGAGACTCCTCCAGCCGGCCCTCACGCACCAGACGACGCGCCAGAATGTGCCGCATTATATCACCTCGCGTGATGGGGGGGAGGGAGGCACCATCATGAGTTGGCGGCGGCTTCGGACTGGCGGGAATGGCCCGGTCAATTTCAGCCCTGAGTTCGTCGACCGTCAGGACACGTTCAGCGAGATAAGAAGCATCGGCCACCCCGTCATCATAGACTCCGTCGCCTTGCGCTGCGTCGAAGAGGGTTATGAAGGCCTGAACGAATTCGCCTCTCGAGAGCTTGAGAACCCCGCTCTCACTCCGGATCCGGGATGAAATTGCGGCATCCCCACTCGGGGTGTTCGTCGGGAACCCCTTGATGGCTTGCGCATAAGCGCGTGCGGCTCCTGCCAGATCATTGGCCCGTATGGCCAGCTTCGCCCGCACCCAGGCGGCATAAGGGGCCGGATCGTCGCCCGCGAACGCGGCCGCGAGTTCGAACTGATCCAGCCGATAGGCGGCAAGCGCAAGCAGATCGTTTTTCTCACCCGGGGCGGCCTTTCTCCCCGAGGCCGATTGCGCGAGCCCCCTCATGGCGGCGTGCGCAGGCTCCGTGCCATCATCGTAAGCCAGCACATAGAGGCTGAGCAGATCGCGCCCGAGCCTTTCCTGCGCAAGCGCCTTGAGGTGAGCGGGATGTCTGGAAATCCATTCGAGAAGGAAGCTCAGCGAGTCAACGCCGGAAGACCCGCCAGCTACAGCCTGATGGAGATAGAGCTCGAGCGCTCTGGAGATCTGCTCGCTCGTCAGATCCCTCTCACACGCCTCGTGCCGGGTTATCTCACCCCACCCGCACAGACCGTCCGGTGTATGCAGCGCAAGCCGCGCCTCTTCTCCCCACGAGGCAGCGTCGAGACCATCGGGATCGCTCCAGCCCTGCGCGACCAGTTGCCGTGTCAGGGCGAAATCACGCGCAGCGGCCGCCAGCTCGGGTTCCGCGTGCTGGCCTTCGGCAAAGGCAAGGACCTCATGAACCCTGCCGCTCATGAAGGCGGCTTTCACTCTCACGCCATCCGTTCCGGCCTCAGGCAAATGACTAATCGCCTCGAAATCCGCGAGACCATGATCGAGGCTTTGAGCATCGCGAAAGGCGTTCGCTCCCCGATCGTAAAGCGCCTGGGCTGTTGGCTGGGTACTCCCTGCGGACGCTCTTTCGATCGGTGCAGGTGCAGGCGGCAAGAGACGCACCACCTCTTGCGCAAAGGAAAAGACGGGCAGGTTTTCGAGAGTCGCCTTGCGATCATCCAGAAGCTGCTCGGGAAAAAACGGCCCACAGGCCAGGACGCTTGCTATCGAGGTTGAGGCAAGGGCCAGGACCGCGAATAAGCCCCGCTTGCGCCTCATAAGGCGAGGCGAAGTCTGAGGCTCGCGAGACTGATCAGGGTGTGACATGAATGGGCGCCTCCTCCTGCGGGCAGCTGAGCCAGGCTGCGATGAATGATTGACCGACCGGGAGCAGTCTGGTCTGCGTGCGCAGAAGCACCGGCCCCGCACGGTCATAATCGAGACGATAGGGGTTTTGCGCTCCGATCCCACGGCACGGGCTAGTTACATGAAGGACCGGGGGCGGAAGGGCGTCAATCGTCCCCGCATTCCTGACAATGATATGATACAGGGCCTGCCCGGCAGGCTGCGTCTCAACGCTCATCGCTTCGCGAACGGGTTCATGCCGGACGAGATTGCTCCAGGATTCCAGACTCCAGGCGCGGCGATCTCCTGCGACCGGAAGCCGGAACCAGATCCAGCCTTTGAGACCTTCCGGTCGACGGGACTCGATAAGACGCATGAATGCGGCGACGCGGGTCGGCTCGACCACCAGTTCCTGACCTGCGCCTGGGGCGATCCCCTGACTGGCCTCACTCTCAACCGCCGCCAAATGGCCATCCTGCCCCCAGACCACGAGCGATCCATAGCTTGGAAGTGCGATGCGCCACTGATGCGATCGCAGATACTGTGAGGCAATGGGTGCAAAGCGCTCCGCTGAGTCCCGCGCCTGCGCAGGGCCGAAGAGGCCTTCCACCGGATCGCGAACGGCATGAAGCTGCAGAACAGCCCGATCAGCCTGTGCAAGCACAGAAGGCAAAGAACTGGCACCGAGCCATGCCGGGAGCGTCGTGATTGTCAGCTTGGTTCCGGGCGCCAGATCGGCGCGCAGGGCTGCCAGGAACCGGGCATAGATGGCAAGCTGCGCGGTTGCACAGTCGTGATCGATCTCAACGCCGTTCACTCTGATCCCCGAGGCGATCCAGCGTGCAAGCAGCGCGCGGATATGCGATGCCACCTCGGCCGGATCGAGATCGGGACGGCGTCCGCTCAGGCGAAACACGGCGATCACCCGATGCGTAGCCAGGGCCTTCACGATGCTTCCTGCGCGTCTTTGCCTGAAGTCCGGCTCAGACGCGCTTCCCCCTCGCGCCCCTGAGTCATACGCGGGCGCCCTCCGCTCAGCCGTCTCGTCTCGGCCCAGGACGGGCCGAACGTCATCGCCCCACCCCGAATCATGCCAGTTGCCGTTCTGATCGTGCTCCGACGCAAGGATGTGCCAGGTTTCTATGAACGGGTTGGCAGTCTCAATCGACCTGACAAGGGCATCGCTCCACACACGCTGCCAGATATAGGCCTCCGAGTTCATGGGCGCGGGCAGGGTAACGGTCGTTTCCCGGTAAAGCACGAACCCCACGGACGAAAGCACCACCATCAGGCACAGAACGAGAGAAAAACCGCGCCTGTTCATCGATCCTCCTCTGGGCGGAACACCGGCTCAATGCCTGTTCCTGCTAACGCAAATGCGGCCCGGCCTCCAGACTGAGCGCCCCGTCACCTATTTTCATATTGCACTGTCACCATGCTTCGCGGCATGTGCTGAGCATGGTGCGACTGTCTCCCCTGCCCCGTCAGCGATCTGTTCTGACCGGAAATTACCTGCCCGTTCCGCGCCCCCCGGCGCAGGAGAGCGTGGTGCTGTGCCCGGCATGCCGCGGCAAGATGCAACGCACGGACGAGCAATGTCCGCATTGCCATGCCGAGCGTCATTTCGGCCCGACCAGGACCGAGACGGTCACGAGCACGGTGATTGGCCTCGTGGCCACACCAGCCCTTTCTCTGCTGATTGTCCGTCCCTCTGGATGGACGGTGGCGTTTGCCGTGGCTGGACTTCTGGCCGGGTTCTTTGTCGCCCACAGCCGTCATACGGGTGATCGCTGGCTGCGTAATCCACGCTAGGACACAGATTTCGTAACAAGATGCAGCTTTCGGCAAGTCTGGCGAAACGCTAAGGGCAATACCCATGTCTGTATCGGCTTCACGCCCCCCGCGCCGTTCCATGCTGCTTCTGCGTGAACGCTATATCCTGCGTCAGCTCTTTCTGGGGCTGGTCGGAATCACGAGTGGCGCCATCGCCCTGATCTGGCTGATGCAATCCCTGCGTTTCGTCTCGCTGGTGGTGGATCGTGGTCTGTCGCTGCGTGTATTCCTGCAGCTCACTTCCCTGATGATCCCGTCCTTTCTCGCAGTCATCCTGCCCATCACGACGTTCCTGGTCGTGTTGTTCGGCTATCAGCGCATGTCGGGCGACCGTGAACTCACCGTGATGCAGGCAGCAGGGCTCTCACCCTTCCAGCTGGCACGACCGGCCATGGCCTGTGCCCTGATCGCGACGGTTCTGGGCTACATTCTCAATCTCTGGCTCGTGCCCGTGTCCTATCACGCCTTCAGGCGCTACGAGTTCGAGATCCGCAACCGCATGGCGGCATTCCTGCTTCAGGACGGGGTTTTCGCCCAGCTCTCGAAGGACATGACTGTCTATGTGCGCAAGCGTGACCGCGACGGCGTCATGCATGGTGTATTTGTGGAAGACGACAGGCAACCGGAAGCCCGCGCCACCATCATTGCAGAGCGTGGCACGATGATTGTGGTCAACAACCAGCCGCGCGTGGTCCTGTTCAACGGCTCACGACAGGAAATCGACCATCATACGGGACGCCTGAATGTACTCACGTTCGACCGGAACTCGCTCGATCTGTCAGGCAGCAAACAGGCTGACAGGGAAGTGCGTGATGCCTCCGAAATGTCTCTCTCGGAGCTGTTTCACCCAGATCCGCGCTACGTCTCGCAACGCGACTGGGGCAAATTTGCCGTTGAAGGCTGGCGACGCCTCACCTCCCCGCTCACCACACTGTCCTTCGGCATGATTGCTCTCGTAGCGGTCCTGAGCGGGGCATTTTCGCGACACGGCAACATCAAACGGCCTCTTGCGGCCATCCTCTCCGTCGTGGGGTTGATGGCGGCCTCGCTGATGCTGCAAAATCTCGCGGGCAGAAACCTCGCCCTCATTCCCTTGCTCTGGGCCACGGCCATTCTGCCAGCGATAGGCTGTGCCCTGTGGCTTTTCGCCCCTCGAAGCCGCCAGTCCGGGAAGAAGGCATCCCATGGCGCGTAGTCCCTTCACCCTTTTCAAGGGCACTTCCGCTGGCGTCTCGGTAACGCTGTCGATCTACATATCGCGCATCTTCACCCTGTTCGCGCTCGCCATGATCGCCGCCCTGACCGGGCTGGTCTCTCTTTTCGATTTCATCGATCTGCTGCGTCGCGTCGCCACCAAGCCGGACGTTCCTACCAGTCTGGTCAGCGAGATTGCCGGGCTGCACGTACCCTATTTCATGATCATGATCATGCCGTTCGGCATCCTGCTGGGTGGGATTGTGTGCTTCTGGCGTCTGACGCGTTCCTCCGAACTGATCGTGGCGCGTGCAGCCGGTATCTCGGCCTGGCAGTTTCTGGCAGCGCCGCTTGCCTGTGCCATTCTTCTGGGCGCATTCGGCAGCATGGCGCTTTCGCCCCTTTCATCCACCATGTTCCGCAAGGCGGAACTTCTCGACGAGGCCTATCTGAAGACGGGCGGTGGCCCGCTCTCGCTCAATGGCGGGGCTCTCTGGTTGCGTCAGCTCGATGATGCAGAAGGCGGCCAGGGCGTCGCCATTCTTCACGCACGCCATGTCTTCCTCCATGATCGTCACCTGCGCATCGATGACATCAGTGTCTTTCGCCTCGATGATCGTGACCAGCTCGTGGTCCGCATCGAGGCACCGCGTGGCGAGCTGGTGAAGGGAGCCTGGAAGCTCGAGGATGCGGCCACGGTCCGACCCAATCACCTGCCCCTGCATATCGGCGATTACCTCCTGCCGACGAACCTCTCGCTCAAACGCGTCGAGCAAAGTTTTGCCTCGCCGGATACCCTTTCGGTATGGTCACTGCCGGGGTTCATTCACCTGCTTGAACGTTCCGGTTTTTCCTCCATACGCCATCGACTGCACTTCCAGACTCTGTTAGCTCTTCCGATCCTGTGCGGCACAATGGCACTCGTCTCGGCTGGCTTCTCCATGCGTCCCACGCGGCGCGGCGGTGTGGCGCGCATGATGGGTTCGGGCATCGCTGCGGGCTTTGCGCTCTTCACCATTTCGAAGGTGGCAGCGCAATTTGGTGAATCCGGTGCCCTCCCGCCTGTCATGGCGGCCTGGGCGCCGACTGGCGCGGGTCTCTGCTTGGCGGTAGCCTTGCTTCTGCATCTGGAGGATGGTTGATGTCGAAACGGCGCGTGGCGCATTACAGGCGCAGGTCCTGGCTTGCCGCCTCCATGCTCGCGGGTAGCGCGACGTTCGGCAGCATTCCCCAGGCCGGGGCAACCATGCAGCGCCAGACCGGGCCCAAAGTTGCGGTGGGCAAGCCCTCATCGCAATCCGACCCGGTAACCTATCTTGCCGATCAGGAGAGCTACACCAAGACAGGCGTCGCCACCTGGACGGGCAATGTGCAGGTGTGGCAGGGCGATCACGCGCTGCGCGCTGACAAGATCGTTTATGACCGCAATACAGGCGTCATGACCGCAACCGGTCATGTGGCCATGGTCGAGCCCGACGGCAGCACGAGCTTTGCCGATTACGTCGAGCTGAGCAATGGCATGCATGATGGTATTGCCCGTGCCATCTTCTTGCGCATGGAAGACAACGCCAAGCTTGCCGCCAATGGCATGAGGCGCACGAACGGCAAGATCAACGACATGGCAAAAGCCGTCTACACGGCCTGCGAGATCTGTGCGAAGGATCCCTCGCGTGCACCGTTCTGGCAGCTGCGCGCCTATAACGCGACCCAGGATGCCGAGCACAAGCGCATTGAGTTCAGCCACGCCTATCTGGACATGTTCGGCCTGCCGATCATGTATCTGCCGATCTTTTCCATGACCGATCCGAGCGTGAAGCGCCAAAGCGGTTTTCTCATGCCCGGCATCAACCCGCATGACCGTTATCTCGGCACGTATTTCACCATTCCGTATTTCTGGGCGATCGACGACCAGCAGGATCTGACCGTGCAGGGGCTTGTCTCGACACGTACGGGCCCACAGGTGAGCGGCCAATACCGGAACCAGCTGAATTTCGGCAAGATCAACTTCACCGGCGGCGTGGCCTACAGCACCCACAAGGAAGGCAGTTACGTCAACACCTTCGGCAATAATGTCAGTGGAACGAACGACAACGGGATCCAGGGTTATGTGCGCGGCAGCGCCGTATTCGATATCGATCCGCACTGGCGCGCTGGCGCGAATGTCAATCTGGCTTCCTCGGCAAACTACATGCGCGACTACCGCATCACCGGATACGGTAACGAAACCCTGCAATCGACTGCCTATATCGATGGTTTTGGCGTCGGATCCTATGCGCGTCTCGACGGGCAGTTCTATCAGGGCCTGAACCAAGGCGTCATTCGCAACTCGAACCTGCCTTTCGTGCTGCCGCGCTTCACCTATGCCTTTCAGGGTGAGACAGACCCGCTGGGCGGTACGTTCTCTCTGAGCACGAACGACTTCAACGTCTATCGTCCGGAGGGGACGCGCGACCAGCGCGGGCAGATCCAGATGAACTGGAATCGTCCGTTCCATAATGTTCTGGGGCAGGTCTGGCTGCTGACCGCAAGGCTCGACGCCACCGTGTATCAGGCCAGCCATCTGACGGAACAGCCGACTTATTACGTCGATACCGGCACGCATACGACCGGTTGGGTGCTCCCTACCGTTGCCCTCAAGATGAACTGGCCATTCCTGCGCAGCTTCGCCCACGGGCATGGCTCGCAGATTCTCGAACCGATCGTGCAGGCGATCGCCGCCCCGAATATGGGCAACAGCGCCACGCGCATGATTCCCAATGAGGATTCGCTCCAGTACGAATTCACGGACAGCACCCTGTTCTCTCTCAACCGCTATACGGGCACCGACCGCCTCGATGGCGGATTGCGCGGCAATGTGGGCGTGCATGGAAACTGGACGTGGCGCGGTCATGTGGTCGATTTTCTTGTGGGTGAGAGCATTCAGCAGCACATCACCCAGAACCGCATCGCCTATTCGGGCCTGTCCCACCATCTGTCATCGCCAGTGGCGCGCGTGCGTGTCAGTCCCAACCAGTATCTCGATCTGACAGCGCGTGGCCGATACGACCCCTGGCGCAAGAAATTCGATTACGGTGAGGGGCTGGTCAGCGTCGGTGTGCCTGTATTCCATGTGAATGCCGGGTACATCTACGAGCCTGTCACGCCCTATTACTTCTATGCGACCAATTATCGCCTGAACGGTCCGACACAGGTCTATTACACTCCGACGAACGAAGTCACGGCAGGTGTCTCGACGGCTTACAAGCAATATCACGCCTCGGTTTACGGGCGCCGCTCGCTGTCCCGGCACGAGTTCGTCAGTCTCGGTGGCGATATCGGCTATTCGAATGACTGCTTCGGTTTGGACATCCTTGCGATCAAGCAATATACCTCGATCGGTGGTCAGCAGCGCAACACGACCGTGCTGTTCAATCTCACCTTCAAGACAATCGGTACCTTCGGAATCAATGGCTGACGGACGCGCAATGATCTTTTCCGCCCCCTTCCTTCGGGCTGCCCCGCAATCCGGTGCTCCCCGCTCGATGCGCGCGATGCTTCTGGGCTTTGCAACCTGCATGGCCCTGCCCGCTTTGCCGGTTGCCGCAGCACCTGCCCATCATGCCCAGCGGGCGCATCCGGGCCACGGCAGCGTGGCACCAGCCGCCATCCCGCCCGAAGACGCCATTCTGGGCACGATCAACGGTCAGGTCCTGACCGAGCGGGACGTGGATAACCGTGGGAAGCTCTTTGCCCTGTCGACGGGGCTGAATATCAGCCCGGATCTGATGCAGCGCCTGCGTCCGCAGATCATCCGCCAGCTTGTCGATGAGCGCATCAAGACGCAGGAGATCCTCAAGCGTCACATCAATGTCGAGCCGCAGCAGATCGCTCAGGCGATCAACAACATCGAAGCGCGCAATGGCATGCCCAAGAATGCCCTGCGCGATCGTCTGGCGCAGGATGGCGTGTCGCTCACCACGCTGATCGACCAGATCCGCGTGCAGATCGGCTGGATGCAGGTGCTGCGGGAAGAAATTTCGGGGCGTGGCCGCATCACCGCACGCGAGATTTCACAGCGCGAGGAGGCTCTCCGCGCCGAGGAAGGCCGCGCGCAGTATAATGTGAGCGAGATCTTCATCCCCGTGGCCGACCCTCGCCACGCGGAAACGGAACTCGAATTCACCAGGACGATCATCACCCAGCTGCGTAACGGCGCACCTTTCCCCATCGTGGCTGCCCAGTTCTCGCAGGCACAGACGGCGCTCGATGGCGGCACCATGGGCTGGGTACAGGAAGACAGCCTCGATCCCCCTGTGGTGGATATCGTACGCCAGATGCCGATCGGTGCCATTTCCAACCCAGTCAAGGTTGCGGGGGGCTATGTCATCGTGACCGTGAACGGCAAGCGCACGATCGGTCACCAGAATGTCACCATGGTGACGGTCCGTCAGGCTTTCTTCCCCTTTACCTCCCCGCTGAACCCGCAAAACCCGACAGACCAGCAGAAACTGGCCCTGCAAAAGGCGACTTCGGCGGCCCAGTCGGTTCATGGTTGTGACGCGATGGAAGCTCTCAATCGCAGCCTCGGGGAAAAGCATCCTTCCGATCCGGGTGGCCAGCTCGTTCTTGAGCGTCTGAACCCGCAGATGCGCCAGGTCCTTTCGGATCTTCCCACTGGCCAGTCGAGCCGCCCCCTTGTTTCGACAGACGGGATTGCGCTGCTCGCCGTCTGCTCGAAAGGGCAGAAGAACATTGCCCAGCAGAGCCCGAGCGAGATTGCCGACAGCCTGATGAACGAGCGCGTCGAGCAGGCTTCACGCCAGCTTGAACGCGATCTCGAACGTCGTTCGGTCATCGAAATGCGCAAGGATGACAAGGCCGACACGGCCAGGCACGATGACGCCCCGGCAACAGAGGACGATACCCCTGCGCCGAAGCCCCACGGCAAAAAGGCGTCGGGTCAGGGATGACCCTTCCCTCGCTGCGAGACTCCATCCGCATTCACGGGCTCGATGCCAAAAAGTCGTTCGGACAGCATTTTCTTCTCGATCCCGGAATTGTGGCCCGGATCGCAGCGCTCGGTGGCGATATGACAGGGCGCCATGTCGTCGAGATCGGGCCCGGTCCCGGCGGTCTGACCCGCGCCCTGCTCGACACGAAGGCCGTCGGGGTTCATGCGGTCGAAATCGATCAGCGCGCCTGGCCTCTGCTCGATGAGCTTGTGGCCCATGCCGAGGGAAGGCTGACCCTGATCAAGGCCGATGCCATGGCCCTGGATTGCGCCACGCTCTGCCCGACACCCCGCAAGATCGTGGCGAATCTCCCTTATAACGTCGGGACTCCGCTTCTGGTGGGCTGGCTGCGTCAGGCAGCTTCCTGGGAGCGTATGACGCTCATGTTCCAGCTCGAGGTCGCCGAGCGCATCTGTGCGGCGCCGGATACCAGCGCTTATGGACGTCTGGGCGTTCTCGCGCAGTGGTGTGCGAGTTGCGCCATGGTGATGAAAGTGCCCCCCGGCGCGTTCTCGCCCCCGCCCAAGGTGGATTCCGCCGTGGTCGATATCGTACCGCATCCCGAACAGCCGTCGGCCTCACTGTTCAAGGCCATGGAGCACGTCACGCATCTGGCTTTCGGCCAGAGACGCAAGATGCTGCGCGCCTCGCTACGGCCGATCGGGGGGGAGGCTCTGCTCGAGAAAGCAGGCATTCTCGCCACGCGACGGGCAGAAACGCTTTCGATCGACGAGTTCGCAACCCTTGCCAAACTGGTGGCAGGCGAAAACTGATGCTGAGAGGCGCTTGCAGAGCGCTCGGCGAACGCCCATACAAGACAGAGACGGGTGCTTTTGCCCGGGCGTTCGGGTGCATGTGGCATCTCGACCAGTCCCGCAGGAGCATGTTTGCACGCATAATTCTTCTGCGTGGCCGTCATGGTATCAAGGAGCCTCGTTATGGCAACAGGCACCGTAAAATGGTTCAACTCCACCAAGGGCTATGGCTTCATCAAGCCGGATGCCGGCGGCGATGATGTGTTCGTTCATATCTCCGCAGTCGAGAAGGCCAATCTTTCCTCTCTCAATGACGGCCAGGCACTCTCCTACGAGACCGAAGTCGGACGTAACGGCAAGACCTCGGCAGTCGCTCTCAAGCTGAGCTGAGTTTTCGCCGTAGCGGAAGGTCGGGGCGGTGAAGCCTGCAAGAAGATCATGATGCACTCCGTTGAGGTCTGCCACATCGTTCGCCCGCAGGATCGCATACCGCGCTGATCCGTTACCGGCAGGGGAGGATTGTCTCCTCCCCCCCCCCCCCCCC
>NZ_BAPV01000061.1 GCF_025995175.1 Asaia krungthepensis NRIC 0535
ATCGACGTTGCCACGGCGAAGCTGCGCCCCTGCCCCCAGCTATTGCGATAGGCCGATCCGGTCGGGGCAATGATATATCCCTGGTTTAGAAGATTGACCGCATTGAGCTGCAAGCTCAACTGACGGGAGAAAATCCTGGGGACCGTCCAGGAAATGAAGGCGTCGACTGTTCCGTAACCCGGAACCTGAAAACTGTTATCCAGGGTCGCAGCCCTTGTCCCAACAAGATGAACACCCCCGCCAGCGCGCATCGTGATGGTACGCCAGGGGAGATTCCCGGCCCAGGTCAGGAACACGCTTCCGCTGTTTCTGGGTACACCGATCAGCTGATGTCCTTCGGTGGCGGCGGTGTCACGTATTGTTCGGGCATCTGTCCAGGCATAGGCGAGGATGGCGCTCCAGTGACGCGTCAGCGCACCGCTCAGGCTCGCCTCGAACCCTTTCGAGCCCGCCAGTCCGGTCAGGCGCTGCACAAGATTGCCATCGGTGTCGAGGCCAGCTGCCTGCAGCACATTTTTCTTGCGGATATGATACAGCGCAAAATCCGCCGTCAGACCGTGATCCTCATAACGTCCGCCGACCTCGAACTCACGCCCTGTGGTTGGCTTGTATCCGCCTTCGAGCACGCTGCCTGCCGAGAGCTGATTGGCTCCGAAGGATTGTGAGTAATCGCCGTAAAACGAGATGGTCCTGAACGGCTGCCACACCAATGCCGCGAAGGGGAGTGGTTTCGTATAGGAGGCATCGGTGGTCTGAACAAAGGGAATACCACTGCCATAACGTAGCCCGAACCACTGATAGCGCACACCGCCACTGGCAATCAGACTGCCGGTCAGGTGGATATTGTCCTTCACATACCCTGAGGCAGAATTAATATTCTGCTGCAGATTGCTGTTCGCCGCGTTCACGCGGCCGATGGGCGCCAGCCCGCCATAGACCGGATTGGCCGGGAAAAATCCCCCCTGATTGGCCGACTGGTAGAAATTTCCCTGATCCTGGTTCCGGTTTTCGTAGTCGATACCGGCCGTGATTTCGTGACGCATACGCCATAAGGTGTGATCGCCCAGATAATCGAACGCCACACTGCCATTTGCCCGGATCGTTCCCCCATTGGCGCGATAACGGCGCATCAGGACACCCGTACGCGATGAGTAGCTCGATGGATCGGCCTGCCTGTCGTGATAGTCATCACGATTATAGCCCCCAGAGAGACGCAGGCGGTCATGCGTATCCAGGCGATATCCGAGATGGCCGGCGATAAGATGACGCGCCCCGAAGGACGCGGTCCAGGGCTCATCCAGACGCTTCTGCGGCCCTGAGATCGGGTTGCTCCCTGCGAAGACGGCACCGCGGTCGAGAACGTTGTCGTAATCGACATATTCATAGGCCAATGAACCATCCCAGCGCTCCTGACGCCAGTTCAGTGTGGGCGCTAAGAGGATCTGCCTGTTGGCACCGAAATTGCGCCAGTAATTCTCGTTCCGGTAACTCCCGATCAGGCGGACGGCGAACCTCTGACCGAGTGGGCCGGTGACGTCGACGTGACCATTCCCGCCACCAAGCGAACTCCACTGCGTGCCGAACCCGGCACCCCATCGCCTGAAATCAGGTGCTTTTGTCACCACATTGATCACGCCGCCCGGCTCCTGCATGCCATAGAAAAGCGACGCCGGCCCCTTGAGTATCTCCACCCTCTCGGAGGTATCGCCTTGGTAATTCCGCCCTATGGGCATGCGTATGCTGTCACGCAGGATCGATCCGTCGTCGATCGCCCCGAAGCCACGCTTGATGAGGGCATCCTGCGTCCCGCCAAAATTATTGCCGATCGCCATGCCGGGTACATATTTGGCCATGTCTTCCATGGTCTGGGGGGAGAAATCCGCGAGGGTCTGACGGGTCACGACATTGGTCGTCTGTGTCTGCTGCAGAAAGGGTGTAGGGCGTTTGTCGCCCATAGAGCTGTCCGATGCTGCATAACTGCCGCGTGCACCGATAACGGTCAGCACTTCGTGGCGCCGTTCCGCCGCATCCAGCTTTCGCTGCGCGCGCATGTGTTCTGAGCGGCTGGCAACAATCCCGCTATTCCTGCCCCCCGTTTCTGGCACCGCGTCATCCGCGCCTCCCGCCGTTACCCCTCGGCCACCCTCCATGGGTGAGTCACGCGCCAGCGCCTCTGACGGCATCATGATGCCCAAAGCTGCAACAAGGACGATGCCGGTACCCGGAAGATACGTCCCACGATTCGGGTTGCGAATGTTTCTCATTCGCTAATTCGTGACACGGATCGTGACATAACGAAACCGTGAGTCACGCTTTCGAGAGCGTGTTTTCCTTAACAAATCATGACCGGAGCCATGGGGGGGAAACGTTCCTGTCGCTCCCTGTCAGAGCGCAAAAGGATGGATGCGCCCGTCCCCAGGACTTTCTCAGGACCGGTAAAGGTAATCCCGGGTCAACGGGACGGCATCGATATCGGGAGTAAGCTGTAGCTGGAAATTCATATGGCCCTGCAGGCGGAATGAGAGCTCAGCCCCGACGAGATAGAACTCGAACATCCGACAGAAACGCTCATCATACAGCGCCCTGATCTGGTCGCGATTGGCCGCGAACCGTGTGCGCCAGTGCTTGATCGTTTTCGCGTAATGCAAGCGCAGGATCTCGCAATCCGTAACCCAGAGACCCGCACGCTCGACCGAGGGCAGAACCTCGCTCAAGGCCGGAGAATAGCCACCGGGGAAAATATATTTATCGATCCAGGGATTGGTCGATCCCGGCTCGTCCATACGCCCTATCGAATGGATCAGGGCCACGCCATCAGGCTTCAGTGTTTTGCGCACGGTGCGAAAATAGGTGTCGTAATGGCCGATGCCGACATGTTCGAACATGCCGACCGAGACAATACGATCATAACGCCTGTCGAGCTTTCGGTAATCCATCAGCTTGAAGGAGACCAGCCCATCCAGTCCTGCGGCACGGGCACGCTCACGCGCGACCTGGAGCTGCTCCTGCGAAAGCGTGATGCCTGTCACCTTCGCTCCATAGTCGCGCGCAAGAGTCAGCGCCATGCCCCCCCAGCCACAACCGATATCCAGCACATCGAGGCCGGGCCGGTCGAGCATAAGCTTGGCAGCGATATGGCGTTTCTTCGCGAGCTGCGCGTCTTCCAGCGTCATGTCGTCGGAGGTGAAATAGGCGCAGGAATACTGACGGTCCTCATCGAGGAAGAGGTCGTACAGCTTTCCGTTCAGATCGTAGTGATGCGCGACATTGCGACGGGAACGCCGCTGCCCGTTCCACTGCCTGAGGAACCGCGTGAAGAAACGGGCCTTTTCCTCGAAGCGGCTGAGCATGTGATGACTGTCGTGGATATTGAGCATGAGCACGCTCAACACATCCTCGAGTGTGCAGTCGACCGAGACGATCGTGCCATCCATCCAGCCTTCGCCAAAAGCGAGGCCCGAATTCAGCAGCAGAGCCCTGAGCGCCTTGTCGGTCCGGACGTGAATGGTGGCGCTGGGGCCAGGCCGCGTGCCCTTGTAGAAACGCCTCTGGCCTTCGGGCAGGATAACGTCGAGTGCGCCGGCACTGATAAATCGCTTCAGAACCCGGTCCAGCAGAAATATCATGGTTGATCCCGCTCTTTCCACATCAGTTCAAGTAATTGAACGAGGAAATCAGCAGACCGTCAACAGGGCACAATAAAACAAAACCCGGCTACCAGAGGCAGCCGGGTCTTGCAGTCAGTCGCGGAAATGCGCGTCTTTTCAGACGGCGGCGCCTTCGACTTCACCTTCGGTCGCGGCGTCTTCGCCCTCGACTTCGGTTTCGAGAACGTATTCGTCCTCTTCAGCGACGATGGCTTCGCCACGTGCCTGACGCTCGGCTTCTTCTTCCGAACGGGCAACGTTGACGGTCACCGGAATCGACACTTCCGGATGCAGGTCGACACGTGCCTCGACCAGACCCAGCAGCTTGATGGGCTCGGCCAGAACGACCTGGTTACGACCGATCGTGAGACCGGCTGCCGTTACGGCAAGCGCGATGTCGCGGGTCGTGACGGAGCCGTAGAGGCTGCCGCTGTCACCAGCCTGGCGGATGATGACGACGCTCAGGCCGTGCATACGCTCGGCAAGACGCTCGGCCTCTTCGCGACGCTTGAGGTTCTGGGCCTCGAGCTGGGCGCGCTCGGTTTCGAAACGCTGGCGGTTCTGGGCATTGGCGCGAAGCGCCTTGCCCTGCGGCAGCAGAAAGTTGCGCGCATAACCGGGCTTCACGCGGACGATCTCGCCCATCTGGCCCAGATGCTCAACGCGCTGCAACAGGATGACTTCAGTCTGTGACATGCCTGTCTCCTCAGTTCATCACGTAGGGGAGCAGGGCAAGGAAGCGGGCACGCTTGATCGCCTGCGCCAGCTCACGCTGCTTCTTGGCCGAAACCGCCGTGATGCGGCTCGGAACGATCTTGCCGCGCTCGGAGAGGAAGCGGCTCAGCAGACGCACGTCCTTGTAGTCGATCTTCGGCGCGTTGGGGCCGGAGAACGGGCAGGACTTGCGGCGGCGATAGAACGGACGACGGGCGCCGACGGCAATGCGACGGGCGGCCGGGTTGATTTCGTTGGTGTTCTCGTCAGACATCGCGATTACTCCGCATCCATCTCGGCACCCTCACGGGCGCGGTATTCTTCACGATCGTCGCCACGACGGCCGCCACGGCCGCTGTCGAAACGACCGGCAGGCTTGGAGTTGCCACCACGGAAATTGCCACGATCGCCTCGATCATCGCCCTTGCGGGACAGGATCGGAGACGGGTCCTGTGTGATCTCCTCAACGCGCAGCGTGAGAACGCGCAGAACGTCTTCGTTCAGGCTCAGCTGACGCTCCAGTTCGCGGATCTGGTCCGGACGGGCATTCAGGCCGAGAAGAACGTAATGGCCCTTGCGGTTCTTCTTGATGCGGTATGCGAGCGAACGCAGACCCCAGAATTCGCGCTTCTCGATGGAACCGCCATCCTGGGTGAGGAGGGTTTCGATCTGCTCGACGAGGGTTTCGACCTGCGCCTGCGAGATATCGTTACGTGCAATGAGCACGCTTTCGTACAACGGCATATGAGCTCCCTTCGGATTGCTTCAACCCAACCATCCGACCGGGACCGGTCGGATCAGCGCCTCTTCCACAAGGCTCGGGTATAGCCGGGACGATGCCTTCGTCCGGCAGGGAAAGGCGGCATAAAGCACAGATACCCGTGCAGGGGCAAGGGTTTTCCTGCATTTACCTGTGACGTCAGACGCCGTGTTTCCGGTCAGGGACCAACTGGACGACGGTAGATTTCAGATCCTGGGTGCCAGAAGATGCGCCGGCAGCGTCAGACCCAGATCATTAGGCACAGCCCAATGTTCTTCCTCGACCATGATCGGCACGAACCCGGCAGCCTTGTAGGTTGGCAGCGCATTGGGGTGATCGGCGGTACAGGTATTGACCCGCATCACGCGCGTCTGCTTCTGCCAGCCATGGCTGATGGCCGCAGTCAGTAATTTGCGCCCGAGCCCCTTGCCCTGCGCGCCCGGCACAAGACCGAGATAGGACAGATAAGGCGTTTCGGGCTTGTGCAGATCGAGTTCGAAGAACCCTGCGACCCCTTCGGGCCCCAGAAGCCGCCAGATCTCGGTTTGCCGGGAGGAAATGATGCGGTGCAGGGTATCGTGAGGCATCATGTACCGCATCCACCAGCAATGCGGTGCGCCGACCAAACGATACAGCGCCAGATAATCCTCAACACCCGGATGCCAGCGCTCCAGGCGATAGCTCTCGGGCCAGCCTATATGGGCCGATGGCGGCGGCCTGAGACGCTCGAGAAACGTCACCTCGACCGTGACTTCGGTCGTGGGACGCTCAGGTACCGTCTCAAGCCAGGGCTCCATGAGCCGTTCCCGCCGATCAGTTGTCGTCGAGGAAGGAACGCAGCTTGCGGCTGCGGCTCGGGTGCTTGAGCTTGCGCAGCGCCTTCGCCTCGATCTGGCGGATACGCTCGCGGGTCACGTTGAACTGCTGCCCGACTTCTTCCAACGTGTGATCGGTATTCATGCCAATACCAAAGCGCATACGCAGCACACGTTCTTCACGCGGGGTGAGCGAGGCCAGAACGCGCGTGGTTGCCTCGCGCAGATTGGTCTGGATCGCGGCATCCAGCGGGATGACAGCGGTCTTGTCCTCGATGAAATCACCCAGATGGCTGTCTTCCTCGTCACCGATCGGGGTTTCGAGAGAGATCGGCTCCTTGGCGATCTTGAGCACCTTGCGCACCTTCTCGAGCGGCATACCCAGCTTCTCGGCCAACTCTTCAGGCGCGGGCTCGCGACCGATTTCATGCAGCATCTGACGCGACGTGCGCACGAGCTTGTTGATCGTCTCGATCATGTGCACCGGGATACGGATGGTGCGCGCCTGATCGGCGATCGAGCGCGTGATGGCCTGACGGATCCACCATGTCGCATAGGTCGAGAACTTGTAGCCGCGACGATACTCGAACTTGTCCACCGCCTTCATGAGGCCGATATTGCCTTCCTGAATCAGATCCAGGAATTGCAGACCGCGGTTGGTGTATTTCTTGGCGATCGAGATCACGAGGCGAAGATTGGCCTCGATCATTTCCTTCTTGGCACGGGTCGTGTCACGCTCGCCACGCGACACCACGGCATAGACGCGACGGAACTCACCGACCGGCAGGCCGGTACTATGCGCCAGATCGGCCACCTGATTACGCAGATCGATGATCTGTTCAGCATAGCGCGTCGTGAAATTCTTCCACGACTTGCCGGAGAGGGCCGAGACAGAGGCCAGCCAGTTGGGGTCGAGTTCGTAGCCGCGATATTTCTCCAGGAAGTCGTCACGCGACACGCGGCAGCTTTCTGCCATACGCAGCATGCGGCCTTCGAGGTTGTTCAGACGCTGGAACTGCACCTTGAGCTGGGTCACCAGCTCCTCGATGCGGTTATTATGGAGATGGACCTGCTCGACCATCTTCACGAGCTCCATACGAAGCGTCTCGTATTCCTGCTCGGAGGTACCGCTGCTTTCGGAACCGCTGGTCAGAGTCTCGATACGGCGCACCTGCAAAGCGCGCAGCGTGTCGTAAAGCGGCTCGATCGCCTCGAAATGGGCGAGAATTTCGGGCTTGAGTTTCTCTTCGAGCGCAGACAGCGACAGGCCGGAGCTTTCCGGGTCGCCGCCTTCTTCGTTTGCGGGCTCCTCGTCGAGATTATCCTCGCCTTCTTCCCCATTCTCGCTCTCTGCGGCTTCCTCCTCGGAGGGACCGCCCTGCATGGCTTCAAGATCGACGATGTCGCGCAGCAACATCTCGCCTTCCTTCAGCTTGTCATGCCAGGAGATGATGGCGCGGAAGGTGAGCGGGCTCTCGCACAACCCACCGATCATTTCATCGCGACCGGCCTCGATACGCTTGGCGATGGCGATTTCGCCCTCACGCGACAGCAGCTCGACGGAACCCATCTCGCGCAGATACATGCGCACCGGGTCGTCGGTGCGGCCTGCACTCTCGCTCACATTGCCGGTTGGGGATTCTTCGGATTCCTCAGCCTCTTCCTTTTCCTCGGATTTCTCCTCGGCTTCGTCGGAATCCTCGTTTTCCTCGTTCTCGACGACCTGGATTCCCATCTCCGAGAAGATCGCCATGATGTCTTCGATCTGTTCCGAAGACATCTGGTCCTGCGGCAGGACAGCATTCAGCTCGTCGAACGTGATATGGCCGCGCTCACGTCCCTTGGCGATGAGCCGCTTGACCGCACCGGATTGCGTGTCGAGGACATTGGTATCGCCGTCCTGGTCCTGCGCGTTCCGCTCCGTTCCCGTGGCCGCTTTCGTCGCCATACCCTACTCCCTGCTCCCGCACGCCCTATCGAACGCCGCACTTAAAACCAGCCATGAAAGAAACGCGCTTGGCCAGCGCTCTGCAAGCACAGACCGCCGACCCGCCCGCCAGCCCTGAGGCTGACCTCTCTTCCAATTGCGATCCACCAGCGCGAGCGCCAGCAATTTCGGCATCGTGCAGGTGGGCGATACGCGCTCCGAAGTCAAGGGTGGGGGCCGCTCTTTTCGATTCGCACAGACAGGCGTGACCGGCGTTATTCCGCGTTATCATGCCCCGTTCTCACGGTGGAGGAACCCCTTCACCCCTGCCTGGGCATTCCCGGCAAGCGTGATCTCACTCCTCCTCGTCCCCCTCCTCGCCACGGCGCAAACGGTCCAGTGTACGCAATCGTACGAGCAGCGTTTCAGGCAGACCTTCGAGCGCGGGATTGGCGAGGGCGGCCTGCATATCCTGCTCGACCTCACGCACAAAGGCAGGGAAATTGACCAGCCCGAAAAAATGCCACCATTGCTGGATGGGCTCGAGACTGAACAATCCGTTCTTCTCGGCCTGAGCGGGAGGAACCACACCGCGCTCCAGAAGACCGCGCGCTTCAGCGCCGAGCCCGTCCTCGTCGAGCGCTGCAAGACAGGCCTCTGACGTGAGCGCTTCGGGATGACTGTCTCCAGAGTGACTGTCTCCGGAGTGACTGTCTCCCTGGGCACCGAACCAGTCCAGAACAGCATCGCGCAGTTCATCGAGCGGATGAGGCAGATCGAGGCGCCCATACGGGTCCTCGATCTGAGGCAGGATGGCGGGATGACGGAGCACCAACGTGGACAGAAGACGCAGCCGCTCCAGCGCGCCGCTCCCGACCTCGATCGTTCGGGATCTGTCCTGTCGCGCATTATTGGCCGGCCCACCCTGCCCCGATGAACGCCGCCCTGACATGCCGCGCCCGGGGCCGCCTCTCCCGCCGCTTCGTTGGGCGGAGGCAAAAAAGCGATCCATCAGCGCGCGTCGATACTCGGACGCCAGGTCCTTGTCTGCAATCAGGGCCGCGGAGGCCTCAAGCCGCTTCTTCAGCGCCGCGCGTTGTTCGGGCACGTCATGCTGCACCCCAGACAGCATGAGCTGGAACAACTCATCCGCAAGCGAACGCGCGCCATCAATCACCTGACGCATGGCTGGCGGGCCATCGCGACGGATCAGACTATCCGGGTCGTCCTTGGGGTCGAGGCGACAGAATTTCAGACTGCGCTCAGGCGACAGCAGGGGCAATGCCAGTTCAGCGACACGCAGCGCAGCGCGCGCACCCGCCGCATCGCCATCGAGACAAAGAACGGGATGGGATGCTTCACGCCAGAGCAATTCGAGCTGCTCCACCCCCATCGCGGTACCGAGTGGCGCCACAGCGGCCTCGAACCCCGCCTGAGCAAGGGCGATGACATCCATATAGCCTTCGGCCACGATCAGGGTCTGGCCGGGATCACGCAAGGCGTTACGCGCCTGATCCAGATTGTAGAGGGCGCGGCGCTTGGAGAAGAGCGCCGTCTCGGGGCCGTTCACATATTTGGGCTGGGCATCACCCAGCGTACGGCCTCCGAAAGAGATCAGCTTGCCGCGGCGGTCGCGTATGGGGAACATCACACGTGAGAAGAACAGCTCACCCCTCGGTGCGCCATGCTCATCCACGCGCATCAACCCGGCCTGCATGAGCTGATCCGCCGTGATGTCCTGCCCGCGCAGGGCTTCCAGAAGGGCGCCGCGCCCCTCCCCCGCCCAGCCCAGGCCGAAGCGCTCGATGGTGGCATCTGTCAGGCCACGACGACGCAGATAGGCCAAGGCCTGACGTCCGGCCGGGGCGTAAAGCGCCTGACGATAAACGTTCTGCACGGCTTCGAGCACATCCCCCAGAGAGCGGGCCTCACGGGAGCGGGCTTCCTGCCTCGGGTCCTGACGCGGCATGTCGAGCCCGGCCTCATTGGCCAGTTGCTCGACCGCCTCGGGAAAGCTGCGCCCCTCGCTCTGCATGACGAAGGAGATCACATCGCCATGCACCCCACAGCCGAAACAGTGAAAGTGATCGTCATACACATAGAAGGAAGGCGTCTTTTCCCCATGGAAGGGGCAGCAGGCCTTCCAGTTACGGCCCGAACGGCTGAGCTTGGTGCGACGCCCGATAACCGCCGCAATGGGGGTGCGGGCGCGCAGCTCGTCCAGAAAACCGGGATCGAACGCCATGCTTCAGCCTGCGCTCAGGAAAGACGGGCTTTGACGACGGGATTCACGCGGCCCATATCGAGCGCGCTGCCGAACTTGGCTTTGAGCACGCCCATGACCTTGCCCATTTCCTTCATGCTGGTGGCACCGGCCTCGGCGATGGCGGCGTCGATTTCGGCATTCAGCGTCGCCTCGTCCATTTCGGGCGGAAGGTAGGTCTTGATCGTCTCGATCTCTGCCTCTTCCTTCTCGGCCAGCTCGGGGCGACCGCCCTCGCGATACATGGTGGCCGATTCGGTGCGCGACTTGATCATGCTGCGCAGCATCGGGAGGATGTCCTCATCCCCGACTTCCTTGCCATTGGCGCGCGCTGCAACATCGAGGTCCTTGATGCGCGCAGTGATTCCACGGATCTGGGCCACGCGGTCCATTTCCTTGGCCTTCATGGCGGTCTTCAGATCGTTCGAGATCGTCTCTCTCAGGGACATTGTCTTTCCTTTCCCGGCTCTGGCGCAACGGCCAGTCCGCATTCTCGCCCTCAGCGCGCGGGAATATTTTTCCCACATTTCGGGCCACCTGAAGGAGTGGGAAAAAACTTCCCATTCCTCTCTCAAGCGCCTATCTAGCATCAAGACCACGAGCGTCCGAGAGAAAAGGACGGGAGGACAGCCATGGACATCGAAGAGATCATCGAGAAGGCAGGCGGCGCCGAGGCGCTGGCAGGCCTGACCGGCGTCGGCACCGAGGCCATACGCAAATGGCGCCAGTCGCGTGCCATCCCCGGCAAGCACTGGGCGGCACTGCTTCGCCTGCCCGGCATTTCCCTTTCGGACCTCGATCCGCAGACGCCTCAGGAGGATAGACCGACCGTGACCGATACCTGCCCTGAAGGCGCGAATGCCGCCCTCGTTCTGGCCGATGGCACCGTGTTGTGGGGCGTCGGCTTTGGCGCCCATACCGATGGCGCCGCCATTGGCGAGCTCTGCTTCAATACCGGCATGAGCGGCTATCAGGAGACGCTCACCGATCCGTCCTTCGCCGGGCAGATCGTGACCTTCACCTTTCCGCATATCGGCAATGTCGGCACGAATGCCGAGGATGACGAGGCCCAGCGCGTGGCCGCACGCGGCGTGGTGGTCAAGGAAGACGTGACCCTGCCCGCCAACTGGCGCTCGACCCAGACCCTCGCTACGTGGATGATCGGCCAGAACCTGCCCGGCATCTCGGGCATCGATACGCGCCTGATCACCCGCCGCCTGCGTGATGGCGGCCCCCAGACCGCCGTGCTCGCCTTCCCGAAGGACGGCCATTTCGACCTTGGCGCCTTGCGTACGCAGGCCGTTTCATGGCCGGGGCTGGAAGGCATGGATCTGGCGAAGGACGTCACCTGCACCCAGAGCTATTCCTGGGAGCTGGGCGTCTGGCAGAAGCCTTCGGCAGAGCGCAGCACGCGTCGCCGCGTGGTAGCCGTCGATTACGGCGCCAAGCGCAACATCCTGCGCTGTCTCGTGACGGCTGGCTGCGACGTAACCGTGGTGCCTGCCACCGCAACGACAGAAGAGATCCTGCGCCACAACCCCGAGGGCGTGTTTCTTTCCAATGGCCCCGGTGACCCAGCCGCGACCGGCGTTTACGCCGTCCCCGCCATTAAGGGCGTGCTGGATGCGGATATCCCCGTCTTCGGGATCTGCCTCGGTCATCAGCTTCTGGCTCAGGCGCTTGGGGCGAAGACCTACAAGCTGGAGCGTGGCCATCGTGGCGCCAATCAGCCAGTCAAGGACCTCGCTTCGGGTCGCGTGGAAATCACCAGCCAGAATCACGGCTTTGCGGTGGATGACAAATCCCTGCCAGAAGACGTAATCATCACCCATACCAGCCTGTTCGACGGCTCGAATGAGGGCATTCGCAGCACGAAGCTGGATGCCTTCTCGGTGCAGTATCACCCCGAAGCCAGCCCCGGCCCGTCGGATTCATTCTATCTCTTCGAGCGTTTCGTCGCGCTCATGGACAAGAAGGCAGCCTGATCCATGCCGAAACGTACAGATATCTCGTCGATCCTCATCATCGGCGCCGGCCCCATCGTGATCGGCCAGGCCTGCGAGTTCGACTATTCCGGCACCCAGGCCTGCAAGGCGCTGAAGGAGGAAGGCTATCGCGTCATCCTCATCAACTCCAACCCGGCCACCATCATGACCGATCCGGGTCTGGCCGATGCGACCTATGTCGAGCCGATCACCCCGGAATTCGTCGAGCGAATCATCCTCAAGGAAAAGCCCGACGCGGTTCTGCCCACCATGGGTGGCCAGACGGCACTGAACGCCGCCATGGCGCTCGACAAGTCGGGCTTCCTCAAGAAGCATAATGTCGAGCTGATCGGCGCGAATGCCGAAGTCATCGACCGCGCCGAGGACCGTCAGAAATTCCGCGAGGCGATGGACGAAATTGGCGTAGAATCCCCGCGCAGCACCATCGCCCACACGCTGGAAGAAGCCCGTGCGGCACTGGACTCGGTCGGCCTGCCCGCCATTATTCGTCCGTCCTTCACCATGGGCGGCGCCGGTGGCGGCATTGCCTATAACCGTGAGGAATTCGACCAGATCGTGGCTGGCGGTCTCGATGCTTCCCCCACCACCGAGGTTCTGATCGAGGAATCCGTGCTGGGCTGGAAGGAATTCGAGATGGAGGTCGTCCGCGACAAGGCGGATAACTGCATCATCGTCTGCTCCATCGAGAATATCGACCCGATGGGGGTGCATACAGGTGACTCCATTACCGTTGCCCCTGCACTCACCCTGACCGACAAGGAGTATCAGAAGCTCCGCGATATCTCGATTGCCTGTCTGCGCAAGATCGGTGTCGAGACGGGTGGGTCGAACGTGCAGTTCGGCATCAACCCCGATGATGGCCGTATCGTCGTCATCGAGATGAACCCGCGCGTCTCGCGTTCTTCCGCGTTGGCTTCAAAGGCGACGGGCTTCCCCATCGCCAAGATCGCGGCCAAGCTGGCTGTGGGTTACACGCTGGACGAGCTCGCCAACGATATTACAGGCACGACGCCCGCCAGCTTCGAACCGACCATCGATTATGTCGTGGTGAAGATCCCGCGCTTCACCTTCGAGAAATTCCCCGGTGCCCCCGCCCTGCTCTCGACCTCAATGAAGTCGGTGGGTGAAGCCATGTCGGTTGGTCGCTCCTTCGCCGAGGCCCTGCAGAAGGGTCTCCGCTCAATGGAAACGGGGCTGACAGGCCTCGACCCCGTCGAAGCTCCAGGCGACGGCTCGCTCGATGCCTATCGCGCCGCGCTCTCCGAGCCGCGCCCCGAGCGTATTCTCATGGCGGCACAGGCCATGCGCGCCGGGCTGTCCCTTGAAGACATCAACGCCGCCTGCCGCTTCGAGCCCTGGTTCCTGCGCCAGCTGCACGACATCATCGTCACCGAGAACGATATCGCCGCGAACGGCCTGCCCAAAGATGCCCGTAATCTGCGCCGCATCAAGGCGCAGGGCTTCTCTGACCGCCAGCTTGCCCGTCTGACGGGCCAGAGTGTCGAGGATGTCGCTGCATTCCGTCTCAAGCTTGCCGTGACCCCGGCCTATAAGCGCATCGATACCTGCGCAGGCGAGTTCGCCTCCGACACACCCTATCTCTACTCGACCTATGAGGGCGGGTTCGGTGTGCCGGAATGCGAGAGCCGTCCGACCGACCGCAAGAAGATCATCATTCTAGGCGGTGGCCCCAACCGTATCGGACAGGGTATCGAATTCGATTATTGCTGTGTGCATGCTGCCTATGCGCTGCGCGAGGCAGGATTCGAGACCATCATGGTCAACTGCAATCCCGAGACTGTCTCGACCGATTACGATACCTCGGATCGTCTCTATTTCGAGCCGCTGACCGATGAAGATGTGATCTCTCTCATCCGTACCGAGCAGGCTGGTGGCGAGATTCTGGGCTGCATCGTGCAATATGGTGGCCAGACCCCGCTGAAGCTGTCCCGTGCGCTGGAAGCCGCTGGCATTCCGCTGCTTGGCACCCCGGCTGACGCCATCGACCGAGCCGAAGACCGTGAGCGTTTCCAGGCCCTGTTGCGCAAGCTCGGCCTGCGTCAGCCCGAAAACGGCATTGCCCGCACGCCGGGTGAGGCCGAAGCCGTGGCTGAAAAGGTTGGCTATCCGGTCGTGGTCCGTCCGTCCTATGTGCTGGGCGGCCGTGCGATGGAGATCGTCTATGATCCGGCAGGGCTGCAGCGCTATCTGCGCAATACGCTTGTTCTGGCTGGGAGCGAGGTTTCATCCGGCCCGATCCTGCTCGACCGCTATCTGAACGATGCCATCGAGGCCGATGTGGATTGTATCTGCGACGGTCAGGACGTGTATGTCGCGGGCGTCATGGAGCATATCGAGGAAGCCGGTATCCATTCCGGCGACTCCGCCTGCTCCCTGCCGCCCTACACTCTCTCCCCCGCCATCGTGACCGAGCTGAAGGCCCAGACCGAAGCCATGGCGCGTGAGCTGGGCATTGTCGGCCTGATGAACGTGCAATACGCCATCAAGGACCACGAAGTATTTGTGCTCGAAGTGAACCCGCGCGCCTCGCGCACGGTACCCTTCGTCGCCAAGGCGACTGGCGTGCCGGTGGCCAAGATCGGCGCCCGCGTGATGGCAGGGGCCAAGCTCTCGAGCTTCAAGCTTGATGGCGACGCCATTGCGCCGCATGTGGCCGTCAAGGAAGCCGTCTTCCCGTTCCATCGCTTTGCCGATACCGACACCATTCTCGGGCCGGAAATGCGCTCGACGGGTGAAGTCATCGGCCTCGACAGCAGCTTCGAGCGTGCCTTTGCCAAGTCGCAGCTCGGTGCCGGTGTGGTCCTGCCCCAGGCAGGGGCGGTGCTGCTCTCGGTGCGCGATGGACACAAGACGCAGGTTCAGGCGCTTGGCCGCAAGCTGATCGAAATGGGCTTCAGCATTCTCGCCACACGCGGCACGGCAGCCCGCCTTGAAGAGGCCGGTATTCCCGTCAAGCGCGTGAACAAGGTGCTGGAAGGCCGCCCGAACTGCGTGGATGCCATCCGCTCGGGTGACGTGCAGCTTGTCATCAACACGGCTCAGGGTGCTCAGGCTGTGCGCGACAGTTTCGACATCCGTCGCTCCTCGCTGCTTGGCGGTGTGCCGCATTTCACCACCCTCGCCGGCGCGCGGGCCGCGATCTATGCCATCTCGGCCATCAAGGATGGAGAGCTGGATGTGGCCCCGCTTCAATCCTACTTCAAACGCGCTTTCTGAAGCGGCGGAGCACCCTTTTCCCCGGCCTGGCTCGAACAACCGAGCCAGGGGATAACGAGGCGCTGCCTCGCGCTCCGGAAAGGGGCTCGCCCCTTTCATCCCCGCTTTCACGTCTTCAAGGCGCGCTCCGACATTCCTATGACGACGGTTTCCAAAGGGCGCCCGCCCTTTCGCGGGTCTCACGGCTGAGCCCTGCTTCCCCTTCCCCCATTGATCAACTCTGCACAAAACAGGCGCTCATTCTGAGGCTTGCCTTGAATTCACCCCCCGGAAGCCCTAATTTATCTGATCAAATTGCGGGCGGGGATTGTCTCATGCCCATCCATGCCCCGTGCAGGGCCCCGGGACATTCTGTTCCAGGGCGCTACGCGAGGGCCGAACTCGTTTTGGGGAATGCGCTGTGCAGAAGATTCCGATGACCGGTGAAGGTTTGACCCGTCTAGAAGATGAACTGCGTCGGCTGAAAAGCGAAGACCGTCCCGCCGTCATCCGCGCCATTGCCGAGGCACGCGCCCATGGCGATTTGTCGGAAAATGCTGAATACCACGCGGCGCGTGATCGCCAGTCCTTCATTGAAGGACGCGTGCTGGAACTTGAGGAACTGATCTCGACCGCCGAGGTCATCGACCCTTCTCAGCTCTCAGGTGACACCGTGAAGTTCGGCGCCCATATCGAGCTGGTCGATGAGGAAACCGACAAGGAAAGCAGCTATCAGATCGTGGGGGTCCATGAGGCCGATATCAAGCTGGGCCGCCTTTCCGTCTCCTCGCCGCTCGCCAAGGCGCTTATCGGCAAGTCGGTAGGTGATAGCGTGACGGTACCGACCCCAGGTGGCGACAAGAGCTACGAGATCCTGGCCGTCACTTTCAAATAAACGGATCAGTATCAGCACGGGCTGGCGTCTGGCGGTTTCGGACGGCCAGCCCCAAAGCAAGAAAAGAAGACCGTGTCCGAAAGCCTCACCCTCTCCTTCGCCGATATCCTTGCCGCTCATGAGCGGATCGCCCCGCATATTGTACGCACGCCCAGCATTCGCTGCGCCGCGCTTTCCAAGATGACGGGCGCGGATATCTGGCTGAAGCTCGAGAATCTGCAGGCTGTGGCCTCGTTCAAGGAACGTGGTGCGGCCAACAAGCTGGCGCTGCTGAGCACGGATGAGAAGAGGCGCGGCGTGATTGCCGTTTCGGCAGGCAATCACTCTCAGGGCGTGGCGCGTCATGCCAGCCTGCTCGGCATCGACGCCACTATCGTCATGCCCCGTCATACCCCTTCCGCCAAGGTGGAACGCACACGCGGCTGGGGCGCGCATGTCGTGACCGAGGGCGAGGATTTCGCCGAGGCGTCACTCGTCGCCGAAGAACTTCGCCAGAAGCACGGCCTCGTTCTGGTTCATCCTTTCAATGACGTGGCCGTCATGGCCGGTCAGGGGACGTTCGCCATCGAACTGATCGAGGATAGTCCGTCACTCGATTATCTCGTTCTGCCCATTGGCGGCGGCGGGCTGATCAGTGGCTCCGCCATCGCGGCAGCGGCTCTCAGCCCCGATACCAAAATCATCGGTGTCCAGGTAGAGAGCCATGCCTCGCTCTCAGCCTTCCCCGAGGCGGCAGTTCAGGCGCGCGGTGGTTCCACCATTGCCGAAGGTATTGCCGTCATGCAGATCGGCAATACCTGCTTCGACACGGTCAGCCCGCTTCTCGATCGTGTGCTGGTGGTGACCGAATTGCAGGTGGAGTCCGCCATTGCCCATCTGGCCGAGCAGGCCAAGCAGGTCTCGGAAGGGGCTGGCGCCGCGGCACTCGCCGCCGTCATGGCCTATCCCGAAATCTTCGAGGGCAAGCGTGTGGCCCTGCCGATCACAGGCGGGAATATCGGTACGCGCATCTTTGCCAATACGCTGCTGCGCGCGCTGCGTCGCGATGGCCGCCTGCTGTCCCTCACCTTGCAGATACCCGATCGCCCCGGCGTTCTGGCTGACATCTCGACCCGCATCGGGAATGCGGGCGGTAACATCATCGAGGTATCTCATCAGCGTCTCTTCGCTGCGCCTTCGGTCCAGACGGCGGAGCTGGAGATCATGATCGAAGCCCGCGACGGTACCCACGCCGATCAAATCGAGGCCGATCTGCGCAGCCATTATCACCTGACACGCGGCTGAAACGCTGCCCGCTCAGTGCGAGCGGGCATCTGTCGTAAAATGCCCGGACATCCAGTCGATAGCGTCCGACTGGCTGTACCCCTCTGGCAGGGCATAGAGCGAAGAGAGAAGCGCCCGGTCATAGGCGGTCATCGCGCCTGTTGGTCCCTCAAGCCGGTCGGATTTCGTGACATGCAGTATGCTCGACGTGTCATAGCTGTCGCTCAGATGGGGGGCCGCAAACCCGATGACGGAGAGCAGATCCCCAAGCATCCCCCAGGATTCGTCATGTACGCGGTTGATGTCCACAATGATCAGCATGATTGTCAGATCACGGCGCGAGGTCTCCTCCAGCATCGAGGCTTCGTAGCTCTGGGAGGCGTAGAAAGGCCCGTTCCGACCGCTCAGAACCAGGGGGGGCATGTCGCCCGAACTGCGTGATGCCGAGGAGGAGAGCCAGCGCACAGCCCGTGGCCGCAGGAAATTGGCGACTTCCTCAGGCGTCACATAGAACTTGTTGTCCTGATATTCCGGATTTCCATCAAAGCCCAGGAAAAGACGCGGATTACGCCTGACGATATCCGACGCGAGCGCATCCGACTGATCCGTCAGAAAGATGAAGAGCCTGGGATCCCCGCAGTCACGCCTGATCGACAGACCAAGAACACTGCCCACGGCCTTGAGATGGTCGAAGAGCATGGTGCTGTACTGGTCCTGGACACCATGAATGTCGACGCAGAGTTTCTCGTGCCAGCGTGGCAGCGTATCGAGCTGACGATCAGCCAGCTCCGCTCTCAGATGATCCTCAAGCCCATCGTGTGTCATTCCATGAACCGTCAGGTTTTCCTGAACCGCCACAGACGTGCTGATGGGTACCTGACCGGGAGGCGCTGTTTTCGCCCGCGCAGGGTGCAACAGAAAGCAGACGGTAAAAACCGTCAGGAGGCAGGCGGAGCCAGGACGGGAACGTCTGTGACGCACGTGACACTCCACTCGGTTCGATTGCAGACTGCATCATCACAAGCAGTGAGAAAAGAAAAGCCTGTGATCGCATGATATTCAGGCCGATTGTCACCCTGAAGAATGAGCAGCGCCTTTGAGTCACGCGGGGCATTATTCCCCCGGTCCAAACCTCACCTATGCCCGGCAGGCGAGGCTGGCAGCCTCCCGGCCGCCAGCCTGAAGCTTTCTCAATCCTGCAGGAAGCCTTCCTGTTTCAGCACGTCGATGGCGGCGCGAATACGGTGGCCATAGGTGTGTTCGCCCATCGTACGGGCCTGAGCCCGTCGCGCCATCTCGATGCAGAGCGGCGTATCGTGGATGTAGCGTGTCACCAGTCGATCGAAGTCGATCTTGTTGGAGAAGGTCGGGATTTCCTCTGCCGTGAAATAGCGGCGAAGCTCGTAAGTGTCCTCATGAAACACCTGGAAGGCTCCTGCAGCCGCGGCCTCGAACGTGCGCGGTCCCGGTGTGGAGGGGGCGATCATGAAACGCTTGTTTTCAAAGTGGAGGGAGCGCCCGAGATTGAGCACCAGCTTCGAGCGGCGATAAAGCTCGATCAGCTGCGCTTTCTCGATACGCGCATCGGAGAACCCGATACCGAATTCACCCCAGCCCGGACCGATAATCTTGACGTTCAGATTGCGCAGGGTGGGCATCAGGTTGCGCACGATATCCTTGCGGCTGGTGAACGCGACACCGCAGAACAGGACGTCAATGGATTTCTCCACCTCTTCCTCAATGGGGGCGTAGTGCAGCTTGCGGCTTGCCGCGAGAGGCAGATGGAAAACGCGCTCACGCTGGTAGAAATTATGGCCCCAGCGATCGCAGGAGAAGATGACGTCGAAATCATCTGTGACGCGATAATTGGCGTCCTGCTCATAGGGATCTTCTGTAGCCCAGAAAACGGTGATCGCCCCGA
Organism: Asaia krungthepensis NRIC 0535; assembly: GCF_025995175.1. Taxonomy (GTDB): domain Bacteria; phylum Pseudomonadota; class Alphaproteobacteria; order Acetobacterales; family Acetobacteraceae; genus Asaia; species Asaia krungthepensis. The sequence continues at coordinate 19,428 of NZ_BAPV01000061.1, forward strand.
TCTTCTTGGCCTCGCGGCACACTTCCCCGAAATAGGTGCTTTCGGGCAGGTACGACCCGATAGCGAAGACGATAGTGGGCTGCAGCCGTGCAATGGATGCCGCGGCACCGCTGATATGAACAGCCACCACGTTTTCATCGCCAAAGCATTCTGCCCAGCCATCCATGATCGACTCACGGATCTGGGCATTGGCCTGGGATTCGTAACGACCGCCACTGCAAACCAGGACGCGCTGCGTTCTGCCAGCAGCCGGTGTTCCTGCATTCTCTGTATCTGCTGACATGATCTCTCGGTCCGCTCCTCGTTTCGGCGGGCGGGGCAACATCCCCGCCTGTGCCCTGTCAGTTATGGGCGCGTGAGGGCGCCACACTCATTTCTATGATGGTACCCAGTGCGGCTCTGAATCGCTCCGGATTGCAATCGCGCTCGACTGCCCGCAGGGCCCCCGCGCGGATCATGGTCCATTTATCCCTGTTCTCGTAGAGTTCCGCCATGGCGAAGGCGAAGGCAATCGGGTCCTCGCTCGAGGCGCTGACAATCTCGACGCCATCGGCCCATCCCATCTGGGAACTCAGCAGGCGCGTCGCGACTACAGGAAGACCGTATGAGGCTGCCTCGTGAACCTTGTAGGGAAGCCCCCCCGCATACCGGGTCGGCGCTACAAATATGCGATGCGTGACATAAAGCGCGGTCAGATCATCGACCGGGCCGATCCAGTTGACGCGCTTCGAATTCCGCAACGACGAGACATTGACCGAAGGATGAACGAAACCGGCGACGGTGATACGCACATCCTCCGGCAGATGCTCCTCCATCTCTGGCAGTACATCGTTGATCAGCCAGAACAGGCTGTCGTAATTCGGCGCATCCACGTCATGCAACGCGCCCACAAACAGGATATCCCGGCGCTCATCGAAACCCTGGGGATCGGGACGCAGAGCCACAGAATGCCCAAGAACGGAGACGTTTTCATATCCCGCGTCACGGGCCAGAGCTGCATCATGCTCTGAAACCACCACGATACGCTGGCAGTACTGCGCCGCCTCGAGTTCCTGCGACACCATCTCGGACAGCGATCCGAGCTTTTCCTTGGGGGGATGGAAACGCGCCTTGGCGATCGTTCGCGGCGCAGCAATCACCTCGGTGTCGAGGATCACGCTATCGACTGGCAGGTGGCGGCTCTGCTCCGTCAGGACGGGGAGGAGACGTAAGAGGTTATGGGTACGACCGATCCAGATTGCATCGTAATTCCCCGCACGCTCCTCGATGAATGCGTCAAGATCCCCCAGATCGCTCTGGGCCATGAGTTCGACATCGTCAGGAAAATTTGCGGCCAGTTCCACCTGGCTCGCCGGTCGGGGCAGAACGGGAAACACGGTCACGTTGAGACCCAGAGCACTCATGGCCCAGACCAGGTCGTTGGAACGCACATAGCCGGAACCGAGGGAACGCAGGGGAATGCGATCCTCGATAAACAGGATCTTGCGTTTGCTGCTGCGGTGCGAGCGCGCGAGCACGGCATTGCGGACATGCGCCGGAAGCTGCTGACGCAGATAGTCCTGATGCTGACGGCTGAAGATACGGTGATTGATCTTCATCTGGGCCATCGAGCCGCTCGTGCCCGAACTGCCGAATTCCAGATGCTCCACCACGATCCCAGGATCGTAGACGATGCGCTTGCCTGCGCGCACCATACGCAGGCAGAAATCGGTATCCTCGAAATAGGCCGGTCGATAGATTGGATCGAAGCCGCCGAGAGCGCGAGCCATATCGCTGCGCACCATCAGAAAAGCTGCCGAGCAATAATCGACATCGCGAACGAAATTGGCTTCAGGAATCGCAGGGTTGTCCTGACGGCGATACCCATAGGTTGCGCCGTCACGCCATATGATCGACCCGGCCTCCTGCAGCCACATATTGCTGCGAATCAGCTTTGCCCCGACAGCCCCGATATCGGGCGATGAATGGAGCCGCGCCAGAGCGTTGCGTGTGGCGTGCGGATAGAGCCGCAGATCGTTATTGAGATAGAGGAGCGCGGCCGCTTTCACATGGGCCAGCGCTGCATTGCAGCCATCGAGATAGCCGATATTGTAGCGATAGCGCAGGATCGTGGCCCCGCGTACGACGTTGCCGATGTCTTTCGTCTCGTCGCTGGAGGCAGAATCTACGAGAATGAGCTGAATGGGTCCGGCGTAATTGGCGCGCAGCGAGGCCAGTGCCTGGATGGTCAGGGCATATTTATCATGCAGCACCATGATCACGGATAATTCGGGATCGCCTTTGCAGGTGAAATCGAGCCCCCGGCGCCGTGTGATCAGGCTTTGCAGAGCGGCCTCAGCCTCGAAGAGGCGGCGCGTCTGATCTTCATCCGGGGGAGGCTGGTCGCTGTGCTCTCCGTACTGCACCCGCTGTTCCATCCAGCAGGCATAGAGGCTGTCGAAACGGCCTGCCTCCATCATCGCCCTGACCTGCGGGCGATCCCGAAACAGGCTCAGGTTGATCCCTTCCGCCGGGGCCCGCCCCTCGGAAGCACCGTTCCTGACGAAGTGCTCGTAGCCGTTACGAAACGTCCCGTTATCGATACTGGGCAGCACATCGCCATTGATCCGCAGATAGTACCCTTCGTCGAACGACGATTGCGGGTTGAACTGCCTCGGGGTCTGATTGGCGAGGTAATGGTGCAGGGAGGAGAGATAGCGGCCAGCTTCGATGTCACGGTCGATTTCAGGGTACTGTGCGCGATACCATTGCGGATCGAAATACCATGAGACACGGTGGTGATCGGCCAGTCCCGGCTGTTCAACGGCTATGAGCCTGAACAGCCCGGTACCGGATGAGAGATCGACGGGGAAATCATTGACATGGCGGGCGACAACGCCCGGGTCCAGGAACCAGTGACCGGAAAGACCGCTTCCATCGCCGATTTCGAGAAAATGGTCATAGCCGTTTTCAAATATTCCCTCATCCAGAGCCTCAAGCAGCTGGGCACCGTGGCGCGTGCGGTAATAGGCTTCGGAAAACAGCCAGTGCGGGGAATGGGTGGTCAGACCTTTGGTACAGTAGTGATCGAAGCCCGATTCCAGTTCGCCCCGGCAGATTCCGGCATAGATCTCCGGATAGGCCTGTCGGTACCAGGCCTCGTCGAAATAGGGGTTTGGCGAAAATCCGAAGGATTTGCCGATCGTCTCATAGTGCTCGAGGGGACCGCGCAGACCGTTGGCCTCTATCTCTCCAACTGCCGTCGGGTACGTGGCCAGATACCAGGCCTCGTCGACCTGACGCCATTTCGCTCTGCGCTCGTCCCGCATGGAAAGCCCCCTCGCCCCTGTCAGAACGCTGCTTCAGGCGCGTAGCAGGCCTCGATGGCGCTGTTGACGGTCTGGACAACTTCACCGGTCACATCGCCATGGCGCACCGAAACGATAATCCCGTCTTCCACCGTGACCACGACATCAAGCGGTTTGACGCCCACTTGTTCACCCACTGTGTTCACCAGGCAGAGACGATATGCCCCGGCCATGGCAACGGCATAGCCTGAGTCGAGCGACAGCCATCCCTCGAAGCCGACGCAAAGCGGTGCGTCATCAAAAATCGTCTTCACGTCATGGCGCAGGAAACGGTTTAGCGCGAAGAAGAAGATATCGCCCCTGCCCTCGCCAACCAGGGCCACTGACATGGTTCCGGCGCGCTCCATCTGGCGGAGGAAACCCCAGCCACGGATGAACAGGTTGCCGTCATCGGTCAGAAGCGGTGCCGGATCACCAATCAGGCCGCTCAGCGCATCGATGTAATGCTGGAAATCATTCTCGGCGCGGTGCGGCACCACTTCGCGATGAAGACGACTGAGCTTGATACCACGCAGGTGGCCATCAGCATGCGACACACGGGCAAAATCGAGCATGATCTGGTCGTTTGAAGGACGCTCGACCTGGATCTCGTCGATCTTGCCATCCTTGACGTTGATCTCCACCGACGTGACCATGAACGCGCCGGAGCCGTTCACGATGTTCACCAGAGCAACGCGGAAACGCCCCTCACACCATTTGCCGCGAAGCGCTGCCTGCCCGGCAAAGCCCGATCGACGCGGCGCACCTGGATGGATGGACAGGACATCACCCCGTGCCTCGCGGATACAGGGCAGGAAGATCATAGGCGTGTCGTCCTCGCCTATGAGCACCGCGTACATCGATCCGGCAGAGCTCACACCGGGCAGAACGTGCCAGCCACGGATATGGAATTCATGCGACCCGGCGAAGTCTTCCGGCTCGTTCTCGGCAAACACGAAATGACAGACGTCATCGATGTAGTATTCGGCGCCCTGGATCGCATACCAGTCATTGACCGGTTCAGGCAGTTCCACGGACAGATCGCGAATGGTCGGCGGATCGAAGATATGACGCGGGGGAGCCTGGTGACGCCATGAAGCATGCGGCAGGAGGTGGACCTGCCCGGCATCGATCTGCATCTCTGCCGTGCCGAGTTCACGCACCGGCGCCGCCTCACGATAAACGTCGCGCATATCGTTGGCGTAGGCCTCTGCCTGGGTCCAGAGCGCGGGCGAGATATTGCCCATGATTTCGCGGCGGGTGCTTTCGGAGGAACGAAGCAGTTCAAGGCGTTCGAGCACCATGTTGGCCCGACCGATCGGCACCTTGAAACCGTTCACGCCGTCCTTCACGCGGTCGCCCAGCGCGCCGACATCGGTCACGATGGGAATAAGGCCATTCTGCCAAGCCTCGGAAAGCGAAATGCAATAGGTTTCGGGCCAGATGGAGAGATTGAGCGCGACATCGGCCACCTGAAGCGCCGCGATATCTCCCGCCGTGTAACGACCATAAAGCTTCACATTCGGACGTGGCTTGCCGTTGATGACGGCATCGTATTCCGGGTGGATATAGCCGAAGATGTGGAATTCGAAATGATCGGGATGAGCGATCTCGATCAGGTTCAGGATCGTATCAGCTCCCTTGGTACGCAGGAAGTTGCCAACGATCGCTACCTTGAGCGGACGCTCGCCGAGCGGCTCATACGCCTTCGGCACGATGGGAATCGTGTTCTCGGGAGAAGGAATGCCGAGGGTGAGGCTGCTCTTCTGGTCCAGGATCGGATAGATCTCATGGGTCAGATTGCGCGAGTGCTCGGTACCGAACAGAATGAGGTCCACCGAGTGAAGCATCTTCGCAATGAAGGCGCGTCGTGTCTGCTCTCCACCATACTCGATATTTTCCGCGACCTTGAGGATGATATCGCTCGCCACGACCGACTTCACCTCGTCCTCGATATAGCGCAGATCCTGGTTGAGCAGGTTGTACCGCGAGGAGATCAGCCAGAAATCATGCGCCGAGAAGACAACACCGGCACCGCAGGCCTTGGCGATGATGGGCAGCGACAGGGCGTGATGGCCCAGATGCTGGAAATGAACGATATCGAAATTGTACTGGCTGATGGCATTGGAGAACGCCATTTCCTCCGGACCGTCGCACATGGCGTCCATCCAGCCCACTTCGGGGACGTCGTATCGCTCGACTTCCTGACCATTGGCGGTGGTCAGGCGGCAATGCGTCCCGCGCCGCAGCCAGTAGAAAAATTCGATTTCGCGACCGAGCATCGAACACAAGGTCTGCTGATAGACCTCCACCCCACCCCAGGCTGCCTCATGGATTGTGGAGTGGGTGCACATCAGCACACGCAGGCGACGACGACGGGGAGCGAGTTCCGTGCCCGGCTTGCTCCGCCCGAAATTGGCCCCGGTAACATCGGCCATATAGCGGAGACGGTGCTCATAGAGATGCCCGTCCACCACGGAGCGCTGCCCGGCGAGTGCGGCATTGCGGCGCAGCTCATGATCGCCAAGCAGGGCTGCGACGGCGCTGACGACACCATCAACGTCACGAGCGAGGAACGTGCCCTCGATTTCCGAGAAATACTTGGTGTCCATGCTCTCTGGCGCTTCGACAACCTGAGCCGCACCCGCAAGCGCCAGTTCATAGAAGCGCGGCCCCGGGGCAGTGGCCTGGCTTACATCGCCATGGCTCGCATAATCGCGGAACATGGTCAGCGTGACAGCGCTGGCATTCGCAAAATCGATAAAGGCTTCGTGGCTCACAGGGCGCTGAATCGCCAGTTCCGCGAGATCGGCCGGTAGCGGCGGCAGATACTCGTTCCCGGGGCAGATCAGCTTCAGACGCGCCTTGGGGAAAGCCGCGATGATACGGCGCAGGGTTTCGACACGGTTGGGCCACATGGTGCCCGCAAAAAAGATGTCGTAGTCGAGCGCATCCGGCTCTTTCACATCGCGCTGATGAATGGTTCGGCTTGCACCGAGCGGCAGATAGAAGCCCTTGCCACGATAGTGCTCCGCGCATGACGGATCGTTTGTGAAGACATAGTCGAAGAGATTCGAGTTCTCGACGTTGAAATCGCGCATGAACGGATCTTCGAACGTCCAGAGAATCATGGTCTTGAATGCAGGTCTGATACGCCGCATCAGCTGGGTGTTGATACGCTGGCCATCAATACAGATGAGCGTGTCATGCTCGCCAGAAGCTGCAGCGGCCGCCAATGTCATATTATCAGCGAGGAGGACCTGATCGTGACCGAAAAGAGCGCGTGCGGCACGTTCGACCGCCAGTGTCAGATACGAATTCGGGTTATGGGTGTAGTTTGTATTGTAAATAACAGCCATGAAGACCCCGCCTGCGCATCTTGCCTACAGTCAGGGCAATCCCCGCCTGTCCATTGATCTGCATTTAACCCAAACGAAGGGCAGGAAAAAGTCTTCACTACAGTTTTTGAGATTATGTTGAGTGTCAGTTCAACAAGAAAAAATAAAAGGGCTGCCGAAGCAGCCCTTTCATAGTGTTTCTACAGATTAACCGCAGATTACACTTCGGTATTACGACGACGGATCGCCGCACCGAGGATATCACCGAGCGATGCGCCGCTATCAGACGAGCCGTACTCGTTGATGGCTGCCTTGTCTTCCTCGACCTCACGGCCGCGGATGGTCAGGGCCAGCTTGCGCGAAGCGCGATCGACGGAAACAACCTTCGCATCGACCTTCTCACCAACCGCGAAGCGCTCGGGGCGCTGCTCGGCCTTGTCACGAGCCAGTTCGGCGCGACGGATGAAGCCGGTCAGGACGTCGTCCACCTTCACTTCGATGCCGTTGGTCTGAACCGAGGTCACAACGCAGGTCACGATATCGCCCTTGTGGACGCGCGACAGCGTGTCGGCTGCAGGGTCTTCCTGGAGCTGCTTGATACCGAGCGAGATACGCTCCTTCTCGGGATCCACGTCGAGCACCTTGGCCTGAACGACCTGACCCTTCTCGAACTTCGCCATGGCTGCTTCGCCGGCTTCGTCCCAGGAGAGATCGGACATGTGCACCATGCCGTCGATATCGGCAGAGAGACCCACGAACAGACCGAATTCGGTGATGTTGCGGATTTCGCCTTCGATGGTCGAACCGACCTTGTGCTCTTCGGCGAACTGCTCCCAGGGGTTGCGCTGAACCTGCTTCAGGCCGAGCGAGATACGACGCTTGGCGCTGTCCACGTCGAGAACCATGACGTCGACTTCCTGCGAGGTCGCGACAAGCTTGCCCGGATGGACGTTCTTCTTCGTCCAGGACATCTCGGAAACGTGCACCAGACCTTCAACGCCGGGCTCGAGCTCAACGAACGCACCGTAATCGGTGATGTTCGTGACGCGACCGGAGTAGCGGGCACCCGGCGGATACTTGATCGCCACGTTCTCCCACGGATCAGCCTCAAGCTGCTTCATGCCCAGCGAGATGCGCTGCGTGTCGGAATTGAAGCGGATGACCTGAACGCGAACCGGCATGCCGATCTGCAGCGCTTCGGACGGGTGGTTGATACGCTTCCAGGCGATGTCGGTGACATGCAGGAGGCCATCGACGCCGCCGAGATCGACGAACGCACCGTAATCGGTGATGTTCTTGACCACGCCGTCGAGGATCATGCCTTCCTTCAGGCCCTGGATCAGCTCGGAGCGCTGCTCTGCACGGGTCTCTTCAAGAACGGCACGACGCGAGACAACGATGTTGCCACGGGCGCGATCCATCTTGAGGATCTGGAAAGGCTGGGGCTGGCCCATGAGCGGAGCGACATCGCGCACGGGGCGGATATCGACCTGGCTGCCCGGAAGGAACGCCATGGCGCCGCCCAGATCAACCGTGAAGCCGCCCTTGACGCGACCATAGATCGTGCCGTTGACGCGCTGGTTGTTGGCGAATGCGCGCTCAAGCGAGGTCCAGGCCTCTTCACGACGTGCCTTCTCGCGCGACAGCACGATGGAGCCGTCACGGTCTTCGTAGCGCTCGACATAGAGTTCGATCACGTCGCCCGGACGCACGTCAGGCGCAACGCCCGGCGGTCCGAATTCCTTGAGCGAAACGCGGCCTTCGCTCTTGAGGCCGACATCGACGATCGCATATTCATCCGTCAGACGGATGACACGACCGGTAACGACGGAGCCGTCAAAGCCCGTGTCCTGACCAAGGGTCTCGTCAAGAAGAGCTGCGAAGTCTTCGACGGTGTTGGTGGCTGAAGCCATGTGTTTTCGTAATCCTGGGCCGGTCGTGATGACCGGGCCAATGTCTGCGCCCCGCATCCTGGCAGGACGGCTTGCTCATGATCTGCGGCCACCCATGAGCCTTCGCTGGAAGATCGCCCGCAGGATGCGGAAGACCATTGCGCGCAGGTGACAATACGCTGCCCGTGGTCAGACACCCGCCACGGGGTGCTTGTCAACAAAAACCTGATTTTCCGGGAAGATTAGGGGCGACGGCGGCGAGTCCGCCCTGCCTTTCGCCGCAATGCGGTCAAAACCCGCATCGAGCCGCATCTGTTCGCACTCTGAAGCCACTTCCGCGCCGAAGCACGAAGCCGCCTCTCATAAACAAAGCCACGCCTCCTCCGCCCTGTCCGGCAGGGCAGAGGAAGCGCTTCGATACCCCGTCAGAGGGGGAAGCGCTCTCTCACAATGGCCAGGGCATGGGCGAGAACAGCGCCGGCATCCATGCTGTCCGTCTCGACAAGCACCGCATCGTCAGCCTGACGCAGGGGGGAAACGGGGCGCTCCGCATCCTTGCGGTCACGCGCCTCGATCTCGGCTGTCAGGGCAGAGAGGGCCGCTTCGTCACGGGCCGAGGCCCCATGAAGCTGCTGATAGCGACGCAGGGCGCGGACGCCTGCACTCGCCGTGACGAAGAACTTCAGATCGGCATCGGGGAAAACCACGGTCCCGATGTCACGCCCATCGATCACCGCCCCGCTTTCGGTCGCAAACTCGCGCTGACGCTTCAGAAGGGCCGCGCGAACCGGCGGCTGGGTTGCAACCGAACTCGCGCCGCGATCGATATCGGGCACACGAAGATCGTCACGCAGCAGATCGGCTGGCTGAAGCGCCTGCGCGGTTCTTTCTCCGTCATCGACCGAGGGATCGAGCCCAGCCAGAATCATCTGGCGTGCCACGGCACGATAAAGCAGACCGGTATCGAGATGCGGCAGGCGGAGCGATGCGGCCAGGGACTTCGCCAGTGTTCCCTTGCCCGCAGCGGCGGGACCATCGACTGCTATGATCAGACGCATCAGAGCGCTGCCCCAAGGGCTGCCATCAGCGATACAAAGCCCGGAAAGCTCGTATTGATGAAGCCCGTATCATCCACCATGACAGGCTTCTCGGCGGCCAGACCGAACACGATGGCACTCATGGCCAGACGATGATCCATGCGCGTCTCGACCAGACCGCCGCCAAGCCCTTCGGCGCTGCCACGTCCTTCGATGACCATGTCATCTCCCTCGACACGCACCGTGGCACCATTGGCCTTAAGCAGCGCCACGGTGGCAGAAAGACGGTCGCTCTCCTTCACGCGCAATTCCTCAAGGCCACGCAGACGCGAGGTTCCGGTTGCGAAGGCGCACGCAACGGCCAGAACCGGGTACTCATCAATCATGGACGGCGCCCTGTTGGCGGGCACATCGACGCCACGCAGCGCGGCGCTGCGGACCACGAGATCGCCCACGGGTTCGCCCCCCTCGACACGCTCATTCTCGATATCGAGAACCGCGCCCATTTCGCGCAGCGTCGTGAACAGACCTGTCCGCAGCGGATTCAGCCCCACATTCGGCAGACGGATTTCAGAACCGGGCACGAGAGAGGCTGCCACGATCGGAAAAGATGCCGAAGAGGGATCGGCAGGCACGACCACGTCACGCGCAACGAGTCGGGTCGGGCCCTCCAGGGTGATGATACGCCCGCCCGCAGGCGTAAGGCCCACATCCACGCCGACACCGAAATGACGCAGCATGTTTTCCGTGTGATCGCGCGTCGCCACCGGCTCTTCCACACGCGTCTTGCCATGCGCGTTCAGACCGGCCAGCAGGATGGCGGATTTCACCTGAGCCGAAGCGACAGGCAGACAATAAGAGAGCGGCGCCGCATCGCCCGTTCCGATGATGGCCATAGGCAGCTTTTCGCCATGACGCGTGGCAAAACAGGCGCCATTGCCCGAGAGAGGCTGGGTCACACGACGCATAGGGCGTCCGCGCAGCGAGGCATCGCCCGTCATGAAGCTCGTGATGGGATGGCTGGCCAGAATACCGGACAGCAGACGCGCCGCCGTTCCGGAGTTCCCCATGTCGAGCACGTCGGCGGGCTCGTTCAGCGCGCCGACCCCCTTGCCATCGATCACCCAGCGATCCGTTTCGCGCGTGATGGTGGCACCCAGCGCGCGCATCGCATCAGCGGTACGCAGCACGTCCTCGCCTTCGAGCAGACCCGTCACGACGGTGCGCCCTTCAGCGAGAGAGGCCAGCATCAGCGCGCGATGACTGATCGACTTGTCACCGGGCACACGAATCGTTCCCCGCAGCGGGCCGGGATTGCGCGCAACGGAAAGAGGAATGACGGAGGCAGAAGGATGATGTTCCATGATAGCGTTCATTCCGATGCGCGACCGTCCCTGTCAATCGCCGGGACCTGATTCCCGGCGGGTTTTAACATCAAAAACCCAGCTTGCATTTGACATCACGGGCACAAGCTGGCATGGCCCCGTGCTTCGCGGCGCAAGCCGTTTCCCTTTTCAACCGGTTCAGGATCGACAGGTAGTCATCATGGCAAAACCAGAACTCGGTCTGAAGCGCATTTGCGTCTCTTGCGGCGCGCGTTTCTACGACCTGAATCGCGCTCCCGCGATTTGCCCCAAATGTGGCGCAGAGCAGCCCAGCGATCTGCCTCTGCCCAAGCGCGGTGGCGAGATCCCCGCAGATCAGACCAAGAATGATCCCAAGAGCGACGAAGATGATATCGATGTCGATCTCGACGCGGATGATGATGGCGATGACGACGTGATGGAAGATGCGTCAGACCTCGATGATGACGATGACGATCTCGGTTCCGAGATCGAAGTCACCACCGACAACGACGACAACGAAAACTGATGTCTCTGAGAAAAGCCGGTCTGACCGGCTTTTTTCTTTTGAGCATGGCCCCTTCCCCCTCCTTTGCGGAAACCGCCGCTCATCTGGGCCGGGCCCTGCAGGCAGAGCCCAGTGCCACAAAGGTGCTGCAGGCCTATTGCGCGCGTCTGGCACCGGGCGTGCCCGTGACGGCCATCGCCCTGCCCAGCGACGACCGACCACCGCCGACCGTTCTGCGTGAGCGCTTTGCCTTACGTCAGGATGAGACCATCCGGGTGCGTCATGTCAGCCTGCGCTGCGGAATAATCGTACTGTCGGATGCCTGGAACTGGTATATTCCCCAGCGCCTGACAGCAGACATGAACCGACAGCTCGAGACCACGAATACGCCTTTCGGTCGCGTCGTATCAGGGCTTGGTTTTGCCCGACACGCAATCAGCAGCGAGACCGAAGCTCTGCCCGCCGGGGTTTTCCTGCGTAATACGGCAATGCTGACACGCAGCGCTGACGGACTCCCCTTCTCGCTGGTGGTGGAGAACTATCAGAGCGCGGGGTTCGAGGCGCTCCCGCCGCTCTGATACTCATCCCTCGAGGCACCTGCCACGAGCTTTTCAGGAGGGGTCGCGCACGTCCCGCCAGCGCGCGACAAGCCCACACCACGCATCGCGTGTTTCCTGAGCGATCCTGTCATCTTCACTCATGATACGCGCGCTCTGTTCGACGAATTCCCTCGACTGCTCCAGGAAACGGCGTTCGATCCCCTCACGTGCGGCCACGACGCCCGGCAGACGGGAAAGGCGCCTGATCCCGCATCTGATATCTTCTGCCAGAGGCAGAACCGGCTTTGGCCCTCCCGCTTCGAAGCGACTGGTGAAAAGCTCGAAGATTCCGGGATTGTTGTAACGGAAATGCTTGGTCGTCAGCACGCCATTGCCGTCATTCTCGCCGCGCGCGAATTTCCAGACATATTCCTCGAGTGAGCGCACATGATAATGACAGATCATCGCATTGACGGTGGGACGGGCGATGAAATTGATGTCGTGGTCGGTCAGGTCACCGTTCTTATGGGCCTCTCCATCGACAGTCATATAGGCAATGCTGCGATCGCGCGAGCGCATCGGATGATGGGCCGACGACCCGCTGAACAGGTTGGTCCGGAAAGCGGTCTTGATCAGCGGATGACGCTCTGTCTCGACGAAACGCTCTGCCGATAACCCGGGAGCCCAGGTCAGATGGCCATTGGAATTGAACACGCGCCATGACATGGCCACGGCCACTGCACCTTCCTGCTCCCGGGCAGCAAGCAACGGCGGCAAGCGATAATCCGCATGCGCCGCAGGCAAAACGACTTCGTCGAGATCCACTACGAGGCACCAGCGATAATCGAGGATCTCAGGCAACAGGCTCAGAGCATGATAATACGCCTTGTCCTGCATGTTGATCCGCGCAGGAGAGGCTCCCGAGTTATCGATCCAGACAATCTCGCCCGCCTCAGCGAGGCAGCGGAGGAGATCGTCCGACCCGTCCGTGAGGTCATTGGTATAGATGAAGAACTGCTCTACCCCGATGCGGCGGTGATGGGCAATCCACTCAAGAAGATACAGCCCCTCGTCACGCGCAGTCGCAAGCAAGGCAAGGCCATGACAGGGCTCGAACCCGCGGCGGGCCTCCTCAAGAAGACGCGTTCCAAGCCTGAATGCCGGGTCGTCCTCACTTATATTCACGAGCCCAAGGAAATCGTACCGGCTATCCGCTTTCGCCACCGAGCGGCGCCGACCGGCGCGCCATGCATGCAGATCCTCGAAACCCTGCATGATCCACGCCCCACCGGGGATAGCGGCAAGCAGACGCGCAGCATCGCGTGAGCCGAGGTCCGCACCGTCATGCAGATCAGTCACGAAGAGCGCGATGAACGCGCTCAGAACGCGGGGCTGCAGAACATCCAGCATGACCGACAGAAGCGCAGGCTGGAAGGGAGCCGGCATGGCAAGCAGTGCCGCGAGCACACCACGTGCGTCGTCGCGGGCATGAAGGATTGCACCGAACTGATCAGCGACGTCCGCGAGTAACTGCGCCACGGGTTTTCTCGAAGCCTCGAATTCGAACAGCTCCCAGTCAGAGATCGTTGTCCGATCCTGGAAGATGCGACCGGTATCGATTTCCGCCGTGAGGAAAAACGGTTTGCCGAACGGCTTGAGCGCATGACGACCGGCCTGCATGTCGATGATCGAAAGCGGCATGAAAGACGGACACCATGATTGATGCGCGTCGGCGGGATCCGGCTCGGGCCAGGTTCCATCGCTCGCAACCAGAAGACCGAACCCGGGCAGGAACGACCATGTCAGTAAAAGCGTCTCGCCGGATAGAGACGAAGCGAAACGATGGGATAATCCACCCTGTCTTTGATGGAGATCCAGATAGCTCTCGTGGTGGCTTCTAATTCTCGAGAATGAAACAGTGAAGCGCTCTCCATCTGCCAGGCGGCGGGTGATCATCGTCATGGGGAGAATTACGCCTCTATTGTTCGTTTTTTATGCCCGCCATTGTAAATGCTGGCCGCCGTCGAGCGCAATCATCTGGCCCGTTACCGAAGGCATTCGCAACAAAGCTGTCGCGGCTGTGACAAGTTCCTGCGGGTCAGCGCCGGTCTGGAGAGGTGCGCGCAGGCACATGGCCTCGAAATGCTCCTCACTCTGCCCAACGGCGGGCAGAACCGGACCGGGGCCGATGGCATTGACCCTGATGCGCGGAGCCAGAGCCAGAGCCATGGTCTGGGTCAGGGTCCAGAGCCCGGCCTTCGAGAGGGTGTAGCTGACGAAATGGGGGGTCAGGTTCCAGACCCGCTGGTCGAGCAGGTTCAGGATCATCCCCTGAGCGTCTTCCGGCAGGGCGCGTGCAAATTCCTGCATCAAGACGAAAGGCGCGCGCAAATTGGTCTCGATATGCCGGTCCCAGGAATCGCGCGAAGCGTCCTGCCATTCGTCGCGTTCGAAAACGGACGCGTTATTGATCAGCACGCCGATCGGGCCAAGCGCTTTGGTGGCATCGCTCACCAGCCGCACTGTCTCATCCTCACGCATGAGATCGGCCTCAAGCACGCAGCCAGTCACATCGAGCGTTGCCAGCAATTCACGCGCCTCATCGGCATGACTGCGGCAATGCAATGCGATGGCGAACCCCTCATGGGCGAGCGCTTCAACGAGGGCCCGTCCAATACGCCGCACACCCCCTGTGATCAGGGCCGCACGCGGGATACCGGGCGGCACGGGCGCGTGAGGCAGTTGATGTTTCATTGCGCGGGGCGCCTTGCCGAAAGCGCTGCGGCCAATGTTCCATCATCGAGCACGTCAAGCGCTCCCCCGATCGGCACACCGTGACCCACACGCGTGATCGCCACATCGTGGGCTGCCAGTTTCTCCTGGAGCCAGTGCGCGGTGCTCGCCCCCTCGACCGTGGCTCCCAGCGCCAGAATGACCTCGCGTACCTCACCCGAAGACACGCGAGCCAGAAGAGAAGCCGTATTAAGGTCCTCGGGACCGATCCCGGAGAGCGCCGAGAGCACACCGCCCAGGACCTGATAGGTGCCCGGATGCAAACGAGAGCGCTCGAGCGCCCAGAGATCCCCCACGGTCTCGACCACGCAGATCAGACTGTGATCCCGCGATGGATCGGCGCAGATGGAGCAGGGATCGCTACTGTCGAGCGTGCCGCAGACGGAGCACGTCCGCACTGAATGGGCCGCCTGCTCCATGGCCTGAGCCAGAGGGATGAGCCGTGTCTGGGGCGCACGCAGGAGGGTGAGTGCCGCGCGACGCGCAGAGCGCGGCCCCAGCCCGGGCAGGCGGGACAATAGCTGGATCAGCCTTTCGACATCCCCACCACCCATCATGGCTGCGGCCTCCTGTCCGGGGTGATCAGAACGGGAATTTCAGCCCGGCAGGCAGATCGATCCCGCCGGTCACCTTGCGCATTTCCTCGGCATTGGCGGCCTCGACCTTGCCCCGCGCATCGGCGAAAGCAGCCACGATCAGATCCTGAAGCATCTCGATCTCATTCGGATCAGCAAGCTTGGGGTCGATGCGCAGCGCCCGCATATCGCCCTTGCCACTCAGCGTCACGCTGACCAGACCCGCCCCAGACGACCCTTCGACAGTGAGGGCGTTGAGCGTGTTCTGTACCTCTTCCATGCGCGACTGCATCTGGGAGGCCTGCTTCATGAGACCGGCAAGATTTTTCATCTGTTCATTTCCTTCGAATCAGAAAGAGGAGCCGCCACCGAAGTCGTGCCAGTCATCGTCATCCATCAGATCGGCATCCAGCGGGGCAAAGTCCAGATCCGGCGCAGCGGGTTCTGCTGTCCAGCTCGCCGGTTCCTCCAGCTCCTCAGGGGGAAGTCCATACTCATCGAGCGAGAGATCCTTGGGCTCGCCGACACGAGCATCGGGAAACACATCAAGAATGGCGCGCAGCAGGGGGTGGGCGTGAAGCTCTTCACGCCGAAGCGCCACAATCTCGGCGCCCTGCTCATCGAGTGTCGGTTCGCCTTCTTCCTGCGAGGCTTCAACATGCCATTGGCCGGGATAGGTTTTCTCCAGCAAGGCCTGAAGGCGCGTCTCGATACGGGGCGGCGTGCCGCGCGCCATGCGCAAAGCCACGTAAGGCGGCTCGAAGCGTACGAGATGGGCGGAGTGACGCAATGTCCCATGCAGCATGGCTTCGGACTGGCGCGCCACGAAAGCAACCATCTCCCGCCATGACCTCAAAGGGGGGAGCGGAGCTTCCGATGTCTCTCCCTCGGGGACCGGCGGGACAGGGGCCAGTGCAGGGGCCAGTACAGGGGTAGGGGCCAGAGCCTGCGCCGGTGCGGAGGTCACGGAATCGTAAGCAAAGCCGCCATTGGCCACGAGCCGCAGCGCAGCACGGGGGCGATCATCCCCCCCGGCATCTCCCCCGTGCGCCGAGGGCGCGTAAGAGCCAGAGACTGAAGACGAGCCGTTCGTGCCCAAGGAAGTACCGCCCTGCACAGCGTCACCGCCGACGCTGGACGGATCGGATGAGCGCTCCTCGACGGGCATCTGAAGGACCATCCGCGCCACACGATCGGGCGTGGGCAGGGTGCTGGCATAGCAGAGGCGAATGAGCACCATCTCGGCAGCAGCACGACGATCCGGGGCCTGTTCAACTTCCTGAATGCCCTTGAGCAGGATCTGCCAGGCACGACCGAGCTCGGCATTGGGCAGGCGATCTGCAAGCGACGCCCCACGATCGCGCTCGGCCTCCGGGAGTTCACGGCTGTGACGCAACGCCGGAATCACCTTGAGGCGCGAAATCACATGAATCAGGTCAAGCAGATCCGCCAGCAGGATACCGAGATCGGCGCCCTGCGCGTAAGCGTGCCCTGAGATGGACAGCGCCTCATCGGCCTTGCCCTGCATGAGCACTTCGAACAGGTCGAAAACGAGCTGACGATCGGCCAGCCCCAGCATGGCACTGACCATCGGCGCTTCGATCTGCGCAGCGCCTTCGCCCTCACCCTGCGCGATCGCCTGATCGAGCAGCGAGAGACCGTCGCGCACTGAGCCATCCGCAGCCCGTGCGATGAGAGAAAGTGCTTCTTCAGAAAACGCGACCGATTCCTTTTCCGCAATCCCGGCGAAATGCTGCATCAGCATTTCCTGCGGCACGCGACGCAGATCGAAACGCTGGCAGCGCGACAGCACGGTAACCGGTACCTTGCGCAATTCGGTGGTCGCGAAAATGAACGTGACCTGTTCAGGGGGCTCTTCCAGCGTCTTGAGCAATGCATTGAACGCATTGCGCGAGAGCATATGGACCTCATCGATGATGAAGACCTTCATACGCCCCTGCATCGGACGGAATCGCGTCGCCTCGATGATTTCGCGGATGTCGTCCACGCCGGTACGCGAGGCGGCGTCCATTTCCAGCACGTCAGGATGACGGTCAGCGAGAATCGCCGTGCAATTGGCGCAGACACCGCATGGATCGGCCGTGGGACCGCCCTGCCCGTCTGTCCCGATGCAGTTCAGTGCACGCGCAATGATACGAGCCGTGGTGGTCTTTCCCACGCCGCGGACGCCGGTGAGCATGAAGGCATGCGCCACACGCCCCAGCTGAAAAGCGCGGCGCAGGATACGTACCGTCGCATCCTGTCCGATCAGGTCATCGAAATGCTGGGGACGGTATTTGCGCGCGAGGACGCGATACGGCCCGCTTCGCTCGGATGTCGCTCTGGCAGGAGCAGCAGGTGCCGGCGCCGACGGGGCTGCAGGGGGCTCATCGAAAAACCCACCCGCCTCGGCCGGGGGGAGCGGAATTTCATCGTCATGAGGAGGGGTGTCTGAAGGCGTCATGAGGCGCGTGGCGCGACCGGCTGCTTCAGAAGGTGGGAGGCCGAACACATGACCCGTACAAAACTCACTGCGGCTGCTTCCTTCCGGACCTGACCGGGTTCGCAAGCCGTCCGTCCAAGGCCGACCTCCCGGTGCAGGGTTAACACCATTCTGCCTCTGCTACGCAAGAGGCAGAATCAGGTTTTTTACAATCCGCTCGCTCCGCCACCCTCATGACGACGATCCCAGCCGCCATAAAGCTTGCCGGTTGCGGGGGCCGCCACAGAAGGCCGCCCGAAGAGGATCCCTTCCGCCACGCCCCAGGGGCGATGCGGCGAGAGTGTGTACCCCTCGAGCTGGAGCTGCTGCATGACATCCGTACTGAGCGCGCGCGGCTCGAGTTCGATGGCGGAGGGCTTCCACTGCTCATGGAGTCGCGGCAGATCGACGGCCTGCTGGATATCGAGCCCGCCATCGATCACGCCCAGCACCACGGACAGCACGATGGTCGGGATACGCGAGCCGCCCGGACTGCCGATTACCATGAAGGGCTTGCCCTCATGGGAAATGATGGTGGGTGCCATGGACGAAAGCGGCGTCTTGCCCGGCGCGATGGCGTTTGCCTCCGATCCGACAATGCCGAACATATTCGCGCTGCCTGGCTTCGCTGCGAAATCATCCATCTCATCATTGAGAAAGAAGCCCGTATCGCCGCCAATTACCCCGGCCCCGAACCAGCCATTGAGCGTGTAGGTGGCCGAAATAGCAAAGCCCGAACGATCCGCCACGGAAAACTGGGTCGTCTCGTGTTTTTCACGATCCGCGGTTGGCTGTGCCTGCGCGGCACCCGGCAAAGCTGCACCGGCGACGAGCGCATCGGAATTCAGGGCGTGATCCAGGGGAATCCCCTTGCGGATTTCAGCTGCATAACCCGGGTCGATCAGATGGGCCACGGGATTCTTGACGAAATCCGGATCGCCCAGATCGCGGCGATCGGAGTAGGCGTGACGCATGGCCTCAACCTGACGCTGCACCCCCGCGACGCTTCTCAGTCCGAGCTGCTTCATGTCATAGCCCGAAAGGATATCGAGCATTTCACACAGCGCGACGCCTCCCCCACTCGGCGGAGGGGCCGTGTCGATATCATAGCCGCGATACTGGCAATGGATCGGCGCAAATTCACGCGGATGATAGGCTGCAAAATCCGCAAGGGTCAGGATGCCGCCATTACTCTGGCTGGCCGTCACCACGCGCTGGGCGATATCCCCCTTATAGAAGACATCCGGCCCGTTGCTCGCGATGCTGCGCAATGTGCGGGCCAGTTCGGTCTGAACCAGTCGGTCCCCCGGCTGAAGCGGCGTGCCGTCAGGGCGCAGGAAGATTTTTGCAGCGTGCGGGTCCTTGCGGAACGCGTCGGTGCTGGTGTGCAGCAGATCCGCATCGCCCTGACCGAGCACGAACCCTTTTTCCGCCAGTTCGATGGCGGGCGCCATCACCTTGGCGCGGCTCAGCTTGCCCCAGCGACGATGAATTTCGTCCAGGCCCGCGACCGTGCCCGGAACACCTATGGCGCGCCAGCCCTCGATGGAGGCTTTCGCATCCACCTTGCCCTGCGCATCCTGATACATGGTGGGTGTCGCGGCCTGAGGCGCGCGTTCACGGAAATCGATGAAGGTTGTCTTGCCATCCGGCAGGCGCAGGGTCATGAACCCGCCGCCGCCGATATTACCGGCGGCCGGATAGACCACGGCAAGCGCGTAGCCTACCGCAACGGCTGCATCGGCCGCGTTACCGCCTGATGCCATGATCTTGCGGCCTGCCTCGGAGGCAAGATGCTGGGCCGAAACCACCATGCCACGCGTGCCCATGACGGGTTTGACCGGCTTGAGCTCAGGATTGACCGTCCCGAAAGCAAGAGGGTCGAAGGGCATGGGAGCGGGGGATGCCGCAGATGCAGGAGTTGCCGAGGCGAGACTCGGCAGGGAAATTCCGGCGAGGAGGAGCGACAGGGCTGCCGTCCGGATGCAGACATGCTTCACGGGGATCGTTCCTTGCAGATCAGGCAGAAGCAATCAGCTTCAGACGTAAGGCGGCTTCGTATAGCCAGCGGGCGAGAGCGTGAAAATCTCGCATCCATCGCTCGTTACGGCAAGCATATGTTCGAACTGTGCAGAGAGCGAACGATCGCGCGTGACAGCGGTCCAGCCATCTTCAAGCGTCTTGGTCGCTTCCTTGCCCAGGTTCAGCATCGGCTCGATGGTGAAAACCATGCCCTCACGCAGCTTGAGCCCCTTGCCCGGCTTCCCGTAATGCACCACCTGCGGCTCGGCATGAAACTCGCGGCCAATACCGTGGCCACAGAAGTCACGCACGACAGAGAGGCGCTTGCCCTCTGCAAAGCTCTGGATGGCATGACCCACATCGCCCAGTGTCTTGCCCGGCGCGACTTCGGCAATCCCAAGCATCAGCGCCTTGTAGGTTGCCTCAACCAGATTGACAGCCTTTTTGGAAACATTGCCCACCAGATACATGCGGGACGTGTCACCGTACCAGCCATCGAGAATGGAGGTGACATCGATATTCACGATATCGCCGTCCTTCAGGCAGCGTTCACCTGGAATGCCATGACAGACGACATGATTGATGGAGATGCAGCAGGATTTGGGAAAGCCCCGATAGTTCAGGGGCGCAGGAATAGCACCGTGATCGAGGGTGAACTCATGGATAAGGCGATTGAGGTCATCCGTCTTGGCGCCCGGCACCACGTGAGGCGTGATCATATCGAGGGTCGCGGCAGCAAGCTGACCCGCTTTTCTCAGACCGACGAAATCCTCTTCGGTGTAGATGGTGATACCGTGATCATGCGCCATACTATCCATGCCCTGTTCCTGCCTCCACTCATTGTCTCTACTTATCGGAGATGAGTGAAAATGCGCTTTGCCAGCGCAAGGGGCAAGGCCAACGGTGCGGTTTTTGAGCGCCTCCCCTCAGGACAGGACCGCCCGGAGCTCGAAACCGTCAGCCCTTCTGATGACGCGATGTCTTCTTGGTCGATACGACGTGACGGGATGTCGCCATGCGCAGCTTGGCTGAGGCCACGCTATGATGCTTCACGCCATGACCGACGGGCTGGTACCGGCGCGGCCCTGTAGGCGCCTCGGCCACCTCGAATACGGCACTCGATCCCCCTGCCACACGTCCGTGACGGCGGGTGTTCCTTGCCAGAACCACGGGCGGATGAAGCGGTGCCATTGGAGCCACGCCTTCCGCGGCAAAACCCTGGTCGAGTATGGATGCCATCATGGAGTTGCGCTGCGGGTTTGATCGTGCGCCCAGCACCACCCCGACCAGACGCACATTGCTGCGCATGGCTGAGGTAATGAGGTTATGCCCGGCCAGATCCGTATACCCCGTTTTCATGCCGTCAGCCCCTGCGTAGGTCTTGAGCATGGGGTTGTGATTCGGGATCATCCGCCCGTGAAAGGCAAACATGGGCGTCGAGAAATAGTGGTAATACTCGGGAAAGTCCTGGACCAGATGCTGCGCCAGCATCGACAGATCACGTGCCGTCGTGACCTGATCGGGGTCAGGAAGCCCGGATGCGTTACGGAATGTCGTGTTGGACATACCCAGCGCGCGGGCCTGCTGCGTCATCATATTGGCGAAGCGCACTTCATCGCCGCCGCCAATCAGCTCACCCAGGGCGCAGGCAGCATCGTTAGCCGATTTGGTGACCAGACCAAGAATTGCCTGCTGCACTGTGAAACGCGTGCCAGGAACCAGCCCCAGCTTAGACGGTGCCTGTATGGAAGCGTGAATGGAGACCGGTACCGTTGTGTCTGGGGTGATATCCCCGGCACGCAAAGCGCGGAACGCCATGTAAAGCGTCATCAGCTTCGTGAGCGAGGCCGGGTAGCGCTGGAGATCGGGATCGACCTGCGACAGCACGGCGCCGCTGTTCACATCGACAACGTAGGAACTGACATGACCGGCATATTGGGCGCGCGCGAATTTCGGGGTGGCAACCATGCCGACGCTCAACCCGATGCCAAGAGCCGTTCGCGTGAGCACGGTCCATCGGCGCGCCTTGCCCGATCCTGTCGCCTTGCGCAGGTTCTTCTTCTTTTCGGACTGCGTGCAGTTGGTCACTCGTGCCCCCGGATTTCTGGCGGTTTTCCCATCATAGACAGACACATTTCCTGTCGTCCACGACCATCTGATCCAATTGCGGGAAAAATAAGGTAAAGAGCGGGTTATGCGGCGATTTGCCTGCTTTATGCGGTGATAGATCTTTGCGATCCCCAATTCGATCCCATATGGTCGTGACCATGGATACCCGCGCCACATCCCCAGAAACTCCGCTGACGTCCGGCTCCGCGCCCGGGGCGCCTGCTTATGTGTCGGGAGCCCTACCCCCTCACGGCTCGATACTTCCCCTCGATCCCGTTGATTCCCAGGAAGCCGGCCCCGACGACCCGCCGGGCAAGGACGGCGGTGGAGACGACTCGCACATCAGCGTGGTGACGCAGACGCGGCCCGAGACACGTCGCCCGGCGATGTACAAGGTGTTGATGCTGAATGACGATTACACCCCGATGGAATTCGTCGTTCATGTGCTGGAGCGCTTTTTTTCGAAGTCGCGGGAAGAAGCGACGAATATCATGCTCAATGTCCACAAAAAGGGCGTTGGTGTCTGCGGCGTCTTCACCTTTGAGGTGGCAGAGAGCAAGGTAACCCAGGTGATGGATCTGGCGCGCCAGAACCAGCACCCGCTGCAATGCATGATTGAGAAAGCCTGAAACTTTTTTCGTTTGTAGCTGGCAGGGAAACGGCACGAGAGACCCTTTTACAAACCCATTATTTGCCTACATCCTGTCATGCTGACCCGTCACGCCTGATCCTAAGGAGCGCCCTCATGTTGTCTCGTATGCTCGAACAGACGCTCCATCGCGCCCTTACCCTCGCGGGTGAGCGACGCCACGAATACGCCACCCTCGAACATCTGCTGCTCGCTTTGACCGAAGACACCGACTCGGTGACAGTGTTCAAGGCCTGCGGTATCGATCTTGAAAAACTGCGCGGCGATCTGACCGAGTTTCTGGACAAGGATCTGGCCGGGCTGGCCTCCGACCGCCCCACCGAGCCAAAGCCCACGGCCGCCTTCCAGCGCGTGATCCAGCGCGCCGCAATCCATGTGCAGTCGACCGGGCGTGACGAGGTGACAGGCGCCAATGTGCTTGTCGCTCTTTTTGCCGAGCGCGAGAGCCATGCCGTCTATTTCCTGCAATTGCAGGACATGACGCGGCTTGATGCGGTCAATTTCATCTCGCACGGCATTGCCAAGGCACCGGATCGCTCCAGCCGCCGTACCCCAACCGGGTCGCGCGACAAGGAAGAGGGCGAGCGCGAGGAAAAGCAGGGCAAGGCAGCCAAACCGCAGGAAGCCCTCGCCGCTTATTGCGTCGATCTGAACAAGCGCGCTGAAGAAGGCAAGATCGATCCGCTGATCGGCCGTGACGGTGAAGTCGAGCGTACGATCCAGATTCTGTGCCGCCGTACCAAGAATAACCCGCTTTATGTCGGTGATCCGGGCGTGGGCAAGACCGCCATCGCCGAAGGTCTCGCCAAGCGCATCGTCGAAGGCGACGTGCCGGAAGTGTTGCTCGATGCGACGATCTTCTCTCTCGATATGGGCGCACTTCTTGCGGGCACCCGCTATCGCGGTGACTTCGAGGAACGTCTCAAGGCCGTCGTGACGGAACTCGACCAGACACCGGGCGCCATTCTGTTCATCGACGAAATCCATACCGTGATCGGCGCAGGCGCAACCTCCGGCGGCGCGATGGATGCATCGAACCTGCTCAAGCCAGCTCTGGCTGCGGGCACGCTGCGTTGCATCGGCTCGACCACCTACAAGGAATACCGCCAGCACTTCGAAAAGGATCGCGCTCTGGTGCGGCGCTTCCAGAAGATCGATGTGCCTGAGCCCTCGATCAGCGACACGATCAAGATCCTGCGCGGATTGAAAGGCAATTACGAGCGTCATCACAAGGTGCGTTACACCGATGACGCCTTAAAGGCGGCTGTCGAGCTTTCGGCAAAATACATGCATGACCGCAAGCTGCCGGACAAGGCGATCGATATCATCGATGAGGCCGGGGCATCCCGCATGCTCCTGCCTGAAAGCAAGCGTCGCAAGACGGTCACGCTCAAGGATATCGAGGAAATCGTCGCGAAGATCGCGCGCATTCCGCCCAAATCGGTTTCAACCGATGACCGCGAGACCCTGCGCCTGCTGTCGCGCGACCTCAAGAACATGGTGTTCGGTCAGGATCGGGCCATCGAGGCCCTCAGCTCGGCCATCAAGCTGGCCCGCGCCGGTCTGCGCGATCCGGAAAAGCCGATCGGCAATTACCTGTTCTCCGGCCCGACGGGCGTGGGCAAGACCGAGGTGGCCAAGCAGCTTGCTGCCTCTCTCGGCGTCGAACTGATCCGCTTCGATATGTCCGAATATATGGAGCGTCACTCCATTTCACGCCTGATCGGTGCCCCGCCTGGTTATGTGGGGTTCGATCAGGGCGGCTTACTCACCGATGCCATCGACCAGCACCCTCACGCGGTGCTGCTGCTCGATGAAATCGAGAAGGCGCATCCGGAACTCTACAACATCCTGCTCCAGGTCATGGACCATGGCCGTCTGACGGATCACAACGGCAAGACGATCGACTTCCGCAATGTGATCCTGATCATGACGACCAATGCAGGCGCCGCCGATCTGAGCAAGGAGGCAGTGGGCTTTGGGCGGACGGACCGCGTGGGCGAGGATGAGGATGCGATCAAGCGTCTATTCACCCCCGAGTTCCGCAACCGTCTGGACGCGATCATTCCGTTCGCTAATCTGACGCCAGAGACGGTTGGCCGCGTCGTCGAAAAGTTCGTGCTCCAGCTTGAGGCGCAGCTCGCAGATCGTCACGTGACCATCGAGATTACCTCGGCGGCCAAGGAATGGCTGGCAGAGCGTGGTTATGACCGCCATTACGGCGCTCGCCCGCTTGGACGCGTCATTCAGGACACCATCAAGAAACCCCTGGCGGAAGAACTTCTGTTTGGCGCTCTGGCCAATGGCGGAGCGGTACGCATCGGTCTCAAGGATAACGCGCTACATTTCGATTTCCTCGAAGTCACCCCCTCCGCCCCCAGGAGTGGAGAGGAAGACTCCGATGAGAAATCGGAGGCAACCAGCGATAATTGAGGCGCTCAGTCAGTACGGTATGAAAAAGGCGGTGGGTTACCCCACCGCCCTTTCTCATTCGTAGCGTGTGCCGTTGACCTGAACGAAACCGGGGATCGCCCAGTGACGTCCCGTACCATGGTGCGTCCAGTCTATGCCTTGGCTTCGCGCTGAATCGAAATAATAGCGTCCGACAACGTCGACCTGATCGCCCGGCCTCACCCAGGGCCAGTTCGGTGCATTCATTCTGTCCAGGTCGGAGACGATACGGATGCCATGACCGGGCGCAGTTTGCAGGATGAAGTAACCATGCACCCCACTGCGTGTCCTGCGCGAACGCGGCGTGATGGACAGGACCTGTCCGCAGATATGCTCGGGCAGATCCACGCGTGTGGGTCCCGTCTGCATGAATCCCGCCTGATCTGACAGAAACTTCTGGTTGTCGCATTGGGTCGGGGCTAACCCGGTCGGCGCCCCTCCCGCGGTTTGCGCCCGCGCATAAGGGGTTCCGGCCAAGATAATCAGGCCCAGCACAGCCAGGCCCGATGCACCGACCCAAGAACCGGTTCGGCGACGGATGTCCGTCCCAATCGGGTGGAGCGGAAATCCTTTCGGAGCGGCGCTCATTTCTTGTGCAACGTGTTGGGCTTATGGGCAGCCTTTGCCCCTGTCTTGTCGCTTTCTACCAGGATCTTGGGATTGTCTTTCGATGCCTTGATCTCATTGCTTTTGATCTTCATCGGCTTGGTCACCTTCTTGACCACATGCCCCTCGGTCTCGCCATTGCTCGTCTTCCAGGTGACATCGTCACCTTTCTTGAAGTCCTTTGCCGACATGATGTCTGTCCTTGCCTTGAGCGGACCTCGCCCATGCGAGAGCCTTTGGGTGAGCAGGCCGAACGCGGCAGCGGGGGGCGATGTTGCGTCGCGTTTCAGGATCCAGATGTTAAAAAACCGCCCTGTGACGGGCGGTTTAATGCAACAATCCGATGCGCGACGGATTATGCCGCGACAGGGCTACGAGCCGTCTGCACGTCCAGGATCTGCTTGAGAATTCTCGGGAATTCAGACAGATGCCCGATACGGAGCAGGCCAGGCCATGAAGGAGCGGGCTGGCTGAGGTCGCGCAGAAGGACGCAAGCCATACCGGCGCGGCGGGCGGCTTCCGCTCCCGTGTCAGAATCCTCCAGCACAATGCAATGCTCAGGTCCCACGCCTTCGAGTTCCGCAGCGTGCAGATACAGGTCAGGACGCGGCTTGGGCATATCCAGATCGCGGCCGGAGTGGATACGCTCTTCTTCGAGCAATTCATCCAGGCCAGTGCTCGAGAACTTGGCTTCCATTTCAGCGCCGGAGGAGTTGGACCCGATACGGATTGGCAAGCCGAGATCATGCACACGCTGCAGCATGTCATGCGCGCCATCGATCGTTTCGGCTTCCGTCTCCATCATTTTGACGATGCGATCCTGCATCATCATATCCCAATTGGCCGGCATTTCCTTGCCTGTCTCGCGACCGATCCGCTCACCGATCTTGACCAGTTCGCCACCGGTGAAGATCTTGTGGGCTTCCTCATTCGAGAGGTTCCACCCATAATTGCGTGCCTCTTCCGCCATCTTGGCGGTGGAGAGATGTTCTCCATCCACGAGCACGCCATCACAGTCGAAAATGACGAGTTTGAGCGCGCCATCTTCGCGCAGGGCGGCGGGGATATCGGTAGCGTGAGCGGGTGCTACGGTCATGATATTGTCCTCTCTCGTTGCGTGCGCGCGCCAGTCAGCACGTCCTGCACTCAGGGTTTGGGCAATCACAAAATCGTGTGTATGGCTCTAAGATAGGGATACTGACGCTGATTGCAAGGAAAAAATGACAAATGATATCGCGACAGGGTGATTGCTAAGAGACGATCCCCTAATACGCACAGATCACATAACTATCCTCGTCGATAACACTGTATGTGTTACCCGTGCGTTCGCAGATTGATTATCCGCTTATATGACGAGCACATGACTGATCGGGCAAGAATCTCTCCTATGCTGGAGAACATTCTTCCCTTTACTGTAATGATTCAATCATCACTCACGAGACCCAGCAAGTCTGCCAGACTTTCGGCGCGATCCGGTAAAACTGGTATTCTGCTCGACTTGAACAGGGAGCGCGCCGGGGACCGTCCAGTTTCAGGCCGCAGAGGTGAATTTTCGGTAGCATTTGCCCCAGATACCGGCGGAGCGCGTGAGGGCAGCGATCCTGTACAGACAGACCGCAGACTATCCATTCCCCTTACCGGGCGCAGAGCGTGAGATAGGCACGGACGCTTGCATGATCGGGAAGTGCAGCCAGCACATCATTACTCCGCGTCGGAGCGCTTTCTGATGCATCAGCTATAGACAGTTCTGCCGACTTGACGCGGCTCTGGTGATTATTGACCCATATCACGCGCAGGCCGACGGACATGGCTGCACGGGCCTCTTCTTCTGCTGAAGCAATGACCAGACATAGTTCGGGAACAACGCCGATGCGCGTGATGGCGTCACACAACGCCTTATCGAACCCGCCCAACGTCCCTGAACCATCATAACACTTCATGCAATCAAACCGGTCGGCGAGCGCGGAACCTGATAACGCGTCGAACGCGGCACCCTGCGCATCTGAAGCCAGTATGGCCCTCGGAATATGACGCTTGTCCAGAAGGTCGAGAAGAGACGAGACGCCAGGCATGAGCAGAGGCTCCCCGTCATCTTCGCCCTCATACCCATACCGAGGACCTTGCCCGAGCAGACCGTCGAGCATCAGAATAACGCCTCGCACAGGAGCGGGTGGGATGGAGACAAGGTGATCCGGCAAGACGTGGGCGGGCATGACATCCCCTTTCCCTGAACGATAACGCGCTCTGCTGCAGAGACAGGCCCAATGGGCAATTTCAGGGTCAGGCGCAACGATCGCAGGAATATTGTGACGACCTGCAACCCTCCCCGCCTTGGCAAGAACGGATTGCCAGCAGCGCTGTTCACTCCCTCTCTTCACATCCCCGCTACTTCACGAGAACGTCCCGCAGCGTCAGCAAAGCCTGATCAATGTTCGGAGGGGGCAGTTGTGGCGTGTCTCTGTGCCGCGCGATAGAGGACCCATTCTTCGACCACGCGTCCATAAGCGAGGTGACAATATCCGACATCGCCCTCTTTCTCATGACGGATTTCGAGCTTGCCTCCCTGCTCTTCACAATAAACCGAGGCGGGATTGGCCATCGCGACTTTCATTTTCGAGGCAGAATGGCCTGTGCAGCCTGGGAATGTCAGAACTGCAAAACATCCAAGAATGAGTGACCGGTTGGTAAAGCGCGATTTCTCCAAGGGATTTCCTTCCTGCAGGGTGAGGTGAATCATGTCACAGATGACCCATAAGAAGCGGGGCGTCGAGGGTTGTCGACGTGCTTCCCCCCTATCGGACATGGCAAAACGGGTACTGTGGGGCGCGGGTTGCCGCCTCTGTGACCCCCCCTCCCTCGGAGCCGCGCGAGACAGCTCTCACCATAGCGTGTCCGACTACACTGGAATTTGAGGGTTCTTCCCTCTTCCTCCCCGGATCATTCCCTCGTTCAGTCTGGCTTCCTGCCCCAGTTCACCACGAACGGGGGCATAAAGCAGACAGGAGTGAATGCGATGGATCTTGGTCTCAGAGACAAGGTTGCGGTGATTACCGGCGGCAGTGTCGGTATCGGCCTGGCCGTTGCCGAAGGGCTGGCCCGCGAAGGCGCGCATATCGTCATGGTCGCGCGGGATAAGGAAAGACTTGATGAGGCCTCTGCCAATCTTGCGAAGGCGCATGGTGTGCGCTGCCTGCCTGTTGCCGCCGATGTCGCGACGATCGAGGGCGTTCAGGCCATCATCGATCGGACCGAGGCCGAATTCGGCGGGGCCGACATCCTGATCAACAACGCTGGCACCGGGTCCAACGAGACCATCATGGAAGCCACAGACGAAAAATGGCAGTTCTACTGGGACCTGCATGTCATGGCCGCCATTCGTCTTGCCCGCGGTCTGGTGCCGAGCATGAAGAAACGCGGTGGCGGTGCCATCATCCATAATGCGTCGATCTGTGCTGCACAGCCCTTGTGGTATGAACCGATCTACAACGTCACGAAATCCGCCCTGATGATGTTCTCCAAGACCCTCTCGACCGAGGTGATCAAGGACAATATCCGCGTCAACTGCGTCAATCCGGGCCTGATCCTGACGCCGGACTGGATCAAGACGGCCAAGCAGCTTACCAGCGAAAGCGGCGGTGACTGGGAAGCCTATCTGCAATCCGTGGCCGATGAACATGCCCCGATTAAACGCTTCGGCACGCCCGAAGAGCTCGCGCATTTCTTCGTATTCCTGTGCTCGGACAAGGCATCCTACAGCGTTGGATCTTCTTATTTCGTCGATGGCGGTATGCTTAAAACCCTTTGATGCATAGCAATGCGACGTTACCCGCAATGTGGTATTGACGGGATAAAAGAATCTCCCTCCCCTGATGGAGAAGGAAGACCCGTTTTGGGGAGGCAGGGTTTCCCTGCCGGTCCCTGCAAGGAACAAGACCGATGAGTGAAAAGAAACGCTTTGCCGGGAAGACGGCGCTCGTTACCGGAGCCGCAGGCAATATCGGCCTCGCGGTTGCGCGTCGCCTTGCGAAGGAAGGCAGCCATGTGGTGCTGCTGGATCTCGATCAGGGCAAGCTCGATACCGCCGCGACTTCGCTTGCCGAGCACGGAGTCAAGGTGAAGACCGTCGTCTGCGACGTAACCAATTACACCAGTGTTGAAGAAGCCATCGACTACGCCGAAAAGACAGTCGGCCCCATCGACCTGCTTTTCAATAATGCGGGGTATCAGGGCGCTTTTGCCCCTATTCACGAATATCCTGTGGAAGATTTCCAGCGCGTGGTGGATATTGACCTCGTGGGCGCCTTCCATGTTCTGCGTGCCGTCTCGCGCCGCATGGTAGCCCGTCGCAGCGGCAGCATTGTTAATACAGCCAGCATGGCGGGACTTCAGGGCCCTCCGAATATGGGCGCCTATGGCTCATCGAAATTCGGTGTGGTCGGCTTGACGCAGGTCGCGTCCAAGGATCTCGCCCCGCATAATATCCGCGTCAACGGTATTGCGCCTGCCCTGATGGGGCCGGGATTCATGTGGGATCGTCAGACCGAACTGCAGGCCGCAACCAACACCCAGTATTTCTCCACCGATCCGGAGACGGTGAAGAAGGAGATGGTTGCTGGCGTACCCATGCGTCGTCTCGGCGATATTGAGGAAATCCCGGGTACAGTCGCGTTTCTGCTCAGCGAGGATTCCAGCTATATCACGGGCGTCACCCTGCCCATTTCTGGCGGCATTCTCTGAGCGCGGGACACGGGGCAGGACAGTGTCACACTGTTCTGCCCCGTGTCTATCCCAAGTTCCTAGTCCTTGCGCCACCGCTGGCGCAGATGCTCCGAGGTTTCAAGGCTCGAAGGCCTGGGGACGGAGGGCGGAGGATCGAACACCCCTTCGGAGAGGTAACGCAGCGCGCTGACGACGCCGGCATGAGAGAAGGGTTTCGCGATCACGCCATGTGCCCCGGAGTAATCTTTCGGTATCTTTGAGACATTGGCGGTCATGAACACGATGAGCGCTTCGGGCCAGCGCTCCTTGATGTGCTCGCACACCTCGAAACCGTTCGATCCCTGCGCCAGATGAAGATCAACCAAAGCGAGTTGCGGATTCAGATCTGCTGGCAGGGCCTCGACCTCCTGAAGCGAAACCGCTGCACCCACCACCTCATGGCCGCAATCGACGATGAGGGCCTCCATATCCATAGCGATGATCATCTCATCCTCGACGATCAGCACGTCCATCGGCGCGGCCATCAAGGCGTCTCGCTCTTAGGAAAGGTAATCGTGACGCAGGTGCCAGGGGCGTTATCGCTCCACTTCACCTGAGCCTGAACCTGACGAACGAGCCTCGTGATCAGTGCCGCACCAATGCTTTTTGTACGCCTGGTAGCGGGCATTCCCGGGCCGTCGTCGCAAATCCTGATCGTCCCTTGCCCTCTTTCTTCCCCAGTAAAAAGCGCAAGGGTTCCGGACCTCCCATCGGCGAAACCGTGTTTGATCGCGTTGGTCAGGATCTCGTTCAGAATCAAGCCAAGCGCCGAAGCATGGGCCGAATCGACCATCAGCGAGCGCGTTCGAAGCGCCAGCTTGATATCGACGCGACCACTCGACCCGATAACGTCCCTAGCGAGACTTTCGGCGAATAGTCCAATATCGAAGGTCGCAATGTCCTCGGATTGATAGAGCTGTCGATGAACGACTGCCAGGGCATCCACGCGCTCGAGCATATTGTCGAGCTTCGCCACAATGGCCGGGTCATCGATGCTGCGTGCCTGCAGGCGCAGGAGGGAGCCGATCATGGTCAGGTTGTTCTTGACCCGGTGATCGACCTCATGAAGCAAGATCGTCTTGGCTTCAAGCGCGTCGCGCAAATCGGCCGTGCGACGTTCGACTTCGCGCTCCACAAGCGCCTTTTGCTGATTGATGATCTGCTGCGCCTCGACGCGCTCCGTCACATTAAGCTGAGAGGCGAAAAAGAACCGTATTGCACCCGCGGCGTCTCGAACCGGAGACAGATAGAGCGCATTCCAGAATATCGATCCGTCCTTGCGATAATTCAGCAAGTCGACATCGATATCGTGACCTTGCTCTATGGCCGTGCGAACCAGCGCGACAGAGGCCGGATCGGTTTCTGGCCCCTGCAGGAAACGGCAATTCTTCCCTATGATTTCTTCACGGTCGTAGCCGGTCAGTTCCTGAAACGCGACATTGCAAAATACGATGGGATTATCATCTTGATGCGGGTCGGTAATGACCATCGGCATACGGGTGGCTCGCACGGCGGCGGCAAAAGGATCACCGCGCCCATGCTCGTAGTCCAACGCATCAGTAAGGTGCCAATCGTCGCGTTGCTTCACACTTCCATCTCCGGTGACTGCCGGAGGGCATCACGTCGGCGTTAAACGGTATGTCGCCGGGAGGGTTTCACGCATTTTACCCTATTGCGCAGACTCTCTTTCGGCCTGCGGACACACCGGCGAGGCGGCTGGCCTGTCTCCTGAGAGACCTGTCCAGCTATGTGTCAGCAGCATAGGGAAATCCCTGTTTTTATCGTGACGACTATGCGTCGGAACAAACCCTCAAAGCTCCTCTCGGTGTCTCATGGCCCTGTCGGTTCATAGTTTCAACGTCCGGTGCGGCGAGCCGTCATCACCTCGCATGGCTTCACCTCGCATTTCTTCCACAGTGGCGATGATTGCAAGGGGTTGTCAGAGCTTGGCCCGCAGCCTGCATATAAGGTGTATTTAGTTTGCACCTTTTCGAGCGCAAGACTATAAGGTGCATATTGTTTATATCTTATAGGAGTCGCCCAATGATCAGGCCCCTTCACCCCGGTACGGCTGCTATTGTCAAAGCCACCATTCCGGCGCTCGAAGCCCACGGTCTCGCGATAACGAAGACCATGTACGCCTCCTTGATGCAGGATCCTGCGATTGCAGCCATGTTCAATCAAACGGACCAGGCCAATGGGCGCCAGCCACATGCTCTCGCGGCCGCGGTTCTCGCCTATGCGCGCCATATAGAACACCCGGAAAAGCTAAAGGCCGCCCTCGATCTCATCGTTGAGCGCCATGTGGCCGTCATGGTCGAGGCAGATCAGTATCCGGTCGTCGGTGCAGCTCTACTCGGCGCAATCAGGACGGTTCTGGGAGACGCCGCAACACCGGCGATCATGGAGGCCTGGGGCGACGCCTACCGGTTCCTCGCCGAAGTCCTCATCACCCGCGAAGCCGATGTCTATGCGGAACGTGCAGCGCTTGAGGGTGGCTGGCGCGACTGGCGTTCATTGCGCGTCGAGAAACGAACCAGAGAGACCGACAGCGTGACCTCGTTCTGGCTTGTTCCTGCAGATGACAAGCCGGTTCTGATGCACAAGCCAGGTCAATTCCTTACCTTCCGTCTGGATCGTGACGGCCTGAACACGAGACGCAGCTACAGCATCTCAAGCGCCCCTGACGCACGAGGCTATCGTATTTCGGTCAAGCGCGACCCGAATGGACAGGTATCTCGCTGGTTTCACGACCAGCTAGCGGTTGGCGATATAGTTGACGTTACGCCACCGGCAGGCAATTTCACTCTTGAGGGAAAGGCAGAAGTTCCTGTCCTGCTGGTCAGCGCGGGTATCGGAATCACGCCATTCATGAGCATGCTGCTGGCTCCCCGGGTCAGCGGAAATACCCATCCCCTGCATCTTGTTCATGGCGACCACGATCTCGGCTCCATGCCGTTTCAGTCCGAGCTCGTTAATCTCTCAGCCACGACCTCTCCCCTGCTTATCGATCTCTTTGAGAGCCTCCCGAAAAGCGCCGCGTCAACGGAGAGAACTCACAAGGGGCGCATCTCAGCATCATGGGTGAGGTCCCGGGTCACCCCCGAGACGCATGTTTATGTCTGTGGACCCAGGAGCTTCCAGCGCGATCTGATCCACGGCCTCGTCGAACAGGGCGTCAATCGAGAGCAGATCCATCACGAGTTTTTTGGCTCTGACGAGGAGGTTACTTCAGGGCGGTCCTGAGCCTGACGACCGGGTACAAGAATATCATCACCCTGGTTTTTTGGAGAGATCGATCAAGAGAGAATGTGCTCCTTGTTGGCTGGAGACTGGCCCGTCTGACACTTATTTGTCGCCCCTGCCTCTCTACTCCCTTGCAGAATCGGTATCGCAGGGCGGGCGTTGCCTCAGGTGACGCCCTTTTGCATAAATACTCCAAATATTGGAGGACGACACAATCATCTATCCCATTATCATCGAAGCCGGTTCAGAAACCGAAGCATACGGCGTGATTGTGCCTGACTTACCGGGCTGCTTCTCAGCGGGCGATACCTTCAATGAGGCATTGAGTAACGCGGCTAAGGCGATCACGTTGTGGATCGAAGACGCTACAAAGCGCGGTTGCCCTGTGCCTGATCCCTCGTCCTTTGAGCAGTTGC
The DNA here is from genome assembly GCF_025995175.1 of Asaia krungthepensis NRIC 0535. Lineage (GTDB taxonomy): Bacteria > Pseudomonadota > Alphaproteobacteria > Acetobacterales > Acetobacteraceae > Asaia > Asaia krungthepensis. Next base: position 53,518 of record NZ_BAPV01000061.1, read on the forward strand.
AGGCGCGCTCCGAATGGACCGGTCCGGACTGGCTCTGGGGCTATACGGCCACCACTCTCACCACAGGTCAGACAATCAGCCCTGACAGGTCGCGTGAATGAAAGGCCCGAGCCAGCGAGTGACGGTCTTACCGTGGGCAGCCAGGCAGCCTGAACACACGTTGTTGCACGTCTCGCAATAAAGGCTGGCGTAAGACTTCCCCATGGTTCGCGCTCAAGCGAGGCAACAGCATCACTCCTCGTCCGGATGGACGAGAATTGGCTTGACCGCCAAGGACAAATTATCAGGAAAATCATGGTGCTGCTAGCGAGGATTGAACTCGCGACCTCTCCCTTACCAAGGGAGTGCTCTACCACTGAGCTACAGCAGCAACTGGAGCGCTTCGTAGCTTCTCAGCCTGAAAGCTGCAAGCCCCGAAAGCGCTTTTTTTGTAAAAGAATCAGTCGTCGCGATGAATTTTTTCCATGCGCTCATGACGCTCCTGCGCCTCAATCGACATGGTTGCAATCGGACGCGCCTCAAGGCGACGCAACCCGATCGGCTCACCTGTCTCCTCGCAATAGCCATAGGACCCGTTCTCGACCCGCTGGAGCGCAAGGTTGATCTTGCCAATGAGCTTGCGGGCGCGATCGCGGGTCCGCAGTTCCAGGGCGCGATCCGTCTCGACGCTGGCGCGGTCGGTCACATCGGCCTCGTGGATGCCCCCTTCCGACAGGCTGGCGAGCGTCAGATTGGCTTCCTTGAGCAGATCATTGCGCCAGCGGAGCAATTTCTGTCTGAAGAACTCCACCTGGAGCGGATTCATGAACTCTTCTTCGTCAGAGGGCCGATAATCCGGGGGGAGCGTGATCATGCACGTCTGTCCTTAACGCAAATCGCTTGAACCTTGCCGCTCCGTAAGACGCCCTGAGAGGACACAGGCCCAAACCCGTATCCTGAGCAAAACGGTATGGCTGGTTTGGCGCGGCTTATACAAGGGCAAAGCTGATAAGCCAAGCCCGATTTGCTGCCAAACGAAGCCAGACCACAGAATAGATTGCGGAACTCTATAAATCCTCATATTGTAATGAAAATGACATAGACGGATTGTCTTGATATCAAGACAGTCAATATCAATAATGCTGCTTTATGAACTCCAGTCCACACAGCCTTGCTCAGCTGGTAGAGATACAATCAGCGTTACTGCCCGAAGCGGACATTATTCTCCGAATCCTCTAACGGTCTCGGTCTCAGCAAGAGGATATCGGTATCAGTGGATGGAACTGGCCAGGACGGTTACATGCCCCGATGCCAGTTCCAGCGCATTCATGCGACTGATTCGTAGTGCTCGAGATGCCATGAAACGGGCTCTTCAGCAGCACGGTTTGTCCACTCCTGCATGAGCGGATGGGCGAGCACAGCATCGCGATAAGCAGCGGCAGCAGGGGAAAGTGCGACGGCATAGGACGCGAAACGGGAGACAACAGGGGCAAACATGATATCTGCATTGCCCAGGCCGCGCCCGAAGAGATAGGGGCCTTCCCCACCAAAACGCTCAAGGGTTTCGCTCCACAGCGTATCGACGCGCGCGATATCCTTGAGCACCTCGGCACTCATCTCGTTCAACGCGCGCCCCTCACGGCCAAGATTCATGGGCAGTGCCTGACGCAGGGCGCGAAACCCGGAATGCATCTCTGAGGCAATGCTGCGTGCGTGGGCGCGTGCCTTGCGCTCCTCGGGCCAGAGGCTCGGAGCGAACTCGGCGCAATACTCGCAAATCGCGAGGCTTTCCCAAATCTGCGCCCCGTCATGTTCCAGAAAAGGAACGAGCCCGTTAGGGGAAACGTCGTGGATTTCAGTGGTCTGACCGCCACCGCGCAGCGCGATCACATGATCTGGCACATCGAGCCCCGCCGCGCGCACGGCAAGCCAGCCGCGTAGGGACCAGGAAGAATAGCGGCGCGTACCAATGACAAGACGGTTCATGAGACCCGGCTCCCTCAGGAAAGGATGAAGCCCCCGCCCAGAACGCGGCTGCCCTGATACAGCACACAGGCCTGACCCGGCGCGGGCATGGCTGCCTCATCCAATACCACGCGCGCGCCCCCGGCAAGAGGATAGACCCAGGCCTCCCGGGTGATCTCGCGGGCTCTGATCTGGACGTGGCAGCGCACGCCTTCGGATGACGGGTCGATTAGCCAGTTCATGTCCCGCAGGGCAAATTCGAGCTTCCCGGCATTGTCCTTGGGGCCGACGATAATACGACGCGTCGTGGCGTCGATACGCTTGACGATCTGGCGGCGCCCGTCCTTGGTATGAATGTCGCCCAGGCGCTTGCTCTGCCCGACAGTGTAACGGGCAATGCCCTCATGCTGGCCAAGCACGCGGCCTGTTTCATCCACGATCTCGCCCGATCCATGAATCTCGGGGCGCAGCTTCTCGACGACCGAAGCATACGTACCTGACGGCACGAAGCAGATATCCTGGCTGTCGGGCTTGGCCGCGATAGCGAGGCCAAACTCCTCGGCCTTCTGGCGCACGGCATCCTTGTTCGGCATGTCCCCCAGAGGGAAGCGCAGATAATCAAGCTGATCCTGGGTGGTCGCGAAGAGGAACCAGGACTGGTCACGTGAGACATCGGACGGTCGATGCAGTTCGGCGCGCCCCTCCCTTTCCAGACGGCGCACGTAATGACCGGTCGCCATCGCCTCGCAGCCCAGATCGCGCGCCATGGTCAACAGGTCGGTGAACTTGACCCCCTGATTACAGGCGACGCAGGGCACAGGCGTTTCACCACGCGCGTAACTATCGGCAAAGCTCGCCATGACGCTGCTGCGGAAACGGTCTTCCGCATTGATCACGTAATGCGGGATATCGAGCCGATCCGCGACAGCACGCGCATCGAGGATGTCGCGCCCGGCACAGCATGCGCCTGGCTTCGACACGGCCTGACCGTGGTCATAAAGCTGCAGCGTCGCACCGATGACCTCATGCCCTTCCTGTTTCAGCAGGGCGGCCACAACAGAACTGTCCACGCCTCCCGACATGGCAACAAGGATACGCATGAGATCTCTCTTATTCTGGAAAAAGCGTCAGGCGGAAGTCAGGACGTCTTGGGCAGACGGACAACCAGACCATCCAGCGCGTCTGTCATAACGATCTGGCACCCGAGACGGGAAGTCTTCTCGAGACCAAATGCGAGATCGAGCATGTCTTCCTCGTCATCCGTCGGTGCCGAGAGCTTGTCCGCCCATTCCGGATCGACCACCACATGGCAGGTCGCGCAAGCCAGCGAGCCCTCGCAGGCCCCCTCGAGTTCGATGTCATGCTTATGGGCAATCTCGAGAACCGACAGGCCGACCGGGGCATCGACTTCCTTGCGCGACCCGTCCTGTTCGACGAAAATCATATGTGGCATGTTCTTGTTACCCTGCTTGTTCGTTACGCAGCCTTGTAGGCCTCGCGCGCGGCGCCCTCGAAATGCCTGAGTGCCTGCACGATCTCGGGCGTGGAGGTAAAGCGTCCGAGAGACAGACGCAAGCATCGTGCAGCGTCTTTTGCTTCAAGCCCCATGGCCGTCAGAACATAGGAAGGGGTTACCTCAGCCGAGGTGCAGGCCGAGCCAGTTGAAAGCGCGACCTCCGGCAGGGCTGCCATGACGCCCCGCGCCTGATAGCCTGGCGGGAAGATCAGATTGAGCGCGCCAGCGAGCCTAGGCGCTGACTCGGCATTGACCCTGATCCCGGGAAACAGCGTCTCGAGCCCCTCGAGCAGCATCCTGCGCAGGGATCGCAGCCGCGCCTGTTCCTCCTCAAGGCTGGCTCGGGCCAACTGGGCGGCGTGTCCGAAACCCACGATGAGCGGAGTGGGCAATGTGCCCGAGCGCAGCCCGCGCTCCTGACCACCGCCAGAGAAAAGCGGCAGAAGCCGCGCGCGGGGACGATGCCTGACATAGAGCGCACCAACTCCCTTCGGGCCATAGAATTTATGCGCCGAGAGCGACATGAAATCGACGCCCTCACACGTCAGCGCCATCTTGCCCGCCGCCTGGGCAGCATCAGTGTGGAACAGCGCCCCGGCCTGACGGGCTATGGCTGAGAGAGCAGGAATATCCTGAATGACCCCGGTCTCATTATTGGCGGTCATGACGCTGACGAGTGCTGTCGGCGTCTCGAGGGCTTTCGCGAGATGCGCCTGGTCGAGGAGTCCGCTGGACGAGACGGGCAGGATGACGGGTTCGAACCCTTCATTCGCCAGATCCCGTACCGATTCGAGGACGCATTTATGCTCGGTCGCTACGGTGATCAGGCGCTTCCTCGGGCTGTCCTGCCGCGCCAGAAAGCGCGCCGCCCCCTTGATCGCCAGATTATTGGCCTCGGTCGCGCCGGAGGTGAAAACGACCTCACGTGGCATTGCGCCGATCAGCGCGGCCACTTCTTCCCGAGCGGTTTCCACAGCCTCGGCTGCGCGATGGCCAGCCGCATGGCCTTCACTATGCGGATTGCCGTAATCCTCGCTGAACCAGGGGAGCATTTTCGCCAGAACATCCGGATCGCAACGCGTCGTTGCCTGATTATCGAGGTAGATCATGCTGCATTCTTTCCGAGCCGGGCAGCCATAGCCTGATAGGCGACGATAAATCCGTCGATTTCGGCATCGGTGGCATTCCAGGGCAGGGAAACGCGTATGGCATTGGCGGCCGCATCGCCCAGCCCCATCGCTTCGAGCACATGAGAGGCCGCGACCTTGCCGGATGAGCAAGCCGATCCTGTCGAGACAGCGTATCCGGCCAGATCGAGCATCATCAACTGGGTCTGGGCCGAGACGCCCCACAGGACGAGCGATGTGGTGTTCGGCAATCGGGGGGCCAGCCGATCTCCGCTTACACGCGCCCCACAGGCCAGGGCAGCCTCATCGATCCGGTCGCGGAGGGCCGCAATACGCGACCAGTCCTGCGCCCGCGCTGCCGCGAAGGCAGCGGCCATGCTCATGATGGCGGGCAGGGCCTGCGTTCCACCACGACGTCCGCGTTCCTGGCCGCCGCCGCGAATCATCGGGGTCACATGCCCTTCCGCACCGAGAACAAGAGCGCCTGCGCCCTTGATCGCCCCCGCTTTATGACCCGAAATCGCCATGCTGGTCAGTCCATCCACGCGGAAAGCTATTCGCCCGGCGAGCTGCACGGCGTCGACATGCAGCAACGCACCATGGTGGGCGCATATCTTCCTGATTTCGTCGAGGGGATGCAGGATACCCGTCTCGTTATTGGCTGCCATCACACAGACCAGCGCCGGTGGAGCGACAGCAAGTATGGCCTGAAGGCTGTCAAGGCAGAGTTGTCCATCGGGCCTCACCGGAAGGACAGATGTGTCTCCCGCTGCCATGCGCACCGCATCGTGCTCGGTGGCACCGACAAGAATACGCCTCCCCGCGCTGAAAGCATGAATGGCAAGGAGATTGGCTTCCGTCCCGCCTGAAGTGAAGACGACCTGCTCCGGTCCCGCACCCCAATACTGTCCCACACGATCCCTCGCCTCTTCGAGCGCCCGTCGCGCCTGACGTCCGGGGCCATGCACCGACGAGGGATTGCCCACCAGTTGCACGGCTTCCAGCACAGCCGCGAGGCCTTCATCACGCAGAATTTCGGTAGCATTAGCGTCGAGATATACCGTCATACACCTATAAATCGGCGTGATCCGGGGGAGTGCAAGTCAAAACCGCAGAATCGGGAAATGATGCCCGCTGACGATTTCTGTGGAATTTTGTCCATCAGCCTCGTTATACACTGCGCCAATGATGGCGTGGTGCCCCCGTTCGGGGAGGCCCTGCAGGCAGTCCGACCGAGCCCGCGCCGCGTCAGGGGGTATCCACTCGATATCCTCTCATCGTCGAGGAGCCAGTTCATGTGCGTTTCAACGCCTGTCGAATCCCTTCGTGGTTTTCACACTCGACCAGCCGCTCCCCCCATACCAGCGCGCACGGTGCGACACGGCTGACGCTTCCTCGCCGTTCTTCCTGACCTGACCCTGCCGGATTGTCTGACATTCCGCATCTCCCTGATAAGGGGACAGGTCTGATTTCCCAATAAAAACAAGTCTCTCCTGCGGCAGCGTTTCGCCAGCAGGAGGCCAATTCGGAAGCATTTTGATGCCAGAAGTCATGTTCGCCGGCCCTGACGGCCGGTTGGAGGGTCGCTACCACCATTCCGACGAGCCCAATGCGCCGCTCGCCCTGGTCCTGCACCCGCATCCGCTCCATGGCGGCACCATGAACAACCGCATCACCTATACGATGTACCGGTCGTTCGAAAAAATGGGTTTCTCTGTCATGCGTTACAACTCGCGTGGCGTTGGACGGTCACAGGGACGCTATGACGGCGGTATCGGCGAGATCTCCGATGCAGCCGCAGCGCTCGACTGGATGCAGATGGTCAATCCGAACTCGAACGAGCTGTGGATTGCCGGATACTCCTTCGGGGCCTTTGTGGGGATGCAGTTGCTCATGCGTCGCCCTGAAATCAGTGGCTGGATCAGCGTTGCGCCCCCCGCCAATGACTATGATTTCGGCTTTCTCGCCCCCTGCCCTTGTGGCGGTCTCATGATTGCGGGCGACAAGGATGACATGGCCCCCGAGCCCGGCATTCGCAAGCTGGTGGACAAACTGAACACCCAGAAGAACGTGGAAGTCGATTACCGTGTCTTCGAAGGTGCCAACCATATTTTCGCCAGCGAAGCCGAGAAGGTGGCGTTTGCTCTGGAAGATCACGTGACGGTCATGCGTAATCGTCGCGTTCTTGCGATTGCCGCCGACTAAGAGACGATCCCGGCCTCCCGGATCGGAGCCGGGCCAGACGGAATTCTAAAAAGGCGGGGGCTTTCCCCGCCTTTTTTGTTAGCCTGGGCGGAATTATTGGTGTGCGCCTTCGGCGACAGGTCGGCTTTCCCCCAATTTCATGCTAGAGCACGCCCCCTGCCGCGAGGAACCGAACGGCAGTCAACTCCCTATGCGCCCAGCTGGCTTCAAGGAAGCATGCGTGGGTCAATTCGATGCGACGGGGTTTTGCCCAAAGCGTGATCTCACGCCGAGCCAACCCGATTTGAGTGGATGAAACCGATATGGCTGAATACGTGCTGAAAAGTCCCTTCCTGAAAGAGGCTGACGCTCGGGGCTATATTTTCCAGTGTACCGACCTGGCCGCCCTTGATGAGGCGATGCTGGCAGGCACTGTGACAGGCTATATCGGCTTCGACCCCACTGCGGACTCGCTGCATGTGGGCAATGCGCTCTCGATCATGATGCTGCGCCTGATGCAGAAACACGGCCATCGCCCGATCGCGCTCATGGGGGGCGGCACTGCCAAGATCGGCGATCCGTCCTTTCGCGACGAGGCACGCGCCCTGATGAGCCCCGAGAAGCTTGCGCATAACCTGTCCGGGATCGAGATCAGCCTGCGCCAGTTCCTGAGCTTTGGCACAGGCGCCAGCGATGCCATGCTGGTGAATAATGCCAACTGGCTGGACCACCTCTCCTATATTGAACTGCTCCAGGATGTGGGTGTCCATTTCTCCATCAGCCGCATGCTGTCTTTCGACAGCGTGAAGCAGCGTCTGGATCGTGAACAGGGACTGACCTTTCTGGAGTTCAATTACTCCATCCTCCAGTCCTATGATTTCCGCGAGTTGAATCGTCGCCATGGTGCCGTCCTGCAGATGGGAGGCTCCGATCAGTGGGGTAACATCGTGGCAGGGATCGATCTGGCACGGCGGACAGATGGCAAGCAGGTTTTTGGCTTGACTACCCCGCTCGTTACCACCGCTTCCGGCGTCAAGATGGGCAAGTCGGCAAAGGGAGCCACCTGGGTGAGCGCCGAAAAACTGCCTGTCTTCGAATACTGGCAGTTCTGGCGCAATACCGAGGACGCCGATGTCGGGAGGTTCCTCAAGTTCTTTACCGATCTGCCTGTAGAGGAATGCGATCGACTGGGCGCGCTGGAAGGTGCCGAGATTAACGAGGCAAAGAAAATCCTTGCTACCGAGGCCACTGCCATCTGTCACGGCCGTGAAGCCGCTCTCGCCGCAGCGGAGACCGCACGACAGGCGTTTGAAACGGGGAGCCTTGCAGCCGATCTGCCATCCCGCGATCTGGCTCGTGCTGATCTGGAGGCAGGCATCCCGGCTTTTCGCCTTTTTGGCGAATCGGGCCTTGCTGCCACGAACAGCGAGGCACGTCGCCTGATTCGTGGCGGCGGCGCCCGGTTAAACGACCGGCCGATCCAGGATGAAAACCGGATTATCGGAACCGACGATCTCGTTGAGGGGGTTCTCAAACTCTCATCGGGCAAGAAGCGTCACCTGCTTCTGCGCCCGGTCTGAGCGGATTGTAGTGCCGCCTGGGTAGCGTGACGGGCGAGGGGGCCTGCCACGCTACCCAGGCCATCCCTCCATCATCGCGAGCGGCTGGTTCGGCGAAATGCCTGTCCCGGCAATCCCTAGCGCCCTGCTAAAACACGAAGATCGCCTCGTCCGGTGCAGCCAGAAGCCCCAAGGTAACCACTTGTTCGTTACCTGAACGCGGACTGAGACCATGACCCGATCGACTGTGCCCGTTGGAGCCCTACAGAGTGGGGCTCGTACGCGAGGTCGTGAAGATTCATAGGAGTGCAGGGACCGCCCCACCCTATCACGGAGCGGACACAAGGCCACCTTGCCCCGTTCAGCGACCTCCGGCCCGCCCCACTCGTGACAACGCGCCTTGCCGCCTCGGCATTATTCTCATCTCTCTTCGCCCATACGATCAAGACCCGTAGACAGACGCCGCGCCGAGCCCGATGACTGGTCGAGGGTCAAACCGTAACGACGGAAAACGTCTCGAAGGAATGCTGCTGGGTCGACCACGTCATCTCCCTGTCTCCCACCACGGTCAGGTAACGATCCTCGACGTCGCGTATGCCGCAGGTGGCACCACGGCATTCCGCATGCAGACCACCCGGGCTGGCCAGAGCCCGGATCTGATCGCCTTCGCGATCGAGGAAGAACTTCCTGCCGCAGATCGTGACGCAGGGATAAGCCTTATGATCGATATGCACGAGGCTGACCGGCGTCGCGTCCCCTTCCATCCAGACAATATTCGAGCTGGTGAAATGACGGTGACGGGACGAGTAACCAAGCGTTCTGCCTCGATGATCGAGCATCACCGGCGTTCCCATCACCAGATGATCTGCCCCGCCCGGACGAAACTCGCCAGTCGCGTAATAGCTGATCAGGGAGCGCAGCAGGATCTGTGCCTGAGCCATATAGCCGTTCCTTCCGAGCTGCGCACAGATCCTGAACAACAATGTCTCGTCACGCAGCACGTCCCGGTAGTTGAAGCGCTCACGGAAACCCTGACTCACCAGCATATCGTAAACAAGTTTCGGAAATCGCGTGTAGCCATTGGCAATACGGTTATAGAGATTGGTCGTGTTACTCCGCCGCATTCGGGACGTGGCTCGCCTCAGATTATCCGCGCAGATTGTAGCCTCATCTTTTGACACAAGAATCGCAATGAGCTCGCGCAGGTTGTTGCTGCCCTTGAGGCTCTCGAACACGATATGTCCTGCACTGGGCACGTTGACGGGCAGGAGCTGCGCGCGCTCATGGCCCGTCGCGTAATCGAGCAATCGTCCGACAGTTGCCGTATCACTCCGATGATGCCGGTCGAACAAGGCGTAAATCTCGCCATGCAGATCACCGGGCTTCACCCCCATCCCGCGCATGGAAGGCTCGCATAAGGCAGCCCATTCGGGAATGACTTCCCCTTCCTGATCATCGATGGTCCATTGCGGCCCGAGGGCCAGAGTACGTTCCGAGCCAAGCATTCCGGCATATTTGATCGCGGCATAGGCTCCTGCAGAGAGACCGATCGTTACCGTCTTTTCGTATTCTGCCATGACGCGCTGCATGACCCGCAGGGCGGTGTGCATGTTGTTGGAATAATACCAGTTCCGCTTCCTGGTGGTGACGCCAAGACAGGCGATATTATCCGCCTCCACAACGGGTTTGCCAAAATAGGTCGCCCCGGCATTCGCCTCATGCCCGATGCCGATGAATGTTACGAGGATGAACTCCCTGCTGCCCTCCTGATAATGAACAACGATATCGTCGCTATCGAAAAGGACGTGAGTGGTCATTTTACTTCCGTAGAAAATGGTTTTTCATCCAGGCACTTTTGTGTGCCGCATGGAAAATGATAATATTTTCATTATATTCTTCAATATTCAACAATTTATCCAATGTTTTTGACGCATTGTCGTGAAATATTTCTGTCTATTATATGACCCTCCTCACATGGCATTATGACTTCGAAACGAAATCTCGGACCATCTTCCGCTTTTTCAGGAGGTTCCTGACAGATTTTGGGATGATCGATAATTTCCCCCGGGTACCATACCCCTGGGGCAAAACCTGCTTGCCCGGTAATCTTGAGTCATGCGCAGGAAGTGACATGGCACACTGTGCCCGCGCCATCGCAGCGCACATCATGCGAAGGCACCTGCAGCAGGAGAGAGCCCATGTCTTCGCTTCCCCAACACCGCGCTCTATGGCGCTACGCCCTTACCGATCTGACTGGCCTTGCTTTTGCCGCCCTTTGGGGTTTGCGCGGCCTGAGGGGGCTCGGCTGGGCATTTCCACTCGATCTGACGATTATTATGGTCATCTCGGCGCCGCTCATCTGGGGGTTTCTAGCCCGCGACCTCTCTCAGGGGCGACCCGAAATCATTATCGATCGGGCGCTGGCACAACGGGTCAAACGCCTGCGTGTCCTTCTCTTGTTTCTTGCGGGGATGACGCTGTCGGTACTCCACCGCCCGGACCTGATGCTGGTCGTGTTCGGCCTTGTAATCGGCGCTTCCTATATCCCGCTCGGACGCGCCATGGCGGAACCGGTTCATGGTATCACGGGGCTTGCCATCCTGGTCGTCACGCTCTTTGCCCTTATGTTCCCGCCACCTCTCCATCTCATCCTGGCTGGATTGGGCACTGCCACGAGCCTCTGGCTCGGCGCAGCCGCACGCCTCTGGGGTCACTCCCCCGCCTCATCCGGCAAGACCCGCGTTGCCACCGCGGGGGAAACACCATGAGGATTCAGAGCACCGCCCTTCGTCGAGCCAGCTTTGCCATATACCTGCTTCTCTACCCCATGCCCTGGCTCGCCCATGGCGCGACGTTCACCGCTGTGATCGCATTCATAATCGGCAGTGCAGTTTTCATCACCCTGCCCCTCCTGCCCGGCCGCCTCGCCCCACCGATTGAATGGAGGGTCATTATCTATGCCCTTATCGGGATCGTGCTTATCCCGTTCGGCGGATATTGGGGAGTGTTCTTCATTTCGGCGGCCGCCACATGCGGTGCCATCGATAATCGCCGCCGGGCAGTCGCGTTGCTCGCCCTCGTTCTGGCTGTCTGCATTCTCCTGGCCCTGACACTCGACCACAATGTGATTGGCTGCCTGATCACCCTGATCGTAGCGGCGGGAACGTTCACCACAATGTCCTTGTCCATGGACCTTCACCGCCAAAATCAGGCTCTGGGCCGCGCGCAGGACGAAATCAGGGCCCTGACTTTGATCGCCGAGCGCGAACGCTTCGCGCGGGATCTGCATGATACACTCGGCCAGTCGCTGACTGTGATCGCTCTCAAATCCGAACTGGGGCGGCGTCATCTCCCCCACGCGCCAGAGAATGCCGTCAGGGAACTCGAGGAGATCGGCGACCGCGCACGGCAGGCTCTGGCAGAAACTCGGCTTGCCGTCTCAGCCATGCGTGTCACGAGTCTCGAGCAGGAACTTGCATCGGGTGTTGAGGCATTGCGTGACGCGGGACTGGAAGTTGCCGTTTCTGGAGAGACCCGCCTCATGCCAGCCGTGCATGATGCGGTGCTGGCCCTGATCATACGCGAGGGCCTGACGAACATCCTGCGTCATGCAAACGCCGACCGGTGCATAATTCGCTTCCTGAGACTCGCCACGGGTGAAGCTCAGCTCGAGATTGCGGATCAATCTGCCTCGACGGCGCATGGCGGAATTCCCTTATCATTCCGGGAAGGGAATGGTATAAAGGGAATGCGCGCGCGTCTGGCTCAGGTCGATGGCACCTTGCTCATCAACCGTCATCCGGAAGGCACTTCGCTCGTAATCACGCTTGGAGAGGCATCATGAGGCAGAAGCTGCGCCTCGTTCTGGCTGAAGATCAGGTCATGCTTCTCGAGGCTTTCGCCGCGCTGCTGTCTCTCGAGCCGGATTTCGACATCGTGGGCACAGCCCGTGATGGCAGTGAAGCGCTCACCCTCGTCCGCGCCCATCGTCCCGATATCCTGCTCACCGATATCGAGATGCCTGAAATGGGGGGGATCGAACTCGCTGAGACCCTTCATGCCATGCGGGCGCATACGGTCGTGGTCATCGTCACCACTTTCGCCCGCGCTGGCTATCTGAAGCGCGCACTCAATGCAGGCGTGCGCGGCTATCTGCTCAAGGATGCGCCGGTTGCGCAGCTGAGCGATGCGCTGCGCAATATCGGACGGGGTGGACGTGCCATCGATCCGCTTCTGGCCCAGCAGGTCTGGGATGCCGCGCAGGACCCGCTCAACCCGCGCGACAGGGCCATTCTGCGCATGGTCGAGTCCGGGCGATCAAGCGAGCAGATCGCAAGTCTGTTCGACCTTTCCCCGGGAACGCTTCGCAACTGCTTTTCGGATATCATCCAGAAAATCGGCGCGAGGAACCGTGTCGAGGCAAGCCGTATTGCGCGTCAGAACGGTTGGCTCTGATCCGTCAGAATACTGACGACACGCGAGAGCACGACTCCTTCGTCATAAAGCTCACAAGCACGCATACGCCCTGCTTCTCCCTGCGCCGCGCGTAGCGACGGGTTATGCACAAGTTGCGTCAGGGCCTCTGCAAGAGGCGCGGCCAGTCCCGGCGGCACAAGAAATCCGGTTTCCCCGTGAATCACCTGCTCATTCGGCCCGCATATGTCGGTCGCCACAACCGGCAGACCGGTCAGCATGGCCTCGATGACCGACATCGGCAGCCCCTCAAAATGACTCGGCAGGGTGAAGATGTCCGCGGCAGCGAGGAGCGATGCCGTGTCGTCGCGATAACCGAGCAGACGCAACCGATCGCCCAAAATCAAGGAAGCACGCGCAAATTCATGCTCCATCCGGTCGCCATGATCCGACGCAAGCCGCTCTCCGACCACCATCAATATGGCCTGGGGCACGTTCTCCATCGCGCGCAGCAATTCAGGATAGCCCTTGTGCCGCACGATGCGGGAAACGGCGATGATGACGACCTGCTCATCCGTGATCCCCAGTTCGTTCCTGGTCTTGCGACGAAGCTCACCATCCGGTCGATAGAGTGCGGGGTCGCGTCCATTTCCGACCGCGTGGGGCCAGGGATGGATGCGCAGACGCCGCGCATCGCGTGCCTCAGCCTTCGAAACGGTCATGTAGCGGTCGGTGATCTGCCCCGCTGCCCATTCGAGCAGGAAGGAGAGGACGCGGCGCCTGCGCGACCCCGGTTGATTGAAGAGATAACCGTGGCAGGTATAGGCAATGCACGGCACATCGCACCACCATGCCGCCACCCGCGCCAGAAAACCGCTGATCGGCATATGCCCGTGAACGAGGTCCGGGCGCAAGCGCCTAATCAGGCGTATCAGCGCGCGAAGTGCCCTGATCTGGGCCAAAGGGGAAAAGGAGCGGGCCATGGGCAGACCATGAACCACGAAGCCATCGTTGCGCAGCGTCGCCAGATGAGGCCCCTCGGCGCAGCCCCCTTCGACCTCATGCCCCGCATCGCGCAGGGCGCGCATGATCGGGTGAATAAACTGACGCATGGCGAAATCGACATTCGTGATTTCGAGAACGCGCATCTTGCCCTCTATCGGGGCCCCTTTCCGTCTTGTCCGGAGACGCTTTTTCATTCCGGCACGCGCTCCATGACCCACTGAATGACCTGTCGCGGTGAGGAAGCCTCTTCCCGGTTCGCTACATCGCCATCCTTCACGTCCGCCGGCTCAGGGACCTTCTCCTCCGGGGTGGGAGGGGAGATCTGATCGCCTTCGGCCGATGCCATAGGTGGGTCGTCACCAGGATTCTGCGAACTCTGCCCCTCTTCAGCCTCAGGGTGGCGCGGCGTCTGCCCCTCCGAGAGGCGAGGCCTCAGGGGACGAACGACGATCTGGTGGCTCGCGACTGGCTTCTCCCCCCCTGCATAAACGCTTTTCTCGAGCGAGAGCGCGCCGCCTTCCTGCCGGAACCGCCAGATCATTCCCCCCGCATGCATCAGGATCTCGTCTGCATCGGGGGCAAGTTCCGCCTGAATACTGGGATGCAGGTGAAAACGCAGGGCAAACTCGACCCGACGCTCGCCATCGATGCATTCCTCCCCGCGCAGGTCCTCACCTGTCGGCCCGAGATAAAGACGCCGACGCCATGTCGCGCCCAGTCCAGGGTACCAGCCATTATGCTGACCATCGAGCCAATGAGCCCCGTCCTGTGTCTGATGGGTCAGCGTCACCTGGGCAGGACTGCGGCTGATTCCCCCTGAGGGCGCCATGTCGCAGCTTGAGATATTATCGATCACAACCGATGAGTGGGCCGCTGTCTCCCGCAGGGCGCGCTTCCACGGTCCCGCAACCGCCGCGCCGCAATTGACGAAAAGACGCTGACGCCCATGCGAGAACTCCAGCGAGAGGGGGCCTGCATGAGCGTGACTGTCGTAGGGCGCGGCGGGAGGCCCGGCACCATCGACGAAAAGCAAAGCCTTGCCTGCTCCAATGCGCCAGAATCCGCCATCCGGCATGGCAGGGGCGAGCAATCTCTGGCGTGCACCATACTGGATGATCCGATCGATCTGACGATCATCCTGCTCCTTGCTGCCATTGAACAACGCCAGGCCGCCATCGCCATGGCGCAGCGCACGCAGAACAGGGCAGACACGGGCCAAGGCCCCCTGCACACGTTCCGATGGCTCGAGCTGAGCCATACGCATGAAAACGCTGATTTCGGCCAGCTCGCGCGCCACTTCCATCTGGGCCTGCGGGCTGCGCTCGCGCATCGTGCCATCCGGCAGGATCTGACGGTCGAGCTCCTGTTCGAGAAAACGATGAAAGCGATGCAGAAATCCGGTCTGGGAAGGAATGGCCACAGCGACGGCCAGCAATCCCTTGAGCGCGGTGAAATTCTTCCAGCCCTGTTCCGGCAAGGGCAGCATGATCGAGATCAGCCGGCCCTCGACCAGAATACGGTCCATCACGCTCTGGCGAAAAGCCTCACTGGCGGAGGCGCCGTAGAAGTCGAAATGACCCAGCCATGAGGCCAGACGCGCTCCCGCTGCCGGAGCATTGAGGACGAGCGGATCGATCGGGGGCTGGTCGAGCCAGCTCGCGACGATGGATCGTGCATAGAGTCGCGCCTCATCGCTGCCCAGAGCACGCAGATCGCGCAACCAGGTGAAGCCCTGCAGCCAGTCGCGCACCGGCCCGGCGAGATCGGCATATTCCCAGTCATGCGCCCGAAGCGGAATATTCCGCCCCTCGAACCGTGCAATTCCACTGACAAGACGCGCGCCATGATCCGGGTTACCCGGCCAGATATCGCGTATGGCATGAACAGGGCGATCGGGCGCGCGGGCAATACCCGGCACGCTTGATGGAAGCCGGGCAAATGAAAGACGAGCTTCACGCGCCCAGCGTCCGAACATGCCGGTAGGATCCCCTTGGTCAGATGATCAGGACAGGCTCCCCGCCTGTCTCAGAGATGTGATCGCTGCAGCATAGTCGTCTTGGCCGTAGATGGAAGTCCCTGCGACCATCATATCCGCACCGGCACCCGTCGCGAGGGGGGCTGTGGCGAGATCGATACCGCCATCGACCCCAATACGGATATCACGACCCGTGGCATCGGCCATCTGGCGAAGCTTGCGGATCTTGGGCACCTGGCTTTCGAGGAATTTCTGACCGCCGAAACCCGGGTTGACCGTCATGACCAGAATGATGTCCACGAGATCAAGCAGATAGTCGAGCGCCTCAGGGGGCGTGCCGGGGCAAATGGCAATGCCGGGCTTCTTGCCCAGAGCGCGGATATGCTGCAGCGTCCGGTGCACATGCGGGTTGTTCTCCACATGCACATGGATATGGTCGGCCCCTGCCTTCGCAAAAGCCTCAATAAAGGCATCCGCCGGATCGATCATCAGGTGAACATCGAAAGGCTTGTCCGTCCGGTTGCGCAAAGCCGCCACCATGCCCGGGCCGAAAGTCATGTTGGGGACGAAATGCCCGTCCATCACATCGAGATGCAGCCAGTCGGCCCCATCGCGCACCACGGCCTCGATTTCCTCACCCATCCGCGCGAAATCGGCGCTGAGAATGCTCGGTGCAATCAGGGGCGTCTTCAACTGGGGCATAGTCCTACCTTTTCTCTGGTGAGCCGATCTGTTTCAGCTGGTCTTGCGCAGCCTTGCCGCAAAAAATCCATCCATGCCACCACGTTCGGCCCACATGCCGGGATGCGTGCGGAATGTTCCCTGTTTCGTGAGGGCTTCCGGCATGGCGGCAAGCTCTTCCGCCGTGAATGGCTCGAGCGCCCAGCCGCGCTTGAGTGCCGCAGCCACGCGCTGGGGACCTTCCTCATCCTGAAGCGAGCAGACGGCATAGAGCATCACGCCGCCCGGTTTGAGCATGGCGCCAGCCGCATCGATCAGCTTGTCCTGGTCCTTGGCGAGCGCCAGAACATCGCGCGGGCGCTTGACCCAGAGCACGTCCGGATGACGGCGGAGCGTGCCTGTGGCTGAGCAGGGCGCATCCAGCAGAACGGCATCGACCTTGTCCTCCGGCTGCCAGACGAGAGCATCCGCCACCACGACACTCGCCTTGAGTTCGAGGCGTTCCAGATTCTGTTTCAGACGCTTTGCACGCGTTTCCTCGCGCTCGACCGCAATCACCTTAGCCCCGGCCACCGCCAGCTGCGCCGTCTTGCCGCCCGGCGCTGCGCAGAGATCGATCACGCTCTGGCCGGGCTGGATACCCAGCAGTCGCGCCGGCATGGTGGCGGCAGCGTCCTGCACCCAGAACGCCCCCTGATCGAATCCCTCCAACTCGGTCACCCGCGTACCCGGCGCAAAACGCACACTGCCATTGGACAGGGTCTCGCCGCCTTCGGGCGCGGTGGCACCCGGGCGCAGCGTCAGGTCGATCGGCGCCTCACGATGCAGGCCAGCGGCGATATCGCGCGCCCTGTGTCCCCAGGCCGTCCAGAGCCAGGCCGGCACGTCCAGCCGATCTGCGTCCAGACCTTCAGCCAGTTCGTCGCCATCACGTGCGACCCGACGCAGCACGGCATTGGCCAGACCGGCAAAGGGCGCCAGTCCTCGGCGGCGCAACAGCGAGACAATCGTACCGACCGCTGCATGAGGCGGGGTCTCAAGATGACGCAGCTGCGCCACGCCCATAAGCAGGGCGCAGCGCACCGGCGTCGGGGGCTCACGCCGCAGCAGCGGCTGGAGCAGTTCGGTCATGCTACCCATGTGTCGCAGAACGGTCGCGGCGAGCCGATGCGCACTGGCGCGATCGCGTGGATCGGTCAACGTGCTGCGGTCGAGCGTCGTCTCCAGCATGCGTCGATGCTCGACGACACCGCAGAGAATATCGAAGGCCAGATCGCGTGTCGGATCGGCGGGAATCTGAGAAGGTGCTTTGGACATTGCCTTGCCAATGGCATTTCGCGAAGCGCCGCGCTACCCCTTCTCGCACTCGAACCACAACAAGTTATGGAACCGGCCATGTCAGATGACACGCTTTCTTCCCGCCTGGACCAGATTCGTACCCGGATCACACAGGCCAGTGCGGCGGCCGGACGCCTTCCGGAGAGCGTGAAACTGGTTGCGGTCAGCAAGTTCCACCCGGCAGCCGCAATCGAGCAGGCACTGGAAGCGGGTCAACGGCTTTTCGGGGAGAACCGCGTTCAGGAAGCGAAAGAGAAATTCCCCACTTTGCGCGAGCGCTGGCCCGATCTGCGTCTGCATATCATCGGCGGATTGCAAACCAACAAGGCGCAGGAGGCCTGTCGACTGGCAGACGTCATCGAGTCAGTCGATCGCCCTGCCCTGGTTGATGCGCTTTCACGGGCTGCAGACAAGCTGGAGCGCCTTCCTAATCTGTTCGTTCAGATCAATACGGGCGATGAACCCCAGAAGTCCGGCGTAGCACGGGAGGAAGCCGGAGCGTTCATCGCTCTGTGCAAGGCCCGTTTTGGTGAGGCGTTGCAGGGCGTCATGTGCATTCCACCGGAGGACGAAGACCCTGCGCCGCATTTCGCCTTTCTCGCCGGGCTCGCGCATGACCATAAATTAATGGAGTGCTCCATGGGAATGTCAGCCGACTTCGAGACGGCCATAGCGCACGGCGCCACTCTGGTGCGGGTGGGCACTGCCATATTCGGTCATCGCCCCTGATTCTGATTTCAGCTATGCGATGCTTGCGGTCACGCGAGTAATGATCGTATGGCAAAGTTTATGTCAGTGATCACTCACAACTATGTGTGCCGCGTGAGAGGCCTGAAGCTGCGCCTGTCACCGGCGCCCATCCCTGCCGCTTGCCATGAGTTGGAACAGAAATGACAGACAGGCCTGACGGTCAGCCAGGTTCGACCAACGCCGCAGCAGCCCCGGCTGCCAAGACGGCGACCGCCGGACAGGGCTCGATCCGTGAGTTCGGTGCGGCTGAAGACCTGCACAAGAAGGCACCGGTCGGTCTGGCCGGTCTGCTGGGCGTGCTGGGGGTCGTCTATGGCGATATCGGCACGAGCCCGCTCTATGCCTTTCAGGCCTCGGTGCAGATTGTCGGCTCCATTCGCCATCCGGCGGAAAGCTGGGAGATCATGGGCATTGAAAGCCTGATCTTCTGGGCTTTGATGCTGGTCGTCACGATCAAATATGTCATGCTCGTCATGCGTGCCGACCATGATGGCGAGGGTGGGATCATCGCGCTGATGTCTCTGGCGCAGCGCGTGTGCAAATCGCCCCAGTATCGCTGGTTCTTCGGCATTGTCGGTATCGGGGGCGCCTGCCTCTTCTTCGGCGATGGCATCATTACCCCTGCCGTTTCCGTGCTTTCGGCCATTGAGGGCATCGAGGTTTCGGTCCCTTCTGCCTCGCATATCATCATCCCTGTGGCGATCATCATTCTGATCGCGCTGTTCAGCGCCCAGGCACTCGGTACGGGCAAGATCGGCCGCGCCTTCGGCCCGATCATGATGATCTGGTTCCTGACGCTTGCCGTGATGGGCATTCATTCCATCATGCAGACGCCAGGCATCCTCATGGCGCTGTCACCCTATTACGCGGCGCAATTCGTGCTCTATCACGGCTGGCTCGCCTTCATCGCGCTGGGTTCCGTTGTGCTGTCCGTGACAGGGGCGGAGGCGCTCTACGCCGATATGGGGCATTTCGGCCGCGCTCCCATTCGCTATGCGTGGCTGTTTTTCGTCCTACCCTCGCTGACGCTGAATTATCTGGGTCAGGGAGCATTGCTGCTCCGCAATCCTGCGGCGCTGCAAAATCCGTTCTATCACCTTGCTCCGGGCTGGGCGCAGATCCCACTTCTGCTTCTGGCCACCATGGCCACCGTGATTGCAAGCCAGGCGGGTATTTCAGGGGGGTTCTCCCTCTGCCGCCAGCTCATCCAGCTCGGTTACCTGCCGCGCATGAGGATCACCCATACGAATGCCGAAGAAGAGGCGCAGATCTACCTGCCCGTCTTCAACTGGGTGCTGGCACTCGGCTCGATCCTGCTGGTGCTCTCCTTCCGCTCTTCGTCGGCGCTGGCGGCAGCTTATGGCATTGCCGTTACCGGCACCTTCATGTGCACCGCCGTTCTGGCCATGGTCGTGTTCCGTCGCGTCTTCAACTGGAGCGCGCCGCTTGCGGGTCTGGTCTTCGGATTCTTCCTGCTCAGTGACGGCACGTTCTTTGCGGCGAATGTGCTGAAAATTCCCGATGGGGGTTGGGTGCCGCTTGCCATCGGCGTGTCGGCCACCATTCTCATGACCACCTGGGCCCGGGGACGCAGCCTGATACGGGCGCGCCAGCTCGCAGACTCCCTGCCCATGGCGTCATTCCTGGCCAGATTGCCGCAGTCGCGCACCGTTCGCGTGCCTGGCATGGCGGTATTCCTGACAGCCAATCCCGACACAGTGCCGACATGCCTGCTGCACAACCTCAAGCATAACAAGGTGCTGCACGACCACGTCCTGTTCGTGACCGTCCAGAACCTCGACCAGCCCGAGGCCGAGCGCGGCCATCGTGCGATGGTCCAGGAGCTCGCACCGAATATTCATCGCGTTGTCGTCCGCTACGGCTTCATGGAGATGCCCAACCTTCCGAAGGCACTTGAGGAGCTGAATGCGGCAGGGGTCGAGTTCGACGCGATCCAGGCGTCCTATTTCGTGTCACGCGAACTGGTCGTGAGGTCGACCCTGCCAAAACTCTCGATCTGGCGTATGTGGCTCTTCCTGGTGATGGTACGTAATGCCGTGCCGAGCACCGAATTCTTCCGTATCCCGCCGGACCGCGTGGTCGAGCTGGGCGTGAGGATTGCGATCTGAGCGCTGCGCCTCCGCTTTCTCTCTACGTGCACTGGCCGTTCTGTTTGGCCAAATGTCCGTATTGCGATTTCAATTCCCATGTTCGCGACGTCATTCCCCACGAGCGCTTCACGGCTACCCTGCGTCAGGAACTCGCCCATGATGCCGCGCGCATAGGGCGGCGCAGTCTGCGCTCGATCTTTTTTGGCGGGGGAACCCCCTCGCTCATGCGCCCCGAGACCGTCGCGCAGCTGATCGAGGACGCGAGACGTCATTTCGACGTTTCTCCCGATCTTGAAATCACGCTTGAAGCCAACCCGACCAGCGTGGAAAGAGCAAAGCTTGCCGCCTTTGCCGAGGCCGGGGTCAACCGGATCTCGCTCGGCATCCAGAGTCTGGAGGAAGACTCCCTGCGTTTCCTGGGCCGCGAGCATTCGGCATCCCAGGCGATTCAGGCTCTGGAAACAGCGCGCACGCTTTTCCCGCGCCTTTCTTTCGATCTGATCTATGCGCGCCCCGGACAAAGCCTGAGTGCTTGGGAGACCGAACTGCGCGCGGCGCTCGCCCTAGCCTCGGATCATCTCTCGCTCTACCAGCTCACCATCGAGCAAGGGACGAAATTCGAATCCCTGTATCGTCAGGGTCGCTTCGTTCTCCCGGAAGAGGACGATGCGGCGCGTCTTTACGAGAAGACCGCGGAGATAGCCGGGGAATTTGGGATGCGCGACTACGAGATCTCGAATTATGCGCGCGTGGGTGCCGAGAGCCGTCACAACCTGACCTATTGGCGCTATCAGGATTATATCGGCATCGGCCCGGGAGCGCATGGAAGACTCACGTTGGACAACACATTGCTCGCCACACGCCGCCACCGTGCGCCCGAGATCTGGGCGGAACGCGTGGAACAACGCGGCAGTGGCTCAACAGAGGAAACTCCGCTCTCAGGCGAGGAACGCGCCCGTGAGGCCCTGCTGATGGGACTGCGCCTGCGTGAGGGGATCGACCTCAACTGGTTCACAACGCGCACGGGGCGAACTCTATCTGAGAGCGTCGATTTATTCATTCTCGAGGCCGCCCGTGAGGAGGGCTACCTCACTCTGGATGACACTCGCTTGATCGCTACGGATGAAGGGCGTGTCCGGCTGGAGGCCCTTTTGGGCGCTCTGGTCCTCTGAGGAGCCTGGCCTGGGTGGAACTCAGACAGGCAGGACGACAGCCCGGCAAAACATAGACAGATGAGCCGGCGATCAGGGCCCGCTTGCACCCGGTCCGTCTGAGCCTGCCCTATACCTTTCGAGCGTTCTTCTTACGCGCGGAGGCTTTGCGCTCAAGTTGACCCTTTAACGGAATTTTCCGCTTGAGGGGTCCGGCGCCCTTTTGGCGGAAAATTCAGGTCTTTTGTGATGTCGTGAGCCCGGGCGATCTTTTCAGCCCTCCGCAATCCTACCAGTATGTGTTTGGCGGGAACCAACCCGCCTTTCCGGAGTAAGAGCCTTCCATGCGTCGTTTCCTTGCCAGCCTGGCGCTCGCCGCCCTCACCATCGGGTCGCATGCGGCTCAGGCCAATGCCGGACCCGAACTCGTTATCGCCGATAACGATTATCTCGGCCCGGGCGGCTCGAATATCCAGTCTGTGCTGCCATTGCTGAACAATCCGAAGCTGAAAGTCCTTGGACTGACGGTTGTAGCCGGAGATGACTGGGAAAATGCCGAGAGTGCCCGTATCCGCCGCTTTCTGGAAATTTCCGGCCATCGTGAGGTGCCTGTCTATGACGGCGCAACGCAACCTTTGATCAATACGGTCGCGCTCACCCGTCTCCGGGAGCAGCAATTCGGTACCCTGCCTTGGAAAGGGGCATGGGGCGGCCTCGGCTCGATGGAAAAGACACCCGACACTCAGCCCGCCGTCGCTGACACGCCGGACGGCAAGCCTAGCTTGCAGCCGCAGGGCGTACCCGCTGCTTTGTTCATGATCCAGCAGGTCCATGCCCATCCCCATCAGGTGACGATCATCGAAGCCGGCCCGATGACCAATCTGGCACTGGCCATCCGGCTCGATCCCAGCTTTGCCAGCACGGCAAAGCAACTCATCTTCATGGGGGGCTATCTCGATCTGTCGATGATGTCCGTGACGGGTAACGCGGATAATGGATCGGATTTCAACCTGATCTTCGATCCCGAGGCCGCGCATATTACCCTGACCGCGCCATGGTCGCGGATCACATCAATCGCAAATGTCTCGAATGACGTCATGCTGACGAAAGACGAGGTTGGAGCCATCGCCAGGGCCCATAAGAGCCCGGTCACGGAGTACCTCGTGAAATACTACGTGCCTCTGGCGATGTGGGACGAAGTCACGAGCGCCGTTGCCGCCGAGCCGAGCCTGATCACCAAGGCGCAGGATGCGTATATGGACGTCGAGACAGGCAAGGGTATCGGCTATGGCCACGCTTATGTCTGGCCGGACAGCCTCGCCCCCAAGGCGATGGGCGTACGCAAGGTGCGTATCGTCCAGGCCATCGATGTCGATCGTTTCAAAAAGCTTTATGCCGGGTGGGCGCAGGGTTTCGAGGGAAAACACTGACTCTTGCTGAACATGATCAAACTCGTGGTGGGCTGCACCACGCTCGATGAACTCGCCGCCTGGATGCAGCGCGGCGCGCGCATTGACGGATATGGCGTCATCCGTACCCGGACCATGCCAAAACAGGCAGACGAGATTGCGGGTCAGGGCTCGCTCTATCGTGTCATGGGGGGGCTGGTCCTGTGCCGCCAGCCCATCATGGGGTTCAGGCCCTTCACCCGGCCGGACGGCCAGCTCGGCACCCATATACTCGTCAATGACGAGATCATTCCCGTCCAGCCAAGAGCCATGCGCCCCTTCCAGGGTTGGCGTTATCTGAAGTCCGAGGACGCGCCGGGCGATCTCGGCGGCTCTGCCGCCGTGTCAGGCCTTGAGGCTCTCCCCCCTGCTCTGCGCCGCAGCCTGTCCGAACTCTGCCTCATCTGAACAGCCACGACGCTTGCCGAGGCGGATCACAAGCGCCTCGTCGCCGAGGGCATTTGTTATGGCAGACAACTCCCCCCCATTGCGCAGCGCCTCGCACCACTGCCCGAAGCGGGCGGCCTCCTGCGGGTCGGGTTCTCGCAACCCGTTCTGCATGTCGAAGCGATAAAGCGTGATCTCGCCGCTCAGCCGCCTCAGCGCTCTCAATGTCTCCTGTGTCCTGAAGCCCTCGCGCTCGCGCAGCTGCGTGACCAGTCCACCGAAAAGGGGCAAACCTCCTTGGGAAAACTCGGCCGCGATACTCGTCATCCCCGCCTCCCTCTGGGCCTTGTCCGTATCCTGTGGGCGAACATCCCCTGACAGAACGAGCCCGGCATAGCGACAATGTGCCTCCATGGCGCGCCGCAGGAGATGATCCCGATCGGCATTGCCGCGATCGGGCCAGAGAATGAGCACGCAAAAGAGCGCAATGCCACTGCCGATCAGATTATCGAGCACCCGCGCCCAGATGATGCCCCCGCCCGGCATCAAGGCCTCGGCAATGACCACGACAAGCCCGGTCAGAAAGAACACCAGCATGGTGTAATTGACGGCGCGCGTGGCGATGGCGGCGAGCGACATGAACACCGCCACAACAAGGAGTGCGGCCTTCCCAGGCAGGATGAGCGCACAGAGCGCCGCCATGAGAGAGCCTCCCACGCTGCCGATCACGCGCTCCATGCTCCGGACAAGCGTGACGTTTCCCGCAGGCTGCATGACCAGGAGGGCTGCAATCAGCGCCCAATAGGAAAATCCCTCTCCGCCATACAGGCAGACAAGCTGTGTCAGGGTGAGAGCGAGAGAAAGACGCCAGGCGTGACGCCATATGGCAGGGGTAAGCGTGAGACGGGGCCCTTCGCGCGTTGTCTCCTCCTGCTGATGGCGCCGCGCAAATGCACCGATCATGCGCGTGAAGGCCTCGGCACAGGCGAGGATGGGCCCCGCATTGACCACGCCCCCCATGCGCGACTCACGGTCGAGCGTGCGGGCAAGTTGACCCAGTATCCGGAAATCGGGCTCGGGCCGTGCGGCTTGTCGCATGCATTCATGACAGGCGGTGCCGAGGCGCTGGAGCAGTGCGCGCAACTCTGGCGCCAAAGGACCTGCCTCCGCCACATGCTCGAGAGCGAGCAGCGCGGTAAAAACACGCTCGGCCGTCGCAAGGGCTGCCTCCATGCGGCGTCTGAGCCGCAGATTGCCGTGACGTGCATCGAGCATCACCAAAAGCAGGCGCGCGCGCTCGATCGCGTTGCGAGCAGCCTGACGATGCACAGTCTCCCGCAGCCGCCCGGCTGCGAGTTCACGCGCCATCAGATCGAGAATATAATAGGTTGCGGAAAGGCTGCGGCGCGCCGGACCATAGGGCTGCTGGCGCCAGAGAACCAGGCAGAACAGAGTGGCCAGTGCACCCCCGGCAAAGAACAATCCGGCGATGAATAGTGCCTGCGCAGGCGATGCCGGAAAGCCCGTAGCGGCAACGGCGGCACACCCTGCCAGCGCCCAGAGCTGCATGACAGCCGGTGAGAAGACCCGTGCGAGACCACAGCCCAGACCGATGAGCGCGACCATCGGCACCGTGACATAGGCCCCGAACACGCTCAGGGCCGAGACCGTGAAGACGAGAACCGTCCCGGCCAGGGTAAATCCACCCAGAACCTGAAACCGCTCGCGATCCGGCCCGCCCGGATCGATCAGGCAGGCCCAGAAACAGGCAAAAGCGATCCAGGCAAGCAAAGGCTGATCGAAGAAGAGCGACGGGGTGAGCGCTAGCGCCGTGACCACAGCGGCGCGGCCGCCCTCATACAGGCTGAGCTGCTCAGGGCTCAGCGTTATGGCGTAGCGGGCGAGATGATTGGTGGAGGTCGTGAGAAGCGCGGCGAAGGGGCGAGAGGAAGAAACCCGGGAAATCCCCTTCATGATGCCGCAGCGCTCCCTTTGTGGAACGGGGCTTTCAGCGCCCCGTCATGATCTGCTCGACAAGCTGCCGGACAGTCGGTGTGAAGCCCTCAGCATAGAACGGATCGGAACCGAAACGCCATGCATTGGTCCCGCCGAACATCAGGTTATTATCGACCAGCGTATCAGCGGCCTCGATACCGAGACTGTCATCCGCATGGGCGATATCCTGCAGGCTCTTCTGGATGCAGAAGGAGCGCGGATCGGATTTCGCACCGTTAGTATAATTCGGCCCGCGCTGGCTCCAGTTGGAGAAGCGGCACTCCGACAGACAGCCCATACAGGCCACCTGATCGGCCACGATGATGCGACTTTCCTCAGGCGTGACGAAGACGAGCGTGGAGTCCGGGGTGCGCATGGCTTCGGTGTAGCCCGCGGCCTCCCAGGCCAGAACATGCTCGCGATCGGTCGCTGTCATCCAGACCTCACGCTTGCGCGCGCCGATCCCATGGGCCGTATCATGCTCACCCACGGGCTCGCTGCTATAGGCCACCTGACGCTCCGAGCGACCGCGCAGGTTCAGCATGAAGCTGTTATTCACCGCCGATGAATAGAACCCGGTGGGTGAAAAGCGATTAAGATACACATCCCCTTCATGCAGGCGGCGCAGACGGCGCTTCCACGCATCGGGAATAGGGCTCTCCTGAGTCAGGAGCGGACGTGTGCCGAACTGGAACACGATCGGCCCGATCTCGGGGTTGTTGAACCAATGCGCCCATTCCTCGAGCCACCAGACGCCACCCGCCATGATGATGGGCACGCTCTCGAGACCGAACTGGTTCATCGCCTTGCGCAGAGCGGCAACACGCGGATAGGGATCTTCCGGCTTGAGCGGATTTTCCGTGTTCGAGAGGCCGTTATGGCCACCCGCGCGCCAGGGGTCCTCATAAACCACGGCACCGAGGAGCTCGGCTGTCTTGTGATAAGCCCGCTTCCACAGCGCATTGAAGGCGCGTGCGGAGGAGACAATTGGGTAGTAATGGACGTTGTGGCGCGCCGCGATCTCCGACAGGCGATAGGGCATGCCTGCACCGCAGGTGAGACCATCGATCATGCCGGGGGCGCCTTCGAGGATACCCTCGATGACCTGCTCCGCACCGCCCATTTCCCAGAGCAGATTGGCATTGATCATGCCATTCTTGCCCGCGATCTCGCGGGCTATACGCACCTGGGTGATACCGCCATCGATGGCGTAGCGAATCAGCTCTTCATGCCGTTCGCGCCGCGTGCGGCCTGAATAGGTCTGCGGAATGCGGTTGCCATCTGCGTCATAACTGTCGGCGTTGACGGCAGAAACCGTCCCGACGCCACCGGCAGCGGCCCAATGGCCGGCGGAAATACCAGTCGATACCGAAACGCCCTTCCCGCCCTCAACGAGGGGAAGGACATCCCGGCCAGCCATACGGACGGTATCAATCGACATCATAATCTATGTTGTACTCCGAAGGAGGAAGGGCCACGGGGGCCTTCCTCCTGAAACGGTAGATCAGTCAGCGTCACGCTGCCTGGACGGACGGGCCGGCTTCGCACCGACGCTTTCCGAGATATCGGCGCCGCTCTGCTGGTCGACAACACGCATCGACAGCTTGACCTTACCGCGATCGTCGAAGCCGACGACCTTCACCTTTACGGCATCACCCTGCTTGACGACGTCGGTGGTCTTGGCCACGCGCCCATCGGTCAGCTCGGAGATGTGCACCAGACCGTCACGCGGACCAAGGAAATTCACGAACGCGCCGAAATCGGCCGTCTTGACCACCTTGC
Organism: Asaia krungthepensis NRIC 0535; assembly: GCF_025995175.1. GTDB lineage: Bacteria > Pseudomonadota > Alphaproteobacteria > Acetobacterales > Acetobacteraceae > Asaia > Asaia krungthepensis. The sequence continues at coordinate 80,884 of NZ_BAPV01000061.1, forward strand.
CGTCATAGATGCGGCCAATTTCCGGCTCCGCCACAATGCCTTCGATGCGCGCGATAGCCTTCTGGGCCTGCTCGTCATTCGAAGCAGCGATGGTGATCACGCCTTCATCATTGATATCGACCTTGGCGCCGGAGAACTCGACGATCTCGCGGATGACCTTGCCGCCCGAACCGATCACGTCGCGGATCTTTTCCTTGGCGATGCTCATCGTGGTGATCTTCGGCGCATTGCGCGACACACCTTCACGACCCTCATCGAGGGCCTTCGCCATCTCGCCGAGGATGTGGATACGGCCGTCACGGGCCTGCTCGAGCGCCACCTTCATAATTTCCGGCGTGATCGAGGTGATCTTGATGTCCATCTGGAGCGCGGTGATGCCGGATTCCGTACCCGCTACCTTGAAGTCCATGTCCCCAAGGTGATCTTCGTCACCGAGAATGTCGGACAGCACGGCGTAGCCACGGTCTTCCTTGATCAGCCCCATGGCGATGCCGGCAACCGGGCGCGGCAACGGTACACCGGCATCCATCAGCGCGAGCGACGAACCGCAAACGGTTGCCATCGAAGACGACCCGTTGCTTTCGGTGATCTCAGACACGATACGCACGGTGTAGGGGAAGCGATCCTTGCCCGGCAGCAGCGGGTGGAGTGCACGCCATGCCAGCTTGCCATGACCGATCTCGCGACGACCCGGGCTGCCCATGCGACCACACTCACCGACCGAGTAGGGCGGGAAGTTGTAATGCAGCATGAAGTTCGAGCGGTATTCGCCCTCGAGCGCGTCGATGATCTGCTCATCCTGCGTGGTGCCAAGCGTGGCCACGACCAGAGCCTGCGTCTCGCCACGGGTGAACAGCGCAGAACCATGGGCGCGCGGCAGGATGCCGACCTCGGACACAATCGGGCGTACCGTCTTGGTGTCACGGCCATCGATACGAATGCCGGTCTTCAGGATGGCGCCACGAACGACCTGGGCCTCGAGCTCCTTGAGCATCGGCTTCGCCATATCGACGTCCAGGCCTTCCTCGACCAGACCTTCGATGATGCGCGCCTTGGCGGTTGCGATCTTCTCGTAACGAGCCTGCTTGGCCTTTTCCTTATAGGCGTCGGCCATCAGCTTGGTGCCGATCTTCTCTACGCGCTTGCGCAGGGCGATCTGCTCCTTGGTGGGGCCTTCGAGGTCCCAGGGCTGCTTGGCTGCGTGCTCGGCCAGATCGATGATCGCGTCGATCACGGGCTGGAAAGCAGCATGACCGGCGGTCACGGCTTCGAGCATGATCTCTTCCGAAAGCTCGGAGGCTTCGGATTCAACCATCAGCACGCCTTCGCTTGTCCCTGCAACGACGAGATCGAGCGCGCTCTCTTTCATCTCGGCAATGGTCGGGTTGATGACGAGCTGGTCATTGATGCGCGCAACGCGCGCCACGCCCACAGGGCCGTAGAACGGGATACCAGACAGGGTGAGCGCAGCCGAACAACCGATCAGAGCGACCAGAGCCGGGTCATTTTCCATGTCATGGCTGAGAACGGTCGCCGTGACCTGCACTTCATTGCGGAAATTTTCCGGGAAGAGCGGGCGGATGGGACGGTCGATCAGACGCGAGATCAGCGTCTCGCTTTCGGAAGGACGGCCCTCACGCTTGAAGAAACCACCGGGAATACGGCCAGCTGCATAGGCCTTTTCCTGATAGTTGACGGTCATGGGGAAGAAGTCTTGTCCCGGCTTGACCGACTTGGCGCCCACGGCCGTGCAAAGCACGACAGTATCGCCGTAAGTCGCGACGACCGCACCATCGGCCTGGCGGGCGATCTTGCCGGTTTCGAGAATGAGCGGGCGTCCGGCCCAGTCGATTTCCTTGCGGAAGTAATTGAACATCATTCTGTCCTGAATAGGGGGCTTTGGCACGAGGTGCGATGATCCGGAGGGAACGGGCCCTGACTGGCTGGCAGCGTTTCGGACGGCATGGCAAGGATGGCCGGGATCGGACCGGCTTGTCACCATGTGGCCTGAAACGCCGAAGGCCGGTTCTGTCTCCAGCTTCAGCGTCCAGTGACGCAGCCTGTAGTCCCGTCGCCAGAATGGCAACGGGAGGCGGCGGAGGCTTGACCCTCCGCCCGAACGTGATTAGCGGCGCAGGCCGAGACGCTCGATAAGGGTCTGGTAGCGGCCCTGATCCTTGCGCTTGAGGTAGTCAAGCAGGCCACGACGCTGGCCAACGAGCATCAGAAGACCACGGCGGGAGTGGAAGTCCTTCTTATGCGTCTGCAGATGGCCCGTCAGATTGACGATGCGCTCGCTCAGCAGAGCAACCTGGACTTCCGGCGACCCGGTGTCGGTCGGATTGGTCTTGTATTCTTCGATCAGCGCCGTGCGGCGTTCAGCTGTAATCGACATCTCTGTCTCCGTATTTAAACGACTCGAATATCCGTATCGGCTTCAACCGTCCCTCAAGGACGCGGCACAAACCGACAAGACACCCCCCCTCCTGGGCTTGCAGGACGTCACCATCCTGCGCTGTCAGCATCAGATCCGCACGATCGGACAAAGCGAGGCTCTGTCCATAGCGCAAGGCCTGTGCTTCCGCGTCGGTCACGGCCAGAGCCGGGATGTCGGCCAGCGCGGTCGAGACCGGGCGCAGAAGCGCTGAAAGTGCATCGGCCTTGTCGTCATTTTGAACCAGCTTGTCCAGTGTTATCGCATGGGTCTCATCAAACGGACCGCATTTGGTCCGACGCAGAACGGCGATATGGCCGACAGTGCCACAGGCCAGTGCAATGTCGCGGGCCAGACTGCGCATATAGACCCCCTTGCCCGACTGAACCTCGAAAACAGCGTGATCGCGATCGGGTCGATCGACCAGGGTGATGAAATCCACGCGCGCCGGGCGCGGGGGCAGTTCGGGCGGTCGCCCCGCCCGCGCAAGGTCGTAGCTGCGCGCGCCATCGACTTTCAGCGCCGAGTAAACGGGGGGCACCTGCATGATGTCGCCGGTGAGCGCGGGCAAGGCTGCGCGCAATTCCTCATCGCTCGGGCGGTGGTCGCTTGTCAGCACCACCTCTCCTTCACGGTCATCCGTCGTTCGGGATTCACCGAGGAACAGCGTGAAGCGATAACGCTTCGTCGCATCCATGATATAAGGAATTGTCTTCGTGGCCTGACCGAAGGCGACCGGGAGAATCCCTGTCGCCAGAGGGTCCAACGTACCGCCATGTCCGGCCTTCCTGGCATCGAACAGGCGACGCGCCTTGTTCACCACATCGGTCGAGCCGATATGCAGGTCCTTGTCGACGACCAGCCAGCCGTCGATCTCCTGCCCTTTCTTGCGTCCCATGACGGGTCGCTCCGCTCAGTCTTCGGAATCGAGATCGCGACGAACTTCCGGCGTGCGCATCAGCGCATCCATGTCCATCGCATGTTCGAGCGCGGTATCGGGCTGGAAATGAATTTCCGGCACGATGCGCGAACGCAGGGTCTTGGAAAGACCTGTACGCAGGAACGGCGCAACACGCTTGAGCGCGGGCAGAACCTCCTCGATATCGCTGCGCCCCAGACGGCTGACGAAAGCTGTCGCGTGGCGGAAATCGGGGGAGATACGCACTTCAGTGACCGTCACATGCACACCGGCGAGCTCGGGGTCACGGAACTCGGTGCGGGTGAAGAGATCCGAGAGGACGCGGCGGACCTCTTCAGACATTCTCAACTGACGCTGTGACGGGCCACCCGCGTCACCGGGCCCTGAAAAGCCCGGCACCTTGGAACGCGAACCCCTCATGCAGGGATGACTTCCATCTCGAAGCACTCGACCATGTCGCCTTCGCGCAGGTCGTTGTAGCCGGCGAAGGAGAGACCGCACTCATAGTTGCGTGCAACTTCCTTGACGTCGTCCTTGAAGCGCTTGAGCTGGCTCAGATCGCCTTCATGGATCACCACGTTGTCACGCAGCAGACGCACGCCACAGCCACGCTTGACCACACCCTCGGTGACATAGCAACCCGCGACCTTGCCAACCTTCGTGATGTTGAAGACCTGACGGATCTCGGCGTAACCGAGGAACTTCTCGCGATGCTTCGGCGCGACCTTGCCCTTGACCAGCTGCTCCACGTCGTCGGTCACCTGATAGATGATCGAGTAGTAGCGGATATCCACATCCTCACGCTGGGCCATTTCACGGGCTTGCGTGGTAGCGCGGACATTGAAGGCCACGATGATGGCGTTCGATGCCTTGGCCAGCTGAATGTCGCTCTCGGTGATCTGGCCGACCGAGGCGTTCAGCACGCGAATGCGAACCTCTTCATGCTCGAGCTTGAGCACCGATGCCTCGATGGCTTCAGCAGAGCCCTGCACATCGGCCTTGATGAGAAGCGCGACTTCCTTCTGCTCGCCCGCCTGGATACGGGCCAGCATCTGGTCGAGCGTGCCACGCGCTGCGGCACGGCCTGCTGCCATCTTGTCCTTCTGCTTGCGCTGACGGAACTCGCAGATCTCGCGGGCACGGTTCTCGTTCTCGACGACCACAAAAGGCTCGCCGGCACCGGGAACACCCGTAATACCCAGAAGCTCGACCGGCATGGACGGACCGGCGTCCTTGAGCTGGCGTCCCTTGTCATCCAGCATGGCGCGGACACGGCCCCATTCGGCGCCCGCCACGACGATGTCGGAGCGGTTGAGCGTGCCCTTCTGGACCAGCACCGTCGCCACCGGACCGCGACCGCGATCCAGACGGCTCTCGATAACCGAGCCCTCGGCAACACGGTTCGGGTTAGCCTTGAGATCGAGGACTTCCGCCTGGAGCAGAATAGCCTCTTCCAGCTTGTCCAGACCGGTGCGCTTGAGGGCCGAAACCTCGACATCCTGCACGTCGCCACCAAGGGCTTCGACCACAATCTCGTGGCTCAGCAGAGCCTGACGCACACGGTCGGGGTTGGCGCCCGGCTTGTCCATCTTGTTGATCGCCACGATGATCGGGGCATCGGCAGCTTTGGCATGCTTGATGGCCTCGATCGTCTGCGGCATCACGCCGTCATCGGCAGCCACCACGAGCACGACCACGTCGGTGACCGAAGCACCACGAGCGCGCATCGACGTGAAGGCTTCGTGACCCGGCGTGTCGACGAAGGTGATCTTCGCACCGCTGGGCACGGTCACCTGATAGGCACCGATATGCTGGGTGATGCCGCCGGCTTCGCCCGCGGCCACATCCGTGGTGCGCAGCGCGTCAAGCAGCGAGGTCTTGCCGTGGTCGACATGACCCATGACGGTCACGACCGGAGCGCGTGTCACGAGATCTTCCTCGCGATCTTCCACACCCTCGATACCCAGCTCAACGTCGCTTTCGGCAACGCGGCGGACACGATGGCCGAATTCGCTGATGACCAGCTCGGCCGTGTCGGCATCGATAAGCTGTGTGGCAGTAGCCATCACACCCATCTTCATGAGGGCCTTGACCACTTCAGCCTGACGCAGCGCCATACGGTTGGCAAGTTCAGCGACCGTGATGGATTCCGGCAGGATCACGTCACGCACCACGCGAACCTGATCGGCGCGCAGGCGCTCGAGCTCAGCCTGGCGGCGCTCACGATCGCGCTGACGGCGAACCGAGGCGAGCGAACGCGTCTTGTCGTCATCCCCCTCGATTGCGGCGCGCACGTCGATGCGGCCGGAACGACGGGAGTCACCGGTCTTCTTCGGGGCAGCAGGTGCACCACGACGCGGCGGTGCGGCCGGAGCACGGCGCGGACCTGCGCGACGGTCATCCTCGGTCTCGGTTCCCGTTCCGGCACCACCACGACGCAGATGCAGCGTCTCGTTGCGCGGTGCGGCAGCACCAGCGCCGGCAGCAGCGGGCGCAGGCTTTGGCGTGACAGGGCGAGGCGCCATGACGGCACGCTCGGCGAGCGGACGCAGACGTTCCATTGGAGCGGCGAGCTGAACACCGCCGGTACGACGCGCGGCATCGCTTGCCTCAAGCGGTGCACGACGTGCAGCCTCTTCACGCTCGCGCTCGGCAGCACGGGCCTTGCGCTGTTCTTCCAGCGCTTCCTGCTTTGCCTGGTCCTCGGCGGCGGCAGCCATCTGCTTTTCGTGCTCTTCCGCTTCGCGGATTGCCTCGACCTCACGGGCCGCAGCCTCAGCACGGGCCTCCTCTTCACGCTTGGCTTCTTCAGCGGCGGAGAGAATGCGAATTTTTTCTTCTTCGAGGCGCGCGGCCTCGCGGGCTGCTTCCTTGCGCTGCTCTTCAAGCACACGCTGGCGGATCGCGAGTTCGGCCGGGGTCAGGGCGCGACCTGCACCTGCGCGACCGCCACGGCCGCCCGCTGCACCGCGGCCGTCCTTACGCTCAGTCGTCTCGCGCTTCTTGCGCACTTCCACCTGGACCACTTTCGAGCGGCCATGGCTGAAGCTCTGACGCACAGAGCCTGCGTCTACTGTCCGCCCGAGTTCCATGCGCCCGCCCGGACGCAGGGACAGACGTCCCTTACCCTGGTCACCCTGAGCCTGGGCGCCCTGATCCTGGACATTCTGGCCATCTGTCTGACCGCCCTGAGCCTGAGTGCCCTGGTTCCGTTCGTTGCCTTCGCTCATATACCTGCCTGTTCCCGTCCGAGCCGCCCCTTGTGCGGCTCAGGAACCAACCCATCGGTCAGCCCCAAAAATCGTTCATGCTCAGCCATCAGACGCTGCGCCAGCGCCCCGGGCGCTATCACAACATAGACCGCATGTTCCCGCCCGAATGCCGTCGCGAGCATCTGGGCCGGTAACGTCAGTACCGGAAGCTTGTTGTTTCCCGATATCAGACGCCGCAACTCATCCGGGCTTCCGCCCGATCCCTGGATCACCAGCCCCGCCTTGTGGGCGGCAATCCATTCGCGACACTTAACAAACCCACAGAGAGCCTGACCGGCCCGGCGCGCGAGCCCCAGGCCCTGCACCAGCCGCGCTTCTATTCCTGAAACCAGTACCTGCGCAATATCCTCAGGCACCTTTACCGGATGACGCGCTGCTCTGGAAAACAGATGACGCGTCCGCGCGGTTTCTAGCACATCCCGGTTGGCGCTCAACCAGATTCCCCGCCCTGGCAGTTTTGCTGCCAGATCAGGAACGACCGTGCCATCAGGGGCAATGACAAAACGCAGCATACCATCAGGGTTCCCGCTCTTGCGGGTCACGATGCAGCGTCGCTGCGGCCCCTTCTCATCATCGAGTTCGATCAGATCAAGCTCGGTTTCGGAGTCGGGACTCGGTGCGTGTGTTTCGTGGAACTCAGACGTCGGAAGCCTCCCCTTCCTCGGGGGCTTCATCACTCTGCTCACCATCGAACCAGTGGGCACGTGCTGCCATGATGATCTCATTGGCAGCGTCTTCATCTATATTGTCACTGCCCAGCATTTCGACAAGCTCATCGCCTGCCAGATCGGCCAGATCGTCGAGGGTTTTCACACCCTTCTCGCCAAGTGTGACCAGCATGGCATTGGTGAAGACGCCCAGCTCGGCAATCGAATCCTCGACTCCAAGACCACGGCGCTTGTCATCCAGCTCCTGCTCTTTGGCCACGAGGAATTCCTCAGCGCGGCGCATCAGCTCTTCTGCCACGCTCTCGTCGAAACCTTCGATTGCATGAAGCTCATCGGGATCGGCATAGGCCAGTTCCTCGATGGTGTGGAAGCCCTCTGTGACAAGCAGACCCGCGATCACGTCATCGACATCAAGCGCATCGACGAAGAGCTGGGTGCGCTTGCGGAACTCTTCCTGACGACGCTCCGATTCTTCGGCCTCGGTCAGGATATCGATGTCCCAGCGCGTGAGCTGGCTCGCCAGACGCACGTTCTGGCCGCGACGACCGATTGCCAGGGAGAGCTGTTCGTTCGGAACAACCACTTCCACGCGGCCAGCCTCCTCGTCCATCACCACCTTGGTCACTTCCGCAGGGGCCAGAGCGTTCACCACGAAGGTAGCAGCCTGCGGGCTCCAGGGAATGATGTCGATCTTCTCGCCCTGCAGCTCGGCCACAACCGCCTGCACACGGGAGCCGCGCATACCGACGCAGGCACCCACCGGATCGATAGAGGCGTCCTTGGACACAACGGCCATCTTGGCGCGCGATCCCGGATCACGGGCAACAGCCTTGATCTCGATGATGCCGTCATAGATTTCCGGCACCTCCTGTGCGAACAACTTGGCCAGGAAGGCGGGATGGGTACGGCTCAGGAAAATCTGTGGGCCACGCGTCTCGTCACGCACGTCATAGATATAGGCGCGCACACGATCGGAATTGCGGAAGGACTCGCGCGGGATCAGCTCGTCACGACGCAGCAGCGCCTCGGTATGGCCGATCTCGACCATGAGGTTGCCGTATTCCGTGCGCTTGACCGTGCCATTGACGATCTCGCCCACGCGATCCTTAAACTCGTTATATTGCTTCTTGCGCTCGTATTCACGAACACGCTGCACAATGACCTGCTTGGCGGTCTGGGCTGCGATACGCCCGAAATCGATGGGCGGCAGAGGATCGACCAGATGCTCGCCGAGCTTGATTTCGGGCTGAAATTTCACAGCAATGGCGAGCGGGATCTGGGTATCCTCATTCTCAACCGTCTCGACCACTTCGGTCCAGCGCGAGAGACGCACCTCGCCGGAACGACGATCGATCGTCGCACGGATGTCCTTCTCATGGCCATATTTGGCGCGCCCGGCCTTCTGGATGGCCTGCTCCATCGCCTCCAGCACTTCTTCACGATCGATGTTTTTTTCACGCGAAACAGCGTCAGCTACCAGAAGCAGCTCAGGACGGGTAACGGAGGTGTCCATCAGACGAAATCCTCAAATACGGAGCGCGATGCCGCGCAGACCAGCAGAAACGGAATAAGCGGTAAACTCGTTATGTTCAGTCACGGGTGTACCGGAATGCGGCACACCAGATCAGTGTGTCTTACGTCCAGGCTTCGTCCCCTTGCCCGGCTTGGCAGGGTTGAGCTTTGGCGTCTTACGACGCGGCGCTTCCTCTTCTTCTGCCCCTTCTTCCTCGGACGCAATGCCCAGCATGGCGGCACTGGCCTCGATCAGGGCATCGGTCAGGACAAGACGCGCCTTGCGAATGGTATCGACTGGAAGAACGGCTTCCTCGCCGTCATCCAGACGGATCACGGCAGAATTCTCACGCGTACCGGTGATGATACCGGAGAAACGCTTGCGCCCATTAAGAGGCAGATCGAGCTCGGCCTTCACAAGGTGACCAGCAAAGCGGTCCCAGTCCTTGAGGCGCGTCAGGGGGCGATCAATCCCGGCCGAAGAAACCTCAAGCGTCCAGGCGCCGGGAATCGGGTCGTCCACATCCAGCACAGCACCGACGGCATGGCTGATCTGCTCGCAATCCTCGATGCCGATGAGCGACCCATCAGCGCGATCCGCCATAATCTGGATGGTAGGCGTCTCGCGACCCAGCACGCTCAGGCGCACGAGCTCGTAACCGAGGTCGGTCAGGGTCGGCTCGATCTGCTGAGCGATGCGCGCTTCAAGACCGTTCAGGCTGGGAATTTCTATGGCCAAGACAAAAAAGGCGGCCGGTCAAGGCCACCCCCCGATAAGACGAAAGATGAAAGGAATACCGACTGTGTAGGCCAATGTCCGGCCAGATGCAAGACTCGACGTTCTTTACCGGCGAGTCACACCCGTTACTTACTCTTACATTATTGGAGATTCGCAACGGTTGCGACCGGGGGCTATGCCCTGCCATCGTCCGGCAATATGAGAGACGACGCACAGCCTCAGCCCGAGCTCCTCAAGGCGAGCCCCGATGGCGCCCATGCCCCGAGCCGCCGCGCCTCGCACCTGCCGGGCCTCGTGGTGCTGACGGGCATCGTCATCTCCGGCCTGGCTGCGCTGCATTATGCGGGCGGGAATGCGCCCTCCGGCACTCCCAACTTGCCGCCGGTAGCGAAAGATACGGGCTCGTCCCCAGCCGAGGCTCCGGCGAAGAGCGCTTCGCCCCATCTGGGGGCGAGCCTTCCCGTCATTCCGGCCGATCGCAGCCTCACCGCGCTGGCTCATTCGGGCTATAGCAAGACGGATCAGGCCCGCATCCTGGCCGCGGTGAAACGGCGCGAAGTCTCACTGGTGCAGATGCCCATTGCGGAAATCGATGGCCGCATCGGAGGCACGGTGAGGATAGATGCGGGCGGTTTTTCCCAATTCGTCACGCTCAGCGAGAACCTCAAGGCCGTTACCCTTCCCATCTTTCGTGCGGGTGAGGTGACGATCAGCCCGGCCCATATGATCGCGGGGAACACGCTTGCGACGGGGGTGTTGACTGTCTACGGGATGTACACCCTCCCAACCCTCGGCTCTTCAGAGCTGGTCACCCTGGACGTCGTTGCGCAATGAAAGCCCTGCTTCCCGCTCTGAACCGTCTCATGCCTGTCATGATGGTCGTTTTCCTGATCTTGGCGAGCATTCAGGCGGCCGTAGCGCTGCATCTCTCGGGCGGCATGGTGATGCGTTTCCTCTCCTGGGCGCGCGATTCCTACATGCCCCTGGCAGGACTCTCCGCGCTCACGGTTCTCGCCGGCATGCTGTTCGAAACTCACTCAGACAGACTGATCCGCAAAGGCCTTCGCAGGAGGAGGAATATTCTCATGGACTCATTGGCCAGACTGACCAATCGCGATATGCTTGAGGCCCTGATGGCGCAGGAGCAGAGAGAAACCACCCTTGACGCCGAGGAACTCGCCGCTTCCCTGCGCGCCCGGGTGATCGGGCAGGACCAGGTTTGCGAGGACATTGCGCAACAGCTTCGTCGTCGCCTGGCCCTGCATGTGCGTAACAAGCCCGTTGGCATCTTTCTCATGGCCGGGCCGCCGGGTACGGGCAAAACCTATCTGGCCAAGCAGATCGCCCGGCAGATGGAGCGGCCCTTGCTGCATTTCGACATGACACAGATGTCGAGCCCCCATGCTGCAACGCAGCTTTTCGGCTCACCCAAGGGCTATGTGGGCTCGGACACCTTCGGCAAGCTCACGGGTGGTCTGCAGGAAAAACCCGATGCGGTGGTGCTGCTGGATGAAATCGAGAAGGCCCATCCCGACGTCTTCAAGAAGTTTCTGACCGCCTGGAATGATGGCCATGTTACGGAGGCCTCGACGGGAGCCCAGATCTCAACCACGCGCGCCATCTTCATGCTGACCTCCAACATCGCTACGGAGGAACTCACCGAGATTGCGGACCGCCTGCCTGACGATCCGGAGCGCATGCGAGCAGAGTCGACCGAGGCGCTGCGCAAGGCGGGCTTCGCCCCCGAGGTGCTGAACCGTCTCGACCGCATCTTCGTGTTCCGTCGCCTGCATGGCCTTGATCTGGCCCGCGTGGCCGCGCTGGAGATCGAAGCCATGATCAAGGGATACGGGCTGAATGTGGAGGCCGGCGGCATCGATGCCCATCTTCTGTTCCAGCTTCTGCAACGCCAGCAAAAACTTGGTACGGGGGCCTCGGCGCGCGACCTTGTCAGATCGATCGAGGATATGGTTAGTGAGAGCCTCATTCTCGCGCGTCAGAACGGGGCCAAGCTGGTCCGACTGGTCATGACGGAAAGCGGGGTGGTGGCCGAAATTGCCGACGAGAAACAAACGCTCAATGCCCGTCTCACGCCCTGATTGCCGCGAAGTATCCTGCTGATGTCCGCCGCTTCGCGCCTCTGGCGTCGGGCACCTGCCTGGCGCTTTTTTCTCTATTGCTTCGGCCTGTTTCTCATACTGGGGCTGCTCTTCCCCACGCCCTTCGTGACACGTCATATGGGGTGGACCCATGCACTGACGCGCCATCTGCCGTCCTTTGGCGGCAACGCCCCGAAGGAGCCGAGCTCTGATAGCGCCTCCGCTAGCCCGGACGGTTCAGGCGGTGCGGGTCCCGATCTGTCGGACCCGGACCGTTTCATCACCCCGGATATTGCGACCGCTATAACAGGCCTCCTCCCCTTTGCAGGCCATACTCTGCCTCTGCCCGCAGGCGTGTGGCATCCCGTGCTGAGCGGGCAGTACGGAATGAATGGCGCAATTTCGCTCAATGTTCTGGCGCGCACGGACAGGGGCGTCGTGACCGGTGTTATCATCGCGAGCACGACCAATCAGGACGTGCCCCGCGCGGTCATCGAGGATGCCTATAATCATTGCCATGACGACCGGAATTATCACTCGACCATCTTCGCAGATCATCCCGACGGCAAGACGGAGTGCTCTTACATCACGGCGGCCTATATGGGCCCCAATACCGCCATCTCATCGGATCCGCTCATCCAGCTTGCTTTCAAGCGTCTGAGCGCACTCGGCTTTCCTATGCCTTCCGTGTTCATCGTTGCGAGCTGGCTTAACAGCGCGGGTGTGAATGACCGTGTCAAAGGCTCGACCAATGTCACGATGCTGCTTGCCCCCACACAGAAAGGCACGGTCGTCCTGCGCGCGCCGCTGCCTTATTGGGACAAGCGCTTGATTGTCCGGTCCCAGCCCGCGCTGGACTTCGTCCGCGCCGTCGATCGCTGGTTTGCTGGCTGGGTGCCGACGCTACGTCAAGGCATGACCCAGGATTACGTCAATGCAGCGCCCGACCCGGCCCTCGCGCGCGACCCCGCTGCCCCGGAATAACGTCCCCTCCCCCCCAAGAACGCGGCCTCAATCAGGCCGGCGGGGTATGGACCGCCCCTGACCCGGTCCCATGCGGCCGGGGAGCGGTATATCATTCAGGGCCTGAGCTCCTGCCTCTCGCGGCCTCGATCACGGAAAAATTCGGATTCGCTTTCTCATACAATCGAAGCATTCGATCCGAGATTTTGAGATATAGGCAGTATTGATATCTATCTTTCTCTGTCATTCTGTGCCCCGCGAAGGGGAACCCGCCTATGACTGCAACATCGAGAGAGAAACTGGCCGACCTGCGTCGCGATTACCTTGCCAGTTGCACGGCATCAATGCCGATTAGCGGGCTGATATGCTGGGCGGCTCTGAGTGTGACCGCCATGATCATGGAAGCACAGCTTCCCTACTTTACCCCCTTCGTGGCGGCCGCCCTTCCGCTGCCTCTGGCGCTATTTATCGACCGGATAACCGAAGCGCCGGGGCTGCGAAGAGATGCCAGCAACACCCCCATCACACGGCTTTTCATGCAATTCATCACCGTGACCGGGCTTTTGATCCCCTTCGCCCCTCTTGCTGCCATCGAGGCGCGAGATCCGGTCCTGCTCATGCTTAGGATCGCGATCTTTTCGGGCCTTGTCTGGGTGCCTCATGGCTGGGGGGGCCGATGACCCTGCAGGTCTTGTCCATTTCATTCTGCGGGCCGTGCTTTGCTACACTGCCTATCTGCTGGCACCGTTCGGTCTGAGGGGGGCGACCATCGCGGGTGCTGTCACGATCTCCTATCTTTATGCCATCGTGAAGATAAAAAGGCCACGCGATGCAGGCTGAGGCGATAACCGCTCAGCCTGCTGTGTTTGTAACATTGTTGTTCAGTGATGCTCCGAACGCATGATGCTTTTCCCCAGCCTGCGCTCGACATAGCGCGCGAAACGGACGAACGGCAGACCGAGCAGCAGATAGGCCGCCCCGACAAGCAGTCCGGTTCCAATATAGTCGTAATAGGTTGATGACAGGCGGATATAGGTCTTGGTCAGCTCTGTGAGGGTGATGACGCTCACGAGCGAGGAATCCTTGAGCAGCGCGATGAAGTCATTGGTCATGACTGGCAACACGGTGCGGAAAGCCTGCGGGATGATCACAAGCCGCAATGCCTGACCATGGGTCATGTTCAATGCGATAGCGGCTTCCATTTGCCCCCTCGGTACGGAGGAGAGCCCAGCGCGATAGTTTTCCGCCTCATAGGCCGCGTAGTTCAACCCCAGCGCAAGGACACCGGCAAAGAACGGAGAGAGCTTTATCCCCAGTCCGGGCAGACCATAGAAGATGAAAAGAACCTGGATCAGCAGAGGGGTTCCACGGATGATCTCGATGTAGAAACCGCTTCCCCAGCGCACAGGGGCGGGTCCGTAATGGCGCCCAAGGGCAAGGACCAGCCCAAGACTGACCGCCAACACCATGGCAAGCGCGGAGACAATCAGAGTCAATCCGGCAGCTTCACCGATGATAGGCAGAAAGCCTACATAGCGATGCAGCAGCCCCATCCAGCCGGTCTGGCTGCGCATCGCGTCACGATAACGCAGCCATTGAGTAGGCTCTACATGACGCTGCGTATGATCGCCGGTCATCTGCGCCATTTCAGGCGTCCACAGATTCCAGCGACCCAGAATCTCCTGCAGGGTGCCATCCTGCATCATGTCACCCAGAACGCGGTCGACCGCATCATGAAGGGCGAGATTACCCTGACGGAACGCAATGCCGTAGCGGGTCTGGCCGATCGGATCGCCTACAATCACCAGATCATCCGTCACCCCCGCATAGTAGAGCGCGATCGGACCATCCAAGAGCAGCGCATCCAGGCGTCCGTTACGCAGATCGGAAAAGGCATATGTCTCTTCCTCATAGGAGCGTACGCTGATGCTCGATTCCTGCTGCAACAGGCGCTCAGCCAGCGTCTCCTTGATCGTCCCGACCACATGGCCGCGGAGGGAGGAAAAGCTGTTCAGATCCTGACGGTCGCGTCGCACCACAATACGGTCGCCGGTCACGTAATAGGGCCGGGAGAACAGGGCCGCCTGCACATGATCGGGCGTCATCTCGATGCCATCGACCACCATGTCGTACATGCCGCGCTGGAGCCCGGGGATCAGCCCGTCCCAGTCATTCTGCACGAAGCGCGCAGAGCGCCCGAGGCGACGGGCAATTTCCTGCACCATGTCGAACTCGAACCCTTCAAGATGGTTCGTGTCGGCTGGATCATGGAAAACGTAAGGCACATTGGCCTCGCCATCCGACGCCCAGCTCACCTCATGCGTTGTCGCAGCACTTGGGGGCGAGGGCTGCCCGGCAGGCGCCGCGAAGGATCGCCCGACGGGGAGCAGAAGCGCCAAAGCCACAACGAGCAGGGAGAGAGCGGACCGAAAACCGGGAGTGCTGGATTGGCGGGCGCCGGACCGGAGACGGGCGATCACAGAAGGGACCTCAGAAAACGACGTGTCCTCTGGTCCTCGGGCGCTGCGAACAACTCCTCGGGATCTCCGGATTCGATAATCCTGCCCCCTTCGACATACAGCACGCGATCGGACGCGGCACGGGCAAAACGCATGTCATGGGTCACCACAATCTGCGTCATCCCCTCTTCATCCAGACGCCTCATGACCTGCAGTACTTCTTCAGCCAGTTCGGGATCCAGCGCCGATGTGGGTTCGTCGTAAAGCATCACGGCCGGTTTCATTGCCAGAGCACGCGCAATGGCGGCGCGCTGCTGCTGTCCACCGGAGAGGGTTGCAGGATAGCGGGCCGCCAGGCCTTCCAACCCCACCTTGGCGAGGAGACTGCGTGCAAGAGGCTCGATTTCTGAGGGAGAGGCATTCTTGACCGCGCGCGGTGCCATCATGACATTGTCGAGCACAGTGCGATGCGGGAAGAGATTGAAGGACTGGAAAACCATACCCACATGGGCGCGCAATTTGTGAGCACGGCGCTCCTGCGCGCGGTTCCAGTTCTGGCCGTCAAGCTTGTCGATCTCGACATCACGAATGCGGATCGTTCCGGAATCCGGGATTTCAAGGAAATTCAGACAACGTAGAAAGGTCGATTTGCCGCAGCCCGAAGGGCCGATGATGGAAATCAGGTCACCGCGCTTCACGCAAAGCGACATGTCGTGAAGCACGACATGTCGCTCGAAGCTCTTGGTGATGTTTCTGGCGTCGAGAACGGTCTCGGCGTGATCAGTCAGTTTCGGTCATCCCGCGCAGGACATAAGGGAGAATCCCTCCATGCCTGTAATAGGCGACTTCATCAAGCGTATCGATGCGGCAAAGAAGCTCGACCTGCTCGGTTTCGCCGCTGGCGCGGGTGATGGTCATGGGTACGGTCATGCGCGGCGTGATGGATTCGAGCCCACCCAGCGAGATCGTTTCGGTGCCATCCAGCCCCAACGTCTTGCGTGTCGTCCCCTCACGGAAGGTCAGAGGCAGAACGCCCATGCCCACGAGATTGGAGCGATGAATACGCTCGAAACTCTCGGCGATAACCGCCTTGATGCCCAGCAGATTCGTGCCCTTCGCCGCCCAGTCACGCGATGAACCCATGCCGTATTCACGCCCGCCAATCACGACTAGAGGCGTGCCATCCTGCTGGTAGCGATGCGCGACGTCATAGATCGATGCGACGGTCCCGTCGGGCAGATATTTCGACATGCCACCTTCGACACCAGGCAGCATCTCGTTGCGGATACGGATATTGGCAAAGGTGCCACGCACCATCACGCGGTCATTGCCACGGCGTGACCCGTAGGAGTTGTAGTCCCCAACCGACACCTGATGCTCGCTCAGGAACTTGCCCGCCGGTGAAGACGGCTTGATGGCGCCTGCCGGAGAGATATGGTCGGTGGTGATGTTATCGCCCAGCAGCGCGAGGATGCGGGCATTCTCGATGTCATGCGTTTCGCCCGGCTCCTTCGTCAGCCCCTCGAAATAGGGCGGCTTCTGGATGTAGGTCGAGCTATCCGACCAGGCGAAGGTGCGGGCATCGCTGGCCACGGCCAGAGCCTGCCACTGCTTCGTCCCCTTCGAGATGCTGCCATAACGCTCGACAAAGCTCTCACGTGTGACGGAGGACTTGATAAGGGCTGCGATTTCTTCATTGCTCGGCCAGATATCGCGCAGGAAGATTTCCTTGCCATCTGTCGAGATGCCAAGCGGCTCTTTCGTGATATCCTTGCGCAGCGTGCCGAGAAGGGCATAGGCTACTACGAGCGGCGGGCTTGCGAGGTAATTGGCGCGTACGTTGGGCGAGATGCGCCCTTCGAAGTTACGGTTTCCTGAAAGCACCGAGGTGGCCACCAGACCATTGCCCTCGATCGCATCCACGATCGGTTGGGCGATGGGGCCTGAGTTGCCAATGCAGGTCGTGCAGCCATAACCGACCGTCTCGAAGCCAAGTGCATCGAGATCGGCGCTAAGTCCGGCCTTGTCGAGATAATCCGTTACCACCTGCGAGCCGGGCGCCAGCGATGTCTTCACCCAGGGCTTGGGCTTGAGACCAAGCGCACGCGCCTTGCGCGCCACAAGACCGGCCGCCACGAGAACGGCCGGATTGGAGGTGTTGGTGCAGGAGGTGATGGCCGCAATCACCACATCGCCATGACCGATATCGTAATCCGAACCGGCCACGATGGCGCGTTTGCGTACGTCATCGGGCTTCACGCCCAGCGTGGTGGTCAGGGCTTCCTCGAAAGCCGAAGTCGCATTGGTCAGCGCGACGCGGTCCTGCGGACGCTTGGGGCCTGCGAGCGAGGGAATGATGGTCGAGAGATCGAGCGACAGCACCTTCGAGAACACGGGCTCGGGGGTGTCGGCATCGCGGAACATGCCCTGGGCCCGCAGATAGGCCTCGGTCAGGCGGATGCGGTGCTCGTCGCGGCCCGTCTGGTGCAGATAGTCCAGCGTCAGTGCATCGACCGGGAAGAACCCGCAGGTCGCACCATATTCCGGCGCCATGTTCGCGATGGTCGAACGATCGGCCACCGGCAGATGATCGAGGGCAGGACCGAAGAATTCCACGAACTTGCCCACCACACCTTCGGCGCGCAGCATTTCGGTAATGGTCAGCACGAGATCGGTCGCGGTGGCACCTTCAGGCAGCATGCCGTCCAGACGCACACCGATCACATCCGGGATCAGCATGGCGATCGGCTGGCCGAGCATCGCGGCCTCGGCCTCGATGCCGCCCACGCCCCAGCCCAGCACGCCCATGCCATTCACCATAGTGGTGTGGCTGTCCGTGCCATAGAGCGTATCCGGATAGGCATAGTCCTTGCCATCGACCGTCCCGGTCCAGACGGCCTGCGCCAGATATTCGAGGTTCACCTGGTGGCAGATACCGGCACCCGGCGGCACGACGCGGAAGTTCTCGAACGCGCCCTGGCCCCAGCGCAGGAAAGCGTAACGCTCGCCATTACGCTCGAACTCGATCTCGACATTGCGCTCCAGCGCATCGGCACTGCCCGCCACATCGACCATGACCGAGTGATCGATCACGAGATCGACCGGCACCAGCGGGTTCACCTTCTCCGGGTCGCCATCGAGGGCAATGATGCCGTCGCGCATGGCGGCGAGATCGACCACGGCGGGAACGCCCGTGAAATCCTGCATGAGGATACGCGCCGGTTTGAACGGCACTTCCTGATCCGAGTGGCCCTTCGCGGTCCAGTCGACAATGGCCTGCGCATCCTCCGTGCGGTAGCTCAGCCCGTCTTCGAAACGGAGCACGTTTTCGAGCAGGACCTTGAGGCTGACCGGCAGGCGGGACAGATTGCCCAGCTTGCTCGCCGCCTCAGGCAGGGAAAATATGCGGTACTTCCGGCCATCAACCTCCAGATCCCGCATCACGCCCAGGGAATCCCGTCCAACGGTTCTCATGGCTTGTCCTCCTGCCTTGTCAACTGGCTGTCTTGTCAACTGGCCCTTGCGGGCTGGCCCTTCTATACAGTCTCGACCGTTATTCGCACAGAGTCGAATGAAACTCTCTCAGGAAGATGTTATTTCCGCACAATGTCAGGTTTTCCCTCGCCTCTTGCGCCCTGGCTCGTCCTGCATGACGCAACCGTGATTCGCGGTTTGCGCCTTGTTCTGGATGGAACGAGCTTGTCGCTCTCTGCCGGTGAGGCCCTGCTGCTGACGGGGCCGAACGGCTCCGGCAAATCCACGCTGCTTCGCGTGCTGGCCGGGCTCTGCCCCATGCAGGGGGGAACCCTGACAATCGGCGGCCATGACAGGCGCGACCCCGAGCAGGCTCTGGACATTGCCTATCTTGGCCATGCGGATGCGCTCAAACCGGGACTGACCCTGCGTGAGAATCTGGCTCTTGAGGCCCGGCTGTTCAGAGGCGACCTGGAGGCCGCGCTTGACGCGCTCGACTTGCTCGATCTTGCCGATCTCCCCGCGCGGCTGCTTTCTGCCGGCCAGAAAAGGCGTGGCGCTCTGGCGCGCATTCTGCTGCGCCGCGCAAGATTATGGCTGCTCGATGAACCGAGCCTCGGCCTCGATCAGCGTGCGATCGCCTCTCTCGGCGCCCTCATGGCGGCGCATCGTGCCTCGGGGGGGATGATCGTGGCGACCACTCATGTGCCCCTGCCTCTTACGGACACACGTTCCCTTTCCCTCGCTGCACCCGAAAGCGGCCTCTGATGCCCGGCGCTTTCATTGCCCTGGTGAGACGCGAATTGCGTCTGGCCTTGCGTCACGGAGCCGATACGCTCGCGGCCCTGCTCTTCTTCCTTCTGTGCGCCAGTCTGTTTCCACTCGCGCTCGGCCCCTCCCCAACGCTGCTGCATCGCCTTGCCCCGGGCGTGATCTGGGTCTGCGCCCTGTTGGCCAGCCTGCTCCCTCTGGACCGGCTCTTCGGCTCTGAAATCGAGGACGGGGCGCTCGACCAGCTGCTGATGCTCGGCCTTCCCCCCGGCTTGCTCGCCCTGGCCAAGATGATGGCTCATTGGCTTACTACCGGCTTGCCGCTACTGATCGCGGCGGTTCCGCTCACGCTGATGCTGGGCGGCAGCCCGGACCATATAGTCCCGCTCCTTGCAGGGCTGACACTGGGGACGCTTCTTCTCTCTCTCCTTGGCGGTATGGCAGCGGGGCTGGTCCTGGGGGCGCGGCGTGGGGGTGTGCTGTTGCCTCTGCTCGTTCTCCCGCTGGCGACCCCGATCCTCATTTTCGGCGCGGCGGCAGCGGATGCCGCAGCAAATGGGCGAAGCTATGCCACTGAGCTTGACTTCCTTGGGGCATTCCTTGCCCTCGCCCTGCCCCTATGTCCGCTTGCCGCAGGAGCAGGGCTCAGGGCCGCCAGTGCGTGAGGTTCTCTTCATGGGGGCTGCACCGGCTGCAAGGCGCCACCCACAGGAGCCTCTCACTCCTCCCTGAGCCCTGACCGTCCTGCCTTGCAGGCGGACTTGTCTTTTGCTCACTCTCCGTTCTCTAACGAGTATCCCGTCTCAACCGGAAGGTGCCCATGCGTTTATCCCCCCTTCTCGCCAGTGTTGCCCTTCTGGCAATTGCCCCCATGACCGCGAAGGCTGCACCGGGCTATCTGCGCGACCCGGCCCTTTCCGGCACCCAGATGGTATTCGATGCGGAACAATCCGTCTGGAGTGTCGGGCTGCAAGGTGGGACAGCCAGCCGCCTGACCGCACCGATCGGCACCGACCCCCATCCCATTCTCTCCCCCGATGGCAAGCAGGTCGCCTTTCTCGCCAATTACGACGGACCCACAGAACTCTACGTGATGCCCATCGAAGGGGGCACGCCCAAGCGGGTGACCTATGAGAACCAGAGCGTCACGCCCATTGGCTGGGATCGCAAGGCGGGCATTCTCTACAGCACCGCTCCGCCAACCGGGCCGGGGCTGAGCCGCATCGTTGTCGCTATCCATCCTGTCAGCGGGACGCGCCGGGTCTATCCTCTGGCAGACGCCAATGATGCCGCGCTGAGCCCGGACGGGCAGTGGATCTATTTCGTGCGCTTCGGCACGGCTGTGAGCCATGATCATCTGCGGCTCTATCGCGGCGGCGCAATGGCGCAACTCTGGCGGTACAAGCTCAAGGGTGGCGTCGAGGCCGAGCGCATTGGCCCGACAGATGTGAATATGCGCCGCCCGATGCTCTGGAAGGACAGGCTGATTGTCGTCAGCGATCGTGACGGACGCAATAATCTCTGGAGCTATGCGCTGGACGGCACGGATGGTCATGCCCTCACCCACCATGACGATCTCGGCGTGGGAGAGGCCAGCCTGAGCGGCCATGACATTGTTTATCAGCTTGGGGCAGACCTCTATCACTTGGATCTGGAGACCGGCACCGAAACCCTCATACCCGTCGAGATGGCGAGCGACCGCGCTGCGCGTCGCCCCCTCTGGCTGGATAACCCCTACCCTTTCCTGACGGGAATCACGCTGGCTCCCAGCGGCAAGCAGGTGGTGATGACGATAAGGGGACATGCGGTTCTGGCTGCACCGGGACCGCTGCGCCGCGTCATCCTGGCCACTGCGCCAACAACGCGCCTGCGTCATGCCGCGCTGTCCCCCGATGGAAAGACGCTTTACGCTTTCAGTGACAAGGGCGGGGAGTCCGAGCTTTGGGCATTTCCTGCCGCTGGTGGAAGCGATGGAACGCAGCTCACCCATGGTACCAAGGGGGAGCCTACCGGCCTCTGGGTCTCACCAGATGGCACCCATATCGCCCATACCGATCTGTCAGGTCATCTTTTCCTGCACGACCTCGCTACCCATACCGACAAACTGATCGATGACGCCCGTCTGGATGGACAAAGCGACTATGACTCCGTGACATGGTCGCATGACGGGCGCGTTCTGGCCTTCGTCAGGGCGCGAGGAGAGAATATCCGTCGTCAGATCGCGCTCTATGCCCTCGATACCGGCGCCACGCTCTGGGCCACCACCCCGGACTATGAATCCTATGCGCCGAGTTTCAGTCCTGACGGGCATTTCCTGTGGTTTCTCTCGGACAGGCATTTCAGCCTGAGCAATCGCAGCCCATGGGGCGACCGCGCCCCGGCTCCAGTCTTCAATGATCGCACAGGCGTTTTCGCGCTTGCACTCCAGAAGGACGCGCATTTCCCCTTCGCGCCGGTGACCGAGCTCGTGCCGCCTGCACCTCCGAAGGCCAATGACGCCCCAGGCAAATCGGCGGGCAAGAAGCCTGCTGCCGTTCTCGATGCCGAGAACCTGCCGAACCGCCTTTATCAGCTCCCGCTGCAAGCCGGGACATTCAGCAAGATCGCGGTCGGGCCAGACATGCTTTACGTGCTGTCCCACAAGCCCGAACAGCCTGCGGGCAAGGACGACGATCTGACGCTGCGCGCCATCAGGATCGAGCCGGGCGAGATCAAACCCACCGACTTTGCCACCGGTCTGCGCGACATTGCCCTGACCCCTGATGGCAAGACGCTCATGATCGTCTCGGGAAAGGAAGATGCTCGCCCCAAGATCCAGCTTGTCCCCGCCGGGGCCTCACTGAATGGGGTCAGCAGCAACAAGACCACCGTATCGCTCGACGGCTTTCGCCTGCGTGTCGATCCGGGTGCCGAGTGGCAGGACATGTTTACCGACGCATGGCGCCTGCATCGCGATCACTTCTACGATCCAGCCCTGCACGGCGTGGACTGGAACGCGGTTCGCGAGCGCTATCGACCGCTCCTGTCGCGTGTGGGGGACCGCTCCGATCTTGACGATCTGCTCGGCCAGATGATGGGAGAGCTCAACGCCCTGCACTCGCAGCTTCGCGCAGCCGAGACCACGCAGCGTGACAACACCGTTCTGATTGCAAGCCTGGGTGCCCACCTGACCCGACAGCCCGGCGGGTTTCTGATTGATCGCATCTATCAAGGAGATCCGGACCTTCCGGATGACCGTTCTCCCCTTGCGGCTCCCGATGTCGATGCCCGCCCCGGTGACCTGATCACCGCAGTGAACGGCCAGAGCCTGACCGATCAGCCCGACCTGTCAGCCCTTCTCGCGAATCAGGCCAATCATCAGGTTCTGCTCACTCTCAAGCGCAAGGATCGCCAGTTCCAGATCGTCACCACGGCCATAGGGGCGAAGCAGGATGCCTCGCTGAGGCTCCAGGCCTGGGAGAATGATCGCGCGCGCTACGTCGCCAATTCGAGCCATGGGCGTATTGGCTACGTGCATCTGCGGGCCATGGGCAAGGATGATATTGCCCGTTTCACACGCGATTTCTTCAGCCAGACCGAGAAAGACGGTCTTGTGATCGATGTGCGCCGCAATCTCGGCGGCAATATCGATTCCTGGGTACTCTCGGAACTGCTTCGCAAGGTCTGGATGTTCTGGTCCGATCACGGCAAGGCCCCACAGGGGAACATGCAGCAAAGCTTTCGCGGACATCTCGTCTTCCTGTGCGACGCTTTCACCTATTCCGATGGGGAGACCTTCTCACAAGGCGCGAAATCGCTTGGCCTCGGGCCCCTTATCGGCACACGCACAGCCGGTGCCGGTGTCTGGCTGTCCGATAATGACCGGCTTGCCGATAAGGGCCTGCCCCGTACGGCGGAGCGTCCTTATTTCGATATGCACGGTCACTGGCTGGTCGAAAATCATGGTGTCGAGCCGGATATCACGGTCGACAACATGCCTGTCGCGACGTTCAACGGGCAGGACCAGCAGCTCGACAAGGCGCTGGAGACGCTGAACGCGTTTCTCGAGCAACATCCAATCGCCCCCATGGCCCCTGAACCGTTCAACAACACGGCTGAGGCAAGACCCCACTGAACAAGCCGAGGCGATCGAGTGTGGGCGATGGTTTCTTGAAGCGGGCGATTCGGGACACCGCCATTCGAGATAAATGATGCCCTCTCCCCCTCATCCCGGGGCACAAAAGGGCAAGGTTCTTTCGCAGGGCTGCGGAGAAGCCCTGCTCCGCCTGTTCAGCAGCTTGGAGAGTAAGCCACTGGTACCAGGATAGCGCTCTTCATGGTGCCAAGGAGCGGCAGGATACCTTTGGGCGGCCAGGCCCCGGTCTCAACGGCCTGTTTACGTTTGGCGGCGCGATCCGCAAGATCGGCATAAGGCCATGCATGGGCCAGTCGAGACGGCCCCTCATCCGAGGTCATTACCAGATAGGCAGGGGAAACAACGTTCCGCGCCGGGAGCGCCCCTTCCATCAGGGCCGTTACCTCGGCTTCGCGGCCAGGACGGATGTCATAGACGCGCCACTCATAGGAACCGCCGAAGGTCCCGGGCGAGGGCTGCGTCCCGCCGATCAGCGTCCAGCGCTGACGATCCATGCGCTCGATCCCGCTTTCCTGACCGGGCCATACGATATCTTTCGGGGTTTCGCTGAAAAGAACGACGACCTCGTTGAGCGACCCGAGTTCGGTCGTCCAGCACCCGAGAAACCCGGCACGACCGACGAGGGGCGCTTCGAGTGCCCCCACGATCGCAGGGACACTGCCCGAGCGGCAGGTGAGAACGAAGGTTTCTACGCTTACCGACATCGGGACTTTTCCTTGTCTGCTGTTCTTATTTTTTGAGTGAATCGACGAATTTCTCGAGCCAGTGGATCGTGTAGTCACCCTTCTGGAACTGCGGATCGGCCAGGATCTTGCGGTGCAGCGGAATGACCGTCTTCACCCCATCCACCACGCATTCATCCAGAGCCCGCATCATGCGTGCAATTGCCTCGGCGCGTGTCGGGGCGTGGACGATCAACTTGGCGATCATGCTGTCGTAATAGGGCGGAACGCGATACCCGGCATAGATGGCGCTGTCGATACGCACACCCAGACCACCCGGTGCATGGAAGACCTTGATCGTGCCGGGATTCGGCATGAAGGTTTCAGGATCTTCCGCATTGATACGGCATTCGATGGCATGACCGCTGAAGGTGATGTCCGACTGTTCGTAGCCGAGCGCCTGACCGGCTGCCACGCGGATCTGCTCACGGACCAGATCAACATCGCACACCATTTCGGTCACGGGATGCTCGACCTGAAGACGCGTGTTCATCTCGATGAAGCAGAACTGGCCGTCCTGATACAGGAATTCCAGCGTACCGGCGTTGCGATAGCCCATCTTCTTAAGCGCCGCCGTGGCAGTCGCCCCGATCGCATCGCGCTCTTCAGCCGAGAGAACAGGCGATCCCGCTTCTTCCAGAAGCTTCTGGTGACGACGCTGCAGAGAACAGTCACGCTCGCCGAAATGCACGACATTGCCATGCGTATCGGCCATGATCTGCAGCTCGATATGACGCGGCTTGTCGAGATATTTCTCGAGATAGACCTCGTCATTCCCGAATGCCGCGCGGGCCTCGGTACGGGCGACCGACCAGGCTTCCTCGATCTCGTCCTCGGTCTGTGCCACCTTCATGCCACGGCCGCCGCCGCCAGCGGCAGCCTTGATCAGCACCGGATAGCCGACCTTGGCGGCGACTTCGCGTGCCGCAGCCAGATCGCGCAAGGCACCATCCGAACCCGGCACGAGGGGCACACCAAGCTCACGCATGGTGGTCTTGGCCATGATCTTGTCACCCATCGTGCGGATATGATGGGCGGTCGGGCCGATGAACACGAAGCCGTGCTCCTCGACTGTTTCGGCAAAATCGGCATTCTCGGATAGGAAGCCATAGCCGGGATGGATGGCTTCAGCCCCGGTGATTGTCGCGGCCGAGAGAATGGCCGCCACATTCAGATAGGACTCACGTGACGAGGGCGGCCCGATGCAGACCGCCTCATCCGCCAGTCGGACATGCATGGCATCGGCATCGGCCGTTGAATGCACGGCAACCGTCGCTATGCCCAGTTCACGGCAGGCGCGCAGGATGCGAAGCGCGATTTCGCCGCGATTGGCGATCAGGATCTTGGAAAACATCGGGTTCCAGACTCAGTCAGTAATGCTTATTCGATGATGGCGAGTGCTTCGCCGAATTCAACCGGGTCACCGCTGGAAACCAGAAGCCGCTTCAGAGTGCCGCCGCGCGGCGCCTTGATCTGATTGAAGGTCTTCATCGCCTCGATCAGCATCAGGGTCTGACCGGCCGTCACGGCTTGGCCTTCCTGCACGAAGGGAGGAGCCGACGGATCGGGTGCCAGATAGGCAATGCCGACCATCGGGCTGTTGACAGCGCCAGGATGGTTGGCGGCATCGACCGGGGCAGCTGCCGGAGCAGGTGCGGCAACAGGCGCCGCAGCGGCAGGCGCTGGACCAACGGCATGAACCACCTGGCCGCCAGCATTGCGCGCCACACGAATGCGACTGTCCTTTTCCGCGACCTCGATCTCGGTCAGTCCGGTTTCAGTCAGAATATCGGCCAATGCCCGGATGGCATCCGCGTCCACGAGCATACGGCTCATCGTTCGTCCTCGTCTTCAATCATGTCATAGAGTGCACGCAATGCCATGGCGTAGCCACGCACCCCAAACCCGCAGATTACGCCAATAGCGGCCTGGGAGGTATAGGTGTGATGGCGAAAGGCATCGCGGCGATGGATATTGGAGATGTGAACCTCCACCGTCGGCAGGCCCGTAGCAAGCAGCGCATCGAGCAATGCGATGGATGTGTGACCATAGGCCGCCGGATTGATCACGATACCACGCGCCCTACCCCGGCATTCCTGGATCCAGGAAACCAGTTCCCCCTCGATATTCGTCTGGCGAAAATCGATGGCGACATCGAGCTGCTCGGCGGCCTGAATGCAGACCTGTTCAAGGTCGTCCAGTGTCGCATGGCCGTATATTTCCGGCTGGCGCATTCCGAGCATGTTGAGGTTGGGGCCGTTCAGCACGGCAATCATCGGGCGAATCATGAAAGGAGCCCGTAGCACTTTCGCTTGGGCCGTAAAAGCCTTCCCGCAGGACGTTGCAGGATTACGCCTCATTCCTGCCTCGTTTCTCGGGTTTTTTGTTTCTCACGAGGCCGCCACAGGTCGCGATAGCGGGCACCAGACGCCAGGTTTCCAGGGCTCTGGCATCACGATTTCGCAATCGAGGCGGGCTGTGATACACACGTCGTTCGCCGTCCCGGATTGTCGGGGCATTCGTTCGTTCGGAGTAACTGGGCAAAAGGCTGCAAGCTGTCGTGATATCATCTAGAAGCAGAAAACTGACATTCAGTTCCACGGAACGATGCAAGATGCGTCTCCGCGCCCGAATCGGAGGTCTGGCTCTGCTTTGCACGGCATTCGCACCGAAGCACGGCGCTCACGCGGCCGCTGCCGCGCAGGCTTCCTCCCAGACAACGGTCCTGACAGAACCCACCGCGGACCATGCGCCATGGGCTTCATCGGTACGGCTTGCCCTCGCCAAGCGCGCCCATCGCATTGCTCTCGCCAGCCATAATGTTCTGGCCTGGTCGGAACACGGCGTGGCGAGCTGGTACGGACGCAGGCTGGCCGGACATCGTACCAGCAGTGGTGAACGGCTCGACGGCCAGGCGCTGACAGCGGCGCATCCTACCCTGCCAATGGGCTCCAAAGTCCTTGTCCAGAATGAAGACACGGGCAAATCCGTGATCGTGACCGTCAATGACCGCGGCCCCTTCAACAGCCGTATCATCGATCTGTCGCATGCCGCTGCGGCCGAACTCGGTATGCTGGGCAGTGGCACGGCCCATGTGAAGCTCGCGCCGATTCCATCCGGTGCTCCGATTCAGGAAGATCAGCCGCTCGAAGTCGCCGAGGCTGAAGCTGAAGACACGAACGAGCAGGCGCTCGATGCCGTCACTCCGGTAGTCAAGCCTCACTCATCCAGGGCTGCCACGACGCATCGAAGCCACCACCACAAGTAAAACGAGCGGCCGTCAATGTGGGCATCTCTCCGCGAGATAAGCTGAAAAAGGGCGTGGGCCAATGGTCTCACGCCCTTTCTATTGCGCCCCGCTCCGTCGGTATCAGCTTTCTGAATGGGCAACCACGACGGGTTCGCTCCCTTCCTGGACACGCGTGACCCCGGGAACCTTGGGATTGAAACCCTTCATGCGGTCCTCGAGGCCGGCATTCAGTTCTGCACCGAACAGCACCACATAGGTCCCCACGAAGAACCACATCATGATTGCTGCGACGGCTCCCAAGGGCCCATAAGTCGAGCCGTAACTGGCAAAATGACTGACGTAGTAAGAGAAAGCGAGCGAGGTCAGGACCCAGAGCAGCGTCGCGACCAGCGATCCCGGCACGATCCAGCGCCAGTCGGGCTTGTCCCTGCAGGGGCCGTAACGGAAAAGCAGGGTCACTGCTGCGAACACGAAGAGCAGCATCAAGGCGGGCGCACCGAAATGCACGATATAACGCGTGCTGTAGCTCATCAGATAATCCGTGAGATACAGGATCTCGGGCGGCAGGTTGCGCAGACCGAAACGGTTGAGCAGATCCGGCATATAATCCACAAGCGCCGGGAAAGCGACCATGAGAGCCAGGGTCATGCACGCCCCGACCACTGCCCCGAAGGTCACGCCCAGCGCCAGAAATTGGAACCGGAAGAAGCCGCGTGTCTCGAGCACGTCATAGGCCAGGTTCAGTGCGGAGAGGACCGATTTTGTGCTGGCCGAGGCTGACCACAGCGCGATCGTGGTCGAGAAAATAAGGCCAACCGTCAAAGATGCATGGGGCTGGGCAATAAGCGTGTGGATCTGCGAGGCGATCAGTTCGAAGGCCGTTGCCGGAAGCAGATTACGCAGCACATTGAGCTGGGGCTCGACCGTCTGCAGATCGAAAATCAGGCCATAAAGCGAAATGAGCGACGAGATCGCCGGGAAGAGAGAGAGCGTGGCGTAGAAGGCGCACCCCGCTGCCGACAGGCTGGTCTGACTCGATCCAAGATTGCTGAATGTCTGGCGCAATACGAGTTTCCACCCGCCAAGCGGCATGTGGATAGGACTGCGCGCACCGGTACCCGGTGCCTCACGCCCCATGGCTTCCTCGCCTGCTTGGGTCTCCACGGCGCGATCAGACGCGACCTCGCGGGGTCCCGACGCATCGACGGCACCACCTGATTCAACGGCTGTTCTCAGGGCCTGACTATTCGATGTCGGGAACTCGTCCACAAAAATCTCCTTGCTTGCGACCACACGGGTGAAGACCGTGGCGCGCTGCCTCTCTCATCCTTTGCCCACTAATGCTCCATGCCGGAGCATCAGCGGTTTTGGGCTGGACGCTGTCTCTATTGCCTGCGCTTCCCGCAATCGGGAAGACACATTGCCCCATCATGACGCCCAAAGCCTTGAAACGTTGCACGGCATATTGCGTTACAGGGCGACAACTTTGCCCCATGCGAAGAAAAAAAAATCACCGTCAATTTTTTAGTTGCAACAGGGGGGGTTTGGTCCCATATGCGCCCCACGCAGCAACGCACGTGCCACTGGCCCTCTGTAGGTTACGCAACGACGTCAAGCGTTCTGGCAATCGGGCTGATCCTGCTCATTTTCGAGCAACCAGCCTCGTCCTGATCGCCGGTCCGTTCGACCGTTTCGCAACAAACCCGCCCGTGCAGCTTCGGGCGGATTTCGGGAGGAGTGACTCATGACTCCGAAAATCGTCCGCTATCTTGCCGAGCAGCAGCCGGCAACCCCCTGCCTCGTCGTCGATGTCGACCATGTGGAAGAGCGCTACCACGCCCTGCGTGACGCCCTGCCCCTTGCTCACATCTATTACGCCGTGAAAGCCAATCCTGCCGCGCCGATTCTGGAGCGCCTGGTCCGTCTCGGCTCGTCCTTCGACGCCGCCTCCATCGGCGAGATCCATCAGTGCCTGGCGGCCGGCGCACAGGCCAGCCAGATTTCGTTCGGCAACACGGTCAAGAAAGTCTCGTCCATCCGTGAGGCTTTCGGCCTCGGCGTCGACCTTTTCGTGTTCGACAGCGAGGAAGAACTGGCCAAGCTGGCCGAGCATGCTCCTGGCTCGCGCGTTTTCTGCCGCCTTGCGGTTGAGAATGAGGGCGCTGACTGGCCCCTGTCGCGCAAGTTCGGCACCACCGTGTCTCATGCAAAGGACTTGCTGCTGAAGTCGGTCGAGCTGGGTCTCGAGCCCTATGGTCTGTCCTTTCATGTGGGCAGCCAGCAGACCAGCACCACGGCCTATGAGGCAGCGATCGCCAAGGTGGCCATGCTGTTCACCGATCTCTCGGCAGCGGGAATCGATCTCAAGATGGTCAATCTCGGCGGCGGCTTCCCCGTGCGCTATCGCGATGACATCCCCGAAATCGAACAGTTCGGACTCGCCATCGGTCGCGCCATGACCGAGCATTTTGGCAATGCCCTGCCGCAGATGCTGATCGAACCTGGCCGCTTCATGGTGGCCGAAGCCGGCGTGGTTTCGACCGAGGTCGTTCTGGTGAGCCGTCGCGGCGGCAAGGAGAGCGATCCGCGCTGGGTCTATCTCGATATCGGTCGCTTCGGCGGCCTGGCCGAGACCGAAGGCGAGGCCATTCGCTATCGTTTCCGCACCCCGCATGACGGTCTGCCCACGGGCGAGACAGTCGTGGCCGGTCCGAGCTGCGACGGTGTCGACATCATGTATGAAAAGAACCGCGTTCAGCTTCCCTATGCGCTGAATTCGGGCGATCGCATCGAGATCCTCACCACCGGTGCCTATGTCACCACCTATTGCTCGACAGGGTTCAATGGTTTTGCCCCGCTGGGCGAACACTATATCTGAACCCGGATCGGGGCCGCTCATCTTTCGTCCCCTTGCCGGGTGATGAGCCCCCTCCCTTCCGAAATTGCCACAAGCTACCTGAAGCGTCCGGTCCCCTGAACAGGACCGGGCGCTTTTTGCTTTGGAGAGCCCCGTCTCAGGCTTGGGCGTCACGGTCTGCACTATGGTTGCGCCGCCCCTCCCTCACCGCAGACGATTATGCCATGCTGCCGGCATCATTCCCCCGTCAGACTGGATGCCTCATGCTTCGTCGCTCCTTTCTCCGCTCAAGCCTGATTGCCGGTGCGGCATGGAGCGCAAGTTCTCCATCTGTTTTTGCCGCATCGAAGGGACGGGTTGGCGAATCGAACAGTCTGACCGATGTGGGCGGACTGCGCGTGGGGCAGGCGCAGGACAGCCGGGTTCGCACGGGCGTGACCGTCATCCTGCCCGATATGCCCTGCCCCTGCGCCGTGGATGTGCGGGGCGGTGGACCGGGGACGCGTGAAACTGATGCGCTGAATGGCTGGAACCTGGTGCATCGCATCGATGCCCTCACCCTTTCAGGTGGGTCGGTTTACGGGCTGGCGGCCGCCGATGGCGTTGCGGCATGGCTGGGGGCCAGAGGCAGGGGTTTTGCCATGCGCAGCCAGAAAGATGTTCCACCCTCTCCCATCGTTCCGGCGGCCATTCTCTATGACCTCGATAATGGTGGCGACAAGAAGTGGGGCGAAACACCCCCTTATCATGCGCTTGGCATGGAGGCTGTGAGCCACGCTGCAACGAATGTCACCCTGGGCACGGCTGGCGCCGGATACGGCGCCATGGCCGGACGTCTGAAAGGGGGGATCGGCTCCGCCTCGTGGGTTACACCCGAGGGGTATACCGTGGGTGCGATCGTGGCCACGAATAGTCTTGGCGCTGTGACCCCGCCCCATGACCGGCGATTCTGGGCGGCCCCGTTCGAACAGGGGCAGGAATTCGGGGGCTTGGGCGTCTCGACTGCCAGAGTCGCGCCGGATGACTGGACCGGCACGAAGCTGGATCCCGGGCCGCGCGCCAACACGACTCTCGCCTGTATCGCCACCGATGCGGAGCTGACGCAGGAAGAGCTCAAACGCATTGCCATGATGGCACAGGATGGGCTGGCTCGCGCCATTCACCCTATTCACTCGCCGTTTGACGGAGACACGGTTTTCGCCCTGGCCACGGGAAGAAAATCTGTCGCGGCCGAAGGACGCGCGCTGCTTGTGGCGCATCTGGGCAGTGTGGCCGCTGACGTCCTGTCGCGTGCTGTGGCGCGTGGCGTCTATCTGGCCACCCAGCCACCCGGCATGAAGGCCACCTTGTGGTCGAGCCTGAAAGACTCGCCCTGAAATTCTCCCCCGCATGATACTGCGCGGGCCTCGGTGGCAGACAAATGGGCCGGTATGATCCGATTGCCTCGCTATCCCGTGCCAGTTCGGGAGGCCGCGGGGGCAGGCGGCTCCCTGAGCCTCGAGTCACCGTCCTGCAGGCATCGTTCCAGACCTGCGCCTCAGGGAAAACGGACATTCCCGAAACCCATATCGCGCGCGTAGACTTCAGGCCCCAGCCTCGGCGTCCCGCCCCTGTCCGGTGAGGCGGGGGCGATCACGTTGGGGTCAACGGGGCTCGCAAGCCGGGGGCGCTTGTGGTTCACTCCTCGCCCGCGATGACTGGCGAAACCGCGTGTGCCACAGTGCCAGGAGACCGTTCATGAACAAGTCGCTATCCGTTGCCCTGAGCGGGCAGGATCTGCTCAACCATCCTTTCCTCAACAAGGGGCTTGCTTTCACCCCGGAAGAGCGCGACGCGTTCGAACTCCACGGCCTTCTGCCACGAGCCGTGCAAACCCTCGACCAGCAGGTTGAGGCAGCGCTGAAATTCCTCGACGCCCTCCCCTCACCTTTTGCGCGCCATGTGCATCTGCGCGAATTGCAGGATACGAACGAGACGCTGTTCTACGCCCTGCTGACCCGCAAGATCGAGGCCATGCTGCCTCTGGTTTACACACCGACCGTAGGCGAGGCCTGTCAGCGTTTTTCGGAAATCTGGCGTCGCCCGCGTGGGCTCTTCCTCAGCTATCCCGAGCGCGACTCGATGGAGGACGTGCTCAGCAATCCCGCCTATGACGATGTGCGCGTGATTGTGGTGACGGACGGCGAGCGTATCCTCGGCCTGGGCGATCAGGGGGCGGGTGGCATGGGTATCCCCATCGGCAAGCTCTCACTCTACACCACCTGCGCAGGGATCTCACCCGATCAGACCCTGCCGATCGTGCTCGATACCGGCACCAATAACCAGGACCTGCTGCAAAACCCGGCCTATATTGGCTGGCGTCACGAACGCATACGCGGTGCCGAATACGACGCCTTCATCGAGCGCTTCGTCACCGCCGTTCAGACACGCTGGCCCCATGTGGCCCTGCACTGGGAAGATTTCAGCGGCGCCAATGCCGCCCCCATTCTCGATCGCTATCGCGACCGGCTCTGCACCTTCAATGACGACATCCAGGGTACGGCGGCCGTTACCACTGCCGCTATTCTGAGCGCCAATGCCGCGCATGACGGCAAGCTGAAGGACGAGACCATCGTCATGCTCGGCGCGGGCTCTGCGGGTGTGGGCATTGCCAAGCTGCTGCTTCAGGTCATGCTCGATGAAGGCGCGAGCGAGGAAGACGCTCTGGCCCGCTTCTACATGCTCGATCAGGACGGGCTCCTGCTCGACGGGCGCGACGGGCTGAATGACGGACAGGCGCTGTTTGCCCGCAAGGACTGGGGAGATCGTTCACCCGATTTCGAGACGGTCATTAGCGAAACGAAGGCCAGCATCCTGATTGGCGTTTCCGGCGTGAAGGGACTTTTCAGCGAGAAAATCGTGCGGGAGATGGCCAAAAACTGCAAGCGTCCGATCATCTTCCCGCTCTCCAACCCCACCTCGCATTCCGAGGCCACGCCCGAAGACATCATGACCTGGTCGGATGAACGTGCTCTGGTCAGCACCGGCAGCCCCTTTCCGCCGCTGGACCTGAAGGGCCGCACCCATCGCGTGGACCAGACCAACAACGCCTATATCTTCCCTGGGCTCGGGCTCTGCCTGCTTGCCACCGGTGCAACCCGCGTGACGGACTCCATGTTCATGGCCGCGGCCCGTGGCCTCGCTTCGCTTTCACCGCTGCGCAGCAACCCGGATGGCAATCTGCTGCCTCCGGTCACGCAATTGCGCAAGGTCGCCCTTGCCGTGGCGGAAGCCGCGGCCAGACAGGCGCGCGAAGATGGCGTATGTCATGCGTTCAGCGACGATGAACTGCATCACCGCATCCAGTCCATCGTCTGGACGCCCGATTATTGTACTTATGAGAAGATCTGACATGAGCGATACACGGATCGAGAGCGACGGCCTCGGCGAAATCGAAATTCAGGCCGACAAGCTCTGGGGCGCGCAAACGCAGCGCTCTCTTCATTATTTCAGCATCGGCCGCGAGCTGATGCCGCGCGAGATGATCGAGGCCTATGCCATCGTCAAGCGCGCCTGTGCGAGCGCCAACCATCAGAGCGGCCGTCTGGGCGAGACCCAATACAAGCTGATCACCACAGTCTGCGATGAAATCCTGGCCGGTCAGCATGCCGACATGTTCCCGCTTCATGTCTGGATGACCGGCTCAGGCACGCAGTTCAACATGAACATCAACGAGGTCATTTCGAACCGCGCCTGCCAGCTTTCCGGCGAGGCGCTGGGCAGCAAGCGCCCGGTTCATCCCAATGACCACGTCAACATGTCTCAGTCCTCCAACGACAATTTCCCCACCGCCATGCATGTGGCGGTCGTGCTCGGCAGCCGTCGCAGGCTGATCCCGGCCCTGACCCGTCTGGCGGAATCCATTGAGGCCAAGGCCGAAGAGTGGAAGGATATCGTCAAGATTGGCCGCACCCATATGCAGGATGCCGTGCCGGTCACGCTGGGTCAGGAATTCCACGGCTATGCGGGAATGCTGCGCGAGAACATCGCCCGTATTCAGGAAGCCGAGAAGGGTCTCTACCCCCTCGCCCTTGGCGGCACCGCGCTTGGCACCGGCATCAACACCGATGCCCCCTTTGCCGGTCGCGCCTGCGCCGAAATTGCCCGCCTGAGCGATGCCGCCTTCATCAGCGGTGAAAACAAGTTCGCCCTGCAAGGCGCGCATGATGCGCTCGTGCATTTCTCTGGCGCGCTGCGCACCACGGCAGGCGCACTTTACAAGATCGCCAACGATATCCGCCTGCTTTCCTGCGGCCCGCGCGCCGGTTTTGCCGAGCTGCACCTGCCGGAAAACGAGCCCGGCTCGTCCATCATGCCCGGCAAGGTCAACCCGACCCAGGCCGAAGCGCTGGCCATGCTGGCCGTGCAGGTGATGGCTAATGACGTGGCGGTTGGGTTCGGCGGCGCCGGTGGCCTACTGGAAATGAACGTCTACAAGCCGCTCATCATCCAGAACATCATGCAGAGCATCACCCTGCTGCATGACGGCAGCGAGAACTTTCGCACCTTCCTGATTGAAGGCACCACCCCGAACCTCGCCCGCATCGAGCGCTATGTGGCAGAGTCCGTCATGCTGGTAACGGCCCTCGCCCCCACAATCGGCTACGACACAGCCTCAAAGGTCGCGCATCACGCCATGGATCATGACTGCACGCTGAAGGAAGCCGCTCTGGCTCTGAACGCGGTCAGCGAAGCCGATTTCGACCGCCTGGTCGACCCGCGCACCATGCTGGCACCGAATTTGAAGGGAAAGTAAGGGTAAGCGGGGCTCTGCCCCACCCCCCGGAAAGGGGCGGAGGCCCCTTTCATCCCGCAGATGATTTGCACTGAATTATCAGCATCAAGGTAAGGCATGTTAAATACCAGATTCAGCTTCACATCTTACGGAATATTTCCTCTTGCTTCTCAAGATTTTTGAATAAATTCCCAGGATAACTATCCGGAAAAATCCTTTCTACCAGTTCAAATAGGGAGGCGACCTTCCTCTCGACCGTATGTGAGATGGTGCCCAGAAGATTGTCACCACCCATATCTGCACCTAAGTCTTCGAACACACTGAACAAGATAAATCGGTTTGCGTGCACCGCTACGAGCCTCGCCCTCCCCTCGAGAGATTTAATCATCTCTTCTAACGCAGCATCTACTGCTCGACTTATCTGTACTATCCTCCACAGCCTCTCCGCGGAGGTATCTTCATTAAAGAGCTTAGTATAGGGCTCTTTTTTGGTGTTTTCCCACAAACCACTAATATATCGCTTCGCTGAAACGGCGAGACGAAGCTCTCCCGATGCACAAGCTGCCGCGACGGTCGCTTCTCGTACCGTGAAACCTTCATCAACGCTAGGATCTTTATCCCCCCGACGATAGGTGTAGACCAATCCCAGTTGGTTGGCCTCCCTACGAATCCTATCTTGATTAGGATCAGCAGCTACAAAATCGATAGGACTCAGATCGTTCTGCGTGTTGTTTGCTGTTGTTACGTCCGTAGCAAAGTTCTCAGGTGTCCCCGCGAGTGAAATTATCCTCAGGTGAACGAATATATCATCTAAATTTGCCCCCTCATTCTTTGCTCGTGCCAAAGATGAGACTGTTTGAGCTCCATTGATAATGCTAATCTTATTAACGTCGAATACGCCGCTATCTGTATTATTTGCGCCAACCGGCTGCTTCTGCACATCTTCACATATTGCGGTTATACCGTTATTAAAATACCAAAAACTTAAAGGATCATCACTGGCCGTCTGCCTAATCCCATCGTTGACATCAGACTTCTCGATACCGAACCTGAGATTTTCAGCAAATAATTTATCTCGATTCTTCTCGAACCATGACACGACTTCAGTTGCAGCAATCGCACCGTAGACTGATCTGTATGGCTTCTCGATGATACCCCAGTTTCTAAGCATTAATGTAAGATTAATATTTTCAGGGCGAGTACGTGAACGCGCCGTCTCACGAGCTTCTCGGAGAGTAAATTGCTCAAAGCGCGCAAGCTCACCATACCTGTTGACCTCCTGGAGGTACTCGTCCTTAGCTCTAATAATATCGTCCGAGAGTGTCATCTCGCTATTATGGCAAAATATTATAACGATTTCCGTGTCTATATCCCGTAGATTTTTCTCTATTTTTTCACGGTGATTATGTAAGTTTCTATTTTTTTCATCCCATACTAAATTTATTACCCTTTTCACACCATCCCTGAAGCGCGTAAATTCCGAAAGCTCTACACCTTTCCTGGTATTCCTCAGCCATTTCGACTGCACTAAATATATTTTCTTATGGGACTCACTGACATAAATTGCATCTATACCGTCATCCTCCCCCCCATCGGTGATAGACCCTGCTGAATCGGACACGTTCGCATCTGACAAATTCAGTAGTGCCAACGCCGCATATGCGCGGGTCAGAAAACGCTGTTCAATGGCCTGATCATCCATTCCGCCTTGCCGGTTCACCACGATAAGATCGTCGAAAATTTGATGTAATCGCCCGGAAATCTGCTCTGAAATAATTTGCGACTGCTGCCGATCTTCTTCTGACATGTCTTCGCTCCGTATGTTGCATCGTCAATAGAACGTCATTTTGACTTGATGTGAAGACAAAATTTCGTATTTTCAAAAAATTGAGAACATATGACATTCAGATGTTTAATTAATCTTATCATAAATAGAAAAATATGCGCTTCACTCTGCAAATTGCTCCCTACGATCTGCAGCATTCTCCACAATATCGACACAAGTTTGGTATCGTATGAAATCTGATATCCGTTAGTAATAAATTCAAGATGATTTCACATTTGCTTTATGATATGTTGGCACACTGAATGCGTATATTCAAGGTGTTTATTATTGTTATTCTCAAGAAGAGCCTCGCATTTACAATAATGTATTCTATTCTATATTGTATTCCGACCCTTTAAATCGCTCTCGTGTCACTATATTTTACAGAAACTTGCGCACAGTGGTGCCCCATGATGTAAATCAAAATATTACGACAGTCACCTAGGTCATATGGCCTGTCTAGACACGCAAGTTTCCCCGCCCATTGCAGTAATACGATTTCATTCTCTCGTCCCTCATTTCGTATCTATCCCCCCCTTCCGAGATTGTTATACTGTTCCAAACTTGAAAGGACTTTGCATGTCTCGCAAGACTCTTGTTGCGGCGTTGCTGGCTTCGGCCTGCTTCGCCCTGCCCCTTCTTCCCGCCGCTCATGCGGCTGAGCCCGCCAAGAGCGAGGCGCCGAAGGAGGGATTGGCGGCGCTGCTGCCTGCGGATTCCATCACCAAGCATCATCTGACCGCAGGCGGGCAGAGCATTGCCTATACCGCCCATGCGGGCACGGTCACGCTGCGTGACAAGGAGGGTAAACCCTCCGCCAAGGTTTTCTACGTGGCCTATACCAAGGACGGGGCGAATGCCCAGACGCGCCCGGTGTCGTTCTTCTTCAATGGCGGCCCCGGCGCAGGCACGGCCTATCTGAATCTCGGTGCGGCGGGTCCGCGCGTGCTGCAATTCCCGGCGGATCATCCGGAAGATGGCGCGCGCGCCCATCTGGCCGACAACCCGGATAGCTGGCTGCCCGCCACCGACATGGTATTCATCGATGCCGTGGGCACGGGGTATTCGCAGCCGACCGACCCGAAAAAGGCCGCCGAGCAATTTTATAGCGTGACCAAGGATGGCGAGGCTTTCGCCAAGGCCATTACGCTCTGGGTTGGTGAAAACGGGCGTCAGGGCTCGCCGCATTATCTGGTGGGCGAGAGCTATGGCGGCATTCGCTCGGCACAGGTGGCCGATGCATTGCAGCAGCAGCAGAATCTTATCGTGAATGGCATCGTGATGATCTCACCCGCCATCCAGATGCAGTTTCTGGACAACACGAACAACCCGATGGCCTCGGCCATGGCGCTGCCCACCTTCATTGCCTCGCATCTGTCGCAAACCGGCAAACTAACACCGCAGGCGGTGGATGAAGCCTATCACTATGCGCTCGGCCCGTATCTGACCACCATCGCCAATGCCCCACCCAAGGGCGATGACGCGAAGAAATTCTATACCGATCTCGCCGCCCGCACCGGCCTGCCGGTGGATGTCATCACCAAGGAAATGGGTGAGCCCAACCCATTCGCCCATGATGTGCGCAGCCGCGATGGCCGCCTGTACGGCATTTACGACTTCACCCAGTCGATCCCTGACCCGTACGCCGATGGCATCGAGAACGGTCAGAGCCCGGAAATGACGCTGTCCGGCTTCGGTCGCGCCTATGGCAATGCCTATAGCGGCTATCTGGCCAATGAACTCGGCTACAAGACCGACCTCACCTATGATCTGCTGAGCATGGAAGTGAACGGCGCCTGGAAATTCACCAGCTCCGGCTCACAGCTGACCGATCAGGTCGGTATCCTGCGCAAGATGCTGGCGCTCGACCCCAGCCTGCATATCTTCATTGCCAATGGCTATTTCGACATGGCCTGCCCGTTCGGCACCACGCGCTGGACCAAGGACCATATCCCGGTCGGGGCCGATCGTATTGCGCTGCACCTCTATGAAGGCGGCCATATGCTCTACACCCGCCCCGCCAGCCGCGCTGCGCTCACGCGTGACGTTTCGGCATTTTATAACGACACGTCGAAGTAAGACGGTCGAGCACGGGGTTTGTATGCCCCGTGCCTTGGCGGGGTGTTACCCCGCACCCCGGAAAGGGGCGAAAGCCCCTTCCCTCCCGTTTCAGAAGAAACCGAGTTTCGTCTCGCTGTAGCTGACAAGCAGGTTTTTTGTCTGCTGGTAGTGGTCGAGCAGCATCTTGTGCGTCTCGCGGCCAATGCCAGATTTCTTGTAGCCGCCGAAGGCCGCATGGGCGGGATAGGCGTGGTAGCAATTGATCCACACACGTCCCGCCTGAATACCGCGCCCCATGCGGTAGCAGATATTGGCGTCGCGGCTCCATACGCCCGCACCCAGACCGAATTCCGTATCATTGGCGATGGCCAGCGCTTCTTCCTCGGTCTTGAAGGTCGTCACCGCCAGAACAGGGCCAAAAATCTCCTCCTGGAAAATCCGCATCTTGTTATTGCCGCGAAACACGGTCGGCTCGATGTAGAAGCCGTCCTTCAGATCGCTCCCCAACTTAGCCTCGTGACCGCCTGTCAAAAGCTGCGCGCCCTCCTCCTTGCCGATGGCAATATAGGACAGGATTTTGTCCTGCTGCATCTGTGAGTTCTGAGCCCCCATCATCGTTGCCGGATCGAGCGGATCTCCCTGCTTGATGGCGCGCACACGCGGCAACACCTTTTCCATGAAGCGCTCATAGATGGACTCATGCACCAGAGCGCGGCTCGGGCAGGAACAGATCTGCCCCTGATTGAGCGCGAACATGGCGAACCCTTCGATCGCCTTGTCGAGGAACCCGTCATCGCGGTCCATCACATCGGCGAAGAAGATATTGGGGGACTTGCCGCCCAGTTCCAGCGTTGCCGGAATCAGGCTTTCGGCGGCTGCATGGGCGATGGTCTTGCCCACGCCGGTCGAGCCGGTAAAGGCCACCTTGGCAATGCGCGGGCTCTTGGCCAGCGCATCTCCCACATCGTGACCTGTGCCATTGACGATATTCAGCACGCCGGGCGGAAACAGATCGCCGATGATGTCGAGCACGACCAGAATACTGGCGGGCGTTGTCTGGGCCGGCTTCATGACCACGCAATTCCCGGCAGCAAGTGCGGGGGCGAGCTTCCAGGCCGCCATCAGGATCGGGAAATTCCACGGGATGATCTGCGCGACCACACCCAGAGGCTCATGAAAGTGATAGGCTACCGTGCTGTCATTGATCTCGCCAAGGCTTCCCTCCTGCGCGCGGATACAGCCGGCAAAATAGCGAAAATGATCGATGGCAAGCGGGATATCGGCATTCAGCGTTTCGCGGATGGGCTTGCCATTATCCCACGTCTCGGCACGCGCAATCAGGTCGAGGTTGGCCTCCATGCGATCCGCTGCCTTGAGCAGAAGCAATGCACGATCGGCCACCGAGGTCCTGCCCCAGGCCTCACGCGCCTCATGAGCAGCATCCAGGGCCAGTTCGATATCGGCGGGGGTAGAATGCGGGACCTGACACAGCACCCGCCCATCGACGGGGGAATGATTATCGACATATTGCCCGGCAACCGGCTCACGCCACTTCCCGCCAATGAAATTGCCATAGCGCTCGCGAAAAGGAGGTGCTGCCTTCGAACCCGTCATGATACCAACCCTTCTCTGATAGGCGGCACCTCTCCTCACACAGCCAGATGGCTACGGGCATTGTGCCGCCAGACCCAAATCACGTGTGAAGGCGACAGGAATTATGTGACCTTTCACATCCGGTCTGAGAGAAACACGTTTCCCGGTTCAGGGGCACTCAACCCCGCGCGAGGTCACCGCTTCGTGACGCTCCCAAGAGACAGGCGCATACAGGCAGGATCTGACAGAGCGCCCCGGAGCGTCAGGCAGAAAGGCCTGCGCAGGCGGCCCGAGTCTCTTCCATCCGGCGGCGTCAGGAGCCAGCGAGCACGGGCGGCGCAAAGCGGCGGTTTTCAAGCACGGGCAGCGCCTCCCTGACAGCACGGAGGTGATCCCGGTCGAACTCCCCGAAAACCAGTCCGGGCGTAGCCCCTCTGGCCGCCATGACCACACCGAGCGGGTCGATCATCATGCTGTTGCCGATATTCTGTTTGCCGCATTCCCCCGCACCGAGCACGTAGCACGTGTTCTCAAGCGCCCGCGCGGCCAGCATGATCTCCCAATGGCGCTCCTTGCCCGGCCCACGCAGCCAGGCGGCGGGTACCGCAATCATCTCCGCTCCCGAGAGCGCCAGATAACGCGCCATTTCCGGAAAACGCACATCATAGCAGGTCATGACCCCGATCTTCACACCCCCGATCGTCAGCACCGGGGGCAGATCGTGACCCGGAGCGATAAGCCGGGATTCCTGCATCGAAAACGCATCGTAGAGATGGAGCTTGCGATAGGCGTGCAGAATGATCCCGTCACGCATCACAACCAGCGTATTGAAAAATCGTCCTTCCCCGTCCGGCACGTTCACACAAAAGACCAGCGTGATCCCCCGGCTTGCCTGCAGAAGCCCCGTCGCAAAAGGCCCGTCGAGAGGCTGGGCCGTGCGCAGTACATGGTCCGGATCCGCAGGATCGCGTGCGGCAATACCTTCCGGCAAAACCAGCAGCGCGGCACCTGCCTCACGCGCCTTGTCAGCCATGTCACGCGCAATGGCGAGATTTTCCGCCCAAGATGGGGAAACGGCGAATTGTCCGAGAGCTATGCGCATGATCGTCCCCGCGAGGCTCGTAAAGGCCTGAGCCTAGGGGACAGATCCATGCAACGCCACCGCAAACCGCGCTTGGGTTCTATGATGCCCCCGCCGAGTGTGAAGCCTCAGTTCAGCCCGGCCTCGGCAAGCGTGCTGGAGAGTCTCGCGACGAATGACGCATCCGTATTCCAGCCGGCCTTGGCCGCCGCAACGAGAACAGCCCCGCCGATCGGCGGAAGCCCCGGCTCGCACGGCAAGCCACACTGACGCGAAACGGCCTCGCGCAGTATCTCGCTGCGCATCGTCCCACCCGCATAGCTCCAGGCCAGATCGGGGGCGCCCATCCGGTCGCGCAAGGCGTGAATATGGCGGGCCAGATGACTGGCGGCGTCCTCGAAGATTGCAACCGATACAGCACACCCCTCAGCCGCCAGCCTGCCGATGTCGGCGGCAAGCGCCGCGACAACCGGACGGGGCTCGATCAGATTCGCATACCATTCCTGAAGCGCGGCACCACAAGCTTCCGGCGTGGTCGGCCAGCCCTGCTGCGCTGCGAAACGCGCTACGAAGCCGTCACGATCGGGCATGCGCCCGTCCAGGGATTGAGCCAGACGCGACAAGGCGCAACGCCCAATCCAGTACGCGCTTCCCTCATCGCCGAAAAGACTGCCCCAGCCTCCAACGCGCCCGGTCCGGCCACTGGCATCGAGCCCCCAGGCCATCGACCCCGTACCGGAAAGAAGCAATATGCCCGGACCATTCAGGAAGGCCCCCCGACAGGCCATATCCACGTCATTATGAATCACATGGGGCGCGGAACAGGTGGCGGAAAGCGCCTGTGCGAGTTCGCCACTCAACCGGCCGCTCTCGCCGAACCCCGCCATGCCGAATGCAGCGGCACAGCAATATTCGTCCTGTCCGGCATAGAGCGCGGTAATCACCTCACGCCATTCCGGCACGTCAAAGGGGTTCGATCCTCCGGCCTTGCGCATGACCGCAATCGTGGCATCCGGCCTGACGCGCAGGAGGAGTGTTTTCGTGCCGCCGCCATCGACGGCGACTATGTCGGTTTTCTGCACGTGGTTCCCGTCTTCAGACCATTGAAACGCGCCCGGACATTCCCCGGGCGCCAATAAGGAGTCAAGTCCATACCGTCTCAGGCTGTCACGACGTCAAAGCCCCGTAGACAGCGAGACAAGCGCCGCAAAATTACCACCCACCAGATAGATGGGCGACCCCGCCTTGGTCTGGTTTCCATAGATACCGGTACGCGACTGCGCGCTGGTAACGAAGCTCGCCGGTGCCGAACGATAGATGTTATTGCCGATATTCACCAGATTGAGCTGGATTTTCGGCCCGTTCAGATGCGGCACATGGGGCAGTCGATAGCCGAGCGTGATGTCTGACACGACATAACCCGGCATGCGCTGGTCGTTCATGAAAGTCGAGAACTGCGAACTGATATAACGCAGACTGAAATTGCCGAAAAACTGCTTGTTATCGTCATAGGCCAGTCCCACAGAGGCCGTGACATGCGGCGTCGCCACCATGGTCTTGCCCGCCGTCGGCAGATAATCGATTACCGATTGCCCTGCGGCATTAGTGGCCGAAACCGGCAGGTTATTATCGGTGGTCGCGTGCAGATACTG
Organism: Asaia krungthepensis NRIC 0535; assembly: GCF_025995175.1. Lineage (GTDB taxonomy): Bacteria > Pseudomonadota > Alphaproteobacteria > Acetobacterales > Acetobacteraceae > Asaia > Asaia krungthepensis. Next base: position 124,144 of record NZ_BAPV01000061.1, read on the forward strand.
CGCAGACACATAGGGGCTGACATGATGCCACGGCTTGAGCCCGAATTCGCCTTGGATACCGCGTATAGTCTCTCCGCCCACATTGATAGGCATCGAAATAAGCGTGTTCGTGCCGGGAATATAGGATGTGGAGCTGACCTGATGATTGGTGAGGTTCATATTGAAAGCCGACACCTGGAAATGGATCAGCGTCCCATTATGGCGATAACCGATTTCCTCACCGATGCCGTATTCACCCTTCAGACTGCCCGGCTGCGATGTTGCCCCGACCGAATTCGGGTCGAAAATCTGGCTGTAGGCCTGCACTGAGGCGGGCGCACGGAAAGAGGTCGTTCCATTGATGTAGATCTGATCCTTGCTTGTCAGGGCGTAACTGACAGCGAGCTGCGGCAGGGGCGCAAAATAATTACGCACGGTCTTGTAGGGATCGGCGCCCGGAACGTCATTTGTACCCTGACGCGACACCATGACCGTACGGAACCCGGCGCTGAGCGTCAGCTTGTCATTCAGCAGCTTGAGCGTGTCGGCGATGAAAAGCGCATTGATCTGCTGCATGAAATTCAGGTTGTAACCGCTCAGCAGCGCACCACCCGGAACGCGGATACCGTAATCCCCGTAGGAATTGGCAGCCTTGCCGGAGAAATCGACCGTTGAAAACGTCGAATGCTCCTCATGGCTGGCATAGGAATACCAGTAACCGCCCGAGAGGGTATTATGCCCCGATGTCCAGTCCAGTGAGGTATTGACCGCGCCGACCTTCTGGTTCCAGGGATCAACCGCGACCGTGGTGATCTTTCCGTTGGTGACATAGGGCTGGTTCAGATTGCCATAGACCTGCGTGCCGAATGTCCCGCCGGATGCGGGAATATTCTCACCCCCGACCGCAGGGCCAAACTGATGCACGTAATAGGGCGTCACGCTCAGCTTCAGCCCCCGCGCCAAGGTGAAATGCATGGGCACCACGACGTCCTCGGAATTGAGATTGCTCAATTGGAGCTTGTAGTAGCTTGCATCGCCGGGGGTGTAGTGATCGCTGTAGGTCAGCCCCTCTCCCCATTGCTTCCACTGGGCCGCAGTTGGCGAACGAAATGGCGTCTGCTCCTGCTTGTTGAAGCCGAAAATCGCCGTGATGGAGTTGTTATCGCCCCATTCCTTCACGAATTTCGCGTCGACGTGATAACGCTTCAGCCCACCGGGACCGCGCCAGTTATTATTGGACTGATGGGAGAAGGAGACAAAACCGCGGATACCGGTACGGCCAATATCGCCCGTATCGAGACGCAGGAATTCCTTGTTCGCGCTCTTGTTGCCGCCCATCAGATTGATGAAGCCCCCGTATTTATGGGACGGGTTCATTGCGGTGGCTGAAATCTGCCCGCCTACCGCGTTGAATGTGGGGGCATTCAGGTCCGGCGAGCCTTGCGACACCGTCACCGATCCAAGATTTTCGGTATCGACCAGCATGGCCGTGTAAGGCTCATAATTGATCGGGTCGGCAAGCGGCGCCCCTTCGAAGAGATAGCCAATCTGGCTCTGGTTCATGCCGCGCATGGTGATGTTGTCACCTGCCGTCGCAAGAGGGCTCTGATTGGCATAAACCACGCCAGGCAAATTGGCGATCATCGAGGAGATATTGCCGGTGGGTGCCTGCTTGGCGATGAAGTCACGCGTCACACCGCTCTGGGAGCGTGGCGCCGTCTGTTTGGGCATCAGCCCGCCGCCCGGGGTCGTATTGCTGGTGCCATCGGCATGACGCCCTGCCGCTTTGACCGAAATCTCCTCGGCCTGCGGGTTGGGTCCCAGTACGGAGCCCTCGGTCGCACTCGCAGCCTTATGCCGGGCGGGCGACTGTTTATGTGTTTTCTGATCGGTTGTGGCTGCCTTGGCGGCAGGAGTCCACATTGAGCAATTCATTGCGATTGCGGAACAGAAAAGAAGAAGATCGCGTCTCACATGGCGCATGGTCAACTCCCGCCGGAAGAATTCGTCAAAGGAATATGAGGCGTGCGAACGACAGGATTTTTATTCCTTCTCCGTATCGTTCCGTCCGCTTTCAAAACGTTAGACGGCAAGTTTTAGGGCTGCAATAGTTTATTCGGAAAAATAAGTATTTTTTGTGAAATTGCCGATTTTTGAGCTGTTTGAGCCTTTTCCCGTCACGTTTCGGTGTCCAAAGAAGCATGATTCTTTAATTTATCTCGATAAACTAAGGGGAAGTTTTTAGAGAGGGGAGAATCGAGTGTTCGAGCGGTATTTTCCCCTACCGCACATAAAAGGATCGTGCCGTCCCATGCGCCTTATCATCATGCCCGACCCGGATATCGCCCTGCGTCTCGCCGCCAGCGAGATCGCCTCGCATATGACCTCGAGCCGTCATCCCGTTCTTGGCCTAGCGACCGGCAGAACAATGGAGGGAGTGTACGGTCATCTCGCCGCACTACACGAGCGAGACGGGCTCGATTTCTCGACGACATCCACATTCAACCTCGACGAATATGTCGGACTGAGCCAGGACGATCCACGGTCCTATCATTATTACATGCACGACCTGCTGTTCCGGCATGTGAATATTGACCCCGCTTCCGTGCACCTCCCTGATGGCATGGGGCAGGATCTGGATGCCGAATGCACCGCCTATGAGGCCGCCATAAGCCGCGCAGGGGGCATCGATCTCCAGCTTCTGGGGATCGGCGATACGGGTCATATCGGATTTAACGAACCGCCCTCCCCTTTCGATACGCGAACACGCTGTGTCACGCTCAACGACAAGACGCGTGAGCAGAATGCCTCGATGTTCGGGGGAGATCCCGCCCAGGTGCCGCATCAGGCTCTCACCATGGGCGTGGGGACCATTCTCGAGGCTCGTCACTTGCTGCTGCTCGCGCTTGGCACGGCCAAGGCAGATATTGTGGCCAAGGCTCTCGAAGGTGAGGTTGGCCCGCAGGTGAGTGCCTCGGCAATCAGGCTCCATGCGCGATGCACGGTCATTCTGGACAAGGCAAGCGCGTCAGGTCTGAGTGAAGCGACGAGGGCCAAAGCGGATTATCGCGCTGCCTGAAAAACAGGCATATTGTCAGGCTCCGGGTGATTGACCCGGAGCCCGGATTATTCAGTGAACCGTTGAAACGAGAGCCTTGATCCCCGGCACGATGGCGATAAGCAATCCTCCCGCCGGTTGAGCGGTATGGTTGGACGCCTCGTGATCGGCGCTCGCACTCCAGGCCGCGTCCTGTTCCGCCAGAAGCTGCGATGCATGATCGTGCCAAGCCCGATCGCGCTGTGCTGTCTGCAATGCCTCAAGACCCAGCATCGAGAGCGCGGCGAGCTGGGCCGAGATCGGCTTCACCTCGTCAATCTCGGGATGGCCGGCGAGTTGCTGGAAGGCGTGGTCATTGCCCGCATAGCGCGCCAGTTTCTCCTGCAGCACTGGAGCCGTGCCACGGTCACCCCCGGCATAACGGGCTGCCATCTCGTTGAATTCGTTGGCCTCGAAACTGTCTGGCGACGCGATAGCTGCCGGCGATGTCAGGATGATATCGCCCTTCTGCCCCGCGAGGCGATTGATCGCATAATTGCGCACAGGCACCGTCACGGCCACAAGCTGCGTCAGCGGCGTAATATTCTCGGGGGTCAGGCTGGCGATCATCCGTGCCTGATGGTCACTCGCCCTCAGGCCGTATGCTTCGAGCGTATTCGTGACGACAGGCAGGCGATGCGCGAGGGAAACAGGGTCCGTGACGGATTGCGCCGACCAGTAGCGCTCTGCCAGAGCCGCAGAACGCGGCCAGAGGCGGGAATCCACCATCTCGTCCGATACGACTTCAGTCCACAAGGGTGCTTCGCCGCCGAGAACAAGCTTCTTCTGTGCCTCGTCGAGCGGCGGTGCATTAGGATCGAGCGTGAAAGCATCGTCCAGCGGTCTGGGCTTGCGGCCGGGCGGGTTGGGCGCCAGTCCATCGGCACGCGTGTCGAACGGATCGACCGCATAATGCTGAGTCGAGGGGTTGAGCAGATCGAGATAGTAACCCGACGACACAACGACCGGGTGGCCCACACGCGTGGCGGTGCCGACCCATTTCGACCCGCGCCACGCCTCCACAACGACATTTTTCGGGATAGGGGCCTCACTCACCTCGTCCCAGCCCATCATGATCTTTCCATCCGCAGCCAGGATCTTCTCGATCTCTGCCGTGAAGGCAGCCTGAAGGGCCGGGGCATCCTTGAATCCATGCGCCTTCATATAGGCAACGATCTCGGGATTATTGTTCCACTGACTGGCCACCACCTCGTCGCCGCCAGTATGAAAATAACGATCAGGAAACAGACCGGCCATTTCTGCAAAAAGAATGCGTGCAAACGCCAGCACCTTCGGACTGGTGGGGTCCATGGCCGGTGTATTGAGATTGGGGTGCTTCGTACAATGCGTTGTGGTTTCGCCATTGCTGGATGCCACATCGCAATCCTGCCGCCAGTCCTGCGTTGTCGGCACAGGCTGTTGTGCTGCGAGGTCCGGATAAGCGGTCAATATCGAGAGCGTATGCCCCGGCACGTCGAATTCCGGGACGATACGAATGCCACGGTCAGCAGCATAGGCAATGATCTCGCGAACCTGATCCTGCGTGTAATACCGGCTATGCCCGCCTAGCTCCTGCAAACGCGGCAGACGCTTGCTCTCGACGCGAAATCCCGTCCCGTCGCTGAGATGCCAGTGCATGACGTTGAGCTTGGTAAGCTCCATGGCATCCAGCTGGCGCTTGATCGTGTCGGTCGACTGGAAATGCCGAGAGACGTCGAACATCAGGCCGCGCCATTTGAACCGTGGCGCATCAACGATGTGAGCCTGCACCAGCGCAGGTTGTGCGCCATGGGTGTCGATCATCTGCAAGAGGGTGGCGAGACCATAAATGACGCCCGCCGGCCCATCGGCATCGAGCATAATCCCCTTGGGTGAGACATCGAGCCTGTAGCCTTCACGCGCATCGAGCGTGAGATAGGCAGGATCCCGTCCGACCCTGATCGTCAGGGGAAGCGCCTTGCCCTTGCCGGAGGAGACGCCCACGGCAGCAAGACGCGCCTCAAAACGCGACACTGCCTTTTTCAGGAGTGAGGAAGGCGCATGCTGCCAGTTGACTTGAGGCAGGGAAGCCAGCGGTATCAATTCCCCGCTCAGCAAGACCTGCGCGGGTTGGGGCATGAAAGCCGGCGTCAGGGCACCTGCCTGAGCGAGAGGAGCTACGGCGCAGCCCGCCAGTAGCGCAACCAGCGCCACGCTGGAGCGCACCATAATCTTGGGCAGGAACATAAGGCCTAATCCTCTTTTCAGAGCGGGTTCTCTCTTGCCGCAGAGCATATCGCCTCGTGCAACCGGATGATCGCCGCAATGGATATCGCTGCGTGTTCCGCTGCGAATCCGAAATGATCCAGTCGCTCATCCTGCACTGCTCCGGGCTCACGGCAAGAGGCATGAAACGAATTCACCCCCGTGAGCTGCATGATATGGGCAACATTTTCCGCTCGCACGCCACTTCCTGCCATGATGCCGATACGTTCCCCTGCCCTTCGACGCAATGCCTGCAGGCAGGCAGTTCCCTCACTCGCCCGGATCGCCTGCCCGGAGGTCAGGATACGCTCGAAACCAAGATCGATGGCCTGTTCGAGCGCCGCAAAAGGATCGGCGATCAGATCGAACACCCTGTGAAGTTGCATCCGCAACGGCCCGCATGAAGCGGTCAGAATGCGAAGCACATCCATGTCGAGCGCCCCTGCTGGCGTCATGGCCCCGAGCACGACGCCAGCAAGACCAGCATCGCGAACGACGGCGATATCATCCAGCATCTGGGTGACTTCTGCTGGCGAGAAGATAAAATTGCCCCCGCGCGGCCGGATCATGACGTACACAGGCACACGCGACCGACGAGCTGCGGTGATAAGCCCCATTGAAGGCGTGAGCCCCCCGAGAGACAGAGCTGCGCACAACTCTATACGAGCCACGCCATCCTGTTGGGCGGCCAGCAGTCCCGCATGGTTAACGACACATATCTCGAGGTCGGTATCCGTCACCGTGCATTTTCCTTTTTTTCCAGAGGCAGGATTATTGCCGTGCCCCCAGGGGCGCCCTCCGCTCCGCCGGTGAAAGTGGATTGGTGACGCTGAATCCTCCGCCGGAAACCCGCCCGCGCAGCCTAAAGAGACGTATTGCCGAAAAGAAAATGCTGCGCCGCAAGACTGGCCGCGCCTGTGGCGAAATCACCCGGGTAGAGAGGTGCAAGAAGCAATTCGGTCACGTAGCGGTCGCGTCGCAGCACATGCGCCTCAACCGCCTGCCTGAGCGCCCGAGCAAATACGCTCTCGACCAGATGCGGATCGAGTTTGACGACGATACGCGCTGGATCGACAAGCTGGATAATCTGCGACAATGAGACACCCAGAGCGGTGCCTGCGCGATGCAGGATAGCCAGTGCTTCCGGATGACCATCCGTTGCGAGTTCATCGATCCGAGCAATATCGTCAGGAAGGTTCGATCGTCTGGCAGCGCCCAAAATTGCGGGCAGGGCTGCCAGGGTTTCGAGACACCCCCTGTTGCCGCAGCGACAGGGCAGTGCCTCTCCATCAATAGCAATGGGAGAATGGGATATTTCCCCCGCTCCGCCGTGACGCCCCCGGTGAAGGCGGCCATTGACGATATGGGCTCCACCGATACCCTCACTGACGAAAACGAGACTGAAATTATCCAGATCGCCCGAATTGCCGAAAAGCTGTTCGGCCACGATCAGGGCATTCGCGTCATTTTCGACGAATACCGGCAGACCCGTCATGGCGGAGAGGCGTTTGCCGATATCCACCTCGTGCCAGCCAAGTGTTGCAGAAGCGAGACAGGTCTGACTATCAGACGCGACGATGCCGGCAATCACGACACCGATCCCGGCAATGGCGCCGATCCCCGTCGGGGCATCCTCAAGGATCTGGCGGACAGCATTGGCCATAAGATCGAGACAGGCCGCAACATCGGTTTCCAGCGGCAGGCTCATCCTGGCATGCAGGCGCCCGTGGGGATCGGTCAGCACAATCTGCACCGGGTCGGCCTGCAAGGAGATTCCGATGAAGCTCGCGGCGTCCTGCCGAAGCCCGAGCATGATAGCCGGGCGACCGAAGCCGAAAACTCTCTCGCGCTCATCCAGGATGTTCTGCTCAATCAACTCTCGCACAAGCGCAGTCACACTCGCCTTGCTGAGATTGAGTATGCGCGCAAGATCAGTGCGACTTTGCGGTCCGGAGCGACTGAGCACGCTCAGGATACGGTGGTGACCTGTCGAGAACATTGATTATTTCATTTGCTAAATTAAATGATGCGCCTGTACGATTGCAAAATGAGCGAAGCTACCTTCTCTCTCAACGTTGCAGATGGAAGTTGGTCCCGAAGTCAGGTTTCATAGTAGCGATATCCCGGCATTCCTGTCCAGAACTTACATCAAATGATTTGTCGTTTAGGTATTTCATGCAAGTAAACGATGATGGAATCGGCATATCACGGTAGATTTTGACTCACCAAGACAACTAGACAGACAGGATATCGTGTCCTGTCTCCAATAATATAATTTGAAATATTATAGAAACAGTCGGAGATCAGTGTCCTGCCAAGCGATTGTCTTTGCGCCGATATCGGCGGGTCTACGATGCGTCTCGCCCACATAAGAGATCATCGCCTCATCCTCGATCGGATCGAGACAGCAACGCCACGCGACTCCCTCTCTCAATTCACGAACGCTATCGTTACCTTGGTTGAGCGTCTGGGGGTGCCGGAACTTCCGCTCCACATTGCTCTGGCAGGCCTGCAGGATCCTGAAACCGGGGAATGCCATGCCGCAAATATTCCATGCCTCGATCGAACAGACCTCGCGACCCTCCTCTGTGGACGTCTCGGTCGGACGGTTCGCATTGCTAATGACGCTGACTGCTTTGCTCTGGCAGAGGCTCGCACAGGCGCCGCGGCGGGGCATGATCATGTTTTCGGAGTCATCCTCGGCACCGGCGTCGGGGGCGGGCTCATATTGAATGGGCAGCTTGCAAGAGGCGCGCAAGGCCTCGCGGGGGAATGGGGGCATGGTCGTTTCCTGAGGGAGAGCGATACCCGGTTCCCTTTTCTGCGCTGCGGCTGCGGATGTAAGGGTTGCCTGGACACAATTGCCGGGGGGCAGGGTCTCGAACGGCTCTATCTCTGGCAGCACGGATCTGCCCTTTCCGCACCCGAGATTATTAGCGCTTGGCATCAGGGAGAGTCTCATGCCGTCGATACGATGACAGATCATATCTCAATCGTGTCCGACGCTCTTGCTCTGATCGTCAATGTGACGGGAGCAAGTCGCCTTCCTCTCGGCGGTGGTCTGGGCATGGCGCCCGGCGTCGCAACGGCACTCGACACGGCCCTCCGGCAGAAAATCCTGCGACGCAGCGCTACTCCGATTATTGTGAAAGCGAAACTTGCAAATGATGCTGGCCTGATTGGCGCGTCTTACCTATAATCCGCATAGTTCATTTTCTGAAATAACAAATTCACCGTTCCCGTGAGGAATTTCCCCGAAATGACCAAGGTCCCCTCCCCCCAGGACAGACTGGTTGGCTCTTATGGATATGGTGCGCTCGCAATCGCCGCACTGATTTTCTTTGCCATGGGTTTCGTGACCTGGCTGAATGGCCCTCTGATTTCTTTCGTGCGCGTGGCGTTCTCGCTCAGCGAGTTCAGTGCGTTTTTCATTCCGATGGCGTTCTATTTTTCCTTTTTCCTGTTTTCCATTCCTACATCGCTCATCGCCCAGAGGCTCGGACTCAAGACGGGTCTAACGCTCTCCGTGCTCGTTTCTGCACTGGGCGTGGCGGTATTCGGCCAGTTCGTCGCCTGGCGAATCTATCCGGGGGCGCTGACCGGACTTCTGATCCTCGGTGCAGGCATCTCGTTGATGCAGGTCGTGATCAATCCTCTGGTCAGCCTTCTGGGGCCGGCAGATCGTGCCGCCCAGCGCATTTCGATCATGGGAATCTGCAACAAGACAGCGGGCATCCTGGCCCCGATCGTGCTCGGGCTTCTCGTCATGCGCAATATCGGCGCCGTCGCCGAGAAGGCCCAGTCGGCAACCGATCCGGCGGTGCGAGAAGCTTTGTTGAACAATTTCGTTCAGGCGCTTTACGCTCCTTATCTGGGCATGGCCGGATTGCTGGTGGTCATCGCAATCATCGTGGCGTTTGCCCCCCTGCCCAATCTGGAGGCGACGCCCATCCTGTCGGGCGAGGGGTCGGATCGACGGTTCTTCAAGCCGCATCTTGTGTTCGGCTTTATCGCCATGTTCCTCTATGTCGGTATCGAAGTCATGGCCGGTGACGCCATCGGCACCTATGGGCAGAGTTTCGGGCTGCCGCTCGACGAGACCAAATTCTTCACGGCGCTCACCCTGACCGGCATGCTTATCGGCTATATCATGGGCTTTGTGATCGTTCCGCGCTTCATCAAGCAGGAGGTCTATATCCAACTCTCCTGTCTGGTCGGCTGTGTTCTGACCGTTCTGGCAGTTTTGACGCAGGGCTATAATTCGGTGTTCTGCGTGGCGCTTCTGGGCGTTACGAATGCCATGATCATGCCGACGATATTTCCGATTGCGATACGCGGCGCCGGGCACATGACCGCCATGGCCTCCGCCATCATGGTGATGTCCTATAGTGGGGGTGCCGTGGTCCCGCAGTTTTACGTGTGGCTCAAACCGGTCTTCGGGTTTCAGGGCATGTTCGCCATGATCGTCATACCGGCCTATCTGATTATTCTGGCCTATGCCCGGCGTTACGGTCGTGTCGGGCTCAGCAACGGGGAATGATACGTGAGTGAAGTACTGAGCGGACAGATCGTTCTGACTGATCGCATTCTTTCGGGGACGATCGGGTTCAATACCCACATCGAAACGATCACAGCCTGCGAAGCGCCCCCCGATCGTTTCATTCTGCCCGGCTTCATAGACGGGCATGTTCATGGCGGCGACGATGCGGATACGATGGATGGTGTCGAGGCCATCCATACCCTGGCCTATTTCCATATGCGTCATGGCACGACCACCATTTTGCCCACAACCATCACCCGCCCGTGGCACGATGTGCTCTACGCGCTGCGCGCTGTTGCCGAGGTCATGGCGGCCCCAAGCGAAAACGGGCCACGTATTCACGGAGCACATCTGGAAGGGCCCTTTGTCAGCCCGCACAAACTCGGCGCCCAACCTCCGTTCACAATCGCCCCGGAGCCAGAAAAACTCGACGATATCCTTGCGATAGGGTGCGTTCGTGTCGTGACGCTGGCACCGGAAATACCGCATGCCGATACCGCCATGGTCCGCTTTGCCGAGGCTGGGGTGCGTGTGAGCATCGGCCATACCGTCGCCAATTATGAAACAACCCACGCCGCCCTGTGTCGTATCTGCGCAGCGAGGGGCGGCGTGGCAGGTGGCACCCATCTGTTCAATGCCATGTCTCCAATCGAAGGGCGCAACCCCGGACCTCTTACTGCCCTGATGTGCCATGATGAAAGCTATGCGGAGATGATCTTCGATACGCATCATGTTCATCCTGCGAGCTTTCACCTCGCCTCACGCATGATGCCCGACAGGCTTTTATTCGTGACCGACGCCATGCGCGGCGCAGGTCTGCCTGACGGCCCGAGCTCCCTGGGCGGGCAGGACGTACTGATCAGTGACGGGGTAGTGCGCCTTCCCAGTGGCTCTCTGGCCGGAAGCGTGTTGACCCTTGATCAGGCATTGCGCAACGCTGTCACGCATGGCGCCTCCCTGCCCGAAGCGAGCCATCTGGTCAGCTCGAACGCTGCCCGCTATCTCGGCCTCACAGACAGAGGAAGTCTGGAAACCGGCAAACTCGCAGATTTCGTCGTTCTGGACGCTGATCTGTGCGTCCGGGAAGTGTGGGTCGGTGGGCGCAAGACCCATACTTCCTAGACCAAAATCACAGAGACATCGCAACGTTATCATGACAATGTAACAGTATCACACGTTTTTTTGTAGTCGCCTCTGGTGTTGCTCTATTGTGTCTTTCTGTTAATGCCGTGTCCATAAGACAAACAGCCCTCGAGCAGCGTCAAAACAACCCGGCCAGAGTGATGAGCAGAACCAGCACGATTTTACCCCTCTCCCCCAAGCCCTCGGCCCCGTCCTTGCAGATTTCCCCTCCTGTCAACGCCCGCAAACGTTGTTCCCTTATGCGAGTGCTCTCGATGGCATTCGCCGTCGCTGCGCTTTGTGCGCCAGAAGCGAGAGCGCAGGCCCAGACAGCCAAGACAATCGAGACGGATGATTACGTTGCGATGGGTTTCCCGATTGCCGGACAGGGCGCAGTGCCCATCGGCCCCCTCGTCCCCTCGCTCTATGGCAACCCGCATCTCCTGGGCGATTGGGGCGGGGCGCAGAGCTGGATGCAAAAGCGCGGCATCTTCCTGAACATTGCCCTTAACGAGGAATATATGGGCAACATCACGGGCGGTCGTACACGGGACAATGTGTTCGCGGGGCAGGTCGCAGCCGGGCTCGATATCGACTGGCAGAAGCTGGCGGGGATCAAAGGGTTCTGGACCCATATGCTCGTGGTGAACGGACACGGACGCAACTTCAGCTATTCGCTGGGGGATTATGTTTCCAATCCCGAGCAGATCTATGGCGCACGCGGCAATGTGGTGGCCCATCTTGTCTCGATGTATGCCGACAAGACGTTCCTGCATGACCGTGTCATCCTGTCAGCCGGTGTGATCCCGACAGGCACGTTTTTCGATTTCGACGCGCTCGCTTGTAATTTCATGAATGTGAGCGTCTGCGGCAATTTTGCACCCGGCAAATATGCTCCCGGCGGGCGCGACTGGCCCTCTGCCAATATCGGTGCCGTACTGCGTGTGCGCCCCACAGAGCGCACCTATATCATGGGGGGACTTTTCGCGGTGAGCCCACATTCTTTCAATGGCGGCATATCGGGCTGGGCTCTTGCGCAGGATGGCCTGGGCAAGCTCAGCTCGCAGTTCGAAACGGGATGGGATCCGGCTTTCGGCAAGGACAAGCTCCTCGGTCACTACAAGGTCGGCTTTTACTACGACAACTCGCGTTATCCGCATCTCTATGAAGACCGGTATGGCGGCTCCTATCAGGCCAGTGGCCTTGGTGCCCGGCGCCAGTCCGGCATGTGGTCGAGCTGGTTCATGTTCGATCAGATGCTCATGCGCAGCGGCAAGGGGCTGGCTGATGGTCTGATCGTCATTGGCGGTGTCGGTTATGCGCAGGGCAATGTCGTGGCCATGCGCGACCATGAATGGATCGGCCTGCTGCAAAGCGGCACGCCGTGGCATCGTCCACTCGACCAGATCGGCATCATGTTCCAGCATATGAACATGAGTCGCTCGGTACGTTTGCAGCAGGAATCGTCGCTGGCTCTCGGGCTGCCCTTCGTCTCGAATCAGTGGGGCACAGTCTACGGGGTCCAGAACTGGGAACAGGTCTACGAGGCATTCTACAGCGTCCACCTCGCGCGGGCGACCTCTCTCCAGTTCGATTTTCAGTACCTCCAGCATCCCGGCGCGACCACGACGTTCAAGGACGCCGCCGTTCTGGGTGGGCAGTTTACCACGAACTTCTGAGTCCTGACGGCACCCGGGGAAGGCGGAAGCACCCGCCTCCTTCCGGGCGTCTGCTCAGTTGACGAGTGTCATCGTATCGACATCGATAAGGCCCATATCCGTTATCTTGAGATGCGGAATAACCGGGAGAGGCAGGAACGCCAGCTGCAGGAATGGCTCCTCAAGCGTTCCGCCCATCGCCCCCACGGCACACCGCAACGCTTCAAGATCGACCCGCACCTGCTCGAACGAACGGTCACTCATGAGGCCGGCGAGAGGAAGGCTGAGTTCGGCCACCACCTCCCCCTCCCGAACCGCAACGAATCCGCCGCCCAGTATGGCGAGACGCGCAACGGCCAGCGCCATATCATCATCATTCATCCCGACAACGCAGATATTATGGCTGTCATGCCCCACCGATGACGCCAGCGCACCCGTTGCGAGCCCGAAACCCTTGACGAAGCCGCGGCCGATATTGCCGTTCTTGCCGTGGCGGGCAATCACACAGATCTTGGCAATATCCTGCCCGGCATCGGGCAGAACCTGCCCCCCGGATACGGGGAGATCATGCCGCAGGAAGCTGGTGATGATTTGACCGGGCACGATCCCAATCACGGCCCGATCTGTGCCGCTCCCGGCGATGGCCAGATCACCGGCAGTGACGGGTTTCGCCAGTTTGACGCTGCCGTATCCGGAAGGCTCGATCGTGTGCCTCGCGTCGAACAGGGCGTCATCGACCTGACGCCCCGCCGAAAAGACCTGCGCGACCTGACAGGTTTCGAGGTCATCGAGCAGCACGATATCGGCACGTTGACCCGGAGCTATCTGCCCCCGATCACGCAGGCCAAAGGCACGTGCGGCTGACAGGGAGGCCGCACGATAAGCGGCCAGAGGGGCCACACCCAGCGCGATGGCCTTGCGGATCAAGAAATCGATATGCCCCTCATGGGCGATTTCCATCGGATTCCGGTCATCGGTGCAGAACGCGAAAAACTGCGATGTCTCAGGGGTCAGCAACGGGGCAAGTGCTGCCAGATCCTTGCAGACCGATCCCTCCCGGATAAGAATGGTGATGCCCTTGCGGATCTTTTCGAGTGCTTCGTCAGCGAGGGTCGCCTCATGATCGGTGAGGATACCCGCTGCGAGATATCCGTTCAGCGCCCGTCCGCGCAGGAGCGGCGCATGTCCGTCGATATGCCCCCCGGCAAAAGCGGTAAGCTTTTCCATGCAGTCGGACTGGCAGCCGAGCACCCCGGGGAAGTTCATGAACTCGGCAAGACCGATCACCTTCGGGTGGGTACGATAGGCCTCGAGCGCAGCCGCATCGAGAATGGCTCCTGAGGTTTCCAGCGGTGTCGCCGGTACGCAACTCGACAGATTGACCCTCAGATCCATCACCGTTCGGGTGGCGCAGTCGAGAAAATAATCGAAAGCACCGGTGCCAAGCACGTTGGCCATCTCATGCGGGTCACAGATCGCTGTCGTTACGCCATGAGGCAGAACACACCGATCGAACTCGAACGGGGTGATGAGAGAAGACTCAACATGGAGATGGGTGTCGATGAACCCCGGCACCGCAATACGTCCCTCTCCGTCAATCTCACGGACACCCTCGTAGCGATCGAGTATGCCGACCACACGATCACCGGTGATCGCAATATCGGTGGGCAGGAGAGCGCCCGTGACCAGATCGAACAGCCTGACATTGCGTATGACCAGATCGGCGGGCTCCGATCCGGCACCCTGACGCACTCGCCGCTCGATTTCATGACGCATCATTCGCTCCCGCATGAGGGAGGCCGACTGGCTTCGGCCCCCGAAGAGCGTCTCACTATATAGGATCGTGCCTATGTTGAAATGGGCGCATTCCGCTATCGGAGCAGGCTGCCTTATGCAGCGTCGAGTTGCTTGGCCATGTTGAAGAACCGGTCATCGAATGTCCGGGTTTCAATGATGGATCCCGCCAGCTCCTGCAGGATCTTCATGTTCTTTTCGAGCAAAGCCCGCACGGCCTCATCGGACTTGTCTTTGAGGAAGATAGAGCGGTTGGCGTAATCCTGGATCGACCCGACGAGACTGATGAAGTCAGAGAGCACGTAATCATCGGACACGGCACCGGGCTGACGCAGATGTTCCATGACCCTGTGATGCAGCTTGTAGAAGGCCGAAATCTCGCCGTGGATTGACTCGATGAAGTCCATATCGCTGAATTTGTCGTTCATGAACAACACACACATGAACATGAAGTAGAAAACAGCATCCCAGTTCGTTTTCACGAAAACGTAGTTCCAGTTATCGAACCCGGCGTAAGACGCATGATGCGTGTCATCGAAACCGGCATAGGCCTCTGCCATGACGCTGTTCATGCGGCTGATCATGTCACGGCCGCCCGGCTTCGTAATTGCAGTCGTGATCATGGTGTTGGCGAGACCGATCATGTCGGTACCGTTCGAATACATCGGATCGATGAAACCCGCCGCTTCGCCGGTCAGCGCCCAGCCATCGGCAGACAGGAACCGCGAGGACAGATACGAGTAGTTGCGCAGCATCACGAAGTCGATCACCTCGAATGCCTTGCTTTCCATGTAGGCCTGGAAACGAGGCTCTTGCCGGTTCAGCCAGTCGACGGCGAGGGGATGGGAGCTCATCTCGGACAATTTATGTATCGTGTTATCGAACACGATACCGATGCTCGTCGTCTGCTCGCTAATGGGAATGATCCAGACCCAGTAGCCCCGCCCGATCAGATGGGTAGTGCTCCTCGCCCTCTCGCGGGCATTACCGAATGGATTGGCCTCGTCGGTCGAACTCAGAAACTCGTTGATGTCCACCTTGCCCGCGACCCGGAACCAGACAGCGGAGTGATTGACGCGCGCAGGCTGCTGCAGGCCGAATTTTTTCATCAGGACGCGACCGCGCCCCGAGGCGTCGACTACCCATCTTGCCGCGCGCTTCGTAACCGCGCCCTCATGATCGCGCACCGAGACGTCGTGAACCTCCCCGTTTTTCTCGATATCGAGCACCCGGCTGTTCTCGACCAGAGTGATACGCTCGCCGAGTTCATCACGCAGGTGGTTCTCGAGCTTGCCACGATCTATCTGATAGGTGGGCTGATGCGGATAAACCCCGAGCCCGATCTCACGATAGGGAGAATCACCCGTGCCATTCAGCGTCTGGATGAAGCGCAGCCCCATCTTGCGCAGATGATCGAATTCCAGATGGTATTTGCACCCGACGATTTCAGACAGATAATAGGCACCAATCTCGACCGTCGATTCTCCAACCTTGTGAATGCGTTCGGGGTACGGAAACCGGCGATTATGCGCGATACAGATCTGCAGGGTCGGATCGGCATCGAGCAGTTGCTTGGCCAGTGTGAGGCCAGCCAATCCTGCGCCAACGATCAGGACATCATGGACAAGGTGCGGTGCGTGTTCAGACAAGACACAACTACTCGATTTTTGAGGTGAATACGATGCGCAAGCGTTAAATTGGCGCTCGGGTCGGATTATGGGTACCTAATTGACCGGACACCGTTAATCAACATCAAATCAACGTCACAACACATTGATATAATCGACAACACCGCTCCTGTATTGCACGATCATCGCCAAATTATTCTCTCAGCGTATTGTTTTACGCTTGCATGTCAGGAATCTTCCTTTGCAAGCCGCTCGAGAGCATCAATTTCGCGGGGAATGTCGTCCCCTTCTTCCTTTTCTCCTGCATTCTCATGGGCTTTTCATGTAAAGGCGAGTTTCATCGTGAGCAGTAACACACCATTCACGCCGCAATTCAGCGTAAACGAGAGACTGCTACTCCTGCGGGGAAAGCATATCGGTCCCACGGTCATCCTGCGTCTTGAGCAGATTGGTATCGTTTCTCTATCCGCCCTCTCCCACCATGAGTCGGAAGATATATGCCTGCGCATCGCGGCACATCTCGGATCACGTTGCTGGCGAAACAGCCCCCGCGCGCGCGATGCCATCGCAACGGCCATCACGATTGCGCGGAAGGAGAGTTCGCCCCCCCAGATCCTTTCCTCTCATCAGCCGTGAGAAACCCGGCGAGACCTCATAATGGAACGGCCGCCTGCCCATGACCGGGTTCTGTCACAAAGGATTTCACCCCCGCCCCCTTCCCTAAGAAAACATGAAGGACTATCTAGGCAATTGAGAAGCGTTCTCACGGAACGCCATTTTCCGGCTATAGATGGGCTTTCCTCATGACACTCGACACCCTGCCCAAAGGCGCGCACGCGGTCATCAGCCAGGTCGTGGCGCGTATGGTCGATGATCCGATCGCGACGCGACTGGGCGAGTTGGGGTTCATTCCGGGCGCCCCGGTCGAAATCGTGGCAACAGGCCCCGTGGGCCATGACCCCATTGCCGTTCGGCTTGGCTCGACCTGTTTTGCCCTTCGCCGTGGTGAGGCCTCGCGTATCACGCTCAAACACGATCTCTGATCTGGATATGGACGCCGTCACACTGCCGGAGACGGCCACCAGACCCTTGCGCGCCGCCCTTGTGGGCAATCCCAATTGCGGCAAGACCTCGCTGTTCAACCAGCTGACAGGCAGCCGCCAGAAGGTCGCGAACTATGCGGGCGTCACAGTCGAGCGCAAGGAGGGGTATCTCACAACCCCCAATGGCAGAGCCATTCGCCTGCTCGACCTGCCCGGCGCCTACAGCCTGAGTGCCACAAGCCCGGATGAAGACGTCACACGTGACGTGTGCATGGGGCATCATCCGGTCGAAAAGCAGCCGGATCTGATCATCTGTGTTGTCTCGGCCAGCAATCTGCGGCTGCATCTGCGCTTCCTGCTTGAACTCATGCAGCTCGGCCGCCCCATGATCGTGGTGCTCAACATGATGGACGAGGCCGCACGCCTCGGGCTCACCATTGACGTGCCGGGCCTTGCCGCAGCGCTTGGCCTGCCTATCATCCCCGCCATCAGCCTGCGCAAGAGCGGTATTGCCAATCTGCTGAACGCGCTCGATCAGCCTGAATTCCTGCCGCCGCCCGCTTTAAAGACCGATCTGGACGTCCATGGCGAAGTCGGCAAGCTCATCACCCGCTTCACCAATGAAGGCACGCTCAGGGGCGACCGCATGGCGGACCGCCTTGATCGCTGGTTCCTCCATCCGGTCTGGGGCCCGATCATCCTTCTGGTCGTTCTCTTCTTCATGTTCCAGACGGTCTTCGCCTGGGCCCAGCCCATCATGGACGCGCTGGAGGCGGGCATCGCCTCGCTCGGGCAGATCGTCGTCTCTCCGCTTCCTCCGGGGCTGCTGCGTAGCCTTCTGGCCGACGGCGTGATCGCGGGCGCAGGAACGGTCATCGTCTTCCTGCCCCAGATCCTGATCCTGTTCCTGTGGATCCTCACCCTGGAGGAAACAGGGTACCTGCCCCGCGCAGCCTTCCTGCTCGACAGGATCATGGCGCTTGCAGGGTTGAGCGGGCGCTCCTTCATTCCGCTGCTCTCGAGCTTTGCCTGCGCCATTCCAGGCATCATGGCAGCGCGCACGATCCAGAATCCCCGCGACCGGCTGGTGACGATCCTGATCGCACCGCTCATGACGTGCTCGGCGCGGCTTCCCGTCTACACGCTGCTGATCGCGGCTTTCGTGCCCCATCGCACCGTGCTCGGCTTTCTTGGGCTCCAGGGGCTGGCCCTGTTCGGGCTGTATCTGGTTGCGATTGTCAGCGGCATCATCGCAGCCCGGCTCATGACGCGTGGCGTTGCATCAGACGAGCATCCCCTGATGCTCGAACTGCCTCCCTACCGCACCCCCAATCTGAAAAGCGTGGCGTTGGGGCTCTGGCAGCGGGCCGTCATGTTCCTGTCGCGCGTCGGCACGATCATTGTCTCGCTCAATGTGCTCCTCTGGGCACTTTCCAGCTTTCCGTCACCGCCAGCCAATGCAACGGGCGCCGCAATCGATTACAGTCTGGCTGGCCATATCGGCCATTTCATGTTGCCCATCTTTGCGCCGCTGGGCTTCAACTGGCAGATCTGCGTCTCGCTCATTCCCGGGCTGGCCGCACGCGAGGTTGCCGTCAGCGCATTGGCTACGGTCTATGCGCTGGGAGCCTCGGATGACAATGCCGCGAACCAGCTTATGCCGCTTCTCAGCGCGCATTGGAGCATGGCAACCGCCTTTGCACTGCTGGCCTGGTATGTGTACGCGCCGCAATGCATCTCGACTCTTGCAGTCATGCGTCGCGAAACCCGCTCGCTCAAAGTGGTTCTGGGAGCTGCGGCCTATCTCTTCGGCCTTGCTTATGCCGCGGCCTTTCTTACCTATCATGTGACACGCGCCCTGACCGGATGATCGCCATGATGCAGAGTCTTATCGTCATCGCCCTTGTGACCATTGCCCTCCTGTTCTGGCTGAACAGGCTGTTCCCGGCCCATGCGGCTTCGATCAAGGCGCGGCTTGGCCTCGCCAAGGCCCTTCCTGCCTCAGGGGCAAAGAAGGGTTGCAACGGTTGCTCGGGCTGCAAGGGCGGCGGCTGCCACTGATACCAGCCGATAGGAGCGCGGGGTAACGACCGCGCGCTCCGGCAAGAGCTTCGGCAAGTGTCAGACGGCGTGGTCCGCACGCTCGATGAAATCACGCACCTGATGCAGGTCTTCCATGATCTCATGCGCCTTGCCGATGATCTCTTCATTGGGCGCCATCAGATCGGGCACCACAATCACCCTGATCCCAGCGGCATGGGCAGCGCGCGCGCCATTATGGGAATCCTCGATCGCCAGGCAGAATGCGGGCTCGACGCCGATCGCCTGTGCCGCTTTGAGGTAGGGTTCGGGATCGGGCTTGCCGCGGCTGACATCATCCCGCGTGATGATCGTATCGAAGCGATCATAGATACCGACATGGCGCAGATGGGTCTCGGTACGGGCCCGTCCTGATGAGGTCGCGATGGCACGTGGCAAGCCGCGTGCGTCGAGATAATCGAGCAGGGGGACCACCCCCTCCTTCATGACCAGACCGCCTGCCTCCACCAGCTTGTGCATATGCACATCCTGGGTCCGGAACAGGCGACCCAGATCGATATCGGGACCATAGGTATCCGTCACCAGCTTCGCACAGGCATCACCGGGCAAACCGATCATCTGCCGGGCGAAATCGAGAGGCATATCATGCCCCAGTTCACGCGCCGCGCTGACGAACGCCTCGAGAGACAGGGTCTCGCTATCGAGCAACACGCCATCCATATCGAACAGAATTCCCTTGATGGGCCCAGGTCCTGTCATCGTGTTTCTCCTTGATCCATTGCTCGAGCCGCATCTCGCTGCAAGCCATTGCTGTTGCTTGTCTGTCTGCCATGATCAACGCGCGGCACCAATCGCGTGGCCAATTCGGCCGCCACAAGAGCCGCGATGATCTCTGGTCGCTTGTCGCGCAGGCCGTGATCTCCGATCGGACAGACCAGAGCATCGATCCGGCTCTGGGCAAGGCCGATCTCTCTGAACCCGGACTCGAAACGCCGTCTCTTAGTCTGTGAGCCGATTAACCCGACATAGGCCAGATCGCCCCGCTCAAGCGCTGCCGCGGTGATCAGCGCATCCAGAGCATGGCTCGGTGTCATGACCAGAACGCCGTCCCCCGGACGCAATGAGGCAATCTCGCTCTCCCACGCTGTGCTGACCTGTATCGTGACGCCTTCGGGCACCGGACCGAACTCCTCCGGCCTCGGGTCGATCCAGCGGAGTGACAGGGGCAGGAGCGCTGCCGCCCTGACCAGAGCACGTCCCACATGCCCTGCGCCGAAAACACTCAGTGTCGGCCAATCGAGACGACGTTGCTCAAGTCGGCGCAGTTCCTCATCGAGATCGAAGACAGGCTCATACCGGATCAGAGCAACACCGCCGCAACACTGCCCCGATTCAGGCCCCAGAATGAAGCGACGATCCTCGCGCATCGCCTCTCCCCTCAGGATCAGGCGGGCATGTTCCAGACACTGGCATTCCAGATCTCCGCCCCCGATCGTGCCGGTCTGGGCGGTTTCAGTCACGAGCATGAAGGCGCCCGTTTCGCGAGGTGTCGAGCCTCTCGTCTCGGCCACCACCACGCGCAGCACGGCCACGGCCGAGCCTTGCCAGCTTCGGACCAGGTCGAGGTCGATCAGGAGGGCTCTCCCTGCGCGGCGCGGGCCTGAACCTGCATGATCGTGCGCAACAGCCGTTCAGGGGTTGCCGGGGCGTCGAGCCCCGGGCAATGCCGGTACCCGTCCAGACTGGCGATGGCATCGGATAATGCGTGCAACACGGCCACGCCGTGAACGAGAGGCGGCTCTCCGACCGCCTTGGAGCGGTAGATTGTCGCCTCGCGATTGGGGGCATCTTCGAGCAGGGTCACGTTGAAAATGGCAGGGCGGTCGGAGCAGGCGGGAATCTTGTACGTGCTCGGGGCATGGGTACGCAGCCTGCCCTCCTTGTCCCAGACCAGTTCCTCGGTAGTGAGCCAGCCTGCACCCTGAACGAAGGCCCCCTCGATCTGGCCGATATCGATATCCGCATTCAGGGATTGCCCTGCATCGTGCAGGATATCGACCCGGTCGATGGTGTTTTCGCCGGTCAGCAGATCCAGGGTGACCTCAGCGCAGGCTGCACCATAGGCGAAGTAATAAAAGGGTCGGCCGCGCCCGGTCGCCGCATCCCAGGAGATCTTGGGCGTCTTGTAAAACCCGCTGGCCGAGAGCGAGATACGGGCGAAATAGACCTGCCAGACCAGATCGCGGAACGGCACGAGGCTCTCGCCGATGCGTACCCCTTCCGGGGTGAAACGGATCGCCTCTGGCGTGACCTGCCATTTCTCGGCAGCGAAGGTCACCATCCGTGCCTTGATCTGACTGACCGCGTCGAGCACCGCCATACCGTTCAGATCGGCCCCCGATGACGCAGCGGTGGCCGAGGTATTGGGCACCTTGCCGGTTGTAGTCGCCGTGATACGCACATTCTGCGCATCGAGACCAAACTCGCTCATCACGATCTGCACCATCTTCGTGTGCAGACCCTGACCCATTTCCGTGCCGCCGTGATTCACTTGTACCGAACCGTCGGTATAGACATGAACCAGGGCACCCGCCTGATTATAATGGGTTGCGGTAAACGAGATACCGAACTTGACCGGCGTGAGCGCAATGCCCTTACGCAGGCTGCGGCTGGTCGCGTTGAACGCACGCAGCGCGTCGCGCCGGGCGCGGTACGCGCAGCGTTCGGCCAACTGGGTCATGACGAGATCGCTGATCGAATCCTCAACCACCATGTGATAGGGCGTCACGTCCCGTGTGCCTGTGCCATACACATTGCGCAGACGGATATCGAGCGGATCTCGCCCGGTCGCGAAAGCGATTTCCTCGATGACACGCTCTGCCGCCACAATCCCCTGAGGGCCGCCAAAACCACGAAAGGCCGTATTGGACTGGGTGTTGGTCTTCAGGGCGAGAGAACGAAACCGCACATCGGGGTAGAAATAGGCGTTATCGGCGTGAAACAGGGCGCGATCGGTCACCGGACCCGAGAGATCGGCCGACCAGCCGCAACGCGCCGCAAGTTGCATGTCTACGGCAAGGATATCGCCCTGGTCGGTAAAGCCCACCTCATAATCAACCCTGAAATCATGACGCTTGCCGGTGATGACCATGTCATCGTCACGATCGAGGCGCATCTTGGCGGCCTGACCGGTCAATTCTGCCGCGAGCGCCGCAAGACAGGCACATCCATTGGCCTGGGACTCCTTGCCGCCAAAGCCGCCCCCCATACGCCTGATCTCGGTCGTGACGAGATGATGCGGGCGACCCAGCACGCTCGCGACAAGATGCTGCGTTTCGGAAGGATGCTGGGTGGAGGACCAGACACGCATCTCCCCCGCCTCGCCAGGCTGGGCCATGGCGACCTGACCCTCCAGGTAGAAATGCTCCTGCCCGCCTATGGTCACGCGTCCCTTGAGGCGACGCGGCGCGGCCTCGAGCGCGGGTTCTACTGCGCCACGCTCCATGGTGAGGGGGCGCCATACCAGCGCGCCGCCATTCTCGAGGGCAGAGTCGATATCGAGAACCGCCGGGAGTTCCTCATAAACGATACGCGCCAGACGCACGGCACGCCGGGCAATTGCGCGCTCGGTCGCCACAACGGCAAAGATCGGCTGGCCGACATGCTGCACGAGATCGGTCGCAAGAAGCGGCTCATCATGGGCATGAACGGGGCTCGTCTGATTCTCACCCGGGATGTCCTGAGCAGTGATCACCCGGACCACACCGGGCAGGGCGCGCACCGCATCGAGATCGATCGAGACCAGACGCGCATGCGGCTTTGCGCTGAGCCCCGGCACGACGTGCAACAAGCCCTTGGGCTCAGGCATGTCGTCAATATAGAGCGCGCGCCCGGTCACATGCAGCATTGCACTCTCATGCTTCATGAATGGGATTTTCCCAGCCTTGGACGCTGAGGCGTCAGCCGCCACTTCTGGGTTGCCCGGCCCGTTGCCTGCGCTTTGCGTTCGGGTCAGGAGGGCCTCGGTGCCTTCAGGCGTGTCCGTGCGGTCAGACATGGGTGAGGCTCCCAGCCTTGGCGAGGCGCATGGTTTCCCCCTGGCTTTCCTCATAAAATCGCGTCAGCAGATTGGCAGCCACTGTCTGACGATACCAGGCACTGGCCCGCATATCGCTCAGAGGCGTGAAATCCTCGGCTAGGGCATCTCGGGCGGCTTCGAGCGTCGTCTCGTTCCAGAGTTGACCCAGCAGCGCCTGCTCGGCTCTGGGCGCACGACACGGTGTCGCCGCCATACCGCCAAAGGCGAGACGCGCCTCGGTGATCCGCCCGGAGTCATCGCGGCAAAGGGCAAAGGCCGCGAGAACCGCGGAGATATCCTGGTCGAAGCGCTTGGAGATCTTGTAGCTGCGGTAGAATGTCTCCTCCTTCTGACGAGGTACACTCACGGCCTCGACAAACTCTCCTTCCCGACGATCCTGCTTCCCATAGGCGAGGAAATACTGCTCCAGAGGCAGACTCCGCCGTGTTTCACCCCGACGCAGATGGAGCGTCGCTCCGGCCGCAATCAGGGCTGGCGGGCCATCGCCAATAGGCGAACCATTGGCGATATTGCCGCAGAGCGTGGCGCTGTTGCGTATCGGCGTCGAGCCGATACGACCGATCAGGACGCCGAAATCGGGCAGGATACGCGCCAGTGCTGCACGCGCAGCCTCATAGGTGACCGCTGCCCCGATACGCAGCCCATCCTCTGTCTCTTCGATCGTCGCGAGATCGGCGCACTGCCCGATGAAGGCCACACGCGGCAGGGAGCGCATCGCCTTGGTCACCCACAGCCCAACATCCGTCGCCCCGGCGACGATGAGCGTCTGGGGATATGCCACGAGCCAATGCGCCAGAGACTCCGCCGAGGCTGGCAGGAACACGTTGCCCTGTGCGGTCTCGATTTCAACATCTGCCCTGTCCTCAAGCGCCGCCAGCCGATCGTCCAGTGTGCGGATACGCTCTTCAAAGCTTGAATCCGGTGCCGCAAGCGCCTGCTTCATGGCCCTTACGATGGGCGCGTAGCCGGTGCAGCGACACAGATTGCCCGCAAGAGCGGAATCGATCGCGGCATCGTCATCCGAACGGGTATCGGCATTGCGATACGCCACCATCGACATCACAAATCCCGGCGTGCAGAAGCCGCATTGCGCGCCATTGAGAGCAATCATGGCCTGCTGGACCGGGTGCAATGCCTCTGCCGAGCCGACATCCTCAATGGTAAAAACTGCCGCGCCATCGAGCATGGGCAGAAGCTGGATACAGGCATTGACCGCGCGCAGGCTCACCCCGGATGGCATGGCGCGTCCACGGCTCGCTTCCCCTTCCGCGCCAGAGATTTCGCTACTGGAGCGACGTCGCGCCACGATCACCATGCACGCGCCGCAATCCCCTTCGTTACAGCCCTCCTTGGTGCCGGTGCGCCCCTCATGACGCAACCAGTCCAGCAGGGTCCGATCAGGCGCAACATCATCGAGCGTGACGAGGCGGTCCCCCAGAAAGAAGCGTATTGTCTCGCGCATGAATGACCCCCCGCATGATGGAAACTGGTTGAATGAATGGGGGTGGCCCCTTCGCCATTTCCGGAAACTCTTGTATGATTGGGAGATTCGACGGCAGAGAACAATCAGGAATATTGCATTTCCTGCCTTGTTATCGCTTCGAACTGCGCCTAAGGCTCCACGGCCATTTCAAACGCAAGAGGATCACCATGAAGTCCACTGATCTGATCGACCGCATCGCCGCCGCCACCGGTGGCACCAAGGCCGACGCCAAGACCGCCCTCGACACCGTCTGGGCCAGCATCATCGACGCCGCCACCAAGGGCGACGAAGTGTCGATCCCGGGCTTCGGCAAGTTCCAGGTGCGTTCCACCGCTGCTCGCCAGGGCCGCAACCCCAAGACCGGCGAAACGATCGAAATCGCTGCGTCCAAGAAGCTCAGCTACTCCCCCGCCAAGAACGTCAAGGACGCTCTGGCCGGCAAGTAAGCCGATCGAAACGCCATGGTGCGTGCGGGACCTCCCAGCGCCATGGAATTTCAAGGGATGCCCTGACTTCTGCCCCAGCGTAGCGGTCAGGTGCCTCTCCCTTCGGACCATCTGTCCGCCCCGAGGCCGCTCCATGCCCCTGCGCATGGGAATATGATCCCGCCTCATCCGAAAATCTCCCGGCACGGCCATCTTCCCGAGCGGATACACGGCGATCCCGCCCACACGGCTCGAACTCGTCGCCGATGCTTGCGCCGTTCACGCATCGCCCCGCCCTCATGCGGCGCCACTTCCGTTAAAAAACGTTCCCGGCTCTCGCCCGCCCGCTTGCAAAAGCAAACAGGTTTCGTCACGTTTCGCGGCATGTTGCCCCGCCTTCTGCCCGCCCTCGCCCTCGCTATTCCGCTTTTCTCCGCCCAGGCCGAAACGCCGGAGGGACAGGCGACGGCCCGCATCTTCGATCATCTGCGGAGCGACCCAGCGCGCATGACCCTGTTCATGCGCAATTTCCCCAAGGGTGGGGATCTTCATAACCATCTTGCAGGGGCCATCTCAGCCGAGAGCTTTCTCGAATGGGCCTCAGAAGACGGATTATGCGTCTCGCTTTCGCAGGGACGCATCCTGCCCACCAAGTGTCGTCTGGCCACACCCGGCGATATTCCCGCCGCCCAGCTGCATGCGCGTGACGACGCCCGCGCGGTCATGATCGATTCCTTGTCGATGCATGATTTCGTTCCGACACCCGCCGATCACTCCGGTCACGATCACTTTTTCTCGAGTTTTGGACGTTTCGCCCCCGTGCTCGGAGCCCATCAGGGCGAGATGCTCGCCCAGGCACGCGATCAGGCTGCCGCCGATCACGTGGTCTATCTCGAACTGATGATCTCTCCGGCTCTGGGAAGCATGGTCAAGACGGGCGATCAGCACCCCCTGCATGATCTCGACCTTGATGCCGCGCATCAGGCCTTGAAGGACGAGCGTCCCCGTCTGGTGGCTGAAGCCAGACGCGATACGGACGACATGGAGCATCAGGCCCGCGACATCCTGCAATGCGATACCCCTGCCGCACATCCCGGGTGCTCGGTGACGGTGCGGTATCTGTTCCAGGCCATCCGCACGATGACCCCGGCTCAGGTCTTCGCCCAGCTCGATGCGGGGTATGCTCTGGCTCATGAAGATCCGCGCTTTGTCGGGCTCAATTTCGTCGCCCCCGAAGACAACAGTACCGCCATGGCCGATTATGAACTGCACATGCAGATGTTCGCCAAGCTGGGCGCGCTCTACCCCGATGTCCGGCTCAGCCTCCATGCAGGCGAGCTGACTCCCTCCCTTGTTCCCGCCAGCGGGCTACAGAGCCACATCCGCGACGCGGTCGAGATTGCGGGTGCCGAGCGCATCGGCCACGGCGTGGATATCATCTGGGAGAAAGACGCCATACGGCTTCTCAACGAGATGGCGCAGCGTCGTATCGCGGTCGAAGTCAATCTGGTCAGCAATGCCCAGATCCTGGGGGTAAGCGGCGCGGAGCATCCCCTCAGTCTCTATCGCCGCGCCCATGTACCCGTCGTGCTTTCAACCGATGACGAAGGCGTATCGCGAAGCAATCTGACCGAGGACTACCTCAAGGCGCTGACCACCACATCGCTGAGCTATGCCGATCTGAAAACCCTGTCCCGCAACAGTCTGACCTATGCCTTCATCCCCGGTACATCGCTCTGGGACGGAGATCATGTGACCACACTCTGCAAGGCACCGCAGAGCTTTGCCTGTGCGGATTTTCTGAAAAAAAGCCAGAAGGCCCGCCTTCAGCTTCAGCTCGAGCAGAACTTCGCTGCTTTTGAAAACACCGTCAGCCACGAGCCCCTTTTCCAGTGAGGACCCTCCGCCCGATGCTCAAGCGCCTACTTGCCCTCTCGGCCCTCTCCCTTTGCGGCACGGCGCTCGTCGCGCCCGCTTTTTCTCTCCCTGCCGCCGCCGAATCCAGCCCCGCCAAAATTCCTGTTCGCGTCGTGGTTGTCACCACGTTCGAGATTGGCAAGGACACGGGCGACACTCCGGGCGAGTATCAGAACTGGATTGAGAAGCTTCCCCTGAGCCAGACGCTGCCCGCACCCGGCACCGATCACGAGGTGATGCACTACAACCCGGAGTTGCAGGTCCTCGCCATCGCTTCGGGTGAAGGGCCGCAGCACATGGCCTCTGCCATGACTGCGCTCATTCTCGACCCTCGCTTCGACCTGCGTCACAGCTATTTCGTCCTCGCCGGAATTGCCGGGATCGATCCCAATTTCGGGACGATCGGCTCTGCCGTGTGGGCCCCCCGTGTGATCAATGGCGGCCTTGCACATCTGATCGACCCGCGTGAAATCCCGAAAGACTGGCCGGATGGCTTTACACCCGTACAGGGCAGCCGCCCCGATCAGTCGCCCCGCCCGCCCTTGCACTCGCTGTCGGGCGACATGGTCTACACGCTCAATCCCGGCCTCACGAACTGGGCCTATGGCCTCACCAGATCGATTTCCCTGCCCGACAGCGATGGCATGAAACAGAGCCGCGCCCGCTATCGCGGCTATGCCCCCGCCCAGAAGCCCCCCTCTGTCATGATCGGCGATACGATCTCGGGAGAAACCTTCTGGGTTGGCAAGCTCATGAACCGCTGGGCCGAACGCTGGGTGCGCTACTGGACCGATAACAAGGGCGTCATGGCCACGACTGCCGAAGAGGATATCGCTTTCTGTCAGGCCCTAGCGCTCCAGGCCAAGGCCGGACGCGTCGATCCCGATCGCGCCCTGCTCCTGCGCACCGCGAGCAATTTCGACATGCCGCCCCCGGGTCAGACCGCCGCGCAGCTTCTTTCGGATGAAGCGAATGAGAAGGGCTATTCAGCATTCATCCCCTCGGTAAACGCCGCCTATCAGATCGGCAGCGTCGTCGTGCGTGAACTTGCCACCCATTGGGACCGCTACGAGAACACGATTCCCTCTGCAGGGAAATAAGCCGAACAGGAGAGTTCTGGATGTGGGCTATGTGAAAGGGCGTAGCCCTTTGGAAACCCCATCCCGGACCTGAATCAAGCGAAATTGGCTGGTCCGGGCGTCAGGATAATTCGCCTCTTCCCGGAGGCGGCTCTTCATCCATACCCCGGCTTCGCTTCTGATACTGCAGCGGGGCAACGCCGATGACCTGAGAGAACGCTCTGGCGAAGGCACTCATGGACGCGTAGCCGACTTCAGCCGCGACATGCGTCACCCTTTCTCCCTGACCGAGCAGGACTGCTGCGTGAAACAACCGCGCCTGCGTGATCCAGTGCTGCCAGCTCATGCCGGTTTCCCGCCGGAAATGCCTTCGAAAGCTGCGTTCCGACATCCCTGCCACCCGCAAAACTGCTTCCAGTCCGACCGTGCCGGGATCGGCGCGCGCTGCATCCATGGCTCTGACGAGTCCCGGATGACGCGCCCGGGGCAGGACAAAATTACCGGCGCGGATCGCGTCGCACTTCTCCTGCACCAGCAGCAGCAAGGTCCTGAAAAAACTCGCGGCGATCGGGCATTCCTCCCTTTCGCCTTCAGGCCAGCGCAAGGCATAGAACACCATCTCGCGCAGCACGGGCGTGACGGGAAAAATTTCGATCTTCCGGAGCTTCCCATCCCCCGGAGACACCCTGAAAAAAAGCGAAACGCCATCGACATCGCGGATCATCGTCCTGTGCGGGACATGGGCCGATATCCACACAGCATGCCCCGCAGGCAGAAGATGCACCCCCTCCTGCCCCTCGACCTGGGTCGTGCCTTTCCGTGCATAGATGATCTGGTGGTACGGATGCTCATGCCAGCCATACGCCACCGGCTCCGTCACCTTGCGCAGGGCAAAAGCCGCATTGCGCGGCGCATCCAGTCCGCTCTCGACCAGAATGTCTCGGGTCTCCTCATCTGTCAGGATCTTCATCTGGCCGTTCCCCGCTATTTTATGACCGCATATCGTTAGTCGGCCATTGCCCCCTGACGTAGCCTGCCCGGGTAAGGAAAGGAATAATCATGATCGATGCGGTCTCCCCTCATGACACGCGGGTAATCGACCAGTTCACGCGCTGGGCCTCCCCGTTTGCTGCGCTCCCTCTCCATGCCGAGGCAGAGAGCATGGCGCGCACGATAGCCGCCTGCGCTATTGAACCGGGGATGAGCGTGCTCGATGTGGCGTGCGGCCCCGGGATTGTCGCCTGTGCTCTGGCAACAGAAGGCGGGGTCGTGACCGGCATCGATCTCACACCCGCCATGATCGACCAGGCCCGACAGCGTGCCCGGCAAACCGGCACGACTGCCTCCTTCCAGATTGGCAATGCACGTTCCCTGCCCTTTGCTGACGGCGCATTCCATCGTGTCGTGACGCGCTACAGTTTCCATCACATGGAAGCCCCGGCGCTCTGCCTGGAGGAGATGGTTCGGGTCTGTCGTCCCGGTGGGCGGGTGATCGTGATTGACGCGACCCCCACGCCCGAATGTCGGGAGCGCTATGACGAAGCCGAGAAACTGCGTGATGCCTCTCATACCCGCGCGCTGACCCTGGCTGAGCTCGAAGCCCTTGGCCGCGAGGCGGGGCTATCGCCTTTGATGGTTCATCAGTACCGCCTGGAATCACGACTGACTGATCAGGTGGCACCGGAAGATCTGTTGGCTCTGACCGCGTTTTTCAGAGAGGAGATCGCGAGCGGTCAGGACAGGTCTGGCATGAGCGCCAGCGAGATCGATGACGTCATTCGCTTTACTTTCCCCCTGTCGATCGTCGCATGGGAGAAACCTGCGCTGCCCTGAAGCCTAGGGAAACAGAGTTCGGGCCCTGAGGTTCGAGCCTTGTTGTTTCGGCATGGGCACCTCAAAAGAGGCGCCGGGAGGAAACAAGCATTGGGTTGATCTGTGTCGACTGCCGGACCTGCTTATGGCGCGTCTGGCACCCTCTCTCAAACGCCTCACTTCGATATATCGCCCCCTTCCAGAGGAGCGCGATCGTCTGCCCGAACCGCAATGACCTACGCCAGCAGGGTGCCCTGCAGGAATAAGGTCCGTGCATGGCCGCGCTGCAGTATCGATAGGCGCTTTGAGGGTCCTCGCGTGGCCGTGGGTCGGACCAGCGGCTGACGGACGCGTCCCTGAGTTTGCCATGATCGATACCCCGTTGGCAGGCGCGGTGCCAGGCATCAAGCCAGTGCACGGAAAAGGGGGCTACGGGTCATATGATCGGCTGTGTCAGAGAAGGAAGGCACACCTACCGGCATGCGGTGACGAACAAGCCTCGCCGCTCAACCATGTGATCCGGCATGCCTGCGTGACAAACCTGTGTGACCGAGAGGGTGTTTCGGTCACGGCTTGTGGCTTTGAAGCCCCCTCGTCTGAATATTCCCCTCAATGAGTGAGCGCAGCCCGACCATGACAACCGCCGCGACCTGTTCCAGGCTTGAGCAGCTCGCACCATCACGGGCGGCAGCCGACATGCCAGCCATCGTCACGCTCAGGACATCGGTTGCCACCGGCGCTGCCTCTGGCACCGTACGGGCGATCAGGGCCTCGAGCTTTTCACGACGAGCCCGGGCGATACGCAGGGCGATGCCTCTCCCCTCATCGCTTTGATCCGCTCGTAAGGCCTCAAGGATCAGGCACCCGGCCCGATCGCTACAGGCCGTGTAGGTACGCGAAGCGTCGCCCAGCAATTCGGCAATACTGTCAATGACCGGACGGTCGTCGCGAAAGAAGATGTCGAGAGGCAAGATCTCAGCGGCATAGGCCTCAGCGATCCTCTCGAAATAGGCGGCCTTGCTGCCAAAGGCGGCGTAGAAGCTGGCCGGTCTGATACCGAGTGCCTCAGTGATGGCCGCAATGCCCAGCGCCTCATAGCCATGCATGTGGAACAGCGTGCGCCCAGCGGAGAGAGCCTCTTGCGGGTCGAACCGGCGGGGACGACCTCGTGCGGCCTTCGATGATAATTGATCGGTCACTCAAAAAACCCCTTGACGATAGTCCTGCACGAATTATGTAGCGTTCGATCAATAAATTCAAGGAGCGCCTCATGTCAGGTTCGACAGCACGGAAAATCCTGATCATCGGCGGCAGTCGAGGGATCGGGGCCGCGATCGTCGGGAGGTTTGCGGCGGAAGGCGACGACGTCTCGTTCACCTGGTCGGGCTCGCAGGAAGCGGCAGACGCGGTCGCGGTCCGAACCGGCGCACGGGCCATCCGCAGCGATGCCTCGGACCGTGATGCAACGATCACCCTGTTGCAGGATACAGGGCCGCTTGATGTTCTCGTTTATAATTCCGCCGTCCTGTTGCCGGGCGATCCACTGACCCTGAAGCCCGATTCCGTCGACCATCTGATCGACGTGAATATCCGCGGCCCGTATTTCGCCTCCGTCGAGGCGGCGCGGCAGATGAAGAGGGGCGGACGGATCATCCTGATCGGCTCGGTGCACGGGGATCGTATGCCATTCGAGGGGATCACGGCGTATGGGATGAGCAAATCGGCATTGCAGGGCCTTGCGCGCGGTCTCGCCCGGGATCTTGGCGCGCGCGACATCACGGTGAACGTGGTGCAGCCCGGGCCAACGAACACGGATATGAACCCCGATGATGGCCTCCTCGCACAAGCAATGCATGACGAAATGGCGCTCAAGCGCCACGGCACCGCAGAGGACGTAGCCCATCTGGTCGCCTATCTCGCAGGTCCATTTGCGCGCGGGATAACGGGCGCCATGCATACGATCGATGGCGGCTTCGGCGCATGAGCGAAGCAGTGCTCTATGTGTTCTATCGCGGCACCCCAGCCGATCGTTTCGACCGGGAGTATTATGGCGCGCATCACCTGCCTCTGGTGAGCAACGCCTTCACGCCCCATGGGCTCGTGTCGCTCGCCGCCTTTTATCCGGCGCAGGATAATCCCGGGACAATTGCCCTGTGCGAATGTCGCTTCGTCGATGCGTCAAGCATAGAGCGCGCATTCGGCAGTCCCGAGGCTTCAGCCGTCATGGCCGATATCCCCCGGTTTACTGATCTCCAACCCAATCGCCTGCGCGCAATCCCTCTCTGAGGACATGACATGAGTGATGAGAAACCATGGTCGCATGCGCCACTGCGCTGTGTTCGTCGGGGCCATTTCTGGATCCCGGGCGAGCGCGTGATCCAATCCGGGCGAAGCTATCAGCGCGCGCCCATGTATGTGGAGTGGGAGGCACCCGAACATGTCATTCACCCCTATCCGATCATCCTGATGCATGGAGGCGGATTTCAGGGCACGGAGTGGTTCGACACGCCTGATGGTCGGCCGGGGTGGGCTCAGCGTCTGGTCGAGGCAGGCTACGTTGCCCTCGTGATCGACCGGCCGGGACATGGGCGCTCTCCTTTGCATACGGAAATCACCGGTGCGATGGGACCGCCATTTTCCTATGAAGCTGCGCGTCAGATCTATTTTCCCGGCTCCGACCCGCGCCATACGCAATGGCCGTTTGACGCGGATGATGAGGGCGCGCTCGACGCATTCGTTGCAGGCTACGGGCCGTTGCCCGCTGATCTCTGCGCCTCCCAGACGATGGACGCCGACCGGATCGCGGCGCTTCTGGACAGGATCGGTCCTGCGATCCTGCTGACACATTCAGCCTCGGGCCCGGATGGCTGGCTCGTCGCCGATAGAAGGCCCGATCTCGTACAGGGCATCATCGCCATCGAGCCGATGGGACCGCCCTTCGCAACCATCCCTAATATCGGTCCGATGACCTGGGGCATCGCCGCAGCGCCGCTCGCCTTCGAACCGCCTATGCAGGATGCGACAATGCTGCATGCATCAGAGCCCGGAACCTATCGCCTACCGTCTCTGGCCGGGAAGCCGATCCTGATCGTCACCGCCGAGGCCAGCGCGTTTGCAGCGGCAAGCCCGCCGACCGCCGCATTCCTCAATGCCGCGGGGGCCTCTGCCACAGTAATGCATCTCCCGGACCATGGGGTGCATGGTAACGGGCATGGGCTGATCTACGAAAAAAACTCCGACGCAGCGCTGGCTCCTGTGCTGGCCTGGCTTGCGCCGAACACAGAGGTGTCGGCATGAAAATTGCCCTGATCGGCCTTGGTGCGATGGGTCGCGCCGTCGCCACCCATCTGGTGCATGACGGCCATGAAGTTCGCGCCTGGACGCGCTCTGGACGCACGGTCGAAGGCGTCGCCGCGTTGCAGACTCCGGAGGAGGCGTTCAACGCCGATGTCGTTCTGACACTCCTGTCGGATGATGCAGCCATCCGCTCGGTGATCGTCGATCCGGGTCTGGTGTCACGCGCCCCCTCGGGTGCGATCCATGTCGTCATGTCCACGATATCGGTCGCATTTGCACACGAACTGACAGAGCTTCACGCCCGATATGGAATGGCCTTCGTAGCGAGCCCTGTCCTTGGCAGGCCCGATGTTGCGGCAGAAGGCGCATTGCAGATCCTTGCGGCTGGCAATGCTGTCCATCTGGACAGGCTCTCGCCCGTATTTGCGGTTCTAGGGAAGCGTGTCTGGCCAATGGGGGAAGATCCCTCCGGAGCTTACGCGGCCAAGATCGCCTGCAATATGATGATTACCATGGCCATCGAGGCGATGGCCGAGGCTGTCGTGCTGACCGAGGCCAGCGGTGTCTCGCGTGAGGCATTTTTCGACCTGATTCTCAACACGTTGTTCGGCAGCAGATCCTATCAGGTCTATTCAGGGAATATTGCGAAACGGGTTTATGAACCCGGCTTCCGGGCCAGCCTTGGCCTGAAGGATCTGAGATTAGCGACAGAGGCAGGCGCCGCAGCAGGGCATGAACTGCCAATGCTGGCAGCGGTCTTCGAACGGATGGGAGAGGCTATCGCCGCCGGACATGGAGACAAGGACTGGTCCATCATCGCGGCTCAGACGCTCGGAGAAGCGGAGGAGAATCATTGAGACGCTTCCGCCCCCTGGAACAGGCATGGGCGGGGGTCAGGCGTAAGGGTCGCGATCCCAGGAGGATCGACGTTGCGCGGACCAAGTGAATGAGAGGATGACGGACAGATTGTCCCCTAGTGAGGAACCTTCCCTGCCCGCCTCCTGAGTAAGGCGCCTTTTCGTCCGCCCATGAATGGAACCATACCCCGCAGCGACGAAGAGCGTGGTCGGGTTGGTCATGGGGCACTGCCCCATTCCCTGCCAAAGGGCCGTCGCCCTTTGGAAACCCTCACCGAAATCTCAGGATTTGAGGAGAAAGGAGACGACCTGCTCCAGAAGGGCCTGCTCGGCCTCTCCGAACCTGGCGGGTTCGGGGCTGTCGATATCCAGCACACCCAGCAAAATGTCGTCCTTGACCAGAGGCAGGACGATTTCCGACGCCGACGCCGCATCGCAGGCAATATGCCCGGGGAAGCTATGGACGTCATCGATCCGCTGGATACGCTTCTCGGCTGCAGCCGTACCGCACACCCCACGCCCCAATGAAATGCGCGTGCAGGCCACACGCCCCTGAAACGGGCCGAGCACGAGTTCACCCTCTCTCATAAGGTAGAACCCTGCCCAATTGATACGCGGTAGAGCCTCGAAAAGAACGGCCGCGACATTGGCCATGTTGGCAATGAGATCGCTCTCTGCGGCCACGAGCCCCTCGACTGAGGAAAGAATATCGGCCTGGGTCAGTTTCAGGTCAGGGGCGCTCATTGCACGGTCACTTTCTGGTCTTGAGATTCACGGGGCCTCTAGGGGCGGGGGCTCCCAGATCCGGCACCGTGACCGCAACCTGTCATACCGTCTTGAAGACGATATACCCCGCGACGATAAAGATAAGGGCTGCAAAGACCAGCTTCAATGTTGCGCCCGATCCCTGCCCCATCGCGCGCGCCAGCCTCGTGCCGATCACGCACCCGGCGACACCGCCAAGAATGAACCATAATGCCAGTGACCAGTCGACCAGACCCGAGAGGGCATAGCTTGCCGCTGTCGTGACCCCGAACGCCGCGACGGCAACAAGAGACGTCCCGACCGCATTCAGCACCGGCATATGGGTGGCCGCCATCAGGGCGGGCACGATCAGAAATCCGCCCCCGATGCCGAAGAACCCGGACAGCCCGCCTGTGCACAGGCCGAACAGCCCGACCTTCCAGACATTGTCCCGGTTGCAGGCCGCCCCGGGTATGCCCTGATCATGGCGTCCACGGATCATGGCAATACCCACAAGAACCATCAGAGCCGCAAAGAGAAGCAAGAGGCGCTGACCATCCATCGCCTTGCCCAGATGCGCGCCCAACGCCGCGCCGATCATCCCGGCGGGCGCAAAAAAACCGGCGCACCGCCATTTGACAGTGTGTTCTCGCGCATGGGTCACGAGCCCCGCCAATGCATTGATGGCAACGGCGAAGGCACTCGTGCCGATGGCGACATGGGGGTTGCGTACCCCCACCAGATAGATGAGCAACGGAACCGCCAGAATCGACCCGCCGCCGCCGATAAGCCCCAGAACAAGCCCGACCAGACTGCCTGAGGCCAGAGCGGGCACAATCTGGGCCGACAGGATGCCGCCTGACAGAACCAGGTCAGGCGTGAGAGAGGACGCAACCATGAGAGAGGCTCAGCCCTCGCTCTTCTTTCCCGGGCGCACGAGGAACTCACGCCCCTTGAGCATGAACTCCCAATACAGGAGGGGCATAATTTTTTCCTTGAGGAACCAGGCCAGACGGGTTGGTTTCTTGCCGTCCAGAATCCAGCTCGGCAGGGTCGGAAGCAGCTTGCCGCCATAGCCGAATTCGGCCAGCACGATCCTGCCACGCTCGACCGTCAGTGGGCAGCCGCCATAACCGTCATAAGCTGCCTCGAGCTTGCGCCCCGAAAGCTGCGCAATCAGATTTTCAACCACCACTGGGGCCTGCTTGCGCGCGGCTGCTGCCGTTTTGGCATTGCTCGTCCCGGCCACGTCGCCCACGGCGAAGACATTCGCAAATTGCATATGCTGCATCGTATCGGGATGCACCGACACGAAGCCGTCCTGACCAGCAAGAGGTGACGTGCGAATGACATCCGGCGCCGTCTGGGGTGGCACCACATGCAGCATATCAAAAGCACGCTCGACGCGCTCCGTGCCGGTTTCGGTCACACGCTCGAACGTTGCGATTTTCTTCTCGCCATCCACTGCCACGAGGCGGGATTTGAGATGCAGATCGATACTGTAGCCCTTGATGTAGTCCATGAGTGCCGGCACGAAATCCGCGACGCCGAAAAGACTGGGTGTCGCCGTATCAAAACCCACCTGGACACGACCCAGTACACCGCGTCGACGCCAGGCATCGCAGGAGAGATACATCGCCTTCTGCGGTGCGCCGGCGCATTTGATGGGCATGGGCGGCTGGGTAAAGAGGGCGGTCCCCTCTTCCAGCTTGTTCACCAGCTCCCAGGTATAGGGAGCCAGATCATAGCGGTAATTCGAGGTGACGCCGTTCTTGCCCAGCGTCTCGGTCAGACCCGGAATGGCCGCCCAGTCGAGCTTGAGGCCTGTTGCGACCACCAGTGCCTCGTAATGCACCACGCTGCCGTCGCCCAATTCGACCTGATTCTGATCCGGCTGAAAGCCCGTGACTGCCTGACGGATCCAGTTGGCGCGCGCAGGAATAAGCCCGACTTCCGAACGCTTCGTCTGAGCCGCCTGAAACACGCCGCCCCCCACCAGGGTCCAGCCAGGCTGATAATAATGCTCGGTCGAAGGCTCGATGACGGCCACCAGCAATTCCGGCCTGCGTCGCAACAGACTGGCCGCGCAGGCCAGACCACCCGCGCCGCCGCCCACCACCACCACATCGTAGCGCTGGGATTTCGGCGCGGTCTCTTCCGGCTGGGTGGAGGCCAGCTCGAACAGATCCGACGCGCGACGGCCCGAGCGGCAATAAGCCAGAACCTTGCCCGTATGATCCGGCCCGATCATTTCCGACAGGGTGCGGCGCATGACCGACACGCTATGGGCGTCGGGTGTCGCGCCCATACGCACCGGAATATAGGCAAAGGCGAGCCCGCATTTCTCGGCGGCCACACCCAGATCGGCCACGCCGGGCTGATCCTTTTCCTCGCCATCCGGGCGGGTCGAGATGATACCGGTGAAGCCCTGCTCCTTGAGCGCGGGCAGGTCTTCCGCCCGGATCTGGGGCGAGACGGCGAAATGGGCCGTCAGGAAGCGAAGGGACATGAGCGTACCTTTCTGTCGTCAGACTATCATCGAACCGGCGCACGGCTCTCGACCGCTTGCTGGCTGGTTTCGCGCCGGAGGCATTATGAGCCCACTGGTCGCGGTCCCTGGAGGTCAGAGCGTGTCGAGGGGTATCTTGATATAGCGCGTGCCGTTTTCCTCGGGTTCCGGCAGACGCCCGCCACGCATATTGATCTGGACTGACGGCATGATGAGGTTGGGCAGTGACAATGTCGCATCACGTTTCGTGCGCATGCTCACAAACTCATCCTCACTGACACCGTCATGCACATGGAGGTTGCGATCACGCTGGGCGCCGATTGTCGTCTCCCACGCATAATGATCGCGCCCCGGCGCCTTGTAGTCATGACACAGGAAAAGCCGCGTCTCGCGTGGCAGAGAGAGGAGGCGGCGTATGGACTGGTAGAGCTGTCGTGCATCTCCACCCGGGAAATCGGCCCGCGCCGTCCCGAAATCGGGCATGAACAGCGTATCGCCGATGAAAGCGGCATCCCCGATGACAAAAGCCATATCGGCCGGGGTGTGTCCCGGGACATGCAGGGCGATGGCCTTGATCGTGCCGATGTGAAAGACATCGCCATCCTTGAACAGATGATCGAACTGGGACCCGTCGCGCGCAAAGCGCGTCCCTGCGTTGAAGATCTTGCCGAAGACCTCCTGCACATGGGTAATCTCGGCCCCTATGGCGAGCTTGCCGCCCAGATGCTCCTGCAACCACGGCGCTGCGGAGAGATGATCCGCATGGGCATGGGTTTCGAGCTGCCACACGACGGTAAGATTTTCGCTTTTTATGTAATCGAGAATAGCCTGAGCACTGGTCGCATTGGTTCGGCCTGAGGCAGGATCGTAATCCAGAACGCTGTCGATGATCGCTGCCTCACGCGTGGCAGGATCATGCACCACATGCGATGCCGTAAACGTCGTCTCGTCAAAGAAACTGCGTATGACAGGCAGGGGTGCCCGATCGGCTCGCGTGGCATCGATCAGGGCTGTGGCTTTCGCAAGAGGAGAGTCGACCATAATGCTCACTCCCGAACTTTCATATTTCTCGAATGTGTTATTTCTCATTCTGTGTAATTGTGATAAAGCCCCACGTCAAGAATGACGCACTATCCTGGAAGATCGTTCATGGATGATCCATCACAGACACCCCCGCTCCGTCTTGGCATGACCGCACCCAACTTTCGGGCCAGAACGACCCGGGGTGAACTCATACTGAGCACGCTTCGTGGGCACTGGGTCGTCCTGTTCTCTCACCCCGCCGATTTCACGCCGGTCTGCACCAGCGAGTTCATCGCATTCGCGAAGGCGCAGCCCCGGTTCGATGCGCTGGATTGCCGACTGATCGGTCTTTCCGTGGACAGCCTGCCCTCTCATTTCGGCTGGATCGAGGCGATAAGGCGTGATCTGGGGGTGGAAATCGGTTTTCCGATCATCGAAGACCCGTCCATGGCTATTGCACGCGCCTACGGCATGCTTGACGCAAACGCGCAGGACAGCAGCACCGTGCGCTCGACATTCATCATCGCCCCCGATGGCACGATCCAGTCGATCCTGACCTATCCTCTCAGCGTCGGTCGATCCGTTGCGGAAATCCTGCGCACCGTACAGGCGCTGCAACGCGCCATGAAAGGCGATGCCCTCACACCTGAGGGCTGGGACGCAGGAGAAAGATTGTTCCGGCCACCCCCGCAGACGCTCGAGGGCATGAAATCCGATGACGGACATGTCTGGTATCACGATCTGGAAGAGGATTTCATCTCGTGAGCGGGTCCGATCGTGCTTCACAGGATGCGCTGATCGAGAGGCTGCGCCTTTACGGTCAGTCACAGCGCCTGGCTATCCTGACATTGCTCGTTCAGGGACCATGCAGTGTTTCGGCCATCGAGCGCGTGACCGGTATCGGGCAACCGGCCCTGTCCCAGCAACTGGGTGAGTTGCGACGGGCAGGCCTCATTGCCTCCACGCGTGTGGCGCGCGAAGTCAGCTACGATTTTGCGTCGGGATCGGAACGGGCACGAGCGATCATCATCCTGACCCTGCTGGATCCGGCCCTCCCGCAGAATGCAAATCCGTCAGCCATTCGCTTCCCGGCACGTGGGGGCGCGCATTTCGCGTCGATTCTACCTGACTGAAAGCAAGGCATTCGGGAATTCCCGGCCTTCATATCCCCCCAGTCGAGCGGTCACCGTATCTTCGATGGCGCTGAAACAGCTCTGGGTGCAGGCGACTGACCGCATTGGTTCATAACGACATTGCATCGAGTTAATCTGGACCGGCGCGCTTCCCCCTGCCCGTTGACCCTTTCCCGTGCCATGGTCCCGTCCCTGCCATCCCTGTGAACCGGATCCCATGACAAATCAGCCTGCCATGCGCACCCGCTCAATCTGGGCGATCATGCTCACCAGTCTTGTAGCCAGTTGCACGACAGCACCGTCGGCATCGCTCGTCTCCTCGGCCCTCCCTGATGAGCGGCTTTCTCTGGCCGCACCGCCTGCAACACCCGCATCACAGGCTAATGACGACCGGATTTTCGCCGCAACGCGCGCGCTCAAGGACACGCCGCGATGGAAATTGGCACAAAGCGACGCCGATCTTCGTCCGGCTCCCCTGCTCCGCGGTTTTTCCTGTGCTGCAGGCTTCATGATCGCACTCGACAAGGCTCCGCACCTCGAGCAGATCCTGACTCTCATGGCCAATGCGGAAACAGGCCGCACCTCTGAAGAGAAACACTACTGGAAGCGCCTCCGCCCCTTCATCGGCAATGACCAGCCGATCTGCGTCTCCCGCGAGAGCAACCTGCGCAAAAGCCCTTCCTACCCCTCGGGTCATACAATTGCCGGGTACTCCACGGCGCTCGTGCTGTCGGCCCTGTTGCCTGAACGCAGTGCAGAGCTTCTTCAGCGTGGGCGCGTCATCGGGGAAAGCCGCATCGTTTGTGGCGTTCACTGGGCCTCGGATGTCGCCGCTGGCTATCAGGCGGCAGGCGCTTTTGCCGTCGCCACGCTTGAAAACCCCACGATCCGTGCGCTCATGCCACAGGCGCGTGAGGAACTGCTTGCCCTGCAAGCGGCGGGCCTCCGCCCGGACGCAGAGCGTTGCGCCCTGGAAGCGGACGCTGCCGCTCACTCGCCTTTCTCGGAAGACTGAGAAAAACTCCATTCGGGCGGGAGCCTGCCTCACCTGCCCGGTACGAAAACCTGGGGTAGAGAACAGAAAGGATTCCTGCCTGACCGTCCACGCAGCCATCAGGCTGCTAGATCAGGCACCTTAGTTTCATCCAGGCGATAAGGTCCACCCCCGAGAATCTCGATACTCAGGGTCATGTCTCCGGCGCTCGAGAAACCAGCCAGAGAGATGAA
This sequence comes from Asaia krungthepensis NRIC 0535, assembly GCF_025995175.1. Lineage (GTDB taxonomy): Bacteria > Pseudomonadota > Alphaproteobacteria > Acetobacterales > Acetobacteraceae > Asaia > Asaia krungthepensis. The sequence goes on from NZ_BAPV01000061.1 coordinate 164,894, forward strand.
TGCCTGCCCCTTGGTCCATCGACAGTGACCTGCCTCAAGAGCATCCCACCCCTCGATGAGCGGTTGGCTGAGATGAGGGTTGGTCAGCATTTCGCCCTGTGTCCCGGAACACCGCATCTGGCCGATCAGAACGCCGAGAGCGCGCCGATCATCCACAAACGCCCCAATCCCGTCACAGGCACGGACGGTACGCGAACAAAGCCAGACATGGGGTATTCCAGCCGGTATGCTGAATGTCGCGCCCTCTGGCGACTGGGACAGAATGGGACAGCGACGTCCGGCGTGATCATACAGAACGAGTGCAGGATCGCTTGTGACGCCCCCTGAGTTTTCGCAGGATCCAAGACCCAACGCAGAAGCACGTTGCGCAAGAGCCTGAAAAAGCGGTTCGACAAAGCCTCGCGCTGTGTCCAGGGGGGCGGCAGCATCCGTCGTCCAGCTACGCGCCGCATGTACCTCGCCGCTGATACGACCATTTCGCAGGCGTGACGACCTTTCACTCGTGTCCAGATAAGACTCTGTTTCTACCCCGTTGGCAAAGATGATTGCATGATTGGCCAGCTCGACGTGATGATAGTCATAGGTCCTGAAACTGCGATCATACGCGACACTCGTTCCATTCACGAGCATACGCACGGGCACGAAGCGTCCCTCGAAGAGGAAACAGTGCTCACTCGTCACGAGAAGGTCGCGAGAGGGCAGATTCTCATCGAAGGCATTCGAACGGATACGGACAGGATACCCTGCCAGATCGTCCGGTAGACCCAGCCGAACATGTGCAGTGCGCCGGATAACGCGAACGACCTCACGCACCACCCGCTCACCGTGCTCGATGCAAACAAGGCGATCTCCTCCCGCAAGGGTCTCGACACGGACCTCTCCATCGTCAGTCAGCATGAGCGTTCCGGCCAGAAAGCAGGCCTCGATCTTGTCAATGTACAAGGTCTCAGCGAGCACTTCTATTCTCATTCGGGCATTGGCCTGCTGGGATGGATCGGTGAGGGTGGCACCGCTCATGACATTGAAGTCGGTCCCTCGCCCGATATTGGGGCGGATACAGACCGCCCCGGTCATGACGCTGACTGTCCCGGGCACATTCCCGCAAAAGGAGTCGTCGGTCGAAGATGCCCCGGACCTCACCTCGACATCAGCTGCCATATAGATATTGCCGACCGAGACGGCACCATCATCCAGATAGACACCCCCGCCGTAGAAATTGTTTTCGGGATATTTCTGGATGTAGGAGCTGATCAATGTGCCTCCGCTTTTGACAAAGACATCCAGTCCACGCGCGACGATTCCCGAAACAGTCGCCCCATTTGAAACGATCAATCGTGTCCAGCCGATACCGTTGAACGACGAAATCTCCCGGGTCGTCACAAAACCGCTCGTGAAATAGGTCAGCCCGTCGTCGTCGCGTGAAGCTGTCCACTGGCCAGTCGGCGCATCAGCCAGCTCATCGGTCAAATCTCGATCGAACCTCGCAACAGGATGGCCGAGCTCCGCATCGGTGTAGAATCTGGCTCCTGCCATGATTGTCAAAGCCGAGACCATCGTCCCCGCAGCAATGCCGACATGCCCCCCCGAGGCACATTCCACTTTCGAAATTGTGCACCCTGTCTCAACATAAACGAGACCGCCTGGCTCGATCGTGAGATTTTCCGCCGTCGATCCGCCTGAGAGGGCGATATCCCCACCGCTTTTGGCGGTCAGCCCATTTCCATAGGCACCCTCTTCAAGAGATATGCGCGCGGATCCAAATGAAAAACTGTCGTGGATTTCACCGCCATGCACGGACATCAGACCCTGCTGAATGCTGACATTGCTGATGTAAGAGTCATAGAGGGTGAGATATGTGCCAGATATCGCACAATCGACAAGGGACGACATCCAGGGGCTGTTCGGGTCTTCAGTACTTGCTGTCGGGCTATCGGCAGACACCCGAACCGCCCCCATGCTTTCTGGCAGGGCTGTACTCCCGGAAGGGATCGAGGCTGCCCCTGCAATGCCGCCTGTTTCCGCCGGAGCGCTCTGGGTGTTCTGAGAACCGGCCCAATCCTCATCATTGGACTTGGTAAGTAATATCGACTGTTCCCCGCGAGCCTCCGCCGCTGTGCTGATCGACGGGATTATATTGGCATTTTCGGACGTATCGCCCCCTTGAGACAGTCCAGAGGCATCGCGCTCCAGATTGCCTCGTCCAGTATCGACGGCGCAAGCGCCTGGCATAACAACTTCGCTCATGACCACTGTCCCTATCTGTGCGAAACAGGCTGCGGCTTCCTCAGACAATACACCTGCCTCTGCCCGGCGGAGGCGAAATCATGGGCGAATTCTATTCTTGCAGATGCCACGAGATGAGTAGTTTATTAGGTGACATCAGTAATATCAATATAAATCCGAAATAGAGGATTTTCTATCAATACAGAATATGATGTAATCATGTTTTCATTCGTAAAACCGAGATATACTTTCCCCCCCATATCTCGAAACGCAAAAGAATCCGCAAGTCTCAGACACGCTGAGACTCCGGACCTCGAAATGCGGCTTAGGCTTGGTAAGGAACCATCGTAACAAGCCTTTCAGGTGATCGGGAACGCTGCCTCAAACGGGGATCATCGCGGCGATCACGCCGCCATATCCGGCACCTGATCGACGTCTGCGCGATATCGCCCTGTTTGCAGGATTTCGATCGTGAGTGAGGTAACACGCTCCCCCCCGAGGGGCTTCAGCTCAATCAAGGCGCGCCCGGTCGTCCACCGGCCAGTTTCTGTCTCAAAACCATGCCACCCTTCGATGGAAACCGGGGTCAGGTGGGCGTTGCAAACATGATCCAGGGCGGAACCGTGATGGCATATTTCCCCGACCAACAGACCGAGTTCACGTCGATCATCCACATACGGTCCAACCGCATCGCAAGGGCGGAAACGCCGGGAGCACAGCCACAGACGGGTCGCGCCAGGGGGGACCAGGAATGTGACCCTGTTATCCACCCGCTCCAGCACCTCCAGCGCGTTACCGCAATGGTCGCGCAATGTCAGTCCGGGATCGGAAGTGGTCGCGATCTCCGGTCGAGGGGCATAACAATTCCCGCTTGCAGCGCGCGCAGATAGCGCCTGATGCAGAGGCTGGACGAAAGCGACCGAGGTCTCGAGAGGCGCTGCAAGTTCACGATGGTTTTGACACCCCTCACTAGCCTTCAGCAACCGCAACCCGGAGATACCTGGCCTCTCGGCTGGAGCAAGATAACTCTCCGTCTCTGCCCCATTCGCGAGAATGACAGAGTGGCGCTCAAGCTCTACGTGGTAATAATGATAGCGCTTGAAGCTTCGGTCATAATCAATGCTCGCCCCATTGACGAGCATTCGCACCGGCACAAAGCGACCCCCGAAGAGGAAACAATGCTCGGCCGTGACAAGCAGATCTTTGTGCGGCACTCCGGCGCTGAAGGCGCCCCTGCGAATGCGCACGGGATATCCGGCCAGATCGGCTTCCATGGCTGCACGTATCAGCACATGACGTCTTACAACGCGTTCGATTGTCCGCAGGATACGCGTGCCCTTGTCCAGGCAAACAAGGCTGTCACCGGGAGCCAGCGTTTCGACCGCCCTTTCTCCATGGCTTGTCAAAAGAAGACACCCCGCGAGGAAACAGGCCTCTTCACCCAGCTCTTCGATGGACACAAATGAGTCTTCACCGCTCTTCGGGGCAATGACGACACCGCCGGGTTGCGCTATGAGCGACCCCGAGCAGACAATGACTGGATGGTCTGCTACCCCGCCACTCATGACCGTCAGAAATGCGCGCCCATCCGCATCGGATCCCATGAAAAGATCGTTGGTGGAGCGGCCCAGCGTCCCAACATGCAACTCAGCGCCGGCATAGATGGTGTTCAGCGATGCGCCACCAGACTGGATTTGGACCAACCCTTTGGAGAGGTAAGAGTCACATAGGATGCCTCCATCCTCTACTGTGATCATGAGCGACTCTCCCACCAGGCCGGAGATAACGGCGCCACGCGTTACGACGAGCGACGCTCCAGCCTCGATTGTGGGTGGCTCTGACCAGATGGCCCGCTCTCCATCGCTGAAATAGGTCCGCCCTGCTTCATCGATAACCGCGCTCCACACGAGAGCATCGCTCAGATCGAAGATCGACGGCAATTCGGGCCGATCCGGGATAGTGATTTCGCCGCCAAATGGTGAATCGCTCCAGAGAGTCGCGCCGGGGGCCAGCGCGAGATTATTTGTCTGAACCTCTGGCTGAATCTGCAGTGTGCAGCCGGAGCCAACCGAGGCCCCATCGAGAGCGGCGCCGATATCCATGAGGGCGTCCGATCTGGCATCGAGGAGGAGATCTTTGGCAAGCCCCCCTGAACGAACATGCATCGTAGACCTAATATCGTCGACGTCCGACAGCACGTCCCCCGATGAAAAACCGCCCGAATAGACAAGCACCTGCGTCGCCTCGAGGCTGTTGCCCTCGCTCCGTCCTCCGCTCAGGATCGAGACGGATGACCGGTCGAGATGAGCCGAAGCAAGCAGCCCGCCCGATCCGACGATAACCTCGAACATGCCTCCCCCGGTGACGTTCGGATCCTCGGGAAACGACGTCACATCAAGGGCCGAGACGACCGCTCCCTGTGTGATGGTGAGTTCTGTCGGGCGCCCAAACTTCACAAGCCCCGTGAGGGTCACGCTGCCGCTCACGTAAACCATGCCTTCGGCGCTTGATACGGCAGACCAGTTCCCACTGATCCGATCTTGATCGAGCGTCCGCAACACCGGCGCGAAACTACCTTGGATCGAGGCTCCTCCGGGAGCAATCACAGATGATATGTCGCCCTGCCCGTATTGAATGGGGGACTGCTCTTTGCCAGCAATGATCAATTGATTACTCCGGGATACAGGGAATGGACCTCGACACTGCCCGCATGTTCCAGAGTGACCCAGCGATCTTCGGAACCTGCGGATATGATATATCTACTGCACATTTTTACGGACCGTCTGCAGGGTTCTATTTATCAAATTATTATATTGGTTCAGTTATTCAAATAATTACCAGGCACATCTGATGATAAAATCATGAGTTATGCTCGGCTTTGCATTGCATCGCTCCTCCTGCGCGCGAGGAACGCCGCCATGTTCCACGAAACCTGCAGCTTTCAGGTATGAAAGAGAGGCCTTTGACACAGCATGTTTCCAAGCTTCGCGATGCTCCTGTCGCAGGCAAAGGAGGGATCGACACTGGCATAGAGAGCTCTCGCGCCAGGAACTCATCCTCCCGAATTCACGGCTCAGGGCGGTATCTGCGCTCGACGACCGTGTCTGAGCGCGGGCCGCGACAATGAAAAAGGGCGGCCTTGAGAGGGCCGCCCTTTTTGAACACGATTGCTGCCAGACAGTCTCAGTGCTTGAGCTTTGCCTCGATGAATTCCCTGAAGCCGGAAACCGTCCCTGCAAGCGCACCATCTGTTTCGAGACGCAGTGCAGGAGCCTGCGGCGCCTCATAGGGCGCGCTTACGCCTGTGAAGTCCTGTATACGGCCCGCACGCGCGGCAGCGTAGAGTCCCTTCGGATCGCGTGTCTCACATATCGCAAGAGCCGTATCCACATGCACCTCGTGGAATCCCTCGCCGATGATCTGGGCTGCAAGGGCACGATCCTCGATCAGGGGCGAAACGAGCGCGACGATCACGGCCTGACCGCTTTCAGCGAGAAGGCGCGCCACGTGTGCGGTGCGGCGGATATTCTCTCGACGATCCTCGGGAGAGAAGCCGAGATCGCTGCACAGACCGGCACGCAGCGTATCGCCATCGAGTACAGTCGTGCGCAGTCCCTCTGCGACAAGTTCGCTCTCCACCGCACGGGCGATGGTGCTCTTGCCCGAGCCGGGCAGGCCTGTGAGCCAGAAGACGCCACCATCATGACCATGCAGCGCGCGACGCTGGCCCAAGCTGACCCTGCTGGCCGTCGGATGAATGGCATGGGCGCCATCTGGCAGTTCTGCCGCGCCGAGCAGCGGCGCACCGCCTACGATGCGCTGGAAACGATCGACCAGCACACCCCTGCCATCGCTGTAACCGGGCGAGAACGGGTCGAAGAGAATGGCATGGGACGCCACGAGCGTGATCTCGGCGAAGCCGTCAGGCGGCACCTCATCGCCGGGCGACAGGGTCAGATCGTCAAGATTTACCACGGCGTCGATCGAGGCGACCGTGACGTCATGTTCGGCCGTTGCCAGACGCAGGGTGAAGCTCTCGCCAACGCGCAGCGGCTCTCCACGCAGCCAGAACAGCCGCGTACGCAGGCGCGCAGTGCGAATAGGGGCCGTGCCCGTCTCCTGCGCCGGAAAGAGCAGATCGCCACGATCAGGCACCAGATCGGGTTCAAGGCGCAGGGCGATCGACTCTCCGGCTCCCGCCACCGGATTTTCCGGCGCATGCCAGCGGCAGATCTCTGCCACGGTCGCCTGCTGCCCCTGCGAGCCGATCATGATCCGGTCGCCTGCACGGATGACACCGCGCTCGATACGCCCTGCGACATAGCGCACGTCATCGAAGCGATAGACATCCTGGACAGGCATGCGGAAATCGAGCGCAAGGCGCGACGCCGGAGCGGGCACGGAAGCCAGCGCCTCAACCAGCGTCGGGCCGGTATACCAGGGCGCACGCTCTGAGCGTGTGGCGATATTATCGCCATCACGCGCAGAAGCCGGCACGAATGCCTCAACCGTGATTTCCAGGCGGCCAAGCAGGTCGCGCACATCGGCTTCAGCCTGGCCAATCCTGGCCTGATCGAAATCGAGCAGATCGGATTTGTTGAGCAGCACGATCACATGGCGAATGCCGATGAGACGCAGCAACATGGCATGGCGGCGCGTCTGTTCCTGTGCGCCTTCAAGCGCGTCCACCACCAGGACGGCGGCCTCCGCATCGGCAGCGCCCGTGATCATGTTGCGCAGAAACTGGCGGTGGCCCGGTGCGTCGACAATGACGAATTCACGCCCGCCCAGATGGAAGGGGATGCGCGTGGAATCGACCGTCACGCCCTGGTCGCGTTCGATCTGAAGCGAGTCGAGCAGGAAGCTCCACTCCACAGCCAGACCGCGCTTGCGGCTGCTCTCGACGATCTGGGCCAGCTTGCCGTCCTGCAGACTATCCGTGTCATAGAGCAGACGACCGATCAGGGTCGATTTGCCATGGTCGACATGGCCCACGATCACGATGGGGGTAGCAGCCGCGCGCAGCGAGGCGGGAAGGTCATTGGTTGTCATGTTATCGCCCATAACTCAGAGATAGCCCGCAACGCGCAGACGCTCGAAAGCGTCTTCGGATTCATGATCCATGGCGCGACCGGCGCGCTCGGAGGTCTTGCTGTTCTCGAGCTCGGCAATTACCTCGGCCAAGGTCGAGGCATTGCTGTCGATGGGGCTCGTGATGTCCTGATCGCCCAGCGAGCGATAGCGCTTGCCGTTTTTGGCGAAATACAGATCAACCAGTGGAATGTTCTCGCGCTCGATATAGCGCCAGATATCGATCTCACGCCATGAGAGCAGCGGATGCACACGGATATGCATGCCGTCCTCATAGGGCGTGGCGTACTGGTCCCAGAATTCGGGCGGCTGGTTGCGTACGTCCCAGCGATGCCCGGCACCACGCGGGCTGAACACACGTTCCTTGGCGCGTGTCGCCTGCTCGTCACGACGGATACCGGCAATCACACCACGCAGCTTGTGCTTCTCGATCAGACTCGCCAGTCCGGCGGTCTTGCGCGCGGCAGAGCGCGCCGCAGGCGGGAGCGAGGGATCGATCTCCTCGACCGGCGGGCAGTCGCCAAGCATCAGATCGAGATTCCACTTCTTGGTGTATTCCTCGCGGAACGCATACATTTCGGGGAATTTTTTGCCCGTATCGACATGCATGACCGGAAACGGCACACGCCCCATGAAAGCCTTGCGCGCCAGCCAGACCATGACATTGCTGTCCTTGCCCAGAGACCAGAGCAGGGAGAGCGGACGCAGCTTGCGATAGGCCTCACGCAGAATGAAGATGCTCTGCGCCTCGAGCTGGTCGAGATCGTCCATGGCGCGCGGGGTGGCCAGGGTGGTAGCTGGGCTGGGGGGCACCAAACTCATTTTATGCTCCGTTATCGCGCAGGCAGGTGAATGCCGCATTCGGTTTTGGTCTGTCCGGCCCAGCGTCCGGCTCTGGGGTCTTCGCCTTCGGCGACGGCGCGCGTGCAGGGCGCACAGCCGATGGAGGCGAAGCCGAGACTTGTCAGGGGGTGACGCGGCAAGGCGCGGCGAGTCATTTCCGCGTCAATGCGCTCGCGTGTCCACGACGCGAGGGGATTGATCTTGGCGCGCCCGTCTTCGAGCGGCTCAACCAGCTTCATCGCCGCGCGTGTGGCTGCCTGGCCGCGTTTGCGCCCCGTTATCCACGCATCGTAATCGTTCAATGCTGCGTCCATGGGTTCGACCTTGCGCAGCGCACAACAGGCATCGGGGTCGAAATCAGCCAGCATATCCTGCGGGTCGCGGTCCTGCAGGGCCTCGGCGGTGGGCGCAATATTGATCACACCCGTCAGGCCGAGATGATTGATCAGCGTATCGCGATAGGCCAGAGTCTCCGGGAAATGACGCCGTGTATCGAGAAAGAAGATCGGAAAATCGGTGTCGATATCCGCGATCATCGCCAAGAGTAGCGCAGATTCTGCACCGAAGGACGAGACCAGTGCCATGCGACCGGCAAGCAACTCCATGGAGCGTTCCAAAATGGAGGCTTCCGGGGTCTGTTCGAGGATCTGCCGTTCTGCCTGCGTCAGGGCCATGACTGGATAATCCACACTAGAAAATCGCTTATTGCGCCGTGAGCCTCGACATAATACCTCGAACCCCAACGTGCAATGGGTAATCTACGAACTTCACGTTTCTTGATGGTGAATTGAACGGCGATGCGTCACCACCTCACCGACCAGCGTCAAAGCGGGGCTCACAACGCGACGCTCGAGGATCAACGCGGGCAGCGTGGCAAGCGTTGCCACATGCACACGCTGGTCATAACGTGTCCCATGCTCGATCACCGCAGCAGGCCAGTCGGGCGGCAGTCCATGGGCCTGTAGCTGGGCACACAGATCCGCCATGGGGGCGAGGCCCATATAGATGGCCAGGGTCTGGCCTTTCTTGGCGAGGCTCGGCCAGTCGAGATTGAGCGTGCCATCAGCCCGTGCATGGCCGGTCACGAACACGCAGCTTTGTGCGCAGTCACGATGCGTGAGTGGAATACCCGCCGCCGCGCCGCACCCGCTCGCCGCCGTGATACCGGGAATGACACGCACCGTAATCCCGGCGTCGACAAGCGCCTCCATTTCCTCACCGCCACGGCCGAAGATGAAGGGGTCGCCGCCTTTCAGGCGCAGCACGCGCTCCCCTGCTTTCGCGCGACGGATCAGTTCCTCGTTGATGCCATCCTGTGGCAGGGAATGGTTGCTGCGCTTCTTGCCTACAAAAACGCGTTCGGCATCACGCCGCACACGGTCCATGATCGCCGCCGGCACGAGCTGGTCATAAAGCACGGTATCTGCATTCTGCATGAGACGCAGTGCGGCCAGCGTCAGCAGATCAGGATCGCCCGGCCCTGCCCCTACAAGCCAGACCTCACCCTCTCTGGGCACACCCCTCAGCGTTGCCTCGAGACTCGCCCGTGCCGCCTCATCCTCACCGCGCAGGGCACGCTCGGCCCCGATCCCATCGACAAAGTCCTCCCAGGCACGACGACGAATCTGTGTGTCGGGCTGGGCCTTGCGTATCCAGCCGCGCTGGGCCTGCATGAAGCGCGCCAGACGGGACAGCCCGTCCGGCAGGAGCGCTTCGATCTGTGTCCGCAGGCGGCGGGCAAGCACCGGTGCCGCACCATTGGTCGAGATCGCAATCTGCACGGGTGTGCGGTCGATGATCGCCGGGGTGATGAAGGTGGAGGGCGCAGGATCATCGACCACGCAGATATTCACCCCGGCCTTGCGCGCCTCTGCCGCGACCTCTCGGTTGAACTTTTCATCCTCGGTCGCGGCGAAAACGAGGCGCATGGCAGGAAGAAGAGTGCGAATCAGAGTGAGATCGAGCGGGCGGATGTCGTGACGGATGCGGCCTGTCTCGACAGCCTGCAGGATCTCCGGATCGCTCAAAACGCCGCAGACCGTGATATCGGGACAGCGTTCCAGCAGCAGGCGCAGCTTGTTGCCCGCGACCTGCCCGCCCCCCACAACAAGGGCACGCGCATCGTCAAGGCGCAAGGCAATGGGGAGATAGGTCGCTTCCTGAGTCATGCCTTCTGTATGGCGTGTACGCAGTGCTGCGCCAAGATCCGAGCCTTACCGGAGACGACTCTGCGGTAATCCTGCCAAGAACGCCCTGATCGGGTGCTCGGCGAGGTTTCATGATGGCGAGGCCCGTCGCCGCGAGGCGCGCTTGTAAGAAACCACACGAAAATGTCGGCTGGGCAGGTGTGATCAGCCTGTTAGCATGCCCAGCATATGAGCCGCCCCCGGAGACTTCCCTGGATGAGGGAGAGAACTTCCTGGCGCTCTTCGTCCCCGTTCACGCGCTGAAGGAAGTCTCAATGTCCGACCCCTCCCTGTTTTCGCTTCATGGCAAGCGCGCGCTGATCACCGGCGCCTCGCGCGGTATCGGCTTCACGCTGGCTCAGGGCCTGGGCAGCTTTGGCGCCGAGATCATTCTCAACGGCCGCAATGCCGCCCATCTCGACTCAGCCCGTGCACGGCTGGAGGCCGAAGGGATCGCGACCCGTGGCAGCGTGTTCGACGTCACCGATCAGGATCAGGTTCTCGCGGGTGTCGAGGCCATCGAGAAGGAAGGCCCGATCGATATCCTGATCAATAACGCGGGCATCCAGTCCCGCGCGCCGCTCGATCAGTTCCCGCGTGCGGAATGGGACAGGCTGATCTCGACAAACCTGAATGCGGTGTTTTTCGTGGCTCAGGCTGTTTCGCGCGGCATGATCGCGCGTCAGAGCGGCAAGATCGTCAATATCTGCTCGGTCCAGAGTGAGCTCGCCCGCCCGGGAATTGCGCCTTATACCGCCACGAAGGGTGCCGTGAAGATGCTGACCAAGGGCATGGCAACGGATTGGGCACGCCATGGATTGCAGATTAACGGTCTGGCCCCTGGCTATTTCGAGACAGAGATGAATGCGGCGCTCGTGGCCGATCCCGAATTTTCCTCATGGCTGTGCAAGCGCACACCGGCCGCACGCTGGGGCAAGGCGAGTGAACTTGTGGGGGCAGCGGTGTTCCTCTCCTCGGAGGCATCGAGCTTCGTGAATGGCCATATTCTGATGGTTGACGGAGGTTTGACGGCATCGGTCTAGGCCGCTCTTAATTGACTGTTTACGCATTCACGCTTCAGGCGCTATGAACTTCAGGGATAGAGCGGGCTCACTCAATAGTGCCTGAGACGCCTGGCCAGCCCTGATGGGCCGGCTGCCTGACATGCCGGGGGGCGTTCAACATGCAAGTGCGGGAGCGTTCTGGCCCGGAGACTACACGGGAAACGGAGCCTCTGGAAATCCGGTTCCCCCCTCACGCCCTGCAGGCACTTCGCGAGACATTCCCGCAGAACGAGATTTCGCTTCTACTTGTGAGTGGAAAACGGGCGCGTCATGCCGAGCCCGCGCGCAGGGACCTGCCCGATCTCGGTTTATGGCCCGACCATGACTGGGCTCAGGCTCCCCCTCATGCGAACCACTCCATCCTGGCTGGCTGGCTGTTCTTCACCCTCGGCTCGCCCCTTCTGGGTGTGATTGCCGTTGAAACACGCGAAGCTCAACTGTCGGAACGTGACCACCGTATCATCGAGGCCCATGCCCATCTGCTGGAGACACTTGCTTATGTCTCGCTCGGCGCAGGACCAGATGCCCTCTCGCCCTCCGCCTCAAATGCCCAAACCCTCCCGACCGTACCGGCTCTCCGCCAGAACCAGATGTCTCTGGAAAAAAGCGAGGCTATCCAACCGGAAAACCCGCTTCCATCCCAGAGCGAGAAGGCAGAGCTCGGCTTTCTGCTCTGGAACGATCAGACACGCAGGCTGACGGGCGATCCACGCATGGCGGCATTGTGCGGGCTCGATGCGGAGGCTCTGCGTCAGGGTATCGAGTGGCCCGTGTTCCTTTCCCGGTTGCGCGAGAGTCACAGGGGAAGTCCCGATCTCGACCCTGTGCAATGGCTCATCCAGGCGGGTCAGACAGGAGTAGTGTTCCACGATGCCCGAGGTCTGCCCAGACCGGTCCATATCAGCGCGCAGCCCCATGCTCAGGGCTGTACCGGCACCGTCATCAGCCGCGATCATGACGAATATACCGCGCTACGCACCAGTCAGGCATTCATCAACTCGATGCTGGTCAGCGCCAATGACTGCGTGAAGATCCTCGATCTCGACGGCACGATCACCTTCGTTAATCACGGTGCCGTTCTCGTGCTCGATCTTTGCTCGCCCGCAGACATGCTCGGCGTTTTCTGGCCGGATGTATGGCAGGAGCGTGGACGCAGGCTATCGCTCGATGCCATTGCTTCGGCGCGTGCGGGGCTGACCAGCCATTTTCAAGAATATGTCGAGTCGAGCGACGGACGCAAACGCCTGTGGGATGTGGTGGTCACACCCATTCTCGCACCCGATGGTATGCCCGAGCGTATTCTGGGCATCTCCCGTGACATGACAGTGGCCAATCAGGAGCATGAGCGGCTCGAACTGGCCCTGGCGGCGGGCACGATTGTTGGAATGTGGCTCTGGGACGCGAAAAGGGAGCGGGTCACGGGCGATCTGCGCATGGCCCAGACACTGCATCTGTCTCCATCCGCTCTCGCTGACGGGGTCAGTCTCGAGGCCCTGCTTGACTGTATCACCGAGGAGGATCGCCCGATCGTGAGCGACGCTCTCGACAAGGCCTTGCGCGAGCGCGCGCCTTTCAGATGCGAGTTCCGCCTGCGAGATGATGGTACGCGCACCAGCCGGTGGATTGAGGCCAACGGATCGTGCAGTTGGGACCAGAACGGACAGATCAGCCATTTCCCCGGCATCCTGCTCGATATCGACGCCCCGAAACGTCAGACTCTCAAGCGTGAGGCGCTGGTCACCTTCGGCGATGAACTGCGCTCGCTCTCAAGCGAGGCGGAAATCCTCTCCCTCACCGCCCGTACGCTGGGCGTGACCATTGAGGCGGATCGCTCAGGTTTTGCAGATGTCGATCAGGAACGCGAACTGGCTCTGGTCAATGACAGCTGGCGGCGCGACACTTCCTATCCCGATGTCTCCGGTATCTACGCTTTCCGTGCCTTTGGTTCCTACATCGATCTCCTGAAACGGGGCGAGGTGGTGGCCATTGACGATGTGCGCACCAACCCGCTGACAGCCGATCAGGCAGAGCTCTTTGCCCCGCTCGAGATCTGCGCGCTGCTCAACGTCCCGATCATGGAAAACGGCGTGCTCCAGGCGGTCGCCCTGGTGCATTTCGCGCATCCGCATTGCTGGGATGAGATCACCCTGTCCTTTGTCAGGACAGTCTCGGATCGAAGCTGGGCCGCCCTGAGGCAGGTCCGCGCGCAGGAAGCCCTGCGTCGCATGAACGAGACGCTCGAGGAGCAGGTTCTGCGCCGGACACGTGAGCGAGATCGTCTCTGGGCGATAAGCGCCGACCTGCTGGCGCTGACCGATCGCGACGGCAGGCTTCGCTATCTGAACCCGAGCTGGATGAGCTGCTTTGGCGACAAGGCACGCGACTGGATAGGCAACAAGGCCGAGAATCTGGTCCATCCCAACGATACGGCGCGCGCAACCGAGGCGCTCTCCCTCCTGCGCGAGGGCAGGCTGGATCATGGAGTCGATCTGCGCTTCCTGCATCAGGACGGCGAATGGCACACCTTCAACTGGTCCGGCTCGATCGAAGGCGATGACATCTATCTGATCGGGCGCGACGTGACCGACCGGATAGCCCTTGAGGACCAGCTCCGTCAGTCGCAGAAAATGGAAGCCGTTGGCCAGCTTACAGGCGGTCTGGCGCATGATTTCAATAATATCCTTGCGGGTATCGGAGGTGCATTATCGCTGCTGTCGCGTCGCATCGAGCAAGGACGCACGGAGGGACTCGATCGCTACATCATGGCCGCACAGGGCGCGACAGACAGGGCGGCCGCGCTGACACACCGACTTCTTGCCTTTTCGCGCCGCCAGACGCTCGACCCGCAGCCTGCCGATATCAACGCCCTGATCGTCGGACTGGAAGACCTCATCAGCGGTACGGTCGGTCCGTCAGTCGTTCTCGAGCTCTGTCTGGACGAGACCATCGGTCCGGCGCTTGTCGACACGAACCAGCTTGAAAACGCCCTGCTCAATCTCTCGATCAATGCGCGTGACGCCATGCCCGAGGGTGGCCACATGCAGATCATCACCTCACGCTGCACGCTCGGTCTGCTTCAGGCGGAGGAATGGGGATTACGACCGGGCATGTATCAGGTGCTTTCCGTGACCGATACCGGCGTGGGCATGAGCGCCGATGTGATGGCGCGGGCTTTCGATCCGTTCTTCACGACCAAGCCCCTTGGAAAAGGCACGGGGCTCGGGCTGAGCATGATCTACGGATTTGCGCGTCAGTCGGGCGGCAGGGTCAGCATCACCTCGACCCCCGGGTCAGGGACCTCGGTCCATATCTGGCTGCCGAGCCACGCCGCTTCACTTCCGGTGGCGTCGGAAATCGTCCCTGCCCAGCGCGGGGGCGATGTCCTGACCCATCTGCGGGTGCTTCTGGTCGATGACGAGGAAACACTGCGCTTCACCATGCGCGAGACCCTTGAAGATTGGGGGGCCATCGTTCAGGAGGCCAGCGATGGCACCGCTGCGCTTGCGCTCCTGAATGACCGCGAAAGGCTTTTCGATGTGCTGATCACGGATGTCGGGTTGCCGGGCGGCCTCAATGGCCGACAGCTTGCCGATGCGGCGCTCAGCCTTCGACCCGGCCTTTCGGTGCTTTTCATCACAGGCTACGCCGAGCAGGCCATCTTCGATCGTAGCGTGCGAAACGAGAAGATCCATATCCTGCCCAAGCCGTTCACCACCGCCATGCTGGACGAAAAACTCCGCAACGCCTTGCGCAACCCCTGAGTCCTCGCTTCGCCGACCCGGCGAGACCGTTTCACCTCGGGCGCGCACCCGCGGCCTTTGCAACTCGCGTCCAGGACGATGACAGAGCCTCAGCCCGGGACCATGTTGGAGAACAAGCGCGACGTTGTTTGCGACGGCGCGCCCCGCCGCACAGCTCCCATACCAAGGCCAGACCTACAGCAATCACGGTCCTTCAAGGGGCCATACCTGAGGGAATGACCCGAAAAACCGCGGCAACTGGTGAGGATCGCTCCGGGTCAGGAAGACTCCGACGCCCGACCCGGTTCCTGCTTCACCTGACCGTCCCTTTCCCTATTCACAGACTGACGGGGGGCATCGGCAGGCAAGGTGTCCGTCTGTACCGGGTGCAACGCCTTTCCACCCAGATCGAGCTGAGCCCCGGCCAGACCCGTCACTTCCACGAAACGTGTCGGATAAGGCAGATGGATACCGCGCGCCTCGAAGGTCTTTTTGAGACGACGATAGAATTCACGCTGCACGGGCCAGCGCCCTGAGGTGATGGTGGGCAATGTGCCGCGCACCGTGACCGAGGTCTGGTTCAAGGCATCGACCCCCCACATCTGGAAATCATCGATGATGAGGTTCTTGAAGTTGTCGTCGGCGCGCATCTCCGCGGTGATATCATTGATGACAGACACAACCTCATCGGTATCGGTTTCATAGCCCACTTCCGCCACGATGATGGCTCGGGCGAAATCGCGATTGTAGTTGATGATCTGACCGAGCGAGCTGAACGGAAAGATGTTCATCGATCCGTCATTGGCACGCACATGAACGGTTCGAAGCGAGAGATGCTCGACCACGCCATAAGTCCCGTTCAGCGTGACGGCATCGCCCACGGTCAGGGCATTTTCCATGAGCAGGAAGATACCGTTGATGAAGTCCTGAACGAGCTTCTGGGAGCCAAAGCCGAGTGCTACGCCGAAGATGGAGGCCCCAGCCAGAAGCGGCGCCACATTGACCCCGATCTCGCTCAGAATCGTCAGGCCAATGACCGCGACGAGCACCACCATCAGCACGATACGGATCATGGGCTGAAGGGTGCGCACGCGCGCGACGCGGGCCGCCCCGTCATCGAGCCCACCAACCTTGCGGGCATAACGCTCCAGCATGACATTGCTGGCCTCCCAGACCACGATGCCAAGCAGGCACGCGATCAGCACGGTCATGGAGGACGAGATCAACCTGTAGCCAAGTCCGCCGACCCCGAAGAGCGCCTTGATGGGCGCGCCCCAGGCGCTGGCGAGAGCCAGCACGGTGAGCGCGATGATAATGATCGATGTCACGCGCTGGGCCGGGGCATAATACCGTGTGAAGCGCGTCTGGGCGTCCTCGCTCAGCGTGACCCAGCCGGGCGCCTTGCGGAAGACGCGCTCAAGTACGCCATACAGGACGATGCTGACGCAACGCATGATCACAAGCGCAAGCGCGCTGCGCAGGAACAGCTTCCAGATCGCGGCATAACCATGATGGATCTCGGCTGCCCAGACGAGCCAGAGCCCCATATCGAAGAACAGGGCGACGACCCACCAGGTCCGTCCGAAGAAATGCAGCAGATTGGCCCCTGCCCCGCGCCGGTCGCCACGATCGCAAAAGCGCATGACGCGCGGCCGACTGCGCAGGATCATGACCGCGACCATCAGATGCAACACGAGGGTCAGGATCTTGAGAAGCGCCTCATTGACCCGATCGGGCAGACCGCAATCATCCAGCGTTTCGAACGCCGCCGCCGAGATGCCCGTCGTCATGACCAGAAGACGCAGCCAGTCGAACAGGAAGACGGCGGCGGAATCGGAGAACATGGCGAGACGCAGCCAGGGGCGCTTCGGGGCTAGAATGGCGCGTATCGCGATAATCAGCCCGGCCGAGATCAGCGCGGTCAGGCTGAGCGCGCGCAGAAGCGCCGTCGTGTACTCGTCGGCAGCGGGATCGACCACTACGATGAGAAGGGCGATGAACGGCACAACCAGCACCGGTACGCAGTCCAGCAACAGGCACAGGAAACTATAGGGCAGCCGCTTGAGCACCAGCGTGAGGCGGGCCAGAGCGCCTTGATGACGCAGTCGCGACAGGCGCTCCTTATCGAGCCCCTCCTCTGTTTCACGGGGTTCCGGTGCTGTCTCGAACTCGTTGTGGCTGGACAGAGTTTCGTTCGCCGTTTCCTGGCTTGCTGCGCCTTGGGCAGCCTCATCTGCGGCGTCCTGAGCGGCCTGTCGGTCATCCAGCTCCTTGGCCAGAGCCGTGCGCCCCTTGACGCGCGCCAGTGCTTCCACCCGTCCGCGAACCCCGCGCAACAGGAACCGTAGCGCGTAAAACAGACAACTACTGACGACAGCGAGAATGAGCGCGCGTGTCAGGAGCTTGAGCGATTCTTGCCGGTCAGCAGGGTTGTTGCGCATATGGCGCCACCAAGGGCCAATGGCGCGTACATCCACCACCGTGCGCAACAAGCTATGCGCCTGTACACTTGCGGCATGGGTCCAGTCGGAAGCGCTCCCGAGCAGTTCCGCGCCCAGTCCGTCAGGCTTGAGCTGGGGCCCTGTTTTTTCCGGTGAGGCTTTCCCTCCTGTCGCCTGCTGTGCCTGGGTGAGGTTCTGAAGCGTGGTGAGGAATTCGCGGCGCTTGCCTTCGTCATTGAGAACCGAGGCCAATTGGCGCGCCTGATCCGCTGTAATCTTCGGCGCAGCTGATTCCGGTGCCGCACTCTGCGCCCACGCGCCCTGCACTCCGAACACCAGCATGGCACAAATCAGCACTGCGGACAGGCTTGTCATAAGTGTCGGAAACCGGGCGCACAGACCGGGCGCTCGAGAAGGGGACAGCATCAGGCGCATCCTTGAAGACGGAATAATTGGAAGATGAGGCCCTGCTTTCTACCCTCACATGGGAAACAGTTTAAGGGTGGGCAGGACCGACATGCAGCGGTTCACAAGAGGCGCGACGGGTGGGCGGACCATTCGCTGGAAACAGGCCCGCGTGACAAGAGCGAGGTGGCCAGCGCGGATCGCGGGCGGCCCCCTCAGCCCAATATGGCCGCAACCTGCATCTAAGGGGCAGTCGACATCGGGCGGGCTGGATACCTACCCATACTCATAGCATCGGGTATGGGGCACAGACTTGGTGCCCTCGGAGCTGACGGGCAGATCAGAGGGTAACGCCCGTGCTCACCCGATCATGACGCGGCCCTTGAGAGCCCGGTCAGGCGGCGTTGGCAAGCCTGTGCTCACGCCACAGAACAGCCAGAGCCCCGACCAGAGAATCGATATCCGCCTTGCTGTGGAGCGGACCCGGCGTGATACGCAGACGCTCTGTTCCACGGGGGACAGTCGGGTAGTTGATGGGCTGAATGTAATGACCGAAGCGCTGAAGCAGCGCGTCCGAAAGGGCTCGGCAGCGCGTCGCATCCCCCACCATAACGGGCACGATATGCGAGGGATTGGCCAGATGCGGAATACCAGCATCATCGAGGCTCTCGCGCAGCCAGGCAACGGCCTGACGATGCGCGTTCCGCTCCTCCTGACTCTGGCGCAGATGACGAATGCTCGCCAACGCGCCAGCGGCCACCATGGGCGGGAGAGCGGTCGAGAAAATGAAACCGGAGGCGAAGGAACGCACGAAATCGCACAGGGCTGCACTGCCGGTGATATAGCCACCGACCACGCCAAACCCCTTGCCCAGCGTGCCCTCGATCACCGAGAGACGATGGGCGATGCCGCGCTCCTCAGCAACACCCCCGCCCTGGTGCCCATAGAGTCCGACAGCATGTACCTCATCCAGATAGGTGAGCGCATTGTAGCGATCGGCCAGGTCGCAGATCTCTTCGATCGGCGCAATATCACCATCCATCGAGTAGACGGACTCGAAAGCGACGATCTTGGGCGTCTCGAGCGGTAGCGCCTTCAGCTTCTCTTCAAGGTCGGCCACGTCATTATGACGGAAGATCATCTTCTCGGCGCGGGAATGACGTATGCCCTCGATCATCGATGCATGATTGGCGGCGTCTGAAAGCACGACGCAGCCCTTGAGCCGCGCAGCAATGGTGCCGAGCGTGGCCCAGTTGGACAGATAGCCCGAATTGAATAGCAGCGCCGCTTCCTTGCCATGCAGATCGGCAAGCTCGCGCTCCAGCGCCACATGCTCGTGGTTCGTCCCCGAAATATTGCGTGTGCCGCCAGCACCAGCGCCGCTGCGGGCGAGGCTCTCATGCATGGCCTTTAGAACATCGGGGTGCTGGCCCATGGCGAGGTAGTCATTGGAGCACCAGACCGTGATGTCACGGCCCAGACCGTGATGATAGGCATGCGGAAACTGACCGGCATGGCGCTCGAGTTCGGCAAAATGCCGATAGCTGCCATCGGCCTTGAGCCCGTCCAGAGCCGTCTGGAAATACCGGTCATAGAACGTATCCACTTGCGCCATCTCGTTTCTTTCCTCTTCTCGGTCCATAGCGCAGAGCAGCTAACAGCGTTCCGGGGCAAGTTAAACTCACTTCATGGGCCGGGTGATATTCTGCCGTCTTCCCTGATTTCCTCCCGCAACGGCCTCTTTGCCCGGTAGCCCCGCGTTGAACACAATACGGCGTTGCCTGAAGGACAGATCCGATGGCGCTCATACCAGGCCCTTGCGATTGCTTCTGCGCTGCTCGAGAGCATGACGCGATCTTGGTACCCCGAAATTTCATAAATGCGGATGCCGGGTCATGCTCCGTGTATAACGATGAACCGTGCATAGCCGGGCAAACCCCTCCTGCAGGCGCGACGATCGGGCAACATGGCGGCCTGTTCGCCTCCCTCCTCCAACAGATTCCCAGCCGAAATTCCGGGACGCGCAACGGGTACCTATGTGGATGAGCAAAGCAAACGATGCCCGCGCGAAGCCACCCTCCCGCGCTCACCCCTGAACGCCTCGGCGCTTATGGGCGAGAGGGTTCCTGAAGCGGCGCATGCGCCTCTCCCCCTGTGGCATGGAGGTCGCAGGAAAACGGGACTCGCCTTCACCGCCATCTCACGGCAGAATAGGGAGTGAACCAGTCCTGAATCACCGCGCTATAGTGTTCCTCCCCCTTTTTCTTTCCAGTTCAAGGACGAGACCATGTCGGCCTCCGCCCGCCCTTCCTATGTGTCACAGATTCTGACCTATCCCCCGCTCGTCGCGCTCAAACCCTACTGGCGGGTCACGGTCGCAGCATTTCTGGGGTGGTTCCTCGATGCGTTCGACCAGACGGCCCTGTTGCTTACCCTGCCGGACATCTCCCATGATTTCGGGGTCACGATCAGCGCCATGGGCACCGTCCTCCTGGCCCAGAGTCTCGGACGCGCTGTAGGAAATACGGGCTGGGGCTGGCTGGCTGACCGCTATGGCAGGCGCCTGGCCTTCCTCATGGGGGTTCTGTGGTTTGGCATCTTTTCTGCCGCCACCGGCATGTCGAACGGGCTCATCAGCCTGATCGTCATCCAGTTTCTTTTCGGAATCGGGTTTGGTGGGGAATGGACGGCCTCGGCTGCCTTGCTCATGGAAAGCGTGCCCGGCAAGAGCCGCGCCATGGCCTCGGCCATTATGATGTCTGGATATGAACTCGGCTTTCTCGCCGCGACCGCGGCGCAGGCGCTCATCCTGCCCCATTATTCCTGGCGGCTGCTCTTCTTCATCGGGCTCGCGCCCGCCCTGCTGGCCTTGTTCATCCGCTGGGGGGTGAAGGAAAGCCCGGTCTGGTTGCTCAAGCAGGAACAACTGCGCGGGACGAACGGCGCCCCCCCGGCCGCCAAGGCAAAATTCGTGCTCACGCTCGCCGCCATACAGGCCATCGCGCTGATGTCCTTCCTCGAGTTCCAGAAGGCTGCCATCTACAGCCTTTACCCGACGATCCTGCGCAACGTGCATCACCTGACCCCGGCCCTCGTATTCTGGCCCATCGGGTGCTTCTGCATCGGGTCGCTGGTCGGCAAGCTTTCCTGCGGCGCTCTCGCGAGCCGGTTTGGCGATCTGCGTGTCATCATCGGCACGCTCATCGTAGTCGTTCTCACGATCTACCCATTCCTCAGCAGCAATTCCTACCCGATCCTGCTGCTTTCTGCCGTCATCATGGGACTCGCCGCCTCGGGGGTATTTGCGCTGGTACCCCATTACCTTGCCAAGCGTTTTCCGTCGGACACGCGCAGCTTCGGCATGGGGCTGAGCTACGCCATCGGTTCGCTCGGCCAGGGTCTGGCAGGCAAGCTCGTGCCTGTCTGCGGGCGTAATCTGGGGCTGCCGCTCTCGGCACAGATCTTTGTTGTCGCTTCGAGCGTGGTGGTCGGGTTGATTGCCTGGGCCGAACCCGACGAACTCCCAGGAGAAACAATGGAGACGGAATGACCGTCTTCCATCACGCGACCAATACAAAGAGAGCCGGGAGCTAGTCGCCCTCGGCTCTCTTTCTTTGATTTCCATCCGGTCGCTCAGGGCACCGGAATGCCCTGAAGCGTCTCAGCTTGCCGCCATGGCGTTCAGGCTGATCTGTCGCAGGACGTTGCGGGCAATTTCCCGGATCGGCTCGTTACGCGACAGAACGAGCAGCGAGATCTCGACATTGAACTCGGTCTTGATCGCGGTCTGGATCTCGACCCCGGCAAGCGAGTCCACCCCCAGCTCGTTCGGTCGGGCACCTGGATCGATGCTGTCCGGTTCAAGCTTGAGCACCGTTCCAAGGATCGATTTCACATTATCCAGCACAAACTCGTAACGCTCCTCCGGGCTCAGGCTCTGGAGATGGGCGAGCTTCTGGGCGGATGTGTTCTTGATGCTCTTCTCACGGCGGATCAGTCCGAATTTCGGATTACGTTCGATAGCGCCGTGATGCGCGAAGCAGGTCTCCCAATCGATCGCCATGGCCGCAACGTTGTCGCGGTCACGATTGATGAGGTCGGGCAGGAAAGAGAGCGCCTCCTCTGCGGGGAGCAGGCGGAAGCCCGCATTCTCGAAGAACTGCACCACGCTGCCCTCCTGGGCGAGCATGCCGACCTCTGCAATCGGCCCCCATTGCACGGAAACGGCGGGATAGCCTTCCTTGCGACGGGCACTGGCCAGGGCGTCAAGGGAAGCATTGGCCGCGAGATAGCTGCTTTGGCCGATATTTCCCGTCACGGTGACAATCGAGGAATAGAGCACGAAGTAGTCAAGCGGGCAGTCTCGCGTCAGCAGATCCAGATGACGCCCGCCGAGCAGCTTCGGCTTGAGCACATTGCGCAGGCTCTCTTCCGAGAATTTCGAGATCAGCCGGTCATCGAGGATACCCGCCGCGTGGAACACGCCCTTGAGGGGCTGCCCGGCCTCGAGAATGGCTGCCTTGATACGCGCCACATCGTCATAGATCGCGACGTCACCATAGTGGAGAGTGACGCGCGCCCCGGATTTCTTGAGGGCCTTGATCGCATCAATTGTCACCTGATCGCGGCGAACACTGCGTCCCATCAGGTGCACATGCCTTGCCCCGCTGGCCACCAGCCATGCCGCGGTCGCCAGTCCGAGGCCGCCCTGCCCCCCCGTGATCAGGTAAGCCCCGGCCGGATCGACTGGACGCACCGGCTGTCGCTGGGCCCGCACATTCGACAGGTCCTCGTAAGACACGAGAATCTTGCCGATATGTCTGGACGACGACATGTGCTTGAAGGCGTCACGCACCTCGGAGGCCGGATAGACCTTGTGCGGCAGCACGACCGTATCGAACTTGCGCGACAGATACGGAATGCGGTCGAAAATCGCCACGGCCTTACGATGGTCCTGCGCCATCATCAGGTCTAGATCGAAGCTGTGGAATGACACGTTCCCGTTGAAGCTGAACTGCGAGAGATCGCGCTTTTCCCAGATATCCTTCTTGCCAATCTCGACGAAGCGCCCTGTGTTGCACAGCAGCGCCAGGCTATGCGCCTGGATTTCGCCGGGGGAACTGTTGAGCACGACGTCCACGCCCTTGCCGCCCGTGACTTCCAGAATGCCGTCATAGAAAGCCAGGCTGCGTGAATCCCACACGGCCTCGCAGCCGCGATCGAGCAGGATCTGGCGTTTCTCGTCATTGCTGGCCGTGGCAAAGATGCGCGCGCCGATGATCTTGGCGATTTCGATCGCGGCCAGACCCACACCGCCTGCGGCGGAATGCACGAGCAGGATCTCGCCCTTTTTCAGCCGTGCCAGGTCATGCAGGCAATACAAGGCCGTGGCGATGGCAATAGGCAGGCCCGTGGCTTCTGCCACGGTCAGCGGGCGCCCCGCCGTCTCGAACAGATCCAGGGCCATCACGCGGAAGCCCTTGACCGGGATCGTCATATGCGAGGTGAAGCACCCTGGATGACAGGTCAGATACCGCTTGCCGACCTGGAAATTCTTGACACCCTTGCCAACGGCCACAACCTCGAAACAGCACTCCATGCCCATTTCCGTGGTGTGATAGGTATCGAGCAGGAATTTTTCCGGCAGGACCGAGATGCCTTTGAGCATGTCCTTGAAGTTCAGCGACGTCGCCAGCACCCGTACGGTGATCTCGCCCCGACCGGGTTCGCGCACATCGAAAGCCCTGTAATGCAGACCGTCCAGCGTACCGGTGCGGCTTTTCTGAAGCTTGATGCCCGGTGAGCCCGGCAGATCCGACAGCCTTCTGTCCGGCTGACCATCGACAGGAACGAAGCGCGGCGCAAAGCGTCGCCCGTCGCGCAGCGCGACTTCAGCCTCGCTATCCTCATTCAGAATCTCGGCTGCGAGCGCCGTCACCGCCTCCGTGCCCGAGAGCGTGGCGACATCGATCACCTTGCCCCGGAATTCCGGCTTTTCGTCAACGAGCCCCTTGAAGAAACCGACAAGGGCAGCGCCATCGGTTCGCACCTTCGATTTCTGCGGTAGGAGATCTTCCGGGTCAAAGAACGTCGCGTTTTCGGAGACATAGATGAAGCGCGGCTGCTTGTCGGAACTCTCGAATCCAAGCCTGCCGCCAAACTTGACCAGTGTCGTCATCTGCCCGATCAGGGTGTCGAAATCGGAATCCGGGTCCGGCCCGGCCATGTAAACAATGGCATCGAGCGTAAGGCCAGGCTCCAGACCTATCGCAGCGGCCGTGATGTCGCCCGAGCGCGGCGGCATCAGGATCGTGACGCCGTTTTCTTCGAGCAGGGCCGCGAGTTTCTTCTGACCAGCACTCTTGTGACCTGCCAGAAGGAGCGTCTTGGGCTCGGCGAAAAGGATCGATGCCTCGGACTCGATCCATTTGGTGACATATTCCTGGGTTTCGACACTGCCGGCGGCCTCCTTGTGGGCACGCGGCACCTCAGCGAAACGCAGGCCCTTGACCTCGGCAACGGGCATACCCGCCATCGTGTAGAGGCGCAGCGACGCTTCGATCTGACTTTTGCTGATGGACGTGATTTCGGCACGAACGAGACATTCCGTCGTTCCCTTACCGTAACAGCTCAGTCTCTCGAAGCCGACCGGCACATACATATGATCGGCATAGCTTTCAGGCACCAGACCGATCATGGCATGCATGGCGCCGTCGAGCAGCGTGGGATGCAGGTAGTAGTTTGCGCCCTCGTCCCGTTCTGCCTCGGTCAGGGCCACATGCGCATAGGCCACATTATCCTGCACAGCGAGACGCTGCAGCGTCTGGAAACGTGGCCCGTAGTGAAAGCCGGAGGTACGGATGCGGTCATACAGAACGCTGCCCTGTGCGCCCTTGTCGAGCCAGGCCTGTGCCTCATCCCGGTCCATCACCGGCATGGGCCAGGGCGTTGACGAGAGAATATCGACCTTGCCGTGGTCGATCCACATCTCCGAGAACTCTTCCTTTGCGCTGTGGAAACGCAGCGCCTTGCGGCTCTCGTCGTAATCGAGATGCAGGATCGGATTATCGCCGGTCTGCACGACGAGAGGCGCCAGAATTTCGAAATTCTCGAGTACGACGCCGCTCTGCCCCTCGATCTCATGGCCGACAGCGAGTGCGGATTCGATAAATCCGGCCGCGGGGAGCAACACGACATTATCGATGCAGTGATCCTTGAGCCAAGGCACGCCCAGCTCGGTCAGATCGACCACGAAGGACTTGCCCGGCGTCATGGCCCCGAAGCCGATCAGAGGATGGCCCGAGCCACCGTGCCGGAACCGATGCTCGCGCTCGTTTTCCACCCGGAATTCCTCACGGGACCAGCGATAGCTCGGCAGATCGATCAATACGCCACCGGTGATGCTCTGCCAGTCCAGGCGCGCCGTATGCAGGATGATGTTGGCGACCGCATTTTCGAGGCATTTCGCCTCGCTTTCCTGTCTGTTGAGCGTGCTGATGACACTCAGCTTCGCCTGCTGCTTGTCCGCAACCGATTTCAGGGCGCGACCGATAACAGGATGCGGCCCGATTTCGACGAACTGGGTGAATCCGTCGGCGAGGCAGGCCTCGACTGCCGAGGCGAAAAGCACAGGCTGACGGGCATTACTGAACCAGTAATGGGAATCTGCGCGATGGCTTTCACCGGCAAGACTGCCGTAAACCGTCGAATAGAACGGCGTCACAGCCGGGTCGGGGCTGAGCCCAGCCAGAGCCTCCTTGAGATCGGTTTCGATACGATCCATCACAGGGCTGTGGAACGGGACATCCACGTTCAGGACCCTGTTGAACAGGCCCTTCTGGGTGAGCACGGCGGCAAGGGCGCGTATGGCGGTTTCCGGACCCGCCAGTGTGCAGGTTGCGGGCGCATTCACCGCCGCTACGCAAAGTTCGGGGGCTTCCTGCGTGATGAGTTCCTGCGCCGCCTCAGCCGATAGCCCAACCGCCAGCATGCGCCCCGTGCCGTCCAGCGTGCCCTGCAGGCGACTGCGGTAATAAATGACCGTCACGGCGTCTTCGAGACTGAGGCTGCCCGACACATAGGCTGCTGCTACCTCGCCCATGCTGTGACCGAGCACCGCATCAGGGAAAATTCCCTGCTGAGCGAGATATTCCGTCACCAGAATCTGGATGACGAAAATGGCAGGCTGGAGGATGGCTGTCCTGTCGATCCGACTGTCGGATTCCTCGCGCAGGATTTCCTCGCAGATGGAATAGCCGGAGAGCTTGCGGAACAGGGCGTCGCAGGCCTTGGCCTTGGCCAGAACCTCCTTCGGTGCCTCCCTGAGCAGATAACGCCCCATGCCCCACCATTGCGGCCCGACACCCGAATAGACGAAGACGATGCCCTTGCCCGATTGTGCCTCGACACTGGCCTGCACCATGTCGGGGGCACGCTGATCCTGCAGATACGCATCGAGCTTGGCTGCCAGATCCTGTTCATCCTGCGCCATGACCAGAAGGCGGTGACGGAACAATGTGCGCGACGTCGCCAGGCTGTAAGCGAGGTCCGCCAGCGCAGGAGGCGCCTCGGCGTCCAGACGGTCTCGATAGGCGGCTGCCATGAGCGGCAGGGATGTCTTGGAAAAAGCTGTCAGGAGGAACGGAATCTTTCCGTTCAACCGACGGGCTATCGTCTTCTTTCGGCGCGAGGGGGCTTTGTCCTCGGGGCGTCGCAGAAGCGCGATGGCATTCGTGCCACCGTAACCAAAGGAATTGACCCCGGCATAACGCGCCGGCTTCTTTCCCGACAGGGAACGCGTTTCGCCACGGACAATATCGAGATTCCATTCGTCGAGGTGAATGGAGGGATTGATGTTTTTGAGGCCGGGTTGGGGCGGCACTTCCTGATGACGCAGGCAAAGCGCAGCCTTGAGGGTGCCGAGTACACCGGCTGCCGCCTCTGTATGGCCGAGATTGGCCTTGATCGCGCCGATCACCAGCTTGTCTTTTTTGAACTGGGCGATGGATTGGGAAAGCGCGTAGGTCTCGATGGGATCGCCCGCTGGCGTACCCGTGCCATGGGTTTCGACATAGGCGACCTCTCGAGGGTCCACCTGGGCCTTCTCGAGCACCTCTGTCATCAGCCGCGATTGGGCGCCTGCATCCGGCGAGGTCAGGAACTGCGTGCGCCCATCAGAATTGACACCGGTCGCGCTGACAATGGCATGAATCGTATCGCCATCGCGTTCGGCATCTTCCAGTCGCTTGAGCACGAACACGACGCTTCCCTCGCCGCGCCCATAGCCATCGGCTGCAGCGTCGAAGCTTTTCGAGCGACCATCGCGGGCGATGAAATGTCCCTTGGACATGAATATGGAGGTTTGCGGTGAGATCATGAGGCTCACACCGCCGGTCACGGCAATATCGGTATCCCCGTCATTCAGGCTGCGACAGGCCTGATGCAGCGCAACAAGCGAGGACGAACAGGCCGTGTCGATGGACATGCACGGTCCCTGGAAATCGAAAACATGGGCCAGTCGCGCAGAGAGCATCGTCGAAGGCGTCGCCGTTGCAGCAAAATGATCGCGCACCGTCGGCAGATTATAAGGGCTCGAAGTATGAGCATGGGCATCGACAGCGAATATGCCGATGAATACCCCGGTCTTCTGCCCGGCCAGACGGGCGGGCAGGATACGCGCCGACTCCATCGCCTCCCAGGTCACCTCGAGCAGCAATTTCTGCTGGGGGTCGAGGATCTGGGCCTCTCGCGGTGATATACCGAAAAAAAGCGGCTCGAACTCATGGATGTTGCGCTTAAGGAAACTGCCCCGGCGCATATAGGTCTTCGAGGGGGCCTCGATTTCCTCGGCATAGAAGCGCTTGAGGCTCCAGCGCTCCTCGGGGATATCGGTAACAGCCTCACCCTCCGCGCACAGGAAAGACCAGAGCTCGTCAACATTGGTGATATTGGGGGCCAGACGGCACCCGATCCCGATGATGGCGATATCAGACGTTTTGTTGCGCGACATGATAAGACTGAAACCCTACAACTATATGATCGCAGACGGCCTGATGGCCCTGCCCTTTCCGAGACGAGGCACCTCTGCCTCACATGCTTCAGGTCGGAAGCGGTTCTGCGCGGTCGAACGCGGCGGCAAGCCTGTCGCGGTCTACCCGGCCATCGAGCGACCACGGGACATGATCGACCGACATCACCCGTACGGGGGGAAGTGTCGGATAAAATGCCCGCAAGGCCTGAGCGAGACGCTCGCCATCGAAACCCGAGGAAGATGCAAGCGCAATATTGATGCGATTGCGCCCGGACGCATCCAGAGAGAGAAAACTCCCAAGCTGACTTTGTCCCAGAATATCGCGGCCGATATCGTCGATCACACCCAGATCGAATTTTTCCCCACCGATCGAGACCAGGTCATCGACACGACCAATAACGCGGACCACGCCGTCATCAGCCATGCTCCCACGATCACCCGGGTAGAACCACCCTTTCTCAAAACGGCGCGCGCGATCTGTCTCGCCATCTGCATACCCGGCAAGCAGGCCCGAACTCCTGATGCGGATAATCCCCTCCTGACCGGCAGCGAGCGGAACATCCTGCGCATCCACAACCTGAAGCGTGACCCATGGTAGCACAGTGCCAACCGTGTCGTCCGTTTCAAAGCTAGACGCGTGGCCGAGGGCGAGAGCACCGCACTCATCCGTCCCGTAGGCAGAAATCAGATGCGGGGTCAGCTTTGCCAGCGCCTTGTCGCGCAGAACATGATTGAGCCTGCCACCCGTGACGATAAGCCGCAACGTGTCGAGCGGCCTCATGCCTGGCGGCAGGACTTCGATGATATGAGCCAGATGACCCGGGGTTACCACGGCCACGGTCGGGATCTTCCGCGCAATAAGAATGCCGATATCGGTGTGGCTGACAAAATTAAGCGGGGCACCGCTGCAGAGGCCACTGCATCCGACAACGAAACCTGTCAGGGAGATGACCCCGATAGTCGACAGGATATGAGGATGCGATGCCGCGATCGCGCCAAAAGACTGATCCTGCATGACCATATGCATGATCGCCATCTCAGCCTGGCGGAACGTCATCGCCAGGACCTTGCGCTCGATATCCGTGCCCGCCGCGATTGCATATCGGCACACGGCATCAGGATTATTAGCCAGATTGACCGGACGCGCTTCTATCTGGCGCACGCGTGAAAGCCAGGCCTCATTGATTTCAAGAACCTGAACGTCCTGAAGGGATAACCCGCCGATGGAAATAATGATATCAGGCTCGAGTAGCTGGACGTCGCGCAGGAAGGAAGGGTCCGAGCTCTCAGGCAGGGAGGCACTGGCGAGTCCCAATGAAGCAAGGGAAAGTACAAGTACCCAGTGCCAGTACAGATTACCGCAATGAATCCCGACAAGCCTCGGATCGGCCTCTTCGAGTTTTCGGAGAGCCTGAGTGACTGCCCTGACGTCGCGTTCAAGCTGCCCGAAAGTCCAGTCCTGCGCGAGACTGTCGAATGCCAGGGAATGAGGGTTCTGCTTGGCGTGACGCAGAGCCATGACATGGAACATAAAAACACGATCCCTGACGATAAAGAGGGCGGCCCATCCGGCCGCCCCGGGTCATGAATAATGAATGACCCAATTGAACCTTGGCGCTCAGCCTACCTGAGCCCCTCGAAGTGGTACCGGAGACTGGGCGAGGTATGGCCCCCCGGCCAGAACTTCGATCGCGACAATACAGACTGCGTCTGATTTGCGATCGCTCAAGTCGAGCAACGCGGAACCCGTTGTCCAGCGTTGACGACCATCCTCAATATTTGACCAGCCTTCAAGTGTTTCATCACGAAGATGACTTGCAAGATGACGTGTCTGGTCCGCTTCCCAAATCTGGATATCACCAACCAGAACGCCAAGATGACGGCGATCGTCATGGAACGGGCCGATCACATCCATCGGTCTCGACACGCGGGAAACGATCCGGACGCGTCGGGCATCGGGCGGCACCATGAACACGCTCGATCGATTGACCATACGCATACGGCGCATGATGCGTCCCCTGTCATCAACCAGATGCAGGTCAGGATCCTCGGTAATTTCAGGCGCTGCAATCTGGCTTCCCAGATTGAGCGAGGCCGCACGATGCGAAAGCGACGCGTGAAGAGGCTCCACGAAACCGCGATCCACACGCAACGGCGCTGCGCCATCGCCCTCCCAGGTGGCCTCCGGCGCATTGATCAGATGAACAACCGCTCCGGGTTGGGCAAAACGCCTGCGATCACCCGTATCGAGATAGCTTTCGCTGAGCGCGCCATCCGCCCAGATGATCGAATGCTTGTCTGTTTCGATATGATAATAATCGAAATGGGTGATGCTGCGATCATAGGCGATGCTTCGGCCGTTAACCAGCATACGTGCCGGTACGAAAGCGCCGTTGAGATACATGGCATGCTCTGGCGTCACAAGAAGATCCTTGGACGGCACATTCTCACCCAGCGCATTGCGGAGGATACGGACAGGGTAACCGGCCTCGTCATCTTCAAGCCAGGTACGAACAATGCTCGACCGATGACCAAGCCATACGATCTCCCGCATTACCACATCGCCATCGACGAGGGCCGCGACACGATCGCCGACCACAAGGTCCTCTACCGCGATCTCACCCCGCTCGGTACGGATCAGGGTACCCGTCAGGTAGCATTTGTCATAAACGATGATCGCGCTTCCATCGGCCGGATCACGCTCCAAGTGATAATCGCTCGATGCGTTGCCTTTGGTGCCGTGAACATCGCCCTGCCACAAGACATTCCCATTGACGTCAACAATACTGATCGTGTTGTGGCTGTATACGATACGCTGCCCCTCGTTCCAGCTCAGTGTATCGATGTCGATACGACCCTTCCAGCCAACGGTGATATTCTGGAGAACGGCACCTGACTGAACAATCAGCAGTCCCCCAGGAAGATTATCGTCCTCGCAGATACCGGAAATGACGGCGTTGATCAGCGTTGCGCCAGAATTGACCGTCATCGTGCCACCAGCATTGATAGTGGCATTGATGAGGTAGGCATCGTTCAGGAGCGTTGCGGCAGCAGCCTGCTGGATTGCCAGTGTATTGAGATTGGCACCGGCCTCGGCCAGAAGGCTGCCACCCGAACCCAGCGTCATATCCAGCGAGAGCGCCCCCCCGCCCACGTGAATCAGCCCGCCAGCCGAGGCGACGCAGTCCGTGGCAAAGGCCCCGTCGCCCAGTAGCTGGGTACCTGCACTGAAGATGGTCGACACAGACGATCCGCCAGCGGACACGAGTTGGGTACCGCCGACGATGCTTCCGATATCGGTGCCGCCACTCGCAAGGGCCTCGGTGGAGCCAATATCGAACTTGCTGCCTGAAATAACGCCCGGACCAGCGAAGGCTTGCCCCTTGAGCGTGAAACCACCCCCGGCAAGACCAACACCTCCCGCTTGCACATGCGCGTTAAGTACAAGTCCCGGTTCACCGCTATACTTGCCGATCTTGCTGGCCAGCACGCCGCCGAGATTACCGACCGTCACGCCACTGACCACACCGTCATTGATCGCGGCGAAGCCGCCACTCTCATAGGCGGTACCGCCCAGCGCCTGACCGTTACCCCCTGCCAGAACCACACCGCCGGAGACGGCGGTTGCTCCATAGGCGACCGACGCTGCCGAGGCGATGAGCATGGCAGGATTATCCGTCCCACCGGCACCGAGCCCCTCAACATACACGTTTGTCGTAGCGTAATTTTTATCTGTAGTGATGAGCGTCGCGCCACTCAGAACGCGATAGGACATCGGCCCGACCTGGGTGATCGATGCATTCCCGCTCATACCGGTAGAGGTAATACCCATATCTCAGCCTCCTCGCCAGGGATCGGGCGCGGGCATACTGACGGGCGGCAATTCCCGGACGCAGGGAAGACGTCCTCGATTGCCAGGGAGATCCGTCAGAAATGCCGCGCTTCCGTTCACAATTACTTAACAAGCAGACCCCTGACATAGAAAAATCCGACAATCAACGCGGAGATATATAGGCTTTTACTATAGTATATTGTTATATCTTATTTGTTTTTTACAAACAAAATCTGCATTTCGAGTTTAACTCATTCACCAGCAATAATTATTCCATGATGTGGGCCAACTTGAACGCCATTGCCCACAGCGTGATCCCTGGGAAAATTAATCGTGAAGATCATGTAATTAACTCCCGGCTCGAGATTGTTCACAAGTAAAACACACAAAAAGGATTCTCCTCTACCGCAGCAGAAGGAAGAGGTCTGGGCATGAGGCAATCAACACATGACCCCTCACGCCCGTGCGAGGAAGCTCCTTACTCCCCTCAGCCCGCGATCGCTTCGAGCGAGCTATTTTTGTCCATAACCGGATAAGGGCCGCCCGCGACGATCTCGATCGAGAGCATCGCCGTTCCTCCGGCCTGCACTTCGATCGGCGGCAATTCGGCATTGCCCGAGGTCCAGCGGCCTGTAATACCCGCTTCGGGGCTCGTCCAGCCTGCCAGCGTCTCGCTGGTGAGATGCGCGTCCAGCGACCGGGTCTGCCCCGCCTCCCAGATCTGGATCTCACCGACCATGACGCCCAGATGACGGCGATCATCGACAAAGGATCCGATCATATCGACAGGTCTCGCTGTTCTCGACACAAGTCGCAATCCCGAGACATTCGTCGGAAGCATGAAGAGATGCGAACGATTAACGACACGGATCGCCCGTATCTCGTTGCCCCGATCATCGACAAGATGCAGATCAGGATCTGTCGTCGTCTCAGCCGCAGGATGCACTGCGGTCATACCCAGCGCGTCGGCCCGTTCTGAAAGCGCTACGTAAACCGGTTCGACAAATTCACGCTCGACACGGAGCGGTGCTGCAGCGTGAAGCGCCCAGTCCCGCGCCGGCGCATTCAGCAGGCGCACAACGGAGCTGCCGCGCGAGAAGAGGTTGCGGTCACCGGTATCGAGATAGCTCTCGCTGAGCGCGCCTTCGGACCACAGAACGGAATGCTCATCGGTTTCAATATGGTAGTAATCGAACTGCTTGATGTTCCGGTCATAAACGATGCTGCGACCATTCACGAGCATGCGCGCCGGGATAAACGACCCGTCAATGAACATCGCGTGCTCAGGCGTAACCAGCAGATCCCGATGCGGAACATTCTCAGACAGCGCGCCCTGCTTGATACGGACGGGATAACCGGCTTCGTCGTCAGACAGCCCCTGGCGTACATTCGTGGAGCGATGGCCGACCCAGATGATGTCGCGGGCAACCTCCTCTCCATTCACGTAAGCGAGAACGCGGTCGCCGACTTCGAGATTTTCGACGGCCACTTCGCCACGGGGGGTACGGATCATTGTCCCCTTGAGGAAGCATTTGTCATAAACGATAATCATGCTGCCATCGACCGGATCCCGCTCAAGATGGAAATCATTCCAGCCAGCTGACGTCCCTCCGCCGACAGGGCCTTCCCAAAGCAGATTGCCATCCTTGTCGAGGACCATCATGTCGTTGTTTGTGTAATATATCTCGGCTCCCGAAGTATATTGGACGCTGTCGATATCCAGTCGGCTCTTCCATCCCATGCTTGTCACGCCGCTCAGGACCGCCCCGGATTCCAGCACCAGCAGTCCGCCGACACCCCCACTCGACGTGGTGCCTGCGATGACACCATTGAACAGGGTCGCGCCGGAGTTGAGGGTCAGAGTACCACCACCTGCAATGGTTGCGCCTGAGATGATCGCCGCCCGATCGGCTGTAGCTGCTGCCGCAGCCTGAATCTGAACGCCGTTCACACGACCGTTCATGTTGACATGCAGGCTGCCCCCAGAGGCGATGATCAATGCCGCACCCGTGCCGCCCGAATAGACCTCGATACGACCGCCTGCTGAAGCGATGGATCCACTAGCCAGACCCGCGCTGAAGATTTGTTGCGTCCCTGCACTGAAGATCGACTTCATGGCAACGCCAGCCGAGGACACGATCTGTGTGCCCCCGATCACGCTGCCGATGTCAGTTCCGGCAGAGGTCAGGATTTCCGTCGAGCCTACATCGAATCTGCTGGCGGAGATGATACCGCCGCCTTCAAATCGCTGCCCCTTGATGGTGAAACCACCACCCGCAAGACCATAGCCCCCCGCCTGCACGTGAACATTGCGCACGATACCCGCGCCGCCACCATACCCGGCGACCATCGAGGCCATCACGCCACCATTGGAGCCGATCGTTGCTCCATCGACGACACCGCCATTGGCACCAACGAAGGAGCCACTATCGAAGGCCGTGCCACCGACTGCCGTGCCGCCATTGGCCCCCATGACAACGCCACCAAACCCGACTGTTGCACCGGAAGCAACACCGGCGGCGGAAGCGACGAGCACAGCAGGATAGTTCGTGCCACCGGACTGGCCGGGCAGGAACCCTGAGTTATCGGGTCCGTTACCGAAGCCCGAGACCATAGGGTTGAAAACAGTTGTCCCAGCGCCTTGCACCGCAAGCGTGGCGCCGCTGAGAACCGAGTAACGTCCTCCGGCATAGGTAATCTGGGCGCCGATTGCCGAACCACTCGATGTGATCGTCATTTCAAATCCTCGAATTATCCGGTTCGACGCGCTCTTCTATCGCAGATCCTACAACAGAGACCTTGGCCACGCTTCGCTAGACCGGGCATTTACATCACGCCGCCTTTATCTGGACGACTCGTGTTGCTTATTAGCAAACATCAATGCCATAGAGTCCCTGGAACCGCAATACGTAATTGTTTGGTATTAACCATCACATTGTTGGCATAAAACGACAATATGGGTTCTATTGTGAATACAGATGTTAATAGATCGGCATATATTTGTCATTTTTCGTTAAAGCATAACAAAACATTGCAGTCGCTCCTCGTAAGTCAGATCAGTGTCGCTGCAGTTTTCACAGCGCGGCCCGACGGGAATCCCAGGCATGAGCCGACGGAGACAGTCGGTGCGGAGATTTTCACAGAGAATTCTATAGCGTAGCCCCGTGTCGACTTACGTTGCAGGACGTCCATCAAAAATCACGCAATTACTCCCCGGCGCCGGCTATATTGCGTGCCTCAGAGTGTCGCTGCGACAGGGAGTCGGAAGTTGAAAAATAATCTCCGCCGCCGGGTTAAGGCCAGATTCCGCATGATGATTGATGCTATCAGGAGCCGGTATTTTTTCGCTTTCGACAGCGCAGGATATTCATGAACAGAGTCATTTTTCTCAATCCCTTCGACGCGGGCGCTATTTCCGGGGGCGTCAAGGTCACGTATCAACATGCGGAGATGCTGGCAAAATCGGGATATAAGGTTTCAGTCTTCCAGCCATCAGGCAGACCAGACTGGCTCGATATCTCCGAAAGGCTGGATATCTGCGGAAGTTTTACGGCCGCCCCGGGCGACGTACTGGTCTTTCCTGAAATCCTTGTGGATATGCTGCTCGATATCGCAAAGACGCCTTTCCCAGGCAAAAAGATCATGTTCTGCCAGAACCCGTTCTACCTCTATAGCTATGGTATCGGCGGGCAGGAACTGATGGATATGGGATTTTCCCACTTCATCGTACCGGGTGAGGAAACAGCGCGATCCCTGTCTTCCATGCTCAGGGTGCGCAATGTGCACGTCGTCCCCAATTCCGTCGACACAGCCACATTCCACCCCCGGAACAAAACGCTCTCGATCGCGACCAACCCGCGCAAATGGCCCGCAGAAGCCGGGAATTCATCCCTCGCTCATCTGATCCGCACGATGCTTCACCTTAAATATCCCGAAACGCGCGACATCCCCTGGTTCATGCTCGAAAACATGTCTCAGCGTGAGGTCGCCCAGACCATGGGCAACGCAGCAATTTTCCTGGCGCTCTCCCGTCAGGAGGCCATGCCTCTGACCCCCCTGGAAGCCATGGCCTCCCGCTGTGCACTGGTGGGTTTTCATGGCACGGGTGGCAAGGATTATGCGTCGCATCGTAACGGGCACTGGTTCTCGCCCGAACAATGTGAGGAGATTGTCGATTGCTTGTCGGGACTTATATCCGAACTGCGTCACGGGGCGCCCCGCATTGACAGAATGCTCGACGAGGCTGAAAAGACCGCCCATCATTATTCGGTGGGCGCCACCTATAACGCTCTTATGCAAGTTTATGGCGAGATCTGCGCCCATTTCAGCACGTCTCCTGACGCCGTATAGTTGAAGGCAATATCAATGGACAGCATGCCGAGCCAGGCCGGCCCCGACGGAATACGGTATGATTTCCAGGATGGGTGCCGAATCAGCCTTCCGCCGGGAGACTGGCATGCCGAGATCATGGACACTGGAACCCATACGCTGCTCTTCTCGCAGGGAGATTTCCCCCAGGGGACGGGCAGCGGTTTCGTATGCAGCTCCAAAAAGTATTTTGTGCCGTTCTCGCTCAAGATTTCCCGCAACGGAACCACGGTGCTCGAACACACGCTCGATCTGCGCGGTCGGGAAATTCTTATCGAGATGCATCTGGGCGGCATCGGCGATCATCTTGCCTGGATCGGCCAGGTCCAGGCCTTTGCCGCCAAGCACGAATGCATTGCCCATTGCCTGGTGCGTCCCGGGCTTGCAGAGCTCTTCCGGGATCAGGATGAGCGACTGATCGTCACGGAAGATAGGGCTATTCTCGAGCGGCCCTTTTATGCACGCTACAAGGTGCTGATCTTTTTCAACGACATCAATCGTGATCATCAGCCCACCGATTACCGGCAGGTTGGGCTGGCCGTATCCGGAGCATACATCCTCGGCCTTACCCCAGAGGCACGCCTTCCGTCCATCAGGATCGCGGATGGCGGTCGACCGATCGAAGAGCCTTATGTGTGTATTGCCACACAGGCTACCGGGCACAACAAATACTGGAATAACCCCGTAGGCTGGCAGAGGCTTGTCAGCCATCTCAAGGAGAAGGGGTATCGTGTCATCTGCATCGACCGTGATCGCGTGGCGGGCAACGGGACCATCTGGCACCATATTCCCCATGGTGCCGAGGACATGACCGGCCCTCACCCGCTGAGTGAACGCGCTCGATGGCTACGCCATGCCGATTTTTTCGTAGGATTATCCAGCGGGTTGTCATGGCTTGCCTGGGCCGCAGGATGCCCGGTTGTCATGATCAGCGGCTTTACCGAGCCGTTCAACGAATTCGAAACGCCTTATCGCGTGATCAACCGCAATGTCTGCAATAGCTGCTCGAATGACGTGACGATCGAATTTGAGCGCGTCAATTACATGTGGTGTCCACGCCATGGAGACTCAGAGCGCGATTTCGAATGTACCAAGATGATCTCACCGGAACAGGTTATCGGAACCGTTGATCGCGTCATTGCCGATATCGGAGGCCAGGGCTGATATGAGCAAGATTGACGCCATCATCGATTCAATCCTGAATTTCGATCCGTCTTCCGGGGAAGCCTCGCCCAGACAGGATGTCACTGAGCCTGGCTCGGCGGTCACGGAGACCCCGCAGGAGACCAAGGATTTCGCGAGCCAGCCTCTCGTGAAACCTGCTGACAGAGCCAAAGGATCATCCGACAAAGGCGCTTTCCCCGATCCTGCTCCCGTCCCGACGCAGCAGACGGCCCACAACATTGCCTTCGACTTTAACGGCGGAACGCGCGTCAGTATCCCACCGGGAAGATGGCGGGTCACCCTCACCGATACCGAGCGCTCGGTTTGCCTCTATAATGACGAGGCGAGCAACTGCATGATTCTCGGGTCGAAAAAATATTTTATCCCGACGCGCATCGAGGTTCGTTGCCTTGAGACGGATCAGCTCGTTCTGTCCCATGACTATGACTGCGGCGCACGGGATGTGGCCATCCTTCTGCCTGGCGGGACACTGGGCGATGCCATCGGTTGGTTTTCCTATGCGGTAAAGTTTCAGGAGAAACACGGCTGCCACCTGACAATCGGTATGAGCCCCGATGCCGTAAAGCTGTTTGCCGGCCAATATCCCGGGATCAGATGCTGTACCTTCGAGGACTATGAGGCGGAGCGATCCCGGTTTTATGCCACTTATTATATCGGGCTGTTTTTCCAGGATGAAGCGCATGACTGGCAGCCTTCGGATTTCCGGCTTGTGGGGCTGCATCGCACCGCAGCGCATATTCTGGGCGTCGACGATCATGAAATTCCGCCGCGACTGAACCAGTGGCCTGTCAGCGAGCCACCGCTGGACAAGCCCTATGTCGTGATCGCGACCCAGGCTTCCAGCCAGTGCAAGTACTGGAATAACCCGCATGGCTGGACGAGCGTCATCCAGCACCTCAAGGGACTTGGGTACGAGGTCGTCTGCATCGACAAGGAATCTGTCTCCGGGCATCGTAACCACTGGAACTACATCCCCCATGGGGCTCGTGACGAAACCGGCCATCGCCCGCTCATCGAGCGCGCCTACTGGCTTAAACACGCATCGTTTTTCATAGGGCTGTCGAGCGGTCTCTCATGGCTGGCCTGGGCTGCAGGCACTCCGGTGGTGATGATCAGCGGATTTACGCACCCATCCAATGAGTTCCACACGCCTTATCGCGTGTTCAATCCTCATGTGTGCAACAGCTGCTGGCACGATGTGCGCACCCCTTTCGAACACGGCAATATGTTGTTCTGCCCCCGCCACCAGGACACGCCGCGTCATTTCGAATGCACCAAGCTGATTATGCCCGAGCAGGTGATCGCCTATTGCGACGCCCTTCATCGGCAGCTTGCATCAAGCGCGCAGCAGTGAGATTCCTGTCATGCCCCCCCTGCGCAACGGTCTGAGAGTCCTGACCCATGTATGAAGAAGAACAGGCTCTTGTCGGCATCGAAGCCTGGAAACAGAGAACACTTGTCGATCTGCTGCATTTCAGGCGTCTGACCCGCCATGAGAGCTCGATCTTTCTCTTCCTCGGTGATGGTGAAAACGTTACCGAGACATTGAGCGCGGCCGAGTTGCATGACCGCGCCTGTCTTGCCGCTGCGCATCTGACCCGCATTCTGCCTGCTCCCGCCAGAATTGTCCTGCTGTTCGAAAACGGCATTGAGTACATTGTAGCGTTCTTCGCCTGTCTGTACGCAGGGCATGTCCCTGTTTCGGGCATTTACCCGAGTGCGATCGGGGCGACGGAGCGTTTCACCTTTATCCTTCATGACAGTGACGCCAGAGCGGTACTGGGAAAACGCGAAACGCTGACCCTGTTTCATCAGGCCGGGCGCGACGCAAGCAAGGTGAAATGGATCCCGCTGGAAAGCGCCCTGAGCGCCCCGAAGCCTGCCGAACCTGTGCCCCTCAAGTCAGAAGATCTGGCTCTTGTGCAATATACGTCAGGCTCCACGGAAAACCCCAAAGGGGTCTGCCTGACTCATCGCAATATCTGCCATAACATCCATGCTCAGCTTATCTCTTTCCAGTATCAGGACAACGATACCGGGTTAAGCTGGCTCCCTTTCACCCATGATATGGGACTGGTCGGTGCGGTGCTGCCTGCTCTGGCAGCAGGCAATCCCTTCTACTTCATGGCGCCGGACAAATTTATCGAGAGGCCGTCCCGCTGGCTGGCGGCCATCAGCCGTTACGGGGCGACCATTTCTGGCGGCCCCGACTTCGCCTATCGCTATTGCGCCCGTCTGCCGGAAAAGGAAATTGCCTCGGGCTGGGATCTGTCCCGCTGGTCTGTTGCCTTTAACGGATCAGAAAACATCAGCCCCGACACCCTGGGAAAGTTCAGCCAACGCTTTGCACCGCAGGGCTTCAGAGCGTCCTCTTTCTATCCCTGTTACGGCCTTGCCGAAAATGCGCTGCTTGTCACCTCAGGCCGCAAGGGGGCAGGCGTCAACCTCGTCTCATTCGACCGTACAGCTCTGAGCCACGGGAAAGCCGTTCCGCGCCCGGATGCGGACGGCGACGACGTTTCCCTACTCGCCAGTTGCGGTACGGCACATGAAGATCAATGCGTCATCATCGTCGATCCCGACGCACGCACCCCCCTGCCGGAGGGTCATGTCGGTGAGATCTGGATCGACAGTCCAAGCGTGAGCTCAGGCTATCTCAATAATCCCCTGCGCAATGCCCATTGTTTCGTGACGAAGGACGGTATTCGTTACCTCCGCACGCAGGATTTCGGTTTCATGTATCGGGGCGAATTGTTCCATGTCGGTCGCCTGAGCGAAAAATTCACGTATGA
Organism: Asaia krungthepensis NRIC 0535; assembly: GCF_025995175.1. GTDB lineage: Bacteria > Pseudomonadota > Alphaproteobacteria > Acetobacterales > Acetobacteraceae > Asaia > Asaia krungthepensis. Next base: position 205,094 of record NZ_BAPV01000061.1, read on the forward strand.
GGGAAATGTCTATTACACCAACGACATCGCCCTTGCGCTCAGTCAGGCGCTTGATAGCGCGCTCTGTATCGTCGTGCCGCCCGATCTGCCGGTTCGTGATCTGCCGACCCTGATCATCGAAATCGGAAGCCCTGACCCGTTGGCTACCATGCGTGAGACGCTGGGCGAGGTCATGAAAACCTACCGAATTGCCCGCTTCGATTTCTACGTCGTCCGCAAGGGCTATGTGATCCGGACGCCGTCTGGCAAAATCAGGGCCGATCTGACACTCGAAAATATCCTGAATGAAAAATCCTCCATTCTCGCCTCGGGAGACACCTGTCTGCCCGTCGCAACGGGTATCGAGCGGATGATCTGATCATCCCCGGCGCAGCGGCTATGACTACGAGCCATGATTGATTCTGCCGGGACAGATGTGCTGGACGCCTTGTGCGGTATTGGCTCTCATAATCAGGAATGATGATTGCGTTAATTTAATACGCGATACTGTTTCGATGCGCGCATGGACCCGTCTTCACTGCTCACATTGTAGATATCGCCTGTTATACCCCTTGTATCCTGACCACGCTGTCCGTTAATGACCGCTGGAGCGGTACTGCGCTTCTCAGTCAATCGACTGACCGGAACCTCGACGCTTGTAGGGGTATCGACCTTGTGACATCCTCGTCGTCAGTTCGATCCGGCGACGTTTTATCAATAATCAAAGGCACTCTGCAAAATGGCAGATAATACCTCAGACAAGATCTTGAACCAGATCGCGCAGGGAATCGCCTCACTCAATGCTGAGTCGGCACCGATCATTTTCGCCGATAATGTTCCCGTTTACGGCCATGTCGGGGGAATTATCACCGTGACACTCGCCGCAGAACGCCCTTACGGCAATGAAATCGTCATTGCCCCCACCGCCCATCTCAGGCTTACCCCGAAGGCCGCGAAACTTCTGGCTGAGTCCATTCTCAAGGCATTTGCCATGGGTGAGCGCAAGGAAGCCTCGGTCAACTGAGCTGGCTGACTGGCGGGACATAAGGGACAATCCCCGTACATCCCGATCACGCTATCTGTCTCGTGCTGCATCGCATTATGGGCGCGTTCCGATTTCCCGCCCTGTCGTAGCCTCTGGGCGATCGGATGATCGGATCGCCTCTCCCAATCGGGCGAGATTGGCGCGCGCCGATACGTCGCCGCAGTCGGACCCAGCCTCGAAATAGGTTCGGGCATGTGTGACGCTGGGCAGCACGTCACCAAAGCCTTCCTCATGCAACAGCCCCAGCATGTTGAACGCCTGACCGACGCCCCGGCGTGCGGCCTCGATATAGGCCTGACAGGCGCACACCCTGTTGATCGGCACGCCCTCTCCGACAAGGTACAGATCACCGAGATTGTAGAATGCCCAGCCATCCCCGCCTTCAGAGGCTGCTTCGAACAATTCCCGCGCGCGTGTCACATCCCGTGCCGTACCCCAGCCGCGCTCGAAAACACGGCCAAGCATGTTCAAGGCGACGGGGTGCCCTGAACGGGCCGCCTCGGTAAACAGGCGATAAGCCTCGTGCATGGCGCCCTGGTCGAGATGCCATTGCGCCAGATAGAGACCGGCCTTGAGGCGCTCATCCAAAGGAGGGGGCCTGACAGGCGCGCCCATTACGACAGGCGTACCACAGCGCATGAGAGATAGATGGCCGCCATCAGGCAACGAAACCCATAAGGAGAACTCTCAACAGGAACACCTCATGACGAGACCCGGGAGGGTTTCGTCATGAGGCAGAACAGGGCGATCAGGCTGCTTCCCCCCCCTGCCTCCATTCCGGACAGGGATCACCCCGGAACGGAAAGGCATATGAAGGGCGGGAGCCCCACAACCCCGCCCGGATCATCGGATCAGAAGCGCAGTCCGACCGAGCCGAGGAAGGTACGGCCCGAAAGCGGCACGGTACGCGACGTCGAGAATGCCGAGGCGTAATTGCGATGGTTGGTCAGGTTGTTGGCGTTGAACTGCACATGGTAATGCGAGATATCGTAGGAAATCATGCCGTTGAGCGACATGTTATCTGGCATGCGTCCGGTACGGCCTTCATTGGACCAGTAACCCGACGAGTACTGAACACCGCCACCGGCCTGCAATTTGCCGTTATTGGGCTTCAGGACGAGACGCGACACGTCATAGGTGCTCCAGACCGACAGGCTGTTGGCCGGAAGCTGTGGTGCGCGATTGCCGCTGTAATTGGCGCTGTTCGTGATTTTGCCGCCCATATAGGCATAGGAGCCATAGATCTCCCAGTCACGGGTCAGCTTGCCGGTGGCGCTGACTTCAAGGCCACGAATGCGACGGCCGGAACCCGCATCCTGGAAACCGGTGATGATGTTGCCATCGTCGTCATAGGTGAAGGAGTTGTTCTGCTCGATCTGGAAGATCGCGCCAGTCACGCCGAGGCGCTTGTTGAAGAAATCGGCCTTACCGCCCAGTTCGTACAGGTCGCTGCGCTGCGGCTTGAGATCGCGCCCATTCGCCGCCACGTCGCCAATGCCGGTCGAGCTCATGGTCAGTGAGGACACATCCGTGCCGACCGGCTTATAGGACTGCGAGAAGGTGAAGTAGAAGGTCGTGTTCTCGAGCGGCTCATACATCAGGCTGGCCGACGGGCTGAACTTGTTCGATTTCTGCTTCTGCACACCGATCGCCGACTGGGCTGCGCTCCAGTAGGTCGAGCGATAGTCATCCCAGCGCACTGTGCCATAAACCGAGATCTGCTTGGTCAGATGGATCTTGTCAGCCAGAAACAGGCCGAGATCGCGGAAATCGGCCGTACGGCTGCCCGTTGCCGGGAAGGTCAGCATCGTGCCCGGATACTCGAATTGCGGCGTTCGGATCTGCTGGTTGTTCACACGGTTGATCCAGGTGCCGTAGAGGCGATCATCCTTGGTGTAGTTGATGTCCACACCAGCGCGAATATCGTGATGCATGAAGCCGGTCCGGAACTTGGAATGACCCATGGTCACGTTCTGTACGCCCCAACCGGCCTGATCGTAGCCCATGCCGCCTCCGGCACCGTAGGCCAGTGTCGGATTGCCGCCCGCTAGGAACGATGTCGCGCAGGCCCCGGAGCAGGCGGCTGGGGTCGTCGCTGCAAAATTGCGCGTGTAATGCGAGTAACGCGTATCGTTCGAGAGCGTCAGCCACTTGGACAGTTCGGAGGCAAATTTCGAGGTGACCATGTGCACATTGCCCATGTCGCGGTCGAAATTGCGCGAATAATTGGTGTTGCGCGGCAGACCATATTCCGTGATCGGACGATAGGTCTTGCCGATCTGGATCATCGGCACGCCGTAATCGGGGCGACCACGGCTGCCGAGCCACTGATAATTCAGATGCCAGGTATTCTTGGTTCCCAGCCCGACACCCAGGTCGGCAGCAGCACCATAGCGATCGCTGCGGACATTGTTCCGATCCGCCACCATCTGCTTGTTGTACATGCCGTTAACGCGCAGGGCGGTATGGGCGTTGATTTCGTAATTGGCATCGGCTGAGCCGCGATACTGCATGCCGCTGCCAAAGGACTGATCGGCCCCGAACGCATTGCCGCTATGCGCCTTCTTGAGCGTCTGGTTGATCACGCCGCCTACATTGCCTGCACCGAAATACTGGCCGGACGGTCCCTTCACCACCTCGACGCTTTCTGTGTTGTAAACGTCGCGCACATAATTACCGAAATCGCGCAGACCGTCCTCATAGATATCGCCGCGTGCCTGCTGGCCGCGGATGCGGAACTGGTTGCCGTTCATTCCACCATTGCCCTCACCCGCAGACATGGTGATGCCCGGAACGTTGGACAGCGCCTGATCGAGGGTGAAGAGTCGCTGCTCTTCGATTAACTGCTTGGGCACGACACTGACCGTCTGGGGCGTTTCACGCACATTATCCGGCATACGGCCGATATCGAGGGTCGTCGTGTTGGTGTTGAGCGTGTTGATCTGCTCCTTGCCATGCACACGCACGGCAGGAAGAGCGATGGATTGCCCCTCGGCAGTCTGGGTGCCTGTAGCCGTCGTTTCCTGGGCCTCGGCTTCCTCAGCAGCACCCAGCCCCATGCCGGCGGTCAACGCCAGAAGAAGAAGGCGTTTCTGTTTCCCTGAGTATCCAGGGGAAAGCTTCGAGTGAAGCTCGCTTTTCTTCTGCATCTCTCCGGGAAACGCGCAGTCTTCGGGCATATGATCCACCACAAATTCGTTTTCGATCACGAAGACAATCCGGCATGACCTCTGAAATGTTTTGACATAACATGATCATCGTTGGGATCATTCTGTCGCATCCCTCCTCACCCGGGAGGAATACTCAGAATCACGGCGCACCGTCTTCGGCGACGTGTTTCTGCCATGTAACGCCGAGATGCAAACGATTCTTAAAATCTTTCTTAACTCGCAGTAAAACTGTGCTCTCACCGCCACAGTTCAAGATGCCGCAGTCAGGATTCAGATGAACTCGATATGCGTTTTAACCCCCAGCAAAAGCTGGTTGCGCAGTCCCGGCTGAAGCCCCGGATTGATGTAATATTGGAGGTCAGGTGCGATGGAGACCCCACGCCACACATGCATCTGGTAGAAGGCCTCGATGACGCCACCCCCATCCTGGGGGAAGCGCCCATGTCGGGGTAGTTTGCCATGACGACGCACCGCCTCACGCTGAGCATGCACGACAGAGCGCGAAACCTGCACCCATGACGCATTGAGCCCGATCGCGTCCGCGGGGCGCGACTTCATCATGCCGCGCATCAAAAAACCGAGGGAATATTGCGCCTTGCGCAACTGGGTGCGGGGCGAATTCCAGTACGCCACGCCCAGTACGGTCAGGCCGGCATCCCGCCCCCTGCCCTGAAAGCGCCAGACCATCTGATCCGCCATGACCCATGTGGACCATGATCCCTTAAGGCGCCGTGGCGTCCCGTCGGTCAGATAGAGGCTTTGACCGCTCCCCGTCTGGAAAGGCGAGTCATGCCGCGCCGTATCATAGACAAATCCGAGCTTGTACCGACCGGGCAGCTCGCGTTTTTCGCCCCAGCGCGGCGACCAGGCCAGTTCAACCGGTAGCGCCATGCCGTCGATTGTCGCCCCATTGAACTTGAAGCCGGTACGCGTCTGGTGATGCGTGTAGATCGCCTCGGTTTCGGTCAGGTATACCCCCGCCTGCGCTGTCAGAACATCGCTGATCTGCACACGGGCTCGGGTCGCCCAGTTCGACATGGGAAAAGCGGCATGCGCCTTGTTATCGGCAGCGGTTCTCGGATTACCGCAGAACGAGGCGTTCATAAAATTGCAGTAGAGCGGGTTGGCCGAGAAATCGGACAGGAAGGTCATGCGTCCCACCGCCGCGTTCACCCGGTCATAGAGCATGGATTTCTCGACATAGGCAGAGACCAGATGGATGACCACATTGCCCACCCCACCATAAGTGGCCTGACTGGGGGTGAGGTAGTCGCCAAATTTATGACTCGTCGGGCTGCCATATCCGCTGGCCAGCACGATATGGGTCGAAATGCCGCCTGCACCCGCCAGACGCTCCCAGTCGATATCAGCCCCATAGGTCGCGATACCAACGTTCCCGACGCCTTTTTTCAATCCCTGATCCGGGGTGGGGGCATTGATCATGGCCTGCATCTCATTGGTATGCTGCACGTGAAGCATCACGCCGTGATCACGCAGGGAAGCGAGGCTTGTCAGAACTGTGCCGGAATCGGCATGAGCCAATCTCATCTGCACCAGCCCGATATACCCCGCGACGAGACCCAGCCCGAACATCGCTCCGTGTCTTGCCCAGCGCCGCATTTCTCTTCTCCCGACTTCATCGCCGCTTTTCCAGCCCGTCGTTTCAATCGGCGGTTTGTGGCGATTTTCGGCCTGTCTGGCCCGAGCAATGTTTTGTCTGTTACGCTTGTGATCCGTCTTACGCGTTTCCTGAAAGGGTCGATCATGAGCGACCATCCCTTCCGGCAGGTCGATGTCTTTGCCGCTGCCCCCTTTGCCGGCAATCCTCTGGCGGTGATTCTCGATGCCGACGGGCTCGATGACGCGCTGATGGCCCGTATCGCGAACTGGACCAATCTGAGCGAGACGACCTTCCTGTTGCGCCCCACCACCCCCGAGGCCTCATACCGCGTACGCATCTTCACTCCCGGCGGTGAACTCCCTTTCGCCGGGCATCCTACACTCGGCACGGCTTTCGTCTGGGCATCCCTTCCGGGCAACACTCATGACGGCATGATCGTGCAGGAATGCGGAGTTGGGCTGGTTCGGGTCAAAGTCGAGGCCGGACGCTACGCCTTTGCGGCGCCGCCGCAGCGGCGCAGCGGCGCCCTTACGCCCGAGGAGCGCCAGACGGCCTGTGCCGCACTCGGCCTGACCCCGGACGATATCCTCGACGCCGCCTGGGGGGATAACGGGCCGCCCTGGCAGCTCCTCGCCCTGCGTGAGCGGCGCGATGTGCTGGCCGTCACGCCGAACTGGTCGAAGATGGGCGATAATCTCTACGGGATCGTCGCGCCGTGGCAGGAAGACCGCGATGAAACAGGCGCCGCTTTCGAGATCAGGGCCTTCGTGGGTCAGAACCAGGGTTTCGAGGACCCGGTAACCGGCAGTCTCAATGCCGCCATGGCGCAGTGGATGATCGGCAAGGCTATGGCCCCCGAAACCTATCTGGCGAGCCAGGGCACGGCGCTAGGGCGCAACGGGCGCGTCTCTATCCGCAAGGACGATGAGACGATCTGGGTGGGTGGCACCGTCACGCCCCGTATCGCGGGAACGCTCACCCTCTGAAACGACGAAAGGCGGCCCCATTGGGAACCGCCTTTCGAAGCAGAGACAGGGTCGTCTCGGAGATAACCGATCTTACGGGACGAGGACCGTCTTGATGGACTTGTCGCCCTTCTTCATCAGGTCGAAGCCTTCCTTCCACTGATCCAGCGGCAGGGAATGGGTCACCACGCCCTCGACCGGCAGACGTCCATCGGCAATGGCGGCGATGGTGAAGGGGTAGCAATACGGACCCAGATGGGCACCGAGCACGTCCAGCTCCTTACGATCGGAGATGATCGACCAGTCACAGGTCACTTCATCGCCGAACACGCTGAACTCGACGAAGCGGCCGAGCTTGCGGATCATGTGCAGACCCTGACGAACGCTGGAGGGATGGCCCGTTGCTTCGATATACACATCGCAGCCATAGCCACCGGTCAGTTCCTTGACCTTGGCCACCACGTCTTCTTCCAGCGGGTTCATCACGATATCCGCGCCGAACTTCTTCGCCAGATCCAGACGGTCCTGCTTGGTGTCGAGCACGATCAGCTTGCTCGGGTTCTTCAGGCGGGCAGCGCCCACCATGCCCAGACCCAGCGTACCGGCACCGGCCAGAACCACCACGTCATCGAGCTGGATATTCGCACGGTTCACAGCGTGAACGGAGCAGGCATAGGGCTCGATCAGGGCAGCCGCCTCGGCGGGCATGTCTTCCGGAACGCGGTGGGTGCGCGACGTCTTGGGGAAGCGCATATACTTCGCCATGGCGCCGTTCGTGTTGTTCTGGAAGCCGTACAGGTCGTGACGTTCGCACATCCAGTACTGCCCGCCCTTGCAGTAACGGCAATCGTCGCAGGGGACGATCTGCTCGCTGATCAGGCGGTCACCGATCTTGTACTGGCCGCGCAGGTTCTCGCCGATCTCGACGGCGCGCCCGATGAACTCGTGGCCCGGGATCATCGGCGGCTTGACGTAGCGGGGCTGTTCCTTGTCGCCCCAGAAGGAGGGGGCGCCCAGGAAGCACTTGATGTCACCGGCGCAGATGCCGACGGTCTCGACTTCGATGATGATGTCATCGGGACCGGCGCGGGGCACATCCACCTCTTCCCAGCGATAATCGCCGGGCTCGTAGGCGACGACGGCCATCATTTTTTCCGGCAGAGCGACGCTGGCTGCTTCTTTCTGCAGGGCGCCCAGATCAGGTGTGACGATCTTGTTCATGGTCTTGTCTTTCTGGATTGAGGCAGATCAGGCGTTGTGGTTGCGCGCCGGGGCCTCAAGTTCTTTTGCAATGGTCTGCAGGATCAGGCAGCAGGAGGTTGCACCGGCATCGAGCACGCCGCGTGACCGCTCGCCCAGTCGGCTGGCGCGGCCGATACGGGCCACCAGATCGATCGTGGAGTCACGACCGCGTTCTGCCGCTTCCGACATCGCGATCAGGGCCTGCTCGAACGACTTGCCGTCATCCAGCGCCTTGTGGAAGGCTTCAACCGAAGGCTGCAGCGTATCGACAAGGGTCTTGTCACCCACGCGGGCATTGCCAAGGCTGTTGATCCCGGCCAGCGCCCCGTCGAGCATCTGGGCGAAGAGCTTGCCGTCGAGGAACTCGACATTGCGCAGCGGGATCGCCATGCCTTCGAAGAAACGACCGTAGAGCGGGCCCATCGAGCCGCCGATACCGGCCATCAGAGAGTCGGAGAGGGCATCGAGACCCTTTTCCATGACCGGCGGATTGGCACCCAGAGCGTCACCGCAGCGGGCGAAGCCCTTGGCCATGTTGATGCCGTGATCGCCATCGCCGATCTTGCCGTCGATCTCGCTCAGCCAGTCGCGTGCCTTGACGATGGCATCGACCAGGGCCGGGATGACCTTCGTGGTTTCGGCAACGGGAATGCCGCTCTTGGGCACGTATTTCTCGCCCGTCGCGGTCTTGACCAGCGCCTCGACCGGTTCGGCCGTGGCGGTCGGGGCCTCGGCAGTCTGAACCTGTGCCGCACCGGCGCCGACGCGCACCAGACCGATGGACTCGGCGGGAGCCGCCATCAGGCGGTCCAGCTCTTCATCGGTCTTCATGATCGTCAGGGTGGCACCCTTCATCTCAAGCGAGGTGAAGAGATTGCCGACGAAACGATGCGCCACCTCAATGCCCTTCTCCTTCAGGAGATCGGCCACATCGGCATAGAGCACGTAGAGTTCGATGATCGGCGTGGCACCCAGACCCGAAAGCAGCACCGTCACGCGGTCGCCCTTCGTGAAAGGCAGGTCGGGCAGGATATGCTCGAGCATCAGCTTGGCGATGTCGCGCGACCGGCCGAGTTCCTGAACGGACACGCCGGGCTCGCCATGATGGCCGATGCCGACTTCCATGGTGCCGAGTTCGATCGAGAAATTCGGGTGGCCGTTGGCAACGATGGTGCAGGGCGTGAGGCCGACACCGATGGAGCGGGTATTGGCGATGGCCTTGCGGGCCACGGCGATCACCTCATCCAGCGAAGCGCCTTCTTCAGCGCGGGCGCCGGCAGCCTTCCACATCAGGATCTCGCCAGCCACGCCACGACGACGCTCTGCTTCGCTGGCCGGGGCCGATGCGACATCGTCGGTAGCGACCACCGTCTCGACCTTGATGCCTGCCTGCTGCGCGTCACGGGCTGCCATGCGGACATTCATCGTGTCACCGGCATAATTGCCGAAGAGACAGGCCACGCCGGCGCCGGTATCGGCTTCCTTCATGGCGTCGAGGAAGCTCACAGCCGTCGGGGAGGAGAAGATCTCGCCAATGGCAACGGAGTCCAGAAGGCCCGTGCCGACATAGCCGAGGAAGGCGGGCTCGTGACCCGAACCGCCGCCCGTGATCACGCCGACCTTGCGGCGGCCCGTGGTCTTGGCGCGCTTGACGACACGCGGGTTGGCCGTCTCGACGATGATATCCGGATGAGCAAGAAGCGCGCCGCGCACGCCGTCTTCGACTACGCCATCGGGATCGTTGAAAATGCGGTCCAGCTTGGGCCGTGCTGCGGGAGACTGTGACGAAGCGCCATCACCATGGCCGGTATGCGCTGCGTGAACGATTGAATGATCCATAATGGGCCCCATACTGCGTGCCGGGAAAACACCCTGTGTGCCCAAGAACAATAACCGTAACAGCCATTCTGAACGAAATCACACTAACGAGAGTGATATTCGTTACCTAATATGTAGGATTGAAATGCTCCTGAATGGCCAATCGGCTTCCTGACACCCCACCATTCCGAGAAATATGAAGTATTTGCAATGACTTACTGACAGACATCCCTCTCCGCGCTATCTTGCCGGGGCATTGGGGAGACTGCTCAGTTTCATGTCACAATGTTATGGTGCACGTCACATGAAGCGCAGACATGATTTAACACAGCCGCGAACGCCCTCTGGAGGACCTCGTCAGGGGGCAAGATCCGATTTCAGCGCAGGATCCTGCGACTGAAACCCCAGCCCAGGGCCAGGACAAGAGCATTGACAGCCAGGGCTGGCACACTCGGATTGAGGCCGCCGAGACTCGCCTGACTGGCTGCGAGGCCGAAGCCCGTCGCCAGCCCTGCCCCCAGCCCCCCAAGATAGAAAAGCGGCGCGACGCGCCAGCCCGCCACGCAGGCCAGCACGCCGGGCAGCATCTGGACCAGCCCGACATAAAAGAGCTTGTTGAGGGAGACGAGCAGCACCGGATGCATGGAGGCCGTCACAACAGCGAAGACCAGGTAGGTGGCAATAACCAGTAATCCCACCCGTTTCTGCTGTGCAGGCGGTACATGGGGCACGATATTGCGTGTGACGATGGCCGCAAGGCTGAGGCAGACGGAGCCCAGCCAGACCAGAGCCGTGAGGGCCACCGCGCCATAGACGATGCCCGCCACCCAGCCAGGCAGACTGCGGCTCGTCACAGCCAGGAAGATCTGATCCGGCGTACCGCCCAAACCGGCATGGGTCAGCCCGTAGGCTGCCACCACGAAAAGCAACGGAAAGAGTGCCATGTAAAGCGGCATCCAGATCTGCGCCCGACGGATCACGGCGGGGCTACGCGCCGAAAAAATGGCGGCCACCGCCTGTGGGGCGACGCAGAACCCTACGGCCTGCACGATAATCGTGCTCATGATCATGGCGCAGGCCGAACCGGCTGAACTCCCACCGGAAGACAGACTCTCGGCAAGGCTTCGGCTCTGCTCGGCGGGAAAATGCCAGAGCGTGAGCCCTGCCACCAGAAGAATGGCCAGAAGTACGAGCGTGTCCTTGAGGACAGAAATCAGCGCCGCCGCCCGTAATCCCGCAATGGCGACAAACAGGAACGCCATGAAGGCCGCGGAACCCGCAAGGACCAGTGGCGAAAAGCCAAGCCCCAGACGCGACAGCACGCCAGCGAGCCCGACAAACTGCATTGTGCCCATGGGCAGCATCAGCATGACCAGAACAAGGCCGGTCAGCGACTCCGCGACGCGGCTCCGGTAATGGGCACCCACCAGATCGGGGAGGGTAATGGCACTGCTGCGTCGCCCCGCCCGCCAGAGCGCCGGATAGAGAAAGAACCCGACCGGAAAGGCAAGCAGGATATACCCCACGAACCACAGCACAATATCGATCGACCCCGTTGCAGCAATGCCACCGGGGAAACCGAGCAGCGAGCCGATCGAATAGGTTTCCCCCACCGAAAGCAGAAAGAACAGCACGACACCAAACTGCCCATGGGCAGCAAAGAAGGCGCGCGGATCGGCCTCATGATGACCCCGACGCGAGACCAGGGCGAGACAGAGTGCCGCGAGCATGACGAGCCCGAAACCGAATACAATCATGCGTCCTCATCCGTCAGGCGCGACGCGATCAGGAGGCAGAGCGCAACAAGAGGAATACAGATAAAGAGCCAGATCACAGCGACCGGAATGCCCTCCAGCCGCCAGGAAGCCCCATAGAGAAACGGAACAGGCCCGAGCACGAGCAGGAAAGGCAGGAACAGTCCTACGATCAGGGGCATATTGCGGCGCTTGATCCTCCCTCTCACATGCCCGGTTCCGGCCAGGAGGTGATTGCAGCATCCCCATGACGCTCGAACCAGCGAGCAAGCTGCATCGCCTTCAGATCCTCGAAGCGATCGGTCACGATCTGCACCCCGATCGGCATGGTCCGGCCGTCGAAACCCGGGCCGAACCCGGCATTCAGGCAGATGGCAGGTTGTTCGGTAAAATTCCAGGGCAGGGTATAGGCAATATGCTCGAAAGGCCTGTTTGCCGGATCATCGAGCGGCGAAGACCATTCCGCCGGAAAGGAAACATTGGGCGTTACGGGCGAAATCACCGCGTCGAGCCCGTCGAACAGGGCCGCCCCTCTCTGCCGCAGGGTAAAGCTCCCGCTCATGCCCCGCACCGCTTCCACACCGCTGACCTCCGCCCCGGTTCGTGCCCATGCGAGAATGGCGGGAAGAACCCGCGCCCGCGCTTCGGGGGAAAGACGGCTCAACTCCCCCCAGGCGCGCGCACGCCAGAACACATCGCATCCGTCGAGCAGCGAACGGTCGAGAATAGGCCCCACCGGTACAAGGCGCGCGCCATGCGCTTCAAAAAGCGTCGCAGCCCGTTCCACGGCCTCCGCCACCGGGGCTTCCAGCGCCATGCCGCATCCAGCCTCCATCATCACGCCAATCCGTAATCCGGCCACACCCGTGATCGGCTGTGCCCAGTCGATCGCCTGATAGGGCAGGCTTGTCGCATCGCGTCGGTCGGGCCGGGTGATCACCGCCATGATCTCGGCCGCATCCTCTACGCAACGCGCCATCGGCCCTGCGCATCGCCCGAGATAATAGGGATCGATGGGAATACGCCCCTGGCTTGGCTTGAACCCGATAAGCCCGGTCCAGGCGGCGGGCAAACGCACCGACCCACCAATATCCGTGCCGATATGGACGGGCCCATATCCGGCAGCGGCTGCAGCAGCAGCGCCCGCGCTCGATCCGCCGGGATTGGCTGCCAGATTCCACGGATTGCGTGTCAGTTCATGAAAACTGGATATGCCCGACGACAACATTCCGATATCCGGCACTGTGGTACGCGCGAAAATCAGCGCGCCTGCCTCGCGCAGGCGTGCCGCGACCGGTGAGTCGGCTCTCGCCGGGACGAGCGTTGTGGCGGCTGAGCCCTGAGGCACAGCCACGCCCTGGGTTGCGATCAGTTCCTTGACCGTCGCGGGAATCCCGTCGAGCGCGCCTATAGGCCTGTTATCACGCCAGCGCTTTGTGGAAAGATCGGCCTCCTGTCTCGCCATCTCGGGCTCAAGATGCCAAAGCCCGCCCAGAGGGGGCGTCGCCGCCTGCCACGCCGCGATACGGGTCAGAACGGCTTCGATCGCATCGCGCGGCGTGAAACTACCCGCGGAGAACCCTGCGCGCAGCGCGCCGATGGAGAGATCATGCATCAGTAATGCGCTCCGAAACGCAGACCATAGACACCGGGCATGCCTGACAGGGCGATGTTATCTCCTGTCAGGAAGAAATTGCGCGTCACGTCATATTTCTTGTCGAGGATATTATTGCCGAACGCGCTCAGGCTCCACCATCCATCATGCGGCGCAAAGGATGCCGTTGCGCCCCACAGCGTGTAGCCTGCCACATCGTAGAGGGACCCGAAAAGGGAACGATAGGTCGAACGCAGGCTGTAATTGAGCCCCAGACTCGCCTCATAGCCTCCCATGCGCCAGCGATAGACCGCCGAGCCATTGAAGGTGAGCTTCGGGGCGGGGAGCGAGACCCCTTTCTTGTTCTGCGTGACCGGCACGAACACGCCATTGACACGCGTCGCGGCATAGACGGCGTCAAATCTGTCGAACTGGCCGACGGCCCACCCGCCAGACTGGGTGAGCATGAGCCCCTTGAGCGGGGACCAATCAGCCTCGAATTCACCACCCGCCAGATGGGAGCGCGGCGCATTGGCGATGGCCCCGATCAGACCCGTCTGACTATTGACCGCCGCAGAGAGCACTTGCTGGTCGTGATAGTCGTAATAGAAGGCCGAGACATTCAGGCGCAGATGGGCGGCAGGAATATCGAGCTTGTTGCCGATCTCATAGGCCAGAAGCTTTTCGGGCTGATAAGGATTCGAGGAAGCCTGGGCATTGGTCGTGTTATAGGTCGTGTAGCCGCCTGAGTTGATCCCGCGAGAGACGGAAACATACAGCAGGTCATGCGGCGCCAGATCATAATGAAGCGCCACTTTCCATGACGGAAGGGTGTAATCCAGCGTGCGCCGCGCCACCCGGTTACCGGGATTGAGCACATTGCCAGCAAGATCGTAGGTGAACGCCTGATAATCATGCAGATCGCGTGATTCGTGCTCGACACGCACGCCGCCCACCAGACGCAATCGGTGCAATAGCTTGAGGGTACCCTGACCGAACCCGCTGATCGTGTTGACCTTGGTGCTGTAAAAGACGCCACGATCAAGGCCCGTGGCATCGGTAAACCCGGAATAATACTGATCGGCCAGATATTCATTGCCGTAATAGACACCAGCGACCCAGTCGAGGCGCTTGCCGGGGGTAGAGACCAGACGCAGCTCATCCTGAAACACATTGGCGCGGCTGTTGAACGCGACATCGGCCAGAGCAAGAGCAGAGGCGTCGAAATTGTCATATTCCCGGCGCGAGGACACGTCATAACTCGCGAGGTTACTGAGCGTCGCGAAGGACAGGCTCTGATCGAGTTTGAAGCTTGTCCCGCCCGTATCGATATGATGATAGGGCTTGTCGCCGGGTGAAATACCTATCAGGCGCGCGAAGCTCGTCGATGTTCCCCAGCGCGTGATATCGCGCTCATGATCCTGCGGGAAAACCGGTGCCCCCGGACGATAGACCGCTTGGGTTGTCTGCGGCGCAAAGAGGTGCAGCCCCGCCCCATCGGACCGGTCGATGCTGCCATGCAGATCGAGCGCCGCCTTGAGCCTGTCGGTAACCTGCATGTCGGTCAGCCAGCGCAGAGCCGTGCGGTCCGTGGCGCCCAGATGGGCGCCCGCCCCGTCATATTGCCAGGCGCCGCCCTGCTGGCTCTCACCCGCGAGGCGCATGCGCACATGAGCGGTGACCGGACCTGAAAGGAAGAAATCGTATTTCTGAGCACTGAAGGAGCCGATCTGCACGTCGGCCCCGGCGGCCAGATGATCGGTCGGCTGGTTGAACACGTAATTGATTGCACCGCCCGTGGTGTTGCGTCCGTAAAGCGTGCCCTGAGGGCCGCGCAGCACCTCGACACGGGCAACATCGAACATCAGGCCGTTACTGGCCCAGGGCACGGGTATCGCGACCCCATCCATCGTCACGCCCACCGGCGACACATTCGATGAACCGTAATCCTGGTGACCCACACCGCGTATCTCGAAATCGGGCTGGCCGGAGCCGAATTGCGGCGTCACCTGCAAGGAGGGCGTCAGATATTGCAGATCGAACACCGAATTCACATTGCGCGCAGCCAGCTCCCTACCGCTGATCACACTCAGCGACGTGGCAATCTTCTGCGGGTTTTCCCGTCGATGCTCGGAGGTGACGGTGATCTGTTCCAGACCCGGCTGACGAACTGCCGAGGCCGCTTTCCGGTCGCTCACGGGGCGCGACCCGGGGGGAGTCACCCGCACAGGGTGCGCCGTGGAGGAGGACGCTCGCGAGGAGTGCGATGGGCCGTGCGTGTCAGAGCTCCCGTCAGAAACACCGGGGGGGACAGAAGCAAGCGCAGCGCCCCCTTTCATGACGAGGGCTGCGATAATCAGAGGTCCATATGCCGTAATGGGCCCGATACGCCTCATGCCGCTTCCCTCCGTCCAATACGATTCGTTTTCGTAATGATAGGGCAGGGGAAAACAGAGTTACAATACGCAATGCAGGCGATCTGACCGGTCCTTCCGTGATCCATTGACCATCAGAAGGTTCTAACCGCGTCTTGGGAGAATAGGCCAGCAACCGGACAATGGAGTTCCCTCCACCCCTGCTGGCAAAACCGGCCCAGCGTTCCTCGCAGGCCCGGCGGAAGAATGCACAGGGCTGGCTTCGGTACCTCCGTCAGCACACGGCTCAGAGTTCGGCCCATTGCCGCAGCAGATTGTGATAGGTGGAGGTCAGCCCCAGCACGCCAGGATGATCATCGGGCAGGGTCTTGCGGGTCTCGATGATCGATCTGTCGAAATCGTAAAGCAGGGCGCGTCTGGTATCATCGCGCACCATGGACTGACTCCAGAAAAACGACGCCCAGCGCGAACCGCGCGTCACTTCACTGACACTGTGCAAACTGGTCGAAGGATAGACCACCATATCACCGGCAGGCAGCTTCACGCGCTGCTCGCCATAGGTATCCTGAACGACCAGTTCGCCCCCATCATATTCCTCCGGCCCGGTAATGAAGAGGGTGGAAGATACATCGGTCCGGATACGGAAGCCGCTATCGGGGATCGGCCGTATGGCATTATCCACATGCGCGCCGAATTTCATCCCGACATCATAGCGGTTGAAGAGCGGCGGAAACACACGCAACGGCAATGCGGCACTGTTGAAAACGGGATTACGCCCGAGTGCCCTCAGCACGATCTCGCCAAGCGCGCGCGAGGTTTCCGAATCCTGCGGAACCTGCAGATTATGCTTGGCCTTGGCCGATTGCTGCCCGGCGGTCACCTTGCCGTCCAGCCACGCCGCGCGTTCAAGCGTTTCACGGCAGTGACGCAGCTCTTCCGGCGTCAGGACATTGGGAATGTGAACCAGCATGCGCGCTCTCCTGTGCAATCGAGTTCTTGTAATTGAGAATGAATCTGATTAACACATCTCAAGCCCACGGTTACACCCCGTAACAAGAACAGGTCACGCCCTAGGGGCGGAAGCCCTGACGAAACCAGGAGAGCCCCATGGCTGCGCCCACTGGCGATCTCGCCTCCCTTCCCTTCACCCCATGGGAAATGTTCCTGGGGGCAGGCCCTGTCGTGCGCTGCGTCATGATGCTCCTCATCATCGCCTGCGTCATCAGCTGGGCGGTTTTCGTCGCCAAGGTGGTCGAGGTGATGCGTGTCCAGCGTGCGCTCGCGCGGGCCGAACTGACGCTGGAAGAGGCGCCGACCCTGTCCGCCTCGCATGATCTCTGCCCCGATATCGGCATCGTGAGGGCATTGCTTCTGGCCGCCTCGAATGAATGGACGCGCTCGGCCGACGTGCTGGAAGACCGAGAGGGGCTCAAGGAGCGCATCATGCTTCATCTCGAGCGCCTTGAAGCTGCAGAAGGCCGCCGCCTCATGAGGGGGACGGGCATTCTGGCCACAATCGGCGCAACCGCACCTTTTATCGGTCTGTTCGGGACGGTCTGGGGGATCATGACCTCCTTCACGGGCATTGCCGCCACCAAGGCGACCAGCCTGGCCGTCGTGGCCCCCGGCATTGCCGAAGCCCTGCTTGCCACGGCGCTCGGGCTCGTGGCTGCCATTCCCGCCGTAGTGATCTATAATTTCCTGTCGCGTCAGTGCCTTGGCTGCAAGGCTCAGGTAGGAGACCTGACGGCGCTCATCCTGCGCCTCGTCTCCCGAGATCTCAGCCGACTGCATGTTCAGGGTGGGGGCGGACAGGTACTCCGCTTCGCCACCCCGCGCGCCGAGCAGGCGGGACGCTGACCATGGCGCTGCGCATGCGCCATGCCGATGATACGGCACTCGATGCCCATGAGCTGAATGTAACGCCGCTCATCGACGTCATGCTGGTGCTGCTCGTGATCTTCATGGTCACGGCGCCGCTGAGCACGGTGAACGTTCCTGTCGATTTGCCCTCATCGACCGAGAAACCAGCGCCACGCCCTGCCAATCCGATTTTCGTGACCGTCAAGGCTGATCACAGCCTTGCTCTTGGCGAGGAAGACATCAGCAATGATGCGCTGCCTGCGAAGCTGATGACGCTCACCAACGGGCATAAGGACGAGCGCATCTTTCTGCGCGCTGACAAGACAGTGGATTACGAGACGCTGATGAAGTCCATGGATCTCCTGCGCAAGGCGGGGTTCCTCAAGGTGGCGCTCGTCAACCTGCAGGGGCAGGAGGAGGGCGACGCGCCGTGACCGCAAGGGATTTCCGCACGCCCCTGCCCGCCGCGCTGCCCGGCCCTTCCCTGTCGGAAGGGTCCCTCTCCTTCCGCGCAGTCTATCAGCGTCACCAGCAGATCGAGGCGCAACGCCAGCGTCGGGTCGGCGGATGCTCCACTGCGGCGATCATCGTGGCAACCGGGCTCGGGCTATGGGCGGTGGCGCAGTTGCGCCCCGCCACGCCCCCGCCCTACGCGCCGCCTCCCGCGGCCATTGCCATCGATCTCGCCCCTGAACCCGCCAGTGTACCAAGCCCGCCGGAGCAAAAGCCGCCCGGACCGCCCCAGATCGCCACGCCGGAGCCTCCTGCACCCGAAAAGCCGCCCGAGGTGATGGCACCGCCCTCTCCCGCGCCGCTGCCCCCCGTGCCAGTTCCGAAAAAGATCAAGGTCGAGCCCGTGCGCCGCAAGGTCACGCCCTCGCCGCCTGTGCCCAAGCATCTTCCGCCGCCCGTACCGACCCAGTCCACGGCGGATACGGCACCGCCCCCCTCGGATGCGCCGCCTTCGACCGTTTCGGCTACAAACGCCAAGGGCGAACCGTCGACACGCGAGGCTTCGGCAGCGAAAGCGAGCTGGCAAGGCACCCTGCTGGCACGGCTGGAGCGTTTCAAACGCTATCCGGCCAAGGCGCAGTCGGAGCATCAGGAAGGCACCGTGATGCTGCGCTTCACCATGGATCGCAAAGGCCATGTGCTTTCAGCGGTGCTCGTCCGCCCGACCGGCTATGCGCTTCTGGATGAGGAAACCCTGGCGCTTGTGCGCCGCGCCGAGCCATTGCCCAGTCCACCCGATACGATCACCGGTGCTACGCTCACCCTGACCGTGCCGGTCGAGTTCTATATGGAGGAACGCTAGGAGCGCAGCCTCTAGACGACGCTGCAGCGCTGGGCATCCAGGCCTCGAACATGAAGACACCGAGCACGGGGGCGCCGGGAATGGACACACGGGGCGCGTGGACGTCTCTCGGAATCCCTCGCCTCCTGCCCGCAGCTTCGCAGCAGGCGGTCATGTAGGCACCGATTATCGCGTTGATCACATCTTGGCATGATATGATCACAACTTGCCGTACACCCGATCCCGAAGACTGCCGTGTTCTTGCAAGCAGGGGCTCGAGCCATCAGAATGCCGCAGCATGATGGCATTGAATCCCGAGAGTTTTCCATGGTCCTGACGGAGGCTCCTCCCCCCGCTGGCACGACATCGTCGAGCGGCAAGGCCCTGAACGGGGCAGCGCAGTATCAGACTGTGTTGCAGGAAAAGACCCTCTGCCTCGTGCTGACCGGCTCATGGCGCAGTCACGATGCTGCCCTCCCGACCTTGTCGGACAAGGAGCTTTCAGCAGCAGGGGCGACCATGATAAGCTGCGACACATCGGGCATCACCGATTGGGATACCGGGCTCGTCGCCTTTCTCTGGGATGTCCGTCGAGGCTGCGATGCAGCGAGAGTACGCTTCGACATGGCGGCGCTTCCGCATCCCATGCAGCAATTGCTCGATCTGCTGCCTGAGCAGACCGCACCGGTCATCCCTGCACGCAGAACCCGAACGCCGTTTCTGGAGAAGATTGGGATCCGGGCCGAAGCGGTTCTGGCCGAGATCGGCATTGTCGCCGGTCTGGCAGGACGGACGACCCTTGCCGGATATCGCTCCCTGTTTCGCAAGGGGGGGCTACGCAGCAGCGACCTGCTGAGCGATCTGTTCAATGCGGGCCCTTCCGCCCTGCTGATCGTAGGCGTGGTCAATTTTCTTGTCGGGGCCATTCTCGCCTTCGTCGGCGCGGTTCAGCTCCAGAAATTCGCCGCAGGCATCTATGTGGCGAGCCTCGTGGGGATTGCGACGGTGCGTGAGATGGCGGCCGTCATGACCGCCATCATCATGGCAGGACGCACCGGTGGCGCGTATGCCGCGCGCATCTCGACC
Organism: Asaia krungthepensis NRIC 0535; assembly: GCF_025995175.1. GTDB lineage: Bacteria > Pseudomonadota > Alphaproteobacteria > Acetobacterales > Acetobacteraceae > Asaia > Asaia krungthepensis. Next base: position 224,900 of record NZ_BAPV01000061.1, read on the forward strand.
ATGCAGGGTAATGAGGAAATCGATGCGCTGAAGGTTTTCGGCATATCCGTGTCTTCTTACCTCATCCTCCCTGCCGTGCTTTCTCTCGTCGTCACCATGCCGTTTCTGTATCTTTACGGCTGTCTGATCGGCATGCTGGGCGGTTATGTCGTCGCCATTTCGATGCTCGACATCACGAGCCTCGGCTATTTCCACCAGACCGTGATCGCATTCGGCATCAGCCAGTTCTTTTTCGGCTTCATCAAGAGCATCGTTTTCGGCGCGTTTATCGGGCTCACGAGCTGCCGTATCGGCCTCAAGGCGGGGCGTTCTGCGGCCGATGTCGGTATTGCGGCCACCCGTGCCGTGGTGATCGGCATTGTCGGCGTGATCGCGCTCGATGCCATCTTTGCCGTTATCGCCAATAGCGTGGGGATCTGATCCATGAGTGACGATCCGATCATGACCATGCAGGGGGTGACGCTCGGCTTCGGGCCGAAAATCATCCAGTCCGACATCGATCTCTCCGTGCGACGAGGCAGCATCTTTGCTGTGATGGGCGGCTCCGGCTGCGGCAAATCGACGCTGCTCAAGAGCATGATCGGCCTTCTTCGCCCCAAATCCGGCAGTTTTCATGTGGGCATGCAGGATTACTGGGCGGGCTCCGATGCCCAACGCACTGAGATCAATCATCGCTTCGGCGTCCTGTTCCAGAGCGGCGCGCTGTGGAGCTCCATGACAGTGGGCGAGAACGTCGCTCTGCCACTGCAGATGTTCACGAGGCTAGACGCACGCGCCATCAGACGTCTGGTGGAACTCAAGCTGGCGCTCGTCGACCTTCAGGATGCCATCGATTTGACCCCAGCCGAAATCAGCGGCGGCATGCGCAAACGCGCCGGACTGGCACGCGCTCTCGCCCTCGACCCCGATATCCTGTTCTTCGATGAACCCTCTGCCGGACTCGATCCCATCACCTCGGCGCGGCTGGATGATCTGATCCTGAATTTGCGCGACGGGCTTGGCGCCACCATCGTGATCGTGAGCCACGAGCTGCCGAGCCTGTTCACGATTGCCGATGACGGAATTTTTCTCGACGCGCTGACGAAGCGTCCCATCGCCCACGGATCACCGCGTCATCTGCGCGACAACAGTACAGACCCGCAGGTTCATGCCTTCATGAACAGGCAACGCAATGAAGAAGGAAGCGCATCATGAACAGACAGGCCCTCGTCGGTGCGTTCGTTCTCGGAGGCCTGGCGCTCATGATCAGCGCCTTCGTCTTTTTCGGTAATTTTCACCCTTTCACCCACATGGATCGGGCGGTCCTGATTTTCCGGGGGTCGACCAACGGGCTATCCGTGGGGGCGCCGGTCAATTTCCGGGGTGTCCAGGTGGGCGCGGTCGATCGAATCGCGATCGAGTATGATCCCAAGACCCGTGAAGCCTATATCCCGGTCTATGTGACACTCAGACGCGACGATATCCTCGTAGCTGGTGAGAAACACGGTCATCTGCCCAGCCTGCATGATCTGGTCGATCATGGCCTTCGGGGCGAGATGAACCTCAAGAGCTTCGTGACCGGCACCTCGCAGATCGATCTCGATATCTCCCCCGGCACCCCGGCCGTGCTCCATCCCGAACTGACGGATGTGACCGAGATTCCGACACGCCAATCCTCTATCCAGGCCATCACCAATACCCTGACTCATCTCCCTCTGCGCAAGCTCAGCGACGATGCCTCGGCCACGCTCGCGATCGTCCATCATCTGGCCGAAACGCTCGATCAGCGCCTGCCGGCCCTGGCTGATAGCGTTCAGGCCACATCCGACCATAGCCGTGAAACAGTGGATGCGGCGCACCAGATGATCACCACGCTCCAGCCGCAACTGCTCCATACGCTGCAAAGCGTCGACCGCCTTGCCAGCACCGGGACCGAACAGCTCTCCGCCCGCGGGCAGGAACTGCATCTGCTGCTTCAGAACAGCCGCAGCACCATGGACACGGCCAACAAGACGCTGACCAACCTGCAAAGCATGACCTCGCCGCGCTCGATGGATCGCGCCAATCTGGACTCCGCCCTGCGTGACATCGCCTCGGCAGCAGCCGCCTTGCGCGGCTTCGCCAATGACGTCGAGCGCAACCCGCAACTTCTCCTGACAGGACGCCGCCAATGAGATTGCACCATTTTTTTCCTGCGATCGCTCTGGGGCTGCTTTCTGCCTGTGCTTCCGCACCGGTCCAGTTCTACACGCTTGCGCCCGTGGCGGGGCCAGTCGCGACACCACCGCGCAATGCAACTGTGGTCTATGTTCCGCGCGTGGTCATGCCGGATTATCTCGACACCCAGGATATTCTCGTACGCGACGATAGTCGTCTTCTGCGCAGCAGCAATGGTCGCTGGGCCAGCCGCCTCTCCCAGTCGGCGACCGACCTGATTGTCGCGCGCCTGTCCCGGGACTGGCCGCAGGCAATGGTGACCGCCTATGCGCCGGTGGAGACACCCGACTCACGACTCAGCATCACCATGGAGCGTCTGGATATGACGAGCGATGGCAAGGCTGTGGTTCTGGCAAGCTGGACACGCCTGCCCCGCGACGAAACGCGTCCTGTCCGTCAGGGACGCAGCATGGAAAGCGTACAGGGCAGCGTTGCAACGGATCAGGAGAAGGCCGCCCTGCTGCGTCAGCTTTTCGAGAAGCTGGCAGATCGTATCGCCACTGAGTCGGCAGGCTGAACCGACGGGACAAGCCGACAGGCCGGCCCATCCGGGCCGGCGCATGGCCCTGGGATCGGGCAACGCTGCGAGCAGATACTCCCTGCTTTCTCTCCCGAATGACGGGAAGGCAATCAGGCGCGGCACAAGATCTGCTCTGTATCCCGGTGGAACTCCCGGGTCGGAGAACACCCCCTCCGCCCCGAGGCCAAGAGCCTACTCGGCAGATCATGAACTTCTCTCTCTTTCCGGGAGAGAGCTTCCTCAGAACGCCGCCTGAATGCGACTCCCGATGGAATTGATCGACCGGCCCTTACTGTTGACGGTGCCGACCGTCTGCGCGCGCGTGGCGTCGATATGGCTGTATTGGAGCTGAATGCGGTAATGACGGTTTAGATACCAGTTGAGCCCGCCTGACCACACGGTCTGCACCCCACCGCGCACACCCCCGGTGACCGATGCGGGCTGATCCTTGAGAATATTGCTGTTGAAATCCATCACGCTCCAGCGGCCGACCAGCTCAAGCGCACCCCACTGGTTGTTCCAGAGATCGAAATCTTCCTTGGGCGCAGGCGCGGAAAACGCCGCATCCTTGGGGCTGTAGCGTCGCGTCTGCCCGAAAAGCGTATAGCTGCCCGCAACGTAATAGCCGTCAAACCCCAGATTGGGCGCGGGGCCCTTGCGACGTGCATCGTCGTCGCGTGTGACGCCGATATGGTAATATTCCGCCTGGATGAGTGCCTTGTCGTAGCGCAACGCGATTTCCGGCCCTGCTGCCCAGACCTTTCCAATGTCGGCAATCGTGCCGGTCGAGACGAGACGCTCATTGGTCAGACGTGTTTCCGGTCGGTCCGTCAGGGCCAGAACACGCCCCTGGGAGGTCTGGTTACGCTTGAATGAGGCTGTGCTGGACACACCAAGATGCAAATCGACCAGCTTGGTGGCAATCGGACGCCCGGCTACACGCAACAGGCCACCGATATGGCTGTCAGAGAGGGTCGGATCGGTTGTCCGATCGCCATAGGTCTGGCCGGTCAGATAGGCACCCAGATACCAGCGATTCTGGTGGGTGCGTCCACCCAGACTCATGCGGGCATCACCCGCCGCAATCTGGCGCACCACTTCGGAAATCGAAGCGCGCTCCATGAGAATGAACCCGTTTGAGGATTCAGAGTCCTGCATGGTCACGCGCGGCTGATAATAACCGAAGGTGAATTGGGAGTTGTGAACGCCGCTATAGACGATATTGGCTTCATAGAGCCCCGCCGTGCCATCGACCGTGCGCCCCCATTCGGGCGTGAGATTCGCGAGCAGATTGCCATAGCGCCATGTCAGGGGCAGACGCAGGCGTCGCGCATTCTCGTTCATTTTCGGGAAGCGACCCGTCTGCCCATCTGCCGCGCCGCCCGATGATGGAAAACCCCCGATATCGAAATGCATGACGAGCCCGACCGAGAAGGCATAGAGCCCGTCACTGGATGCGATGGTCGGTCGACCTGCCGGAAAGCCGATCCGTATGCCCCCGATATCGACGGTTTCCGCCGAGCGGGTCGCGCGACGGAAATCGGCAAATGACATGTTCAGACCGTGATCGGGCGGCGGAATGAGGTGCGTGTCATAAGCGACCTGTGGATTGGAAGGCCGCCCCGCGCGCCGTATGATCGGAGACGACGCCAACTGCACCAATGCATCCTCGACAGCCCCCTTGCCCTGCACCATGGACGTTTCTGCGGAGGCAGGAACGGGGGGCGCGCCGGAGGAGACTGTGCCGGAAGGCGAAGCCGAGGATTGCTGAATCGCGCTGTTGCTTGCCAGTGCCGTAGCCGCCGAAGCGCCCGAAGAGGGCAGCGCTCGCAGGATTTTCCCACCCGGCGCGGCGTTTTCGCCCTGGGCAATGCCGGATCGGGCAGGTTTGGCTGGCGCCGATGTCACTTGGACCGGTTTGGCTTGAGCCAGTTCGAACTTGCGCCTCATGGCGCGCTCTTTGACGAGCTCGCGCCTCAGATCGCTGATCTGACCCTGCATCTGCACGCGCATCTCGAGCATTTCGCGTCTCAGGGCCGCAATATCATCTGACTGACCTGCCGCCAGGGCAGAAACAGGAATCGCCGTGCTGCCAAGGAGCAGAGAAAGAACCAGTAAACGCGCGCGCATAAATCGACCGAACTCTGAATTAAGCTATGGTGCGCGCTGCTATAACTGAGCCTCTTCCCCATTGGGCCGCCTGTTTTATGACAAAGAACGACCCACCCTCCCGAGAATTGTGATCCGCAAACATCCAGACTGTCTCAGACCGGTTCTCCCAAAACCTTCCGTCGGGCGAAAGTGCGGAGCCTCTGACGAGAACAGGCCAGTCGGCTCGCTGCATTCAGGAAGAAGCTGCGCCCTCTGCTTCAGGTTTTTCTTCCGAGAGAGGGAGGAAACGCATCGGGCAGCCATTCAGCTTACTCCGCAACCCTGCTGAAAACGGATAGGCCACGCGGCGTGCGCGCATGATGTTCCCCAAGGGCCTGTGGGCCGCCAGACCATGCCAGGGCGAAAAACTGAGCCTGTCGTCAATCTGGCGCGATTTTGCCTCGCTCCAGCTCGTCTGGGGCGGAAATTCGAGGCTTGCCACGACGTGAAACGGGCTTGTCGCCTCATTCCACTCTGTTGCCGCAGTCTCGATGGGATGGTCGTGCAGATCGCGGCAGAGCTGAGCGCGCAGACTCATACGCCCGCCTTCGCGGGCCATATCCAGCGCGACGGCGCGCCTGATGGCCGTCGGTTCCTGATCGATCGCGATGAGCGTGCCCGTCAGCCGTTTGAAACTCTCTGATTCCGGCACGAGATCGAGCTTGGCGACATGGTCGCCGTAACGCAGCGGCACCTGGGAATGGAACCTGTCCCCCAAAGGATGGGTCGGAATGAATCCGCCGAGCGCGTCGAGCGCGGCGCTTTCTCTTCCAAAGCGAGCGAGCGTTTTCTGTATGGCACGCAGCACACGTGACAAGGCCGCCTTTGCCCCCTCTGCCCTGTCCGTGGTCAGCGCCAGAACGCGCAGGTTTTTCAGAAAGCCTTCGGCGTCGGGCGCACCGAAAACCGTACCATTGGCAAACAGGAAGTCCTGCACCGCGACCCCCTGATTATCAGGAAGGAGCGTGCCCGGCACATCGTGGATCTTGAGTGCGAAACCGCGCGGTCCGGATACTGCATCACGCAGTGGATCGCCCGGAATGGCCGAGAGGCGCGCCGTCACGCGGTAGCGTGCGCTCTGCGCAAAAAGCCCCTGCGCCAGTTCGGGTGGCAGATTGGCCGGGATGGTCAGCGTGCCCTCGAGCAGCGCATGGCTTTTGGCATGGACACCACGGGACGCATGTCCAAGATCGCGATGCGTCGCCCTGACGATGCGCGCGAACACCCGGAGCAATGCTTTTTGCACATTTCGTTCTTCCAGGCGCGGTGTCTCGAGCGACTCAGAGTATTGCAAAGGAGGCTTCATCAGGGGGCGTCCGACGGAGAGGGAGGAGTTTGGCAGCCCTCTCAACCCAGGTCCCTGAACGAAGTTTCCGCGCGTTTTCTCAGGTCCGTTCGGGTGCGCGCTCGACAAATGCCATGTCGCCCAGATCCTTCAGCATCGCGGTATCGAGCGCGCCGAGATCCGTGACCCCCAGAAGCGCGAGGTCGCGAGAGAGTTCTGTGCTGAGAATGGATACGGCCTTATCCAGCCCTGCCCCGCCGGCCAGCGCACAGGCCTGAAGGAAAGGGCGGCCCAGCATGACCGCATCCGCACCGAGCGCCATGGCCTTCAGCACATCACCCCCGCAGCGGAACCCGCTATCGATCACCACGCTCATCGACCCTGCAGCCTTTTTGATTTCTCCAAGCACCTCGAGAGGCGCAACCGTAGAGTCCAGAAGACGTGCACCGTGATCCGAAATACCGATCCCATCCGCACCGATACGCGCCGCCTCTTCCGCGTCTTCAGGACGCAGAATGCCTTTGAGGATGAGCTTGCCTTTCCAGCGCGCGCGGATATGACGGATATGGTCCCAGGTGAAATGGGGCGATCCCCCCACAGCGGCGATCTCGTTGGAGAACAGCCCCGGCCCGCCCTGGGGACGGATATTGACGATCTTCGGATTTTTGTCGCGCAGGATGGTTCGTCCTAACGTGCCGAAGGTCCAGCCGGGATGGGTCATGCCCCCCAGAGTGGCGCGCAGATTGGGCCGGATGGGCATGGAGTACCCGGCGCGTGTCTCGGCAATGCGTTGTGCGGGGACCGGCACGTCGCAGGTGATGAGCAGAACGGGATAACCCGCGCTCTGCACACGGTCGATCATGCCATCGATGATCTCGAGATCGCTCGGCAGATAGGCTGCAAACCACGCGCGCGGGTTGATGCGGATAATCTCTTCCAGCGGGGTAAGCGAGTTGGCCGAGAGCGCGTAGAAGAGGTTGTGTCGCCGTGCCGCCGCCGCTTCGATACGGTCGGCATCATAGCGCGTCATGGCGGCGCCACCCGTAGGCGCGAAGCCGAAGGGCTGGTCGTATTCCTCACCAAAAAGCCTGATTTTCGTATCGAGTGAGGAGACATCGCGCAGGCGGTAGGGCCGCCACAGATAGCGTTGGAAAATGGCCCTGTTACGTCTCAGGCTGAGTTCGGAGCCCGCCCCGTTGCGTACATATTCATAGACGGCCTTGGGCAAATAACGCTTCACCGCCTTCTCGAAATCGGTGAGCTGATAGATATCTTGGAGGCGTCTTTTCGCCGTCATGGACATGGTCAAACTCCGCTCTGGTGGCATGGGGTCCCGGGGCTACCCCGTTCTTGTTCAGTCAAAACGGCAAGCGTTGCCCGTTCGGCAGCCGGATCTGACGTCACGTTAATGTGAGGATGATCGATCCTCACCAGATATTGCCCTCGCACCGCCTAACATACGGAAAAACCTTGCAATGGTCGTTTCGGTTCATGAATATAAAATAATTTTACAAAGTATGTAGATGAACATTCGCACTTGACGCGACGTTGCTCCGCCACACAGCCAAACGCCGGAGCATCGATGCCATGTCCATGAATGTCAGCGAATTCATGTGGAAACGCCTCCAGGAATGGGGCCTCAAGCGCGCCTACGGATATCCTGGTGATGGCGCAGGTGGCATCGATGTGGCGCTTCAGCGCGAAATCGATGCAGGGCGTGTGGAATATGTGCAGGTTCGCCATGAGGAAATGGCCGCCTTCATGGCCTCGGCCCATGCCAAATTCACGGGGCAGGTCGGATTATGTTTCGCCACCTCCGGTCCCGGCGCCATCCATCTGCTGAACGGGCTCTATGACGCCAAGCTCGATCATGTGGGCGTGGTTGCGATCATGGGGCAGCAGGCCCGTACCTGCATGGGGTCGAATTACCAGCAGGAAGTCGATCTTCAGTCGCTCTGCAAGGATGTCGGCTCGGAATATATCGTGACCGTCACCGAGCCGTCGCAGATGCGTCATGCGATCGATCGCGCCGTGCGTATCGCTCGTGACAAACGGGCACCGACTATCGTGATCGTGCCCAATGATCTGCAGGAACTCCCCTACAAGGATGGTCCTGTCGCCCATGGCTATACCCATACCGGCATCGGCGAGACCGTCACGGCCAAGGTGCCCGACATGCGCGGCCTGCAGGACGCTGCCGCGCTCCTCAACTCCGGCAAGAAAGTCGCCATTCTCGCTGGCGCCGGCGCGCTCGATGCCACGGATGAACTGATCGAGATTGCCGAGCTGCTCGGTGCGGGCATCGCCAAGGCGCTGCTCGGCAAGGCCGCTGTCCCCGACGAACTGCCCTATGTCACGGGGTCTCTCGGGCTCCTCGGTACCAAGCCGTCATGGGATCTGATGAAGGAATGCGATACCTTCCTGATGGTCGGATCGGCCTATCCCTATAGCGAATTTCTGCCCGATCCGGGCCAGGCACGTGGCGTGCAGATCGATATCAACCCGTCGAATCTGTCTCTGCGCTACCCTATGGACGTCTGTCTGCAAGGCGACAGCGTTGCCACGCTGCGCGCGCTGATCCCGCTTCTTCAGCGCAAGACCGAGCGGAGCTGGCGCGAAAAGATCGAGAAGGAAGTCGCCACATGGTGGAAGGTGCTCGAGGCACGCGCCATGACGGATGCCAATCCGATCAATCCGCAGCGTGTCTTCTGGGAAATGTCGCCGCGTCTGCCCGAGAACGCCATCATCACCGCCGATTCCGGCTCGGTTGCCAACTGGTTTGCCCGTGATCTCAAAATCCGTCGCGGGATGAAGGCGTCGCTCTCCGGCGGTCTGGCCTCGCTGGGGGCGGGCACGCCCTATGCCGTTGCCGCCAAGATGGCGTTCCCGGAACGCACCGTCATCGCCTGTATGGGCGATGGGGCGATGCAGATGAACGGCCTGAACGTGATGATCACGATTTCCAAATACTGGAAGCAGTGGGAAAATCCGCGCCTGATCGTTCTGGTGCTCAACAACCGGGACCTCAATCAGGTCACGTGGGAGGAACGCGTCCAGCTCGGTGAAGGCAAAACGACGGCCACCCAGTCTATTCCGGATTTCCCCTATCACAAATATGCCGAGCTTCTGGAGCTCAAGGGCATTCTTGTCGATCACCCCGATCAGATCGCCGGTGCTTGGGACGAGGCGCTGAGCGCGGATCGCCCGGTCATTCTCGAAGCCCGCACCGACCCGGATGTCCCCCCGCTCCCACCGCATATCACCCTGCAACAGGCCAAGGCCTTCCTCACTTCCTTGCCCACCGAGCCCGAGTTGCTCGACGTAATCCGTGGCTCCGCCAAGGAAATGCTGGCAACCTTCCTGCCCACAAAGAAATCCTGAGTGGCGCGGTATAAAGGTCCGCGTGGCGCGGCCGGTTGGGCTCTTGGCCTGACGGGCGCGCTCACCGCAGCCTGTTTTGCCGCCGCAACACGCGGCGGCCGCATGGCACGACACCCCGCCACGCCGCCACGCGCCAGCGAGCCCCCCCCCTCCCCCGAAAAAGCGACACTCGCCGCACGACGCCTCAACCGGTCGGCCGGGACGTTGGCGGCCAGTGTTTTGTTCGACTCTGCGGTCGAGCATTACCGGGGCGATTTCGAAAACCGTGCGATGTACACCCCCATCGTCACCTCGGCTCTGGCGCTCGCCGTCTCGGCCCATGGCACGTTCGACAAGAGCCCGGCTGCGCATAAGATTCGCGACGGCGTCTATCTGCTGACCGGTGTCGTGGGGCTGATCGGCACGGGCTTTCATGTATGGAACGTGGTTCAGAAGCCAGGGCGATTTATCTGGCAGAACCTATTCTATGGCGCACCTCTGGGGGCGCCCATGGCGATCGGGCTCTCTGGGCTGCTCGGCTTTTTTTCGGAGCGCGTACGCGATACGCCCATCGGACAGACGCCACGCCTCTTCGGCCTGCCTGCCGGGCGTGTGATCGGGGCGGTTTCAGGCGCGGGCATGGTCGGCACGACCGCGGAGGCCGGATTGCTCCATTTTCGCGGCAGCTTCCACGATCCCTTCATGGCACTGCCTGTGACCATGCCACCCGCCGCGGCGGCAGCGCTCACCAATGCCTCACTGGGCGCAGCCCGTACAGACCGGCGCCTGACCCGATGGTGGTTGCGTGCCACCGCCATCATGGGCGTGTCGGGCACGGTCTTTCATGCCATCGGCGTGGGCCGTGACATGGATGGCTGGCGCAATATCCAGCAGAACCTGCTCAACGGGCCGCCCATTCCTGCACCCCCCGCCTTTACGGGTCTGGCGCTGGCCGGTCTGGCAGCGCTCGACCTCATGGAGGATGACAGCGATGTCTGACACCCTTCCGAACCCCCTCGATGAGCGTTATCCGGGCTATGACGTGCTCGACAAGCGCCTCACCCCCTCCTGGAACGACGCCACGCGGCGCGTGATCGACGCACGTCTTGCGGTGCCGCGAGAGGCACGATTTCTGAATGCGCTGGAATGGCGCACACTGAGCGCGCTGTGCGATCGGGTCATGCCGCAACCCACCTATCGTCCGCCTGTGCCACTCGCCGCCTATGTGGACCAGAAACTGCTCAGCGATACACGCCCCGGCTTTCGTGATGCCGCCCTGCCTCCGCAGCGCGAGACCTGGAAGAACGGCCTCGCTGTCTTCGAGGCTGAAGCGATGGCGCGCCATGACCAGAGCTTTCATGCCCTCACGCCCTCCGAGCAGGAAGCCCTGATGATCGAGGCCGGTGCGGGCAGGCTCGGCCATGCGGGGTGGAGCGCCGAGCAGATGCAGCTTTTTTTCAATGGTCATGTGCTGACCGACATTCTTGGCGCCTATTACGCCCATCCTACCGCCTGGAGCGAAATCGGCTTTGGCGGTCCTGCCAGCCCGCGCGGCTATGTGCGTATGCAGAATGATCGCCGCGACCCGTGGGAGGCGATAGAGGCCACACCGGAAACGGTTGAAAAGACGCGCAAGGAAAACCGTAATGTCCGATAATCCCTTGCACACGCCTCGCGCGCTGAATGGCCGTGCCCCCGATGTGTTCCGTAAGGGTGCCTGGGTGCCCATGCGCGAGTACAGCCAGAACGAGGCTGTCGATTTTGTCGTCATCGGGACCGGCGCGGGTGGCGGCCCGCTGATCGCCCGTCTGGCCGAGATGGGCTATTCGGTGATCGGGTTCGATGCCGGGGCCTATTTCAGGCCGCTTGAGGATTTTGCCTCGGACGAAACCAGCCAAAGCCAGCTCTACTGGACCGACGAGCGCCTCATCGATGGCGCCAACCCCATCAAGATGGGCAGCAATAACAGCGGTAAGGCGGTTGGGGGCTCGACCGTGCATTTCGCCATGGTTTCGCTGCGCTTTAGGCCCGAATGGTTCCAGTCGCGCACCAAGCTCGGCTATGCTGTGGACTGGCCGCTCGATTGGCGCGAAATGTGGCGCTACTACGACAAGGCCGAGCGCGATCTCGCCATTGCAGGACCAATTTCCTACCCCTGGGGACCCAAACGCCCCCGCTATCCCTATCGGGCGCATGAGATCGGCGGAGCTGCGGAATGGCTGGCGCGCGGTGCCGAAGCCATGGGGTATCAATGGTCCGAAACCCCGCTCGCCACGGTCTCGGCACCGAGGGGGGATTCCCCTTCCTGCGTCTATCGCGGTTTCTGCCGCGTGGGATGCTCGACCAATGCCAAGCAGAGCCAACTCGTGACCTATATCCCCCGCGCCCTGAAGGCCGGGGCCGAGATACGCGATCTCGCCATGGTGGGGCGCATCGAAACCAATGCCCAAGGGCTGGCGACAGGGGTGCATTACCATCGCGAGGGGCAGTGGCACTTCCAGCGCGCGAAGCAGGTCATCGTAGCGGGTTATGCCATCGAGACCCCGCGCCTGCTGCTGAATTCAGCCACAGACCGCTTTCCCGACGGGCTGGCCAATCGCTCGGGCTATCTGGGGCGCAACCTTATGGTGCAGTCCAATCAGGCCGTCTATGGCCGGATGAAGGAGATGGTGCGCTGGAACAAAGGACCGCCTTCGCTCACCATCACCGAGCACTGGAATTACGAGGACAAGAAGGATTTCTTTGGCGGGTATTGCTGGATGGCCCAGGGGCCGTTGCCGCTCGAATGGTCGGCTGCGGTGTCCTCCTCGCGAGGGCTGTGGGGCGAGGCACTGCGTCAGAAGATGATGGATTACAACCATCAGGTCGGCCTCAAGATGGTCGGGGAAATGCTGCCCAGCATGGAGAACCGCGTCACTCTGGCCGAGGAGAAAGACCAGTACGGCCTGCCCATCACGCGTATTACCTATGGCTGGCAGGATAATGACAAGACGATGATCCAGCATGCGCTGGGCGAGATGCAGCGTTCGCTCGAACTCGTGGGGGCACAGGATATCTGGCGTCAGGAAAACGACACCAACCATCTCGCCGGGACGGCGCGCATGGGGTTCTCTGCGGAGAGCTCGGTTGTCGATGCCGATTGCCGAAGCTGGGACGTGCCCAATCTCTGGATCTGCGACGGCTCGATCTTCCCCACAACGGGGGGGGTGAACCCCTCCCTGACTATTACCGCCATTGCGCTCCGCACGGCGGATCGTATCCAGACACTCCATCGTCAGGGCAAGATCACCCTCTGACCCTATGCCCCTGTGCCTCTACTCAACACGCAGAAAGAGCACGGGGCCGCATCGCGAATGGTCCACCGACAGATGTAGGCGCGCTTCCTCCCTCCCGGGAATGAAAGCGAGGCTGAAAGGCGCAAATCCGGTGCTCTGCCCCCCGCTCAGCGCCGGACCGGACTCCCAGCCGACCGCGTCATGGCCATAGGCACAGAGCAAGGACATGCGCCCTCCGGGTTCCGGTATGCCGACCTCACTGCCACAGGCAAGGCTCAGACTGAGCCGGTTGGACCCGGAGAGCGCGGCGGCCAGAGACGCCGATTGCACGACATCTTCCATCAGGAAATCCGGATAGGCGCGCGCCTGAGGCAGGTCCCGTATGGCCTGCGAAACGGTCTCTATCGTGCCCTTCAGCCGCAGCGTCGGGCCGGGGGGCGAGAAACACCGCATGGCGTCGGCCCAGCTTCCGGGCGGGGTACGCGCCCAGATGACCATATCCAGATCCTGCCGCGGCAGATGGGCGAGCGTATCTTCCAGCCCGCCGGCACGCACATGAGGGCCGTTCGCTCTCTCTCGGAAGAAGCGGCCTCGTGCAGCATAGGGGCCGGGCGCTCTCTCGGCGGTGAGCGTCGCCCCCATGGGTGTCAGCCCGGCGGCGTGGTCATCGAGCCCGATGCCCTCATGATCCGGCCAGCTTTCAATGGCGAACACGCCCATCCCCCCAATTGGCCAGATCCCACAGGGCTCTCTGCTCGGGCGAAAGCGGGTTTCCTGTGCCGTCTGCCGTACCAAGATCGTCAGGTCCGAGATCGGTTTCGTCTATGGTCAGCAGGAGCCGTCCGCCCGCGCGTCTTTGCGCCGCGCTCAAGGGCGGCGAGCGGTGACGTACCGTACAAAGCTCAGACCATTCCGGATGTGCAGTGCCCGCCAGAATGACCAGCGCCTCGGGGGGCGTGTCATGCACCTTCTCACCGCCATCGCGTGTCCATTGGACTCCCGGGCCGACATAGCTGCGCAACAGCCGGAGCGCGAGATGATCCACGTGGAACTTGCGGCAGCTATCCGTCACCACCTGCTCGAGCCGGATGCGTAGCACATCACGACGGGTGACATCGGCATAGAGCCGCGCGAGAGACAGGACATCCTCAGCCAGAGCCGGGGTTTGCGCGCCCAGACAGGCATGTATCCCCGCAGCGAGAGAGGCGAGATCTCCCCTCAGGACGAGCAGGCCCGGGCGTTGGGAAAGGTAAAGCTGCGCCTCGCTGCGAACGACTGGCGTCAACCCGAGCGGCAGGATTGTCATATCGCCAACAGGCAGGGTGATATCGAGGGGCTGCCTGCGAAAGGCCAGAATGCGACGGGTCGGGCAGGACTTGATCACGGTCGGAACTCTCATTACGTTATGTTATAACATAACATGTTTAGAGCCGAGATCAAGATGTCCTCTTCCCTGCCCCCCATAGTCGATGAGTCCGCTCCTGCAGTGCTGCCGAACAACACAGGTCGAGGTGATCCCCGCCTCCCCGTGACCATCCTGTCCGGGTTTCTGGGGGCGGGCAAGACCACGCTTATGAATCACCTGCTGAACAACCGCGACGGGCTGCGTATTGCGGTGATCGTCAATGACATGAGCGAGGTGAATATCGATGCTGCCCTGATCCGGTCCGGGGGCGGAGCATTGAGCCAGACGCAGGAAACGCTGGTCGAGATGACCAATGGCTGTATCTGCTGCACCTTGCGCGACGATCTGCTTACCGAGATCGGTCGCCTCGCGGCCATGCAGAGTTTCGATTACCTGCTGATCGAGTCCACCGGCATTGCAGAGCCGCTCCCTATCGCCGCGACCTTCGAATTTCGCGACGAGGACGGGCGCAGTCTGAGCGATGTCGCGCGCCTTGACACCATGGTGACTCTGGTCGATGCCGCCAATCTGCTGGCTGATTTTTCCTCCACCGATTTTCTGCGTGACCGGGGGGAAACAGCCGGGGAGGATGATGGCCGTGCTCTTGTCGATCTGCTGACCGATCAGATCGAGTTTGCAGACGTGATTCTGCTCAACAAGATCGATGCGGCGACCGAGAGCCAGAAACAGACGGCAAGACGCATCATCCGCGCCCTGAACGCTGACGCCGTGCTGATCGAGACGACGGAGAGCCGCGTCGATCTGGCGCGATTGCTCAATACCGGCCTCTTCGACTTTGATCGCGCCCATCGTCATGCCCGATGGGCACAGGAACTCTACCACCCGGAGAGCCATGCGCCAGAAACCGAGGAATATGGCGTCAGGAGCTTTGTCTATCGGGCGCGACGCCCGTTCGAGCCCCTCGCCTTCGCCCGTTTCATAGAGGAATCATGGCCCGGCCTTGTGCGTGCCAAGGGGTATTTCTGGCTGGCGTCACGGCCGGACTGGGTAGGAGAACTGAGTATTGCGGGCGCGCTGGCCCGCAATCAGGCCGCGGGGCGCTGGTGGGCGAGCATCCCGCAGGAGGATTGGCCAGAGGATGCTGCATGGCGCGACACGCTCAACGGCTATTGGGACGAGACCTATGGCGATCGCAGACAGGAGCTCGTCTTTATCGGTGCGGGGCTGAACGAAGCAGCCCTGCGCCTGCGCCTCGATAGCTGCCTTGTCGCACCGGGCACAGATGGCGTGTTCGATCCCAGCGCCCATACCGGTCTGCCCGATCCTTTCCCCGCATGGGGATAGACGTAAACCATTCTCCCCGCGTCTAACGTGCGCCGGGACGGGTCTGGCGGCTGATGAAAATGGCGAGCAGGATGATCGCGCCCTTGATGACATTCTGCACATAGGGCGAGATATTCATCAGATTGAGCCCGTTATTGAGCACGCCCAACAGCAGCGCTCCGATAAGCGTGCCGATGATCGATCCGCGCCCACCTGAAATCGCCGTCCCGCCCAGCACCACGGCGGCAATAGCATCGAGTTCGAACCCCATACCGGCATTGGGCTGGCCGCTCATCAGGCGCGAGCTGAGCAGGATACCGGCAATGGCTGCCGTCACGCCGCTGACAAGATACACGATGACCTTGTAGCGACGCGCATCGATACCCGAAAGGCGCACGGCGTCTTCATTGCCGCCAATGGCGAAGATATACCGCCCGATCGGCATTTTCTCGAGCATCACATAGGCCACCACGAAGGTGAGCGCCATGATCACGATAGGGGTCTGTACCCCTAGAATGGTGCCACGCCCCAGAAAACCGAACCAGTCAGGCAGCCCGGTCACCGGATAGCCATTGGTGTAGATCAGCCCCAGCCCGCGCGCGATGCTCATCGAGGCGAGTGTCACGATAATGGGGGGCATACGCAGACCGGCAATGCACAGCCCGTTGCCGAGACCGAACACCATGCCCGCCCCGATCCCCGCCACGATGGCCACGACGCCCGACACACCGCTGGCGAGCAGCCCGGCGGTCAGCGTGCCTGTGAGCGCCATGGTGGCGCCGACCGAGAGATCGATGCCGCCGGTCAGGATCGCGAATGTCATGCCAACCGAAATAATGGCGTTGATCGAGACCTGGCGACCGATATTCTCCAGATTGCCCAGCGACAGGAACCGGCTGTTGAGAAACATCATGCCGATGACAACCACGATGAGCCCCATGGCCGGCAGAAACGCAGTCGAGCGCCGTGACAGCGCCATGAGGGAGTCACGCATGGAGCGGCGCTCCTGGCCCGATGGGGTGATGAGGGGCATATCCCGGTCCGACGGGTTTCGTACCGCTTGATGTGGCATGACGCATGATCTCCTCGGCGTTAAGCGCGTCTCCTTCGAGAATGGTCGAGATGGCGCCACGATAAAAAACAGCGACGCGGTCACACATCCCGACGATTTCGGGCAGCTCTGACGAGATCATGATGATCGCATAGCCCTCCCCGGTCAGGTCCCGCATCAGACGATAGATTTCCGCTTTGGCCCCGACATCGATGCCGCGCGTCGGTTCATCGAAGATCAGGATCGGGCAACGACGATTGAGCCAGCGCGCGATGACCACCTTTTGCTGGTTGCCGCCGCTGAGCGTGACGGTTGCCGTCTCGTCATCCGGGGCCTTGACCTGCAAGGCGCGCATGAGGGTAGCGGTCTTTTCACGCTCCTTGCGCCGGTCGATCAGCCCTGTGCGCCGCGTATACTGGGCAAGATTATTGATCGAGATATTGTCGCGGATGCTGAATGGCAGGATCAGTCCTTCCGTCTTGCGGTTTTCAGGCAGAAGGCCGATCCCCGCCTTCAGCGCCGCCGCCGGATCGGACAGGGTGACGTCACGTCCGTGCATGGTCACATTCTTGCCTGGACAGGGAAGCGCCCCTATCAGGGCAAGAGCGGTTTCTGTACGGCCCGAGCCCACCAGCCCTGCAAAACCGAGAATTTCGCCCGCGTGCAGATCGAAATCGCTCATGGCGGCATCGCTTCGGCTCCGCAGATGTCGTGCCGTCAGCAACACACTGCGCTCTGCCGTATCGGCCTTGGGCGGGAAACTGTTCTCGATACGCCGCCCGACCATCATCTCGACCAGATGATCCATGGTGCAGGATGCAACCGGGGTCAGGCCGACATTCGCCCCGTCGCGCAGAATGGTGATGCGGTCGCAGATCTCGAAGATCTCCTCGAGATGATGCGAGACGAAAATGATCCCGATGCCCTCAACGCGCAGCTGCCGCATGACACGAAAGAGCAGCGCTGCCTCATTGGGCGTCAGAGGCGCTGTCGGCTCGTCCAGGATCAGAATACGCACATCGAGCGAGAGCGCCTTGGCAATCTCCACGAATTGCTGTTCGGCAACGCTCAGCCGCCCGACCGGGACGCTCAGGTCGATCTGCACACCAATGCGCTCGAACAGGCCAGCCGCTTGACGCGCCATGGCCGCGCGGCGGCTCAGCCCGAGCGCATTGCGGCTTTCACGGCCGAGAAAAATATTATCGACCGCGTCGAGATCGGGCACCAGGCTGAATTCCTGAAACACGATGCCGATGCCGCGCGCGATGGCGTCGCGATAGCTCGTGAAATGGCAGGTTTCGCCATCGAGCACCATCTCGCCCTCATCCTGGCGCTGGATACCGCCGATGATCTTGATGATGGTCGATTTCCCGGCACCGTTTTCACCCAGAAGCGCATGGATCTCACCGCGCATGAGTTCGAGGGAGACGCCCTTGAGCGCTTTGACGCCAGGAAAGCTCTTGGTGATGCCCTGCAGCTTCAGGAGCGGCAGGGCAGAAGAAGACTGCATTTCTGTCATGATGCCTTGCCGCCCCGGAATACGTGTTCAGGAATGGGTGTTCAGGATCGAAGAAAAAGGGGGGCTTAGCCCCGCTTGATGCTCACCAGCTGAAGGTCTTTGCCCCATTGGCGTCGACCAACTCCACATCCACCGGTACGGTGGCGGGCGGCACTGCGCCCCAGTATTTCGCCAGCGCCATGGCCAGAGCGAGGCGGATCTGCTGGCGCGGGAATTGCGCGGCCGTGCCGATAAAATGCGAGCCCGGCTTGGCAATGGCCTTGATCGCCTCGGGCGCACCATCCACGCTCACAAGCTTGACGTCATGCCCGCTTGAATCGATGGCCGACAACACGCCCAGCGAGCCGTTATCGTTGACGCTGAAAATGCCCTTCATGTCGGGATTGGCCTGCAGCATGTTCTCGGCCACCGTCAGGGCCTGATCGCGCTCCTGCTTGCCGTTTTGCGTGCTCACGATCTTGATGCCTGGAAACTTCGCCAGAGCGGCCTTGCATCCTTTCACGCGCTCCAGGATCGGCACCACGGGAATACCGTCTATGATACCGACATCGCCCTTGGTGATGGTCTGGCCCAGATAGGTGCAAGCCTTGAACCCGGCATCGTAATTCTTCGATCCCACAAAGGCATCGATGGGGCCATTGGCCTGGGCATCGACCGAGACGATGGGGATATTCTTGTCGTGCACGGTCTTCACGATGGACGCGACACCCGCTGAATCTGTCGGATTGATGAGGACAATCTGCGCGCCCTGCTGCACCATATCCTCGATATCGCTGACCTGCTTGGACACGTCATGATGGGCATCGCTGATGATCAGCGTAGCCCCGATGGATTTGGCCGCATCCTGCAGCGCGTCCTTCATGGTCACGAAATAGGGGTTGTTCATCTCCTGAAAGGACACGCCGATCTTGAGCAGCTCGGCGGCGTAAGCCTTGCCGGGGGCCAGAGAGAGCGCAGACCCGGTGATGAGGGTTGTGGCGAGAAGCGTCTTGAGCAACTTGTTCATTTTGAACTCGTATCGAAATAGGGCATTCCCTGCCCGGTGCAGTTTTCCATGCCTTGTCATGCAGGGCATGGGCTCTGGTGATACGGCCTCCTGACCGGTTTCAGCCGGTCGAAGCGCCCGGTCCTGTCGGGTCAGATGGCGGTATAGCCGCCATCGACGAAGATCTCCTGCCCGTTGATCATCCCCGAGGCAGGGGTAGCGAGATAGAGCACCAGATCGGCCACTTCCTGAGGCGTGGCGACGCGACCTGCGGGAATTTTCTCGAGAAAGCGCTGAAGCTTGTCACCCACACCCCAGACGCGCTCGCCCATGGGCGTCCAGACCACGGTGGGACAGACGGCATTAGACTGGATGTTATGCGGCGCCCATTCGGCGGTCATCACCTTGGTCAGGCCGTTCAGACCGGCCTTGGAGGCCACATAGGGACCATGATCGGTCAGCGCCACATTGCTGGCCATGGAGCTGATATTGATGATCTTGCCGCCCCCGGCATCGATCATCCCCGGCACCAGCGCCCGCGCCATGAGCCAGGGGGCGCGCAGATTGAGATTGAGGATGGAATCCCATTCCTCGACGCTCTGCTCGGTGAGCGATTTCGGTATGCTCATCCCCGCATTATTGACGAGGATCGTCGGCGCACCGATTGCGCTGCGTATGCGTGCGGCAGCCTGCTCTGCGGCCTGGGCATCGAGCAGATCGGCGGCGATGGCGAGGCAGGTCCGGCCCTGCGCGGTGACGAGGGCGCGCGTCTCGTCGAGGAGCGCTTCATCGCGCGCGATGGCGACGATATCGGCCCCTGCGGCGCTCAAGGTTTCGCAGATGGTGACGCCCAGCCCGCGCGAGGCCCCGGTGACGACGGCAATCTTGCCCTGAAGCGAGAAACGGGTTGAGAGATCGGTCATGACAGGCTCATGCCTCCTGCAGGCGACGCTCTGAAGCGCCGAGGGAAAGGGGACGCACCATGAAGTGCGGCGCGGTGATCAGGTGCGATTGCTGGCGGAACTGACGCGGCGTGCAGCCACGCAAACTCAGGAACACGCGATTGAAATTCGAGAGATTGCTGAACCCTGCTTCACGACAGATATCGGTCACCGCCATGGGGGTCGTGGCGAGCAGATGACAGGCATGGCCGATACGCAGCTTCTGCACGAAGCTCATGAACGTCTCCCCGGTCACCGCGCGGAACTGGCGCGAGAATCCCGAGGGCGTCATGCCGATGGAGGAGGCGATGGTCTCATGCCGGATCGTGGCAGGATCGGTCGTCAGGAGCTGACGCACCAGGCGGTTGATGCGCGCCGCGCCGGAAACCCCGGCTCCCCCCGGCAAACTGCGATCGCGCCCGGTGGAAAGACGCCGCCAGGGCGACTGCGACAATGCAGAAAGCAGGGAGATGCAGGAAGCGAGCTTCTGTCCGGGGCTTTGCGCCCCGAGCGCGACAAGCGCCTCGGCATGGGCCAGAGCCTGTCCCCCTGTAAATTCGAGCCCGTGGACCGACTCAGCAAGCATACGCGTCAGCCCGGACAACTCCGGGCACAGCGCGATCAATCCCTCGATCCAGCCCTGACTGAACTGGAGCACCACGTCACGCCCCCGGAGAACCTCCCCCTCGGAAAGGGGGGTGAACCACGCATGGGGCAGGTCCGGCCCGATGAGAACAAGCTGACCCACCGCAAACGTGCCGATATGGTCGCCGATCATCGCCCGGCCTGCACCCTGCGTGATCAGATGCAGCTCATATTCCGGATGGTAATTCCAGCAGGCAATAGCTGCCGGATAATCATGCTGGTGCCAGCGGAAGCTGCCGGTCTTCTGCTCCGGTATCAGCTCCAGAATAGCCGGGTTCTGCGCGCCTCGACCATTCTGACCCGAGGGGGTGTGACCCGTGGAGATGCCATTGAGAAACGACATGAGACGTGCCTCGTCTGTGCAGGGAGTCAGAGCGTGATCTGGAGTTTGACGTCTTCCGGCCGCCCTTCCGCAGCGCGCTCGAAGGCCGCGATACCCTCGCTCAGCGGGAAGCTGCCCGAGATCAGGGGCTTGAGGTCGATGCTTCCCGAGGCAATGAGCGCAATGGCGCGATCATAGACATGGGCATAGCGAAAGATCGTCTCGATGCTCAGTTCCTTGGCCTGCGCCGCGACGATATCGAAGGCGATCTTCCTGGGCGGCATACCGACCAGAACGAGGCGCCCTCCGGGGCGTGTGCAATCCAGCGCGTCCTGGTAGGCAGTTTCGAACCCGCTCGCCTCGAAGGTGACATCCACGCCCCAGCCCTCACCGCATCGGGCGGCGATACGCTCGGCGGGTTTCGTTTCGGCCAGATTGATCGGGACGATATTGGCGTAGCGCCCGGCTATCGCGAGTTTGGGGGCAGAAAAATCGCTGATGAAGACCTGGCTCGCCCCTGAGGCCAGGGCGGAAAGCGCTGTCATGATGCCGATGGGACCAGCCCCGGTGACGAGACAGACATCCCCCGGCTGGATCTTCGCCTTGACGCAGGCATGGACGCCCACGGCCAGAGGCTCGACCATGGCCCCTTCGGCGAAACTCACGTTCTCGGGCAATCTGAACGTATAGGCGGCAGGATGCACGACCGATGGCGTCAGGCAGCCATGCACGGGTGGCGTCGCCCAGAAGCGTACGGCCGGATCGATATTGTAGTACCCGAGACGCGCAGCGCGAGAGAGCGGGTCGGGAATACCAGGCTCCATGCAGACGCGATCGCCGATTTTCAGCGTCGTCACGCGCTCGCCAATGGCCGTGATCACCCCTGACGCCTCATGCCCCAGCACCATGGGGTCACGCACCACGAAGGGGCCGATCGCGCCATGGGTATAGTAGTGCACATCGCTGCCGCAGATGCCGACGGTATGGATGGCGATACGCACATCATCGGGACCGAGCGTGTCATCCAGCGCGATCTCCCGCAGGGACAGTTTGCCACGCTCTTCCAGAACCAGTGCCTGCGCCATCTCGTCATTCCTCCGAAGATCCGTCACGATCCCAGAATGCAGGAACATGACAGAGCTGTTAGATATAACGAGGCTATCTCATCAAATAGATCGGTTCTTAACAAAAACTGATGATTTTTTGCGTGATATGAACACCACTCCGTGATCGGGGCATGCTGCCTGAGCGCTTTCCCCGATCAGCGATGCTCCCCCTCCACCTCCGCACCATTCCGGATTCCGCCCCGGCCCCGAAGGGTGAGGCCGGATGTTCCGGGCCTAGTCGAGGCTCGACGTTTCAGAATTGAGCGGCGATGGTCCCAAAAAACTCCCGGGGTGCCGCGACAAAAAGATTGGCGTTATCATCTCCCGAAACCGAGGCCGCCCCATAGACGCCACCGATATAATCGCTGTTGAACAGATTGGTGACGCCGAGAGACAGTTTCATTTCATGAGCGAACAGGACCCTGCCAAAATCATAACTCGCGTTCAGGTTGGAGGTCCAATATGACGGGATGTATTCGTCATTGGTGTAGGTCATGGCCCGGCGGCTTGTGTAAGTCGTATTGAAATTGAAACTCGCATGATGCCATGTATAGGTCAGATTGGCCTTGTACATGAACTTCGGGTAATAGACCTGGTGCTTCCCCTTGATGCTGATGGTCGTACCGTTATAAGGAAGCGCAGAGTCCTCATAGGTCGCATTATTCCAGCTGAAACTGTTGGTGATTTCCAGACCTTTGACTGGCCTGATGGCTCCGAGAACGTCTGCGCCATTCATGGTTTCGTGCCCGACATTCAGGAAGGCCGCATAAATGTTGTTGGTCGGCCCGCTGGTGATTGCGGCAAGACGATTGATATAATCAGTGTGATAGAAATCGGCACTTCCGCTGAAAAATTCGGAATTGAAGCGATATCCCACCACATAATTCCAGGTTCGCTCGGGCTTGAGCGTGGCCTTGCCGGCGTCGAAAACAGACTGCGCCGAATTGCTCGACGAGCCGAGCCCGCCCCAGGGATTGCCCGATCCCGATTGCGTGCCGAAATCATAGGCGCGCATGTTCTCGGCGATGTCCCAGTACAGTTCGTGATGGCCGCCGAAATGCCAGTCCCAGTTGAAGTGCGGCAGGAAGGCGCTGGAGGCCGTCAGACTACCTGAGGCCGGATGACTGTAATATGTGCCCCAGCTATCCGCCAGCGCGGCAGTCTGATCGAAGCTCGTCCCGCCATGGGTGGTTTGCGTGAGCGACTTGAACCCGCCCGTGAGGGTCATGTCCCGCATCAGGTGCCAGACATCCTGGATATAGAACTGGAACGTGTTGGTATTAAAGGAATCGGCAAACCAGGTCGTTGCCTGATAGGCATAGTAGTTGCTTTTCGAATTATGGGCTGCATCTGCGCCATCCTCGTAAAGGCGCATCGGGTAATTGAAGCGGTCATTTTCGTACCACAACCCGGTCTGGATCGTGTGACGACGCAACTTGATATCGAAACTCTGCGTCAGGCCGAGACGGCGCACATCGGGATGCCCTGCCTCATCGGCCATCAATGTGCCCGAGGAAGGCGAGATCAGGAACGGATTGGTCCCCTGATAGACGCCATTGGAGATATGACCGTAAGCCACGCTATGGGAGGTGACATTCGCGGCAAGGTCGAAATCTCCACGCAGGGCCGAGAGATAATTTCGCTGTTCCTGCGTTCCGTCATAGGCGAAATCGCCGACCTCGTCATTGGTGATCCCGGCAGGCAGGCCCGGTGGGATGCCGCCATTTTGCGCATAATAGGCATATTCCTTGGCCTTGGCGTAATCGGGCTTGAGATAGGTCGTGTTACGCCCAAGCAATCGCCACATATTCTTGGTGAGGCTCATGAAGTTATACTGGTCGAAATTCGAATAATCGAAGATCGCGGTGATCTTTCCATGGCTGCCCACGGGCTGCACCAGCTTGAAATTGGCCTGGTGCTCCTGCTGGTCGCCAAAGCCTTTCCACAGATCCTGTGCCGTGCGGGCATAGGAAGCGTAGAACTTCGTTCCCGTCGAATTGAGAATACCGCTATCGGCACGAGCGAAGGTTCGAAACAGGTCGAAACTGCCGAATGTCTGGCTGATACGGCCTCCTGCCTTGTCCTGCGGGTCGTCGGTCGTGAAGGTAATCGCGCCGCCCAGCGTCTGGGCTGAGGGCATTTCCACCGCTCCGGCACCCTGTGTGAGCGTCATGGAACTGATGTTTTCCTGAATCGCCATCTGGTCTACGCCCAGCCCGTTCCAGTTATGGAAGCCCTGCCCACCCATCGGGATACCGTCCATGGAGACGCCGAGCTGAGACTGGTTAAAGCCGCGGATATACAGCGTGTTCGCCAGCGTATCGAGCCCGAACGCGTCGTCAGAGGCGAAATTGGCCCCCGGTGTCGTCAGAGCCAGAATCTGCATCGGGCTTGTCCCGGCTGTGAAATGATCCATGGTCTGTCGCGTCACCATTTCTGTTGCCCCGTGCGAGGCAATACGATGCGCCGAAATCACCATCGACTCAGGGGAATCCACGATATGCGCATTACCGCTCCGTGAATGGCGTGTGGTCGTGCCAGAATGCCGCGCCACGCCGACAGGGCCTTGTTGACGGATCGGCACTGAGCGCCCGGCGCGGTGCCGCCCTTTCGCCGCTCTGTGCGAGGCAGGAGCCGGGGCTTCGGCTGCAATCGCCGTTCCGCTTATTCCCGTCCCTGCAGGCGCCAGTCCGGCTGCCGTCAGGCCTGTGATCGCCAGACCCGCAATGCCCAACCCCACCGCTCCCATTCTGGTCATGGCCATTCCCGTGAGGGACGTGGCACAGGCCAACCCCATACGTGACGCCGCGCAACGCCCCTCCCTTTTTGCACGAAGCATGATGAGGTTCCTTCCGCAATTGAGGTCACACGATCAAAGCCAGATGCTTTATCGTTGCAATAACGGTATGTGTGTCAAACTGTGAACGCAAGACTCGTTACATATCGTTATCGATCTCGCTGATTGAGCGTCCCGGAATGCCCCGTCAGTCACTTCTTGCTTTTCCTGCATGCAGCCCGCTGCCGGGTTTGGTGTCACGGCCGCCCTGACCTATGCTCCAAGCTTTGTATGAACTGCCTGCCGCATCAGACCAAAGGACTCCCATGACCGAGCGCCCCGCCCTACCCGGATTGAGCCGCCGCCGGGCGCTTGCCTCTCTTGCCGCCACCGGGGGCGGGTTGATGGGCGCGGCTCTGGCGCAGGCGGCACCGGGCCCTCAATCCGCACCCAGGGCGCCGGAGGGAGAGAGGAAGAGCGAACCCAACGCGTCTCATCCCTCACCCGCCGATCAGCCGGGCGCAACATCGCGCCCCGTGATCCGCACGCAGAGCGATGCATTTTATCGCCCAACGATCCATTTCTCGCCCGAGAGCGGTTTTCTGAACGATCCCAATGGGTTGATTTACGACAAGGGCATCTACCACCTTTATTATCAGTATGACCCCTTCTCTCCCTATGCCGGTCATGTGCATTGGGGACATGCAACCAGCCAAGACATGCTTGTCTGGGAAGATCAGCCCATTGCGCTGAACGAGACAAAAGATGGCGAGGCCTTTACAGGATGCGCCGTTCTGGATGGACATAACAGTTCGGGTCTGTTTCCCGAGGGCAAGGGGGGACTCGTTGCCCTCTATACGCGTGCGACACCCCAGAAGCAGACGCAGTTTCTCGCCATCAGTGAGGATGACGGCAGGACCTTCAGGGATATCCCCCGTAATCCGGTGCTCGACATCGGCAGCAACTCATTCCGCGATCCCAAGGTGTTCTTTCACACGCCAACCGGGCAATGGGTCATGGTGGTGGCAAAGGCGAGGCTGCATCAGATTGCCTTCTACGCCTCGATCGACTTGCAGCACTGGGTGCATCTGAGCGATTTCGGCCCCTCAGGTCTGTTCGGCGTGGATTATGAATGCCCGAACCTGATCGAGATCCCCGTCGAGGGGGGTGGATCACGCTGGGTGCTGTTCATCTCGGTCAATCCGGGCGGTCCGACGGGCGGGAGTATCACCCAGTATTTTGTAGGCAGTTTCGACGGCAGCCACTTCACCCCGGACGACACGGTGATCGGCCTGACAGATTTTGCGAAGGATGCCTATGCCCTGCAGGTCTACGAGAACATGCCGGGCAATCAGGCCGTTTCGATCGCCTGGCTGGGCAACTGGCAATATTGTCAGGAACTCCCGACACAAAGCTGGCGCGGTTGCATGACACTGCCGCGCCTCATGACGCTTCGCCATGACTCATCGGGCTGGTTGCGCCTCGCCCAGGCGCCACGAGGGCTGGAAACCCTTCGTGAAGCTCCTCTCGCCTTTACCTGCAAAAGGCTCGCCGCCGGGGCGAGCGCCTCCGTGCAATTGCCGCTGGGCACTGCGCTCGAACTTGTCCTGAGCGCCACCGTCGACCAGATGACGCCGAACCTCCCCCTGGGCGACAAGGGGCGCACCGGGCGCTTCGTGATCGTGTTCGGCAATGACATGGGGGAGAGCCTGACCATTGGCTTCGATGCGTTCAGCGGACAGCTCTGGATCGACCGCGCCGATCTGAACGGTTTCAAGCAGCCTTTCTTCACCGGGCAATTCTCGACGCCCCTCAACCCCGATGACCGGCATTTCGATGTGAGGCTCGTGCTCGATGCCTGCACGCTCGAGGTTTTCGCCAATGGCGGGCTCTCGGTCGGGACGGCGCTGGTTTTCCCCGCCAATCCGCTGAGTTTCCTCAAGCTCGAGGCAACCGGTGCCGGAGCCACGATCGACACGCTCGGCCTCTTTCGTCTTCGCAAGGCCATGGCGCGTCAGTCGGCTCTGTAAGAACGCGGTAACCGGCCATCAGCCTTTGTTCCCTGTCGCCCTCATTCGACGCTGCCCCGTCCTGCCGGGCTGTGTTAGTGCGGCACAGAAACCCTTGAGAGGAGTATCCTGCCCCGATGTCTTTCACCACCTGCCTTCTCGTGATGCTTGGCGGCGCAATCGGCACGCTCGGCCGCTATCTGATGTCGGTTGCGACCGCTCCCTATAGTCGGGCCATGCCTTGGGGAACGATCATCGCCATCAACACACTCGGCTCGTTCGTGATCGGATTTTTCGGCACGCTGACGCTGACCCACGGCCGTTTCCCGGTCTCGGAGAACATGCGCCTTTTTGTGATGGTGGGCATTTGCGGTGGCTATACCACCTTCTCATCCTTCAGCCTGCAAACCCTGGATCTGCTGCGTGCCGATGCGCTGGGGCGCGCCCTGGCCAATATCCTGCTCTCCGCTGTGCTCTGCGTCGGTGCGGTATCAATTGGCCATCTCGCCGCATCGAAGCTCAATGCCGCTGCATTCCAGATTGCCCAGAATGAGACTGAGGAAGACGCCTGAGGCCTGAACCGACATCGCCGGTCAGCCCCAGTCCGGCATTCAGGCGGAGAGCGCCTCAAAGCGCGCCGTCTGCTCGTCGCAGCGATAGAAATCCGCCATCGGATAGGGCTGGCGCGCCAGAGCGGTCACCGCGTCGATCACGCGATCGACCTTCTCATCGCTCATGAGCACGCTGAAATTGAGGCGTGTCCAGCCCGGCTTGTCGATTTCATGGCCAGACAGAATGGCACGACGCAGGATATCCGAAGCGGGGGCATCGATTGACAGCAGACGATGGGCGTAGGGCCCCGCACAGGCGCAACCGCCGCGCGCCTGAATGCCGTAACAATCGGACAAGAGACGCGTGAAAAGCTGCTGGTGAATATGGCCGCCACGCTGGGAATCCCTGATACGCATCGAGAAAATCGGCAGCGCCTGCATGGCGGGGGACGCGCCGATCAGGTCGATTTCCGGGACCTTGCTCCACGCGGCATGGGCACGCTCACGCAGGGCAGCATGGCGGGCATCCATGAAATCCTGCCCGATTGCTTCCTTCACAAGGAAGGCGAGGGCTGCGCGGATGTCGCCCACCACATTGGGGGTACCTGCCTCCTCACGATCGCTTACTCGGTCGGAATAATCATGTCCCCAGGGAGAGACAAAGCGTACAGTCCCTCCACCCGGCAGGCTGGGGCGCGTGATCGCGACAGCCTCATCGCGAACGATCATCACGCCTGAGGCACCCGGTCCGCCCAGGAACTTGTGAGGTGAAATCACTACGGCATCCTTCTGCGCCGCTGTGCCCGCCGCCATATCGATGGCCAGATACGGCCCACCCCCGGCATAGTCCCATACAGAGCGCGCCCCATAGGCATTCAGCAGGCGTGTCACCGCGTCGACATCGGTCAGTATCCCCGTGACATTCGACGCCGCAGAAAAAGCCCCCACAACCAGCCGGTCCCGCCCCGCCGCGGATAGCACGGACTCCAGTACAGCCAGATCGGGACCGCCCTGCTGACCTTCCTCGATCTCGACGATCTCGGCTCCACTCTCGCGCCATGGCAGGATGTTGGAATGATGCTCATAGGGGCCGATGATCACGAGGGGGTTACGCCCCTCTGCCACGCTTTGGGCAACCCCCATGAGGCTCACGAGACGATTGATCCCTGCCGTAGCGCCTGACCCGGTGAAGACCACGCTATACCCCGCAGGAGCCTTGCAAAGCCGGGCGATCTGGCCACGGGCTGCAGTGCGCAGGCGCGTCATCATGCGCCCGCAATAGGAAGCCTGCGTGTGACTATTGGCGTAATAGGGCAGCACCTGGGTGAGCATGAAATTCTCGACCTGGAGCAGCGCGCGCCCGGAGGCGACATAGTCGGCATAGAGCAGCGGGTGATCGCCGAACGGCCCTGGAACTGCCACACCCTCACCGATCACCCCTTTGCGGAGCGCTTCGATACCGCCAGCGCCACTCAGCGTACGGGCGAAATCGTCAAGGCAGGTATCGGGATCGAACATCGGGGCAGCTCCAGAATGGGGTCCCCCACGATAGAGCGATCAAACCGGAGAAACCTTCCCTATTAACACCGTGATTGCGCCTATCTTTCTATCAAATGATCTGTTTTTATGAGTTTCATGGATCATATCGACAAGGCACTCCTACGCGCCCTTCAACAGAACGCATCGCTTTCGCAGCGCGATCTCGCCGAGAAGATCGGCCTTTCGCAGAACGCCTGCTGGCGCAGACTGCATGCCCTGCGGAGTGCCGGCGTGATCGAGGGGGAGACAATAAGACTGTCACAAGAGGCCGTGGGATTAGGGGTCACGGTCTTCGTGATGGTGCGGACGCGGTTCCATTCCCGCGAATGGCTCAGCCAGTTCCGGGAGGCCGTACTCTCCATTCCCCATATCGTCGATTTCCATCGTCTGGCGGGGGATTACGACTATATGCTGAAGATCGTCGCCAGGGACATGAATGCTTTCGATGGCATTTATCAGACCCTGATCAGCAAGGTCGAACTGGACACGGTGACCTCCTATCTTTCGATGGAGGCCATCGCGAACAACCGGGACATGCCTGTCTAGACGACTGGGAAGCCGGGGTTCTCCGGCTCCCCGATGCGATCAGTTTCCGGCTGGCTTGGTGATCAGTTCAAAGAGCAGAACCGACCGGCCTGTCACAGTGTAGACCTGCTCCTGCGCAAACTGCTCTTCTTCCAGTGCCGCACCGTCATCGGGGCGGTTGGTATCGAGCAGAAGCTTCCATTCCTCCCCTTCGGCCTTGGGCAGGGTGAACTCGACAACATCGTGCCAGCTGTTGAAAATGAGCAGCAGCGTCGCATCGGCGCCACGACGCATGATACCGCTCGGCTGTGCGCGGCCATCGAGCATGAGCCCGAAGCACTGGGCCAGCGACCATTCATCCTGCTGCATCACCCCACCTGAGGCGCTGATCCAGCTCAGTTCCTTGACGTCGAGCTCCGGATTGAAAGCCTCGGTCAGAAAACGGGCGCGGCGCAGGATCGGGAAACGACGACGCAGGGCAAGAAGACGGGTCGTGAACTTGGAGAGCCGCGCTCCCTCCTCACTGATGCTCCAATTGACCCATGAAATGTCGTTGTTCTGGCAATAGGCGTTGTTATTGCCCCCCTGGGTGCGACCGAACTCGTCGCCCGCCAGAATCATCGGCGTTCCCTGCGAGAAAATCAGCGTCGAGAGCATGTTGCGGCACTGGCGCCAGCGAACCGCGTTGATCTCCTCATCATCGGTAGGCCCCTCCACACCGTAATTGCAGGAGCGATTGTCCGAGGTGCCGTCCTTATTGTCCTCGCCATTCGCCTCATTGTGCTTCTCGTTGTAAGAGACCGTATCCCACAGGGTGAAGCCGTCATGGGCCGTGAGGAAGTTCACGCTGGCCCAGGCCTGACGACCGGAATGGTTGAACATGTCCGGACTGCCGAGCAGGCGGGGCGCCAGAGCATCGGCCTTGGCCTCGCCACGCCAGAAATCGCGCGTCGTATCACGGTATTTGTCGTTCCACTCTGCCCAGCCAGGGGGGAAATGACCGACCTGATAGCCGCCGGGTCCAATATCCCAGGGTTCTGCAATCATCTTGAGATGGGTGAGAGTAGGGTCCTGCTGGCAGACGCGCAGGAACCCGGACTCACTGTCAAATCCATCGAGTTCGCGGGCCAGGATAGTGCCGAGATCAAAGCGGAACCCATCGACGCCGATTTCATTCGCCCAGTAACGCAGACTGTCGACAACAAACTGTATAGGCCCGGTCTTTGTCAGGTTAAACGTGTTCCCTGTACCAGTATCATTAATATAGAATCTCTTATTGTCCGGCATCAGCCTGTAATAGGTCGCGTTATCCAGCCCCTTGAAGGACAGGGTCGGGCCCAGCTCGTTGCCTTCAGCCGTGTGATTATAGACAACGTCCATGATCACCTCGATGCCCGCCTCGTGATAGGCACTGACCATCCGGCGCACCTCGGAGAGCGCATCGTCCTGATCTGCGGCATAGCGCGTATCGGGGGCGAAGAAGCCGATGGTGTTGTAGCCCCAGTAATTGGTGAGACCCTTGTCGACAAGATACTCGTCCGCGACGAAGCTCTGGATCGGCAGCAACTCGATGGTGGTCACCCCAAGCGACTTCAGATGCTCGATGACATGACGATTGGCGAGCCCCGCATATGTGCCGCGCAGACGCCTTGGAACACGAGGATGGTTGAGCGTGTAGCCCCTGACATGGGTCTCATAGACTACCGTTTCCGACCACGGTGTCCCGAGCGGCTGCAGATGCTGGGCTGCGGGGTCGGTGATCACGCATTTGGGCATGAAGGGCGCGCTATCGCGCTCATCGAAGCTCAGATCCTTGTCCGCGTGGCCGAGCTGGTAGCCAAAGAGGGCCGGGTTCCACTCGATCTCACCAAAATGCTCACGGGCATAGGGGTCGAGCAGGAGCTTGTTGGGGTTGAAGCGATGTCCCTCATCGGGGGTGTAGGGACCGTGGACACGGTAGCCATAAAGCTGGCCGGGGCGCAGGTCCGGCACCCATCCATGGAACACCTGGTCGGTGTATTCCGGCAGCCGGATCCGGTCGGTCTCGCGCTCACCATTCTGGTCGAACAGACAGATCTCGACCGCCTCGGCATTGGCGGAGAAAACGGCGAAATTGACGCCCGTTCCATCATACACGGCACCCCGTCCGGCAGGGCTTCCTTCCTTCAGGCGTTTAGCAAAAGAATCACTCATCGTTTTCTTTCCATCCTGACCCGTTAGACCGGCAATTTTCCCGTCTGCACCCGGGTTCGGGGCCCTAACGCCGCGGCGGGGGAAAAAGCGGATAACATAAACGCGAGCGGATAACGATTTAAGGTGCGCGACGTTTCATAAGTATTAGCATCATAAATGCGCCGCTTTTTCTTGAATCCCCGCCCCCGAACGAGGCTCCCCATGCCGTCAAACCAGATCGTTGCGATTCCGACAGATCTGCAACTGCTCTCCGTCTCCGCCGAGATGTTCCCGTTCGTGAAAACAGGCGGGCTTGGCGATGTCGCGGCGTCGCTCCCGACGGCCTTGCGGCATCATGGCGTGAGAACACGCACATTGCTGCCTGGCTATCGCGCCGTGATGGCCGCGCTGACCCAGCGCGTCGAAGCCTATGTCTTCAACGACGTACTGGGTTACCGCGCGGTGGTGTGGGAAGGCACAGCTCACGGGCAGCATCTTTACGCCATCGAGGTGCCCGAGCTCTACGACCGTGCCGGCGGCCCTTACCTCGGTCCTGACGGACGCGACTGGCCTGACAACGACATGCGCTTTGCGGTGCTGTCACGGGTTGCTGCCAGCATTGCCCAGGGGTGCATACCGGGCTGGTGCCCCGATGTGGTGATGACCCATGACTGGCAGGCGGGACTGGTGGCGGCCTATCTCCGTTATGACAACCAGCCTGCCCCACCCGTAGCCCATGTCATCCATAACATGGCCTTCCAGGGTCTCTTCCCGCGCGAGCTCCTGCCTCGGATCGGGCTTCCCGATCATGCCTTCGACATGAACGGCGTCGAGTTTTACGGTCAGGTCGGGTATCTCAAGGCCGGTCTGCAGATCGCGGATCGTCTGATCACCGTGTCCCCCACCTATGCCGAAGAAATCCAGACAGCCGAAAACGGTATGGGGCTGGAGGGCCTTCTCAGCTCACGCGCTGCCAATTTGCATGGGATCCTCAATGGTATCGATCTGCACGACTGGAACTCCCTGACCGATCCGGCAGTGATCTTTCCCTATGCAATCGGGGATATTGCCGGACGCCGTGCCAACAAGCGCGTTTTTCAGGCTGAATTCGGCCTGCCGCAGGACCCCAACGCTCTCCTGCTAGGCATCGTGAGTCGCTTGACCCGCCAGAAGGGTGTCGACATTCTGGCAGAGATCGCCCCACGACTGTTCAAGGAGAATATCCAGCTTGCGGTCGTCGGTGTGGGTGACAACGATATCATGCAGTCCTTCCGTGCCCTGCAACTTGCCTATCCCCGGAATCTCGTCTGCCATCTCCGTTATGACGAGGTGCTGGGTCATCGTCTGCATTCCGCGGTAGATGCCTCGCTCATTCCGTCGCGTTTCGAGCCTTGCGGCCTGACACAGCTTCACGCCTTGCGTTATGGCTCCGTGCCGATCGCGGCACGCGTAGGCGGACTGACCGATACCATCGTCGATGCCAATGCTGCCGCCATCGAGGAAGGCGTGGCCAATGGCATTCTGTTCTCCCCGACTCAGGGCGATGCCCTGTTTCGGGCGATCAGACACGCGAAGAGACTGTTCCGCCAGAAATCCGTATGGGCACGGTTGCAGCGTAACGGGTCGCTTCATGATGTCTCATGGCATGGAAAGGCAGCGCATTACGCCCGGCTTCTGCTGGAGATGACGGGTCGCGCGCCGGTGCGCATCGTGGGTGACGGCGATATCGCGCCGCGTCTCAGCGATATAGGCCAGCCTCATGCGCCCGGGACGGTATTCACTCGCACAGCCAGAATGCCTCAAAGCCGCCCACGCAATCCGGGGCTGGGACGCACCGACCTGCCCCGCTTCGGTACCAATTCCTGATCTGCCCCCCATCCTGAGGCGAGACCCCGTCCCCCATGACCGACACTGAAACGTTGCCGCCTGCCGTCAAGACCATCAAGCCCCAGGAACAAGCCCTTATCGACGAGATTGTCGAAGGTCGCGCCCATGATCCCTTTTCCTATCTCGGCCGCCATCGTGAGGGGCGCGGGACGGTCGTCAGAGTATTCTACCCCGACGCAGTCGAGGTGTGTCTGGTTGCCGAGCGAAAGAACAAGGCGCCCCTCGAGAAGAAGATGGACCGCATCGACGATCGTGGTATCTACACGGCGTCGATCACCGCGACGTCGCCGCGTTACAGCCTGCGTATTCTCTGGGCGGATGGCTGGCAGGAAACGCATGACCCCTACAGCTTCGGAACACTGATCGGCGATCTCGATCTTTACCTCTTCTCCGAGGGGAATCATCGCGACGTCGACAAGATTATGGGGGCCCATATCTGCGAGGTCGATGGAATTTCCGGTGTGAGGTTTAGCGTATGGGCGCCCAATGCTCATCGCGTATCGGTCATTGGCGACTTCAATATCTGGGACGGGCGGCGCCATGGCATGCGCCTGCGTCACAGCGCAGGGATCTGGGAGCTCTTCGTGCCCGGTATCGGTTCCGGTGAACGATACAAGTTCGAGATCATGGCACCGGGCGGAGTCATCCTGCCCGCCAAGGCCGACCCCTATGCACGCTATGCGGAACTACCTCCCGCCACAGCGTCGATCGTCGCGCCGCCGCTCGAGCATGACTGGCACGATCATGAATGGATGGCCCGGCGTGGCGAACGCCAGGCGCTTGGAGCACCTGTCTCGATCTACGAGCTGCATGTCCCCTCATGGCAACGTATCAACAGTCCAACCGGCTATGTAAGCTGGAACGATCTGGGCGACAGGCTCATCCCTTACGTGACTGAGCTTGGCTTCACGCATATCGAGCTCATGCCGATCACGGAATATCCTTTTTCGGGGTCGTGGGGCTATCAGCCGCTCAGCATGTATGCCCCGACATCGCGCCATGGCACGCCTGCCGAATTTGCCCATTTCGTTGACCGGTGTCATCAGGCCGGACTTGGCGTGATCATGGACTGGGTGCCAGCGCACTTCCCTGCCGATGCCCATGGTCTGGCCATGTTCGATGGCACGCATCTTTATGAGCATTCCAACCCCAAGGAAGGGTATCATCAGGACTGGCACACACTGATCTATAATTTCGGTCGGACGGAAGTGCGCAATTTCCTGACCGGTAGCGCGCTGTACTGGCTGCGCAATTTCCATATCGACGGATTACGTGTCGATGCGGTCGCGTCGATGCTTTATCGCGACTACAGCCGCAAGGACGGTGAATGGTGCCCCAATATCTATGGTGGCCGCGAAAATCTCGAGGCCGTCAGTTTCATGCGCGAACTTTCGGGCATCATTCGTGACTACTGCCACGATGCCGCGCTGATTGCCGAGGAATCCACAGCCTGGCCGGGCGTCACGTCTCCGTCGGAAGTCGGTGGGCTGGGATTCCGGTTCAAATGGAACATGGGCTGGATGCATGACACGCTGCGCTACATGCAGCACGACCCCCTCTGGCGGCGCTATCATGGGTCCGACATCACCTTCGGGATGATCTACGCTTATACCGAGCATTTCATCCTTCCGCTCTCCCATGACGAGGTGGTGCATGGGAAGGGTTCGCTGTTATCGCGCATGCCGGGCGATGACTGGCGCCGACATGCCAATCTCAGGGCCTATTACGCCCTTATGTGGGCCTATCCCGGCAAGAAGCTGCTTTTCATGGGAGGTGAGTTCGCCCAATGGGAGGAATGGCACAATGATCGCGAGCTTGCCTGGCATCGTCTGAATGACCCGCTCGGGCGCGGTATGCATGACACGGTGCAGGCGCTCAACGCGATCTACCGCAATGAGCCAGCGCTCTCCGCGCATGACTATCAGCATGACGGGTTCCGCTGGGTCATTGCCGATGATACTGAAAACACGGTGTTCGCCTGGCTTCGCCAGGCACCCGACGCGGCACCCGTTCTTGTGGTCTGCAATATGACCCCCGTGGTGCACCATGACTACCGCATTGGCGTCCCGTTCGGGGGCGAATGGGTCGAGGCCATCAATACGGATCGCAGGGAACTTGGCGGGTCTGGCGTGACCCGTGAGGAACCCCGTCATGCCGATCAAGAATCAGCGCATGGTATGGAACATTCGCTCGTTCTGACACTTCCTCCTCTCGCCGTGCTGTATCTCGTCCCGAGACGCGGCTGAACATCCCCCGACAGGAGGCACCGTTGCAGAAAGCGTATCTTTATCAGACCCGTTTCGGTGCCACTCCCCAGAGCGACGGGACGATCCGTTTTGCGCTCTGGGCTCCCTCCTGCCAGACGGTCAGCCTCGAAATCGAGGATGCCCCGCCCCGCCCCATGACCCGCGACGCGGAAGGGGTCTTCACGCTGACAGCAGACTGCGCCTTCGGGGCACGCTACCGCTTCAGAATCTCCGAGGCACAGGCCGTTCCCGACCCGGCGAGCCGCAGTCAGCCTGAAGGCGTCCACGGTCCGAGCGTGGTGACCGATCCGACCTCCTATGAATGGCATTGCCGTCGATGGCAGGGTCGCCCATGGGAAGAAGCTGTGATCTATGAGCTTCATGCAGGATTGCTCGGCGGTTTCGATGGGGTCCGTGAGCGCCTGGATGAGCTGTCAGCTCTCGGTATCACCGCCATCGAGATCATGCCGGTCAACAGTTTCGGCGGAACGCGTAACTGGGGTTATGACGGCGTCCTTCCCTATGCTCCGACACAGGCCTATGGCGATCCCGACGCGCTGAAACACCTTATCGATGCTGCCCATGCCAAAGGCATGATGGTCATCCTGGACGTGGTCTATAATCATTTCGGGCCCGACGGGAATTTCCTCCATGACTATGCCGAGGATTTCTTCGACCACGAAAATAATTCCACCTGGGGCACCGGCATTGCTTTTGCCCGTCCCCAGGTCGCGGATTTCTTCATTGATAATGTTCTCTACTGGCTCATGGAATTCCGCTTCGATGGCGTTCGCATCGATGCTGCTTCAGCCATCACCGATCACGCATGGTTCGGCAAGCTGCGCGAGCGCGTAGTCGCGACTGTGGAACCGGGTCGCCATGTGCATCTGATTCTCGAGAACGAAAACAACGATGCAGAGCTCCTACGCGACGGTTTCACCGCGCAATGGAATGATGACGGGCACAATGTCCTGCACGTCATGCTGACCGGAGAAACCGAGGGCTATTACGAGATGTTCGCCGAAAACCCCACAGCCACCCTCGCAAGGGTGCTGCATGAGGGTTTTGCCTATCAGGGCGAGATCAATCCTTATTCAGGCAAGAAGCGCGGCATGCCAAGCGGCGATCTGCCCGCTTCGAAATTCATCCTCTTCCTGCAGAACCATGATCAGACAGGCAACCGCGCGCTGGGCGAGCGCCTCATTTCGCTGGCCTCTCCAGAAGCACTGCACGCAGCCTACGCCCTTCTGCTGCTCAGTCCCATGACTCCGATGCTGTTCATGGGCGAGGAATGGGGCTGCACGACACCCTTCCTGTTTTTCTGCGATTTCCACGACGAACTCGCCAATGCCGTGAGAGAGGGAAGGCGCAAGGAATTTGCGAAGTTCTCGGCATTTCAGGATCCCGAAAAGCGCAAGACCATCCCTGACCCGAATGCCCTTTCCACCTTCGACGATTCCCGCCCGGACCGCGAGGCGCGAGCCACAATCGAGGGACGCATCTGGCTGGACCGAACGCGCAGTCTCCTGTCCCTGCGCAAACGCCATCTTATTCCGCGTCTGCCCGAGGCCCATAGCCTGGACGCAACGATCATTGGAGACAAGTCCGTGCTCGCGCGCTGGAAGCTGACTGACGGTTCCATCCTGTCGATCGCGATCAATCTCTCCGATCACGAAACATGCCGGATCACCGAGCCCGCAACTCTGCTCTATAGCTCGGCCGTGCGCAGGACGGTAGAGGAACTGCCACCGGGCAGTCTCGTGGCCGGACTGGAGTTGAACGCATGACCCCCCTGCCCCTGACAGCCACACTGCGCCTGCAGTTTCATCGTGAATTCACCTTCGATGATGCCCTCCCGCTGATTCCCTATTTTCGCAAACTGGGCATCAGTCATATTTACGCCTCTCCGCTTCTCGCCTCCACACCGGGCTCGATGCACGGTTATGACACGGTGGATTGCCAGCTGATCGACCCGGATCGGGGCGGGATAGAGGGGCTGAGACGTCTGGTCTCGTCTCTCCGTGAGGAGGGAATGGGGCTGATTCTGGATATTGTCCCTAATCATATGGGGCTAGGCGCCGATAATCGCTGGTGGATGGATGTGCTGCGCCATGGGCAAAAGAGTGCCTACGCGCAGCATTTCGACATTGACTGGACGCCCTCCGAGCCGAGCCTCCATGGAAGGGTCCTCCTTCCTTTTCTAGGAGCCCCACTGGCTGACATCCTCACCTCTGGTGACCTCAAGGTGGATTTCGATTCCGCCAGCAATACGGCGCAGCTTACCTATGGTGAGCAGCGCTACCCGCTCTCGCCTGAGAGCGAAGCCCGCCTTCTGGCAGATATCCGCGCACCGTCCGGGCAGGTTCTGTATCCCGGCTTCCTCAACTCCGAACCCGGCAAGGCACTGCTTTCCCGCCTGACGACCCTCCTCGACCCACATTCCAAATCCGGTCGCGCCCGGATGAGCGCGCTACTGGACGAGCAGCACTACCGACTGGCATGGTGGCGTGTCGCGGGCGATCTGATCAACTGGCGTCGCTTCTTCGACGTCACATCGCTCGTCGCCCTGCGTATGGACCGTCGGGACGTGTTCGATGACGCGCACAGGCTTGTCTTCGAGCTTTATCGGGAGGGGCTGATCGATGGTCTGCGTGTCGACCACGTAGATGGCCTAGCACGTCCAGCCGAATACTGCTCGAGACTGCGAGCGCGGCTGGATGCGCTTCAGCGTGAGCGCCCAACAGAACTGCGAGGCCAGGCGCCGTTCTTCATCGAGAAGATCCTGCAGAAAAACGAGATCCTCCCTCTTGAATGGCCGGTGACCGGGACAACGGGTTACGATTTCCTCGAACAGGTCGATCTGCTCCTCCACGATCCGAAGGGAGAGGAGCCGATCACGGCGCTCTGGTCGGAGATAGGCAGTGCGGATTTCGAGACTGTGGAACATGTGGCCAGACATGAAAAGCTGGATACCTCTTTCACAGGCGAATTCGCGGCCCTGACGGCGTTGCTTGTGCAGGAGTTCCCGCAAGGTCGTGATCTGACACGGCAGGCGATCGGCTCGGCTCTACGCGCTCTTCTGACGGTCTTCCCTGTCTATCGCAGCTACTTTGCTGATGGGGGTGACTCAGGAGCTGATTTCAGGGCTATCGACCGCGCACGTCATGAAGCCGCGCAGATCCTGCCGCCTTGGCAGCACGAGGTTCTGGATCAAATCTGTCAGTATTTGGCGGATGCACGCATTGATACCACCGAGCGTCAGGAAATTCTCGAGCGGTTCGAACATCTGACTGCCCCCCTGACCGCCAAAGCAGGGGAGGACACAGCGTTCTATCGCTATGCCCGTCTGCTGTCGCGAAACGATGTCGGTTGTAGCCCGGCACGCTTCGCCGCACCTGCCAGCGCCTTTCATGCCATGAACAAGGAGCGTCTGTCCCACCATCCGCTGGCACTCCTGACCACAGCGACCCATGACCACAAACGCGGCGAGGACGGACGCACCAGATTGATGGTCCTGAGT
Organism: Asaia krungthepensis NRIC 0535; assembly: GCF_025995175.1. GTDB lineage: Bacteria > Pseudomonadota > Alphaproteobacteria > Acetobacterales > Acetobacteraceae > Asaia > Asaia krungthepensis. Next base: position 264,170 of record NZ_BAPV01000061.1, read on the forward strand.
GAGGCCGACGCGCGCTGGCCCGATACGGCCCGATCCTGGGCGCAGCAGACGGAAAGCGACCTCGAGAAAACGTCTCATGGCCCCTCTCCTGTCGCCGCAGATCGCTATTTCATCTTTCAGACGCTGATTTCGTCATGGCCCCTTCATGAAAGCGAATGGTCCGCTTATCCGGAACGTCTGGATGACTATCTGACCAAGGCATTGCGCGAGGCCGGGGAACGCACGAGCTGGTCAAACCCGGATGAAGCCTATGAAGAAGCCTGTCTGAGTTTCGCCCGTTCATGTGCGAGCGGCGCTTTCAAACCGACCATCGCGGCTTATCTGGCCAAAATCGGTCCTGCCGCTGCGCTCAACAGCCTGTCACAGGCTTTGCTGCGCATGACCAGTCCGGGGGTTCCCGATCTTTATCAGGGTCGGGAGTGCTGGGATTTCAGTCTGGTCGATCCGGATAACAGACGCCCCGTCGATTATCCGGCTCACGAGGCCATGCTTGCGCAGGCCATAGTTTTTGATGAAGCCTGTGCAAACTGGAAGGACGGGCGGGTCAAACAAGCGCTCGTCGAGACCGTTCTGACGGACAGGATGGACAGGCCTGCGCTTTACGAGAGCAGCGTCTACCTCCCCCTCATCCCGGAAGGACCCTTGGCAGAGCACTTCGTGGCGTTCGAGCGAGAAAGCCCTGTCGGCGCCTGTCTGGTCATCGCTCCACGTCTGACTTTGTCGCTGTCACCCGATGAAGGCCTGCGTGTATCGCATGCGGCCCTGCGGGAGACGACCATTCCTGCCAAGGGCAGTTGGAGGAGCCTACTGCACGACGATTTTTATCATGAGGGAGGCCCGCTTTCTCTAGGATATCTGATAGGACGTGCGCCATTGGATTTCCTGATCCGCAGGGCCTGAGCGCCCTTCCCGGAGCAAGCACGTTATTGAAAACGGACGCCGTATCCTGGCCGGGATACGGCGTTCTTTCTGGGCCTCCCCTGAGTCCGAGACTCTCCCGTCGATAGCAGATCGTCTCTTTCAGGACACAACCTGTCCCCTGCGCTACGAGCGCAGTTTTCAGCGAGAAACCTGTTCTCTCCCGAAAACGTTACATCGCCCCACAGGCGAGGTGACACGTGCATATCCTCCATATTGCCCTTGGCGGCTGTCTCCGCGCTCCACCCGTTATCTACGGCATCACACCCGATACAGGCGGCCATATTGCGTATGTGCTCGAGGCCGCCCTGGCACAGGCCAGGCGCCCTGATGTCACTCATGTCACAATCGTTACGAGACGTTTTCGTAATGAATCTCTTGGGTCTATCCATGATCAGGCGGTCGAACCTGTTACGGACAAGGTCACGATCCTCCGTATCGGCCCCCAGGATGCCCCCTACCGCGAAAAAGACGAGGCCCTTTCAGATTTGCCGGGGCTCGCTGTCGCGCTTCATGCCTGCGCCACCCTCCCGGATAGACAATTCGATGTCATCCACACTCATTTCTCCGATGCAGCTGCGCTCGGCCTGGATCTTGGTCGGGCGCTCAACCTCCCTGTCATTTACACACCTCATGCGCTGGGTATCGACAAACTGGATGCTGGAGGCACTGACTGCCCTGCCCTGCGTGAGCGCATCCGCCGTGAACGCACGGCCATTGCCTCCTCGGACGGTATCATCGTCTCGACGCGGGATGAGGCCTACAAGCAGATCCCGCGTTACGGGGTTCCTTCCGGGCTCGGAAGCCTGCGGCTGATCACACCCGGGGTCCCTACTCTTGCCTCCGCTGAGGCATCACAGGGAAGAGCCTTTCTGGCCGAGCATCTGGCAGAGCCTGATCGCCCGATCATCCTCGCCATCGCGCGCGCTGTGCGCAAAAAGAACCTCGCTCATCTTGCACGCAGTTACGCGCAAAGTCCGGACCTGCAGGAAAGAGCCAATCTGGTCATACTCAGCGGACAGCACGAGGGCCTCCAGCCCGGCACTGAGGAACATGAGGTGGTGACCGAACTGAAGCAGATCAGGGCTTCAGGGGGTCTCGATCATTGCTTCGCTCTTCCGCCTTCCCATCGCGCGGCGGATGTGGCGGGACTTTATCGTCTTGCCGCCCAGGGGCGCGGCGTTTTTGTCAACCCTGCGCTTCACGAGCCGTTCGGATTGACCCTTCTTGAGGCCGCGTCGGTAGGGCTGCCTGTCATCGCAACCAATCGCGGGGGACCCGTCGACATCATCCGGTCGATTGGCCATGGGCTTCTGGTTTCACCCGATTCCCTTACCGATCTCTCCCAGGCGCTCCGCCATTTGCTCGGCACGCCTGCGCTCTGGCGGAAATTTGCCGATGCAGCCAATGACTCCTCCCCCGCTCTGGGTTGGCAAGAATATGCAGCTCATTCAGTGTCCTTCTATCGCCAACTTATCGAAAGCCGACACAGGCCGGAATATAGTTCCGGATCCGGAGCAAATCTGGAGTTGATCTCCACTGCACGGGGCATCCCTTCATCGCAAATGGGCATGACACCGGTCATCGTGCCCACCACCGACCGTCTGACGGAGGCGCGCGCATGAACCGTCCCATCGGCTACTTCGTGCACCATCAGGGTCGCGGCCATGCTGAGCGTTGCCTCGCCATAATCCACGCTCTGCCCGCCACACGGCCCGTGGTCATTTTTTGCGCGCGGCCCGATTTCTTCCCTGATCTGCCCGACCACGTCAGTATATGTGCCATCCCGTCCCTGTTCGAGGCACGCGGCGATGAAGCTGCTAGCATGGCCGATCTGCCGACACCCAGAACCATGCATTGCGCCCCTGTGGGCTGGCCCGGTATCCGACAGGCCATGGGTGCGATCGCCCAGTGGTTTGCCCAGGCAGATCCTGCTCTGATGATCTGTGACGTATCCGCTGAGATCGCCCAGCTCAGCAGATTATGCAGCGTTCCCCACATCAAGATCGTGCAGCATGGCGACCGCGAGGATGAAGGACATCAGGCTGCCTATGACGGTGCTGTCGGTCTCCTCGCGCCGTTCTCGGAGCATCTGGCTCAACCGGAATGGAGCAGTGCGCGGCGCAAACAGATCTTCTTTGCTGGCGGCCTCGGCAAGTCGGATGTCCTGCCCGAAAAAGAAGTCGCCAGAAGACGTATTGGGGTCGATCCCGAGCGTGAGATGATTCTCGTCATGTCGGGCGGTGGCGGTTCGGGTTTCACACTCGCGCCGATAGCGGTGGGGGCACGGCACAGGCCAGACGCGCACTGGGTGACGATCGGGGCCATGGAGCATGACTGGCATGCAACGGGAACCGGCAACCTGACCATTCGCGGCTGGGTCGATAATGCCCCAGACTACATTGCGGCAGCGGATTGCATCATTGCGAGCACCGGGAATACGACCTGTCAGCAGATCCTGGCTGCCGGGAAGCCCTGGCTGGCTGTTCCGGAATGGCGCTATTTTGATGAGCAGCACCGTAAGGCCGAGTGTCTGGCGGCAGCGCGAATGGCGGTCACCCGGCCTCATCTCCCTGCCTCCGGCATGGCATGGACAACTGCGCTCGCCGAGACCTATGCGACCCATGATCCGCAATTGCAGCGCGCCGCCATTGACGACCGGCCTGCGGAACGTGTGGCCCTCTGGATCGAGACGCTGATCAGCCGTCTCTGGGACCAGCATCACCCTGCATCTGCGCCCGATACGGCGCAGGCAGGCCTGACGTCCGAGACCGGCCATGCCTCTGCCCACCCCGGCGCCAGCGCCGACATTGTTGCCTCTCATCCTGACCCCGGCGCAGCACGAGGCGCCACGGAGACACATCCTTCATGAGCACAATCTCGGTTCTGACCCTTGCAAAGGGTCGCGCCAGCCATCTGATCAACATGATGCATGGTTTGTCACGCCAGAGCGTTCGGCCGGATGAATTCATTGTGGCGGTCATGCAGGACGAACCCTATGTCAACCTGCCCGACATGCCATTCCCGATGCGCCAGATCCTGATCAACCGTCAGGATCTCTGCCTCTCAGCCGCGCGCAATCAGGCTGCCGCTGCCGCCCAGGGAGAAGTTCTTGTCTTTCTGGATATCGACTGCATCCCCGCGCCCCATTGCCTGCGCGATTACCGGGATGCGCTCGAGACATGCAATGGTCTGCTGATGGGCGAGGTCATGTATCTGCCCGCAGGGGCGACAGAAGGCGACTGGAGCTACAGCTCATTCGAAGCCGTTTGCGCCCGGCACTCCGATCGCCGCGGTCCGCCTGCCTACGGAGTCGAGGCCTGCACGGATTACCGCTGCTTCTGGTCACTCAACTTCGCCATCACTGCCAGCAGCTTTCGTCAGTCCGGGGGCTTCGATGAGTCCTATACCGGCTATGGTGGAGAGGACACGGATTATGCCAAGGGCTTCACACTGAACGGAGGAGAACTCGCCTGGGTTAATGGGGCACGGGTGTATCATCAGCATCATGCGCATCACATGCCCCCCGTCCATCATCTCGAGAGCGTTGTGCGCAATGCGGAGCTCTTCGAGCGGAAATGGGGATATCGCACCATGGGCCACTGGCTGCATGCCTTCAAGCTCATGGGGCTTATCGACGATTCTGCCGGGCAGAAAATTCGCATCCTTCGCGCACCCGATGCAGCCGATCTCGCCCTGACCGGGCAGCAGAGCCATCAGCCCTATGCCAATACGGCCTCGGCAATCCGCCTGCTGGAGGAACGACGCAATAACGCTCCCGCTGCGGCAGAGGCACCATTTCCCGCAAATGAGCCGTCGCTTTCAGTGGCCGCAGAATGAGGCCCGGCTTGCGGATCGCCCTCATTGCGCATCCGCGGCATCCAATCGCCCCGCCATTCAAGGGGGGGATGGAGGCGCACAGCTATCATCTCGCGAAAGGCTTGATGGCGCGCGGGCATGACGTCACGCTCTTTGCGGCCGGGGACAGCGCCTCATGTTTCGATATCGATCCTATCATGCCAGTCCATTATGACCGCGACTACCCATGGGAAAATACCACGCCCCACCCAGACCTCTACACCATGCTCGATCATCATTTCGGCGCTGCGAAACATCGCATTTTCTCCGGGCGCTATGATGTCGTTCATAATAACTGCCTGCATCGGTTCATCATGCAGGAAGCGCATCGCACGAATATGCCGTGCGTGACTTCGCTTCACGTCCCCCCCTTCGAAGCGATCCATGGTGTTGTACGCGACACGCTTTGCGCCACTCATATCGCGACCGTCACCTCGGCACGACAGAACTGGTCCTGGTGGGGTGCTGCGCCGCCCCTTGAGAGCGTGGTGGTTCATAATGGTATCGACCTCGACCTCTGGCCCGCGCCCGACGACATACAGACCTTACCGCATGAAGAACACGCCCTGTGGTGCGGGCGTATCACGCGCAACAAGGGACCTCATCACGCGGTACAGGCCGCCAGAAAGGCCGGGTTAGGCCTTCGCCTTTACGGGTATCTGGAAGATCGCGACTATTTTGCCCAGGAAATCCAGCCCTGGCTGGACGAGCGCATTCTCTATGGCGGCGTGGCGGACGGAACCACGCTGTCGCGCGCCATGCGTCAGGCCCGACTGTTGTTCTTCACACCGTGCTGGGACGAACCCTTTGGCCTCGTCGCCGTCGAGGCTATGGCGAGCGGTCTGCCTATCGCCTGTTTCGATCAGGGCGCGGCTCGCGAGATCATCGGTGAAGAGGCTGGTCGTTATGCCCGCCCGAACGATGTAAACGCCTTGGCACAGGCGGCACATGATGCCATGCAGATCGGCCGCGATGTGCCACGCAAGCGCGTGGAGGCCTGTTTCAGCCAGGAGCGCATGATCGACGCTTATGAAGCGCTTTATGCGCGGGTCCGGGCGGCATCGGACCACCTCGCGCCTATGAGCCAGCCCTACGAAACGCTCATATTGTAAACGGCGTAAAGCGCCCAGAACAGGGTTCCGCCCAGCGCCCAGTAATTGGTGTGAAAATGGTCCTGCATATCGACGGAGGTTCCGGCGACGGCCCAGGCAAGACAGACATGGAACATCAGGACGCCCACAGCCATGGCAATCATGCGATAGCGCAGGCGGCGCTGAGCCTGAGCTTCCTGCGCCTCGAGGGAGGTGGCGGCGATTTCTGCGCTCATTACTTCACTCCAACTGTACGGCACGTCATCGACAGCTTCGATGAGGACGGCCCCTGGATCCTGCCTGGTATCCCGTCCCAGGTATTGGGTCCTGCGCGGGTTCATGATGGGAAAATGGTAGAAACTGACCAGGAATGCAAAAAATTGTATGACCTCACAATGCATACAATGTGAGCGATGCATCCTGAGGCACAAAAACAGCAAAAACTAAGCAAGACAATTTTTTGGTCCCGACCAAACAATGTCGATCTCGTCCGATAACCCTCGGATTCAGCCCGATAAATTTCTCTCTTTTTCGTGATAACGAACGTGAAGTGTAGGGTTACACGATATCTGAAAACCCGGCAGCGGGGCGATATTCGAGGACCGAACGCAGGTTCACCAATGAGTCGCGGAGCTGCTCCAGATCCGGCGCACTTCCCAGGGCAAGTCGAACCCCGGCGGGGGGATCGCCACTGACCGTGAAAACCGAACTGGGAACGAGTGCCAGTCCTTGCCGTCGGGCAAAAGCAACGAAATCCGCGCTGCTCCACCACTCGGGGAGGGAGAGCCAGACATGCGGACTTGGACCGGATTCTGGCAGACGCTCACCCATGATCTGACGCAGGATGTTGTGCCGCTGGACCAGTTCGTCCCTGATACTGCGCAGACATTGCTGCGCGAGACCCGTCTCTATCCAGCGGGACACGAGCGCGTCGAGTATACCTGCCTTGGCCTGACAGATTGCCCGTACGCCCGACATGATGCGCCGCGTCACATCCGCACCGGGCAGAACGATATAGGCAGTACGCAGGCCTGGACTGAGAACCTTGGAGAGCGTCGCCACATAGATCACACGCGCCGGGTCGAGCATCGCAAGCGCCGGAGGGGGCGCTTTAAGGAGCAGACTATACGGGTCGTCTTCCACGATCTGCACCTGATGTCGTCGGGCGATGGCCAGCACCGCCTCACGACGGGCAAGGGACCATGTCGCGGTAGTGGGGTTTTGCAGAGTAGGCGTGCAATATAATACGCGCGGTCTGTGCCGGGCGCACAGCGCATCCAGAGCCTCGGGGATCATCCCCTCACTGTCCTGTTCCACCCCGAGCAGAACATAGCCGAATTGCGCCGCGAGCGATCTCATACCCGGATAGGTCAGGCGGTCGGTAATGACCGCCTCTCCCGGGCGCAGCAACGAGCTCATGATGGCAGAGAGCGCCACCTGTGCGCCGGGCACGATCAGGACGTCGCTCGCCCGTCTGCGCCCCAGCATGGGCGCAAGCCATTGCGCGCCCAGTTGCCGGTCCTGCTGCGTTCCTCCTGTCACACGATAGGACATCAGAGATTGCGCATCCTGATGGCGGAAAATCGCAGCAATCTCGCCCTGGATCATAGTCTGCAAGGACGGCTCTCTGGGAAGCGGAGGCGAGTTCATGGTCAGGTCGATGACGCTTGCCTCGGTCTGGCGCCAGGAGCCGTCACCGGCATTGATCCTGACAAATGTTCCCCGACCGATCGTGGCATCGAGCAAGCCGCGCTTCTGTGCCTCCGCCATGGCGCGCGTGACCGTGCTGAGATTCGTGCCGAGCCTTGCCGCGATGATGCGTTGAGGCGGCAGTTTTTCTCCCTCCTGCAATGCGCCTTTGCGTATGGAACGCGCGACAGCCTCCACGATCGCGAGATAAAGCGCGCCTGTATCTTTTCCAATCGCGGTTTTCCACTCATCCAGATAGGCGTTCTCCGCCATCATCTTGCGCCCCCGGCTCCGGACATATTGGCGTCCTCTGTAGCCTGTCTTGAGCGTAACGGAAAACGGTGCCGATTGAGGCCGACGATACGCTGCCCGGCATGCGGTTCACGGAGCATAGCGAATTCATAAAACACTATCATGTATAGTGATTATATATTTTAACGAGATTCATCGTTGACATGAGGCAGCATTATATTCTGTTATTCTGCATCAATAACGTTTTGCTATCGTGAAATAGCCGGACGCCCTTATCTGACGCAGGAAGATCGGTCATGGATTTCACAGATATATTTCGCGCTATCTCTGAGTCAGCCGTGCTGCGCGACCGTGAGCGAGCACCTGCGAGCCAAGCCGTATCGGCGCTTGCCGAGGCAGGTTTCGGGCGTCTGCGGTTATCTGCCGATGACGGTGGCAAAGAGCTGAGTCTGACAGCGTTCTTCCGGTTGTTACGCGATCTTGCCAGCGCAGATTCCAACATCCCGCAGATCTTTCGCGCGCATTTCGCCTTTGTCGAAACACTCCGCGCAGGCTTGCCCGACGCCGCGCGGTGGCGCGGTCTGATACGCGACAACCGGATTTTCGGTGCGGCCATGGCCGAGCGTGGCAACGAGACCAGCGTGACCACCGAGGTGACAGATGGACCGAACGGTCTCGTTCTGAACGGACGTAAATACTACTCTACCGGCACGCTTTATGCCGACTGGATCATCGTCTGGGCCAGTCTGGCGGGCGACCGCGTCCGCGTACTGGTGCCTGCCGATGCACCGGGTGTGACACGCGTGGATGATTGGGACGGGTTCGGCCAGCGCCTGACGGGCAGTGGCACGACCCTCTTCGAGCAGGTCGCTATCGCCCCCACCCAGATCGTCGAGCGTGCCCCCGCCGACACGCCGCCCAGCCAGCCTTTTCTCGGCGCCTATTACCAGCAATTCCACAACACCACTCTGGCTGGCATCGCCCAGGCCGTGCTGCGTGATGCGCTGGCTTTCGTACGACCGCGCGAGCGTGTTTTCGGCGTGCCCGGCAAATCAGTGCAGAAACATGATCCCGTGGTGCAGGGCGTGGTAGGGCGTCTGTCCTCTCTCGCCTATTCGACTGCAGTGCTGGCCGATCAAGGCGCGCGCGCGCTTGAGGCCATCGAGCCGCTCTTCCTTGCAGGCCATCACGACGACGATGCCATCGAGCGCGCTCAGGAGGAGATCTTCAAGGCGCAGCAGATCATCGCCCAGCAGACGCTCGAGGCGGCCACCCTTCTCTTCGAGGTCGGAGGGGCGTCGGCCACCTCCGAGACGCTGAGGCTCGACCGCCATTGGCGCAATGCCCGCACCCTCGCCTCTCATAATCCAGCAGCCCAACGCCAGCGCGAGCTTGGCGATGTTGCCCTGAACGGCACACGCCTATGGACGCCCTATCGTGACGGGCTGCGTCGCCTCGCCGAGGCCAACCAACAGGGAGACGCCGCATGACCCATTCCCCGCTCGCCCCCCGCAAGACCCTGCACGTCAATCTGTTTGAAATGGCCTGTGTGAGCCATATCGTGCACGGCATGTGGCGCGAGGAGGGGAATAACCGCCAACGCTTCGGTGAAATGGCGTTCTGGCTCGACACGGCGCGCAAGGCCGAACAGGCCGGTATGGACGCGATCTTTCTTGCCGATGTGATCGGAATTTATGATCGTTTCGGCGGTCTGGACGCCTCGTTGCGTCTGGGGCTTCAGATCCCCAATCTCGATCCGCTCTCGCTCATCCCCGCCATGGCAGCCGTGACCACCACGCTCGGTTTTGCCGCCACATTTTCGACCACCTATGAACCGCCCTTCGCTTTCGCGCGGCGCATGAGCACGCTCGATCTGCTGACCGAGGGACGGGTGGGATGGAATGTTGTCACCTCGTATCTGCCCAATGCCGCGCGCAATTTCGGCCTCGATGGCGAACTCGAGCATGACAGCCGCTATGACCGGGCGGATGAATATCTCGAAGTGCTCTACAAGCTCTGGGAAGGCAGCTGGGAAGACGATGCGGTCATCGAGGATCGCGAGGGTGACCGCTACGCCGATCCCGAGCGCGTGCGCCACATCCATCATGATGGCGATCATTTTCGCGTCGAAGGCCCCCATCTGGTTCAGCCTACACCGCAGCGCACCCCCGTGCTGTTTCAGGCGACCGGCTCGCCACGCGGCCTGAAAACCGCCGCCCGTCATGCCGAGGCCGTTTTCATCGGCGGCAGGACGCAGGAGGAAGTGCGTCGTGCCATCGCCCGTACCCGCGAGGCAGCCGCCGCCCAGGGGCGTGACCCCGCCGAGCTGAAATTCTACGTGATGGCCGGGTTGATTGCCGGACATACCGAGGAAGAGGCCCAGGCCAAGCTCGCCCGTTATCGCGCGCTCTATTCCGTTGAGGGCGCTCTGGTTCATGCCCAGGCGGAGATCGATCTGCGCCAGTTCGATCCCTCGCTGACTCTGGGTGAGGCTCTCGCACAGAGCGGCCGCGCACTGGGCAATATGGGCCGTCGCTTCGGTGCGGAGCAAACAATCGGTGCCGCCCTTGCCCAGATTGCCAGCTTCGATGAGGGGCGGTTTTTCCGGGCGGGTACGCCCGAGCAGATTGCGGATGACATCGAGACCTGGCTCGATGAGGACGGGATCGATGGCATCAATCTGCGCCAGTATCACAGCCACGAAACCCTCGATGACTATGCCACACTGATCGCACCGGAACTGCGCCGTCGCGGCAGGCTTCCCCCTGCCCCTGTGCAGGGCGAGACACTGCGCCATCGGCTCACGGGACGCGACCGGTTGCCCGACACCCATCCCGCTGCCCTGTATCGCAGCGCCCCTGCGTCATGGCCCGGCCCTGCCGGGACCGGCCAGAACGCCCCCCTCCCCGCAACTGATTCAGCGTCAAGCGGTCGGCAACAGACCGTGCAGAAAGAAAGCGCCCTGCCATGACCCGCCTGCCTTCCTTCGCGTCTTCCTTCGCCTCCCCGATCGCCCATGCTCCCGAAGGTGTCTCGTCCCTCGGCGGTTCTGCGGCCCTCTTGGCGCCGGAAAAGATCAACGTGCTCTGGTTCCTGCCAACCCATGGCGATAGCCGCTATCTCGGGACGAGCGAAGGTGGTCGCGCGGTCGACCTGCCCTATCTCCAGCAGATTGCGCGCGCGGCAGATTCGCTTGGCTATTACGGCGTCCTTCTGCCCACAGGGCGGAGCTGCGAGGATTCATGGGTGGTGGCGTCCTCGCTCATCACCTCGACGGGACGTCTGAAATTTCTCGTGGCCGTGCGCCCTGGGCTGCAATCCCCCACCCTGGCCGCGCGCATGACCTCGACGCTCGACCGGCTCTCGAACGGGCGTCTGCTGATCAATGTCGTGACCGGCGGCGATCCGCGCGAGAATGGCGGTGACGGGCTGTTTCATGACCACGCCACGCGCTATGCGATTACGGACGAGTTTCTCGACATTTATTCCCGCTTGCTGCGTGGCGAAACCGTCGAGCATGAAGGCCCCCATTTCCGTATCGCCGATGGACGCCTTCTCTTCCCGCCACATCAGGAAAACGGCCCTCCGCTCTATTTCGGTGGCTCTTCCGATGTCGGGATCGATATCGCGGCACGGCGCGTGGACAAATATCTTACCTGGGGCGAGCCTCCCGCTCTCGTGCGTGAAAAGATCAGCCGCGTACGCGAGGCCGCCGCAAAGACCGGGCGCGAGGTGAGCTTTGGCATACGCTTTCATGTGATTGCGCGCGAGACCACTCAGGAGGCCTGGGCCGAGGCCGACCGGCTGATTTCCAAGCTCGACGATGCCACCATTTCGGAAGCGCAATCCGTTTTCGCGCGGCTCGATTCCGTCGGGCAGGCCCGTATGAGTGCCCTGCATGGCGGCCGACGGGACAAGCTGGAAATCAGCCCCAACCTCTGGGCCGGTGTCGGGCTGGTACGCGGCGGTGCCGGCACGGCGCTGGTGGGAGACCCGGCCACCATTGCCGAGCGTATCGACGAATATCGCAGCGCGGGATGCGACAGTTTCATCCTCTCAGGATATCCGCATCTGGAAGAAGCCTATCGCTTCGGCGAACTGGTGCTGCCACTTCTGCCGACAGCCCATCCGGTGCGGGCACAGAAGGCCAGCAGCAATATGGGACCGTTCGGCGAGACGATTGCAGGCAGCCATCGTCCCGGGCGGGTAGCGGCCTCATAATGTCCGACACGCTTCCTCATCATCCCGTCGCGATTATCGGCGGCGGCGCGACCGGCACCATGGTGGCGTTTCACCTGCTGCGCCAGCGTCCCGACCTCGGGGCAGGTGCGGTAGCGATCATCGAGCCGCGCGCGCAGCTTGGGGCGGGGCTGGCCTATGGCACACGCGATACGCAGCACCGCATCAATGTGCCCGCCGCGCGAATGAGCCTCGACACAGCCGTACCCGGCGATTTTCGTGCCTGGCTCGATCTCGATGCGCTTGCTGCGACAGATCCGGACGCCTTTCTGCCCTCGGGCGATCTCTACCCGGCACGGGCGCAATTCGGTCAGTATCTGACCGCACGCATCGCGCCTTTTCTGGACGCAGGATGGCTCGTCCATCACCGTGACGCCGTGACGGGGGTGATGCGACATGACGGGAACTGGGTTCTCACCCTCAGCGACGGGGGAGGCCTGACCGCGTCCCATGTCGTGATCGCCCTCACCCATCCGGCCCCAGCCTTGCCCGCTGCCTTACGCCCTCTGGCACAGGAGGGACGCGTCGTGGCCAATCCCTGGCGAGACGACGCCCTGGCACGGATCGCAACGCAGGATCGCGTGGCGATTATCGGTACTGGGCTCACCATGGCCGATATTGTGGCGAGCCTTGAGGCCCGCGGCCATCAGGGGCCGATCCTTGCCGTTTCGCGACGCGGCCTGCGTCCACGTGCCCATGCCGCGGAGGCCTCGGCGCTTTCGGATATCCTGCATCTCGCATCCGCGCCCACGGCTCTGGGCCTGTTGCGCACTGTCAGAGCGGCTTTGCGCGACCATCCTGATCTTTCCTGGCACGAGATCATCGATGCGACACGCAAACAGGGCCGTAGATTGTGGACGGCGCTCGATCTTGCCGAGCGCAAAAGGCTCATCCGCCATTTGCGCCCCTTCTGGGATGTGCACCGCTTTCGCATCGCCCCGCAGATCGACGCGATCCTGACACGACGCCTCGACTCGAAGCGCCTGTCTATCCGGGCGGCGCGTGTCATCGAGGCAAAGGCAGGTCCTGAAGGGATCGCTTTAACGCTTCAGTTCCGTGGGGAAGCGCCTGAGACGCTCATTGTCGATCATGTGGTCAATACGACCGGTCCCGATCATGCAGGTATCATCCACAACACGCCGTTCCTGCGCGCTCTGGCAGAGCAAGGTCATATCGCCCCGGACCCGACCGGTCTCGGGCTGCATACCGCCCCCGATCACCACGCCCTCTCCGCCAGAGAAACCGCTCAGGATACAGCGCCCCTGCTGATCGCCGGGCCGCTCTCGCGCGGGACGTTCGGGGAGTTGATGGGCCTGCCGGAAGTGACCGAGAACGCCCAATCCGTGGCGCGCCAGCTCGCCGCAGAACTGAACACCGCGCAACAGCGCGTTCCCGACGAGGTTCGATCATGAGCGCCCTGCCCCCGCATCCGCCCGAGCGCCCTGTCATCCGCTCTGCCGAGGATATTGCTGCCCTGGTCAATCGTGGTCCCTCTGGCAAGGGACATGCGAATATCATCGTCCTGCTCGCTCTTGGGGGCGTGTTCCTCGATGCCTACGACCTGACCACCCTCTCCTACGGCATTGGCGATGTGCAAAAGCATTTCGGCCTGACGGGCTCGCAAACCGGGATGGTCGCCGCCGCCATGAGTGCCGGCACCATCGTGGGCAGCATCACGGGCGGTTGGCTGACCGACAGGATCGGACGCTATGCGGTGTTCATGGCCGATATGGCCTGCTTCGTGATCGCAGCCCTCGTGGCCGCTGCGGCCCCTACCGCCAGCATCCTGATTCTGGCCCGCTTCGCCATGGGGTTCGGCGTGGGGATGGATCTGCCCGTCGCCATGGCGTTTCTCTCGGAATTCTCCAAGCTCACCGGCAAGGGCAGCAAGGCGGGGCGCGCCGCGGCCTGGTGCCCGACCTGGTATGCGGCCTCATCCGCGTGCTTCCTTCTGGTCTTTGCGCTGAATGCGGTGGTCCCGGCCAGCCATCCTGACTGGCTATGGCGCGCCTCGCTCGGCTTTGGCGCTGTACCGGCGTTGATCATCATTCTGGTACGCAGCCGCTATATGAGCGAATCCCCGCTCTGGATCGCGCGTCATGGCGATCTGGAAAAGGCCGCCGCCATCCTGCGCGTCACCCATGGGGTCGATCCGGTGCTTCATATCACCGTGGCTCCTGAACCCGAGGCCCCTCCAAGCCCCTTCTCCCTGCTCCGCAGGCCACTCCTGCCGCGCACGCTACTGATCATCGGCATGAAGCTGGTCAGTGCAACCTCCTATGCCGCGATTGCCTTTGGCGCCCCCAGTCTGCTCGCAACCATGCTACACATGAACCGGACCGAGGTGCTCAGTGTCTCGATCCTGCTCAATCTAGTCTTTGCCCTGACGGGTGGGTTGCTTGGCGTGCGCCTGACCCGGAGCTTCGGCTCGCGACCGATTACGCTGGCAGGGTACGCGATGCAGGTTGTAGGCATCGCCCTTCTGGCGGTCATCGGCACGCCACATTCTGTCGCCGGGATCTGGCTGGTCATGACCGGTTTTGCCCTGTTCCTGTTCGCGCAGGGCTTTGGCCCGGGATGCCAGCAGATGGTCTATCCAACCCTGAGCTACCCGACAGAACTGCGCGGGACGGGCATCGGGTTTACCAATTTCATCGCAGGGTTTGGCGGGACGCTGACCATGTGGGCGTTGCCGGGGCTCTATACGAGCCTTGGGACGCAGATCTTCTGGGTCATCCTGATTGCGCCTGTTTTTGGCATCGCTCTTCATCTTGTCCTGAGATGGGAAGTCTTCGGATACGACGCCGATGCCGATCCCGCCTTGCGCCGGGTGCGCGCCGAACCACGCAGTATGTCGGCCCCTGAACGGCTCTGCCCTTCCAACCCCATGCGCTGAACTTCCCGGGAAAAGGGCTCGCCCTGACCGGGAACGGCCGATCTCCGCCCGTATTCAACGACCAAAAATGAGTGAATTCATGAAGAACGATCCCATGCAGTCATTACACCCGTCCATGCGATGTCCATCCCCGCCCAAACACTCAAAACCGACTCACCGACCAGGCTTCTCCGCCCCTTTTCACGCGCTCACGACCCCATCTTCCGGATATCGACCCCATGAAACATCGCCACCGATCTGACGTCGTCCTGCGCCCCCTGTCTCGCCCTGTGCCGGGCCTCGTCTCTGCGCGACGCCATCTTTCCAGCGCCTCCATTCTTGCCCTTCTGGCCGGGGGCGGCCTTGGGTCGGTCGCCCCGGCCTATGCCGCCACAAAGCCTGTAAACGACACGGCACACACCCAAGTCGGAGCCCCCCGTACCGGTGCCGCGCATCCCAAACGCCCCTCGCATCTGGCAGGCAAGGCGGAATCCATCACCGTCTCACAGCGTCGCCTCTCCCCCGCTGCTGCCGCGGCACGTCAGCTCGATACGGTGCCGGGTGGAGTCTCGGTCATCAATTCGAAAGAGGTTTTGCGTAGCCGCAATCTGACCAATGCTGATCTGCTGGCCTTTCAGCCTGGCGTGTTCGCCCAGAGCTCCGGCGGCGGGGACGGGTTGCGTTTGTCCATCCGTGGCTCGGGCATCCAGACAGGCACGAATTATTTCCGCTCCGGTATTCTGCTGATGTTCGACGGATTGCCGGTCACCACCCCGGCAGGCACGCCCTATGAGCTTTTCGAGACGTTGGGCATTCAGTACACCGAGGTTCTGCGCGGAGCGAATGCCTTCGATTACGGTGGGTTGCAGCTTGGGGGTGCGATCAATTACGTGGCCCCGACGGGCTATACGGCAGATCATTTCCAGGCGCGTGTCGAGGCGGGCAGCTTCAATTACAACAAGCAGCAGATCAGCTCCGGCGCCGTCATCGGCAAGTCCGATTATTATATCAGCATCACCAAATCCTATCGCGGCGGCTATCAGGCCCAGACAGCCGCAAGCAGCTTCGGCGTGAACGCGAATTACGGCTATCGCTTCAACGACAATGTCTCGACGCGCCTTTTCTTCCGCTATCGCCAGACGCAGAACGGCTATCCGGGCTATCTGACCCGCGACCAGATCGAGACCAACCCGAAACAGGCTCAGGCGCTTTATGCCACGCTGCATGGTCATCGCATCCAGCCCGGCAGCAAATTCTATGGCGACATGACCACGATCCGGATCGATGACCGCTCCAAACTCGAACTCGGTTTCGATTATCAGGATGCGCCGATCGATATCCAGAATACGGCCACGGCCCAGCGCTGGGGCTACAAGACGGTCGCGGGCGTGCTGCGTTACAGTCGCGATGACAGACTGTGGGGCCATAAGAGCGAGACGCTTTTCGGCATCGATACCTATACCGACCTGGAAGCCTGGCAGACCAATCGTTCACGCACCAATACCGGCATTTATGCCAAAATCCCCTTCGGCACCGTTCTGCGCCACTCGAATTACGGCGGCACCGATAATTACTTTCATATCCGGAACAATTTTGAGCTCTTCCATAATTTCTGGCTGACGGCGGCCGGTGCGCTCGATTTCGTGCAGCGTTCGACCGAAGTGACCTATCCCACGCAGAGCTCTGTCGGCACCTCGGGACTTGGCTTTACGCCACGTGGCGGCTTTCGCTACGTGATTTCGCCCCATGTTTCGATTTACGGCAATGTCAGCCGCAGCTTCCAGCCGCCCAATGACTGGCAGCTTCTGTCAGGCGCGCTCTACACCTCCGGCCCGGCACAGGGACTCAATGCCTCGGGGGTGAAGCTCGATAACCAGACCGCCACGACCTATGAAGCCGGTACACGGGGAGAGTGGAAAAACAATCGCTGGAGCGTCTCCTATTACTATTCGGACGTACGCAACGAGTTGCTCTCGGTCATGACGCCCCTCTCCCAGCTTTACGGCGCGGCCACCTATTCCAATGCCAGCCCGACGACGCATCAGGGTGTCGAGGCCTCGCTGGAAACCGATCTCGTCAAATGGTCAGGTGGCAAGCTCGGCCTGCGCCAGTCCTATACCTGGCAGGATTTTCACTTCAAGCATGACGCGGTGTTCGGCCAGAATGCCCTGCCCGGCATCCCGGCCCATTTCTATCAGGGGGAAATACGGCTCGACCTGAAGAACGGGCTCTATGCCAATTTCAATACACAGGTCTCGTCCAAGGTCTCCGGCTCCTATGACGACACCTATTACGCGCCCTCCTACCATATCTTCAACACGACCATCGGATATGAATGGCCGCACAAGCATCGTCAGGTCTTCCTGTCTTTCAACAATCTCGCCAACACCCATTACGCCTCGATTGTCGTGCCGGGCTATATCGCCGCAGGCAAGCAACTCTCGGTGTTTCAGCCGGGCGACGGCTTTGGCGTCTTCGCCGGTGTCTCGGCGGGCTTTAACTGAAACCCGTCTGTGAGAAAGGATGGAAGGCAATTCAACCCATGTCCCAGGTCATCTCGACCTGGGATTCGTAGGTCCGGTTTTTGACCCAGCGCCTCGGTACCCAGATGATCCCGGCCCCATCCCGCGACAGGGCTTCAGGCGGAAGATCGAGATCCGGCACCCCGTCATAAAAAATGTGCAGAAAAGCAATCATCGGTGTCCCGTCCCAGCTAGAACGGTATTCCGCACTCTGAATCCATATGGGCTCTCCGAGGAACTTGTCTCCCTCCCAGCTCAGGAGTGGAGATTCAGGCGGAACTTTTCCCGCCACCTCGTCCAGAACAAACCGACGTTCAGCCTCAGGGCTCATGAAGAAGGGTTCGATGACGCTATACGGCATGTCCGCAAGCTCGAAAAACTCTGGCCTTGCGTCGGGACGGGAGGAATACTCTCTCGCGCTTCCCGTATCTCTCGTTCGACAGAACCTTGCAATGTCACGCCCTGGAGGCGCCTCTTGATCGGAGGATGAGGGTGCAGTGTACAGTGCACATTTCTCCCCACCACGAACGAAACGCAGCTTGTAAGGCGGATTGTCAGGCGTATGGGGCCAGACATCGATGATCGGATTGACGAAAACGAGGAAGGAAGTGACATCTTCAGGCAGACAAGCGCGAACCGGATCCGGGAGATCAGATACCTGGTATTGACAGTAGAAAAGATAAGGTCCGCTCTTTTCTCCCCAGCGCCAATTTGGCCACGCCATCGTTTCCGGCATGAAGGGGGATCCGAAATAACGGCTCGACTTTTCGTTCTGAATGCCTGAGCTCCCTTCTTCCATGCTCTGGAACCGAGGAATATAGGCGTCGGCGGTAAGTTTCTGAGCGAGTAATGCGCCTAAGGCCTCACGGGCTTCGATGATTTTCGACTCCAGATCGATTTTTCGCAGATCGATAACAGGAATACTCTTGCCAGTGAGATCCAGATAGGCCTGCGCGAGAAGAGGGTCCGCATCATTTATAATGACCAGCGCCGCAACGGTGGCGGGTTGCACTTGGAGATATGCGCTTATCTCCTCCATCGAGGCTCTGAGATTTGGGTAAGTGCGTGGCGGCAAAACCTCATTGGGCCCCCATAATTTCCCGGGCAGCGCCAGATCGCCGGCGCAGAGCCTGATAGACGTGTCCATCAGCCTGCGCTCGAGAGGAGACCGTACAGCAAGGTCGATATCGAGTCCCTGCGCGACGATAAAGGCTTGCGCTTCGGGCCCTCTCACCACTCCGAACCTTCCATTCGGCAAGCCCCAGGAAAAGGGTTCACATGCCGACGCCAACGCGTTCAGGGGCGGCAGACGATCATAGCAGGGCAACGGCATAGGTTTATCTCCCGGTGCTTGCTCGCACCTTGTTTCACGCCAGCATTTCCTCGGCCCGTGCGAACAGGCAAGAGGCGTGGAAACCCTGTCACGTGATTGTGGCATTCCGCCCCCAAAATCCCATTGTCCGACAGAGAACCAGCCCGAGCAGGTCGGACATCAAAAAACAGAGCCAAGCCCCTGTTCTGCCCTTTCTTTCTGGAACATTTGTCGCGATCAAACGCTCTGGCCGGGCGAATTCATGGAACGGTCACACACCACCTTGCATGAATCCTTTATCGAGGCGCCGTACCCCGGCACTCTTCTGGAAAAAGGAGCAGGTCAATGGAACTTCAGCTTCAGTATGACACGTCCAACGCCCCGTCCGATCGCTGGCGTCAGACGCTCGTCGCCGCCTGGCGCGAGCATCGTCTGGCCACGATTTCCTTTCAGTCGCGTCGCGGCGCGCTGATGTCTCTGGACGAAGAGACGCTGCGCGACGATGATCAGACCTGAGCCCCAAGCGGCTCCTCCGCCTGGGGCCATGTGTCGCAGGCGAGAGGGGCTGCGGCTCCCCTTTCAGAACAGGTATTGTCGCCCCACACCATGATTAGTCCGATACGCTCTCTTGCTGCTGCCCTTCTCACCCTGACCTGCCTCAGCCCGGCTGCCGTAACACGTGCAGCGCCTGAACCGGTGAAAACACTTTCCGCATCAGACCTGCGGACGAAAACGCCCATCAAGCATGTGCTCGTGATCTTCGATGAGAATGTTTCGTTCGACCATTACTTCGCGACCTACCCTCAGGCGGCGAATCCGGAGGGAGAGCCGGTCTTCCTGCCGAAACTCGGAACACCCCCAGCCAATACCCTGCTGCGCTCCAATCTGCTGGTCACCAATCCAAATACCAACCCCGCCAATGGCGCAGACGCCTCCGTCCCGTTCCGGCTCGACCGGACTCAGGCGAGCACGGCGGACCAGAACCACGGCTATACGGCCGAGCAGATGGCCTATAATGGCGGCAAGGCCGATCTGTTCCCATTGCATACGGGCAGAGGGTCGCCCGGTGGCGTTGGCGCATTCGCCACGCGTGGTCAGGTCATGGGGTATTTCGATGGCAATACCGTCACGGCGCTCTGGCGTTATGCCCAGCGTTTCGCGATGAGCGACAATGCCTATACCGACACATACGGCCCTTCGACCCCGGGGGCGCTGGAAATCGTGTCTGGCCAGACCAACGGATTGCATATCACCGCCTCATCCCAGAAGCCCTCGACGCGGCAGATCGTTTCTCCCTTCATTGGAGACGGTCAGGGCGGCATGACCATGATCAACGATATAGACCCCACAGGCGATGTCTGCTCGATCCCCGGTGAGCAGGTCTGGATGGAGGGGCGCAATATCGGAGACCTGCTGAACGCTAAGGGCGTGAGCTGGGGCGGTTTCATGGCCGGGTTCGACCTCTCGACCCATAACCGCAATGGCACGACCGGATGCCAGCGCGCCACCTACTCAACCGTCGTTGCCCAGACCGTGGTGGATTATATCCCGCATCACAACTGGTTCCAGTACTACCCCAGCACGTCGAACCCGAAACATCTTCGTCCGTCAGGTGTTGAAGCCATCGGTCAGACGCTCGGCGTGGATGGCAAGACAAAAGACCCGGCCAATCACCAATACGACCTCGAAGACTTCATGGCAGCCACACGGTCCGGCCATATGCCTGCCGTGTCCTTTCTGAAACTTCCCGCCTTCCAGGATGCTCATGCGGGCTATTCCAACCCGCTCGACGAGCAGGAAGGCGTGGTACGGCTGGTCAATTTCGTCCAGTCGCGCCCGGAATGGAAGGATACCGCCATCATCATCGCCTATGACGATTCGGATGGCTGGTACGACCATGCCTTCACACCGGTTCAGCATAGCTCGCATGACGCCTCCGCAGATCAGCTCGACGGGGCGGGGCAGTGCGGCAAGGCACCGGCCTCTGTCGGGCTCAGGGGCAAACCTGTCAATGGCCGTTGCGGACCGGGCACACGCACACCGCTTCTGGTTCTGTCCCCCTGGGCGAGGCAGAACGCCATCGACCATACGCTCCTGACCCAGAGTTCCGTGCTGCGTTTCATCGAAAACAACTGGCTCGATGGCATGCGTCTTGGCGGAGGTTCTTTCGATCAGGATGCGCGTGACATGGACGGGCTGTTCGACTTCACCAGGACGCCCGATACGACGCCGCTCTATCTTGCACCCAAGGACGGGGCGGTTCTGCGTGAAGCGCCGAACGCTTTCTGAACACGCGCACCCCGCCCTGTCCCTGCTTTCTCGTGGCAACTCCCATCCCATGAGCCGCCGGGTCATGGCGGTTCTCTTCCTCGGGCTCATGGGACCATCGGTCAGCCACGCCCAGGTTCATTCCTGTCAGGTCCGGATTGATGGCAGTAACCCCTGCCCGGTCAGACTGGTCCGGCCCGAAGAGGCACCGCTTTCTGCCATGGCAATGCTGGGCAAGGCGCTTTTTTTCGATACCCAGCTCTCTGGGTCAGGCAGGCTGTCCTGTGCTTCCTGCCATGTCCCGGCCGCACATTATGCACCCGACACGGCGCTTGTTTTTGCTCAGGGGGGCCAGAACATGGACCGCTTCGGCGTACGGGCGGTTCCTTCGCTCACCTACAGGGAGCGCCAGCCTCCTTTCAGCGTGGGACCGGACAACGCCACCAGTGAAGCAGCGCCTCCTGCCCCACCGCCACCCGGCATTCGCAATGTCAAGTCCGCCAGCGATACCGGGGCCTCTGCTCTGGCAATGGTGCCTCAGGGAGGCCTCTTCTGGGACGGCCGAGCCGACACGCTGCAAAGCCAGGCCGAAGGACCGCTTTTCGACCCAAGGGAGATGGCGGCCACTCCGCATCTCGTTGCAGAGCGCCTTCGCCACGCGCCCTATAGCGCCAGTCTGTTTCGTCTGATCGGAGCCGGCGCCTCGGACAAGATGCTGACAGCAGAGGCCTTGTTCGCTCTTGCGCGTTACCAGATCGAGGCGAAGGCTTTCCATCCCTATTCCAGCCACTATGACGACTGGCTGGAGGGAAAAGCGCGTCTCAGCCCGGAGGAAGCTGAGGGAATGGCGCTTTTCAACAATCCCTCGAAAGGCAATTGCGCCGCGTGTCATCTGAGTGGCGTGGACGGCGAGGGTCGCCCCCCACTCTTCACAGACCATCAATATGAAGCGCTCGCCGCCCCTCGACAGAAACTTTCCCTGCCGGGGAGCCCCGATCTGGGGCTTTGCGCAGCAGGTAGGGCCGATATTGGCCATGATGCTGCCTATTGCGGCTTCTTCCGCACCCCGTCATTGCGCAATGCCGCCACCAGACATGTCTTTTTTCATAACGGCGTCTTCACCTCGCTGCGTCAGGTGATGGATTTTTACGTCTTGCGCGATATCGAGCCTGAGCGCTTTTATCCACGGCGGGCAGATGGAACGCTGGCGCTTTACGATGATCTCCCGCCCCGCTACTGGGCGAATATCGACAAGACCGATGCTCCTTTCGGCCCCCGGCACTCTCCCGCTTTGACACCCGATGAGCGGGAGAAGATCATAGCATTTCTGGGTACCCTGACAGATCGATAAGCCCTGTCAGACCAGGGGGCCCTCCCGGACCGACGATCCGGGTATGTGGTGCGCTGTTGAGGGATATGGTCCACGTGACAGGCTTTCGCGAGACATAGCGACCAGCGCAAAGACCGGGAAGTGCTGATCAGCCTCCTCTGCGTCGGGCTGTTCTGGGCACCTCGATGACGAGCCATAGTGTGAAGAGTACCAGACCGATCAGCCCGACACGCCATAGCGGGTCCGGATAAAGCACGAGAAACCGCAGTCCGCTAGCCCAGAGGAACAGCACGAAACCCGTTGCGACGATGACCGCAATCTGAGCAGGGCGCCAACCGCTCAAGGCCTCCGCAAGGGCGGGCAGACCCCGCCGGTGCAACAGCCAGAGTGCACAGACGAGAAACGCCGACCCGAAGAGGAAAAGCCCCCATGGAGAGAAATCCATCCCCTGATTGAAGCGCCCCGTATCCCCTGTTGCGATGAACGGACGCATCCAGAGGTAGGCGACGAGTTCGGCAAGATTGAGGACCAGAAACCAGTAAAGGGCAAAGAAGGATACCCGATGCGACGCCGCTCTCACCCGACAGAGGCACAGGGTAAGGACCACCACGAAAATGCAATGCATCGCCAAGGGCGCTGCACCGATAGCCGCCTCGGCGACATGTCCACGACCGTGAAACAAGGCATCATAAGGAACACCCTCGTCCCAGCCTTGCATTGTGATCAGGTTGCCCCAGACCACCGTCATAGGCGTGGAGGTATAGCCGAGGACCCAGGCCGTTGTGCTGTGAGCGAACTCGTGCAGAAGGATCATGAGAGCCTGCAGGATGAAATACCCGCCAATCATGAGCCCTCCAAAAAAGACAGATCTCAGGGCAGGTCGTGCAGGCATGGGGCTCTCCTTGTCATGGGCCTCTCAGAACTCCGGCTGAATCACGCATGGTCTGTCGCTCCGGTTCCAGTGAAATCGGTCTATGGCACCGTCGATCTGCCTGAATCGCCCTCGATAAAAGGCGTCGTCAGTCACGACAGGCAGGGGCTTCGCTTATGATACTGACACGGCATCTTGCAGAGAATTCTGCAGGGAATCGAGTGCGTATGCCCCCCTGAGGCCTTGATCACAGGCTGGGACCGTCAGGCATATCCTGTGTGGCGGCTTTCGACGCGTCGACCCGCGCCATGCCGCAGACTTGACGTGCCCTGCCTGACCTCTAGATTGATCCTTGCCTGAAAAGACAGCGATGCGGGTATGGTGATAACCTGCGGTCTCTCCGGAGACAGTCACGCTTGAGCGACTGAACCCGCTCTTGGCCATGGCCGGACACAACGAGGATTGGCTTCGTTTGTGGTCGGTCGTCGCTGTCCGCATCGAGACCGGCTCGTGTCCGTTTGAACAACGGCAAAGGCACGACCATGAAACTCAATCACATCAATCTCTACAGCCACGACACGGAAGCGGACCGCGCCATGTTCGAGCGCTATTTCGGCCTGCAGACGCTCGTTGTGCGGGGCTCAACAATGGCGATCCTTCAGGACGATGACGGTCTCGTGCTGATCGTGAACCATTTCAGCCGCAAGCTCGAGGGGTTCGCTTACCCGCAAGAGGCGGACATCCTGCACATCGGCTTCATCCGCGATACGCGCGAGGAGGTCGAGGCATTGCATGCACGCCTGTGTGACGATGGCTGGGAAGTAGAAGCGCCCTGTCAGACCCATGGCGCCTGGGCTTTCTATTTCCGGGCCCGAGGAGGCTATTTCGTGGAAGTCACAACCCGCACGCCCGTCAGACCTCAGGAAGCCTACCGCGATGTCGTACGGTAGACGGCGAGCCCGTCGACAATACGATCCCACGACAGGCTGCTGAATCTGTCGAAACGCCGACACGGGCAGACCGTATGCCGGACAGGCGCAGCAAACTATTCCGCCACGCGCGTCCGGGCAGTCAGCTTGTTGCCATCGGGATCACGCAGATAGGCGACGAATATACCATTGGGGCGCAGGGTCGGCGGGCTCTCGACGCTGGCTCCCCCATGGGCAACGCCTGCCGTGTGCCAGGCCAGAACATGGTCAGCACTGATGGCAGCGATGCCTATGGTGCCCCCATTCGCATAGGTGGCGGGTTTCCCATCGATCGGGGTTGTGATCATCAACCGACCGCCTTCATGCGTATAGATCAGACGACCGCCTTCATCGATCCTGCCGGGACCGCCGCCCAATGCGGCAAATGTCGCGTCATAGAAACTTTTCGATTTTTCTAGGTCATTACTACCGAGCATGACATGGGTGAACATGGGTTTCCTCTCCCGGTGAAACGCGTATCGAGCCCGCATGATCTGGGCCCTTGCCAAACGAACCTGACCTTCTGCCGCTGAGGCCTCTGCAAGAGCCAATGCGCTCCTAGACAGAAGAGGCAATCCGCAAAGATACTTATCACGTTCGAGAACGCGTAGGGCGGAAGGATATTTTTTCCTTTCTGAAAAAGGGAAGTGCGCCAGACAAACTCGCCAGTATCGATGGTCTACCCCTCCCTGGTAGCTCCCACGAGGGTTTTCCCAGTTGGTCCCTCTCTGCCACCTGGTTCTCTCATCCATGCATTTGCGGCGTAAAAGCTGGGCCGAAAAAGTGACAGGCTGACCGATACTGTGTTGCGCGCTCTCCCCTAAGGAAGTCCCGACAGCTCCGCTGTCGCAAGCATGTGTCTGAAGCTGAGAAGGCCCCGGCTCACGCTGAGTCCGGGAAATCGACCGACGCTATTCCCTCCGGGCGCGGGTCTGCACGCCGACCGGGCATCCCTCCGGAACCGTCAGGACCATGTTTCCAGGTAACGGGGGATGCCAGATGACGCAGTCATCGAACCTCTACGGGCGGGGATAGAGAGGCGGGCAAAAAAGATGATTCACCGAGGCGCATGATAGCCATCCATACCTGCCTCAGACTTTTTCTAGGGCAATCGCATTCTTCACTACGCCGCTCACCGACATGGCGGCGGAGGCCTGATCTCGTGGACTTTCGAGAAGGTGCGACGATCACGGTGTCTCTTCAGGCAGGCCTCGCTCTGTCAAATGAGGCGGTACCTGTGACCCATAAAGGCATGACCGCAGGGTCGACATTCATCCTTCGGCTGGTGCGACGGATCGGGCTATGCGAATGATGCGGTTCTCGAGAGGTATGGACACCTTCCATGCTCCACCCTCTCCGCGAACGACCTTTCCTGCTCAGGACGAAGAGGAGCCGCAGCGATCATGACGCCGAACACGGCCCTTCGTCGCGGCTGGACAACGGGAAGTTGCGCCACGGCGGCGGCCAAGGCAGCATGGATCCTTCTCCGGACCGGGGATTACCCGGACCCCGTGAACATTACGTTGCCGGGGGGAAAAAGCGCCGCGTTTGCCGTGAACGGCGCCAGTCGCACGGGTGACACAGCCTGGGCGAGCGTGATCAAGGACGCTGGTGACGACCCCGATGTCACCCATGGCGCGCTCATCAGCGCCACAATCGAGTCAGCGCCAACCGGTGCTGGTATCGTCTTCCGCGCCGGGCCGGGCGTGGGGACAATCACCCGGCCCGGCCTGCCATTGCCGCCGGGAGAACCGGCCATCAATCCCGTGCCGAGAGACATGATCCGCAGGGCATTGACAGAAATCACGCCAGCGGGCGCCGATGCCATTGTCACGATCTCGATTGCCGACGGTGAAAACCTCGCCGAAAAGACGCTGAATGCCCGGCTCGGCATTATCGGCGGCCTCTCGGTACTTGGCACGACCGGGGTCGTCATCCCCTATTCCTGCTCGGCCTGGATCCATTCCATTCATCGGGGCATCGATGTTGCACGCGCACTGGGTCTGCCCCATCTCGCCGCCAGTACGGGCTCGACATCCGAGAATGCGGTTCAGGCGCTCTATGAACTGCCCGAAACCGCGCTGATCGATATGGGCGATTTTGCCGGGGGCACGCTCAAATATCTGCATCGTCACTCTGTGCCGCGGCTGACAATCGCCGGGGGTATCGCCAAAATGACCAAGCTGGCTCAGGGCCATCTCGACCTGCATTCCAGCCGAAGCCTTGCCGATCCTCTCGCCCTTTTGACCTTGGCCGCCCCCCTTTCACTTTCTCCCGGCCAGATAGAGAGCCTGCGCCATACCTCGAGCATCGCCGAGGCTTTCAGCGCCCTTCAGGACCCACGGTTAGGGACACTTATCGCGCAAGCCGCCGCGGCAACGGCCCGACGCACCCTTAACGCACCCGGCTGCGCGCTCGATGTGGTGGTGTTTGACAGACAGGGCAAATTGGTCGGACGGAGCGGCCTCTCCTGATCAACAGATCACCCCTCAAAAAATAGTATGTTTTGAAAACAAACCGTAACGAATAACAATTGACTCATCTATAATATGAAAATTACATCTATAACTTCTTGGGATGAAGGATAGATGCATGGGAATGAGAGAGTTTATCGAGAACTACGGAATTTCTCGATCTACGGTGGCATTCTCCCTCTTGCTGGTCATCTCTACCACAACTTATAGACCCGCTTTCGCAGCGACCCATTCCCATTACCGCGAGAAAGCGCCCCACTCCGAGGGCGTCACACACCATACGAGTGCGCCGAAACCGACCGCCAGAACCATGAAGCCTGGCAGGGAGGCCATTTCTGTCAGTGGGAAACGACTGCGAACCCATGCGGCTGAAGTCGCCATAAGCCGCAACGTCATGAACCGTTTCGTACCCGGCACGAACCCCATGCAGATTCTGGCGCTCACCACACCCGGTGCCAATTTCACATCTTCCGATGCCTTCGGCCTCGATACCGCAGCCAACACTTTTTACGTGCGCGGTTTCACCCAGACCCAAATTGGCGCAACGCTCGACGGTATTCCCTTGGGGACGCAGGGCTTTACCAACCAGAATGGCGTCTCCATCACCCAGGCCATGATCCAGGATGATCTGGCAGGCATGACCATCTCGCAGGGAGCCGGTTCACTCGATACGTTCTCTGCCCAGCTTCTGGGGGCGGCCATGACCTATACCTCGTCGGACCCGACGGACAAGGCTGGAGGGAGATTGAGCCAGAGCTTTGGCAGTTATAATGCCTTTCGGACCTATGCCCGCGCGGATAGCGGGGTACTGAACCCGAGCGGCACGAAATTCTATACGTCCTTCGCGCGCACAGAGAACAAGCTGTGGAAGGGCGAAGGCTATCAGCGCGAGTTACAGGCCGATGCCAAGCTGGTTCAGCCGATTGGCAGCACGGGCAAGATCACCGGCTTTTTCGGCTATGGGAATTTTACCCAGGCCAATTATCTGTCCCTGACTAAAAACATGTGGGAGCGCCTTGGACGGGACACCACCTATCTCAAACCCGATTACGAAAAAGCCAAGCTCTGGGCCTATTACGCGCAATTCACCTCGAAGGTACCACCGGGTTATGAGGGGATCCTGTCCAATAGTGAGGTCGGGAATTATGCGTGGGATGGCTCGCAGATCCAGCGCAGCTATCTCTCTTCGGTCAATGGCCATTTCGACCTTACCCCGCTTCTGCATTCCGACACGGTGGCCTATGGCAACGTCTCGAGCGGCGTCTATGGGGGCACCAACAACTTCGTGACCTCACCCAGCTATGGCGTGCCCATGCTGCTGGCAGATGGCAGCGTCAGCGGTGTGCCCATGGCCCTGCAACGAGCGCATGCTGGGATGCAACGTGTTGGCTTCACGCAGAAATTTTCCTATGAAGCCCCGCATCGCAATCTGGTCGAGGGCGGGTTGTGGTACGAGAACAACCGCTGGATCTACAATGCGCGCCTTTATGAAGACACACCGACTGCCGCGCATAACATGATGTCCGATCTCAAAAAGGGTACGGGCGCGACCTGGTTCGAAGATACCTATAACTCGAACAGCTTCCAGTTCTTCCTTCAGGATCGCTGGACGATCATCAAAGGGATGACCCTCCTGGCAGGGTTCAAATCCCTCACCCAGACCACCCATGGCGGTACCAAGAACGACTTTACCCAACAGCTCAAATCCGAGGGCTGGAACACCTATTATCGACGCCCGGCGCGCGGTTCACTGACGGCCTCGGGCGCGTTCCTGCCGCATTTCAGTTTCGACTACCATTTTCTCGAACATCACGAGGTCTATTGGGATATCGCAGAAAACCTGCGCGCCTATGACTACTACTCGCAGGTTGCGTCAGGCACTGCCTGGGGGGGACTTGGCAATGCCTCACAGCCGGCCCAGCAGGTTTTCGATGCGAACAAGAAAATCCTCAAGCCGGAACGCACCTGGAATTATGTGGTCGGCTATCGCTATGACGATGCCCTGTTCACCGGCACTCTCGATTATTATCACACAGATTATTATAACCGCCTTGCTTCCATCACCGAAGGAACAGCCAATAACACCCGCAACGCCTATATGAATGTCGGGCGTGAAACCATGGATGGGGTGGATGTTCTGGGTGCCATACGCCCAATCAGGGGACTGGAGATTACGAACAGCTTCAGCTGGAACGATGCGCGCTATCAGGGGACGGGCATCAATTACGGCGGCCGCCTCTACAGCCTCAAGGGCAAGCGGCAGGTGTATTACCCGGCCTATATGTACAAGGCGAACCTTGCCTATAGCTGGCGCAGCACGATATTCAATTTCAACGTGAACTATATCAGCGCACGCCCCATGACCTTCCTGAACGATATCAGCATTCCGCCCTACTGGCTGGCCAATATGACGCTCGCTCATGATTTCGGGCGCATTGGCTTCGCCGATCATCTCAAGGCGAGTTTTGGCGTGACCAATCTGTTCGACAAGAACTACATTGGCGGGGTGTACGGTGCGGCTTCTGTATCCGGTGATAATAACAGCAATCTCTTTGTTGCCTCACCCCGTCAGTTCATCGGCACGATCGGGGCCCAGTTCTGAGCCCCGTCGCCTCATTCAGAATTCGAGCAGGATCTTCATGGCCTGGCGCCGGTCAGAAGCGAGATCGAAAGCCGCGCTGGCCTGATCGAGCGCGAAACGATGGGTCACCAGCGCCGAAAGATCGGCCTTGCCGCTATCGATCAGGGTGACCGCCAGCGCAAATTCCTCCTTGAAACGAAACGAGCCTGTCCATGTCAGCTCGCCTGTGACGATACGGCTTTGAGGCAGGGTCACATCGTCCCCCAGACCAAGCTGGACGATCGTCCCGCAGGGCTGCATCAGCGCCAGTCCACTGCGCAGGGCCTGCTCGTTGCCCGAACACTCGATCAACACATCGATCGACCCGGCCAGTTCAGTGAGCGCCTGCGGGGCAACGCGCCCGTTGATGACCCGATCCGCGCCTAGTTGCCGGACCACTGCAAGCGGCTCGTCCAGAATATCCGTCACGATCACCTCGCACGCGCCATTCAGCCGTGCAGCGAGCGCCACGAGTGCGCCTATGGGCCCCGCCCCGGTGACGAGGACGCGTTTGCCCATCAACGCTCCCGCGCGGCTGACGGCGTGCAGCGCCACAGCAAAGGGCTCGGACAGGGCGAGTTCGGCCGGGGTTCTATGTTCCGCCCTGACGCATTGCCGCGCCTTGCAGACCAGATCCCGACGGAAGGCCCCGTCAATATGCGGGTTGCGCATCGCACTGCCGTAGAAACGCATATCCGTGCAGTGGTTGCTGCGCCCGGCGAGACATTGGCGACAATGCTGACAGGGCAGCCCCGGATTGACAGCGACGAGATCCCCAATCTCAAGCCCTGTGACATCCGGTGCCTTGTCCGCAATACGTCCGGCGATTTCATGGCCGAGGATCATGGGATGTTTCAATCTGACGGCGCCAAAACCGCCATGGTGATAATAATGCAGATCCGACCCGCAAATGCCTCCTGCCTCGACGCGCACAAGCACCTCACCCTGTGTCAGTGACGGGACAGGACGGGTTTCGACCTGAAGTTCATGCGGGGCATGGATGACGAGGGCCTCGGTCATGGGAAGATCCTTTGCAATCGAAAGTCAGAGGGTGGGAATTTTCAGGTGGAAGGCGCTGCTGCCTCGGGCACTGCAATCCGCTCGACCGGTCCCATGAGGAACAGATAGGACAGGGCGCCCACGATGCAGAGCAACCCTGCAATGCCGAGCGGCAGGACGAACGATCCATGGGTCAGGGTCAGCATTGCCCCTGTGAACGTGCTGATGCCGATTCCTGCCAGATTGGCTGCACCATTCTGCAAGGCACCGATTAAAGCGACATTGGACGCCGAAGGAGCGACCTCGCCGGGCAGAGTCCAGATATTGGCCGCTGTGAAGGCAAGCGCTGCATAGGATATCCCCATCAGCACGAGAGCAGTGAAGGAACTCGCAACCAGAGGTGCGAACGCAATGACACAGGAGACAAGCATGCCCCCCACCAGGCAGGTCTTGCGCGCGCGTGTGGCGCTCCACCCACGGCGGAGCAGGGCATCGGACACCGCACCGCCGATCCATCCGAAGGGAATGGCGAAAAGCGCGGGAAAGAGCCCGTAAAGCCGTACATCCTCAAGCGTGAAGTGCCGCGCCTTGATGAGAAAGGTAGGGAACCAGGTAATGAAGAAATAGATCGCGAAATTGAGGCAGAAGAAACCGATCATCATGCCCCATATCGTGCGCTGACGCAGGAGAAACCCGAGCGAAACTGCGGAAGAGGGTCCCTTGGCGCCACCGCCTTGCTCCTGTTCCAGAAGCGCGACCTGGGCCGGTGTAACACGAGCATGGTCCTTCGGATCGCGATACAGGACCAGCCAGACAGCGACCCAGACGAAACCGAGCAGCCCCGTCCAGATGAAGGACTGGCGCCAGCCGACAACGGCGACGAGCCACGCGACCAGAGGCAGCGCCAGCGCCGACCCCACCCGGGACCCACTATCGAAGATGCTGCTGGCAAATCCTCTCTCGCGGCGCGGGAACCAGTTGAACACCACCTTGGCAAAACCGGGCAACGCGCCTGCCTCTCCCACACCCAACATCAGCCGGGCCGCCAGCAGGCTCGGCAACCCGGTGATAAAGGCGCTCGCGGCCGTAAAGACCGACCACCAGAGCACGGAGCCCGCGAGACAACGCCGCACGCCGAAGCGATCGATCATCCATCCGACCGGCACCTGCATGAGCGCGTAGGTCCAGAAGAATGCGCTCAACCCCAGCCCGATCTCAAAGGAAGAAAGATGCAGTTCGGCCTCGATCTTCGGTACGGCAATGGCGAGATTGGATCGGTCCAGAAAATTGATGATGTTGGCGACGAAGCAGAGCGCAATCATCTGCCAGCGCAGAGGACTCATGGGCGGCATTCCCCCAAGCGGGAGGCCCCTCCTCAAGCCTGCGCCATTCAGCATGAATGGCGAATACCAGACGAGGGAGGACCCGCCCCGATGGATCTTGATCTGCGGGTGAGCCTAGAGGAACATTACCGCCCCGTCATCTTTCGAGATGTCACGGCTGCGTGACCCCGCCCAGATCACGCGTGCGGTCAATTCGAATAGCCAGCTGACGGCATACTCGTCTGCTCACCTCTGGGGAGACCTGCCGTCATCCTCCTCCAGTGGAAAGTCGCGCACTGGGATACGGCGCGCTGCCCCCTTGATCGACGCAAGCAGACAATCCCGCAGAAACCATTCCGGTCTCACTCAAAGCTGGCGGACACCGTCGCTATGGCCGTGAAGCCGCTGCCGACAGCATAATTCGGCTGCGATCCGACCAGGGTCTTGCCCCCCAGCCCCTTGATTTTGGTGGCCGCCGTCGGGGTGAAGCCCGTCACGGAGGAAAGATAATGCACGTCACCCAGATTCATCAGGCTGAGCATCGCCTTGGGCCTGACCCTGCCAAAGCGCGGCAGATAACGGCCGATCGATGCATCGGCGGTGAAGTAGGCCGGAATGCCCTGATCATTCATGAGCGTCGAATATTGCGAGTCAGAATAGCGGAAATTGAAATTACCGAATGTCGTACCGTCATCGAAAGTCAGACCGAGCGATCCCAGAAACTTGGGTGATGCGACTTCCTGCTTGCCCTTCGTGGGAAGCACATCGCCCATATAGGCGACGTTATTCCCAATGCTCGTATGCATGTACTGCCCGGAGGCATAGCCGCTGAAATGGTGCCATGGACGGGTAGAAAGTTCCGCCTGCACACCCATCGCGGATTCCCCTCCTGCATCAATCGGCTGGGAGGTCAGGATGCTGGTGCCCGGAATATAGGAAACCGAACTGATCTGGTGATGGGTCAGATTGTAATTGAAGCCCGACACCGTCAGCATGACCGGCCCATAATGGCGAAAGCCTATCTCCTCGCCGATCATGTATTCCGGCGTGAAATTGGCCAAAGGCTGCGTGACCGGCACGGGCGTAGTGAAGGTGTAGACCGGCACCTGCGCCTGGAAGGAAGAGGGCGCGCGATAACCCGTCGTCCCATTCACGTAGACCTGATTATCCGGGTCGATCTGATAGCTGATCAGAAGCTGGGGCGCCGGAATGAACATGTTCTTCACAGATTTATACGGCGTCGACCCCGGCAGATCCTCGGTGAACTGACGCGAAATCATGTTCGCCCGCAATCCGGCATCGATGGTCAGGCGATCATGAAAAAGCTTAATCTGATCCTCGAGCCCGAGTGCGTTGAGCTGCTGAAACCCATTGATGTCATATTGGGTGATCGGCTTGCCGCCTACGGTCAGGTAGCCGTTATTCTGCGTATATTGTCCGAGTGCATTGACCGGATAGTGGTTCTGATACTCGGTATGCACGGCATAGGAATACCAGTACGATAATTTCAAGGTATTGATACCGCGCTTCCATGCCGCGATCATGTTCAGACCGCTGGATGTCTGCACCCAGGGATGGATCGAAATCGCCGTGACAGAACCTGCTTGCGGGGTATACCCGTCCAGGACAGCGTATTTCTGTGTGCCGCGATACCCGTTGGTGATCGGAATATTGGCCCCGTAATTATTGGGCCCGTAGGTTTCCACCGCATAGGGCTGCGCATCGAGTGACCATCCGCTGCCAAGGTCGAAATGGTTCTTGATCGTACCGACCACGGCGTTGGTCGCCTTGGTGTTGAGCTTGTAGTACAGCGTGTCGCCCGGTGTGTACTGGCCGTGGGTATTATAGCTGGTGCCATACTGGTGCCATTGCGCCAGACTGGGGTAGAGCCACTCAGTCTGGTTCGCATAATTATAGCCAAAGATGAGCTCGGAACTGCTTCTGGCGGTCCAGTGCTTCATGAGCGCCGCATCAAGATGCCAGCGATAAAGGCTTCCCGGCCCGCGCCAGAGATTACCGCTAGAATAGGAGCCGGAGACGAATCCCGTTACCCCGCTATGGCCAAGTTCTCCGGTATCGACGCGTACGAACTCCTTGTTGGTGCTGTGCGTGCCACCCGAACCTTCGGCATAGAGCGCGAAATGCTCCCCCGGGTGACGCAGGCTCATGGTCATCTGGGCACCATCAGCATTATAGGTGGGCGCCGTCAGATCCGAAGAGCCCTGGCTCACGGCCACATTCGCCAGATCCTCATTATCCACCATCGCCGAGGTATAGGCGCTGTAGGTGAACGGATCGGCCAGAGGCATGCCTTCATAGATCATGCCGATCTGCGTCTGGTCCAGACCACGAATATGCACGGTTTCCGAGCTTGTGCTAAGCGGCCCCTCGTTATTCCCCTGGACACCAGGCAGGCTCGATACGAGCACTCCGGGATTCACCAGAGGCGATTGCTTGGCGATATATTCCTGCGTCACCATCGAGACAGACCGTGCCACGGTCTGCCGCGCCATCAGCCCGCCCCCGAGAACGGCACGGTGGCCCGAGACACTCACATTCTCGTCTTTCCCCGCGACGGCTCCTGCGTGGGGTCGCGGTTTTTTCCTGGCTCCCGATTGAAGTGCGCCTCCCGCTCGAGGCGCATTCGTGCTCGCTGCGTTGTGGGGGTGGGGACGATGAGAAGCGGCCGCAAGCCCGGGTGAAATGGCAATGGCGCTGACAAGCGCGCTACAGGCGAGAAGGAGCGCCGAGCGAGAGGAAATATGACGCAGCATGACCCTGATCCGACTGGTTGGCCGCATGCGTGTCGTTACGCATCCGATATCGGCGCGCACTCTGTCGGAGGGGTTTCATTGTATCAAACTATAGTTTTATGACACATTCAGGTCTTATTCGTTAATATTGCATCGTCATGAAATAATATTGACAATTATATTGCCGGTATAGCCCCACCCAGGGGGCGGGGCGACAGAGAGGCCGGTACCCGGCCCCGTTATCAGTTGCAGGTATGCAGGACCGATTTGGCGCTCGTGACCTGATAGGACGATGCCGTGGGATCATTCGGGCAAGCCGCATGATCGATGCCATTGCAGGCCGTCAGGACAAGGGCACCTGTAAGAATTGCGATGATTTTAGCCATGGTCGATCCGTTCAGTGTTACAGACCATCAACGCATCAGCCGGGGGATCGTGTCAATCTGGCCTCTCGCACAGGCAAATCAATCCCTGGCGAGCGCGCCCGCTTCCTGCCCCGTGGCTCGAGCGAGGGCACCGCGGACCAGAAGTTCCGGCCTGATACCGGCGCAACTCAATCGGCCCCCGGTGAACAAACCCGTCGCTCCCGTGATACCCGGAGCAGAGAGCGGCAGACCGCGCAGGCTGCGCACCGCGAGAAAGGCAAAGCACTCTGCTTCGACCATATCGCCATCCCATCCCAACGCCTCGACCGGCTTCACAGCACCGGGCACAGCATGGGCAAGAGCCGTCATCAGCGCTGGATTGTGACGCCCGCCGCCACACACAAACCAGGCCCGTGGTGGCTCCGGAAGCTGCGTCTGCGCAATCGCCTTCACCGTGAAAGCCACAAGCGTTGCCGCACCGTCCTCCGGGGAAAGCAGGGATATCCTGTCAAGCGACCCAGCAAATTCCTGACGGTCGAGCGATTTCGGCGGCAGGCGTGAGAAGAAGGGATGATCGAGCAGGACGCTGAGTACTCTCTCATCGAGTTTTCCCGCGCGGGCCAGCGCCCCGTCGCGATCGCAGGCAATCCCGGTATGCCGAAACGCCCAGTCATCAAGCAGGGCATTTCCCGGCCCGGTGTCACCGGCCAGTATGGCCCCATCACGTCCAACAAAGGTGATGTTCGCCACGCCGCCGATATTGAGGATGGCGACCGGTCCTGCCTCCCCAGCCAGACAGGCGGCATGATACCAGGGCGCTAATGGCGCACCCTCCCCCCCATGAGCCACATCGTCACGCCTGAAATCATGGATGACCGGCAAACCGGTTTCGCGCGACAGGAGGGATGCATCGCCGATCTGCCAGGTCCTGCCCCGGTCTGGTGCGTGATAGAGAGTCTGGCCATGAAACCCGATCAGATCGGCCTCACCCTCGCGTGTGAGGATCTGGCGCACTGCCTCGACATGCAGGGCTGTCAGTTCCTGCTCGGCCGCGAGAAGATCGGGCTCATCGCCTCTCAGCGTTGCAGCCCGGTCGAACAGGGCATAGACGTCGCGGCGCAGCGATGCCGGATAAGGCAGGCTCAGCGAGGCGCCACGCCGCAGGACCTCGACCCCGTCTGTCTCGATCAGGGCGGCATCCACGCCATCGAGCGACGTGCCGCTCATCATGCCGATGGTACGATAAACGAAGCCGCTCACCCGATACCCCCGGCAGTGCGGGATTTCAGAACGATGTGAAGATCGCCCCGGGCGGCCTCAAGCGCCTGTTCGGCCTGGTCGAGGCTCATGCCGTGACGCAGCAGGACGGCGCGTTTGACGTTGCCTCCTGCCTGCTTCAGGGCGGCGCCAATTTCCTCATCGCTGCCCCCGGCCAGACGGCGCACCATGCCAATCGCCCGCCGCGCCAGCTTGGCATTGGTGACGCGCATATCGACCATCAGCCCCTGATACACATGCCCCAACCGAATCATCAGCGTGGTCGAGAGCAGATTAAGAGCCGCCTTCTGCGCCGTGCCCGCCTTGAGTCGCGTCGAACCTGCAACCGCCTCAGACCCGGTCGGGAGGGTGATCCCGCATTCTGCCTCGCGCAGAAGACGGGCCTCGGGGACGCAACTGATCCCGATTGTCAGTGCTCCCGCTGCGCGACCGGCACTCAGGGCAGCGCAAGTATAAGGAGTATTGCCACTCGCCGCGATGCCGAAGACAACATCATGGGGTCCGACATGATGAGCCGCCATTTCAGCCCGGGCCGTTGCCTCGTCGTCTTCCGCGCCTTCGGCTGCCTGTGAAACGGCGCCGCTCCCCCCTGCGAGGAGCATCACCAGACGTTCCGCGGGCCAGCCATAGGTGGGGGTGAGTTCCACGCCGTCCTGCATGCCTACACGTCCTGCCGTTCCGGCACCGACATAAAACAGCCGCCCCCCGTCGCGCAGTCTGGGAAGCGCAGCCTCTACGGCAACTTCCAGAGACGGCACAGCCGCGCGCACCAGGGCGGTTGCCGCCATTTGGGCCTCAGCCAGAGCATCGAGAATGGTTGCGGTCGGCCATAGCTCGATCGACGCATAGCGCGGATCGGGATGCTCGGTCTGAAGAACAGGGGACGTTTCAGTCACGGCGCGACTCCGGGCGGGATGAGGGTTGGGATATGAGGTGGGCTGTGCCCGGCGCCTGGGTGATCAGTCGGGCAAGCCCGGCAGCGCCAAGATGGATGAGGATACCCAGAGGCACCAGCCATGAAAAGGCAATAGCCGGGCCGCCAAGCTGCCCGACGATCAATACCAGAGCCATGACGCCGAGCGAGACGACAAATCCCGTCATGACCGCACGCGTTCCCAGCCCGGGCAGAAAGAGCGCCGAGAGAAACGCCCCGAGCGTCGGGCCATATGACCAACCGGCCACGGTCAGCCCCAGGATCACGGCAGATTTGCTGCCCATGGTGAACAATGCCGCACCCAGCAGAAGGACCCCGCCCCAGAAGAGGGTCATGAAGCGTGGGGCTGACAGCGGGCCGGGTCGATATCCCAGCGCCCTCATGCCGCGCTCGACCAGTTCTCTGGGTACCGCACCGAAATCCGTCAGGCTGGCGCCCGCCATGGCGTTGAGCGTTGAGGAGAGCGAGCCCATTGTGGCGCTCAACACGCCGGCAATCAGAAGACCGGCAATCCCGGCAGGCAGGCTCTCGATCATGAAATGCGGGAAGAGCGCATCGGGCGACGCAAGACCCTGCGCGGCAAGACTTTGTCCGGCCCGGGAAACCCAGAGCTGCACACCAAGCAGCGAAAGCAACCCGAACAACACGGCCACCACGACAGCACTGCCAATCAGAGCCATACGCGCGGCGGTCAGACTGCGCGCGGCAAGCACGCGCTGCACCATGAGCTGGTCGGTTCCGTGGGAGGCGAGAGAGAGGATTGCCCCGCCGATCAGTGCTGCGCCCATCGTGAAAGGATCGCTCAGCCAGTTAGCCGATGTGGTGGGGTGGAAAAGGCGCAGCAGCCCTGCCTGCGCCGCGCCATGCCATCCCGCGCCGGTCAGTGTCGGGGCCAGAAATGCCACGCAGAAAACCGCACCGAAACCGTAAACGCCAAGCTGTATTGCGTCAGACCATACAACAGCCCGTAATCCGCCAAGAGTGGTGTAAGCAAGGGTGAAGACAAGAATCATCCCAAGCACTGTCCAGCGCCCCAGCGGCAGACCGGACTGCGCCAGCAGCCAGACAATGGGCAAGGCCCCGGCGAGCAACCGGATACTCTCGGCAAGGAACCTCGTGATCAGGAAAGCCCCCGAAGCCAGCCTCTGCATGGGCGCGCCATAGCGCGCGCCGAGCAACGCATAGGCGCTGGTCATGGTGCCTGACGCGTATCGTGGCAAAAACCAGAGTGCGACCGCGCTGCGGCCTATGGCATATCCACCTGCCACACCGAGAAAGACCAGCCCTTGCGTGTAACCGATACCGGGGATGCTGATGAAAGTCAGGGTCGAGGTTTCAGTCGCGACCAGCGACAGGCACAAGGCCCACCAGGGCAGATCGTGATGCGCAGACAGAAAATCGCTCGCTGAACTGCCCGGGGCACGGCTGACGCGCCAGATCAGCAGGGACAACCCCATGAAATAGAGCAGGATGACTAGACTATCGAGCGGATGCATGGCGTGTGACCCGGAGAAAACGAGGCGCTGTAAGGGCCATGATGCCACGCTACCGCTTCAGCGCAAGACGCCTCCCGCGCCCGCTCTCATTTCTCGAGGGAAACGATCATGTCAACGGGCTTTTTCAGATCGACCGACGAAGCCCATAAGGTGGTGTTTCGCGGATCGGTCACATCGATGATCAGTTCTTTCCTCAGACCCAAGGACCGTTCGTCCCGCCATAACTTTGAGCCAATGGCCTCTGATCGTTTCCTCCTCATCGACGAGAGGAGAATGAAATTCTGCCACGAAGACGTGGCCGCGACGCGCGGGCATTCAGAAACCGGCCTGCCGCCTGACGATGTCGGCCTGGGTCCAGACTGACGGACCCGCGGTAATTCGCTTGACATCGCGCAGGCCACCCTAGCCCACAGCAGCGTGATGAGAGTGCCCGATGCCTGAAATCGCCCCCGACACAGATTGAGTAGAGGAGGTTTTCCGGCAGCATAAAACGCCTTGATGCGTCTTCGAGGCTTTGCACCATCATGCCGTCCACCTGATGGCGAGCCCAAGGCACAAACCTGGACACCTGGACGAAGGACATGTGTTGCCGAGCCGTCGGCTCATGCACGGGCCCGCCCGTTCCCTACAGATGCGCCCTTCCCGGCCAGCTCATCATCGCTCCGGGCCTAACAGACGGGACCGCCCTGCAGCTTCTCTCGAAGCGCCATGCCTATGACGTTGTATCTGCCCGGGATGCCCGGCTGTGAACGTTCCGAGTGTGGAGAATGATATCATATGGCTTATCCGCCCCCCTGTCCGATGAATTGAGAAATCCATCAGAGAATGGTCTGCACAGAGAGGGGAAAAGGATTGAATACCGACCATCCTGTCTTCTGGACAAGACGCTCGAGCGCCAACGTGCCGAGCAGCGAATTACCCTGGCTGTTCAGACCCGGCGACCAGACCGCCACCGAGGCCAGACCCGGCGCAATCGCCAGAATACCGCCGCCCACGCCCGACTTGCCCGGCAGACCGACGCGTATGGCAAAGGCGCCTGAACCATCATAATGGCCGCACATCATCATCAGCGCCATGATCGTGCGGGCATCGGGTACGCTTGTGATCATGCGACCGGAACGCAGATCGACGCCACCCGTCATGAGATAGCCGCCAATCCCGGCCAGCTGACGACAGGACATGGTGA
Organism: Asaia krungthepensis NRIC 0535; assembly: GCF_025995175.1. GTDB lineage: Bacteria > Pseudomonadota > Alphaproteobacteria > Acetobacterales > Acetobacteraceae > Asaia > Asaia krungthepensis. The sequence continues at coordinate 303,790 of NZ_BAPV01000061.1, forward strand.
GCGCACATTGATGGAAATAGAGATCGAGCGTGTCCTCGATCGGATTTCTGATATTGCCGAAGGTCCGCATGTAATTGGCAAGGGCGGCGTTGCGAAACCCTGTATCGCGCTCCTGGGCTGCCATGTTCTCATCAATATGCAGCCCCTCCGGATTGCCCGATTGCGAGAGGGCAAAATCGAGTAGCGCCTGACGCGCACCGAGCCGCCCCAGACGCGAAACCAGAATATCGGAAATGACGATAGCCCCGGCATTGATGAACGGGTTACGCGGAATGCCATGCTCGCTCTCGAGCTGGACGATGGAGTTGAACGCGCTGCCCGATGGCTCCTGACGCACCCGGCTCCATAATTCACTTCCCTCCAGAGTGAGTGCCAGGGTCAGGCCGAACACCTTGGACAGGCTCTGGATCGAGAAGGCTTCGTCGGCATCGCCCGCCACATAGGCCTGCCCGCTCGCATCGATCACAGCCATGCCGAATTTGCCCGGATCGACACAGGCGAGCGGCGGGATGTAATCCGCCACATGACCACGTTCGGTGATCCTCTGCATTTCATGCACGATTTCGGCAATGATGCTGTCGAGATCGGCCATCGCCTTGTTCTCCCATGCTGCAATGCTGCTCAAGCCCCGAGGAAAGCAGCGAGTCAGATTGACCGATACCGGGCCCGGTCTACGACGCCCCATGACATGCCGCGCGCTGGCACACAATCTCGGGCACTGGCATGCCATGAAGCCCTGAGAGAGTCATCGACCGGACGATCGATCCTGACGGGTCATGTTTGCGCTATCACACCAGGGGCCACAGCGGTTGAGATCGGGCCGCTAATCTGCGATGAACCTTTCATGACGGATGACAAGACAGGATCAGACGGGAAAGCCCAGCCCCAACCGGGCCCGGGCGACATAACCCTGCCCGATATCGACATGCAGTCGGAGGGGTTCCGCCTCAACCGCGAAGCCCGTCGCAACGCGCTGATCGAGGATTACGTCGAGTTGATCGCCGATCTTCTGGCCGAAGGATACGAGGCCCGTCAGGTCGATATTGCAACCCGTCTTGGCGTCTCGCAGCCGACCGTCGCCAAAATGCTCACCCGGCTTTCAACTGAGGGCTATGTGCATCGCCGACCCTATCGAGGCGTGTTCCTGACCGAGAAGGGGCAGGAAGTCGCCAATCAGGCGAAAAATCGTCACCAGATCGTCGAGAGTTTCCTGCGTGCCCTCGGGATCAGTGAAGAGACAGTGCGTGTCGATGCAGAAGGTATCGAGCACTATGTGAGTGACGAGACGCTGGATGCGTTCGATCGCGCTCTCGCAGCAGGGCTGACCGACCTCCTCAAACCGAACAACTGATCGCGAACTGCTCGATTATTTGGACATGATGGGAGCCTCGTAGCGCGCCGCTCCGCAAAGCGATGCCCCATGATGGAGCAGGGTGTAAAGCCGCCCTGCCAGCCAGGCAAAGCGATCGACACGACGGGTCAGGTCGATGCCCTCATGAAACTGCAAGCCCGGCACCTCCCTGGTCAGATCGCCCGGTGATCGCATGGCCCATGCGAAATTGGCCCCGGTCTGGCGGACACTGGGATTACTCTGAGAATGACGCATGGCAAACGGGGACACATAATCGAGGACCACGCAAAGCCTCGAGTCATGGTCATGGGCGTAGGAAACGAGAGCTCTTAGCAGCGCGATGATTTTCCGGGGCTCGAGATACATGAAGACCCCTTCGGCGAAAAAGATGACAGGGCGCCCGGTTTCGTCCGGTAGATCTGCCATCCACGTCGTCAGGTCTGTCGCGTCACTGACAAGTTCGAGGCCACCGCTCGTCTGAAGGGCCACACGGCGGCGCAAGGCATGAATTTCAGGAAGCTCCACATCCACCCAACGGCAGCGACCGGCATTGTGCAATCGGGGGCGCCTGATATCGAGGCCAGAGCCGAAACTGATGCAGAGAGAGTTTGGGAAACGGTCGAGCCAGGCGGCAATCTGCTGGTCGAACCAGAGCGCGCGCAGGATGGTACCCCTCATCGATTTGCGATCTGCACGGAAACGCGCCGGATCGAAATCGAAACTCATGGCGATGGCCTCGGCGTTTGGGTCGCGAAAACCGAGATCGGGGTTATCACGCGGCGCAAGAACGCGCGCGGCCAGAGTGATGAGCATGGTCTCCGGAACACCGGTGAGACGGCGTATCACCGGGTCAGTCTCTCTGGCCGCCATGATGCGATACCCTCCTCAGGGGGCGAGCTGCGAAGCAGCGTGGTAATGTGCAATTCATTATTATTATCGTTTTTACCTTGTCTGCACAGGCTGATCGTGCTCGTTTGAGGCAGGCTGGGCAATCTAGCGCCGCCCTGCTTACCCCGCCTCCCCACGCTTTCTCCCTTCCTCGCCTCCCGCGACTCTGAGCACGCTCAACTTCTGCCTCAAGAGGACGTTATCGGTCCGCAATCCTGCACGCCGAAGAATATAGTATATTGCATATCTCTAAGCATTAGGTTTGAGTATCACCTTATGTCCAGCCTGCCCCCTGCCCACCGAGCCCCTACCGAGGGGGCGCCCACCGAGCCTGCGCGAACCGGGCGAAGGCGACTGCTTCGCCACGTCGATGAGGCAGGTTCCGGCACGCGCAGCTTGCCGGAGGTTTTTTCCTCCGTGCGGGTCGCGCCGGACCATGCCAGGTGGTTCCAGCGCTTTCTCGCTTACGTCGGGCCGGGCTACATGGTGGCCGTCGGGTATATGGACCCCGGAAACTGGGCGACGGATCTGCAAGGCGGCGCGCAGTTCGGCTACACGCTGCTTTCTGTCATCATGATCTCGAACCTCATGGCGATCCTGCTTCAGGCCCTTGCGGCGCGTCTGGGCATTGTCACCGGCCGTGATCTGGCCCAGGCCTGTCGCGATCATTTCCCGCCTGCGGTCACGCTGATGCTCTGGCTGACCTGCGAGATCGCCATCATTGCCTGCGATCTGGCGGAGGTAATCGGCACGGCCGTGGCGCTTCAGCTTCTGTTTCACATACCGCTCCTTTTCGGGGCGCTGATCTCGGCCTTCGATGCGCTCATCGTGCTTTTTCTGATGAACCGGGGATTTCGGTATCTGGAAGCCTTCATTATCGCGCTGCTGACCATTATCGCGTTCTGCTTCTCCGTGCAGCTTGTGGCGGCGGCTCCGCCTTTCGGCGCCATGATGGCGGGATTCCTGCCACGCCCCGAAATCGTGACCAATCCGGCAATGCTCTACATCGCCATCGGCATCATTGGCGCGACCGTGATGCCGCATAATCTGTATCTGCATTCGTCCATCGTGCAGACACGGGCCTATCCGCGCACGGAACCCGGCAAACGAGAAGCCCTGCGCTGGGCGACATTGGACAGCACGATCGCCCTCATGCTTGCCCTGTTCATCAATGCCGCGATTCTGATTGTATCGGCCGCGGCGTTTCACAACACGGGTCATCAGGACGTTGCCGAGATCGAGGACGCCTATCGTCTCCTGTCACCCATTCTGGGCATGGGGATCGCCTCGACGCTTTTTGCCGTGGCCCTTCTGGCGGCCGGGACAAACTCCACCGTGACCGGAACGCTGGCCGGGCAGATCGTCATGGAGGGCTTCCTGCATCTGACGCTACCGCATTGGGCAAGGCGCCTGATCACCCGCGGTCTGGCGATCCTGCCGGTCGTGGTTGTGACGGCCCTTTATGGCGATCATGGGGTGGGGACATTACTGATCTTCAGTCAGGTCGTGCTCTCTCTGCAGCTCCCTTTTGCTGTCATTCCGCTGGTCATGTTCGTTGCCGATCGACGCAAGATGGGGAGCTTCACCGTTCCCCCTGCGATGAAAGCGCTCTCCTGGAGCGTGGCGGGGATTATCCTGATGCTCAATTTCAAGCTGCTCTATGACACGATCATGAGTTGAGCCCCCGCATGCGGCATCAACCCACGCCAAACGACCGGCTGGCGGCCAGGAGAGCACGCATAAGCCAGCGCTGACCGTCCAATCACGTGTTGGCGGGCCAGCTTCACGGTGCTGTCAGCGCTGACGAAAGGGACGGGTTACTGCCCGTCCGACTGCCTACAGAGCCCGGGCTCGCGCCCTTTCTTCCATGTTCTTCACCCCTCTCGTAGAAGGTTCAGACCCCGCGATGCCAACATTCAGAAGTCAATATAGCAATTGCTATGATGATAAGTATTTGAGAATTAGTGCAGCATTTACTCACTCGCTCTTTGCGTGTCGAAGCGCGCCGCTCATTGCCCTTACTTTCGCCTGCCTACTGCTCGCCGGTACGGCGCATGCCGCATCCGCCCCAGAACAGGCCCCAACCTCCGCCTATCCTGCGCGTACCGGGCAACCGAAGACTCATCGTAGAATGGTCGAAGCGACAACGCCCCACCTGCCCGCCACGCCCCCCGCACATAATAAAGCCAGCACACCCGGCACTCCGCCACCGAGCCTTGTGCGCCTGCCGCGCAAACAGGCCGGGACAATCGCCGAGACGATCAACGTCACCGCCCATATGGATCAAAGGCGCGGACGCATCGCGCCGGGGCTTGGTGCGGTATCCTACGGGATCGACCAGCGTCAGATCGAGGTGACACCCGGGGGGGAGAATGCCGCCTTCAGTCAGATCCTGCTCCGCCTGCCTGGCGTTGTGATGGACAGTTACGGCGAGGTCCATGTCCGTGGCGAACATGGCGGGCTGACCTATCGCGTCAATGGCGTCCTTCTGCCTGAGGGACTCAATGGGTTCGGACAGGAGCTCGACAGTCGCATCATCCAGTCTGTCGATCTGCTCACGGGCACCCTGCCAGCCCAATTCGGGTTTCGTACGTCCGGCGTGATCGACGTGAAAACCAAGACTGGCGATACGCTCAGGAACAACCAGTTTTCGCTCTATGGCGGCAGCTACAACACGTTCATTCCGTCTCTTCAGCTCGGCGGGTCCAAGGGGCGCTGGGATTATTTCGTCACGGCGTCCTATAACCGTAACGATCTCGGGATAGAGAACCCCACCAATTCCTTCCGGGCCGTGCATGATTTCACGCAGCAGGAAAAAGGGTTCGGCTATCTCGCGTATCAGATCGACGACGAAAGCCGGATCAGCCTGCTGACCAGCGCCTCCTATGCCGATTTTCAGCTACCCAACACGACGGCTCTGCCAATCCTGTATCATTCATCCACTATCGCGCCGGATGATCCGAGTATCCAGTCCCGCCTCTTGCGTGACGGCCAGACCGAGCAGAATTACTACGCCGTACTCTCCTATCAGCGTAGCGGCGAAAAGCTCAACACGCAGGTTTCTCCCTATTTCCGGTACGGACGTATCGGGTACCGCAACGATCCGAACCGCGATCTCGCGTTCTCCGGCATTTCACAGCGCGAAGTGAACGACTTCACGACGGGCGGGCTCCAGATCGATAACTCATACGACATCGCCCCGCATCATGTGCTGCGTTTCGGGCTTCTCGGGCAATACACCTCCGAGAAACTCGATACCGATACGCTCGCCCTCCCGGTGGATGAGGCAGGTGCCCAGAGCTCGATCATCCCCCGGCGCATCATCGATCATGGAGGGAACTGGGCGGTCGAAGCCGGCGCCTATCTACAGGACGAATATCGCATCACGCCCAAACTGACCTTCAATTACGGGCTGCGCTATGACCGTTTTGCATCGTCCTTCCATCAGGAGGGGCAGTTGAGCCCACGCGCGAACATGGTCTGGAAGGCCAGCCCCTCCACGACGGTGCATTTCGGCTATTCGCGCTATTTTGCACCACCCTCACCGCAATATATTTCTGATGCCACGCTGCGCAAATTTGCGGGAACGACCAATGCGCCCGAAACCATGCTGAACACACCCACGCGCGTCGAGAAATCGCATTATGTCGATGTCGGGATCCTCCAGCATGTCACGCGTGACTATCAGGTCACGCTCGATGCCTTTGGCAAATGGGCACGCGATCAGGGCGATCTGGGACAATTCGGTCGCGCCGTCATTCTGGCGCCGTTCAGCTATCGCACGGGGCGTGTCTATGGCGCAGAAATCGGCAATGCGTGGCGCCATGGCGGCTGGTCGGTCTATGGCAATTTCTCGTTCGTGAAAACATGGGCGAAGGACATCAACTCGGCGCAGTACCAGTTCGAGGTTGCTGAGCTCGATTATGTGCGCCGCCATGGCATCCAGCTCGATCACCAGGGGGAATTCACCTCGTCCGCCGGCGTTTCCTACAGCAACAAGCATGACATGGCCTATCTCGATTTCCTCTATGGCTACGGGTTGCGCAGTGGCTTTGCCAATCTTGAGAAGCAACCCCCCTACGCCATATTCAATATCGGCTACGCGCATAGTTTCACGAAAGTCCCGTTTGGCCATTCGCTGAAATTACGGGCCGATGTGGTCAATCTGTTTGACCATCGCTACCAGATCCGTGACGGAAGCGGGGTAGGCGTGACACAGGCGCAATACGGCCAGAGGCGCGGCACCCTCTTCTCGATTGTGAGCAGCTTCTGACACGCTTCACGCAGATATGACGAGCCGGTTTCATCGCTGGCAGGATTCCTGCGTTTATGATGGGTAGCCGCCCCTTTCACCGGAGACCCGCCTCATGTCCGAACGCAAGACCGTCTACCGGCCCTATCATCATCCCGCCGGGGGCTGGGGGGCGGTCAAGGCCACGGCAAAGGCACTGCTCGAACAATCCGTCGTGACCAAGGGCTCCCGTGCACTTCTGGCCATGAACCAGCCGGGCGGCTTCAAATGCCCGAGTTGTGCCTTCCCGGACCCGACCCATCACAAAAAGATCGAATTCTGCGAGAATGGCGTGAAGGGCCTCGCGGTCGAGGCCACCAAGAGGCGCGTCACCCGGGAGTTCTTTGCCGAACACAGCGTGACGGCGCTTGCGGCCCAAAGCGATCACTGGCTGGAGGAGCAGGGCCGACTGACCGAGCCGATGCGCTACGATACGCAGACGGATCATTACGTTCCTTGCAGCTGGCAGGAAGCCTTCGCACTGATCGGTACCCATCTGCGCGGGCTCGACTCTCCCGATCAGGCCGAGTTCTATACATCGGGGCGGACCTCGAACGAAGCGGCTTTCCTGTATTCCGTCTTCGTGCGCGCCTATGGCACGAATAATTTTCCCGATTGCTCGAATATGTGTCACGAGCCGACCAGCCGCGGCCTGCCCGGTGCCATCGGCATCGGCAAGGGCACGGTGGTGATGGATGATTTCGATCACGCCGAAGCTATTTTCATCGTCGGACAGAATACGGGCACCAACTCACCCCGCATGATGGGGCTGCTGGCCCATGCCCGCAAGCGCAACGTGCCTATCGTCGTGGTCAATCCGATGCCTGAGCGCGCGCTCATCCGCTTCACCGAACCGCAGGACCCGGTGCAGATGGCAACGGGCGGCTCGACCGCCATCGCCACCGAGTTCGTCCATATCCGGATCGGTGGCGATCTTGCCTTCTTCAAGGGCATGATGAAATGCCTGTTCGAACGCGAGGCCAAGGGCGAAACCCTGCTGGATCACGATTTCATCGCAACGCACACCGAGGGATTTGCTGCGCTGCGCGATGAGGTGATGCGCCATGACTGGGCCGAAATCGAGCGCGTCTCGGGCATCGAGCGGGCGCAGATCGAGCGGGCCGCCGCCATCTACGCCCAGTCGCGCGCCACCATCATCTGCTTCGGGATGGGCATCACCCAGCATCAGCAGGGTGCTCGGATGATCCAGCAAATTGCCGCTTTCCTGATGCTGCGCGGCAATTTTGGCAAAAAGGGTGCAGGCATAGCGCCCATACGCGGGCATTCGAACGTGCAGGGCGACCGTACGGTGGGCATCGACGAGAAGCCGACCCAGGCCTATCTGGACCGGCTGCGCGACGTATTCGGTTTCGAACCCCCGCGCGCTCATGGCCACCACGCGGTGGACTCGGTCGAGGCCATGCTGGCCGGTACGGCGCGGGTCTTCATCGGCATGGGCGGCAATTTTGTCCATGCCATTCCTGATACGCCTCGTGGCTATGCGGCCATGCGCGGGCTGGATCTGACCGTAGGGATCGCGACGAAACTCAATCGCGGGCATATCGTCCATGGGCGCGACGCCCTGATCCTGCCGGTCATTGCGCGCTCCGAGATCGACCGTCAGGCCACGGGCGAGCAATTTGTGACTATCGAGGATGCGATGTCGAATGTCACTGCCTCGCGCGGTGTGCTCGAACCCGCGAGCCCGGACCTGCTCTCCGAAGTTGCCATCGTCTGCGGCATGGCGCAGGCAACCCTGCCCGACAGCCCCATCCCCTGGGCATTATACCCTACGGATTACAGTCTGATCAGGGACAAGATCGCGGCGGTGTATCCCGAGATCTATGCCGATTTCAATGCGCGCATCCGCAACAAACAGGGCTTCCATCTCGATATTCCGCCCCGCCGACGCGTGTGGAAAACCCCGACAGGCAAGGCACAGTTCCTGCTCTTCCCCGGTCTGGCCGTGGATGACAGCGTGGAGGATTTGGAGATGCTGCGTCTTTCCACCATACGCTCGCATGACCAGTTCAACACCACGATCTACAGCATGAATGACCGGTATCGCGGCATCTACAACACCCGCATGGTTGTGTTCATGAACGATGAGGACATGGAGGCTCGCGGCATTCAGCAGGAGATGGTTGTCAACCTCGAAACGCTTTCGACCGACGGCATCAGGCGCTGCGTGGAGAACCTGGTCGCTGTCGCCTATCCTATGCCCAGAGGGGCCATCGCAGGCTATTACCCGGAACTGAACCCGCTCCTGCCGCTGAACCATTTCGACGAGATCAGCGGCACGCCTGCTGCGAAATCGATTCCTGTGCGCGTGATCGTACCGGCAGGAAGACCATGACGATACGCCCGGACAGCCTCGCAGCTGCTCATGTGCTGCGTCACGCCATTGCCATCGGCCCGGATAGCGAACAAGAACGTATCGAGCTGGGCATTGCCGAAGAAATCCCGCTGACGCTCATCTTCAACGAATTTCATGTCCATGCCGTGATGATGGTCACGCCGCTCGATCTGCATGATTTCGTGACTGGCTTTGTCCTGACCGAGAAAATCATCGCCTGCGCGACCGATCTTGTTTCCTGCCATATCGAGCGGCACGAGGATCAGCTGACGGCGCATATTCGTATATCGGGCGCCGATTTCAGCCGGTTGATCCGGCGAGGACAGCGCCTTCTCACAGGGGGCAGCAGCTGCGGCCTGTGCGGTGTCACCTCACTGGAGGATATCGCGACGGTCACACCCAGTCTTCCTGCCTACAGCATCCCGGTTGCCGCCATCAGAAAGGCGCTCAATGCCTTACCGGCCCATCAGGTACTCAATCAGAAAGTCCATATGGTGCACGCGGCTGCCTGGGCAGCGCCTGACGGGGATATTCACTACGTGCGCGAAGATGTCGGCCGTCACAACGCGCTCGACAAGCTGGTTGGTATCTTGAGCCAGTCCCCGCGAGATCCCGGGCGGGGATTTTGCCTCCTGACCAGCCGATGCTCGTATGAAATGGTCGAAAAGGCCCTGACGATCGGAATCTCGACGCTCGTTGCTGTCTCCTCGCCGACCGATCGTGCCATCCAGATTGCACGCAAGGCCGACATGACGCTCATAGGCAATGCGCGATCCGACCGCATGGCAGTCTTTTGCGGCGCCCATCGCCTGATCAGACCTGAAACTGTCGAGATGATGACCACATGAATACAGAGGCTATTTCCCTTGCGGGCCCTCAGGATGCGGCAGCCCATGACACGCTTTTCCATTTCGAGCAGGATTTTGCCGGCAGTCTGCGCTGTATTCCCATGGCCGTACGTCTGAAGCTCGATTTATGCGGAATCAAGCTCACCCTGAGGCAGTGGAGCCAGCTTTCTCATGACGACAGGCAGTCCTTGCTTGGGGCTGTGTGTACAACCCCAGATGCGCGCCAGGATTATCATGACAGGCTTGTCGGGCTGATCAGCTTCAGATGCGACGAACCTGTCAGGAAACTTGTCGCGGACGAGACATATCTGTGGCGCGATCAAACGGTCATTCCCGAATGCATCGTCAGACAGGCCGATCAGGACGGCGTGGCTTCTCCGACGCCTGCTGCATGGCATGACCTTTCCCCACTAGAGCGCTTTGCCCTCGTCAAGCTGGCACGATCCAGTCATGAAAATGAGAATTTCGTCCCGGCGATGCGCGAATTCGGTCTGCTTCAGGATCAGAGCATCGACTGATCACCGGCTCGACCCATGACCCTGCGGGCATGGGCAAGGTCGTCAGCAGTGTTGATATTGAAAAACGGATCCCCGTCTATGCACTCGAACGAAACAGGGCGCATCGACAGACTCTCAGCCAGCGGCCACAGGGCCAGATCACGATGATTGCCGGAGTGAAGGGCCAGACGCATATGGGCCTCCGCCTCGGGCAAGGCAGCGACCTGCCATAATGCAATCAACGGATGTGTCCGTCCACGACTGGACGCGCATGACGGAGCAGGACCCAGACGGCGAACGAGGTCATATGGAAAAAATGGGGTGTCGCCGGGCAGCGTCAGAACGGTTGAGGCACCCTTCGCCCGCCCCCAGCGTAGAGCCGAGATCAGGCCCGATAATGGCCCTTTGTCCCGATTTTGGTCGACCAACAGGGGCAGATCGAGAGACCGGTATCCCTTCTGATCTTCACGTACCGAAAGGGCGACGTGGTCGATCTGTGGCCCAACTCTGCAGAGGATTTCGTCCAGTATGGTCCTCTTGCCCAGGGAGAGAAGCGGCTTGTCGCATCCACCAAGCCTCCTCCCTGCCCCGCCGGCAAGGATAACCGCTACGGTCATGGCCGCAATATGGTCAGCGCGGCCCGCCCGGAGGCATTCCGCGGTCCGGTACAGGGGGGAGTGGGCGTGGATGATGCCTATGCCAGTGTCTCGGCGGTGGCGGGGGTGGCGGCGGTGGCTGGACATGAACCGGCCTGAATGGCGGGGGCGCTTCACCCCGGTTATAATAGGGCCCCTTGTAGTTGTTGTTCAGCTGCGAAGAATTGAGCTGATCGATCATGTTATTGCCGGTTCCGTCCGCATAGCGGGGCGAGTATGCCGGTCCCTGCTGAGCCATTGCCTGCACGGGAAGAACGAGGAACGTTGCCGCGAAAAAGGCCCCGAGGTGACGGTTCATGGCGTCTTTCCTTTTGTAACCAGTCCGTCAGAGACGGGCTTGCCACGCTGCCAGACCTGCGAAATCAGGTCGATATCAGATATGGTTCGATCAGGAACGCCGTCAATGACGAGAAGATCCGCCCGTTTGCCCGGGGCGATCACACCGCGATCTTTAAGGCCAAGAAGTCCCGCTGCTTTCTGGGTAGCCAGATTGATCGCTTCCAGTGGTGTAAGCCCTGCCTCGACCAGCAGGACAAGCTCGCGATGCTCGGCATATCCTGGCAGACGTAACGGGGTTGCACCTGAATCCGTCCCAAAACCGATCCTGACACCTGCCCGATACAGGGTGAGCAGATTGCGCTCATTCATGGCAAGCGCCTCATGAGCCGCGCGGCTGGCGGGCTTCTCCAGTGTTTCACGACGCCAGCTTTCCTGCCCTATCTTCTGCCGCAACGCCTGCGGCATGGCGTCACGCGCCAAAGGCTGGTCCAGCAACTCCGGATGCTCCGCAAAAAGATAGGTCGACTCATCGAGGGACAATGTCGGGATGTACCACGCCTGACGCGTCTTGAGCTGCGCAACAAGCGCCGGATCAACCGGCTTGTCCCGAACACCATGGGCAAGGATATCAGCGCCGTGCTGAAGGGCCTCATGAGCGAGGGCAAGATCGTGGATATGAACCGCCACCCGCAAATGGCGCTTATGCGCCTCGGCAATCGCGGCCTGCCACACAGGTGCACCGAGCAGAGGGAGGGGCGGTTTCGCGGGATTGGTCAGACGCAGATCATCGAGCCACAGCTTGACGAAATCGGTGCCCTCATCCGCCATGATGTCGACAGCCTGACGGGCAGCCTGTGACGTGGCAGGCCGGAAGATCTGATCCCGTCCCATGCCGTCGACCATGGCTTCCGGGGGCATTCCGCCCGGCGCGCCGATCCCCTGATCCACCCCGAACAGATCGGCCCCCGGATTGACACCCTGATGCTGCTCGCGACGCAGCTGATCGAAAAGGGGAGATTTGTTGAGGCCAAGCGAGGTCACGGTCAGCACGCCATAGCGCACATACTGATTGAGGGCGGCCAGAATGATGTCGCGCGTATAATTGCGCGAAGCGGTGCTCATGCCTTCCACCAGCCCGACATGATTATGATCGCTGACAAGCGCGGGCATGACCGTCTTGCCGTGAAGATCGATCACTGTCGCTCCGGGAGGCGGCGTCGTGCCGATCGAGACAATCTGCCCGTGATCGATAAGGATTGTCTCGTCCACTCGCGCCGGTGCGCCTGTTCCGTCGATGAGGCGCAGATGGGTCAGCGCAACGGGCTCGGCATGCGCCAGAGGGGCAAGGGTAACGCTGCAGAGCAGAGGCAGCACCATCAGCCGGGCTCTTTCAGTCAGTCGTCTCATGGGGCCAAAAACGTGCATGAATTCTCCTGTGGCCCTGCGTTCCGCCTCCCTGATCGTCGGCGGCGCCGTCGGCATGCAGTTCTGCCGACCGGGCCCGCTCAGGGATACGCGCTCACAACGTTATTGTTGCGCTCCGGATCCACCGCTCGACCGAGCGGTATCGCATCTGTGAAGGGAAGTTCCCGATGGGCGAGAAACGGATAGTCGCAACGACAGTTATGAAACTGTAAGACACAAACCCTTTGGCAAGAAACCGGAGGGATGACAGTAAAACAGGAGCATTACATGTCGTTAACCCCGCAGGTTGAATCCATTCTCGCCAATTACGAAGCAGATAATCCCGGCACGAAGGCCAATCTCGTCAGACTCATGAATACCGGTGTGCTCGCCGGGACAGGCAAGCTGGTCATTCTTCCGGTCGATCAGGGGTTCGAGCATGGTCCGGCCCGCTCCTTTGCCGCCAACCCGCCTGCCTATGACCCGCACTATCATTTCTCCCTCGCCATCGAGGCCGGGCTCAACGCCTTTGCGGCGCCTCTGGGCATGCTCGAGGCAGGCGCCTCCACCTTTGCGGGCCAAATCCCCCTGATCCTCAAGTGCAACAGCTCGAATTCTCTTGCCACCGAGAAGAATCAGGCTGTGACCGGCACCGTTGCCGATGCGCTCCGCCTCGGTTGTTCTGCAATCGGCTTCACCATCTATCCGGGCAGCGAATACTGTTTCGATCAGATGAACGAATTGCGCGAGCTCGCTCAGGAAGCCAAGGCAGCCGGTCTGGTCGTGATTGTCTGGAGCTATCCGCGCGGACCCATGCTCGACAAGGCCGGCGAAACGGCCATCGATATCTGCGCCTATGCGGCGCATATGGCAGCGGAATGCGGCGCCCATATCATCAAGGTCAAGCCGCCCACCGATGCGCTTTCCCTTCCCGCTGCAAAGGCGGTCTATCTGGAACAGAAAATCGATATCTCCACCATGGAAGCCCGTGTGCGCCATGTGGTCCAGTCGACCTTCGCCGGGCGTCGTATCGTGATCTTCTCCGGCGGCGAACACGAAAGCACCGAAGCCCTGCTCGACACCATTCGCGGCATCCATGCGGGTGGCGGTTACGGTTCGATCATCGGGCGCAACACATTCCAGCGCCCCAAGGCCGAAGCCCTGTCGCTGCTTGCCTCCATCACGGGCATCTTCAAGGGCTGATCCCTGGCATCACCGATGCTTCGGTCCGGGATGCATCATCCCGGGCCAGAGGCTTCAGCCCTGACCTGCAGCTTCGTAAGCGTCGATCACCAGATTGGCAGGACCGTCCATGCGGACGCGTCCTGCTTCCATCCATATGATGCGCGTGCACCATTCCCTCAGGATCGGGAGCGAGTGCGACGTCACCACCAGAATACGGACGCATTCGATCAGGCGTGTGAGGCGATCACGAGCCTTCTCCTGGAAGTGGCTGTCACCGGCCATGAACCATTCATCCATCAGCAGGATTTCCGGACGGGGCGAGGTGGTCAGGCCGAAACCGAGGCGGATCGCCATCCCGGAAGAATAATGACGCACCGGCAGGTCCATGAAGGCCCCGAGCTCCGCAAATGACTCGACTTCTTCCTCAAGCCGTTTCGTCGCCTTGTCCGAGAGCCCCAGAACCCGTGCATAAAGCCTGATATTTTCGCGCCCGGTCAGGTCGGTATTCATGCCGGCCTGCGGGCTGAGCAAAGCATGAACCTCGCCCTCTACCTGCATTGTGCCCAGCGACGATTCATAGATACCCGCCATGGCACGCAGCAGGGTGGATTTTCCGGCCCCGTTATGGCCGATCAGCCCCACGCGCTCACCTGAGACGATATCGAGAGAAAGCGTGTCGAGCGCCACGACGACGGTGGTATCGGACTGGCTGATGATGCTCCCGCCCACAGCCTGCCGGTCGCGCAGCTTCTGCCGGACGCCCTTGAACAGGCTTTTCTTGAAGGAGCGGGCGCTCCCATGAAACATGGGATAGATGAGCGAATAGTCGCGCAGGGTGATTGAAACCATCGTTCTCAGACCCAGAAAGCCAGCCGCGCACGCGTACGCAGGAAGGTCATGAAGGCGAGGCCACACCAGATCACGCTCAGCCCGACGGAGATGCCAATCATCGTCAGGCTCGGCAGATGCCCCAGGATCGGACCGCGGACCAGCTCCATCATGTCATAAAACGGATTGAGTAGCAGATAGCGGCTTCTTGCCCCGAGTTGCCCCGGCTGCCAGATGATCGGGGTCACATAAAACGCGATCTGCATGAAGGCAGCCACGACGGGCGTGATATCCCGGAACCGCGCGCAGAACGGGCCGAGCAGGAGGCAGGCCGCATATCCGTTCACGCACCAGAGCAACAATCCGGGCAGCGAGGCAAGGCTCACCAGCCCCGGCCAGACGCCGTAGAGAATGAAAACCCCGATCGGGACGATGATGCTGTGGGCGAACACAATGGCATTGCGTACCAGAAGCCGGATGGCCTGCAGCGTGTAGGGCAGCTTCATCGCATGGATCATCGAGTCGGCTTCGGTGAAGCAGGTGCAGGATTCCTGAAGCAGGCTCGCAAGGCCGACCTGCCAGAGCGCCAGAGAAAGCGACAGGAAAGGCAGATAATCCTTCAGCACCATGTGGAAGAGGCGTGCATAGATCACACCCATCGAGGCAACCATGACGAGGGCCGAGAGGGTGAGCCAGCAGGGCCCGAGTACCGAGCCGCGATAACGCAGACGGATATCGGTCCATCCCAGCATGGCTGCCAGACGCCAGCGGCGCAGACCTGACACGATATCGTCCCATGCGAGGGCGAGTGGACTCTGGCTCATGTCCCTCCGAGGGATCAAGTCGGTTTCCTACGAGGCGTGGGCCAGAAAATATGCCCATGCGCGAGGCAATTCGCCTAGCGGATAAGCCCTTGTTTCGCAACAGCAGGGGCACAAGACCGGTCTGAAACCCTGTCACAACGAAGAAAACGGAATTTTTGGCTTTCTTTCCTTGGGGCGGCTCCGTAGTTTTGCCTCAATCCTGCCCCAGAACACGGATAACGCTCGGTTGCATCAGGTGAACCCCATCATGGCTTCTTCCCGTCATTCGAACTCCAGATCCGGACGCGAAGAATCCGGCAGGTTCCGCATCCGGGGAGCTTTTCCGACACGATGGCTGCTGATCACGGGCGCCACCGCCCTGCTGGCAGCCTGCGCCGACACGCCCCAGCGTCCGCAGGTGCCTGTCGCTCAGGAAGCAGCGAATTATCGTCACCATGCGAAATCCTATTATGCCCCGCCAGGGCCGCCTGAAGATCCGTGGGGGCCCTATATCGAGGAAGCCTCGGAACGCTTCGACGTTCCCTCGCCCTGGATTCGCTCGGTCATGATGCAGGAATCGGGTGGTCGTCTCTTTGATCGCAACGGTCAGTTCACCACCTCGGCTCCGGGAGCGATGGGGCTGATGCAGCTCATGCCCCCGACCTATGACGACATGCGCTCGCAATATGCGCTGGGCGATGACGCCTATGATCCGCATGACAATATCATGGCGGGGACGGCCTATATCCGCCAGATGTACGACATCTACGGTTCGCCCGGTTTTCTGGCCGCCTATAATGACGGCCCCGGCAGCCTTGACTCCTATCTGCGTCGCGGCCGTGCCCTGCCCCGCGAAACACGACGCTATGTGGCGCATGTCGGCCCCCAGATTGCCGGTATCTGGCCGCGCAACCGCTCTGCGGCCGATCTTCTGGTATCGCAGCATGACCCCAATGCCGCGACCATGGTGGCCCAGACCGATACCGAAACATCCAGCGTGCGTGCCGCCTGGCGCAGACAGGCCCAGACGGCAACCTACAGCGCCGACCAGCAGGATATGCAGGTGGCCGAGGCACCAGCCACTACGCGTTCCTCCGTCAGTGCAGCCTGGGCCGCTCGTGGCGTGACTTCGAGCACGCCTGCCCCGGCGGCTCCTGTCCAGATGGCGAGCCTTACCACTCCCGCTGAAACAGAAACCCCTGACAGCGTTGCCCAGGCCTGGGCAGGACGGGCCCCTGTACAGCCCATCCCTGTCGGGCGAAGCCTCTCGGCCGAACCGGTGCTGGCCGTCATGACTCCACGCCCTGTCCTGCGTTCACCTCAGCGGAGCGTAGAGCCGACGCCACGCACGCTGCAGACCGGGGAATGGGCAATCCAGGTTGGCGCCTATAACTCGGCCGTACAGGCGACGCGCGCTGTCGCGCAGGCGCAGAATCATGCTGGAACTTCGCTTTCCGGTGCGCGTAGTCAGGTTTCCACGGTCCAGACAGGGCGAGCGCATCTCTACCGGGCGCGTCTCGTCAATCTGTCCCATGACAACGCCGTGGCAGCCTGCCGGAAGATGGGCCGCGACACACCCTGCGTGGTCGTCTCTCCGGGATCGTCATTCTGACCCCTCGCGGAGTTCGTATGCCCAGTTTTCCCAGCCTGACACGCCCCGCGACATTGCTGGCGCTTTCGCTTGCCGTTGCGGCCCCTGCTGCCCATGCCGCCCTCAAGCAGGGAAGCGAAGCCCCTGATTTCACCCTGACCGCCACACAGAACGGGCAGGAAATGCAGTACACCTTGCATGAAGCCCTCGCGAAGGGACCGGTGGTACTCTATTTCTATCCTGCGGCATTCACCAAGGGCTGCACCATGGAAGCCCATGGCTTCGCTGACTCCATGCCGCAATTCAAGGCCCTTGGCGCAAGCGTTATCGGCGTGTCGATGGACAATATCCACAAGCTGGATGATTTCTCGGTCAGCCAGATCAAGGGACAATTCCCGGTTGCCTCCGACAGCGAGGGCAAGGTCACCCGCCTCTACGATGCCAAGATGCCCATGCTCGATATTGCCCAGCGCGTGACCTATGTGATTGCGCCGGAAGGCCAGATCATCGACACGATCAGTTCGGAATCGCCGGGCAATCATGTCGAGAAAGCCCTCGCGGCTTTGAAAAGCTACAAGGCCGATGTCATGAGACATCGACGCAAATGAGCCACATTGGCGGTCAGGCAGTCACAGCCTGATCGGCAGACCATCATGCCTGAAAAACAAACCAGCCATCATGTCGGCTCGTCGCGTGCCCTGCGATTGCAGGACGATGTGGTCAGCACAGCCGTCTATGACGGTCCTGCGGAATGCTACCGCTATCGCCTGCATCGTCGATGGGACGACAGCAAGCCTGCCGTGATGTGGCTCATGATGAACCCCTCGGTCGCCACCGAATATGGTGATGACCGGACCGTTGCCAAATGCCAGCGCTATGCCAGGGTGTGGGGATATGGATCGATGTATGTTGGCAACAGCTTCGGCTATCGCTGCACCGACCAGAAACGCCTGCTCGAGGTTGCAGATCCGAACGGACCCGGTAACGACAAGGCATTGCTTGCCATGGCGCGGGAAGCCCAAATGGTCATTCTGGCCTATGGCTCGCCCACCCATCCCTCGCTGCGTGACAGAGGCAACCAGGTGGCCCTGATGCTCCATCGAGCCGGGATCGCACTGCATGTCATGCGGCTCAGCAAGGGCGGTCGCCCCGAGCACCCGCTCTATCTGCCCGGCACTCTCGAGCCTTATGTGCTGGATGACAATTTCTTTGATGCTCTCACGTAGCATCGGGGACGTTACCGAAATGAGATTGACGAGCCCATCGAGCAGGGCCTGACGGCCCACAAGCCGCAACGTAATCGCCCTGGATCAACGCTGCCTTTCCGATGCATAGGCGGAGAGCACTCTCCGGTCGGGCATCATAAGCACCATCCCATCCCCTGGAGGCTCTCGCCTCTGAAGGAATGGGATGGGCATAGCGGCTTATTTTTCGGTAATCTGGTAAGTCAGCACAACATGATTGTCGTGGTTCGGCTGGGTGGCCACCGGCTGGATCTGCACGCCGAGATTATGCTTCTGGTAGATCTTCTGGATCGCCTGTGTATCTGCAGTAGCAGCCTCTGCGGTTACGGTGGCGCCGGGGCGTAGCTTCGTTGCCGCCTCGAGTTCGGAGGTCGGCACCTGCTTGTTACCGACGAACTCGACCTTGTCGAGCACGAAGGGTGCCGGTGCCGCCGCAGCCTGCGGGGCCTGCTCTTCGATCACCAGATAGAACTGCACCGTGTTTTTCACGAAGCGCTCTTTCTCGCTGAACTTCGCCCCGACATTCTTGGCCTTGTAAAGATCAGCTACTTTTTGCAGCCCGGCGTCGAGTTGGTCACGCGTGACGGTATCACCGACATGGTACGGGAATGAGGCCATGATGTCTTCGGTCGGAACGGATTTGTTTCCCTCGACCTTGAGGACCTTGAGCGTGAGCGGCGCATCGGCTGCGGGCGCGCTGGCGGCCAGCGCCGCATGCATCAGCCCGACCTGGGGGAGGCAGGGCAGAGCAGCCGTACCGGCCATGAGGGCAAGACCGGCGAGGGCAAAACGGGAGTTCGGCTTCATGATGTCGTCCTTCTGAACAGGCTCATTCTGAACAGAGGGATCATAGGCAGCTTCCGGGGCGCTTGGCAAAATCCAGCACACCGCCCCGGGTGGCGCGATTGCCGCGCTCAGCCTTCCATTTCAAGTGGCATGACGGGAGGCGCACTGGCCGTCGCATGAGGGCCGGTCGCCAGCACATGAGCGCGATCCCAACGCTTTGCCAGAGGCAACAACGCGCTCAGCAATCCAGTCAGGATCAGCCCAGCCACGAACAGATCGCGGAAGAGCGGGACGTAAAGCGCCGCAGCTGCAGCACCCGTGGCAGAAGCGCCGGTAGCGGCTGCGTAATTAGCCACAAGGCTGCCTGCATACATGGCCACACCCCAAAGCAGATAGAGCGAGCCCATCATGAATCCGCTGCTCTCGGGCAGGGTGTAGCGTGCGATGATGGCAAGGCCCAGCGCCATGGTGAGAAGCTCTGCGACCGACACCAGACCGTATCCGAGCACCATCACCCAGGCCGAAACAAGATTCTGGGCATGCGCCGCCGCGATCCACCAGATCAGGAAGCCCAGTGTGACGAGCCCGAAGCCCAGCACCATCTTGTGCGCAAGCGACAGATCGCGCCCCTGCGCGGCCAGGCGGTTGTACAACGTGGCCAGAAGCGGACTTGCAAGCATGATCCAAATCGGATTGAGGGCCTGGAACTGACCGGCGCTCAGATGAACGAGCGTTACCCCACCGATACGCAGATCGCCGTCCACCGCACGCAGAGCGAAAAGGGTGAGCGAGGTCATCATCTGCTGGTAAAAGATCAGATAGGCCATGCTCTCAAGGCAGAGCAGGAAAGTCAGGCGCAAACCCGGGCGTGCAGCTTCCGCCGAGCGCCAGTAGAGACGTCCCCACAGCAGCGCGATAGCCAGACTGGCCGCCCAGACACAGAGACGTGCGATACCGGGGCTCGCAATAATTCCTGTCAGGACAAGCACGGTCAGTACGAAGCCACCGAGAACGACGAGGAAAGGCCTGAGCTGAAACGGCCCCTTGTCGAGCGCCGAGCCCGCATGATGGATCCAGTTGCGTCGCCAGAAATAATAGAGCAGACCCATGACCAAACCGCCGGAGCAGGTCAGAAATGCGCTTGCCGGACCGTAATGATCCTGCAGGTATGGCGTGAGCAGCATCGACACCGTCGAGCCCACATTGACCGACATGTAATAGATCGTGAATGCCGCATCGAGAGCGGCATCGTCCCCCTCATAGATGCGCCGCACAAGATTGGCTGCGTTGGGCTTGAACAGGCCATTACCTGCCGAAATCAGGGCCATCGCAAAGAAAAGCAGCGTACGATGCTGATCGGCCGTCGCCAGAGCAGCATAACCGAAAACAAGGGCAAAAGCCCCCATGAGCATGGTCCGGCGCGGCCCGAGTATGCGGTCACCCGCGTAACCGCCAAGCACCGGGGTGATATAGGTCAGGCCGACAAAGGCGCCAATAAGGACATTGGCCGCCACGTCGCTCAACCCGAGCCTTTGAACCAGATAGAGGGTGAGAACGGCCTGCATGCCGTAATAGCCGAAGCGTTCCCACAGCTCTATGGCGAAGACCACCGAGAAGGCCTGTCGTCGCGTTGGGAGCTCCGTTGGGGGGGATGCACTCATGAAGAGGGGTTCCGGGCAAAGAGACGTGATTGCCCGGAGATAACACACTCCTTCATGATGGAAAGACTAAAGACCGGACCAGATACCGGAGACCCTCATCCCATCGTAGCAAAGAGCGATGAGCAAAGCCGTGAAGAACAAGGCTGTCAGGACGCCCAGCACCTCACGCGTGAGAACGAGCCTCCAGTCGAAAAATCCCCGTCTGTCAGGCAAAAATCAGGCCTCCTGCTCCGCCTGGGCACGCTGCCCGGCGAAGAAGGCCTCAAGAGCCGGATCGACCTCGCCGATACGGACCTGAAGCGTGACGTAGAGATTGCCCGCCTTGTGTGTTCCATGCTCTCCCACGCCACGGCCACCGAGACGGAGCACGGTGCCGGTATCAGAATGAGGGGGCACTTTCATCGTCACCTGCCCCTTGGGCGTGGGCACGACGAGCTTGCCACCAAGGATAGCGGTGGACAGATCGACCGGCACATTGGCCCTCAGATCACGGCCATCGCGCGTGTAAACCGCGCTCGGCGTGACCGAAATGGTAATCAGCGCATCGCCAGCAGGGGCATTTTCACCCATGCCGGCACCGCCCTTGCCGCTCAGACGCAGGGTCTGGCCGTCTTCGATCCCGGCTGGGATCTTGACCTCAACTGTCCCTGCCTCAGGCAGGGTGACGCGGCTGGTCGTGCCCAGCACAGAGTCTTCGAATGAAACGGTCAATGTGTAGGAGCGGTCGGCTCCGCGGCGGCTGCGCCGACGCCCGCCAAAAGGACCGCCGCCAAAATCTGCGCCAGTGCCGCCCCCGCTGAACATGTCCGAGAAGAACGCGCCGAGATCTTCCTGATTGAATTGCGCGCCACCTGGACCACCGCCATGAAAGCCGCCCTGCCCGCCAAAGCCGCCACCCCCAAAAGGACCGCGCTCATTACCTTCGGCGTCGATTTCCCCCCGATCGAAACGAGCGCGCTTTTCCTTGTCGCCCAGAATGCCATAGGCGGCACCGACCGCCTTGAACGCTTCCTCGGCCTTCTTGTTGTTCGGGTTGTGGTCGGGGTGATGCTCCTTGGCGAGTTTGCGATAGGCGCTCCGGATTTCCTTATCCGTGGCGCCGCGCGTCAGGCCAAGCGCTGCATAAGGATCTTTCACGCCAGTTTCTCCCTGTTTTTCGTGAATACTACAGAATTCATGCGTTTAATGTTGTGTCCAGCCCCTGTATTTCAAGAGCGCTAGCGAGAGAACGTCTTGGCCAGAATACTCTGCTTGGCGGCATCGATTGGCAAGGCCGTATCGCGCAAGGCGATACCCTGCCAACCCGCCCCCATGGCGGTATAAAGCGCCACCGTATCATGCAACCGCGCCGTGCGGGCCATGGCCTCGCGATCCTGAGCGCCCAACAGCGTCCGCTGTGTGGTGAGCACATTGATGTAATCGGTCAGACCGGCTGCGTAGAGACGCCGCGCCCGGTCCGCGGCAAGGCCGCTATCGAGCGATGCCTGGTGAAGCTGGGCGACGTAGTGATCGTTATGCAGCCATGACGTCATCGCATCCTCTACCTCGCGGAAGGCATTGAGGACCGTCTTGCGATAGGTCAGGCGGCTGGCTTCGGCGCGTGCCCGCGCCTCGACCACCTGCGAGGTGAAACGCCCGCCATGCATGACCGGCAGGGTCGCCAGCATCATGAAGGACCAGCTCATCGCATTGACCTGAAACGCCTGATACATGGCCGAGGCATTCGGGTTGAACGTGAGCGGGATCGAGAATTTGGGATAGAGCTGCGCCACGGCCACGCCGATACGCGCCGTCGCCTCGGCATAGCCACGCTCGGCTGCGCGAATATCGGGACGATTGGCCACGACGATCGAAGGGAGCGTGGAGGGAAAACGCGGCATCTCCGGCAGGGAGGCCACCCCATTGGGCAGAGCTTCGAGTTCCGCCTTGAGGTCACCGGGCATGTCACCCAGCAGAACGCTCACACCATGGCTCAGCGTGTCGATCTGGGCCTTGAGCGGCTCGAGTGAGGCTGTCTCGCTATCCAGTTCGCTTTGAGCCTGGGCGATCTGCAATGTATTGCCGATCCCTTCAAGGAAGAGCCTTTTGGCAAGGTCGACCTCGCTTTGCGCGTTCTTCACATTCGCCTGGGCGATGGAAAGGCGAAGCTGCGCCCCACGCAGGGAAACATAGGCGCGCACCAGATCGGAAAGCAGGGTCATAAGCGTAGCGCGTCGGTCTTCGATGCTGACATCGATGGCGCGCTCGCTCGCTTCGACCTCGCGCCGTATGCGACCGAAAGCGTCGATTTCCCAGCTTGCCTGGGCGCCGTACGTCAGAACCGAAGCTTCTGGACGATTCTGCGGGTTGCCGGGGCGGATCGGCCAGTTGTCGACGTTGATCGAGTAGCGGCTGGACCCGCCTCCCGCATTCACATCAAGCTGCGGGTACCAGGCCGAGGCGGCCTCCTCGCGCATGGCGCGACCGGCGATGATCCGCTGATCGGCAATGAGCAGATCGTAATTGCCCTTGATGGCCTGGGCGACCAGGCGGTTGAGCAGCGGGTCGTTATACTGCCCCCACCATTCCTTCATTTCGGCTTCGGTCCGGGCGATCTCCCCGGCCGTTGCGGCATGGTCGGTTTCCACAAAGCCGTCGGGCAGCTTCATCCGGTCGGGCTTGTAGCTGGGCCCAACCGTGCAACCGGCAAGCATGACGGTGGAAAGGGCGAGGGGAGCAAGCTTGCGTGGGAGAGGAACCATGATCAGAGATGATTCTGCAGCCAGGTGGTCAGACGTCCCCGCTGTCCCTGCGGCGGCGTGCCCACCGTCACCGTGCAGGTCATGCCTGCTGCCAGAATGACCTCAGGCGGGACACGATCCAGGTGAATGCGCACCGGGATGCGCTGCGCGAGACGCACCCAGGTGAAAATGGGGTTCACATCCTGCAGGCCCAGCTTGTCGGGGGAGCCGTTCTGGTCGTTGATACCACGTGCGATGGAGACGACGTGGGCGGGAATAATCTCGCGATATCCCATGAGCTTCACACGGGCGACGTCGCCCACATGAACGCCCCACATCTTCGTTTCCTCGAAATAGGCATTGATCCAGAAGCTGTCCGCATCAATCACCGCCATGCGGGACTGGCCCTCATGCGCGTAATCGCCCACGCGCAGATTGAGGTTCGTGACATACCCTTCGACAGGCGAGTACACGATGGAGCGTTGCAGGTTCAGACGCGCCACATCGAGCGCGGCTCGCGCAGCGTTGACCGCGTCCTCCTGGGTCTCGACATTCGAGTTATAGATTTCCTGCTCTTCCGCTGAAACGATGCCGTTCAGGCCCATACGACGCTTGGCGTCATTGCGGCGCAGCTTCAGATCTTCCTCCGCACTGGCCAGATGGGCCTCTGCCTCCTTTATAGCCAGGCGGAAACGGACAGGATCGATCACGAAAAGAGGGTCGCCACGATGGACGAAATCATTGTCATGAACCGGCACGCTCACAACCGTGCCCGAAACCTCCGGCGCTGCGTCGACGACATAGACGCGCACACGTCCGTCACGCGTCCAGGGGGCAATCATGTAGGTTTCCCACAGCGTGTAGCCCAGCAGGAGCGTCACCCCGAGCACCGCGAAGGTCAGGAGGAGTCGGATCAGCGTACGGGCGAGCAGCACGGAACATTATCCTTGGGTACAGCGGGGAAGATCGGATTGGTGGTCAGGAAGCGCGTTCGTGGCTCGAAGCCGTACGCGGAGCGGTGAGGCGCACACAGCTCAGACATAGAGCACCATCAGGCAGAGCACGCAGACATAGAGCGCCACCTCAAACAGCGCCACGTGCCAGAACCATTCGATGGCCCCAGTTCGCCAGAGGAGGAAGCGAATGAGCAGCGTGACCGGAATAGCCGCCACCGAATAGATTGCGATGGGAGAAATGAAGACGCCGAAAAGATCGAATTCTGCGAGCATCGTCCTCCCTCATCCTTCCTGGGTCGACCGGTTGGAATCAGGAGGAGGAGAGCAGGGCCCAATGGCATCAAGGGCGGATCATGACACGCCTTCGATGCCAGGGCGCAGACATCAGGTGGTCCGACCGATCCCGGAGAAGCTCCGCGCAAAAGCCCGGAGCAGTGACAGGACGGTCATAGGGGAAACTACAGAGTGCCGCCAGCGGGGAAACCTGAATTTTAAATTAGGTTTCAGAGAACGGGCGTCACAACATGGTCAGATATATTACTTGCGCGCGAAGATGTTGCGCAGGACCGTGAAAAGCTGTTTGCCCGTGAACCGGCCGACAGGCCCGATCAGCAGCCCCGTGAGCGTGGACAGCGCTAGCGTCTGCTTGAATTCGCCGAACTTGCGGTCACGACGCAGCCGCGCCTCGAACTCGACAGGGTCCGCGATATTACGGGTGCCCAGCAGGGCGAAAATAATCACGAAAAGCAGGTCGATTCCCAGCACCGAACAGGCTGCCGCGAAGGCGGAGAAATGCAGCACGCTATAGGCAAAAGCCCACAGAACGGCGTGGAACGAGATCAAAGCGAAAAGGCCGAAAATGGCTGCGATAACGAAATAGGCGACGCGGCGGCCAATTCGCATTGCGACGCGCTGTATGACTTCGCCCTGAGCCTGCAGGGCTTCCTGCCCGACGTCGATGACCTTCATGAAGTTTTGCTAGCCTTTATCGTATGATCGCTGCGGGGAAAGGCAGGAGAGCGGGAGAAATGCCCATGATAATGGCCCTTCCCTCGAAGCGGGTTGGAACGAGAGGCCGCCTTGCTTCAGACAGGAGACAGCCTACTTGGAGACACGTCCAGCAATAAAGCCAATGACTGCAGAAATCAAAACCGCCGCGATCGGACGGGCGCGCACGCGTGCTTCAGCGTTGTGAAGCTGCACATCCTTGATCTCGCGGGCATTCGCGACAGCATTATCCGCGCGTTCGGCAACATCGAGCAGGGCAGGATTGATACGATCCTTCAGAAGCTGCTCAAGCTGCGCCTTGAGCGTGTCGATCTGGTCCTGTGCAGACTTGTTGGCAACATCGAGAGATTTCTTGACGTCTGATTTGCTCATGTCACAACTCCTTGCACGGTCAATGCCGCGATTAGTGGTTCCGGAACAAACGCATGGAGGAGAGGCGAGGTTTCATGGCGATTTCTGCGCGAGGGGGCGTACCCGTGCTGCTGCTTGATAATCTCTGCCTGTTCTACGGGAGCGATAGCTTCTCGTTGTCAGTAAACGAGGGCGACGCTCTGAGCCTGATGGGAGGCGAACCGGGGGTTCTCAGCCGACTCTGCGATATTTTGGCAGGGTTCAGAAGCCCCGTTCAGGGCCGCATCCTGATTGCCGGTGAGGATATCACCACTTCGGCACCTGAGCGGCGCCCGATCGCGCTGGTGTCCCCCCGCGACCCCGTGTTCGGGCATCTCGACGTGGCGGACAATATCGCCTTCCCGTTGCGCGTCCAGGGCGCTGCCACTGACACGATCAGGTCGCGCACAGCGCGCGTGATGGCTCTGACGGGGCTGGAAGCTCTGGCGACAACACGCGCCGACCGGCTCACGCCAGAGCAGGATCTGCGTCTCAAACTCGCACGTGCTCTGGCCTATGCTCCGCGCGTTCTGGTGCTGGACGACGTGCTTTCCGGTCTCGATTTTCGAGGGGCTGCCAAGGCACGTCAACTCCTCTCCAACCTTCAACGCGCTCTCGGGCTGAGCATGGTCTACGCTGCGCGGGGGCGTGAAGATGCGGTCTGGCTTGGAGGACGGATTGCCCTGTTCGACCGGGAAACCCTTGTGCAATGCGCCGACGCCGCCACCTTGCTCGAACGCCCGAGCGATGCACGCAGCGCAGGGCTGTTCGGAGAAGCCAATCTCCTGACTGGGCACGTTCTGAGTATCGACGACGATGTTGCCCGCATCCATCTCGCCTGCGGCGGGGTGGTGGAGGCCATGGCCGACGAAGCGCTGGAAGCCGACTCATTATGCACACTCTGTGTTCGTCCTGATCGCATGACCCCTCTTTTCGGGACGTCGATAGCGGGTGATGACGAAACGCCGCCCCTCATGGCCAGTATCCAGTCCGTGCTTCATACTGGCGATCAGATCCGGCTCAGGCTGCGTCTTGCCGATGGGGCCGAGATCGATATGCGACGTCCGCTGCTGCAATCCACGCGGGTCATCAAGCCCGGCGCAACGCTGCAACTTGCATGGCAGGCCAGTCAGGCTGTGGCCTTTCCCATGAAAGACGATCTATAAGAGGCGTTCTCACGCTCAACCAAGCCCGGAAAGGCCAGTTCCTGCACGCGTCCCCCCCCTTCACAAAACCGGATGACGGCTCTCATGGTGCGCGCCTACGCGTGTCACGGGTGCTGCTGGTGACGTTGTGCCTGCCCCTGCTTGCTTTGCCTGCACATGCGACCACCCATCATGCCCATCACAGCGCCCATCACGCCCATGCGGTGAAGCCTGCAAAAAGCGCTTCACCCAAATCGGTGCTTGCTGTGGTATCGGGCAGCATCGATGCCCATTCGCTTCTGATGCCCGACCAGCCCTATCCGCTCAAGGAATGGGATGGGAGCCTTTCGGCACTTCGTGACGCTGCCACGGCTCGTGTTTCGCCCTGGCTGGCGGCGATGGTTGATAACACAACACTTTACGCCGCCTGTCGTGATGGGATTGTACAGACCCTGCCTGCCCCACCCCAAGCTGCGCCTGCGCGACCTGCGCCCTCATCGCCCTGCGGCATTCAAGCAGGAGAGGAATCGATAGTCCTCGCCTGGGATCGCGGCCGCCTGGGAGATGCAGCGCCGGACTGGGGCGATTTCTGGGATATTGCGCGCCATCCGGGCAAGCGTGCCTTGCGCCTCGACCCGCGCGGCACGCTCGAGATCGCCCTCATGGCCGACGGCGTGGCACCGGGAGATGTCTATACCATCCTGGCCACACCGGCTGGCGTGGATCGCGCCTTTCGAAAGCTCGAACAGCTGAGGCCCTATCTTGTTTGGTGGCGCACGCCGGAAGAGGCGAGCCGTATTATGAATAGCGGCGCGGCGCTCATGCTCTCGACGCCCTATGACCGCCTGGCCGATCTGGGGCCGCGTATCTCCTTCGCGGCGCAATGGCGTCAGTCCCTGCGTCAAAAGCTCTCATGGGCGATCCCTCGCAATGTCCCCGCCGAGCAGACCGATACGGTGATCAGAATGCTGCGTGACCAGACGCCTTTGCATGACGACACTCAGGATGCCCCTCAGGACGGGCGTGACGTCCGCGTCCTGTCAATGAATGACACGTTCTGGGCCCTCAACTTCGATGCGCTTCAAAAGCGGCTTCAGGCCTGGCTGACCTCTGCCCCATGATCGTTGATATCCTCTGCTTTCTTGGTGGAGCGGGGCTGTGCCTCGGCCTTCTGCTGGCCATCCGTCCGATCCTTGCGTCGTTTTTCCCTCTTATGCTTCAGCTCTGTGCCTCGGGAGCCTTCATGGGGGGAATCTGGGCGCATCATGCCTCTGCCGTTCGTTGGGAATATGGGTCCTGGATGATCGCCGGGTTTCTGATCGCACCGCTGAGCCTGCTGCCAGTCGTTTTGCGCCTCTCAGGTGAACGCGTGGCCGGCGCAGCCCGTGCGGCGGCAGGGTTGGGCGCGAGCCCCTCGGCCAGGCTGCGCTATCTCTGGGCTCCCTTGCTGCGCCTGCCTTTCGTTGTCTCCTGTGCGGTCCTAGCCGTCGGGATCGTGGCGTGCCTTTTCACACCCCCACATGCTCATGTCTGATACGCCTCGCCCTTTCTGGCAGACAGTTTCTCTGGCGGATATGAGCCGCGAACAGTGGGAGTCCCTCTGCGATGGATGCGGCAAATGCTGCCTGCACAAGCTGCGCGATGAGGACACGGATGCGATTTATTTCACCAATGTTGCCTGCCGGCTGCTCGATCTGAACTCATGTCAGTGCTCGAGTTACGCCACGCGCTTTCGCAAAGTGCCGGACTGCGTCTCTCTGACGCCTGAGGTTCTGGCGGATATCGACTGGCTCCCACCGAGCTGCGCCTATATTCTGATACGTGACGGGCAGGATCTGCCGGACTGGCATCCTCTGCGTTCCGGCTCACCTGACTCAGTACATGAGGCAGGCATATCCGGCAGGGGGCGTATGATCAGCGAGCGCGATGCCGGGCTGCTTGAGGACCATCTGGTGGAGTGGCCTGCCGAGATCCCGGCAGGTGTGGCCCGCAAGCGGCGAAAACGCCCCAGACGTCGCTGATGAGTGACGGCCCTTGCCCCGTCCTGTGGCGCCGTACCAAACGGGCAAAGCGCCTCTCCCTGCGTCTTGATCCGGCGCGACGTCAGGTGGTCGTGACCTATCCTCACACAGTTTCGCTCAAGCGCGCTGAGGCTTTTCTCGACGCGCATCGGGACTGGGTAAAGGACAGGCTGGCGGATTTGCCTCCCGCTTTTCTGCTGCAGCCGGGAGCAAGCCTGCCATTCTCCGGGCGGTCCGTGACGCTCATCCACGCGCCAGACCAGCGGCAACCCGCACGTCTGGAGGACACATGCCTGACGATTGGCGGTGACCGCGAACGCTTCGAGCAACGTGCGCTCTGTTTCCTCAGAAAGCGGGCTGGACTTGATCTGCCGGGTGAACTTCTGGCGCTCGCTGACTACATGGACTGTAAGCCCAGCGCCATTGCCTGTGGCAATGCTCGAACACGCTGGGGGAGTTGCACCCGCAGCGGGCGGATCATGCTCAACTGGCGCCTGATCCTGATGCCTGAGCCGGTGAAGCGTTACGTCATGATCCACGAACTGGCGCACATGACCCATTTCGACCATAGCCGCGCCTTCTGGGCACATGTTGATCGCTTCCACCCGGACCGGCTTGCTGCACAGGCGTGGCTGAAGGCCCACGGAAGCACCCTGCTAGCTCTGAACTGAATACGGGACCAAGCCGATGACCGCCGGGGGATTTTCACTCCCCTCCCCCCGTGCTAGAGCCAGTGCCGTGCTGTGCGAACTTGGCGGAATGGTAGACGCACGAGACTTAAAATCTCGAGTCCGTAAGGGCGTATGGGTTCGAGTCCCATAGTTCGCACCACTATCTCATTGAAAATGATAGGTTTTTTGGCTCTCAACGCGTCAAACCGGGGTTTCCCCGGAATTCTTCCCAGAATGGGAAAGTTTGATGCTGCGTCTGATCGGGTCCCGCTATCATTTTCGCAGGGCCGTGCCGAAGGATATCCAGCCTCTCATGGGGCGGTCCGAGATCTCCCTTTCGCTTGATACTTCGGCTAAACTCGAGGCTCGCAGACGGGCGGCACAGCTATATGACCGGACCGGACAGTTCTTCGACAAGGTGCGCGCCATGAGTGACTCGAAAGCCCGACCGCCCACACCGGACGAGATCATCACTTTTTATGAGAGCTTCGTTCGCGATACCGAGTCTGCCCATGCCGTCGAAATGCGCCTGCTCGAACTCAAGCATGAGAGGGAAATGACAGAGGTTCAGGTACGCTTCTTAGAGTTCAATAACCTTGTGACGCGTTTTCTCTCCATCATCGGCCCCTATCTTGCCAAGGATACCGAGCGGCTCGAAACGATACGGAAAATCGTGAAGAAGGATCTGCCTGAAGCGCGTGCGGAGGCCGCTAATCTGGCCGCTCAGGTCGATCTCCTGAAAAGCATCGTCGTCGACATTGGAACGGCCAGGAAGAGCGAACCTATCGCCCCAGTGCCGCTGACTGCTGAACCAGACCCACGCGGACCAACCATACCAAAGAAAAAGCTGGCAAGCTCCGGCTCCCGCGCAAAGCTTCTGACGGTCAGCATGGCTGCAGAGCGTTTTATTTACCCAGATACCAATCGCTCAGAGGATACGAAACGCGGCACGCGCAAAGCGCTTAACCTGTTCATCGATGCCTTCGGCGACATGGAGGCTGAACGGATTACCGGCGAGACGGCTGGCGAGTTCCGTGATCTCCTCTTCCGTCTTCCCTCCACCCACGGCAAGGAACGCAACGGCCGCTCAATCCGTGACGAGGTCGCGCGCGCTGAAACCGAGAAGCTCGAGACCATCAGCGCCAAGACAGTCAAGAACCACTTCTCTCGTCTCTCCGCTCTTTGGGCGCTCCTGTTGCAGCGTGATCTGGTATCACGCAATGTCTGGGCAGGCTGGGACTACCATGTCACGAAGAAGGTCGAACGACGCTGCTTCAGCGACGCTGAGCTGGCGCAGCTCAACGCGACGTCATGGGCGAGCCGCACGCCCTCTGCACGCACTGCAGCCGCGATCATCAATATTGCTGCTTATACAGGCATGAGACTGGGCGAGATCTGCAACCTGCGATGCGCCGATATCGAGATGATGGAAGGTGTCGCCTGTTTCCAGATTCGCCCGCATAGCGAGAGCGGATGGTCCCCAAAGACACAGGCCGGCACACGTATCGTACCAATCCACCCTGAGCTGATTGCAAAGGGTATTCTGTCTTTCATGAAGCCCGATCAGGTCTGGCTGTTTCCGGATCTGGTCGTCACAAAAACCGGCGACCGTTCGGCAAGCTTCTCTCAGGCCTTTGCGCGCCTGCGAAGCAGAGCCGGTCTCCCCAGGGAAGTCTGTTTCCACAGCTTCCGTCACACAGTCTCGACCAAACTGCGCAATACCGGGCATGAACTACGGGAGATCTGGATTGATCGTCTCCTAGGGCATGAAGCGACGCATCGCAGCCAGGGGACCATGAACTACACCTCTGCGATTGACGTCCCCAACCTCAAGCGTGTCGTCGAAGCGATCAGTTACGAGACGCTTGATCTAGCAATTCCCGAGAGATGAGCAGAGACTCATCTTTAAACGTTAGCTCGTCCACTTTCGCCTCATCCTAGACATTCCGTCCGTAAGCGACGTTCCCGTAAGCCGACATCGATGGGTAGATTTCTGCGCGGCAACATTGCAGGAACTGAACGCACGACAGGGCAGATGGAGAGACCCGAAATGTCACCTGCGGACGCTAAACGTCTCGTCATTATGATGCGATCATCATCCTATAACGCTACCCGCCTAACATGACCCTCTGACGCCAATTCGTGCGTGATTATGAGCGTCGCATCGATGTGTCACAGTGAATAGCCCCAGAATTTACATCTAGGGGCAGCTGCTTTGGTGGGCATGAGAGATGTGTTTTTGATACGCGACAATGAGAAATAGCTCGTCACGCAGCAACAGCGTCGTTCAGAGTTCTTACAATCTGAATAATCTCTTTAGCCTGATCTCGATCGAAGATGCCGGCGATGCCCATGTCGTCCAGATCGGTGAACGGACTCTCGTAGAAGCTGGCCGGGTCGACATACCCTGACTCCGTCAGGCTATTGATAACCAAGTCGAGGAACTCGGTCTGGTCGGCGTTCAACTGATGTTGCCCCACGAATGTGCTGAAAGCTTCCTTCGCGGCAGCTTTGTCCAAGCCGGTCAGTGACCTCAAGAAGCGCCCGAGGCCTCCTTCCTCGTCGAGGTCAGCGAGGAGGGTATCAGTCGCGATCTCTTGCTCGATTAGTATGCGCTGAAGTTCTTCGAGATCCAGCTTGGTCAGGGGCTCACCTCGGCGGACCTTGATCAGGGTGATGTGGTCACGATGATCGTCAATGAAGCGACGAACCTTCATCTTGAAGCGCGCCTTATCCACGCCGCTGCCCACCTCCGGCATGGTGAGCTCGGTCCCTTCGCCGATTTCATCCTCGAAGTCGGTGACGACCACCTTGCGCTCCACAGGCTTGATGAGCTCAGCTAGGTGACGAAGGCGTCGACGCACCCTCTCCAGAAGCTCAGGTGTGATGTCTTCCCAGAAGGCGTCAGTCTGAATGTCGAGAATCAGCTCCATTTCCTTCGCTACGAGAGGCACGTTGTCGATGCCTTCCAGCGCTGAAGCGAAGCTGATGATTCGCCTCTGGAGCCGGGTGAAGGCTCCGGTCTGCTTCAGCAGCTCTAGCTGTGTGGTCAAAAGCAACAGGTCGAACTGCTTCGCGGATAGGTTGCCATCCTCGAAGGCCGTTGGCAGCCCGGCGATCTCCTCGATCAGTGTCAGCTGGTCGTTAAGGGTCAGGTTGTCCCAGCCCCTCGGGTCGCGGAACTTCTCGACACTCCGCCGCTTGGCCCGGATGATAAAGTTGCCCAGCGGCATGCCAAGTACCTCGTCATGGAGCCGCGTTTTGATGTCCTTGATTAGCGCCTCGTGCGGCTCGCCAGCGTCTGCTAAGGCCTCGATCAGTTCGACGCGTGAGCCGAATAGTCTCTCGCCTAGCGGCTTGGCTGTGGGACCATCAGTCTTGTTGAGGTTCTCTTGGAAGAACTCAAGGTTCTGGCAGTAGTCGAAGATGACGAACTGCTGCTTGTCCTCACCCGGCCCGAACAGATCGGGGCACAGGCGGGTGCCTCGACCGACCATCTGCCAGAACTTGGTCTTGGACCTGACGATCTTGAAAAAGACGAGGTTCACGACCTCGGGCACGTCGATGCCAGTATCCAGCATGTCGACCGAAACCGCGATGTGTGGGGCTTGCTCCGCCTCGGAGAAGTCGTCAATCAGCGACTGGGCGTAGCTGACGCTGTAATCGATCAGCTGGGCGAATTGCCCCTTGTAGTACGGATAGGCCTCATTAAAGCGGTCGACGATGAACCGGGCGTGCTTGCTGTTCTTGGCGAAGATGATCGTCTTGCCCAGCCGGTCGCCCCCCTCGACCTTGATCCCGTTGCGCATCAGGTGCTCCAGCACCTTGTCGACCGTGTCCTTGTTGAAAAGCCACTTGTTCAGGTCGGCACTTTCGACGCGGTCCCGCTCTGTGCCTTCCTCGTCCCACTCGATGGCGTCCCAGGCTTCCTTCTCTTCATCGGTCAGCTGATCGTAGTCGATGCCGTCGCGCTGGAACTTCAGCGGTACGGAGATGGTGGTCGGTGGCACGAGATAACCATCGCCCACGGCATCATCGAGGTCGTAAGCGTCAGTTGGCACACCCTTCTCGAGCCCGAACAGGGAATAGGTGTCCTTGTCGATCTCATCGCGCGGTGTCGCGGTCAGCCCGACCAGCAGGCTGTCGAAGTATTCGAAGATCGCCCGGTATTTGCGGTAGACCGACCGGTGCGCCTCGTCGATCACGATCAGGTCGAAATGACCTGGGCCGTAACGCTTTTCGCCGCCCTTGCTCTCCTCGATCAGCCCCATCATTGTCGGGTAGGTCGATAGGCAGACACGCGCTCCGGCGTGGTCGTTCTTCTTGGTGTCGTGTCGCTCAAGCAGGTTGGCCGAGGGCGTCGAGGGCAGATGCGTCTTGAACGCCCCGTGTGCTTGCTTCACCAGCGCGATCCGGTCGGCCAAGAAGAGCACGCGCTTCACCCGGTTGGCCCGCATCAGTTGGTCGATCAGGGCGATGACGGTCCGGGTCTTACCGCTGCCCGTGGCCATGACGAGGAGGGCCTTGCGTTGAGCGTCGCGTTCGATGGCCTCCCCCACACGGCGAATAGCCCGCTGCTGGTAATGGCGTCCCGCAATCTCCGGGTCTATATCGACTTTCGCCAAGAGGCGGACGTTCTCGCGACGCTGCAAGAGCAGTTGCAACTCATCCTTCTTCAGAAACCCTGAGATCCGTCGCGGTGGATAGGCTTGGTCGTCCCAGATCCAGTGCTCATAGCCGTTACTGGTGAAAATCACCGGACGGCGACCGTATCGCTTCTCCAGACAGTCAGCGTAGAGCTTCGCCTGCTGCAGCCCCGCTCGGCTGTCTTTCTTCGTCCGCTTGGCCTCGACCAAACCTAGTGGCTTCCCGTCGTCGCCCCAGAGCACGTAGTCGACGTAACCGTCACCGCTCTGGTTGGGCATGCCCGTCACGGCGAACTCCCGGTCCCGCTCCTGATCGAGAGGCCAGCCCGCCTCGCTCAGAAGCAGGTCGATGAAGTTGTCGCGGGTCTCGGCCTCGCCGTAGTCGTGGTCGTCCTGCACCGTGCTGTTGGCCTTGCGCAGTGCGGCCATCTCCGCCCGAACGGCGGCTAGCTCCGCATCCAGCTTGGCGCGTCCCTCTTCAGAGGCACGAAGGGCTTCCTCGGCCTCCGCCGCGCGCTTGCGCTCGGCCTTGATGTCCGCCTCGACCTTCTGGATCTGCGCCACGGTGCTGGCGGTGATTGTCAGCGACTTTTCCAACTTCCCGGCGTCGAAGGTCAGCGCCGGGTCCGGGCGCTTGATCTTTGCGTAGGTCCGGGCAATCCAGTAGCAGACATGGAACAGCTCTCGCACACAGGCACTGGCATCGTAGGCGCTCAGCGGCTTGCCGGTGTCATGGGCGGCGCGGTTGCCCTGGTCCTTGATGTAGCGGGCCTTGATGACGATGGCGGGGCCGGTCAGCGCCTGCAGGCTCGGCTCAGCAATCATCGCGGCCAGTGTATCGGTGTAGACGGTTCGCAGCGCCGGGTCGGTCCGGTAGAGCCATTTCAGCGCCGTCTCAAGCGTCAGCCGCGCCCAGAAGCAGGCTCCCCGCGGGTCGGACAGCGCATGTGTCTCGGCTTTGCTGGCCGTTTTGAAGAGGGCTGGAAAGTCTGCTGACAGAAAACTGAACTGGCTCATGTATTAGCCCTCTGAAAATCGAATTCCGTTTCACCCAGAATAGCTTGATCAAGAGAGAAATCGGCTCCTGTGGTTACGAGCTGACGCATGTCTCTTTGGATGGAATAAATTTTGGTGGCACTGGTAAAACTGGTGGTCATGCAATCCTCAATCCAAATAAATCTTCTCTGGATCCATGGTGGGACTCAAATAAGGGGAAAATCCTGTCAAAATCACAGATATCGAAAGGAGATCGCGCATATCAACTTCACGCAATTGGTTGGCCGGATTACCGCCATGACGAATTCCGGGATAGTCGGACGCAAAGCTATAGATGGCTTTTGCGGACTCCATGACCTTGTTGTGAGGCCACACACCCGCCTTGTTGCACATTGCACCGAAGGTGTTCGCCTTCTGGCCTTGCGGAATGCGGTTTTCCATAGCGGCATTATAGGCAAGTATATTTGGGTGCTGGGATAACATAGCTTCGAGCAGATTGAACTGAGCCGCAATGCATTGCTTCACTCTTCGAGGCGACCGCTCATCGTGCAGATCTCGGATCGTCTCCTCGAAGGAAGCCATTAGCTCGGCCAGAGCGGCATCTTGAGCGCTGGATAACCTCAGATCTCGCAGCATCTTTGTGAATAGCCCTGGAAGCGTTGGATATATCGACATCCTACGGTTGAAGGACGGTCGGCGGACGTCGTAGCGAAGGCTGAACTTCTCAATGAAAGTCTGGACGGCAACGAAGTACGTGTTCGACAGTTGATCACCACCGGCGTCGTCAAAGGGTTTGAAGGCCTTTTCCAGAGTTTCGACGATGGCGTACTCCGAGGGGGCGTCGTTGAAGAAATCGCAGATATAATCCCGGGCGAGCTCGTCGTCTGGGTTGGAGTTGTTAAAGGGTTCGAGAGCAGCCCGATATCGCTCCATGGCCTCCTCAAATGCGATCCATTTATCAATATCTTCAGGCAGATAAATTGCGCCGGTATCATTATAATCTTGGTAGGTTGGTTCGACTGGTGGCGCGGGCCTTGGCAATGCCGACTGAAAAATGTCCAGCCAAAGGTCTTCGACCTCGATTTCGTTCTCTTCAATGAACTCAAACAAAGGTTCGAAGACCTCGGCCATCAGCAGACTTTGGACACCCAGAAATTCATCACGCATCAAAGCTCTCCCCGGAAGACGCGGTGTTGGAGGGAAGCGAAGAGGGCTTCTGCTCGCCGCAGAGAAGAGACCGCTTTTCCAATATTGCCATCAAGCGCGGACAAGCGCGCCGCAAACTTTTCTTGCGAAGCTAGGCTTGGCAGGAAGATAGGGGCTTCAGTGATCTGCTTGATGTTCAACGTGGGTTGAGCGACGAGCCGGATTTCACGTTGAAAGTAGTTCTGCACAGCCTGAGATTTGAGCTGAGAGGCGATGAAAACTCGGTTCGCAACCTTTTTATCGACAGGCACTCGCGCGACAGCCCTAGCAATATTCACGCCTTTCAAGCCTTGGTGCGCGAGCGCTACTGAACCGATAGAGCCAACGCACGCGATTAATATCTCATCGCCCTTCAGTCGCGACTTCTTATGTTTGGCATCAACCTCCGCAGCCACCCGGCGGAAGTCCTTCGGGTCCAGCCCGGGTGAAAGGATGTCGCCAGCCCGAAGCAGTGGGATACCTTCCACGACATCGTCACCCGGCTGAACGACGCCGTAATTGATCTTGTCACCCTTCGTCACAATGTCGACCAGTGTGGCAGTGGCGTGTGTGACCGGGTCCCCAAACATCTCATGAAAGATGGCCTGACCGAGAGTGCCCAGTTTGTCGAGGGCGCGGGTGCGGAGGCGGCAGAGCTCTGCTGCCTGATCCAGTATCCCCGCAATCCGCTTCTGCTCCTCCAGCGGCGGGAGGGGGATTTCGCCTGCCTTGAGATACTTGAAATGTCGACTGTACCCGGCCTCGGGGATCGGCACCTGGTGCAGCGCATAATAGAGATACTTCGGATGTGTACCGGGCTTGGGTTTCAGAACCTTGGTTCCGTCAGCCCCTAAGCAAAATGGGGAGTCGACATACTTGAGAGACTTTGTGTGGTCACCGAATATGATGACAGGGCCGTCCATCTTGCAAAGACTGGATGCGTCGTTGGTGTAGCCTCCGACTCTCGACTGCCCCTGATCTACAATTGCGAACAGCCCTTTTGCTAAGTAGTTGGACTGTTTGGTTTTGACGTTGCCGCCTGTGGCGTCTGTCAGAACATCTCCAAAGGATACTACCGGCCAGTTCATCCCAGCATCCCCTCAAGCCGATCCAGGCCCTCGGCGATCTCGGCCTCCAGCGCACGCAGTTCGGCGATGATGTCCGCGGGGGCGGCGTGGGTGACCTCCTCGTGTTCGATCTCCTTGTAGCGGTTCAGCGACAGATCCCATGATCCGGTGGCGATGATGTCCTCTGCGGGCACCATGAAGCTTTGCGCGGTGCGGGGCCGCGCGGTCTCGGCTTCCCAATCGCCCCAGCGGGCAAGGATGTCGGGCAGGTTGTTTTTCGCATGCTCCTCAGGCGAAAGCGCCTGCGTCGGGCAGACGCCCAGCTTTTCGGCGTCCAGAAGCGGCGTGCGCTTGTCATCAAGGCTGAAGCCGTCCGCCGTCATGTCGTAGAACCACACGCCCTCGGTGCCGCCGACGCCAGTCTTGGTGAAGATCACGATGGCGCAGGACACACCGGCGTAAGGGCGGAAGACGCCCGAGGGCAGCTTGATGATGGCATCGAGCTTGTGATCCTCGACCAGCATCTTGCGAATGTCCTTGTGGGCGGTCGAAGAGCCGAACAGCACCCCATCCGGCACGATCACCGCTGCGCGCCCACCGATCCGCAACTGCCGCAGGAACAGCGCCATGAAGAGAAGTTCGGTCTTCTTGGTCTTGACGATCTTCAAAAGGTCCTTGGCCGTGGTGTCATAGTCGAGCGATCCGGCGAAGGGCGGGTTAGCAAGGATCAGGGAATAGGCGCCCTCGTCGGTGCCATGTTCCTCGGCCAGGCTATCGCGGTAGGAGACATCGGCGTTCTCGACCCCGTGCAGGGTCATGTTCATCGCGCCGATCCGCAGCATGGTCGCGTCGAAGTCGAAGCCATGGAACATGCCGTTGTGGAAGTGGTCGCGGGTTTGCTTTTTTCGCAACATCTCCGGGTGGTAGTCGCGCAGGTATTCGCCCGCTGCCACGAGGAAGCCGCAGGTGCCAGCCGCCGGGTCGCAGATGGTGTCGCCGGGCTGAGGCTTCATGATGCTGACCATCAGCTCGATGATGTGGCGGGGCGTGCGGAACTGGCCGTTCGTGCCTGCGCTGGCGATCTTGCCCAGCATGTACTCGTAGACGTCGCCCTTCGTATCACGGTCGTCCATGGGGATGTCGTCGAGCATCTGCACGACCTTGGCCAGCAGGTTGGCGTTGGAGAAACCAAGCCGCGCGTCCTTCATGTGGGTGCCGTAGGATGATCCTTCCTCACCTAGCTGGCGCAGGAAGGGGAAGACGTGCTCATCCACGATGCGCATCATCTCTCGGGCCTCGAAATGCTTGAAGCGGGACCAGCGGAGATTGTCGTAGGGCTCGCCCTTATCGTCGGCCCCTTCGGGGAAAATGCGGCGGGCGATGGGGAGGCCGAGGTCTTCTGACTTGCGCTCTTCGACCGTCTGGAGGTCGTCGAGCCGCTTGATGAACATGAGGAAGGTGAGCTGTTCGATCACGGAAAGCGGGTTGGAGACCCCGCCGGACCAGAACGCGTTCCAGATCTGGTCGATCTGGGCTTTGATTGTGCCTGTGATCACTTGCTGCCTGCTGTAATTGTCGCGCGGTTCATGTGCATGAGGAGCGCCTTGTAAATGACCGGACTTCGATTTCATGGGCGCGGGCCATGACCGTTTCCAGTTCGTAGTCCATTTGCCGTTCCATCCAGGACCGGGCGGAGGTGCCGAATGCCTTTTCAAGGCGTAGCGCCATCTCCGGCGAAATGCCGGACCGCCCATTCAGGAGGTTGCTGAGAGTCTGACGGTTGCACCCGAGCACCTGGGCGGCATTGGTGACGGACAAGCCGTTGGGATCAAGGCACTCTTGGCGAACAAGGATTCCGGGATGGGTCACGTCTGCTCCTCCATTGCTGAAACCGTAGAGTGATAATCGACGGTTATCAATAGGTCGTCTTGCGCATAGTCGTGTGAATTAGTGGATAGACGTACATTCACGTAGCCAAGATGGCGGTCAAAATGACAATTGGGACGGAATGTCCGCTTCTACCTTGTGGCAAGGCTGCGTTCGCACGCGCGGGGATCAGAACGGACGACCACTGAGCTTTTTTATGACTGCTGAACAGATCGACGATTATACCGGTGCCGCTGCCCTACTGGACAGTCTTCCTGCTGCACAATGGATACTGGGAAATCGCGGGTATGACGCCGACTGGTTCAAGGACGCCCTAGAAAAGAAAGGTATAAAGCCCTGCATTCCAGGACGGAAATCTCGCGAAAAACCGGTCAGATACGACAAGAGAAAATATAAACGCCGCAATCGCATCGAGATCATGTTCGGCAGGCTCAAGGACTGGCGGCGTGTCGCCACCTGCTACGACAGATGCCCGACCGGCTTCTTCTCAGCTATCTGTCTCGCAGCAACCGTCATGTTCTGGCTATGAGACCTGAGCCTTGGGCACTTTAGTCCTCGAATGCTGTAATTGGACTTGCACAACACTGCGCTATGGGGCCGGCAATCGCCTCAAAGTAATCAATTCGATTAATTTTTCAGCACGTCGCTCCAGATTCTGGAAACCCTCCGCTCCAGACTTCCGCTCACTGCGCTTTCCGATGAGATCTTCGACGGTCTCATCGATGGCAAGCAACTCAGAGTCATAAAAGTCTTTGGAAAATGACTCGAACTGCTCCCAGAAGGCAGTCTGAACTGATAGAGCAGAGTCCCGATAGGCAGAGCGCACGCCGTCGCGTGCGTCGCGGAGCTGTAGGTGGTATCGTTCCTGCTGACGGTCCTCAGCGATCTGCGCGACGACTGCCAGGACACCGCCGACTGCGGAAACAACCCGGCCGGCATTTCCGATTGTTCGGGCTACCTTGACGGCTCCCCAAGGCTGGAACTTCACGCCAAAGAACTTCCCAACGTTGTAGACAACCGTATGCGCGTCACTCCCGCGAGCCGCCGTGGCACTGAATGCAGAAGCTCCCTCAGCAGCAGGCCCCGTGGCCCATCGAGCTGCCCAATTTCCGATGTCCTTAGCAATGCTCCCGACCTTCTTTGCCTTGGCGGGCCAATCGGCAAGACCTTCTTCCTTTGAACGCGCGTGCCATGCGAGCGATGCGAAGTCGCCGAGCCCGACGTCGCTAGGTGTTCCGCTTTCAACCTGTCCAGTCAGTTCACGCGCGAGTACGCCATCACGAAGGGCCTCCAACTGACGGCGAAGCTCGCTAAATTCGGTCTCGATGCATAAGCGGGCCTCGTCAGAAAGCGCCTTACTGCGAGCGCTGGCATTGGCTTGGGCACGGGTATGGAGTGCTTCGACATCCTTCTCGGTTTTGCCTGGCTCGATCGACTCCGCGACCTCGTCGCCGTAACTCCCGATGGTGACAACAGCTCTTGCGATGACACCACTCATCGTTGTGCGCAAGCGACCTCGCGACGCTAGGAAGATGCTTCGCTTGCGGTGGAGGAGTTCGAGCGCGGCGCGCTCTTGGGGAAAATCCGTTGACAGCAGCGCCGACGCTTGTTCTGCAATGCCACGCATCGTGAAGAGCGGTGCCGACAAGCGACCTGTCAAACCACGCTCCGCTATAAATCCGTTGAGCGCATCCGTAAGCGCTCCGACGTTGGCAAGTTCGAGGAGGTCCACGCGATCCTCTTCGTCAGCGATTTGTGCCTCAATCCATGACCGGGCGTCGACGAAGACACCGCGGAAATCCTCAAGAACGAGCGGCGCCGTGACCTTCTCGATGTCGCCTTGCTTCGTCTCAGGTGAGCCTGGATCTTGGCCCATTTTGTTTACGACAAGGAGCATCCGACGCGCGTGCTGACGCGCGAATGCGAGCTCTCGGAAGTGCCGCCCGATCGTGTCGTCAAACAGCTCGTTCGTAACGACGAACACGATGAGATCGGCGCGATCGATGATCGCATAGGTCTTCTCGTCGTGGTCGGGGTGTCCCGCATGTACACCCGGTGTGTCAAGGAGCCGGACACCCTTCCAGTCGTAAGCTGTGACTGCGTCGGTGCAGACGTCAGAATCGATCACAATGTCCTCGCGGCCAGTGAGGACGCGAAGGATCGTTGACTTTCCCGCATTATACTGGCCGACGAAGGCTATGGTAAGAGGGGGCGCGTCGCTCGACATCCCAGTGATCCGAACCTCATCCACCTCGCGTTCGAGAGCTTTGACCTTTGGATCCTCGGAGCACGCGGTGGCCGCGCGCAGATCACTCTGAAGTTGCCGGGTTGCTGAGAGGATTTCGCCAAATTCGAAGGAAGCTCTGTCAGCCATGTGCGCGGTCCTCTCCAATCACTTTAATGCGTACACCCACAAGGCGGCTGGCAAGGGAAACATTGCTGCCGCGCTTTCCGATAGCGCGCCCCACTTCTTGTTGTGGGACCCGAACTAGGGCCAATTGAGCCGAGATTGATACGTTCGTGGGCGAGACGCTGGCAGGACGCAGGGCGGCAGCTACCTTTTGAGCGACAGGAACGTCTGGAATCTCGTCGACCCACTCGCCGATCGCGAGGCCCACCCGCTTGCAGAACGCCGCGTTTTCGGTGTTCTCTCTCCAAAGGAACTTGACGCGAATGCCGGGGTCACGAACTACACGGGCGATTAGAGCTTCTTCCACAGGCGTTTGAACGAACTGGCCCGTGCGGATAAGAAGGCGGCGGTTGAGCCCTTCGACAATGGTATCCACCTGACGGGCCCCATCATTCAGGGATCGAGAGACCTCACTCATGCCAGTATAGAGCTGCCGTGTGTCCTTGCGAATCGCGCGAACTAATCGGCTCGTCACGCTGTCATAGAACCATTTCTTCAAGCCGTTCGCGACTTCGCGCTCAAGGTTGTCGATACTTTTACGGAGGTCGGAGGTCACCTTTGCCTTCTGGCCTTGAAGCTTTTTCTCGCGGTCGCTGAAAAGCCATGACAGCCCTAGAGCGATCACGCTAACGCCACCGGCAATCCACCCGACTGGATTCCAAAAGTTCGCGGCACCGAAGTACCCAGCTACAGCGGCAACGCCGGCCATAGCACCCCCTGCTGCAGAGAGCCAACGCAGAGATCGCTGCACATCCCACGGGTCAAACTGTGATGGGCTGGCGGCATCGAACTCTCCTATCAACTTCGACTCTACTGACATCTCTCGTGAAAACTCAACGAGGCGAGCGCGAAGCTCATCAAGGATGGCGGTCTGCTGACGTTTGAGCCAGCCCTGGATGTCGAGCGCTCCCACCTTATGGTTCCAGCGGTCACCTACATCCTCTCGTTCGATGTTCTCGTCGATGAACGCAGACACCGATGCGCGGAGCGGCTGTACGAGCTGGCTCGCTTCCGTCTCCGCGCGGGCGTTTGTTGCCCGGATGAAGCCACTAAGCCAGACATCAAGCTCTCCGAACTTGTCTTCGAGGTAATGAGCCGCTCGCCTCACAGTTTTTGCCTGCTTACCAAGCTCCTCTTGGAGATCAAGCAACGAAATTTGGGTACCATCGACGATGGTCTGCACTCGACGGACAAGGCCGCGTTGGGAAACCTCCACCTCAAGTGCGTGGAGGAGATCTCCGAGGCGGGAGCGCTCCGCAAGGAGTTCGGCATTTTCTCCATACTCGGGGCGAGTGGAGAAGTATGCCGCCTGCGCGTGGATCGGGAATATCCGAACATCGCGCATGCCAAGGTAGTCACGGGCGAGCCAGCGGATGCGGTCGAAGTGTCCACGAAGCTCGTTCTCGTCGAAGACGCTTTGTGGATCTCTTAGAAACCGACGCATGTTCACAGGCTTCTCGAGATCGCGCTTAACATTCAACACGAAAATGAGCGGCTTGTTCTGCTGGCGCAACTCCCGCATACCTTTGAACGACTCCTCCTGAACCCCGTCGGAGCTGGCGAGGAACAATACAACGTCGGTCTCGTCGATCACCGATAATGCCTGCGCGCGATCCTCGTCACCCTCGTACGCCCCAATGCCGGGGGTATCGATGATGCGGAGGGAGTTCCAGACGTACTCGCGCACGTCGCGGGTTGTACGCTGAGCGCCC
Source organism: Asaia krungthepensis NRIC 0535 (assembly GCF_025995175.1). Classification (GTDB taxonomy): domain Bacteria; phylum Pseudomonadota; class Alphaproteobacteria; order Acetobacterales; family Acetobacteraceae; genus Asaia; species Asaia krungthepensis. The sequence continues at coordinate 347,272 of NZ_BAPV01000061.1, forward strand.
TTACCAATGGTGGCACCGTCGCCGCGAGTGAGCGCCTCACGGATTGTGCTTTTGCCTGCCATCGTTCGGCCAAAGAGCGTGACCGTGAAGCGACTGAGGACATTCTGCTTGGCGTTAAGAGCTGCGTTTGTCGCACGGAGGGAGTCCGCTAGCGTCGTCTCAAGCTTTGCGTCGAGTTCTTGAAGTCGTGCTCGGGCGTCTTCCACGGCAGCTCCGTCGGTCGGGACTCGACGCGCGACGGCTGCCACCGCTGCCTTTAGTTTCTGCCCAATCTGCTCAGCGTCGTGAAGGGCACGGGTGGCGACCTCAAACTCCTCTCGGGCGACATGCGCGCACTGCCTGAGTGCTCGATGGTACGCGTCGCGGTGCCTAAGGTCTCGAATAAGGTCAGTCATCGATCCAGAAACTAAAATTACATTCGCTTCCGAGCCTGATTGTAACAGCGTCTCACGTCAAGGCGGGTAATCGCAAGTGGTTGCGCGGTATGATACCCCCGCCTTGAACCTACCATATTTAATGAACTGAAATTAAACGATTTTACAGAAGATGGCCTCAGTTTACGCATAGCAAAACCCCGCCAAGTCGATGACTTGGCGGGGTTTCAGAAACTTTAAGTGGTTGCGGGGGAACGATTGCTTCTCAGCTTGCAGCAATCACAAGTTGAGAGCAAAGCAGGATTAAGAGGCTGTTTTGATGAACTTTTTTCTGCCCATGCATGAACTTTTACTGAAAATAAATCGTCCCTTCCCTCATAAAACGTAGAATTTATGCATCCAGAGCCACGTCCGCTTCCGCCTCATTTCGGTCATAAGCGGCGTCGTTTGGGCCTCCGGAAAGCGGACGGTCTGCAATAGCTCTCGTTACCGGTCACTAGCCTCCTCCAAACTGCTGATTGCTGCATGTGCAGCTGATCAGGAGGACATATCATGGAGAAGAAAACTCGTTTTCCATCGCCTACGTTAAAAGCGTCCGTGCCTTGGAACGCAGGAAAAATGGTTGGCGCCAAGAGGGCGCTCAAAGAAAAGCACGTCTGGGCTATTCGGTTCTGGCTGGGGAGCGAACAGCGTGTCAGAGACAAGGCTTTGTTTGATCTTGCTCTCGATAGTAAGCTCAGAGGCTGCGATCTTGTCAGCCTTCGTATTGGCGACATCGTGACCAGCGGTCAGGTACGTCACCGAGCCATGGTCGTTCAGCAGAAAACTCGGCGACCTGTACAGTTCGAAATTACAGAAACAGCACGGGAAAGCGTGCGAACCTGGCTGGAATACCGAGGTGGCGGCCTGAATGAATATGTTTTTCCCAGTCGCCTAAGCCCCAAAGCTCATCTGAGCACAAGGCAATACGCCCGGCTTCTGGATCAATGGGTTCAGGCAGTGGGACTGATCCCCGGTGAATATGGAACTCATTCACTCCGCCGGACAAAGGTTGCCATGATTTACAAACGAACCGGTAACATCCGGGCCGTTCAGATTCTGCTGGGCCATACAAAGCTCGATAGTACAGTTCGATACCTTGGGGTTGATGTCGAGGACGCGCTGACACTGTCAGAAGCCACTGATCTCTGAAATCGAACAGGCATCAGGAATTCTCTACCTCCTCCCTATGTGTACATGTTATGGTGACACATAGGGAGGAGACTATGAGTCAGCATCTTTTAGATAATTTACCGTCCCCGCAGATAGTCGGTGTTCGAGAGTTCCGCGGAAACCTGACGGCTTATCTGCGTCAGGTCAGACAGGGTAGCACGATCTTGGTGACATCTCATGATGAGATTGTGGCTGAACTGCGACCGCCGGCTCCTTCCTATCGGCCCCGCCGTCAGCCAGGAGCTCTTCGCGGGCGGATCAGAATGAGTGAAAATTTTGATCAGACACCGCCGGACATTCTTGAAAGTATGGAACGCGATCTGTGAAGGTTCTGCTCGATACGCATGCGTTGCTCTGGTGGCTTTCGGACTCAGAGCGGCTGGGTGAGACTGCACGGGAGATCATCGCAGACCCGGCCCACGATATTCTGGTGAGTATCGTGTCACTATGGGAGATTGCGATCAAAATCCGTATCGGAAAGCTGGATGCGGATATGAATGATATTCTGGCAGCCATCCCTGCGGAAGGCTTCTCTCTGCTGCCAATACAGCCCGAACACCTGCAGATCCTGATGTCTTTGCCTCTGCATCATCGTGATCCGTTTGACCATCTCCTGATGGCGCAGGCGCAAGCTGAACAGGCCACGTTCCTTTCGGAAGACGGGCAAATGGATCACTACCCCATCAAGAGAATACGCTGTTTATGAATGCAGAAACCGCAAGATCGGTCGAGCGGTCTTTGCAGACACATGTCTAGGCTCAGGACTCATAGCCAGAATATGACGGTTGCGGCGAGACAGATGGCCGAGAAGAA
>NZ_BAPV01000062.1 GCF_025995175.1 Asaia krungthepensis NRIC 0535
CAACATCAGCAGGGAGTCTGTGGCTTTGTAAGCTGAGACCTGGCCTTTGGTCAGGACGAGTCTGAAAGGACGTCCCTGATTGTCGCATCGGGCGTGGATCTTGCTCGTAAAACCGCCGCGTGATCGACCAAAACCCTCCGAATGAGCCCCCCC
>NZ_BAPV01000063.1 GCF_025995175.1 Asaia krungthepensis NRIC 0535
GAGATCACTCAGTCTTTCAGGCAGTGGCCGCGGCATCGTCCGCTGCGGTGAACGGGCTTTTACGGAAACCGGGGGGGGTTGTCAAACACTTCCTCAAAACACCCAAAACCCACACCACACATAGACCATTCCCGATTCCCA
>NZ_BAPV01000064.1 GCF_025995175.1 Asaia krungthepensis NRIC 0535
TGATTCAGGCTCCCTCAAGGAGACTGAAGATGAGAGACCTGTATTGGCTGACGGACGGGCAGATGGAGCGTCTGCGGCCCTTTTTTCCGAATAGCCATGGAAAACCTCGGGTTGATGACCGCCGTGTGTTGAGCGGGATCATTTTCGTAAACCGCAATGGCCTGCGCTGGCGTGATGCGCCCCGGGAATACGGTCCACACAAGACACTCTATAACCGCTGGAAGCGCTGGAGTGCTATGGGGATCTTCATCCGCATGATGGAGGGACTGGCCGCCGGAAAGGCAGAGCCTCAGACCATCATGATTGATGCGACCTATCTCAAGGCACATCGCACGGCGTCGAGCCTGCGGGTAAAAAGGGGGTTCAGGCCGCCTGATCGGGCGCACCAAAGGGGGCATGAATACGAAGTTGCATGCGGTCGCCGACCGGAACGGACGTCCGCTCGACTTCTTCATGACAGCGGGCCAGATCAGTGATTACACCGGTGCTGCTGCCCTTCTGGACAGTCTTCCGGCAGCTCAATGGATGTTGGCAGACCGGGGCTATGACGCTGACTGGTTCAGGGATGGCCTGGAGGAAAAAGGGATCAAACCCTGCATTCCGGGACGGAAATCCCGCGGGAAGCCGGTAAAATACAACAAGCGGAAATACAAAGGCCGCAACCGTATCGAGATCATGTTCGGAAGGCTCAAGCAAGGACTGGAGACGGGTCGCAACACGCTATGACAGATGCCCGACCGTCTTCTTCTCGGCCATCTGTCTCGCCGCAACCGTCATATTCTGGCTATGAGTCCTGAGCCTAGA